>NZ_JASISO010000023.1 GCF_030063135.1 Streptomyces sp. G-G2
CGGGCCCGGCGCCTCACGCGCCGGCGAGGCTGGGGGCTGGGACGAGGTGGCCCCCGGCCCGCCATGCCAGACGGCGAGGCTGGGGTTGGGCCGAGGTGGCCCCCGGCCCGCCATGCCAGACGGCGAGGCTGAGAGGGCCCCGTCGGGCCGGGGTCAGGTGGAGCCGAGCCAGGTGCCCACCACGTAGGTGACCGCCATGGCCAGCGCGCCGCCGGCGACGTTACGGGCCACCGCCCTCGGCACCGGCGACGCCCCCAACCTCGCACTGACCCACCCGCACAGCGTGAGCGCCCCCAGCACCGCCCCCACCGTCACCGGCACCCGCCACCCCGCATCCGGCAGCACGATCGCCAGCAGCGGCAGCAGCGCCCCCGCCGTGAAGGCGACCAGGCTCGCCAGCGCCGCGTGCCACGGGTTCGCCAGCTCGTCGGGGTTGATCCCCAGCTCCACCCGCGCGTGCGCCCGCAGCGCGTCCCGCGCCGTCAGCTGCTCCGCCGCCTCCCGCGCCACGTCCTCGCTCAGCCCCCGCGCCACCAGCAGCCCGGCCAGTTCGGCCAGCTCCGCTTCCGGTTGATCCGCGAGTTCCCGCCGTTCCAGTTCTAGCGCGGCCCGCTCGGAATCCCGCTGGGAGCTGACGGACACGTACTCCCCCGCCGCCATCGACAGCGCGCCCGCCAGCAGTCCGGCGACCCCGGCCGCCAGGATCGCCGAGCGGCTCGTCGTCGCCCCGGCCACACCCACCACCAGCCCGGCCGTGGAGATGATCCCGTCATTGGCACCCAGCACCCCGGCCCGCAGCCAGTTCAGCCGGGTACTGATCGCCCCGCTCGGCGATCCCGGCCCCGGCCCCGGGGCCGGTCCCGTTCCCTCGTCGTTGTCCGTCACGGGTCCACTCTCGGGCACCCGGCGGCCCGGCGTGCGCTGGCACGCGCCGGGGACCAGGGTGGAGGGGTGAGACGCGGACGCGAGGAACCGGGCTGGCTGCGCGGGGAGCCGCCACCGCGCTGGGCCCGGTTCGCGCCCTCCGTGGCCATGGTGGTGCTGGTCGCCGCCCAGGCACTGACCCCGGGCAACATCGAACTGGGCTTCTTCCTCGCCGGACTCCCCCCGGTGGCGGCGTTCTCGTACGGGGCCACCGGCACCGCGTTCTTCGCCGCCCTCGTCCTGGCCCTGCTCGGGCTGCCCGGCCTCGGCGTCGCCCACCCGCGGGGCGCCGACCTCGCGACGGTGGCCGCGATCTGCCTGCTCAGCGTGGTGATCGCCTGGGTCCGCAAACGCCGGGACGCCCAGCTGGTGAGCGTACGGACCGTGGCCGAGGCGGCCCAGCTGGCGGTACTGCCGCCCGTACCGCCCCGGGTCGGCACGGTGCGCTGCGCCGGGCTGTACCGGGCCGCCCAGCACGGCACCCTGGTCGGCGGGGACCTGTACGACGTACGGGCGGGCCCGTACGGGGTCCGCGCCCTGGTCGGGGACGTCCAGGGCCACGGCCTGGCGGCGGTCGCCACGGTGGCGGCGCTGCTCGGCGCGTTCCGCGAGGCGGTCCTGGACGACGGCGGGCTGACGGCCGTCGCGGCGCGCCTGGACCGCCGGCTGCGCACCGACGCCGAGAACGCCTCGGACACCGAGGTGTTCGCGACCGCCCTGCTACTGGAGTTCACGCCCGCCCTGGACCTCGTACGGATGGTCTCCTGCGGCCATCCCCCGGCCCTGCTGCTGCGCCACGGCACGGTGACGGAGCTGGAGGTGGAACCGGGCCCACCGCTCGGTCTGGGGCTCGCCGACCTCACCCCGCTCCGGGTGAGCGTCGTGGCGATGCGCCCCGGCGACCGGCTCCTGCTGCACACCGACGGCGTGACGGAGGCCCGGGACGCGACCGGGGCGTTCTACCCCCTCGCGGACCGGATCCCGGCGCTGCTCCGGGGTACGGGCGGCCCGGGGGACCTGGCGGGGCTCGCGGAGGCGGTGTGGCGGGACCTGGCCCGGTTCACCGAGGGCGGTCCACGGGACGACGTGGCGCTGCTGGCCCTGTCCGTGCCGGGGGACGGCGCGGCGGCGGTACCGATGACAAGTCAGCTCTGATCGTGTGACCAAACGATGACCACTCCCCTTTTGGCGTATCCGCCGTGATTCCCTCGTGATCACACACCACCGAAGCCGGAAGGCGGGGACGGATCATGAGGGCGCCGCACAAGTACCACCAGCGCATAGCCGCGATCACGGCCGTCGCGGCCGCCGTCGGACTGCTCGCCGGTGCGGTGTTCCCCGACATCGACGGCGCCGACGACCCCGGCCGCTCCGGCGGGAACGCCCGGACCGGCTCGGTCATCGAGGCCCCCGCCACCACCGGCCGGATCTCCTCGGGCCCCGTCCGCACCGGCGGGGACGACGTGGAGACGGTCCACGTCGCCCTCGCCGAAGGCGCCGGGCGCGCCGAGTCCGCCGAGGCCCTCGGAAGGCTGCTGCCGTGGCTCGCGGGCCAGGTGCCGGGCTCCGGCTCCGGCCGCGCCCTTCCGAAGGTCCTCGACGTCGCGTGAGGGTCAGCTCGCGGCGCGGATGAACGAGCGGACCAGCTTGCAGGTGAGGTTGGACGGCCGGTGGATGCCCACCCGAGCGGCCATCGTGCGGATCTTTCGGTTCGTCGCACGCTGAGCGTCGTACGTCCCCGTGTCGAGCAGGGATATCGCCAGCCGCATCGCCTTGAGACGGCGGTTGTGGCTCTCGTACCACTCGCGGGGCAGGCCCGCGGGCAGTGGCTTCTTCTTGGGCATCGAAATGATCGCGGCAGCGGCCATCTACAGCCTCCCAAACGGTAGTTGGCTTCCTGTCGTGCTTCTTTGATTTTACCGGGGACCACTGACAAAAGCCCCTGGCCAGACCCGTCCGCGACCGGACCGGCCTAGGCTTCCGGCCATGGAAATCTGGATCAACCCCGCCTGTTCGAAGTGCCGCGGCGCGCTCACCCTCCTCGACGCCGAGGGCGCCGACTACACGGTGCGCCGCTACCTGGAGGACGTGCCGTCCGAGGACGAGATCCGCACGGTGCTCGGCCGCCTCGGCCTGGAGCCCTGGGACATCACGCGTACGTCCGACCCGCTCGCCCAGGAGACCGGTGTACGGGAGCTGCCGCGCGAGGCGACGGACGCGGCGCGCGCCCGCTGGATCAGCCACCTCGCCGCGCATCCGAAGCTCATCCAGCGCCCGATCATCACGGCCGACGACGGCACGGCGATCGTGGCCCGCACGGACGAGGCCGTCCGCGAGGCCCTCTCCCGCCGCACCTGAGGGCTGCCGAGGAACTGCACTCTGCGGCGGCGCTGGCGGCCGTCGAACGCGGCCACGACCTGACGGGTGTTCACCGGCGCGGGCGGCACGGCGCGGTGGCCGAAGAATACTGTTTCCCCATTCGCATGGGCCCCGAACCCGGCCCTTACACCCAGGGGGGTACGGGGCCGACCCCAGGAGGAGTAGGCGGGGATCAACCCGTGGTCGGTCGCAGGTAATCGGCTGACGCGCATACATTCCCTCTCGTGGCGTACAGCGGGAGACCAGCGCACGACCGGTCCGGCATCTGCCCGAAAGCAGTTCGGGAATAGTTCCCTTCGAGGACAGTTTCGTCACATCAGTCCGAAGTTAATTCGCAGAACAGCCGACTGAATCCACCCGACGCCCGTTCAACTTCTGTTCTGCTCCAACAAAGGCGATCAAGTGACCACACGTTCCACTCTCCTCAAGGCCGGTACGGCCGTGGCAGCACTCGCTTCCGTCGTAGCCCTCGGCGCCACACCCGCGCACGCCGCAGGAACGGACAAATACAAGTCCGCAAGCTGCGGAACGGGCGGCATCAAGGTCTGGTACCGCGACTACGGGACGTCCACCATGCTCAGGGAAATCACCTGGGACGGAGACAAGTTCTCGTTCGCGAACTCCTTCTGGCGCGCTGACGACGGCAAGAAGACGTTCCAGTCCTACGACTCCGTGAACAACCTCAACTGGAAGATCAGCGACCAGCAGACGAGCGACATCGCGGTGGCGAAGACCCGTAAGCCGTACGTGAAGGCGGCAATTCACGGACCCTTCGGCACCTGCGACGTCTACATCAACCTCTTCTGAGCACGAGGGTGTCTATTCCGGCCAGAATAGACACCCTCCGTTTTCCAGCCGAGCAGGCCCTCGGACGCCCCTGCCAGCGGGCATACGCGCCTCTGAGGGACTCGGGGGCGATCGTCCGACGTACGTCCGACGTGCCGCCCCGCCTCGCGCTGTCGAGTTCACATCCGCCACACGCTTTCTGCGTGAGCGATGAGTTCGGGCGGCGGATCGGGTCTGCCCTGGCATGACTCGACTCATCGCTGACATCTCGGTCTCTCCCGACGGCTTCGTCACCGGGCCCGGCCCCAGACCGGACGACGGTCCGGGCACCGGCGGCGAGACCCTGCACACGTGGGCGTTCTCCGACGACCCCGACCGGACGTTCGTCACCACCGGCCTGCCCGACGCCGTCGCCGCCGCGCGCGAGCGGGCCGAGGCGGCGTCGTCGGACACCGGCAAGGACCTCGACGTCATCCACATGGGCGGCGGCGCCACGATCCGCTCGGCGCTCGACGCCGGGCCGGTCGGCGCCCTGACACCGCACCTCGCACCCATCGTGCTGGGCGCCGGGACACCGCTGTTCACCAGCGGAGCGCCACGCACGCTGGTGCAGCCGAGCGTAATCTCGGCATTGACCGCGACGCACCTGACCTACGACGTCTCCCGGTGATCCGATGACCACTGTCCACGCCAATGAGATCGCCTCGGGCATCGAGTCGTTCGGTGACGACGACGCGCCACTCGTCCTGCTCGCGGGCGGGACGACGATGCTCTCCTGGCCCGACGCGCTGTGCGAGCGCCTCGCCGCCGGCGGACGCCGTGTGGTGCGCTACGACCTGCGCGACAGCGGGGAGTCGACGACGACGGACCCGCAGGCGCCCGGCTACACCCTGCGCGGCCTCGCCGCCGACGCGGCGGCCCTTGCTGACGCGCTCGGCGGGGAGCCCGCGCACCTCGCGGGGATCGGGGTCGGCGGGATGGTCGCCCAGGTGGCCGTGCTCGACCATCCGGGCGCGTTCTCGGCGCTCACCCTGGTCGGCACCCGCGCGGTTGCCCCCGGCCCGCCCGACGATGACCTCCCCGGCCATGACCAGGCGACGATGAGCCGCCTGTTCGCGCGTCCGCTGCCCGATTGGACCGACCGCGAGGCGGTCGCGGAGTTCGCCGCCGTCGGCGCGGAGATCCTCGGCGACGACCCGGTCGCCGCGCGAGCCGTCGCCGCGCGCGTCTGGGACCGAACCCCCGGCACCGCGCCCCCGGTCCAGATGGCCAACCAGATGGGCATGGTCTTCTCCCGGCTCGACTGCAATCCCCGCTGGCGCGAGCGCCTGCCCGAGATCGAGGTCCCCACGCTCGTCGTCCACGGCCGCCGCGACCGGTTCTTCCCCGTCGGCAACGGTGAGGCGATCGCGCGCGAGATCCCCGGGGCACGGCTGCTCGTCCTCGAAGGGGCCGCCACGGCGATCCCCGATGCGGCGGTCGGCGAGGTCACCGAGGCGATGCTGCCGCTCGGGTAAGGGGACGACGGGCGCCGTGCGGGTCTGGCCTCCACGCAGCAGTGGCGTCGGAGGCCCGATCCGGCCGCGCGCCCGCGATCGGCACATCGTCTGGCAACTCCTGCCGTTGGCGCTCGAGTCGGTCTCCGGACAGGCCTGTCGGCGCCGTCTGGAGTGGTGGCAGAGGGCTGAGGCTTCGGCCGGCTCCACCGATGCCCGGAAGCCCTGCTCGGTGACAACAGTTACGACCCCGCCCTAGATCGTTTCAGGAACTGGTACGCAACCCGACGGACCACGCGAAGTTCTGGGGCTGTACGGGGGAAAAGGCAGCCCCTTCAGCGTGCCTGATGATCGTTCAACCCCTGCCGTCGCCATCCTGTCGACTGGGTCTCAAGATCCGGAATCCAGGGACGACGAAAGGTCGGTCGAGTGAAGCTCACCAAGCGATTTGTTGCGATCAGCACCGCTGCGACGGCAGTGGTTCTCTTCAGTGCCGGCGGCGCCCAAGCTCAAGACCACGGGGAATTCCTCTCGTTTCTCGGCACCACGACATTCCAACGTGTCTCCTACGCGGTGCAGGTCGGCGACGGCAACACCTACATCGGCACGCAGAACATCAACACCAACAACAACACGGGCGGAGGCACGAACAACAACAATAACAATAACGGTGGAGGTGTGAACAACAACAATAACAACAACAACGGCGGCAAGGGCCCGAACAACAACAACAACAATAACGGTGGCGGAGCGGCGAACAACAACAACAATAACAACAATGGCCTGAGGGGTGGAGGCACCCACCCTCACGACGACGCGCAGATTCCGGGCGACGGAGAAGTCCTCTCGCTCCTGGGCAACGCGGCGCTCACTAACCTTCAGACCTGCTACCCGGTGGCCCCCGTCGGACAGAGCAGCACCTTCGTCACCGAGGCCCTGAAAATCAGCTGCAATCAGAACTGAGGGTGACGGCCTGGCGGTAAGCGACGGAAATGGCGCGGCAGGCGTAACAGACGCCGGGCAGGCGCCGGACCTTCCCCCGGGATGGCAGCGCAGGAACCGCGGTCAGATCTCTAGGCGTCCCAACGTCGGGAGGGCCGCCCACTGTGCGGACAGTGGGCGGAATCCATGGCTGCCGGGAAGCCGCGATGCCGCTCGCAAGCGTTTTCCGTCGATGCCGCCGATCAGCCCGAGGGCGTACGAGCACTGAGCCGCGGGCAACCGCCTCCGTCCACCGCAGGGCGCGCACGTGAAAGTCCGGCGGCCAGGTGACTTCGAACCACCGACCGCCGGACTTTGACGTTCAGTTGTTATTGTTGTTGTTGTTGGCTCCGGTCCCGCCACCGTTGTTATTGTTGTTGTTGTTGGCTCCGGTCCCGCCACCGTTGTTATTGTTGTTGTTGTTGGCTCCGGTCCCGCCACCGTTGTTATTGTTGTTGTTGTTGGCTCCGGTCCCGCCACCGTTGTTATTGTTGTTGTTGTTCGCTCCGGTCCCGCCACCGTTGTTATTGTTGTTGTTGTTGGCTCCGGTCCCGCCACCGTTGTTATTGTTGTTGTTGTTCGCTCCGGTCCCGCCACCGTTGTTATTGTTGTTGTTGTTGGCTCCGGTCCACGCCACCATTGTTATTGTTGTTGTTCGCACCCTTGCGGCAGTTCTTGCTGCTGCTGTTGTTATTGTTATTGTTGTTATTGCCTCCGCCACCGCCGTTGTTGTTATTGTTATTGTTGTTGTTCGCACCCTTGCGGCACTTGTTGTTGTTGTTATTGTTGTTGTTGTTTCCTCCTCCGCCTCCGTTGTTATTATTGTTGTTATTATTCCCGCCATTGTCGCTCGGCACCGCCGCGTGAGTCACTGCGGGCGTCGGGGCAGCAAATGCGACGGAGGGCACCACGGCGCCTCCCACGGCCAGAGCAGCCGATGCGGTCAGGATGGCCGCACGCTTGGCGACTTTGTTGAGCATGACGATTCCCTTCCATCTAAACCCTGCCGATTCGCAACCCCATTCCGGCGCCGGAGACGACTCGACGGCAACCCGATCAGATGCTCCTTGCGCTCTCTGACCTGGATTCGTTGCCGGCGTCATTTCGGAGGCGCGGGGGTGGACAGCGTGCTGGGCACGGGGCCGGTTTGTACCGCGAACCAGAGAGATCCCGAGTTCTGAGCTCTGCCACCAGGGTGCGCCGCCGTAGCCGGGGGCACATCGGGCGAACACCCCAATTTCCACCCCGGCCCACCCCAAATTCCCCTGCGCCACGCCCCACATCCCACCTCGGCCTCCTGCGACACCGGCGCAGCGGCCGCACCCGTCGCGGTCGCTATGGATCTTTTGCACGGCCCCGGCCCAGGGGGGAAAATGGCGGGTGATGGACCTGCTAGAGCGAGAGGTCGTGCTCCAGGCCCTCGTCGGCCACCTGCAAGCGGCCGTGAGCGGCCCTGGACGTCTGGCCCTGTTGCGCGGCGAAGCCGGAATCGGCAGGACCACCGTCGTCCGCCATCTGGCGCAGCTGGCCGATCCGCACATCCGGGTCCTCGTCGGCTCGTGCGACCCGCTGACCACGCCCCGCCCGCTGGGCCCGCTGATGGACTTGGCCCCGGACCTGGGCCAGGCCGTACGCACTGCCCTGGCCGGAGTACTGGCCGGCTCCTGCCGTACGGATGAGGTCTTCGACTGCCTGCTCGCCGACCTCCGCACCTGTCCCAGCCTGCTGGTCGTGGAGGACGTCCACTGGGCCGATGAGGCCACCTTGGACCTGCTCCGTTACCTGGTCCGGCGCCTGCCGAGCGTTCCGGCCCTGATGGTGGTCACCTACCGCGACGACGAGATCGGCCGCACCCACCACGTGACCGGCCTCCTCGGCACCCTGGCCGGCTACCCGTGGGTGTACCGCCACGATCTGGCTCCCTTGAGCCGCCGGGCCGTGGCCCGGCTCGCCACCGGACACGCCATCGACGCCGAGCAGCTCCATCACGTCTCCGCCGGGAACCCGTTCATCGTGACCGAGGTCCTGGCCGCTCCCGCCGATCCCATCCCGGCCACGGTGCGCGAGGCCGTCGCCGGCCGGCTGGCCGGCCTGTCGGCCGCCGCGCGGACGGTCGTCGACGTGCTGGCCGTCCTGGGGCGCCGGGTCTCGCTGCAGCTGCTGGCCAGCATCCTGCCGGCCCCGGAGGAGGCCCTCGACGAGGCCGTGGCCTGCGGAATCGTGTGCACTGACGGGCAGCGCACCGAGTTCCGCCACGAACTGACCCGGCTGGCGGTGCTGGATGCCGTCCCCGCCGCCTCCCGTCTGCGGGTACACCGGCGGGTTCTGGAGGTCATGCGGTCCGGTCCGGTCGCCGCGCAGGATCTGGCGCTGCTGGCCGATCATTCCGAGGGCGCCGGTGATCCGACCGCCGTGTTGGAGTACGCGCCCGCGGCGGCCGCCCACGCCGCCTCCTCGGGCGCGTACCGGGAAGCAGCCGCCCAATACGCCCGCGCCCTGCGGTACGCCGACCGCCTGCCACCCGATCGGTTGGCCTCCCTGCTGGAGGGCCATTCCCGGGCCTGTCTCCTGTCCAGCCGACTGGACGAGGGGATCGCCACCCGGCGTACCGCCGTGCGGCTGCGCCGGGAGCTGGGCGACCAGCTGCGCGAGGGGGAGGACCTGCGCTGGCTGTCGTGCTGGCTGTGGCCGGCGGGCCGGGGCGCCGAAGCCAGACAGACCGGCCTGGACGCCGTACGGGTGCTCGAAGGGATGGGGCCGAGCCAGGAGCTGGCCCAGGCGTACCTGAACCTCTGTCAGCTGGCCTGCTACGGCCACGAGAGGGTAGAGGTGACCGCCGCCTACGCCGAGAAGGCCATCGTTGTGGGTGAGCGCTTCGGCGATGCGGCGGTACCGGTCCAGGCACGCTTCCATGCCGCGGCGGCACGCATGCTGGGCGAAGGGTGCGGCTGGGAGGACTGCGAACACGCGCTGTCCAGCGCGATGGCCCAGGATCTGCCAGTGGACTCGGGGCTCTTGGCACTCGTCACGTGCTGGTTCGCCGCGCTGCGGCGTGATGCCGCCCGCACCACCGCGGCCGTGAGCCGGGCGGAATCGTATTGCCTCGATCGTGACCTGCGGTCCTACCTGCTGTGCGCGAGGGCCTGGGGCAGCTGGGGGCTGCTGAACCAGGGCTTGTGGATCCCGGCCGCCGACGCCGCACAGGCGGTCCTGTCCCATCCCGGCTCACCACCGGTCGCCCGGTCCGTGGCCCTGACCGTCCTGGGCCTGGTGCAGGCCCGTCAGGGCAAGGCCCGGGTGTGGCCGCTGCTGGAGCGAGCGGCGAGCCTGGCCGACTCGGACTGCCTGCTGGACACGGGCCTGGGGTGGGAGGCACGGGTCGAGGCTGCCTGGCTGGTCGGTGATCACGAGCTGGTGCGGACGGAGGCCGGGCGCGGTCTGGCGGCGTTGGCGGATCGCACCCACCCCTGGCTGTCCGGACCCTTGGCCTGCTGGATCCAGCGCGCCGGAGGAACACCGCCGCAGGTGCCGGCGGCCGGGCCCTACGCGCTGGAGCTGGCCGGCGACTGGGCCGGCGCCGCGGCGCAGTGGGACCGGCTCGGCTGCCCCTACGATGCCGCGCTGGCCCGGCTGGCCGGCGACACCCCCGCGCTGCACCAGGCCCTGACCGCCTTCGAGGCCCTCGGCGCCCGGCCGGCGGTGGTGCGCACCCGCGCCCTGATGCGTACCCGCGGTGTCCGCCCGGCCCAGGGTGGTCCCCGGTCGGCGACCCGGGCCAATCCGTACGGGCTGACCAACCGTGAGCTGGACGTCCTGAAGCTGCTGGATGAGGGCCTGTCGGATGCCGAGATCGCCGCCCGCCTCTACATCACCCCCAAGACCGCCGGACATCACGTGGGCGCGGTACTGACCAAACTCGGCGTCCACACCCGCCACGAAGCCGCCCGCAAGCTCCACCCTTCCGAGCACTGACAGGGCTCAGGTGATGAGGATGAAGAAAACAGCCTTCAGGCGTACCGGCCTCGCGGCCGCCGCTTCCTGCTGCATGACACTCGGCGCGTGGGGCGCGTCGGCGAGTGACGCGGGCGCCGTGTCACAGACGTCGCGGGCCGCGCCTGCGGCGTCGGCGCCCCAGTGCTATGCGGCGCGGGGCGACCCGGGCCGGGTCGTGTGCTACCGGACGTCGTGGAAGGCGGAGTACCGGAACGGCGACATCGTCTACATCCCCAGGCTCATACAGGTGCCCACCCCTTCACCTCCACCGCCCGTCACCGCCGTGGACAGCCTCGACGACATTCGTCCGGGCGGCGGACCCGGCAGCGGCCCCGACCCCGGGAGCAGCGGGTGATGTCGCCGGTCAGCGGGAGCGCGGGGTGCGACACCCGCGGGGGCACGCCGAGCACCGCGCCCGGCCGAGCACCGCGCCCGGCCGGTCACGGCGCGGGTGGACGCGGCCCGCACGCGTGACCGACCATGGCCCGATGTCACTGAGCACGCACCAGGCCGAGCTGTTCGAGAGTTCCCGGGGCCGCCTGGAGGCGATCGCCTACCGGCTGCTGGGGTCGGCCGGTGACGCCGAGGACGCGGTGCAGGACACGTACCTGCGGTGGCACGCTGCGGACCGGCGACTGATCGAGACGCCCGAGGCGTGGCTGACGAAGGTCCTCACCAACCTCTGCCTCAATCAGCTCACTTCGGCGCGGGTCAGGCGGGAGAGCTACGTCGGGCACTGGCTCCCGGAGCCGGTCCTGGCCGGGGACCCGATGCTCGGTCCGGCCGACACCGCCGAGCAGCGCGAGTCGGTCTCCCTCGCGATGCTCCTCCTGATGGAGCGGCTGTCGCCCAATGAGCGCGTGGTGTACGTACTGCGCGAGGCGTTCGGGTACGCGCACCGCGAGGTCGCGGAGATCCTCGAACTCACCGAGTCCAACTGCCAGCAGATCTACCGGCGGGCCAAGCAGCACCTCGCCACCGACCGGCCCCGCACCGAGATCGACGCGGCCGCCGCGCGCAAGGTCGTCGAGGAATTCCTCGCCGCGGCCCTCAGCGGCGACACCGAGCCGCTGATCCGGCTGCTCGCCGACGACGCGGTCAGCGTGGCCGACGGCGGCGCCCGGGTCCAGGCACTCAGGATCCCAGTCATCGGTGCGCTCCGCATCGCGCGTTACCTGCGCGGCCTGTTCCGTCCGACTCCCGCCAAGCGCGCCAGTATCGGCGGCACCGCCGCCGCCCTGCACATCGCCGTCGTCAACGGCGCTCCCGCCCTGCTGATCGCGGCGGGCGAGCGGATCGTCGGCGTCATCTGCCTCGACGCGACCCCGGACGGCGTCGGGGCGATCCGCATCCAGGTCAACCCCGACAAGCTGGAGCGCATCACCCGCCGGTGGGCGGCCGAAGGCACCCATCAGGCCCTGGCAGAGATCTGGTGACCCACGTCACCATCGGATCCTGTCAGGGATCGCGCGGCTGTCCGGTTCAGGAGGTGAGTCCAACCGGATAGGGAGCCAGCCATGAAGCACCGCATCGTTGTCCTCGGAGCCGGGTACGCCGGAGCCATCACCGCCGGCCGCCTCGCCAAGCGCCTGCACCGCGACGACGTCGAGATCACCCTGGTCAACGGCGAGGCCGACTTCGTCGAGCGGGTGCGTCTGCACCAGCTCGCCGGCGGCCAGGACCTGCCGCGCCGCCCGCTCCGCGACGTGTTCGCGGGCACCGGCGTGCGGGTCCGGACGGCGTGGGTCACCGCGGTCGACGCGGACGCCAAGACCGTCGGCCTCACCGGCGGGGACGGCGAAGCCGAGACCCTCGGCTACGACACCCTCGTGTACGCCCTGGGGAGCGCCATCGCCGACCACGGCGTCCCCGGTGTGGCCGAGTACGCCCACGACGTCGCCGGGAAGCACGGCGCGCTGCGGCTGCGGGCACGGCTGGGCGAGCTGGAGCCGGGCGCGGCCGTACTGGTCGCGGGCGGCGGCCTGACCGGCATCGAAGCGGCCACCGAGATCGCCGAGGCGCACCCGCACCTCAGGGTCGCCATCGCCGCCCGCGGCGGCGTCGGGGACTGGCTCAGCGACAAGGCCCAGCGGCACCTGGGCGCCGTCCTCGACCGGCTCGGCATCACGGTCCACGAGCAGACCGAGATCACGCGCGTCGCGGCGGACGGCGTGGTCACCCGCGGGGACGGGGAGATCCCGGCCCGAGTGACCGTGTGGGCCGCCGGTTTCACCGTGCACCCGATCGCGGCCGCCACCACCCTGGAGGTGTCCGGCACCGGACGGATCGTCGTCGACGCCACCATGCGCTCGGTCTCACACCCCGATGTGTACGCCGTCGGGGACGCCGCGTTCGCCGAAGGAGCGGGAGGGGAACCGCTGCGGATGGCCTGCGCGACGGCGAACCCGATGGCGTGGCGGGCCGCCGACGCCCTGGCCGCGCGGCTGACCGGCCGCAGGGTTCCCGAGACCACGATCGGCTACTCGGCCCAGTGCGTCAGCCTCGGACGGCGCGACGGGATCTTCCAGCGCGTCACCCGTGCGGACCGGATGACGTCCAGCGTCGTCACGGGCCGGGCCGCCGCCCGCATCAAGGAGTTCATCTGCGCGGGCACGGCCTGGGGGATCGCCCACCCGACCATGATGCTGCCGAGCCGCCGCCGCCACGTCGTGGCGAGCGCAGCCGCCACCCACCGGCTTCCTGCACCCCATCTCGTACGCTAACCGCTCAAAGGGGGCCTCTATCCCACAAAGGAGACCCATGAGCGAGAGCACCACCCCCGCCGCACCCCCGCCCGCATCCCCGTCCCCGCTCCCCCGGCCCCGCCGGGGCGCCGACTGGATGTTCGGCGGGGTGTACGGGACCGTGCTGGCCAGTGGGCTGTTGGCGGCGCTGGACCACAAGGGGGGTCCGTACACCCCCTACTACGACGCCAGCTGGGTGCTCGTGACCGCCGCTACCGCCGGGCTCGCGCACGGGTACTCGCACCACATGACCACCCACCAGGACGGCTCGGCCAAACACCGGTGGCGGCTGCTCGTGCGGGCGTTGTACAACGAGTGGCCGATGATCGCCGCCACCCTGCCCACCGTGCTGCTGCTGGTCCTGGCCGGGCTGGCCGACTGGGACTCCCCCGGGGTGACGGCCGTCGGGCTCGGGGGGAACACCGCGCTGCTGTTCGCGTGGGGGTCCACGGTCGCGGTGCGGGTGGGTTACCGGCTCACCTCGGCGCTGCTCATCGGCGCGGCGGACGCCACGATCGGGCTGGTGATCATCGTGGCGAACGCGCTCATCAAGTAGCCGGGGCACACGGCCCCGCACCGCCCCGGGGCTACCCCTGCGCCCGGCTCGCCTCCCCCGGGCCCTCCTCCCCCAGGCCCGCTTCCGCTTCCGCCAGGATCTCCGTCAGCCGGGCCCCGAACGCGGCGTCCCGGGCGTCCGGGACGCCCGTGCGCGCCGAGGTCAGGAGGGCGTCGAGGGCGCGGCCGTACGCGCCCGGTACGTCGCTCCAGTCCGGGAGGCTGAAGACGCCGGCCGCGCCGCGCAGCTCCAGGCCGACCCCGGCGGCGGCCGTGGGCGCGCCCAGGCCGAGGGTGGCGGTGCTGGCCGCGCCGGAGGTGTGGCGCAGGGTCAGCTGGACGACGTCGGAGGGGCCGCGCGTGGCGCTGACCCGGACCACGTCGCCCAGGACCGGGATGAGGACGGACAAGGCGTGGGGGCCCACGTCCCACAGGCCGCCCTTCTGCTTCCGCCACGGCGAGTCGGCGTACTCGTTGGGCGCGCCGTCCGGCGGGAAGAGGGCGCCGAGCCAGTAGGCGTTGGCGGTGAACCAGCCGTCGCGGGCGGCCTGTTCCTCGACCCATCCGGCGGTCGGCCGGGCGAAGCGCAGGGTGAGGAAGACGATGGAGGCGACCTGGTGGCGGGCGGCGGCGTCGGCGACGGCGCGGGCCCGGGTGACGTCGGTGGCCACGGGTTTGTCGAGCAGCAGGTGGCATCCGGCGGCGGCCGCCCGGACGGCGAGCGGGGCCTGGACGTCGGGGGGCAGGGCGAAGGCCACGGCGTCACACTCAGCGAACAACTCGTCGGGGTCTTCGTACACCTTCACCCCGTACTGGCGGGCCAGTTCGGCGGCGGCCTCGGGGCGTCGGCCCCAGACTCCGGCGAACTCGGAGCCGGTGTGGGCGGTGAGTGCGGGGGCGTGGGTGCGGCGGGCCCAGGGGCCCGTACCGAGCAGCCCCACGCGGGGCAGGGGCCCGTCGGGCCGGTCGGAGGCGCCCGCGGAGGGGTCGTCACTGGCTGAAGTCAAATCATACGAAATGCTCACGCACTCAGTCTGCCCCACGCGCGGCCCCACCGGTCGGGCGCGCCACCCTCTCCCGCACAACCCGCCCGACCTGCGACGCGAACTCCGGTAACACGGGGTTCACACACGGGCAACGGAAGAGAAATCGCGAGCGGGCACGCTGCGGTCATCACCGCAGTCACCGCAGTACCCGCAGAGTCTGAGGACGGTCCCGTGAGCTACAAGGCTGAGTACATCTGGATCGACGGCACCGAGCCGACGGCCAAGCTTCGCTCCAAGACGAAGATCATGACGGACGGCGACGCGCTGCCGATCTGGGGCTTCGACGGATCGAGCACGAACCAGGCCGAGGGCCACGCCTCCGACCGGGTGCTCCAGCCGGTGTTCTCCTGCCCGGACCCGATCCGCGGCGGCGACAACATCCTCGTCATGTGCGAGGTACTGAACATCGACATGACTCCGCACGAGTCGAACACCCGCGCCCTGCTGCGCCCCGTCGCCGAGAAGCACGGCGCGCAGGAGCCGATCTTCGGCATCGAGCAGGAGTACACCTTCTTCGACGGGATCCGCCCGCTCGGCTTCCCCGTCGGCGGTTTCCCGGCCGCGCAGGGCGGCTACTACTGCGGCGTCGGCTCGGACGAGATCTTCGGCCGTGAGATCGTCGAGAAGCACCTCGACCACTGCCTCGCGGCGGGTCTGAGCATCTCCGGCATCAACGCCGAGGTCATGCCCGGCCAGTGGGAGTTCCAGGTCGGCCCGGTCGGCCCGTTGGAGGTCTCCGACCAGCTGTGGATCGCGCGCTGGCTGCTCTACCGCACGGCCGAGGACTTCAACGTGTCCGCCACCTTGAACCCGAAGCCGGTCAAGGGCGACTGGAACGGCGCGGGCGCGCACACCAACTTCTCGACCAAGGCGATGCGCGAGGACTACCGCGCGATCATCTCGGCGTGCGAGTCCCTGGGCGAGGGCTCGAAGCCGCTGGACCACGTCAAGCACTACGGCGCGGGCATCGACGAGCGGCTGACCGGTCTTCACGAGACCGCCCCGTGGAACGAGTACAGCTACGGCGTCTCCGACCGCGGCGCCTCCGTCCGCATCCCGTGGCAGGTGGAGAAGGACGGCAAGGGCTACATCGAGGACCGCCGCCCGAACGCGAACGTCGACCCGTACGTGGTCACCCGCCTGATCGTGGACACCTGCTGCACCGCCCTGGAGAAGGACGGTCTGGTCTGAGACCGGCCCCCCCACCGCCCCCGCAGCACTGACGACGGCGCCCGAACTGCCCCCGGAGGCAGGCCGGCGCCGTTGTCAGTCGGACGTGCCACTGTGGTCCCCATGACAGCGATCAGGATCCAGACGGAGCGCGGCGAGACCTACAGGCCGTCCGCGCCCGGTGCGGCGGCCCGACTGGCGGAACTGGCGGGGCGCATCGGCGCGGACGGGGACCACTTCCTCGTCGTCGAGCGGATCCCGAGCGACCCGGACTTCTTCATACAGGTCTGGCACGACGCTGACGAGGCGCCCGAGACGGACGGCGCTGACGAGGCGAACGGCGAGGACGCCCGGGGCGGCTACCAGTTGGAGTACCGCGACGGGGGACCCGACCGGCACTTCCGAACCTACGCGCACACCGCCGCCGAGGTCGGGGAGTTCATGGCGGGCTGGGCGCGGCGCGACAAGGGCTGGGAGCTGGGCCGGGACGGGTCGGCGGCGCCGGTCTGGGAGGTGGCCCGCTTCGCCGCGGAGGAGGAGCCGCCGCCGCTCGCGGACGACCTGCGCGAGCAACTGGAGGAGCGGGTGCGGCTGTCGCTGCGCTGCGGCTACGCCGACCGCGCGGAGCTGGCCGAGCTGGCCGAGGACTACCTGGTGAAGGACGGGGTCCACCCGGTCTCGCTCGCGCAGGCGCAGCAGTTGGCGCTGCGGCTGTGGCGGGAGCGGGTCGCGGAGCAGGCCGGATGGGGGGACGGGGAGACCGGTCCCGACCGGCTGGCGCGGGCGTTCGCGGCACTGGAGGCCTCGGGGATCACCGCGCGGGAGAACTTCACCTGCTGCCAGCGCTGCGGCCTCGCGGAGATCCGGGGTGACGGGGCGGCGGACGCGCGCGGGTTCGTCTTCTTCCACAGCCAGTCCACCGAGGGCGCGGCGCAGGGCGGTGACCTCTACCTGTACTACGGGGGCCACGCGCCGGAGGGGCAGGGCGAGCCCGCCCCGGAGCTGATGAGCTCCGTGGGCCGGGAGGTGGTCGCCGCCCTGGACGGGGCGGGCCTGAGCTGGGAGTGGGACGGATCTGCCCACGATGCGATATCCGTGACCGGCCTGGACTGGCGGAAGAGACTGACGAATTGAGAGTTTGTCCCAGATTGCCCGGGGTTTATATCTCCATGATCACGGAATGTGAGATTCCGATCCACTAAGTGAGACGGGGTCTGCCCCGGGCGCGGGACATCTGCTTGAATGGCCGCATGGCCGGCTATCCGCACAACTCCTCGACAGGTCGCAGCGACCTCGAGCCGTTCTGGCCTTCCCGTCAGGATCACGATTTCGACCGGGTGTGTTGCCGCGCGAAGAACGCGCCGGCCCTCTAAAGCCTTCCGGAACCTCTGCACCAGACCTTCCCGAAGGCCTTCGGTCCGCGCGGTACGACACAGACGTACGTCTCCTGCCGACACTCCGCGTGAAAGAGCTGACCACTCATGGCGAACACCCGTTCCCTCATCACCGCCGCCTCCGCCGCGACCGCCCACCGCCCCTACCCGCCCAGTACGAGCCCCAGCCCCCGCCACCGGCTGCGCGCCGTCGACCGGGACGAGGTCGCCCGCGTGGTGGACCTGCTGCCGCCCGGTGCCACCTGGATGCCCGCGCCCCAGCACACGCTGCCGACGCTGCCGGGCCAGCCGCCGATGATCGGCTACCTGGTGCTCGTACCGGCCGACCAGCAGCCGCCGGTCTCGTTCGCGCCCCCGTTCGGCACGGCGCCCCTCGGCTCGGCGGCGCGGGCGTCGACGATCACGGGCGACGCGCTCGTACGGATCGACTCCGAGCAGCGCACGGCCGAGGTGGACGGCGAGGTGCTGGACCTCACGTACCTGGAGTTCGAGCTGCTGGCGCACCTGGTGGCGCACCCGCACCGGGTCCACAGCCGTGACCAGCTGGTCACCACCGTGTGGGGCTACGGACACGTCGGCGACGGCCGGACCGTGGACGTCCACATCGCCCGGCTGCGGCGGAAGTTGGGCGTGGCGCACCGCGGTGCGATCCAGACCGTGCGCCGGGTGGGCTACAAGTACGCCCCCTGAGCGCTCGTGCGCAGTCGGCGGAAGTGAACTGAACTGGTACCGACGGTGGGCCCGTGCTTCGCGAGGGGAGGCACGGGGCCACCGTTCGGCGTCGTCTCAGCGCGTGCCGGAAGACCTCGCGTCGGCGGGCTCCGCACCGGAGGCGCCCGTCCTGCGGCGGCCCACCGCGCCGAGCACCATGTCCACCGCCAGGAAGCCCAGCAGGCTGATCCCGAGCATCGGCACGAACCACCCGACCACCGCGGTCACCGCGGCCAGCGGCAGCAGCACCGTCACCGGCGCCTTGCGCCAGGCCCCGCGCGGCTGGACCCGGCCGACGGACAGCGCCCGGTCCTTGGTGGGCCTGCGCAGCCACCACATGCGGTAGCCCAAGAACACCAGGAGCATCACGGCGAGGGCGAGCGCGGCCAAGGCGAGCTGGTTGACCAGCCCGAACAGCAGCCCCATGTGGCCGTCGATGCCGAACCGGGTCAGTTTCGCGAGCACCGGGTAGTCGGCGAAGCGCAGTTCGTCCATGACCGCGCCGTCGGCCGGGTCGACCGAGACCGCGTCGAGGTGGACGGGGGCGGTGCGGTCCCGCTCCTTGACGACGTACCCCTTGCCCTGGGCGGGCACGGTCACCTGGAGCTGCTCGGTGACCCCGGCCGCGCGGGCCGCGGCGACAGCCGCGTCGATCCCGACGTCGGGCCCGACCGGCATGATCATCTGACCGTTGGCGTCGATCTGATGGTTCGCGTGCTCGTCACCGCCGTCGTCGGCGCCGCCCTTGACGTTGGCGGAGACGGACGGGGTGGCGCCGCCGAGCCGGTCCTGGAGCTGCCCGATGTTCTCACCGGCGTACTTCGACCAGGTCAGCCCGGTCGCCGACAGGGCCACCAGGCCCACCGCGGCCCACAGTCCGACGGTCCCGTGCCACGACCGCGTCCGGCGCCGCCCGCTCGCCCCGCGGTCCGGAAGGACGAGGTCCGCCCGGCGCTTGCGGGCCCGGCCGATCCACAGGGCGAGGCCGCCGAGTGCGACGACCCAGAGCCAGCTCGCCGCCAGTTCGCTGTAGTTGCGCCCGATCTCGCCGAGCTGGAGGTTGGAGTGGAAGGCGCTGAGCCAGGCGCGCAGCGGGAGCGCGTCGCCGACGGTGGCGAGGCTGCCGCGTACGTCCCCGGTGTACGGGTCGACGAAGACCGTGAGCGTCTCGCCGTCCGCGAGCCCGGGGCTCTTCATGACGACGCGGGTGGTGGCGTCCGCCTCGGGGGCGGGCCAGACGCTGGTGACCTCGCCCTTCGGCGCGGCGCCCCGGGCCGCGGCGACCTGCGCGCTGAGCGGCAGCACGCTCTGGCCGACGCGGTCGACGGTCAGCTCCTGGGAGTAGACGATCTTCTCGGCCTGGAAGGAGAGGGCGTACATCAGCCCGGTCGTGGCGGCGACGAAGAGCAGCGGGGCGATGAGCAGCCCGGCGTAGAAGTGCGTGCGCAGGACGAGCGGGCGCAGGGCCGCCCAGGCGCCGCGGCGCGGTGGGTGGGGAACGGGGGCAGGGGTGGGCGCGGGAACGCGGGCGTCCCTGATGTCCTCAATGGACATGACGGTCCTAGGGGTTGGCGAGACAGGGGAAACCGGCCCCAGGTCTCGCCGGACCGCCGGTCAGGCGCGGGCAGGACGGCCGGGGGCCGTGGCGCGGACGTGCGGCATCCCGGGCGGACCCCGCCGGACGACGTCATAGGCGTGCACGGCCCCGCGCGGCACGCGCGGCGGCTCCGGCGCGCGACGGCGCGCGGGGCGGGCGGGGGTGTGCGGGCGGTGCGCCCGTAGGATCCCCAGCGCCCGGCGCAACGGCGCGGCAGCAACCACGGCGAGCGCCCCCAGCGCGCGGGCCAGCCGGAAGACGGCGGCCTCGCCCCGGGCCAGCCAGAGCGCGCAGAAGAGCGCGGCGAGGACGTGGGCGGCGATCATCCCGAGCCCACCGTGCCCGCCGAGGGCGGCCATGGCGCCCATCCCCTCCATGCCGCCCATCCCGTCCACGCCGGGCATGGAGCCCATGCCCGGCATGGCGTCCATCGTGGCCATCGGGTCCGCGGCGGTGATCGGGGCGGCGGCGGTCAGGGCGCCGTGGTCCATGCCGGACATGTCCGTGGGAGCGTGGGCCGTCGGCGGCGGCGCGTGCGGCTCGCCCACGGCGGAGAACAGCAGGTGCAGCGCCCCCTGTACGACGAGCAGCGCGCCCCCGATCGCCGCGCTCCCCCGCCGCCGACCGGCGGCCCACCAGGCGAGGGCGCCGGTCACGCCGAAAGCGGCCAGCAGGCCCGGAACCGGAAGGTCGTGGCCGGACATGTACGCGTGTCCCAGCGCGGCCAACGCCACACACACCGCCGCGAACATCGCGGCCCGCGTGCGGCGCAGCGGCGCCGGGGCTGGTGACATGGTCCGCTCATGGTCCCACCCGGTGGCCCGCACGCGAACGCCGGTACCGGTTGCGCGGGGCACCGGCCCATGGCTGATCATGATCCGGTGAATCCACTACTGCTGGGGCCGGTCTACACCGGCGGGGTGCAGCTCGGGGCGTACGCGTTGGAGCGCCTCGGCGAGCGCGAGCGGGAGCAAGTGCTGCGGGGCTGCTCGACCAATGTCGACAACCTCGCGGCCGGGCGCTGGGAGACGTTGCTGAGCAGCGCGTTCGTCATGGAGGAGCCCATGCCGCTGCCCTACGCGCTGCTGCTGCTCGCCGTGCTCGGGTACGCCGAGTACGCGTACGGCGCCTGGTGGACCGCCGGGGTGTTCCTGCTCGGGCACGCCGGGGCGACGCTGCTCGTCTACGGCATGCTGCGGGCGCGGCGGCCCGGGTCGGACACACGGCGGGCGGTCGACGTGGGCACCAGCTACGGCTTCAACGCGGTGCTCGGGACCCTCACCTCGGCGCTGCCGCGCGGCGCGGTGCGGAACGCGGCCCGCGCGGGACTGCTGGCGCTCGCGCTGCGGCCGGTGCTGCGGCGGGAGCGGACGTTCACCGACGCCGGGCACCTGGTGGCACTGGGGCTGGGCGTCGGGATCTCGCTGGCCGTCGATTACCTTTCACCGGCAAAACATTCGAAAATATACTGAAGCCGCCCATCCGTTCGACGCTGGAGTTGCCCACGATGACCGCCACCTCGTCCACCACCGTCGCCAACCTGCGCGACCTCGGCGGCACCCCGCTCTCCGGCGGCCGTACGGTCCGTCCCGGCCTGGCCCTGCGCTCCGGTCAGCTCGACCGGCTCGACCTCGTCGCGGATCCGGTGATGGCGGCGCTGGGGGTGCGCACGGTCATCGACTTCCGCACCGACGCCGAGCGGCTGGACCACCCCGACGTGGTGCCGGAGGGGGCGCGGGTGCTGGTGGGCGACGTACTCGCCGACAAGGTGAACTCGGGTGCGATGCCGGCGGCCGCGCAGCTGAAGGACCTGCTGTCGGACCCGGTGGTGGCGGAGCAGCACCTGGGCGGGGGCAGGGTGGAGGCGCTGTTCGCGGAGACGTACCGGTCGTTCGTCAGCTCCGGCTCCGGGCGGGACGCGTACCGGATGCTGCTGACGGAGCTGGCGGACGAGGCGTCCGGGCCGGTGCTGTTCCACTGCACGGCGGGCAAGGACCGTACGGGGTGGGGCGCGACGGTGGTCCTGTCCCTGCTGGGGGCGGACGACGACACGCTGATGGCGGAGTACCTGTCGGTGAACCCGGCGGTGCGGAAGGCTTTCGCGCCGATGATCGAGGGCTTCACCGCGGCGGGCGGCAACCCGGACATCGCGATCGCGCTGATCGGGGTGGTGCCGGAGTACCTGGGGGCGGCGCTGGACGAGGTCGCGGTGCGGTACGGGTCGATGGAGAAGTACGTCCGGGAGGGCCTGGGCGTCCCGGACGACACGGTGGCCGCCCTGCGCACCCGCCTCATCGCCTAGCGGCGAGCCGTCGCAATGTCCGGGGGCGCCGGCTCCCCGCGGGGCTGAAATGGCCCGGCCGGGGCGAGGTGGCACCCGGGGCGAAACGGGGTCGGCGCTCGGACGGGGGGCCGCCGGGTGGGTGACCTGGCGGGGATTCGCTCGTTCTGCTGAATGTGACTGCGCCGGACACCGCCACCCGTACCCGCCCGCATCCCCTCGACGCCGGAGTCGACGTCGAGCGGGCCGAGGCCGCCATCGTCGAGCACTACCCGCGGCTCGTGCGGCTCGCGTACCTCGTGCTGCCGCCCTCCCTCGGGCGCAACCGCCGCGTGCTCACCGCCCACTCGCTCACCCAGCGGGCCCTGCCCCGGGGCCGGGAGGGGGCCGGGGCCACGCACGGGCTGGTGCCGTTCCAGCGCGGGGCGCAGGACGCCGACCCGGGGTCCGACGCCGGATACGCGTACGTCCGGCTGCGGGTGCTGCGCGCCGCGCTGGAGGCCGGGCTGCCGCTGACCTTCCGCGCCCTGCCCCACCGCGCGCAGCTGCCGCCCGCCCTGCCGCAGGTGTGGGGGCTGCGGCTGTTCCCCCGTTCCGGCGGGGCCGAGGAGCTGGCCCTGGACCAGTGGCTGGCCACGCTCGACGGGCCCGCCCGGGCCGCCTGCGTGCTGCGCGCGCTGGAGCGGCTGTCCGAGGTGGACGTGCTGTGCGTCCTGGCCGAGGCCGGGGTGGTGGACCCGCAGGCCGCGCTCACCGCGGCCGGGGGGCCGGAGAACGACGCCCTGTTCGGCTCCGCCGAGTTCGACCCCTGCGTACTCCAGGCCCGCCCGACCGATCTGCTGCGCCGCCGCCGCTGGGTGCGCGGGTCGCTCGCCGCGGGCGCCGCGCTGCTGGTGTGCGGGGCGCTGCTCGGGCTGCCGGGCGGAGGCTGGGGTTCCGACGGGGCCGCCGCGCCCTCGTACGCCCGCAACGCCGCCGCCGAACAGGCCCTGGATCCGGCCGAGGTGACCCGCGCGGCCGCGACCGCCTGGCGTACGTCCGACCGCGCCGACTTCGCCGGCTGGCCCGCCCGCGGCGGCCGGGTGGACGACAAGGAGCTGCTGCGCCGGGCGCTGGCCGTCTGGGCCCGGCCGGGCGCCTCGGTGATGGTGTCGGCCACCCCCGGCACCCCCTCGGGTCCGCCGATGGGCCCGCCGCAGCTGCTGTTCGCGGGCGCGGTGGACCAGGCGGTGGTGGTGCTGATGTACGACGGGCTGCGCGTGGTGCGGTACGCGGAGCCGGTCTCCGGCACCTCCGGCGCGGCCCTGGACTTCGCCCGTACCGACGGGGCTTCGGCGGAGACGGCCACGGCCCTGGTGCTGAGCCGGGTGGACGGCAACGTCCGGTACCTGACGGCGCCGTGGGTGACGGGGGCGTCCGTACGGGACCTGCTCAAGCCCGCCGAGGCCCCGGCCGTGCTGCGGCTGACCCCGGAGGGGATCACCGCGCCCGTGCCGGGTCCGGCTCCGGCGGGCTCCTGCACCAGTTGGAACGCCCTGGCCCTGGACACGGCGGCCGGGCCCCGGCTGGTCACCGACCTGGGCGAGCTGACCCCGGCCCGGCTGACCTCGGGCGCACCGGGCGCAGCCAAGGACGTGACGCAGACGGCCGAGCTGAGCGAGTGGTCGCGTATCGCGTGCCTGCTGCCCTCGGTCCGCTCGCACGGCGTGCGTACGGTCAACTCGTGGCCGTACGCCCGCCAGCCGCTCCCGGAGGGCAACGGCACGGCGGCCTGGCTGTGCACCCGGGCGGAGACCTGGCGGGGCACGGCGGACCGGGTGCAGGCGCAGTTCCTGGCCCCGGGCGCGCAGGTGGCGGCGCAGGCGGCCAAGGCGGAGGGCTCCCCGGCGTGCGGGCCGCGGGAGCCCCGGGTCCTGGCGGGCGTGCTGTGGAAGTCGCAGGGCGGCCACTGGTACGTACTGGCGGCGGGCACGGCCCAGTTCACCTCCCTGTCGGTGACGGGCGGGGCGACCGGGACGGCGACGGGCACCCGGCTGGCGGTGAAGGCGCCGGAGGGCGCGCAGGTGGAGCTGTCCGGGAAGCTGACGGACGGTACGAAGGCGGGTGTCCTGCGGTAGGACCCCACGACGGCCCGCCGGGGGCCCGGCAGTGACCCGGCGGGCCCCCGGCGCGGGAATCCGTGCACAGGGGTGTTGCGCGGGCGCTACCCATCAGTACATTGACGCCATGTCTAATACGCCGTCCGCACCTGCACCCGCACCCGTGGCGTCGGAGCACATAGGGCTCAAGGCCCGGAACGTGTCCTTCTCCTGGGAGGACACCCCGCTGCACTGGCTCCCCGGCGACCCCTTCGCCGGGCACACCATGAACGTGCTGCACCTGCTGCTCCCGGCGGGCGAACGGTGGTTCGTCCACGTGTACAAGCAGGTACTGCCATACATCACGGACGAGCGGCTGCGGACGGACGTGATCGGCTTCATCGGCCAGGAGGCCATGCACGCCGCCGCGCACGACGACGTACTCCCCCACCTCAAGCGGCTGGGCCTGGATCCCACCCCCTACACCGCGCAGGTGGACTGGCTCTTCGAGAAGCTCCTCGGGGACCGCACCCTGCCGCCGGGCCGGGCCCGCGAGTGGTGGCTCAAGGAGCGGGTGGCGACGATCGCGGCGATCGAGCACTACACCGCCTTCCTCGGGAACTGGATCCTGAACGCCGACGAGCTGGACCGGCGGGGCGCGGACCCGGTGATGCTGGACCTGCTGCGCTGGCACGGGGCGGAGGAGGTCGAGCACCGGGCCGTGGCCTTCGAGCTGTTCATGCACATCGACGGCAGCTACCGCCGCCGGGCCAGGACCTGGGCGACCGCCTTCACCGCGCTGGTGTTCCTCTGGCAGCGCGGCGCCCGCTTCTTCATGGAGAACGACCCGCACCTGCCGCACGCGAAGGCCTCCTTCGCCCGGTTCTTCCAGGCCGGGCAGCAGGGCGTACTGCCGTCCACGGGCGCGATGCTGAAGTCGATCCCCTCCTACCTGTCCCGTTCCTACCACCCCTCGCAGGAGGGCTCGACGGCCCAGGCGGAGGCCTACCTGGCCACCTCGCCCGGCGCGAACGGCGGCGCCCGGTGATGCGGCGCGCGGCCACCGCGACCGCCGTGGCGGGGGCGGCCTGGCTGGCCAAACGGGCCCTGCGGCGGCGGATCGAGCGCTCGCCCCTGTGGCCGCTCCCGGCCCTGGAGCGGCCCGTCTCGGGGCACTCGCCGCGCCGGACCCTGCGCGCGCTGATCGTCTCCCGTACGGAGCCGGTCGAAGGGGTGCTCCACCTGGTCCTGGAATCCGCCGAGCTGCCGCCGTGGAGCCCGGGCGCGCACATCGACATCACGCTCCCGTCGGGGCTGGTGCGCCAGTACTCGCTGTGCGGGGACCCGGCCGCCTCCGGCCGCTACACCCTCGCGATCCGCCTGATCGAGGACGGGCGCGGGGGCTCGCGCGAGGCGCACGAGCAGCTGACGGAGGGCTCGGAGCTGGAGCTGCGGCCGCCGCGCAACCGGTTCGAGCTGGTCCCGGCCCGCTCCTACGTGTTCGTCGCGGGCGGGATCGGGATCACCCCGGTCCTGCCGATGCTGCGCGCGGCCACGGCGGCGGGCGCCGGGTGGACCCTGCTGTACGGCGGGCGGTCCCGGGCCTCGATGCCGTTCCTGGACGAGCTGGCCGAGTACGGGGAACGGGTCACGGTGGTCGCCGAGGACGAGGCGGGCCTGCCCGACCTGGCCTGGCTGGGCGGGCTCCCGGCGGGCACCCCCGTCTACTGCTGCGGGCCGGACCCGCTGATGGCGGCGGTCACGGCGGCGGCCGGGCCGGGCGTGGAGGTCCGGCTGGAACGGTTCGCCCCGGCCGCCGCGTCCGGGGCGGAGCAGCCGTTCACGGTGACCCTCCAGCGCTCGGGACGCACGGTCGAGGTGGCGGCGGACAGCACCACCCTGGCGGCGGTGCGGCGGGCGCTGCCCCACACCCCGTACTCCTGCGAGCAGGGCTTCTGCGGGACCTGCCAGCACCGGGTGCTGGCGGGCGAGGTGGACCACCGCGACGACCTGCTCACGGACACGGAGCGGGGGACGTCGATGCTGCTGTGCGTGTCCCGGGCCCGGGGCGGGCACCTGACCCTGGACCTGTAGCGGGCGGCGTTCACCGCCCCGTCGCCCCAGGCCGACGGGGCTCACCCCGGGGATCCGCCCACGTCAGCCCGCGGCGCGATGGAAACTGGATCCCACGACACCGCCGTACCGATCGATCTCGTAGGGCGGCGCGCCGGCCGACGTCTGACGATCCTGTCCCGTCGCGCCGTCCAGCACGATCGGCTCGTCGCCCACCTCCCCGTACACGGCGCCGTGCCAGAATCCGTCGACCTTCGCCACCTTCCGTCCGGAACCGTCGGGCAGGGCCCACCGCTTCTTAACCGAAGCGGCGTCGAACACCGTGATCCCGCGGTCCGCCGCCCCGTATCCGTACCTGGAGCACAGGACCAGGGACTGTGCGTCGTAGCGGCAGCGCCAGCCCCTGCCGTCGAGCGCCACTCGCTGCTCACCGCTGACGGCGTCCACGACGAGCGTCTTGTCCGTGAGGGTCGCGCTCAGCAGCCGGGGCGCGGCCGCGGCCGGCTGCCGCGCCCCGGCCACGGTCCACCGCTGTTCGCCCGTGGCCGCGGCGAGTCCCAGCAGCCTTCCTTCGCCGTACCCCGTCTCCTCACCGCCGGCGACGACGCCGTCGGCCAGGGCCACGGCGCGAAAGGCAGACTTCTTCCAGCGGACGGTGCCCGCGGCGGGTTCGACGGCATACGTCGTATCAGCCGCGGTGACGAGCGCCGTGACGGCGTCGACTCCCACGATCTGCGGCGCGAGGATCTCGTCGGCCCCGATGGGCGCGGCGCCGAGCCCGGTGGCGCTGGGAGCGGCCGCGATCTCGGCCGACCACGCCGTCCTGCCGCTGGCCGTATCAACGGCCAGCACCTCGATCACGGCTCGATCCGGCGTCGTCCCCGCACCCTTCACCTCCCTGTTCCAGGCGGCGTACACCGTTTTGCCGTCGGCCGAGACGAGGGGAGCGGCGCGGTTGCTTCCGAACCCGCCCTTCTCCGCGGGGTACTTCGTGCTCACGTTCCATCGAGGCGCACCCCCCTCGGTGTCGATCGCCTCAAGCCCCTCCTCGGCGGTGACGTAGGCGACCCCGTCGGCGAGCGTGACCGCGGGCCGTGCCGCTCCGCCGCTCGTCGTACTCGGCTGGCGCGCATGCGGCAGTTCGACCGCGGGCCCGCCGAAGCGCACGGGCGGGTCGAACGCCGGACGGATCGGTTTCCCCGTCGTCGCACGGGACGGTTCCGCGGACTCGCCGGACGACTTCGCGTCCGATGAGCCACCGTCTCCACAAGCGACCAACGCCGTTGCCCCCAGCGCGACTCCCGCCGCGGCAACGGCCCATCGTCGCATCCTGCCTGTCCGGCCCATCGCTCCCCCTTCTCACAACTCTCATGGTCACGGCGACCATAACGGTTGGCCTCCCGGGGAAACCGAAGAGTTCTCCGACCACCCGACCGCGACCCTGTACGGGAGAGGGTCAGGGCGCGCCGCTGACGGCGGATCCGCCGCCGGCCCCCGTGGCGGTGGAGTGGCTCCACGCGGCGGAGCCGAGCCACCACAGCGTCACCGCCAGCACGAGGAAGCCGATGACTGTCAGGAGGGCCGCGGTCACGGGCCGGCGGTAGCCGTCGGCGACGGCGGCGAGCAGGAGCAGCACGCCGCAGGGCAGGAAGAAGACCAGGCCCAGCATGAAGCCGAACACGCCGAAGAAGAGGTAGAGGGCGCCCACGATCAGCGCCGCCAGGCGGAACTCCGCGCGACGGCGGAACACGAGGACCGGCAGCACCAGCGGGGTCGCGGGCACGAGGCACACGATCCCGACGTCGAACTCCAGGCACCCGAGGAAGGCCACGAACGCCCCGAAGAACGCGGCGCCCAGCGCCAGCGCGCGCTGCTCCCAGGAGGCCCCGTTCCCGCCCTCCCGGATCCTCCGGGCCCACCCCGCGGCTCCCGGCATGCCGGTCATCGCCGTACCCCCGTTCCGGACGCAAGAGCATGAGTGTTGAACGCGTTCAGTTGAACGCGTTCAAGATAGCGGATGCCAGCTGGGACGCACTACCCGTAGGGTGTTCGCATGACAACCGGGGTGCGACGCAGAATGGGTGTCGAGGAGCGGCGGCAGCAGCTGATCGGCGTGGCGCTGGAGCTGTTCAGCCACCGGTCCCCCGACGAGGTGTCGATCGACGAGATCGCCGCGGCCGCCGGGATATCCCGGCCGCTCGTGTACCACTACTTTCCGGGCAAGTTGAGCCTGTACGAGGCCGCGCTGCGGCGCGCCGCCGACGAGTTGGCCGCCCGGTTCACCGAACCCCACGAAGGCCCGCTGGGAGCCCGGCTGCTGCGGGTCATGGGGCGCTACTTCGCCTTCGTGGACGAGCACGGCCCCGGCTTCTCGGCCCTGATGCGCGGCGGCCCCGCGGTCGGCTCCAGCCGGACCAACGCCATGATCGACGAGGTCCGGCAGGCCGCCTACGAGCAGATCATCGGCCACCTCGGCGTCCAGCGGCCGCCCGCCCGGCTGGAGCTGGTCGTGCGCTCATGGGTCTCGCTCGCGGAGTCCACCGCGCTGATCTGGCTGGACGGGCGCAGGATCCCGCGCGCCGAGCTGGAGTTGCAGCTCGTGCACGATTTCGCCGCGCTGGCCGCGGTGAGCGCGGCCTACGACGAGGAGATGGCCGGGCTGCTGGTGCGCATCCTGACGGACGAGCCCGCCGACGGACCGTTCGGTGAACTGGTGCGGCGGCTCACGGCGTTCGTCCCCGTCACGCCCGCGCGACCGGTCCCGCACCCGCGGTGATAATGACCGCGTGATCATTGATGACGGGATCTTGTTCCGGCAGGCCGAGGAGAAGGACGCGGCCACGCTGGTGGCGCTGTACGACCGGGCCGCGCGGTGGATGCGGGCGCAAGGGATCGACCAGTGGAAACCGGGAGAGAAGGACACCTCGCACTTCCGCGCCCGGATGCGCGACGGCGAGGTGTGGATCGGCGCCGACACCGACGGGCGGGTGTGCGGGGCGTACGAACTGTGGTGGTCCGACGAGGAGGCCTGGGGCGTCCAGCCGCCGGTCGCCGGGTACGTGCACCGGCTGATGGTGGAGCGCGAGGCCGCGCCCGCCGGGGCCGGGCGGCGGCTGCTCGAACACGCGGAGCGGCGCATCGCCCGGGCCGGGCTGGAACGCGTACGGCTGGACTGCGTCTCCACCAACCCCCGACTGCTCGCGTACTACCAGGGCGCGGGCTACCGGGTGGTCGGGGAGTTCCCGTCGAAGCAGGCCTCGGACGGGCGACTGTACGGGGTGATCCTGCTGGAGAAACGGCTGGACCGCCTCACCGTGGTCTGACCCCGCGGGAGTCACGTCATGCGGCTCAGCGGGCCCCCTTCGCCGTGAAGACGGCCACCGTGCGGGCCGGGACGGTGAACTCGCCGGTCGTGGCGTCGTACGCCGAGGACTTCACCACCGGATCGGCGCCCGTGGCCTGGCGCGGATGGAGGACGTACGGGCGTCCCGCGAGGGCGCCGGCGCGCTGGTGCTGGGTGGCGGGCGTGGCGTTGAAGACCACCACCAGGTCCCCGAGGGTCATGGTGATCACCCCGGGGGTCTCCGCCGGGCCCGCGAGCGGGAAGGCCAGCTGCGACTGGACCGCCGCCGTGCTGGTCAGGGCGAAGGCGGGTTCCGTGGTGCGGATGCCCAGCAGGTCACGGTAGGCGGCCGAGGCTCCCGTGGTGTCCGCGCAGGACGGGGCCGGGGCCGTCAGCAGGGGCGCGGCGTAGGGCCACTTGGCGCGGTTGTCGGCGGCGGGCGGCAGGCCCCGGCCGAAGCCGTTGCCGTCGCGGCAGTCCCAGTGGATGGCGTTGAACCAGTCGCCGCTGTCGAAGGAGTTGCGGTCCAGGGACTTCGATCGGAGCAGGTCGGTCCCGGCCTGGGAGAGCGAGGGGCCCTGGGAGAGGGTGGCCGTGGCCATGGCGAGGACCTGCGCGCGGGCCTGGTCGGCGGTGGAGGTGGCGGGCGGGAGCTTGAACTTCAGGGCGTCGTACAGCGATTCGTTGTCGTGGGCGTCGGCGTAGGCGAGGGCGTCGCCCGGGGCCGCCGCGTATCCGGCGCCCTGGCCGTTGTAGTCCAGCTGGGCGCCGGTGATCCGGCGCCCGGTGCTGTCCGTGAAGGCGTACCCGGCGAGGTTGCCGGTGAGGCCGACCTTGATCAGGTCCTGGGCGTGCCGGAGCCGGCTGAGCTGCTGTTCCGGGGTGCCGTTGGCGGGGCTTGCGTTGGGGTCGGTGTACAGGCCGGAGGCGAAGCCCTGGACGCGCGGGTCCTCGTCGAAGGGGCCGCCGCCGCGGACGGCGTCGCGGGCGCGGTCGGAGAAGGTGGCGATGCCGGTGCCCGCCATGTTCTTCTGGGTGGCCTGGACGAAGCGGGCGTCGTCGGCGACCTCGCCGAAGTTCCAGCCCTCGCCGTAGAGGACGATCTTCTTCCCGTCGACCCCGTCCTTGGCGGGGGTGAGCGCGTCGAGGGCGGCGCGCACGGCGAGGATGTTCGCCTTCGGCTGGTGGCCCATGAGGTCGAAGCGGAAGCCGTCGACCTTGTACTCCTTGGCCCAGGTGACCACCGAGTCGACGACGAGGCGGCCCATCATGGCGTTCTCGGTGGCGGTGTTGGAGCAGCAGCTGCTGGTGGCGACGGAGCCGTCGGCGAGCAGGCGCTGGTAGTAGCCGGGGACGACCCGGTCCAGGACGGAGAGGTCGGACTGGCCGGAGGCGGCGGTGTGGTTGTAGACCACGTCCATCACGGTGCGCAGGCCGGTGCTGTTGAGGGACTGGACCATGCGGCGGAACTCGACCGTACGGGCGGTGCCGTTGGGGTCGCTGGCGTACGAGCCTTCCGGGACGGTGTAGTGGAGCGGGTCGTAGCCCCAGTTGTAGGCGTCCTTGGCGGCGGCGGCCGCCACGCAGGCCTGCTGCTCCTGGGAGTCGGGGGCGTAGACCGTGAGGTCGCAGGCGGGGGTGGTGCGGTCGGCCGGGTTCTCGGGGATGGTCGCGATGTCGAAGGCGGGCAGGAGGTGGACGTAGGAGGTTCCGGCGGCGGCGAGTGAGCGCAGGTGCTTCATACCCGCCGAGTCGGCGTCGGTGAAGGCCAGGTACTGGCCGGGGTGCTTGCTGGTGGGGTCGGCGACGGAGAAGTCGCGGATGTGGAGTTCCTGGATCTGGGCCGAGGTGAAGGGGACGGGCGCGGGTTTGCGCAGCTCGCGCCAGCCGGGCGGCTGGAGCGCGGGCGCGGCCAGGTCGGTGACCAGGCTGTAGGTGGAGTCGGTGGTCAAGCCGGTGGAGTAGGGGTCGGTGACCAGGTTGCGCACGACCCGCTGGACGCTGGGGGCCCAGACGGTCACCGCGTAGCGGTAGCGCTTGCCCGCCCAGGAGCGGTCACCGTCCACCGACCAGACGCCGGTGGCGTCGTCGCGGCGCATGGGGACCGTACGGGCGCCGCCGTCGAGTTCGAGGGCGACCTGCTGGGCGGTGGGGGCCCAGAGCGCGAGCCGGGGGCCGCGGGCGGAGAAGGTGGGACCGAGCGGGGTGGTGTTGGCGTACAGGTCGTCGAGTACGCCCGCCAACTGGACCCCGGTGGCGGCGAGTACGGCGCCGCTCGCGGCCCGGGCACTGGCGACGAGCTGGCCGCGCGGGGCGTCCCGGACCCGGTCGCGGTCCCGGGGGTCGACGGTGAAGGCGGGGTACGCCGCCAGGTGCGGGAACTTCTGCTTCTGCGCGTCGGTCAGTGCGGCCGGGGCCAGTCGCAGCCACTGCGCGCGCTCGGCGCCGGTGAGGGCGCCGCCCGCGGCCTTGACCGTGCCCTCGCGGGAGGCGAGGAGCTGGACGGAGGCGGCGGCGGGCGGGGCCTTCCAGGCGAGGGTGTCCCGGTCGATCCAGACGGCCTCGGCCTTGGTGAGGTCGAGGGCGGCGGCGGATCCGGCGGGCTGCGGCAGCAGGTACTTCTGCCGGCCGGCGAGCAGCCAGGCCTCGTGGCCGGTGGCCTTGAGGTCGAGGGACTGGTCGGTGGGCAGGTCCTTCTCGTCGCCCTTGTGGAGGATGTAGCTGAGCGAGGTGGCGCCCGGGGCGAGCGGGACCTCGTACACCGCGCCGTAGGAGTCGGTGCGGACGGGGAGCAGCGGCTTCGACCAGTCGGTGGGGGTGGCGGCGCCGGTCCAGACGTGCAGGCCCCAGCCGTCGTAGGCGCCGTCGGCGCGCTTGAGGTGGAGGACGGCCTTGTCCTGGTCCTGCGGCGGGTAGCCGGGGCGGTCGGTGCGGGCGGCTTCCTTGCCCTGCTCCAGCCAGATCTCGCCGGTCTTGCTCACCTCGATGGTGCGGTCGGCGGCGACGTCCTTGGCACCGCCCTTGTCGATGACCAGGTAACTGACGCTGCTGGCGCCGGGCTTGAGCTTGACGTAGGCGAAGGCGCCGTAGGCGTCGCGACCGGTGAAGTCGTGCCCGGCGGGCCAGGTGGTGGTTTCCCCGTCCGCGAGGTCGCCCCAGGCGTAGAGCCGCCAGTTCGTGTAGTCGCCGTCGGGGCGGTTGTAGTGGACGACGGCGTAGTCGCGCTGGGTGGCGGCGGGGACCTCGGGCGGCGGGGCCTGCCCGGCGACGGAGGCGGCGAGGGCGCTCGCGGTGCGGCCGGAGGCGTCGATGACGACGGCCTTGTAGCGCAGCGGGGTGCCCTGGGGGGCGGTGACGTGCTGGGTGACCTTGTACGGGGCGTGGTCGGCGGAGCCGAGGACCTGCCAGGGGCCGGTGCCGCTCTGGGCGGCGAAGACGACCCGGTTGAGGCCGCCGCCGCTGACGGTGGCGGACAGGTCCACGGCGCCGGTGGCGCCGGGGGCGGGCGGGGTGAGCGTGACCGCGGGGCGGGTCGTCGGGGCCGGGAGCGGGGCGACGCCCTTGAGGACGACCGAGCCGAGGGCGGGCACCGAGACGGTCAGCTTGCCGGTGGAGGAGGCCCACGCGGTGGTGGTGCCCGCGCCGCCGTAGAGGGCGGTGTAGGCGGCGCCCGCGGGGGTGTCGAGTTCCACGGTGCGCGGGGCGGCGCCGTTGTTGGCGGCGACCAGGTACTCGGTGCGGGTGCGGGCGTCCGTACGGGCGAAGGCGTAGACGGAGCCGTCGGCGAGGCGTTCGCTCTGGATGCCGTCGCGCAGGGCGGGGTGGGCCTTCGTCAGCTTCGAGAGAGCACTGATCTGCTGGTAGAGCGGGTGCCCCGGATCGTAAGCGTCGCTCTCGTGGGTGCGGGCCGTGCCGAGCTGGTCGTCGTCCAGGTAGTCGGGCGTCTTGGAGGCGAACATCGACTGCCGGGCGTCCTTGTCGCCGCCCGCGCCGGTGAAGCCCTGCTCGTCGCCGTAGTAGATCACCGGGTTGCCCCGGGAGAAGAACATCAGCTCGTTGGCGAGCCGGTAGCGGTCGAGCAGCTCCTGCTCCCCCGCGCCCGGGCGGTCCTGCTTCAGGAAGGACCCGAAGCGGCCCATGTCGTGGTTGCCGAGGAAGGTCACCTGCTCGTAGGCGTTGGCCTTGTCGCTGGTGTAGCGGTAGTCCTCGCCGAGTACGGAGGCCAGCCGTCCGGCTCCGGCGCCCTGGGCGGCGTACGCCCGGATCGCGTCCTGGAGCGGGAAGTCGAGGGTGGCGTCGAGGCGCCCCTGGGTGACGTACGGCGACGTCACGGCCGTGTCGGCGGAGTACACCTCGCCGAACATGAAGAACTTCGGCCGTCCCTGCCGGGCGGCGTACGCGTCGAGGGCGGTCGCCCACTGCGTCCAGAACGGCAGGTCGACGTGTTTGACGGTGTCGATGCGGAACCCGTCGATGTCGAAGTCCCGCACCCACTTCTCGTAGATCTTCTCCATCCCGCCGACCACCTCGGGACGCTCGGTCCACAGGTCGTCGAGCCCGGAGAAGTCGCCCTGCTCGGCGGACTCGCCCGCGAAGGTGGAATCACCCCGGTTGTGGTACATCTGCGGGTCGTTCAGCCAGGCGGGGACCTTCGCCTTCTCCTTCCCGGCGCCCACGACCGGGGTGCGGGGGAAGGAGGCGGGGCTGGTCTGGGGGAAGGCGCGCTTGCCGTCGGCGTAGTCCGAGTCGTCGAACGGCACCCCGTCCTTGGTGAGGTAGGGGAAGGCCCCCTTGGAGAGGTAGGAGGAGGACTTCTCCTTGTAGTCGACGACGTCGGCCGTGTGGTTGGTGATGACGTCGAAGAAGACCTTCATCCCCTTGCCGTGGGCCTTGTCGATCAGCCGCTCCAGGTCGGCGTTGGTCCCGAAGTGCGGGTCGACCTGGGTGAAGTCGGTGATCCAGTACCCGTGGTAGCCCGCCGACTGGCTGGCCCCCGCCCCCTGCACCGGCTGGTTCTTGAAGAGGGGCGCCATCCAGATGGCGGTGGTGCCCAGCCCCTTGATGTAGTCGAGCCGGTCGGTCAGCCCCTTGAGGTCGCCGCCCTGGTAGAACCCCTTGTCGGTGGGGTCCAGGCCGGTCTGCGAGCGGCTGCCGGTCAGGCCGCCCCGGTCGTTGCGCGGGTCGCCGTTCGCGAACCGGTCGGGGAGGACGAAGTAGAACTGCTCCCGGGTCAGGTCGTGCCGGGCGGGCTGCGCCGCCATGGTGGCGTCCGAGGGCGGGGCGGGAGCCTTGGCGGCGGCCGCCGCGGGGAGGGCGGGCAGGAACGTCACGGCCAGGGCGGCGGCGACGATTCCTGCGGCTGGGCGTATCAAGGCAGGGTCTCCTCGGGTACGACGGGTACGGGGTGAGGGCCGCCCGGCGGTGGCGGGGCTGATGGTGCCGGGCGGCCCCGGATCATGGGGGGCGAAGGCCGGGTCAGCCGCGCCAGGTGTCGTTCAGCGTGACCATGCCGCTCGCGGGGACGGTGGCCGTGCGGTTGGCGCCGCTCTCCCAGGTGACGTTGCCGCCCGCGTCCTTGCGGACGTACTTGTACGCGAAGGTCGCGCCCGCGGGCAGGGTGACGTCGAGCTTCCAGACCGGGTAGGCGGCGGGGTCGAGCTTGAGCGCGGAACCGGCGTTCCAGTTCCCGAGCGCGCCCTGGTCCCCGGTGACGTAGATGTTCTGACCCGGGACGGTGTCGGCGTTGACGGCGAAGGACGCTCCGGCCGGGGCCGAAGGGGCGCCACAGGTCCGGGCATTGACGTGCAGCGCGAGGGCGGTGTCCGCGCCGAGGGTGGCCGTGAACTGGCCGGAGCCGTTCACCGTGACGGCCCTGCCGCTCTGCACGTCGCAGTAGTCGCCCGCCGGGAGCGAGGTCTGGAAGGTCCGGGTCAGGGCCGAGGCCTCGTGGTTGATGGCCACGTACGCCGCGGAGCCGCGCCCGAAGGCGATCTGGTCGCCGCCGTTGTCCCACCAGTTGGTGACGGCCTGGCCGCGCGCGGCGTTGTGGAAGCCGACCATGGAGGAGATCTCGCGCCAGGCGTGCTGACACTTCCAGCCGTCGGCGTAACAGGCGTTCACGGCGCCGCCGTTGGGCGGACCGGCGTCGCGGTCGGTGAACTCGTAGCCGGAGTGGACGTCCGGGGAGCCGTAGGGCCAGGCCAGTAGGAAGACGCTGGCGAGGGTGTAGCTCGCGCCCGCCTTGTAGTTGAGGGTGTCGCCGCCGCGCTCGGTGTCGTGGTTGTCGACGAACACCGCGGCCTGGCCGCTGGGCAGGTAGCCCCAGGACTCGCCGATGGTCTTCAGGGAGGCCAGGTTCTCGTTCTGGAAGATCCGCTTGAGGTCACGGGCGTAGCGGAACTCCTGGACGTCGCCGGTGCCGAGGTACTCGTTGGGCGAGACGGCCTCGCCCGCGCCGTAGATCGCCTCCTGCTTCCAGTACGCGCCGGGGTTGGTGAGCCGGGACTTGATGTTGGCGAGGTCGGCGGCGGGCATGTGCTTGGCGGCGTCGATCCGGAAGCCGTCCACGCCGAGGGAGAGCAGGTCGTTGAGGTACCCGGCGATCCGGCCCCGTACGTAGTCCTCGCCCGTGTCGAGGTCGGCGAGCTGCACCAGCTCGCAGTTCTGGACGTTGGCCCGGTCCTGGTAGTTGGAGATGGTGGCGCGGCAGTCGTCCATGTCGGCGCCGGAGTAAAGGCCGGGGTAGTTGTACTTCGTGTACGAACTGCCGCCGGTGCCGGTGCCGTCGGCGGAGGCCATGTGGTTGATGACGGAGTCGGCGACGACCTTCACCCCGGCGGTGTGGCAGGTGTCGACCATGGCCTTGAAGGCGGCCCGGTCGCCGAGCCGCCCGGCGATCTTGTAGCTGACGGGCTGGTACGAGGTCCACCACTGGGGGCCCCGGATGTGCTCCTGGGGAGGCGAGACCTGTACGTAGCCGTAGCCCGCGGGGCCGAGAGTGTCGGTGCAGGCCCTGGCCACGGAGGCGAAGTTCCACTCGAAGAGGACGGCGGTGACGTCGCGTGCGGCGGGCGGGGCGGCGGCGGCCCGGGGCGCCTGCCACGTGAGGGTGGCGGAGGCCGCGGCTACGGCAGCCAGCGTGGCGGTGATCGCGACCACGGCTCTGTGGGTGCGGGACATGGGGGCCTCCTGGCGGAGAGGTGGGGAAGTGAAGAGGTGGGGATTGCCGCGACCGTAGGGGGCAGCCAGGAGTGTTGCAAGACCTTGCGCAAGAGATTGCAGAATTGTTTCTTCCGAGCGGCTCTCGCACCCGTGACGCGCTGCCGTGCCGGGACGTGCGAGGGCCGCGCCGGGCGCCTCCCGCCGGAGCGGCTGGGTAGGGTCCACCAGGGCAAACCGACACGCAGGAGGAGCGACATGGCAACGGACATCGTGATCGCACAGACAACCATCGACGACGAGCGCGCCGCCCGGGAGTTGGCGCGGGGCGCGGTGGAGGCCCACCTGGCCGCCTGTGCGCACATCGACGCACCCATCACCGCCGTCTACCGGTGGAAGGGGGTCGTTGAGACGGCTACCGAATGGCGCGTCTCCTACAAGACGACACGAGACCGTCTGCCCGCCCTGGGCGCGTGGGTCAGGCAGCAGCACGGCTACGACGTACCGGAGTGGATCGTGCTTCCGGTGGACGGCGGCTCGGATGCCTACCTGTCGTGGGTCATGGAGGAGACCGCCCCGGAGTAGTCGCAACAGTCAGGCGGCACAGGCCTCCAGCCGCGCTCTCAGTTCGCCCTCGCGGTCGGGAAGCCGGGCAGCGATACCCAGTGCACGCGCGCGGCCCATCGTGTTCGGCCGGGCATCGGCCGCCGTGACGAACCGACGGGCGACATGCACGCCCTGATCGATGTCGCCACCTGCGAGAAGAGCCGCCGCCAGGTCTCCGAGGACGACGACTCCCGCATCCGCAAGCTCGCCGCCCAGCCGCCGCGTGGCGGCGGCGGCCGCCTCGGCGAGTTCGGGGCGGCCGAGCCGTCCGTAGACAGACAGCACAAGGCAATCCATCCGGGCCGGAGTCATGAACCGCACCCACGCCTGTTCTGCTGTGTGGTCGGCGTAGTCGTAGGCGGTACGGGCGCGATCGAGTGCGCGCAGGGCGGCAGTCGCATCACCGGTGGCGGCTGCTTCCTCGGCATGACGCGCGTGGATCCACGCTGCAGCCGTGGCGTTGCCGGGGCCGCGAACGTCGTCGACTGCTCGTGTCAGGAGTTCGAGTCCGCGGGGTCGACCGGCCGCGCCATAACTCGCATAGGCCAGGGCGAGGGCACGCAGTGGGGGATGACCTGACGCGTCAGCACAGGCGACGGCAACGCGATAGTAAGAGCGGGCCGCCGGATGGTCGCCCAGGTCCCAGGCGATCCACCCGGCCAGAGCCGCGGTCTCGCCGGCCGCGATGCCAAGGTCCCTCTCGTAAGCGGGCGCACGAGGCAAGGCAGCGGTGAGGGCATCCAGATGCGCCTCGACGTGCCCTCGTAGTTGGCGTGCCGTCAGGTGGTTCTCGCTGGTGTGGAGTGCGTCGGCCCGCTTCGTCAAGGCGTCTACGGCGTGGGCGTCGACGCGGCTGCCTTTGGCGAGGGCGTGAGCCAACCGCCCCCACGGCTCACTGGCCACAGCAGCGCCCATGACCACGCCCCCGATCAGCTTCCGTCGCTCCATGTCGTCCCACTCCGGATCTTCCCGGTTCGTTGGATACCTACGCCGTGCGCGCGCGTCGGCCGCTTCCCGCTGGAGCTGGGCGGGCGGGAATCCGCAGGCCACAGCGATATGTGTGAGGGTATGGGCGGTCGGGATGTTCTCGCTGTTCTCGTACCGGCTGATCTCCCGGCGCGTCACCGTATCCCGGCCCGAGACCGTGTTGATCGCGGCTGCCTGCTGTTCCTGAGTACGTCCGGCCTCCATGCGAAGCCGGAGCAGCAGGTGGCCGAACGGGTCCGCTGGCACGAGTGTGACCCCTGTCCGTCGGTGTGGCTCCATAATCGCCCCGGGTTTCCCCACCAGTTCCCCCTTGACAGGTTTTTCCCCCGAAGGGTTTCCCTGGGAAGAGGACGTGCAGGGCGCTGTCATGGGCTCATGACCACATATCGAAGGACCATCGAGACATTGGCGGAGACACTCCACCCCTCCGATGCCCCGCACAGCTCATGTCCGGCCCTGGAAGCCAGGACCGAGCTCAGCCAGGATCTTCTGGACCGCGCTCGTATCGGTTGGGAGCGTTTCCTCTCCACCCTCGATGACGCGTCCGATGGCTGAGGGGTACTCGTACGTCCCTCATCGCCTTCTGCGCCGCCGTGTGCGCGATGTCGCGTCCGGCGTGGAGGGCGAGCTGATGGCAGTGATCAACGAAGACGTGTCGGCGGCGGACTCCTTCCGCCGACACTGGATGAAGCTGGCCCATATCCGGGGGGCGTCCGGCCGCGAGTTCACCACAGCGGTCGACAACGTCGAGCCTGCCTGACGGCCGGCCACGGGCCTGCCGCGGATGCCGGGGCGCTGGAGCGAGCGGCGCCCGAGACCCCCTCGGGCGGCCTGCCCCGGTTCCGGACGGGAGGGGACAGGCGGCACCCCGCAGGGGTCAGGCAGGGGCTTCGGCGGTGGAGCCTCGGACCACCAGTTCCGGTTGGAAGACGAACTCCGTGCGCTGGACCGGCGTACCGCCCACCGCCTCCAGCAGCGCCCCCACCGCCGCCGTCGCCATGGCCCGGACCGGCTGGCGGACCGTCGTCAGCGGCGGGTCCGTGAAGGCGATCAGCGGCGAGTCGTCGAAGCCGACCACCGACACGTCCTGCGGCACCCGCAGCCCCCGCTCACGGACGGCCCGGATCACCCCGAGCGCCATCGGGTCGCTGCCGCACACGATGCCGGTGCACCCACGGTCGAGCAGGGCGATGCCCGCCGCGTGGCCGCCCTCGACGGTGAACAGGGTGCGCTGGATGAGCCCTTCGGCCGCCGCCGACGGCACGGCAGCGGTGAAACCCTGCTCCTTGCGGGCCGAGGGGACGTACCGGGTCGGCCCGATGGCCAGCCCGATCCGCCGGTGGCCGAGGTCTTCGAGGTGGCGCACGGCCATGTCCGCCGCCGCCCGGTCGTCCGGGGAGATGAAGGGCGCCTGGATCCGCTCGTTGAAGCCGTTGATCAGGACGAACGGAACGCCCCGCGCGGCCAGCCGCTGGTAGCGGGACGGGTCGGCGGAGGAGTCGGCGTGCAGACCGGACAGGAAGACGATCCCGGTGACCCCCCGTTCCTCCAGCTGCTCGACCAGCTCGTCCTCGGTGGCCCCGCCCGGCGTCTGCGTACACAGCACCGGCGTGTACCCGTGCCCGGCCAGGGCCTGCTCGATGACCTGGGCGAACGCCGGGAAGATGGGGTTGGTCAGCTCCGGGATCAGCAGCCCGACCAGCCCGTTGCTGCGCCGCCGCAGCCGTACGGGCCGTTCGTACCCCAGCAGGTCGAGCGCGGCCAGCACCTTGTGCCGGGTAGTGGCCGCCACCCCCGCCTTGCCGTTGAGCACCCGGCTGACGGTCGCCTCGCTGACCTGGGCCTGCGCCGCGATGTCCGTCAGCCGGAGGGGGGACGTCACCCCTGCCACCACACCGCCGTGTCGGCGGGCAGCATGCCGGGGTCCGACGGGTCCGCGAGCGGCCCGCTGGCCAGCAGTACGGTCCCGGGCGCGGGGATCCGTACCGCCTCGCCCCCCGTGTTCACCGTGCAGACGAACTCTCCGCGCCGGAAGGCCAGGACCCCTGCCGGGGCGGCCAGCCACTCCACCGCGTCGCCCGCGCCCAGTTCCGCGCGCTCGCGCCGGATCCGCAGCGCGGCCCGGTACAGCTCCAGCGTCGAGGCGGGGTCGCCGGTCTGGGCGGCCACGCTCAGACCGGCCCATTCGGCGGGCTGCGGCAGCCAGCTGCCACCCGAACCGAAGCCGTACGGAGCCTCCTCGCCCGACCACGGGATCGGCACCCGGCACCCGTCGCGCAGCCCGTCCTGCCCCGCGCTCCGTGCGAACGCCGGGTCCTGGCGGACCTCGTCCGGCAGCTCGGTCACCTCGGGCAGACCGAGCTCCTCGCCCTGGTAGACGTACGCCGACCCCGGCAGCGCCAGCATCAGCAGCGCCGCCGCCCGCGCCCGCGCCAGCCCCCGCACCCCGCCGCCGTAGCGGGTGACGTGGCGCACCACGTCGTGGTTCGACAGCACCCAGGTCGTCGGCGCCCCCACCGGGCGCATCGCGTCGAGCGACTCGTCGATGGTCGCGCGCAGCGCCTCGGCGTCCCATCCGGTGTTCAGGTACTGGAAGTTGAAGGCCTGGTGCAGCTCGTCGGACCGCAGGTACATCGCGGTGCGCTCGGCGCTCGGGGTCCACGCCTCGGCGACGCCGATCCGGTCACCGGCGTACTCCTCCAGTACGGTCCGCCACGAACGGTAGATCTCGTGCACCCCGTCCTGGTCGAAGAAGGGCAGGACCTGGTTGCCCAGCAGCTTGAGCTGCTCGTCACGGCCGAGGTCGGGCAGGCCGGGGGCCTTGACCAGGCCGTGCGCGACGTCGATGCGGAAGCCGTCGGCGCCGAGGTCGAGCCAGAACCGCAGGATGGAGCGGAACTCGTCCTGGACGGCGGGGTGGTCCCAGTTGAAGTCGGGCTGCTCGGGGGCGAAGAGGTGCAGGTACCACTCGCCGTCCCGGCCGTCGGCGCCGCTGACCCGGGTCCAGGCGGGGCCGCCGAAAATCGACTCCCAGTCGTTGGGCGGCAGTTCCCCGGCCGCCCCGCGCCCGGGACGGAAGTGGAAGCGTTCGCGCAGCGGGGTGCCGGGGCCTTCGCGCAACGCCTGCTTGAACCATTCGTGCTGGTCCGAACAGTGGTTGGGGACGAGGTCCACGATGATCCGCAGACCCAGCGCGTGGGCCTCGCGGATCACGGCGTCGGCGTCGTGCAGGGTGCCGAACATCGGGTCGATGGCCCGGTAGTCGGCGACGTCGTAGCCCGCGTCGGCCTGCGGGGAGGCGTAGAACGGGCTGAGCCAGACGGCGTCGACGCCCAGCTCCTTGAGGTAGGGCAGCCGGGTACGGACGCCTTCGAGGTCGCCCATCCCGTCCCCGTTGCTGTCGGCGAAGCTGCGCGGATAGACCTGGTAGATCACCGCTTCTCTCCACCAGCCGGGCTGCGTCACGGTCGGGGTGGGGAGAGCGTCGGCGAGGTGCTGGGTCATGTCGTCCTTGGAGAGATCGGGCCGGAAGTACGGGGCGCGGGTGGTCAGCCCTTGGTCGCGCCCGCGGTCATTCCGGCGACGAGGTGGCGCTGGGCGAAGACGAAGAAGATCGCCGCGGGGATGGCGATGAGGACGGAAGCCGCCGTCATCGGGCCCCAGTTGGCGGTGTACTGGGTGACGAAGGTCTGCAGACCTCCGGCCAGCGTGAGGTTGTCGTCGCCGACCAGGAAGGCGGAGGCGTACGCGACCTCGCCCCAGGCGGTGATGAAGGAGTAGAAGGCGGTGACCGCGAGGCCCGGCCGGGCCAGTGGGAGGATCAGCCGCCAGAAGGTCCCGAAGGGGTTGAGCCCGTCGACCCGCCCGGATTCGTCGATCTCGACCGGGATGGTGTCGAAGAAGCCCTTCATCATCCAGGCGCAGAACGGCACCGCGATGGTGAGGTAGGTGATGATCAGGCCGAGCGGCTGGTTGAGCAGCCCCAGCTCTCCCATCAGGTTGTAGAGCGGGACGATGAGGATGGCCATCGGGAACATCTGGGTGATGAGCAGGGTCCACATCAGCGGCTTCATGCCGGGGAACTTGAACCGGCTGACCGCGTATCCGGTGGTCGCGGCGATGAACACGCCGAGGACGGTGGTGATGCCCGCGACCAGCACGGAGTTGCCGAACCAGGTGAAGAAGGACGTGGAGTCCACCAGGTAGCGGTAGTTGTCCAGGGTGGGGTTCTTGATGAAGTCGGTACTGACCGCCTGCTGCGGCGGCTTGAGCGAGGTCAGCAGGATCCACAGCACCGGGAAGACGGCGATGACGGACGCCACGACGAGGGTGGCGTGCAGCGCCACGGAGGCGAGCGGTCCGCGCGTGCCGCGCGGCCGCACCGCCTTGACGGCGCCCCCGGGGGCGCTGTGGGTGACGCCCTTGCCCTTGGTGACGTTCTGGGTGGCGTTGGAGGTGGTCACGGTCACCACACCTCTCCCTGCTTGCGCAGCGCGCGCCGGTAGACCAGCGCGAAGATCATGAGCAGGGCGAGGATGAGCACGCCCCAGGTCGCGGACCCGGCGAAGTCGCGCGGGCTGTTCACGAACGCCTGCCGGAAGGCCTGGGTCACCAGGATCTCGGTGGAGTCGCCCGGGCCGCCCCGGGTGAGCAGGAAGATCACCGGGAACATGTTGAAGGTCCAGATGGTGGAGAGCAGGATCACCGTCATGCTGACCGTGCGCAGCCCCGGCAGGGTGATGTACCGGAAGCGCTGCCAGGGGCTCGCGCCGTCCATCTCGGCGGCCTCGTACAGCTCGCCGGGGATGGACTGGAGGCCGCCGAGCAGGGCCACCATCATGAAGGGGATGCCCAGCCAGACGTTGACGGTGATGACGGCGAGCTTGGCCCAGGTGGGGTCGTCGAGCCACGGCACGGCGGAGATGCCGCCGCCTTCGAGGACCTTGTTGAGGATGCCATTGTCGCGGTTGAAGAGGAACCGCCAGGCGAAGACCGAGACGAAGCCGGGCACGGCCCAGGGCAGGATGAGCGCCATCCGGTAGAAGGCGCGGCCCCGGAAGTTCCGGTTGAGCATGGTGGCGAGGCCGAGCCCGAGCGTGAAGGTGATGGACACGCACGCGAGGGTCCAGATCACCGTCCACAGCAGCCGGTCCAGGAAGACCGGGTCGCTCAGGGCGGCGGTGTAGTTGTCGAACCCGACGAACTCGTACGTCGCGGGAATGGTGTTGGCGCCGATGGTACGGGCGACGTTGCGCTCGTTGGCATCGGTCAGCGACAGGTAGATCCCGCGGACCAGCGGCCACCCGATGATCACACCGAGGACGAGCACCACGGGGGTGATCATCGTCCAGGCGTACCAGTGGGTGGCCAGCGCGCGCCGGAGCCTGCCCGGGCGGGCCCCGGGGTTGCGGTCGGCCGTGCGGCTCCGGCCGCGGGTGACGTCGTCACCCGCGGCCTTCACCGCGGACCGGCTGGTCTCAGCAGCCATCGTCTCGTTACTTCCAGCCCTTGAGGATCTTGCGGAACTCGACGCCGGCCGCCTTCGCCGCGTCCTCCGGGCTGGAGGTCCCGGTGACGGCCTTGGTGTACTGGAGCTTCAGCGGCTCGAAGAGGGAGCCGTTCTCCGGGATCCAGGCGCGCTCGACGGCCTTGTCCACGGCGGGCTTGAAGAAGGCGACCATCTCGTTGCCCTTGACCTCCGGCGCCTCGTAGGCGGCGGTGCGGGTCGGGAGCAGGCTCAGCTCCTTGGTGGCCTGCACCTGGACCTCCTGCGAGGTCATGTACTCGACGAAGGCGTGCGCGGCGCCGCGGTTCTTGGACCCGGCGTAGACGGCCAGGTCGTGGCCGCCCTGGGGGGCGCCCGCCTTGGCGGAGCCGGCCGGGACCGCGCTGACGCCGAGGTTGGTCTTGTCGGAGAACTGCGCTCCGGCGAGGGTGTCCTTGACGGCCCACGGGCCGTTGACCATCATCGCGACCTCGCCCGTCTTGAAGGCGGTCTGCCCGTTGTCGTAGCCGTCGGTGGCGTTGGTGACGGCGGCGCCGGAGGTGATCAAGTCGCGGGCGGCCTTGAAGGCCTTGACCCCCGCCGGGTTGTCGACGGTGACCGTCTTGTTCTTGGCGTCGACGAGGTCGCCGCCCTCGCCGTAGATGAAGGGGAGGAACCAGTAGGAGTCGTCGCCGCGCAGGTAGAGGCCGGTCTTGCCGGTCTTGGCCTTGATGGCCGCGGCGGCGGTCTTGACCTCCTCCAGGGTGGTCGGGGGCTGGACGCCCGCCTCCGCCAGCATCTTCTTGTTGTAGAAGAGGCCGAGGGAGTCGATCACCTGCGGGACCGCGTAGAGCTGGTTCTCGTACGTGCCGCTGGCGGCGGCCTGCGGCAGGAACTCCGCGCCGACCTTCTTGGCCGTGTCGGCGGGGACCTTGTCCAGGTAGCCGAGCGAGGCGAAGTCGGCGACCCAGCCGACGTCGGCGCGAATGACGTCGGGGGCCTCGGCGCCGCTGCTGAATGCGTTCTTGACCTTGTTCTGCGCGTCGCCGTACGGGACGTTGACGTACTTGACGGTCACCTTCGGGTGCTTGGCGGTGAACGCCTCGGCGATCTTCTGGAAGGTCGCCTTCTCCGTGTCGTTGGAGGTGTCCCACCAGGTGACCGTGCCGGAGATCTCGCCACCGGCGCTGTCGCCGCCGCCGTTGTCGTTCTTGTCGCCGCCGCAAGCCGTCGCCGCGAGCGCCAGAGCCGCGACCAGCGCGGTGGCCGCTATGCCACGCCGCATATGAACTCCTTCGATGATCCCGGCCGCGCCTCGCGGTCCCGAGTTGCCGAGAACGTAACAAGCCTGAAAGCCGACCGAAAGACCTTGCGGCGATTTTCTGCAAGTCCTGGTGATCGTTACATCCGTGTGTCCGTACGGTTGCCGCAGCTTGCTGTTGGTTCGAACCCTCTTCGGGTGAAAGGCCCCGCAACCAGGGGCCCCTTCGCGGCGCCGGCCCCGACGTGACCCGCGAACTGACCGCGTCGCGGCTTGCAAGCGCTTCCAGCGAGGCCTCCGCGAACGGCGGCTGGTGGCGCGAAGTCATCCACCGGGTGGCCGGGAGCCGATGCCGGCATGGCGCACGGCATGGTCGAGGCGCCCGGCCCGTCCGACCGGGTGCGGCGCGCGGGCCACCCCGATCCACTCAGGCCCGCTCCCCTTCTTCGAGCGGGACGGGATGCGCGGGTTCCACCGCTCCTGGCGCCGTCCGCCCGTCGCGTGGCGGTGGAACCGCCGGCGCCCGAACGGCCCGTACCGTCCGGCTCTCCGGCGGGCTCGGACAGCCGGGGCGTCCCGCTTCACCCCGCTCCGTGCACGTGGTGGGCAATGCGACGCGTGACCGGTACAGTCCACTCCCATGACCGCGCGGCTTGCCGACATCGCAGCTCAGGCGGGGGTCAGCGAAGCCACAGTCAGCCGGGTCCTCAATGGCAAGCCCGGCGTGGCCGCGGCCACCCGCGAATCCGTGCTGGCCGCGCTCGACGTCCTCGGTTACGAGCGCCCCGTGCGGCTGCGCCAGCGCAGCGCCGGTCTCGTCGGGCTGATAACGCCCGAGCTGGACAACCCCATCTTCCCGGCGCTCGCCCAGGTCATCGGACAGGCCCTCACCCGGCAGGGGTACACGCCGGTGCTGGCCACCCAGACGCCCGGCGGATCCACCGAGGACGAGCTGACCGAAATGCTCGTGGACCGCGGGGTCTCCGGCATCATCTTCGTCTCCGGTCTGCACGCGGACACCACCGCCGACATGGGCCGATACGACCAACTCCGCGGCCAGGGCGTCCCGTTCGTCCTCATCAACGGCTTCTCCGACAAGGTGCGGGCCCCCTTCGTCTCCCCCGACGACCGGGCCGCCATGCAGCTCGCGGTGACCCACCTGACCGCCCTCGGCCACACCCGGATCGGGCTGGCGGTCGGACCCAAGCGGTTCGTGCCGGTGCTCCGCAAGATCGAGGGGTTCCGGGCCGGGATGCGCGAGCGGCTCGGGCTGAGCGGAGCCGAGACCGAGGAACTGGTCCAGCACTCCCTCTACACCCTGGAGGGCGGGCAGGCCGCGGCCACCGCGCTCATCGCCCGCGGCTGCACCGCGATCGTGTGCGCCAGCGACATGATGGCGCTCGGCGCGGTACGGGCCGCCCGCCAGCAGGGGCTGCGGGTACCGCAGGACGTCTCCGTGGTCGGCTTCGACGACTCGCCCCTCATAGCGTTCACCGATCCGCCGCTGACGACCATCCGGCAGCCGGTGCAGGCGATGGGGCAGGCCGCGGTCCGCGCGCTGCTGGAGGAGATCGGCGGAACCCCTGCGCCGCACAGCGAATTCGTGTTCCTGCCGGAACTGGTGGTGCGCGGCTCCACCGCTTCGGGCCCGGCCCGCAAATAGCGCCTGACCTGGCCGTACGCGGCCGGGTGGAGCGGGCGAGGCCTCGTCCCCCGGGGGGAGACCGCGCGCCGAAGACCGTCCGGAGGGATGATCGGAGGCAGGCACGCCATCTGACAGACTCTTTCCCCATGGGTGAAGCGAGCGTGAAGACACTGGATACCAGGACGGATGTCTCGGCGCCCGCTGTGGGCGAAAGCGACAGCCCACAGGGGCATCAGGAGGCCACCGGCCGGTTCCTGGGCGGACTGCGCGCGCCGCGCCGTCCGCGGATCTGGTTCGAGGTCCTGCTGCTGGCCGTGAGCTACTGGACGTACTCGCTGATCCGCAACTCCGTGCCCGAGCAGAAGGCGGCCGCGCTCGCGAACGCCGACTGGATCTGGGACGTCGAGAGCACCCTCGGCATCGCCGTGGAGCGGAGCGTCAACCACGCCGTCGATTCGGTGACGTGGCTGATCGTGGGCATGAACTACTACTACGCCACCCTGCACTTCATCGTGACAATCGGCGTACTGGTGTGGATCTACCGGTACCACCCCGGCCGGTACGCGGCCGCGCGCCTCGTCCTGTTCGCCACCACCGGTGTCGCGCTGGTGGGTTACTACCTGTTCCCGCTCGCGCCGCCGCGGCTGATGAACGGCAGCACGTTCGTCGACACCGTGCTCAAGCACCACACCTGGGGCTCGATGGCCTCCGGCGACCTCAAGCACATGTCGAACCAGTACGCGGCCATGCCGTCCATGCACATAGGGTGGTCGCTCTGGTGCGGGCTGACCGTCTTCGCGGTCGCCTCGGCGCCCTGGGCCCGGATCCTGGGCCTGCTCTACCCCACGGCGACCCTCGTCGTCATCGTGGCCACCGCCAACCACTTCTGGCTGGACGCGGCGGGCGGCGCGATGTGCCTGGCCTTCGGGTACGCCGTCTCGCGGAGCTGGTACGGGGCCATGCCGCACCGGCTGCCCCGGCACCCCGCGCACGCCGGGCCGCACCCGGCCTCGGCCGCGCTGGTGCGGGGCCTGCGCCGGGTGCGCTCGCGCGCTTAGGGTTTCTCCGCTGTTCCGCGCGCGGCGACGAACCAGCGGGCGGGGAGCTCGACCCGGGTGCCGTCGGCGTGTACCTCGCTCATGGTGAGGCTGGTCTCCCCCTCCGCCAGGACCGACAGTCCCGCCGCGCGCAGCAGGCCCGCGACCTCACCGTCGGCGACCCGGCCGGGGCGCAGGTCGTGTTCCCTGACCCGCAGCAGTTTCGGCGTCGGCCCGAGCGAGCCGAGGACGGCCGCCGCCCCGTCGGTGGGTTCCAGCACCAGGGCCCGGCCGGTCGCGCCGAGCAGGGCGGCCACGGAGGCGGCCACGGCGGGCCGGTCCTCGGGGTCGCTCTGGTGCAGGACGGCGCGCAGGTAGACGTTGGTGTCGCCGATGCGGCCGTGCAGGGCGTGGGCGCCGGGGGCGTCGGCGAGGTCCAGCTGCTCGTACTCGGCCACGCCGCCGGGGTCGGCGCGGCGGGCGTGCGCGACGGCGGCCCCGGCCAGGTCGACGCCGATGGCCCGGGCGAAGCGGGTGGCGAGGAACCGGGTCTGGGTGCCGTTGCCGCAGCCGAGGTCGGCGATGGGGAGGCGGGGGTCGGCGTACGGCTCCAGCAGGGCGAGGTCCCGCTCGGCGGTGAGCGCGGGGGCCGCGTCCCAGAAGGGCTCGCCCTGCGTGCCGTCGCTCTCCTCCCAGAAGCCGTCCCAGGCCTTGCGGTAGCGGTCGGAAAGCGCCATGCGGGTCTCCTCGGGGCGGGGGCCGTGCCGTGCCTGCCTGTCCCTACCCCGCCTCCCTCGCCCGAACTCCCCCGCCCCCGGGGGACCACCCCTCCGGGGGCGCCTCACACGCCTGCGGTGCTGATTTCGGCGGCGCGGCCGGGTCCGCCGGGCACCGTCCAGCCCGCCCGGCGCTTGAGGGCACCGTCCAGCCCGCCCGGCGCTTGCGGGCGTTTCCCAGCCCCGCCGGCGCTTGAGGCGTCCCCGGAGGGACGGGGCCGCGGCCCCCGGCAAGGTCAGGCTCCGTAGAAGAGCTCCTCCACCACCGCCCGGGCACGCCGCGTCGTGCGGCGGTAGTCGTCCAGCATCTCCCCCACCTTCCCCGGCCCGTACCCCAGGTACCGCCCCACCGCCGCAAGCTCCCGCGCGTCGGAGGGGAAGGTGTCCCCGGCCCGCCCCCGGACCAGCATCACCGCGTTGCGGACCCGGGTCGCCAGGACCCACGCCTCGTCCAGCGTCTGGGCCTCCTCCGTCGGGATCAGCCCGGCCGCGTGCGCCGCGGCCAGCGCCTCCCGGGTCCGGGTGGTCCGCAGCCCCGGTTCGGCCCACGCGTGCCGCATCTGGATCAGCTGGACCGTCCACTCGACGTCGCTCAGCCCGCCCCGGCCCAGCTTCGTGTGCAGGGTCGGATCCGCCCCGCGCGGCAGCCGTTCCGTCTCCATTCGCGCCTTCAGCCGCCGGATCTCCCGCACGGCGTCGTCCCCGAGCCCGTCCACCGGGTACCGCAGCGGGTCGATCAGGTCGATGAAGCGGCGACCCAGCTCGGCGTCCCCCGCCACCGGATCGGCCCGGAGCAGCGCCTGGCTCTCCCAGGTCAGGGACCAGCGGCGGTAGTAGGCGGCGTAGGAGGACAGGGTCCGTACCAGCGGCCCGGAACGGCCCTCCGGCCGCAGATCGGCGTCGATCAGCAGCGGCGGGTCGGCCGTCGTCAGCTGGAGCAGTCTGCGCATCTCGGAGATGACGGTCTGCGCGGCCTTGGCGGCTTCCTGTTCGTCGACGCCCTCGCGGGGCTCGTGGACGAAGAGCACGTCGGCGTCGGACCCGTAGGCCAGTTCGTGGCCGCCGAACCGGCCGACGCCGATGACCGCGAACCGGGTGGGCAGCTCCTCCCCCCACTGCCCGCGCACCGCGGCCCGCAGGGCGCCCGCGACGGTGGCGGCGGTGAGGTCGGAGACGGCGCTGCCGACCCGGTCGACGAGGGCTCCGGGGTCCTCCCCGGCCGGGTTCTCCTCGGTGCCGTAGGAGCCGATGATGTCGGCCGCGGTGGTGCGGAAGAGTTCGCGCCTGCGCACCCCGCGGGCGGCGGCGACCCCGGCCGCGGGGTTGGCGGCGCGGTTGACCGCGGCCAGTACCTCCTGGGCGAGCGCCTCGTACGTACGGGGTTCCAGTCCCCCGGGGTCACCGAGCAGGGACACCGCTTCCGGCGCCCGCATCAGCAGGTCGGGGGCGAGGCGCCCGGCGGACAGGACCCGGGCCAGGTTCTCGGCGGCGGCCCCCTCGTCCCGCAGCAGCCGCAGGTACCAGGGGGTCTTGCCGAGGGCGTCGGAGACCTTGCGGAAGCCGAGCAGTCCCGCGTCGGGGTCCGCGGAGTCCGCGAACCAGCCCAGCAGCACCGGGAGCAGGGTCCGCTGGATGGCGGCCTTGCGGCTGACCCCGGAGGAGAGCGCCTCCAGGTGCCGCAGGGCGGCCACGGGGTCGGCGTACCCGAGGGCTTCGAGGCGCTGTCCGGCGGCGCGCGGGGAGAGCCGGGTCTCGCCGGGGGCGAGCTGGGCGACGGCGTCGAGGAGCGGCCGGTAGAAGAGCTTCTCGTGCAGACGGCGCACCACGGAGGCGTGGCGGCGCCAGGCCTTGTGGAGTTCGGCGACGGGTTCGGTGCGCAGGCCCATGGAGCGGCCGAGGCGGCGCAGGTCGGCGTCGTCCTCGGGGACGAGGTGGGTGCGGCGCATCCGGTAGAGCTGGATGCGGTGTTCCATGGTGCGCAGGAAGCGGTACGCGTCCCCGAGCTGGACGGCGTCGGTGCGGCCGACGTAGCCGCCCGCGGCGAGGGCCTGGAGGGCGTCGAGGGTGGTGCCGGAGCGCAGGGTGGCGTCGCTGCGGCCGTGCACGAGCTGGAGGAGCTGCACGGCGAACTCGACGTCGCGCAGTCCGCCGGGGCCGAGTTTCAGTTCGCGCTCGACCTGGGCGGCGGGGATGTTGTCGACGACGCGGCGGCGCATCTTCTGGACGTCGGTGACGAAGTTGTCGCGTTCGGCGGCCTGCCACACGAGCGGCGTTATGGCGTCGATGTACTGCGCGCCGAGGTCGGGGTCCCCCGCGACGGCGCGGGCCTTGAGGAGGGCCTGGAACTCCCAGGTCTTGGCCCAGCGCTGGTAGTAGGCGAGGTGGGAGGCGAGGGTGCGGACGAGGGGGCCGTTGCGGCCCTCGGGGCGGAGGTTGGCGTCGACGGGCCAGATGGTGCCCTCGACGGTGGTCTCGGAGCAGATCCGCATGAGGTGGGAGGCGAGGCGGGTGGCGGCCTGTACGGCGTCGCCCTCGTCGGCGCCGGGGGCGGTGTCGCCGACGAAGATGACGTCGACGTCGGACACGTAGTTCAGCTCGTGGCCGCCGCACTTGCCCATCGCGATCACCGCGAGGCGGCACTGGGCGGCGTCCTCGGGGGCGGCGGCGCTCGCGATGCGCAGGGCGGCGCGGAGGGTGGCGGTGGCGAGGTCGGCGAGTTCGGCGGCGGCCTGGGCGACGTCGGTGGTGCCGCACACGTCACGGGCGGCGATGGAGAGCAGGCAGCGGCGGTAGGAGACGCGCAGCGCGACGGGGTCGGCGGCGTCGGCGAGGCCGCGCTCGAACTCGGCGAGGCCGGGGTGCAGGTCGGCGGACTCGTAGGTGACCAGGGCCCGCCAGTCGTGGGGGTGGCGGGCGAGGTGGTCGGCGAGGGCCTCGGAGGCGCCGAGTACGCCGAGCAGGCGGTCCCGCAGGGGTTTGGCGCTGACCAGGGTGTCGAGGAGCAGCGAGAGGTCTTCGGGCGGCTGCGCCTCGGCGAGCCGGACGAGGCCGAGGAGGGCGAGGTCGGGGTCGGCGGTCGCGCCGAGGGCGTCGAGGAGCACCGGGTCGTGGCGTACGGAGTCCAGCTCGGCGGAGTCGAGCAGCCGCGCGGCGGCCGAGGGGTCGGTGAATCCGCTGCGCACCAGCCGGATGAAGGTGCTGCTCCTGCGTCCGGGAACCGTCATCCCGCCGCCTCCCGCTCCTGCCGCGACGCAGAGTCTGCCCTGGCTCTGCCTCGGTCGACCTTAGCCGGATCGGGGCGTCGGCTCACCGGTGCGTACCCCGCGGCCCCGGCGCCTCCCGCCGGGCCCCGGACTCGCCCGCTCCGCCGCGGGCACTCCCTCCCCCATCGGCCCGGGTGCGACGGCGCCCACCCTCCCGAGGACCGGAGCGCCGTCGTCCAGCGCGCCCCGGGTGCGGCGGAGTTCGGCCCGTGGCAGGCGCCCGGCAGCAGTGGTTCCGGCCACGGCGGGGTCCGTGAGCCGATGCGGCGTGTCCGGGGTCACAGGGCCGGGCGGACCGCGGGGCTCCGGGACGGTGACGACGGCCGGGCACGTGGGGGCGGGGCGTCCGGCGAGCGGGGAGCGGGGTCCGGACACCGGGACGGGCCGGGCGTGGCGGCGTTCGGCGCCGCCGTGCGCCGGGCCCCCGTCCGCCCCCCGTCCGCCCCCGTCCGCCCCCCCGTCCAGCGCTCCGGCCAGTCCTCCGACCAGCCGGAACCCGCTCGGACCGGCGGCCGCGGGGGCGGGACGCGCGGCTCCGCCCGAGCGTGGCGACGGGCGCCACCGACGCGCGGCACGCGCCGTGGCGGCCGGTCGTCCGCCCGGCCGGTCCGGGGACGTACGTCCCCTGCCCGGGCCGTGATACCGCCCACTCCGCAAAACGGGCAATTCGCCATGAGTTGGGATCATCTCGGCGGACTCTCCACGTCCGCATTCTGGTCATCCCCCACCCGCCGGAGCGGGCAGGGCACAATCGGATCCGGTCGCGCTCGGAAGCAGTGGAGTCATCGGTGAAAACGGTGAACCAAGTTCGCCGTATTGACCTCTATCTGACTACACGGCGGATTTTCCGCACCCGAACGACCTCAAGGCGTGACCGATGCCCGTTTCCCGCCGCATACGCCTGGCGACCCTGCTGACGGTGCTCACCGCAGGTGCCACCGGCGTGTTCGCTGTCGCCCACGGCGAGGACAGGGCCCCGGGATCGGGGCCCGGCGGAGCGACGCCGGTCGAGCGGACCTCCGTCGTGCCCCCGAGCACCACCGCCGGATCGGTCGTCCAGTTCGTCGCCCACCCCGACGACGACCTCTTCTTCATGAACCCGGATCTGAGCCGCTCGCTGCTCTCCGGCCGCAGGGTCACCAGCACCTACCTCACCTCCGGCGAGGCCGACGGAAAGAACGAGGCCGCGACCCCGCCGTTCAACGACCCGGTGCAGCCCGCCAACATGGCCCGCTACGCCGAGGCGCGGCAGAACGGCATACGGTCCGCCTACGCCGAGATGGCCACCGGCAGCCGCACCAGCGCCTGGAAGCGCTCCGTGATCCCGACCGCCGGGGGCGGCTGGGCCGAGCTGGACGTGCTGGTCGCCAAGCCGCAGATCAACCTGATCTGGATGCAGCTCACCGAGGCCCGCTCCACGGCCGACGACCGGCCCCAGAGCCTGCGCGGCCTGTGGAACGGCAAGACGCCCACCCTGCCCTCGCTCCTGGCCTCCGGCACCCCGGTCAAGCAGACCTACGCCTACACCAAAGACCAGGTCATACAGGCGATATCCGGCATCTTGGAGCAGTACCAGCCGACGACGATACGGATGCAGGATCCGACGCCGGGCCGGTACACCAAGGACGGGAAGATAACCGACCACCAGGACCACATGTACGGCGCCCGCTTCGTCCAGGCCGCCACCGAGCGCTACGCCGAGGTCGCCGCCCGCCCGCACTTCTCGGTCCAGAACTACCTCGGCTACGGCAACAGCGCGCTGCCCCACAGCCTCGACCCCGAGACGGCCGAGGCGAAGATCAACTCGATCAAGACCTACGCGTGGCTGGACCGCACGGACTACTGCGGCAGCCCCTCCGGCTGCGGCGACCGCAAGGTCGCCCCCCGCCCCGCGGGCCACAACTGGGCGCAGAGCATCCGCTACTCCCGCGGCGAGGAGACCTCCTGGCTCGCCGAGGGGGTCGGCGGCCGGCTCTGGGCCTTCTCCGCCCTCGACGGCCGGATGGCGTACTGGACCCGCACCGGGCCGCAGGCCGAATGGGCGGGCCCGCAGCTGCTGCCCGGCTCCGGCATCGATCCGGGCGCGACCGCCGCCCGCCTCCCGGACGGCCGGATCGCCGTCTTCGGCACCCGCACCACCACGGGCACGCCGTCACAGGGCTACCGGCGCGAGGCGGTGTACGCCGTCCAGGGCTCCCCCGACGGCACGTTCGGCGCCTGGCAGGTGCTGGGCACCCCCGACGGCCCCGACGACAGCAGCACCTCCGACCTCGGCGGCCCGGCGGTGACCGTGGGCGCGGACGGCCGCCTGAGCGTGTACGTGCGCGACTCCGACCGCACCCTGCGCATGAGCGAGCAGCAGAGCCCGGGCGGCGCCTTCGGCCCCTGGGAGAAGCTCGGCGGCTCGGACCTCCAGGGGGATCCGGTGGCGGTGACCGACGCGGCCGGGCGCCACCAGGTGTACGCCGCCACCGCCAAGACGGTCCTGGCGTGGACCCAGCAGACCCCGGGCGGCCCCCTCCAGGGCCCCTTCGCCACGGACCTCCCGGCCACCACCGGTCCCCTGTCGGCCACCGCCGAGGGGGACCGCGTACGGCTGTACTTCCGCCGCCCCGACTCCGGGACCGTGCGCAGCGCCCTGATCACGGCGGGCGGGCCGAAGCCGGTGGTCTCGCACGTCGTCGAGGTGGGCGGCCGGGCCGGGTACGGCGCGGTGAGCGTGGCGGGCAGGCTGCTGACGGGGCGCGCCGACACGGGCACCATCAGCACCACGGGGCTCGGCGGGGCGCCCGCCTGGACCGAGTCGCAGATGCTCTACGCGGGTGCTCCGGCCAGCGTCCTGGACGCGGCGGGCGCGACGACCACGGTGGTGCTGGGCCTGGACGCGGAACTCCACGCCACGACCACCCTCCCGGACATCGCCGACCTCAGCCGCTCCACCCGCCCCGTCTGGCGCCTGGCCGTCTCCCGCCCCTGACGCGACGCGCTGCCACGGCTGAACCCCCGTGCGGGAAGCGGGCAGTTCGCACCACGCGGCCCGGCCCGCACCGCCGCCCACGGCCTACGGGACGTGCGCCGCGATCAGCCGCGCGCACTCCAGGGCCTCGGCCCGCGCGGTATCCACTTCCAGGTCGTAGACCACGCCCCGGTGGACCAGCTCCGCCTGGGCCGCGGCCATCCCGGCGACCCGGTCGCCGCGCGCCATCTCGCGGCCCGCGGCGACCTCGGCGTCACACCTGACTCCGACCCACAGCACGGGCAGCCCCGCCAGCGCCGTCCGCCAGCGCTCCTGCGAGGCGGCCCCGCCGAGGAACACCTCGTCGACGATGACCCGGGCACCGGCCCGGACCATCGCGGCGACCCCCTCGATCCAGGCCGCTTCCAGCTCCCGGAACCCGGCCCCGACACTCACCGCCCCGTCCGCGCCGAACCCGATGCCCGCGCCCCCGTCCCGCATCGCCGCGGGCATGGCGTCGACCAGCGTGTCGACCCCGACCGCCAGCCACGCCTGCGCCAGCACGCCCTGCAGACACCGCACGATCCCGGACTTCCCCGAGCTGGACCCACCATTGAGCACGATCACCTGAGCCGTCACCGGCCCACCCTAGACCGGCCGCCCGGAACCCCCCTCCGATCGCGCCACCCCTCGGGCGTGCGCGCCCCGCGCCCCCCGCGCGCCCTTGCACGACGCCGGCCAGAACGTCACCGTTTCCCGGAAGACCGCTGCTCGGCGCCTCGGCGCCACCTGGGGAGAGGGCGTTGTGCGGTGGGCGCCACGGCATGGGCACGGACCACCTTCGGCGATGCGGCCGACGCGCTGACGGACATCGTCCCGGCCTGCCTCGCACGGGCCCACGAGAGGGCGCGCAACGGCCACGAGAGCGTCCACACGCAGACGTTGGAAGCCTACGGGCACGGGCTGTACGCGGCGCAGTACGAGGAACTCGTCTCCGGACTGGAGCCGGTCGCGGGCGCCGCCCCGGTACGCCTGCAGGGCCGCACGGTGATGGTCCTCGCCGACCACGTGATCTACCCGATCCGCTACGCGAAGAAGGACGTCCCGGTCACCGCGGCCCGCCTGCGCCATGCCACGGGCTTCCGCGCGGACCTCATCCGACGCCACGGTCCGGAGCCCATGCAGCAAGTGCTCGACCTCGGCCTCGACGAACTCGATCCCCCCGAACCCCACCCCGACCTCGGCCTCCTGCCGCAGGACGTCCGCCTGGTCCTGGTGGCGTACGCCTGCGCCATGGACCGCGGCGTGATGCGCGCCGAATGGGGCTCCGCGGAACTGCGCCGAGAAGACCGCTACCTCGTCTGGCACCACCACGAGCCCCTGCCCCGGGGATGAGACACCGCGGGGCCGACAGCCGAACGCCGCCGGCCCCGGGGTGGTTCGGGCTCGCGGTGCTTACAGCACCGGCATCATCTTGCGGAGTTCGAAGGCCGTGACCTCGGAGCGGTATTCCTCCCACTCCTGCTTCTTGTTGCGCAGGAAGAAGTCGAAGACGTGCTCGCCCAGGGTTTCCGCGACCAGCTCGCTGCGCTCCATCAGGGAGATGGCCTCGCCCAGGTTCTGCGGGAGGGGTTCGATGCCCATCGCGCGGCGTTCCGCGTCGGAGAGGGCCCAGACGTCGTCGTCGGCGCCCGCCGGGAGTTCGTAGCCCTCCTCGATGCCCTTGAGGCCCGCGGCCAGCAGGACCGCGTACGTCAGGTACGGGTTGGCGCCCGAGTCGATCGAGCGGACCTCGACGCGCGAGGAGCCCGTCTTGCCCGGCTTGTACATCGGGACGCGGATCAGGGCCGAGCGGTTGTTGTGGCCCCAGCAGATGTACGAGGGGGCCTCGCCGCCCGAGCCCGCGGTGCGGGAGGAACCGCCCCAGATGCGCTTGTAGGAGTTCACCCACTGGTTGGTCACCGCGGCCGTCTCGGCGGCGTGCCGCAGCAGGCCCGCGATGAAGGAGCGGCCGACCTTGGAGAGCTGGTACTCGGCGCCCGACTCGTAGAAGGCGTTGCGGTCGCCCTCGAAGAGGGACAGGTGGGTGTGCATGCCCGAGCCCGGGTACTCCGAGAAGGGCTTCGGCATGAAGGTGGCCTGCACGCCCTGTTCGAGGGCGACCTGCTTCATGACCAGGCGGAAGGTCATGATGTTGTCGGCCGTGGAGAGCGCGTCCGCGTAGCGCAGGTCGATCTCCTGCTGGCCCGGGGCGCCCTCGTGGTGGCTGAACTCCACCGAGATGCCCATGGATTCGAGCATGGTGATCGCCTGGCGGCGGAAGTCCATGCCGACGTTCTGCGGCGTGTGGTCGAAGTAGCCCGAGTTGTCGGCCGGGACGGGCCGGGTGCCGTCCAGCGGCTTGTCCTTGAGCAGGAAGAACTCGATCTCGGGGTGGGTGTAGAAGGTGAAACCCAGGTCGGAGGTCTTGTTCAGGATGCGCTTGAGGACGTAGCGCGGGTCCGCGTAGGACGGGGAACCGTCGGGCATCAGGATGTCGCAGAACATCCGCGCGGTACCGGGGGCCTCCGCCCGCCACGGCAGTATCTGGAACGTGCTCGGGTCCGGCTTCGCGATCATGTCCGACTCGTAGACCCGGGCGAAGCCCTCGATCGCCGAGCCGTCGAAGCCGATGCCCTCGTCGAAGGCCTGCTCCAGCTCCGCGGGGGCGACCGCGACGGACTTCAGGAAGCCCAGTACGTCGGTAAACCACAGGCGCACGAAGCGGATGTCGCGCTCCTCGAGCGTCCGGAGGACGAATTCCTGCTGCTTGTCCATGCCTTCATCCTCGCAGTTCAGACGGCCTGTGCACCACTATCCAGCGTCCGTGGGCACGGTCGGGCAGGACCCAGTATCGCGAGCGGTGGTTTCCGCCAGATTACGCACCCCGACGAGCTCGCGGCACCCCCGCACTGACCTTGGGCCCGTTACGCGCATTACCATCTGCGCCCATAGGGGTCCCCCCGCCCGCCCCTCCCCGCAGAAGGACTGACATGGCGAGCAAGTCCAGCAACACCCAGGACCACTCCCGCAAGGCGCGCATAGCCGACATGCGCCGGGCCGAGAAGTCCCGCGACCGGCGCAACAAGATCCTGGTCATCACCGGCTCCACGGTCCTCGTCGCGGGCCTGCTCGGCTTCGGCGGGTACATGCTGAAGAACCAGGCGGACAAGGAATCGGCCAAGAAGAGCGCCCCGCTGGCCGCCGTGACCGACCCGGTGACCGGCGTGGCGAGCTGGGACGCGAAGAAGCTGGGCCGCCAGCACGTGGAAACCCCGGTGAAGTACCCGATGAACCCGCCGGTCGGCGGGGACCACAACCCGCGCTGGATGAACTGCAACGGCGACGTGTACAAGAACCCGCTGCCCGAGGTGAACGCGGTTCACTCGCTGGAGCACGGCGCGGTCTGGGTCACGTACAGCGACAAGGCCGCCAAGGCCGATGTGGACGCGCTCGCGGCGAAGGTGGCCAAGACCCCGTACACGCTGATGAGCCCGGACAAGGAACAGTCCGGCGCGATCATGCTGAGCGCGTGGGGCAAGCAGCTCACCGTGGACAAGGCGACGGACCCGCGCGTGGACACGTTCTTCAGTACGTACGTCCAGGGCGCGCAGACCCCCGAACCCGGCGCGGCCTGCACGAGCGGCCTGGACCAGAAGTGAGCCGCACGTACTGGGCGGCGCTCGGCGCGGTCTTCCTGGCCCTGATCTTCGCGGCCGGGGCGACGATGATCGCGGCGGCGAACGGGAACTCCCCGGGCGGGACGGACGACGGCGGCCGGGTGCCCGCCGTGTCCTCCCCGGACGCGGGGTTCGCCCGGGACATGGCGGTGCACCACCAGCAGGCGGTGGAGATGTCGTTCATCGTGCGCGACCGGACCCAGGACGAGGCCGTGCGCGGCCTGGCCTACGACATCGCCAACACGCAGGCGAACCAGCGCGGGATGCTGCTGGGCTGGCTGGACATGTGGGGGCTGCCGAAGGTGACGCCCGCCGATCCGCCGATGGCCTGGATGAGCGGCGGCGACACGGCCGGCATGGCGGGCATGGAGGGCATGGGTGACATGCCGGGGCACGCCATGGGCGGGGTCCCGGCCAAGCCCGGCGCGCTGATGCCCGGGATGGCCACCAAGGAGGAGCTGGCGCAGCTGACCGGCGCCCAGGGCCGGGACGCGGAGGTCCTCTACCTCCAGCTGATGACCGACCACCACAAGGGCGGCGTCGCGATGGCGCGCGGCTGCGCGACGCTGTGCCGGACCCCGGCCGAGCAGAAGCTGGCGCAGGGCATGGTCGAGTCCCAGCAGTCGGAGCTGTCACTGATGGCGGACATGCTCCGCCGGCGCGGGGCCGCGCCGCGCCCGTAGGGGACGGGCCGTGCGGCCGGGCCGCGGGACGGGCCGTACGGGCGCGTTATCACCCGTACGGCCGCGTGCGCTCGCGCCCGCCGAACGGGTGACCCAGGATGGACGGGCGGCGCCGCTACGGACGCACCCGCGCCCGGCGAACCGGCGCGCTCAGGAGGTTGACGCGATGACCACCGCCGGAGAGATCATGCACGCCGGGGCCCAGTGGATCCCCGCCACCGAGACCCTTGACCGGGCCGCGCAGCTGATGGCCCGCCTGGGCGTGGGCGCGCTCCCGATCAGCGACACCGACCAACGGCTCTGCGGCATCCTCACGGACCGGGACATCGTGGTGGGGTGCGTGGCCAAGGGCCACGACCCGGCCAGGATCACGGCCGGGGACATGGCCCAGGGCACTCCCCGCTGGATCGACGCGGGCGCGGACGTGTCCGAGGTGCTGGACGAGATGCAGAGCCACCAGATCCGGCGGCTGCCGGTCATCAAGGACAAGAAGCTGGTCGGGATGATCAGCGAGGCCGACCTGGCCCGGCACCTGTCGGAGGAGCAGATAGCGCTCTGGGCCGAGAAGGTCTACGCACGCGGCTAGTGCCGTGACCGGCCACAGCACTAGGCCGTCGACGCTGCGCGGACCGCCCGGGCCACCTGGTCCGGGCGGTCCAGCATGACCAGGTGGCCCGAGGGGTCCGCGACCTCGAAGCGGGCGCCGAGGCGGTCGGCGAGGGCGGCCTGGCGGGCGAGCCAGCGCAGGGCGCCGGGGCGCGCCGAGCCGTCGTAGCCCGCGAGGACGGTGACGGGCGCGCCCAGCGGGCGTTCGGCGCGCAGGGCCAGGACCTCGGCGGCCAGGTCGGGGTAGCGGGAGTTCTCCAGCAGCGCCCCCTGCCAGACCCGGCCGGTGCGGTAGCAGCGGCGTACGAGGTCCCGCGCGGCCGGGTCGGCGCCGCCGGTCCGGGAGGCCCTGATCCCGGCGCGGCGGACCAGCGGGCCGAGCGCGGCGGGCAGCCCGGCGGCGGTCAGCGCCCGGCCCAGCGCGACGGCGGCGCGCTCGCGCACGGCGGCCGGGAGCCGGGGCGGGCGGGGGTCCTCCTCGACGCTGGTGTCGACCAGGACCAGGGCGGCGGTCCGGGCCGGGTACAGCCGGGCGAAGGCCTCCGCGTGGAACCCGCCCATCGAGTGGCCGACGACGGTGACGGGATCCCGGCCCGCCGGGCCGAGGGCGTCCAGCAGCCCGGCGACGCGACGGGCCTCGCCCGTGGCGGTCGGCGGCGCGGCGGCGGGCCCGCTGAGCCCGTGGCCGGGGCGGTCGTAGCGGACGACGGTGCGGTACGGGGCCAGCAGCGCCACCACCGGGTCCCAGTCGAACCAGCCGAGCCCGAGCCCGGCGCCGAGCACGCAGACCGGGCCCCGGCCCTCCACGACCAGGTGCACCGGGACCCCGTCGGCGGATCGGACGAACCCCTCGTACGCGGACGGCGCCGCTCTCCCCGCTCCCCGCGCGCCGCTCACGTGCGGCGCTCCTCGTGGACGGAGTGCGCGAGCAGGCCGAGCCAGACCGCGACGAACAGCACCTGGAGCCGCTGGCCCGCGCCGAGCGCCCAGGTTCCGCGCCCGGCGGTGAACAGGGCGATGGCGCCCAGGGTCCAGACGGTGGCCAGGAGTTCGAGGGCGACGAGCACCGGCCCGTACCGGGCGAGCGGGGCCCACCAGCCGTAGCGGCGGGCGGCGACGGTGAGCGCGACGATGCCGACGAGGGCGCCGGTCATGGCCAGGCTGCTGCTGATGGCGTGGGCCTGGTGGGTGGCGGGGACCAGGCCGGCGGTCTCGCGGGCGGCGCATTCGGGGTCCACGGTGGGGGTGCAGCTGAGCGGCAGCCAGGCGTCGGCGGCGGTGGCCGCGCCGAAGAGGGTGACGCCCGCCCAGCCGACGACCGCCCAGGGGCGGCGGGACGCGGCGTGCGCGCGGAGCCGGAGCAGGGCGAACAGGCCGCCCACGAAGGCCAGGAGGCCCGCCGTGAAGTCGGTGGCCCGGAAGAGGCCGCCGAGCGGCTGGTCCTGGGCGGCGAGTTCGCTGACGTAGGTCTCGATGGGGTTGAGGCCGGTGGACAGGACGACTTCGAGCACCCACGCCGTGTAGGCGGCGGCGCCGAGGCCGATGAGGGCGGCTACGCGCCGTGTGCCATGGGGGGACATAGTGGGACCAATCCTAAACAAGGGCGGAGCCGATCCGATCATCGGATACCCACCCGGGGTAGGGTTTCCGGCATGACGCGCCCCGCACCCTCAGCCACGCGAGCCGCCCGGTGGTCCCGGGCGGCGCTGCTCGCCGTGCTGCTGCTGGGCATCGTCACCATGCACACGCTGGGTCATCCGAAGGGCTCGCACACCGGGCAGGACGCACCGGCCGCCCACTCCGTTGCCCACGGGGCGGCGACGACCGCGGCGGCCGGGATGACGGGGATGTCCGCGACAGCCGCGCTGACGGCGGAGCACCGGGTCGCGCCGGACCCCCGGGCCCCCGCCGCCGGGCCCGCGGCCCCCGTGGCCGGGTCCGGGGCCCCCGTGGCCCGGGTGCCGGACGGCCGGATGGCGATGGACCCGATGGCGGTGTGCCTCGCCGTACTGCTGGCCGGGATCACCCTGCTGACCGTGCTCGCCCTCGCCCGTACGGCGGCGGGACCGCCCGCACCCCTCGCGGCCCGGCCGGGCCGGGCCCACGGCGGCCCCGATCCGCCGTCGGCGCGCGAACTCCTCACCCGGCTGGCCGTGCTGCGCGTATAGGGCGGGCCCCGCCGTCCCTCCCGCACGCCCGCGGGACGACGGCAGACGGCGCCCACCACTCACGCGTCACCACACCCACGAGGTGCGTCTCCATGCGCTCCAAGCACTCCACGCAGTCCCCTTCGTCCGCCCGCGTCCCCGCCCCGCCCTCCGCCCCGGCCCCCGCCCGGCGCGCGCTCCTCGGCGCTTCCGTCGCCGTCGCCGGAACCGCGCTGCTCGGCGCCTGTTCCAGCGGCTCCGGTACGGGCTCCGGCATGGACCACGCGTCCATGGGCCACGGATCCGCCGCCGCGCCCCCGCGCACCCCCGGCGGCTACGTCGACCCCGCCGGGCCCGAGGTCCGGGCCGCCGAGGCCGCCCGCAAGGCCACCGGCCCGGTCACCACGGTCCGGCTGACCGCCACCGCGACCCCGCTGGACCTCGGCGCGGGCCTGACCGTACGGTCCTGGGCCTACGGCGACCGGCTGCCGGGCCAGGAGGTCCGGGTCACCGCGGGCGGCACCCTCGCCCTGACCCTGGCCAACCACCTCCCCCAGGCCACCTCCCTGCACTGGCACGGCCTGGCCCTGCGCAACGACATGGACGGGGTGCCCGGGCTGACCCAGCGGGACATCGCCCCGGGCGCGGCCTTCGACTACCGCTTCGCGGTCCCGCACCCGGGGACGTACTGGTTCCACCCGCACTCCGGGGTCCAGCAGGACCGCGGGCTGTACGCGCCGCTGATCGTCGAGGACCCGAAGGAGCCGCTCGCCTACGACAAGGAGTGGGTGGTGGTCCTGGACGACTGGCTCGACGGGGTCGACGGCTCCACCCCGGACGCCGTCCTCGCCGAGCTGCGCAAGGGCATGGGCACGGGTACGGGTACGGGTAGGGGCACCAGCACGGGCGGCGGCGGGCACGCGGGCCACGACATGGGCGCCATGTCGGCGCCGCCCGCCACGCCCGGCGCCCCCGCCGGGCCCTCCCGCATGCTGATGGGCGGCGAGGGCAGCCCCGTGCTCGGCAAGGACACGGGTGATGTCGCCCACCCGCACTACCTGGTCAACGGGCGGGTCCCGCAGGATCCGCCGTCCTTCGCCGCCCGCCCCGGCGACCGGATCCGGCTGCGGATCGTCAACGCGGGCGGGGACACCGCCTTCCGGATCGCCCTCGGCGGCCACGAACTGACGGTCACGCACACGGACGGCTTCCCGGTCGAGCACACGAAGACGGGCTCCCTGCTCATCGGCATGGGCGAGCGGTACGACGTACTCGTCACCGCGGGGGACGGGGTGTTCCCGCTCACCGCGCTGGCCGAGGGCAAGGGCGCGGCGGCCTCGGCCCTCGCGCTGCTGCGCACCGGGACGGGGGCCGCGCCCACCGCCGCGACCCGGCCCGCCGAACTGGCCGGCCCGCCGCTGACCGCCGACCGGCTGCGGGCGGCGGAACCGGCCGCCCTCGCCGCCCGCGAGCCCGACCGGACGCTGCGGATCAAGCTGACCGGCGGCATGGCGGCGTACGACTGGGCCTTCGACGGGCGGCCGTACGCACCGGACCAGCGGCATCCGGTGACGGCAGGTGACCGGGTCCGGCTGGAGTTCGAGAACTCCACCACGATGTGGCACCCGTTGCACCTGCACGGGCACACCTTCGCGCTCGGCGGGCGGCCCGGCGGGGCCCGCAAGGACACGGCGGCGATCCTGCCCGGCGGGACGCTGACGGCCGACTTCGACGCCGACAACCCGGGGCTGTGGATGCTGCACTGCCACAACGTCTACCACTCGGAGGCCGGGATGATGACGGTGCTCGGCTACCAGCGCTAGCCGGTAGCAGCCCGGAATCGGCTTGGGCGGGGGGTGCGGCACGTGGCAGGCTTGAAGATCACGCGCCGCACCTTCACCCGATCACCTGAGGATTTCCGTTGGACCTGAGCAAGCCCTCGAACCCGTCCGAGCCCGAGGACGCGCCCACGTCCGCCCCAGCGCCCGCCCCCGCGCCCGAGCCGACGTCCGGGCCGACGCCCGAGTCCACCATCGCGCCCGCGCCGACGCCCACCGTGACGACGCCGCCGACGCCCGCGCCCTCCCCCTTCGCGCCGCCCTCGCCCTCCCCCTTCGGACCGCCGACGGCGGGCGGCCCGGCCGGGTCCGGCATACCCGGCCGGCAGCCCCAGCCCCAGTCGCCGCCGCAGCCGCCCGCGAACCCGTGGGGCCAGCCGCCCGGCGGCTACGCCCAGTTCCCCTACCCGGGCACCCCGCAGGCCCCTTCCAGCAACGGCATGGCCATCGCCGCACTGGTGCTCGGCGTCATCAGCGTGCCCGTCGGCTTCATCCCCTTCTTCTTCTGGGCGGGCGCCCTGCTCGCGCTGGTCGCCATCGGCCTCGGCATCGCGGGCATGGTCCAGGGATCCAGGGGGGCTCCGTACAAGGCTCTGGCCATCAGCGGGACCGTGCTCGGCGTCCTCGGCCTGTGCGCGGCCGGGGTCGGCGCCTTCCTCACCGTGAAGATCGCCAAGGGCATCGACGACCAGGCCAACAAGGGCCTCCCGCCGTCCCGCAGCGAGCCCTGGTCCCGGCCCCGCACGGACCCGAGCCCCGGCCCGAGCACCAAGCCCGACGTCCCCGGCAAGACCTCGGCGCTGCCCTTCGGCCAGACCTACCGCTACGACGACGGGGTCGAGGTCACCGTCAAGGAGGCCACCGGCTACGCCCCGGAGCCCAACAAGTACGACCCGGACCGCCCGACGTTCGCGGCGAAGGTGACCGTCACCATCGTCAACAACGCCTCGGAGAAGGTCGAGCTGCGATCCGCCCTGCCGTCCGCCCGTGACGAGAAGGGGTTGGAGTCGAAGCGGATGTACGACGTCAGGGTGGAGAAGCCGTTCTCCGGCTCGCTGCTGCCGGGCCAGTCGGCCACCGCCGTCTTCGCCTTCGGCCTGTCCGAGGGCGCCAAGGGCATCCAGTTCGAGATCGCTCCGAACATCGGCGAGTACGAGGGTGCCATCTGGAGCGGCACGCTCGGCTGATCCGCTCGGATCTACTCCGGCCCGATCCGAGGCCGCCGTCCTGGGATGCGCACGGGGGTCCCAGGACATCGCGTCAGAAAGACGATTACACTGGTCCCGTGCCTCAACTTCGCCTCGCTCTGAATCAGATCGACTCGCACGTCGGCAACATCGCCGCGAACGCCGACTCGGTCGTCCACTGGACCCGGCACTCCGCCGAGCAGGGCGCCCACCTGGTGGCGTTCCCCGAGATGGTGCTGACCGGATATCCCGTCGAGGACCTCGCCCTGCGCGGGTCCTTCGTCGACGCCTCGCGCGCCGCGCTGAGCGCCCTCGCGGAGCGGCTGGCCGCCGAGGGCTTCGGCGAGCTGCCGGTGATCGTCGGCTACCTCGACCGGACCGAGAAGGCCGTGCCCCGGTTCGGCCGCCCGGCCGGTTCCCCGGAGAACGCGGCCGCCGTCCTGTACGGCGGGAAGGTCGCGCTCCGCTTCGCCAAGCACCACCTGCCCAACTACGGCGTCTTCGACGAGTTCCGGTACTTCGTGCCGGGCGACACCCAGCCGGTGATCCGGGTGCGCGGCGTGGACGTGGCCCTGGCCATCTGCGAGGACCTCTGGCAGGACGGCGGCCGGGTCCCGGCCACCCGGTCCGCCGGGGCGGGCCTGCTGGTCTCGGTCAACGCCTCCCCCTACGAGCGCAACAAGGACGACCTGCGCCTCGAACTGGTCCGCAAGCGCGCCCAGGAAGCGGGCTGCACCCTCGCCTACCTGGCGATGATCGGCGGCCAGGACGAGCTGGTCTTCGACGGCGACTCGATCGTCGTCGACAAGGACGGCGAGGTGATCGCGCGCGCCCCGCAGTTCTCCGAGGGCTGCGTGCTGGTCGACCTGGACCTGCCCGCCGCCTCGGCGACCCCGGCCGAGGGCGTGGTGGACGACGGGATGCGGATCGACCGGGTGATCCTGTCCGAGGAGCCGGTGGAGCCGTACGAGCCCGTGGTCCCGGGCGGGTACGCCGAGCGGCTCGACGACGACGAGGAGATCTACGACGCGCTGGTCGTGGGGCTGCGCGCGTACGTGAAGAAGAACGGCTTCCGCTCGGTCCTGATCGGTCTCTCCGGCGGCATCGACTCCGCGCTCGTCGCCGCGATCGCCTGCGACGCGATCGGCGCGCAGAACGTGTACGGCATCTCGATGCCCTCGAAGTACTCCTCGGACCACTCCAAGGGCGACGCGGCCGGGCTGGCCGAGCGCACCGGCCTGCACCTGCGGACCGTCTCGATCGAGCCGATGTTCGACGCGTACATGAACTCGCTGGGCCTGACGGGGCTGGCCGAGGAGAACCTCCAGTCCCGGCTGCGCGGCACCATGCTGATGGCGGTCTCCAACCAGGAGGGCCACATCGTGCTGGCCCCGGGCAACAAGTCCGAGCTGGCCGTCGGCTACTCGACCCTCTACGGCGACTCCGTCGGCGCCTACGGCCCGATCAAGGACGTCTACAAGACGGACGTCTTCCGGCTCGCCCGGTACCGCAACCGGGCCGCCGAGGAGCGCGGCGAGACCCCGCCGATCCCGCTCGCGTCCATCGAGAAGCCGCCGAGCGCGGAGCTGCGCCCCGGCCAGGTGGACACGGACTCGCTGCCGGACTACCCGGTGCTCGACGCGATCCTGGAGCTGTACGTCGACCGGGACCAGGGCCTGGAGGCGATCGTGGCGGCCGGGTACGACGCCGGACTCGTCGCGAAGATCCTGCGGATGGTGGACACGGCGGAGTACAAGCGCCGGCAGTACCCGCCGGGCACCAAGATCTCCGCGAAGGGCTTCGGCAAGGACCGCCGCCTGCCGATCACCAACGGCTGGCGCGAACAGGCGTAGGGCCGGTCCAGGACGTACGGACGCCGGTGCCCCCCGGCCGCTTCCCGTGGAGGCGGCCGGGGCACCGGCGTCCGTGTCCGTGCGTCCCGCGGCGGACCGGCTACGGCCTGACCGTGACCCGGGCCGCGATCGGGAGGTGGTCGCTGCCGGTGCGCGGCAGGGTCCAGGAGGCCTCGGGCCTGATCCCGCGGACCATGATCTGGTCGATCCGGGCCATCGGGAACTGGGACGGCCAGCTGAAGCCGAAGCCGTCGCCCGCCGCGCCCTGGGTGGAGCGCATCTGCGAGGTGACCTCGGACAGGGCGCGGTCGTTCATGGTGCCGTTGAGGTCGCCGAGCAGGAGGACCTTCTTCAGCGGTTCACCGGCGAGCGCGGCGCCGAGCGCACCGGCGCTGTTGTCGCGCTGGGTGGCGGTGAAGCCCGCGTTCAGCTTCACCCGGACCGAGGGCAGGTGGGCGACGTAGGCCGCGACCTGGCCGAAGGGGGTGTCCACGGTGGTCCGCATGGCGCGGGTCCAGCCCATCTTGATGTCGACGGCCTTGCTGGAGGACAGCGGGTACTTGCTCCACACGCCGACCGTGCCCTCGACGGCGTGGTACTTGTACGTCCCGGCCAGCGCCTTCTCGTAGACCGGGACCGCGGCCGCCTTCAGCTCGGTCAGGGCCAGTACGTCGGCTCCGGACTTCGCCACGGACTGACCGGTGCCGAGCGGGTCGAGGTTGTCGGCGTCGACGTTGTGGGTGGCGACGGTGAGGTTGCCGCCGGAGCCGGACTTGTCGGTGATCAGACCGCCGAAGAAGTTCACCCAGACCACCGACGTCACCACGATCATGATCAGCGCGGTCGCGGACTTCCGGACGACGCCGATGACCAGCAGCAGGACCACGGGGATGCCCAGCCAGGGCAGGAAGGTCTCGGTGAGGCTGCCGAGGTTGCCGACGTCATTGGGCAGCCGGGCGTGGAAGACCATCACGAGTGCGATCAGGGCGGCGAAGGCCGCGGTCACGATGCCGCGCCTCCAGATCCCCGGGTCCTTGCGCAGGTCGGCCAGTCGGCGCCGGAGTCCGGATCCGGAGGGCTCAGGCTCCGAGCCGCCGTTCCCCGTCTCCGTCATGTACGCCTGTGCCATACCCATGCCCTCACTGCCGTGCTCGCGCTCCGTCCCCGCCCATTGACCCTAGGCGATGTCGGGAGCCATGCATGCCGTCCGTCCCGGCATGTACATCTCGGAGGACGAACGACCGTACGGCGAAGGTTCCGCTTGTCACGAAACGCGCACATTGGCTCGGGCGCGCCTCGCGGGGGGCTGGGGCGCGTCCGCGACCGGGCCGAAGTGTGACGGACCGGTCACCGCGGTACTTCCGCCGCGGGCCGCGGTGGTGCCACCATGGTGGGTGAGTCCGGGGACGCCGTGAGGGCGCCTCGAGATGACACAAGGAGCAGTTGCAATGACGCATGCCGTTTCGCCTGCCCGCGAACCCCGTCAGACGGCCACGCTCTACGGGGGCAAGGGCAGCAGGCGCATCACCGTCCGGGACCTCACTCTCGCCAAGGAGCGCGGCGAGAAGTGGCCCATGCTCACCGCCTACGACGCGATGACGGCGTCCGTCTTCGACGAGGCCGGGATCCCGGTCATGCTCGTCGGCGACTCGATGGGCAACTGTCACCTGGGATACGAGACCACCGTCCCCGTGACGATGGACGAGATGACCCTGCTCTCCGCGGCCGTCGTACGGGGCACCAGCCGGGCCCTGATCGTCGGCGACCTGCCGTTCGGCTCGTACCAGGAAGGCGCGGTCCAGGCGCTGCGCAGTGCCACCCGCCTGGTCAAGGAGGCCGGGGTCGGTGCGGTCAAGCTGGAGGGCGGCGAGCGTTCGCTGGCCCAGACGGAGCTGATCGTGCAGTCCGGCATCCCGGTCATGTCCCACCTGGGGCTGACCCCGCAGTCCGTGAACGCCATGGGATACCGGGTGCAGGGACGCGGGGACGAGGCCGCGCACCAGCTGCTGCGGGACGCGAAGGCGGCGCAGGACGCGGGTGCCTTCGCGGTGGTGCTGGAGCTGGTGCCCGCCGAGCTGGCCGCCGAGGTCACCCGGTCGCTGCACATCCCGACGGTGGGGATCGGGGCCGGGTCCGAGTGCGACGCCCAGGTCCTGGTGTGGACGGACATGATGGGGCTGACCGGCGGGAAGATGCCGCGCTTCGTCAAGCAGTACGCGAACCTGCGGGCGACGATGACGGACGCGGCGAAGGCCTTCGCCGAGGACGTGGTCGGCGGAACGTTCCCGCTGGAGGAACACGCCGTCCACTGACGGTCCCCCGCGGCCACAGGACCGACAGCCCGCCGACAGCGGGCTGTCGGTCGGCTGTCGGTGCTTTGTCAGTGACGTCTGGTCCCATGGTGGACATGACGCGAAACGACAACACCCCCGGCCGTGGGGCACACGGCACCCACGCGGTGGAAGTACGGGGACTGGTCAAGCACTACGGCGAGACCAAGGCCCTGGACGGCGTGGACCTCGATGTCCGCGAGGGCACGGTCCTCGGGGTGCTCGGCCCGAACGGCGCCGGGAAGACCACCCTGGTCCGCTGCCTCTCCACGCTGATCGTCCCGGACTCCGGCACCGCGGTCGTCGCGGGCTTCGACGTGGTCCGCCAGCCGCGGCAGCTGCGCCGCACCATAGGCCTGACCGGCCAGTACGCCTCGGTCGACGAGAAGCTCTCCGGCTGGGAGAACCTCTACATGATCGGGCGGCTGCTCGACCTCTCCCGCAAGGACGCCCGCCGCCGCGCGGACGAGCTGCTGGAGCGGTTCTCGCTGACCGAGGCGGCCAGGAAGGCCGTCATGAACTACTCCGGCGGCATGCGGCGCCGCCTGGACCTCGCCGCGTCCATGATCGGCAGCCCGGCCGTGCTCTACCTGGACGAGCCGACCACCGGTCTGGACCCCCGTACCCGCAACGAGGTGTGGGACGAGGTGCAGCGGATGGTCGCCGAGGGGGCGACTGTCCTGCTCACCACCCAGTACATGGAGGAGGCCGAGCAGCTCGCCAGCGAGCTGACGGTCATCGACCACGGCAAGGTCATCGCGACCGGCAAGGTCGACGAGCTGAAGGCCCGCGTCGGCGGCCGCACCCTGAAGATCCGCCCCGCGGACCCGGCCGACCTGCCGGGCATGGCCCGCTCGCTCGCCGAGACCGGCCTGGACGGCGTCGCCGGTTCCCAGGCGGTGCCGGACGAGGGCGTGCTGCTGGTCCCGATCCTCAGCGACGAGCAGCTGACCGCGGTGGTCGGCCTGCTGGCCTCCCGCGGCTACGCCATCGCCGACCTGGGCACCTACCTGCCCAGCCTCGACGAGGTCTTCCTCTCCATCACCGGCCACAAGGCCACCACCGTCGACGCCCACCAGACCGAGGAGGTCGCGGCATGAGCACCGTCACCACGAAGCCCACCCCCACCCGCACCGCCCCGGTCTCCGGACCGCCCGCCGCGAGCGACGAAGGCCGCCTGGGCCTGCGCGCCCACCTGCGCCACATCGGCGCGCTGGCCCGCCGCAACGTCCTGCAGATCAAGCAGGACCCCGAGTCGATGTTCGACGTCCTGCTGATGCCGATCATCTTCACGCTGCTGTTCGTGTTCGTCTTCGGCGGCGCGATCTCCGGCAAGGGAAACCAGCAGGAGTACGTCAACTACGTCGTCCCCGGCCTGATGGCCATGATGGGCATGAACATCGCGATGGGCGTCGGCACCGGCGTCAACGACGACTTCAAGAAGGGCGTGATGGACCGCTTCCGGTCCATGCCGATCGCCCGCTCCTCGGTGCTCATCGCCAAGATCGTGGTCGAGGTCGGCCGCATGATGGTCGCCATCGCGATCCTGCTCGTCGTCGGCTTCACCCTGGGACTGTCCATCAAGACCTCGGTCCTGGACCTGCTCCTGTCCATCGGTCTGGCGGCCGTCTTCGGCGCCTCCCTGATGTGGATCTTCATCCTGCTCGGTCTCACCATGAAGACCGCGCAGGCCGTCCAGGGCATGGCGATGCTGGTCCTGATGCCGCTCCAGTTCGGCAGCTCGATCTTCGCCCCGCCGACGACGATGCCCGGCTGGCTGCAGTCCTTCACCGACTACAACCCGCTGTCCAACCTCGCCGACGCGGCCCGCGCCCTGATCAACGGCACCCCGATGGGCAACTCCGTGTGGATCACCCTGGCCTGGTCGGTGGGCATCACCGCGGTGACCATGCCGATCGCGGTCCGCAAGTTCCGCAACAAGACCTGAGGACCTGATCCGGGCAGCACCGGATCGCGTCCCGGCTCTGCCGCAGGATCAGACGAGGGCGGTGGCCTCCTCCACAGTGAGGCCGCCGCCTTCGGCGCGCGCCGCCTCGTACGCGGCGTCACCCAGCTCCGCCCGCGCCTTCTCCTCGGCCCTGGCGGAGCTTTCCCGTTCGGTGGAGACGGGCACATGGCCGTCCGGCAGCAGGGCCCGGTAGGCGCCGAGCAGCCGCGCCGCTTCCCGGGCGTGCTCCTCGCCGCCGAGTCCGGCGAGGGCGTCGGCCGCGGTCAGCAGGTGCACCGCGGGCATCTGCGGCGCGACCATCAGGGTGAGCGGGTCCAGCGCGGCGTTCAGCGCCGACCTGACCTGGACCAGGCTGTCCGCGTACTTGCCCTCCTCGTTGTCCAGCCAGGCCAGCATGCCGCGCAGGAACCCGTCGAAGATGGCGTAGGCGCCGTACGCGAACTCCTCGCGCAGCACCTGGAGCTGGGCGCGGGCCTCGGGGACCCGGCCGGTGCTGCCGTAGCGGGTCGCGAGGAACATCCGGGCCGCGGGCTTGGCCTCGTTGCGCACGCTCCGGTTGGCTTCGAGGGCCCCGACGAGCAGTTCCTCGGCCCGCTGGCCCTCGCCGTTCTCCAGGAAGACCCCGGCCATGCGCACCCGCAGCACCAGGACCTGGCCCTTGGCGCCCAGCCGTTCGGCGTGCCCGATGGCGGCCGTGTAGTCCTCGGCGGCCAGGGTGTACTCGCCGCGTTTCTCCCGGGACTCCGCCCGGGCGGAAAGGGCCTCCGCACAGCCCCAGTCGTCGCCCAGGTCCTGGTAGATCGCCAGGCTCTCCTCGGCGTCGCGGGCAGCGTTCCCGGCCCAGTCGGCGCGGTTGGCCAAGATGTTGGCGCGCAGCTGGAGGGCGGCGGCCAGTTCCCAGCGGTAGCCGAGCCCCCGGGTGGCCTCCACGGTCTCGTCGATGCTCCGGCGCAGCAGCTCCGGGTCGCCGTAGATCATCAGGGCGTAGGTCCACAGGGCGCCGGGGTTGCGGCAGGCCTGGGGCAGGCCCGGCGAGTACGTGGCGACGACGGCCTCGATCCCGGGGCGCACCGAGGGCGAGTGCCAGCTCTCGTTGCTGTGGTCGCGGGCGGCGAGCTGGATCAGCCGGATGCCGCGCCAGCCCTCGGTGAGCAGTTCCCCGGTGTAGGGCGGGGGCGTGTCGACGATCTGTTCGTGGACGGGCGGGGCGGGGGTGAACGGCGGCCGGAAGGGGTCGGGTCCCAGGGCCGCGGCGGCGTCGGCCCAGTGGCGCATCTCGACGCGCAGGTCCTGCATCTGCCAGTACCAGGACAGGGAGTGGACCAGGCACATGACCTCGCCGACGTCGCGGGCGGCGACGGCCCGGCGCAGCGCGCTGCGCAGGTTCTCGTACTCGGTGGCGAGCCGTCGGGTGGCGGCCAGCTGGCCGCGGCCGCGCAGCAGCGGGTCGGTGGTGCGGGCGAGTTCGCGGTAGTGGGCGAGGTGGCGGAGTTCGGTGGCGGCGCGGTCGGCGGGGACCTCGGCGGCCCGCTCGGCGGCGTACTCGCCGACGGTCTCCAGGAGCCGGTAGCGCATGTCCCCCTCGGGGGCCGGGGTGGCGACGACCAGGGACTTGTCCACCAGAGCACCGAGGGTGTCGGCGACGTCGATACCGGTGTTGCTGGTGCTGGTGCTGGTGCTGGTGCTGGTGCTGGTGTTGCTGTTGGTGCCGGCGTGGGTGTTGGCCGCGGGGGCGTCGGGTCCGGCGCAGACCGCTTCGGCGGCGGTGAGGTCGCAGCCGCCCGCGAAGACGGAGAGCCGGCGCAGGACCGTACGTTCGGACGCGTCCAGCAGGTCCCAGGACCAGTCGACCACCGCGCGCAGGGTCTGCTGCCGGGGCAGCACCGTACGGCTCCCGCCGGTCAGCAGCCGGAACCGGTTGTCCAGCCGGTCCGCGATCTGGCGCGGGGTGAGCAGCCGCAACCGCGCCGCCGCCAGCTCGATCGCCAGCGGCAGCCCGTCCAGGCGGCGGCAGATCTCGGCGCCGGCGGCCGGATCGTCATCCGCGGTGAAACCGGGGCGCGCGGCGGCGCCACGCTCCGAGAACAGGCGCAGGGCCATCGGGTCGGGCAGCGGTTCCACGGGCCGCAGGACCTCCCCCGGCACCCCGAGGGGTTCACGGCTGGTGGCCAGGATCCGTACGCCCGGGCAGTGCGTGAGGAGCCGCTCGGCCAGTTCGGCGGCGGCTCCGATGACGTGTTCGCAGTTGTCCAGCAGAAGGAGCAGGCGGCGCCCGGAGCAGTGTTCGGCGAGCCGCTGCAGGGGCTGCTCCCCGGTCTGGCCGGTGAGTACGCGCAGTTCCTCGGCGGCGGCTCCGCGCAGCTTGGTCTCGCGGGCGCCGAGCGCGGCGAGGACGACTTCGGGTACGTCCTCGGGGTCCTCGACCGGGGCGAGTTCGACGAGCCAGGCCCCGTCGGGCCAGTCGCTCCCCCCGGCGCCGCCCGCGTGGGCCTCGGCGGCCTCCTGGGACAGCCGGGTCTTGCCCGCTCCGCCGGGGCCGAGGAGGGTGACCAGCCTGGCCCGGGCGAGGTCCTCGCCGATGACCCGGATGTCGTCCTCACGGCCGACGAAGGTGGTGAGGCGGGCCCGGAGGTTGCCCGCCGGGACGGCCGGGGCGGACCTTTCCGGGGCGGTCTCCGGGGCCACCGGGGCGGGCGCGGCGGGCGCCGGGGCCAGCAGTTGGGAGTGCAGGGCGCGCAGCGCGGGTCCCGGGTCGGTGCCGAGCCGGGCGGCGAGGTCACGCCGTACGCCGTCGTAGGCGTCCAGGGCCTCGGCGGTGCGGCCCGCGTCGCGCAGGGCCCGGATCCGCAGGACGTGCAGGGGCTCGTCCAGGGGCAGTTCGGCGCTCAGGGCGGCCAGTTCGGGCAGCGCCCGCTCCGCTTCGCCCAGGGCGAGGGCGGCGGCGAGGCGGCCCCGGCGCGCGTCCAGCCGTACGGACTCCCAGCGCGCGGCCTCGGCGGCCGCGTCCGGCAGGTCCGCGAGGGCGGGCCCGCGCCACAGCGCGAGGGCCTCGTCGTACAGCTCGGCGGCCCGGTCCGGCTCGGCGGTCTCCAGGTGCCGGGCGGCGGCGCGGGCGAGGCGGTCGAAGCGGTAGAGGTCGATGTCGTCGCGTTCGGCGGTGAGCCGGTAGCCGCCGCCCCCGGAGGCGACGGCGTCGTGCCCGGCGGCCCGGCGCAGCCGCCCGATCAAGGCCTGCAGGGCGCCGGAGGCGTCCTGGGGCGGGTCCGCACCCCACACCTCGTCCACCAGGACCTCGGCGGTGACCGACCGCCCCGGGCGCAGCGCGAGCGCGGTCAGGAGCGCGCGCAGGCGTGCTCCGCCGAGGGCGACGGGTGTTCCGTCGCCGCGGACTGCCTGGGCACTGCCGAGAATCGCGTAACGCACCGGCCCATTGTCACCGGCCCGGAGCGCGAACCCACCGGGATTTCGCGGTGGGCCGCCGCGCGGGCGGTGCCGCGGACCCCCTGGGATAGGTTTCGGGGCATGGTTCAACAGGGTGACCGCGGTGAGCGGCGGATCAGTGCGGTGTTCCTCGGGATCGCCGCGGTCATGGGCGTCACCGGCTGGGCCGTGTGGACCGGTTACGCGGCGAGCACGGGGCTCGCGGTGTTCCTCTTCGTCACGTCCGCGTGGATCGTCTCGCTGTGCCTGCACGAGTACGCGCACGCCCGCACCGCCCTGCACAGCGGAGACCTCTCCGTCGGCGCCAAGGGCTATCTGACCCTGAACCCGCTGAAGTACACCCACGCGATGCTGAGCATCGTGCTCCCGGTGATCTTCGTGATCCTGGGCGGGCTGGGCCTGCCCGGCGGGGCCGTGTACATCGAGCGCGGGCGGATCCAGGGACGTTGGAAGCACAGCCTGATCTCGGCCGCCGGGCCGCTGACGAACGTGGCCTTCGCGGTCGTGTGCACGGCGCCGTTCTGGCTGGACGCGCTGGACGGGGTGCCGTTGGCCTTCCGGTTCGCGCTCGGTTTCCTCGCGCTGCTCCAGGTCTCGGCGGCGATCCTGAACTTCCTGCCCGTGCCGGGGCTGGACGGTTACGGGGTGATCGAGCCCTGGCTCTCGTACAAGGTCCGCCGAGAGGTGGCACCGCTCGCGCAGTTCGGCCTGATCGCGGTGTTCGCGCTGCTGTGGATCCCCGAGGTCAACGGTTTCTTCTTCGACTTCGTGAACGCGGTGCTCGGCAAGCTCGGCGTCTCGGACCTGGAGACCTACTGCGGCCGGGAGCTGTACATGTTCTGGCAGGACGGCAGCTCCGTCTGCGACGTCAGCGGCTGACCCGGGCCTTGAGCCGGGCCCTGCGCACGTAGAACCACGCCATGTTGGAGGTCACTCCGGCGAGCAGCACCCAGATGATGCCGAGGAAGCTTCCTTCGACGAAGGCGACGACGGCCGCGGCGACGGACAGGACGCAGACCACGATGGCGAACACGGCAAGGCGGGGCATGGGTCGAACTCCTCGGGAACGCTGATCGGGGTCGAGCCCCTCCAGTGTCCCCCATCGGGACGTGCGGTCATGTCCGGGGCGTACGGGCCGCCGCGACTGACGGCGGCCCGTGCGGCGGACCGTACGGCGGTCCGGCGGACCGGTGGCTCAGACGTCCGTGACGCGCAGGCCCGCGTGCGCCTTGTAGCGGCGGTTGACCGAGATGAGGTTGGCGACCAGGGACTCGACCTGGTGGGCGTTGCGCAGCCGGCCCGCGAACACCCCGCGCATGCCGGGGATGCGGGCGGCCAGGGCCTGGACGACGTCGGTGTCGGCGCGGACCTCGCCGAGGACCATCACGTCGGTGTCGATCTCCTCGACCGACTCGTCCTGGAGCAGGACCGCCGACAGGTGGTGGAAGGCCGCGGTGACGCGGGAGTCGGGGAGGAGCAGGGCGGCCTGCTGGGCGGCGCTGCCCTCCTCGGGCTTGAGGGCGTACGCGCCCTGCTTGTCGAAGCCGAGCGGGTTGACGCAGTCGACGACGAGCTTGCCCGCCAGTTCCTCGCGCAGGCCTTCGAGGGTCTTGGCGTGGCCGTCCCACGGCACCGCGATGATCACGATGTCGCTGCGCCGGGCGCACTCGGCGTTGTCGGCGCCCTCGACGCCGAGGCCCAGTTCGTCGGCGGCGGACCGGGCGCGGTCGGCGGCACGCGAGCCGATGATCACCTTCTGGCCCGCCCGGGCGAGCCGGTAGGCGAGGCCGCGGCCCTGGTCCCCGGTGCCGCCGAGGACGCCGACGACGAGGCCCGAGACGTCGGGGAGGTCCCAGGGGTCCTTCGCGGCGGGCTTCTGGGTGCTGTCTGTGGAAGTCATGGGGGCGAGAGTACTGCCGGGTAGCGAAAGGCCGAACGGGTGAGCCGCCCCCGTCCTCGCCCGCTTGGGCCGTCCGTGGTGCAGGATGCCGCCCATGGACGCCGTCAGGGTCGCGCTGCTGCGCGAGGTGCTCGCCGGTACGGAGTGGCCCGGGGCCGCCCGCCGTTTCGCCGCCTCGCTGCGGCGCTCGGTGGCCCCGGGCGACGGGAAGCTGCTGCTGGTGGGCACGGAGGGGTACGAGCCCTGGCACCTGGCCGCGCACCTGGTGGACGAGGCCGCCTGGTCGGGGCTGCCGCAGCTGGCGCCGACGCTGGTGCGCCACCGGGTGCGGCCCGGGGAGCCGCCGCACCTGTCGGTGGGGCTGGGTCGGCTGGCGGTGGCCGGGCGCGGGCACACCCTGCTGGTGGTGGCTCCGGAGCGGCCCGGTGCGGGGCTGCTGGAGCGGGTGTACGACGCGCGGCGCGCGGGGGCGACCGTACTGTCCCTCGACGGCGGGGACCGGGAGCTGGGCGCGCTGGCGCACGACGCGCTGTCGGTGCCGGTGCCGGTGTCCGGGCCAGTGCCGGAAGGCGCCGGTCCGGCGGGTCCGACAGGTCCGGAGGGGCTGGACCTGGACACGGTGCAGCACCTGGTCAGCGCGGCGGCCGGGGAGAACGGCGTTCCGGCGCAGCGCGGCCCGCGCCGGTTCCGGGACCGGCTGGCGCGGCTGGCCGAACAGCTGACCGCCCCGCCGCCCAGCCGCTGGTAGTCCGGCCCGCACGCCCTCCCCCGCGCCTCCCGCCCCTAAGGAGCGCTCTCGCCTTCTTCGCGGGTCTTGTCGTTCCATTTCGGGTCGTTCTGCCACTCCAGGTTCCGCTCCTGGGCGGTCTCCATCGCGTGGTTCGCCTCTTCGGGCGTGGCGTACGGACCGAACCGGTCCTTCGCCGGACAGTCCGGCCCCTCCTCCACCTTCTTGTGGACGAGGCAGTAGTACCACTCGCCCGGTTTGCCCACCTGGCGCTTCTTGAACAAAGCCATTCGGTGCTCCTTCCTCTGCGGCCATGCTGCCCGATCCGCGCTGGATACACTCGTTCGCATGTCTGGCCAGTCACTGCTCGTTCCCGGCGAGCTCTCCCCCGCCCTTTCCGTTCCCGGCAACATCCGCCGGCCCGAGTACGTGGGCAAGCCCGCTCCCACCCCGTACACCGGACCGGAGGTGCAGACGGCCGAGACCATCGAGGCGATGCGCATCGCCGGCCGCATCGCCGCGCGGGCGATGGAGGAGGCCGCGAAGCTGATCGCCCCCGGGGTCACCACCGACGCCCTGGACCGGGTCGCGCACGCGTACATGTGCGACCACGGCGCCTACCCGTCGACCCTCGGCTACCGGGGCTTCCCCAAGTCCCTGTGCGCCTCCGTCAACGAGGTCATCTGTCACGGCATCCCGGACTCCACGGTGCTGCGCGACGGCGACATCGTGAACCTCGACGTCACGGCGTACATCGGTGGTGTGCACGGCGACAACAACGCCACCTACCTGTGCGGTGACGTAGACGAGGAGTCGCGCCTGCTGGTCGAGCGCACCCGCGAGTCGCTGAACCGCGCCATCAAGGCGGTCAAGCCGGGCCGCCAGATCAACATCATCGGGCGCGTCATCGAGTCGTACGCCAAGCGCTTCGGCTACGGCGTGGTCCGTGACTTCACCGGCCACGGCATCAATACGTCGTTCCACTCCGGCCTGATCGTCCCGCACTACGACAGCCCGCACGCCACCACCGTCATCGAGCCCGGCATGACCTTCACCATCGAACCGATGCTGACGCTGGGCACGCACGAGTACGACATGTGGAAGGACGGCTGGACCGTCGTCACCAAGGACCGCAAGCGCACGGCGCAGTTCGAGCACACGCTCGTGGTGACGGACACCGGAGCGGACATCCTGACGCTGCCGTAGAACGACCCGCTGACAGGGCGGCGGTGAAGGCGTACGGTTTTACCGACAGGACGTCGGTAACCAATTGACTTAGGTAAGCCTAAGTAGAAAGATCGGCCGTACGCCTTCCCGCCCCCGGTCTCTGGAGGTCCGTCTTGGACGCCTTCTCTACGGTCATCCGCGTCGCCTCGCACGAGCAGCACACGGAGGCCGAGACCTCGTCCTTCATGAGCGACCTGCTCGGCGGCCGGCTCGGCGTCGACGCGTACACCCGCTACACCGAACAGCTCTGGTTCGTGTACCGGGCACTGGAGGACGCGGCCGAGTCCCTCCGCGACGACCCGGTCGCGGGCCCGTTCGTCCAGCCGGAGCTGATGCGGGTCGCCGAGATCGAGCGCGACCTGGCCCACCTGCGCGGCCCCGACTGGCGCGGGAGCGCGGTGGCCCTGCCCGCGACCCGCGCGTACGCCGACCGGGTGGCCTTCTGCGCCGCCGAGTGGCCCGGCGGTTACGTCGCCCACCACTACACCCGCTACCTCGGCGACCTCTCCGGCGGGCAGATCATCCGCGACAAGGCGGAGCGGACCTGGGGCTTCGAGCGCAAGGGCGACGGCGTGCGGTTCTACGTCTTCGAGGCCATCGGCAACCCGGCCGCCTTCAAGCGGACCTACCGCGAACTGCTGGACGCGATCGGCGCCGACGACCTGGAGAAGCAGCGCATCGTCGACGAGTGCAAGCGGGCCTTCGACTTCAACGGAGCCGTGTTCCGCGAACTGGGCGCCCAGTTCCCGCTGAGCGCGTAAGCGTCCCGCCCGGCGGCGGTCCGGCCCTCAGGACGCGGCGAGCACCCGGGCGACGAGCACCACGAAGACCAGCACGGCGTACCAGCCGAGGGTGAGCAGGACACCGAGCACACCCACGGTGGTGCGCGGGCCCCGCGAACTCGGCCCGGGTATGTACTCAGTTGCCGCCCGCGCGGGGCGAGGCGAAGCGGACGCGGCCGCCGATGTCGATCGTGCCGTCCGGGCCCGGGGCGGTGAGGATCTGGGAGCCCGCGCCCTGGATGATGTTGAGGGCGCGGTTCAGCTGGGCCGTCAGCAGCAGCGCCGCCGAGCCCGTGGCCTCGTCCTCCACGACGGCCCCGTCCGGACGGCGCGGGAAGCCGCGGGCCCGGATCCGGCCCGCCCGCTCGTCCTCCCAGGCCCACGCGTACAGCCAGCCCTCGCCGGGCGGCGGCGCGGGCAGCGCCTCGACCTCGGCCGCGCTCGCGTACTGCTCGGTCCGCTTGCCCTCGACCCACTCGGCCCGGGCCGTGATCCAGGTGAACTCGCCGTCGTCGCGGGCCCATACGGCGCCCGCGGGCGGCCGCAGTTCCTCGATGTCCAGCAGCCACGCGACCCCGACGAGCGGGTGCCCCGCGAAGGCCATCCGGGTGCCGGGGGTGCGGATGTCGACGACCCCGCGCTCGGGGTCGTCGACGAACACCGTCTCGCTGTAGCCGAGTTCGGCCGCCAGTGCCTGCCGGGACGCGTCATCGGGGCAGCTGCTGCCGTCCCGCACGACGCCCAGGAGGTTGCCGTACCGCCCGTCGCCCGCGCAGAACACCTTGAGCACGTCGAGATCGTTCACGCGGGCATTCAAGCACGGGTCAGCCGCGGACCGTACGCCGCCCGCGCGCGACGAACACCGCGCCCGCACCGGCCGCGATCACCGCGCCGGAGGCGGTCGTCCGCTTGACCTCCACTTGACCTTTACATGGGCAACCCATGGGGAATCTGTGACGGGTCCGTGTCCGGCGCCGGAAGGTGAGAGCTGAATCACTGGACGGGTGGACATCGGTGAGGTAAGCCTCGGTTAAGTTAGGTCCGCCTCACCAGCCTTCGCCCAGCCAGGAGCTTCCATGCGATCCGCCGCCCGCTTCACCGTCTTCACCGCGGCCGCCGCCGTGGCCGCGCTGACCGCCGTGACGGGATGCGCCCAGAAGAACGACGCGGGCGGCGACGGGGCGATCAAGGTCGCCGCTTCGGACACGGCCTGCGAGATCTCCAAGAAGGAGGTCCCGTCGGGCAAGGTCCAGTTCGAGCTGGAGAACAAGGGCTCCAAGGTCACCGAGCTGTACGTGTACTTCCCGGACGGCCGGATCGTGACCGAGAAGGAGAACATCGGCCCGGGCACCAAGGCGAGCATCACCGCCGAGATCAAGCCCGGCTTGTACGAGGTCGCCTGCAAGCCCGGCATGAAGGGCGACGGCATCCGCCAGCCCCTGAAGGTCACCGGCGAGGGCGGCGAGAAGCGCAGCCCCGAGCTGGACGCGGCCGTCGCCGAGTACCGCAAGTACGTCCAGGCGCAGGCCGACGAGACCCTGCCCAGGACCCAGGCCTTCGTGGACGCGGTCAAGGCGGGCGACGTCGAGGCCGCCAAGAAGGCGTACGCGCCGTCCCGCATCGGCTGGGAGCGCACCGAGCCGGTCGCGGAGTCCTTCGGTGACATCGACCCGAAGACCGACGTCCGCCAGGACGGCCTGGAGGCCGGACAGACCTGGACCGGCTGGCACCGCCTGGAGAAGTCCCTGTGGGCCGACAACAAGATCGGTGACGACGAGAAGAAGCTCGCCGACCAGCTGATGACCGACGTCACCGACTGGCAGAAGCGCGTCGGGACGGCCGAGATCACCCCCACCTCGATGGCGAACGGTGCGAAGGAACTCCTCGACGAGGTCGCCACCGGCAAGGTCACGGGCGAGGAAGAGGCCTACAGCCACACCGACCTCGTCGACTTCAAGGGGAACGTCGAGGGCGCGCAGAAGGCGTTCGAGCTGCTGAAGGCGGTCGCCACGAAGAACGACCCGGCGCTGGTGACGCGGCTGGACACCCAGTTCGCCGCGCTGAACACGCTGCTGGACAAGTACCGCGCCGACAAGACCGGCTACGAGTTCACCTCGTACGACCAGGTCGGCGCGCCGGAGCGCAAGGAGCTCTCGGACGGCGTGAACGCGCTGGCCGAGCCGCTCTCCAAGCTCGCCGCTGCCGTCGCGAAGTAACGCGAAGCGATCCGGGAGACTGCGATGTCCGACGACGACATGACGACGCCCACGGCCCACGAAGGCACCGGCACCCCCGGCGACGACACCGCGGCGGGAGCGCCCTCGCGGCGCTCCGTGCTGGGCTGGGGCGGGGCCGGGCTCGCGCTCGGCGCCGCCGCGGCGGGCGGTACGGTCGCCGCCCTCAGCGGCGGCTCCGACCCGGTCCCGGCGGCCGCGTCGGGTTCCGCGGTGCCCTTCCACGGCGAGCACCAGGCCGGTATCGCCACGGCGGTCCAGGACCGGCTGCACTTCGCCGCGTTCGACGTCACCACCAAGGACCGGGCCGAGCTGGTCAAGCTCCTCAAGGACTGGACCGAGGCGGCCCGGCGGATGACCGCCGGTCAGGTCGTCGGCGAGGGCGCCTTCGGCGGTCTCGCGCAGGCCCCGCCGGACGACACGGGCGAGGCCGTCGGCCTCAAGCCGTCCCGCCTCACCCTCACCATCGGTTTCGGCCCCAGCCTGTTCGCCAAGGACCGCTTCGGCCTGGAGGGCAGGCGCCCCGACTCCCTGGTGGACCTGGAGCTGTTCCCCCGCGACAACCTGGACCCGGCCCGCTCCGGCGGCGACCTGTGCGTCCAGGCCTGCGCCGACGACCCGCAGGTCGCCGTGCACGCCATCCGCAACCTGGCCCGGATCGGCTTCGGGAAGATCGCGGTGCGCTGGTCCCAGCTGGGCTTCGGCAAGACCTCCTCGACCACCCCGGACGCGCAGACCCCGCGCAACATGATGGGATTCAAGGACGGCACCCGCAACGTCTCGGGCACCGACACCGCGGCCCTGGACAAGTTCGTGTGGGCGGCCGCCTCCGACGGCAGCGACTGGATGGCCGGCGGCTCGTACCTGGTCGCCCGCCGGATCCGGATGCACATCGAGACCTGGGACCGCACCGGCCTCCAGGAGCAGGAGGACGTCTTCGGCCGCGACAAGGGCGAGGGCGCCGCCGTCGGCAAGTCCAAGGAACGCGACGAGCCGTTCCTGAAGGCGATGAAGCCGACGGCGCACGTGCGCCTCGCGCACCCCGACAGCAATGACGGGGCGACGATCCTGCGCCGCGGCTACTCCTTCACCGACGGCACGGACGGACTCGGCCGCCTCGACGCGGGCCTGTTCTTCCTCGCCTACCAGCGCGACGTGCGCAAGGGCTTCGTCCCGGTCCAGCGTCGGCTGGCGAAGAACGACGCGCTCAACGAATACATCCAGCACGTGGGTTCGGCCGTCTTCGCCGTCCCGCCGGGCGTCCGCGACAAGGACGACTGGTGGGGCCGGACGCTGTTCGCATAGGGACGGGGAGGAACGACCGTGTTCAGCAATTACCTGATCGGACTGCGCGAGGGGCTGGAGGCCAGCCTCGTCGTCTGCATCCTCATCGCCTACCTGGTGAAGACGAACAACAGGGACAAGCTGGGGCCGCTGTGGCTCGGCGTCGGCCTGGCGGCCGCCCTCTCCCTCGCCTTCGGCGCGGGGCTGGAGTTCGGCACCTCGGAGCTGACCTTCCAGGCCCAGGAGGCCATCGGCGGCAGCCTGTCCATCGTCTCGGTGGGCCTGGTGACGTGGATGGTCTTCTGGATGAAGCGCACCGCGCGGAACCTGAAGAACGAGCTGCAGGGCAAGCTCGACGCGGCCCTCGCGATGGGCACCGGCGCGCTGGTGACGACCGCGTTCCTCGCGGTCGGCCGGGAGGGCCTGGAGACCTCGCTGTTCGTGTGGCGCTCGGTGCACGCGGCCGGTGACGGCGCGGGCCCGCTGATCGGCGTGCTCCTCGGCATCGGCACCTCGATCGTGCTGGGCTGGCTGTTCTACCGGGGCGCGCTGAAGATCAACCTGTCGAAGTTCTTCACCTGGACCGGCGGCATGCTCGTGGTCGTCGCCGCGGGCGTGCTCGCGTACGGGGTGCACGACCTCCAGGAGGCCGACATCCTGCCCGGCCTGAACAGCAGGGCCTTCGACGTCAGCGGCACGATCCCGCCGGACAGCTGGTACGGGACCCTGCTGAAGGGGACGTTCAACTTCCAGCCGGACCCGACCGTCCTCCAGCTCTCCGTGTGGGCGCTGTACCTGGTGCCGGTGCTGGCGCTGTTCCTCTTCTCGGCGAAGTCCCCGGCCCCCCGCAAGGCCGCGGTGAGCGCCGAGAAGTAGCGGGTGGGCGGGGGCCGGGTCACCAGAGCCGGTCGACCGTCCCCGGGTACAGGCCGATCCGGGTCCCCGCGAAAGCGGCGGCCGGGTCGGCCCGCGGCGTTCCCGGGGCTGGCCGCGGGCCGGTTCCCGGCCCTGTTCCCCGGCCTGTTCCCCGGTCGCCGAAGAAGGCGGCCAGGACCACCTTGTCGAAGCCCGGCGCGTCCGTGGCCAGCGGCTCCTCGGGGGTACCGCCGACCAGGACCGCCCCGGGCAGCCGCTGGAAACCGGCCGCCTCGTAGAACGGCGCGAGGTCCCGGTCGCAGCTGAACAGCGCCAGGTCCAGACCCGGTACGTCCGCCAGCGCGGCCCGCGCCGCCGCCACCAGCCTGCCGCCGTGGCCGCGCCCGCGCGCGTCCTCCCGGGTCACCACCGCGCTCAGCCCGGCGGCCCGGTACGTCCGCCCCGCGTGCCGGATCTCCTTGTGCAGCAGGGCCAGGGCGGCGGCCACCGCCCCCTCCCCGTCGAGCAGCAGCATCACGCGGGGCGCCAGGGCGGGGTCGTGGCCGGGCCTGGAGCCGGGCCAGGCGTGCTCCTCCAGGGCGGCTACCTGCGCGGCCAGGTGCTCCGGCAGGGCGGCCTCGTCGTACGCGAGCACGTCGTCGGGCGGGGTCACCGAAGGCCGGGTCACCGAATGCCGGGTCACGGGATGCGGACTCCGGCTCCGCCGACCCGCACCCGGGGCTCGCCCGCGCGCAGCTCGACCGTGAGCACGCCGGGGCGGCCGAGGTCCTCGCCCTGGTTCAGGGTCAGCACGGCGTCGGCCGGGACCAGGCCCAGCTCGCGCGCGTACGCCCCGAAGGCCGCGGCGGCGGCTCCGGTGGCCGGGTCCTCGACCACCCCGCCGACCGGGAAGGGGTCGCGGACGTGGAAGACGGCGGGCCCGGCCCGGTGCACCAGCTGGAGCGTGGTCAGGTCCAGACGCACCATCAGCGCGGCCAGCCGGTCGAAGTCGTACGCGAGGTCCGCGAGGCGCTCACGGGTGGCGGCGCCGAGCACGAGGTGCCGGGCTCCGGCGTAGGCGATCTTCGCCGGGAAGGCGGGGTCGAGGTCGGCGGTGGCCCAGTCGAGCGCGGCGAGCGCCTCGGCGAGGTCGGCGTCGGCGACCTCCTCCAGGCGGGGCTCCACGCTGGTGAGGACGGCGCGCAGGCCGCCGCCGTCGGTGGCGGTCACGGTGACGGGCACGGTTCCGGCCGGGGTCGCGAAGACCAGCTCGCCGGGACCGATCCGCTCGCCGAGGGCCACGGCGGTGGCGACGGTGGCGTGCCCGCAGAACGGCACCTCGGCCTTGGGGCTGAAGTACCGGACGGTGAAGGCCCGCCCGGGCTCCCCTTCCAGCCCCTCGGGCGGGGCGGTCAGGAACGCGGTCTCGCTGTAACCGAGCCCGGCGGCGATCTCCAGCATCCGCGCGTCGTCGAGCCCAGTCGCGTCGAGCACCACGCCGGCCGGGTTGCCGCCGGCGGGATCGGCGGAGAAGGCGGTGTAGCTGAGGATCTCTGTAGTCATGCCGCCTCAACCCCCCACCGGTGTCCCCCATTCCCGCAGGGCGGCCCGGCGCCCTCAATCGCCGGGCACCCCAGCCCCGCCGGCGTTTGAGGCACCCCCCGGGAGGGGGCGGTCAGCCGCGCCCGATGTACGGCATCGCACTCGCCATCACCGTCGCGAACTGCACGTTCGCCCCCAACGGCAGCTCCGCCATGTGCAGCACCGTCCGGGCCACGTCCCCCGCGTCCATCACCGGCTCCACCGCCAGCTCCCCGTTCGCCTGCGGGATCCCGGTCCGCATCCGTTCCGTCATGTCCGTCGCCGCGTTGCCGATGTCGATCTGCCCGCACGCGATCCGGTACGGCCGCCCGTCCAGCGACAGCGACTTCGTCAGGCCCGTCATCGCGTGCTTGGTCGCGGTGTACGCGATCGAGTTCGGGCGCGGCACGTGCGCGGAGATGGAGCCGTTGTTGATGATCCGGCCGCCCTGCGGGTCCTGCCCCTTCATCAGCCGGAAGGCCCCCTGCGCGCACAGGAACGCCCCGGTCAGATTGACGTCGACGACCTGCTTCCACGCCTCGTACCCGATGTCCTCCAGCGCGACCCCGCCCGGCCCGAAGGTGCCCGCGTTGTTGAAGAGCAGGTCGAGCCGCCCGTACCGGTCGGCCACGGCCGCGTACAGCGCGTCCACGTCCCCCGGATCGCTCACGTCGGTCCGTACGCACAGGACCTGCGCCCCCTCCCCGGCCGCCGCGGCCGTCTCGTCCAGGGCTTCGCGGCGGCGGCCCGCCAGGGCCAGGTTCCAGCCCGCGCCCGCCAGGGCGAGGGCGACGGAGCGCCCGATGCCGGATCCCGCGCCGGTCACCACGGCGGTCTTCCTCATGCTTGCGTTCATGAGGCCGCAGGCTACGTCAGAGTCCGCGCCGGTCCCGGGGCGTTCCGATAGCTGAGAGCATGGGTCGGTCAGGGGTGTGAAGAGAAGATAAAAGGACTGGAGTTTCGTATGCCGGAGAGAGGTCCCGCGACGGCCCCCACCCCCACCAGCGGCACCACGGGATCCGCGCCGGCCACCGTCACGGCCGCCCGCCGGACCGGGCTGCTCGTCACCTTCGTACTCGGCGGGCTCACCGCCCTCCCGCCGCTGTCCATGGACATGTACCTCCCGGCCCTGCCCGCCGTGACCAGCTCCCTGAACAGCCCGGCCGCCACCGTCCAGCTCACCCTGACGGCCTGCCTCATCGGCATGGCCCTCGGTCAGCTCGTCATCGGGCCGATGAGCGACAAGTGGGGGCGGCGCACCCCGCTGCTGACCGGCATGGTCGTCTACGTCCTGGCCACCGCCGTCTGCGCCTTCGCGCCCACCGTCGAGCTGCTCATCGGCTTCCGGCTGGTCCAGGGACTCGCCGGGGCGGCCGCGATCGTGATCGCGCGGGCGGCCGTACGCGACCTGTACGACGGGGTCGAGATGGCCCGCTTCTTCTCCACCCTGATGCTCATCTCCGGCGCCGCCCCCATCGTCGCCCCCCTCGTCGGCGGCCAGGTGCTGCGCTTCGCCGACTGGCGCGGGGTCTTCCTCGTGCTGACCGGCGTCGGCGCCCTCCTCACCGTCCTGGTCTGGCGCGGACTCGGCGAGACCCTGCCGCCGGAGCGCCGCCAGACCGGCGGGGTCGGCGCGGCCCTGCACACCATGCGCGGGCTGCTCGCCGACCGGGTCTTCGCGGGCTACACCCTGGCGGGCGGTTTCGCCTTCGCCGTCCTCTTCTCCTACATCTCCGCCTCGCCCTTCGTGATCCAGGAGATCTACGGCGCCTCCGCGCAGGAGTTCAGCCTGCTCTTCGGCATCAACTCCGTCGGCCTGATCATCGTCGGCCAGATCAACGGCAAGCTGCTGGTGGGCCGGGTCAGCCTGGACAAGGCCCTCGCGGTCGGGCTCGCGATCATCACGGCCGCCTCGGTGGCGCTGCTCGCGATGTCGAGCGGGGTCTTCGGCAAGGCCGGGCTCGTCCCGGTCGCCGCCGCGCTGTTCGTGCTGATGTCGGCGATGGGTCTGCTGCTGCCCAACACCAACGCGCAGGCCCTGATGCGGACCCCGCACGCGGCGGGCTCCGCGTCCGCCCTGCTGGGCACCTCCTCGTTCCTGGTCGGCGCGATCGCCTCGCCGCTCGTGGGGATCGCGGGCGAGCACACGGCGGTGCCGATGGCCGTGGTCCAGCTGGTGTGCTCGCTGCTGTCGGCGGCCTGCTTCCTGGGGCTGTGCCGCCCCTGGCGGGCACGGGAGTCCGCGGCCCCGGCCGCGCCGTAAACTCTCGGGGTGAACCCCTCTGTACCCACCTCCGCCGAAACCCTCCGCTCCGCCCTCGGCGGGCTCCTCGACGGACTCCCGCCGAAGCAGGCCACGGCCGCCGTCGAGCGGCTGATCGCCAGCTACCGGGGGCAGACCCCGACGGACACCCCGATCCTGCGCGACCGCTCCGACGTCGCGGCGTACGCGGCGTACCGGATGCCCGCGACCTTCGAGGCGGTACGGGCGTCCCTGGACGCCCTCGCGGCCGCGGTCCCGGACTGGGCGCCCGCCTCGCACGTGGACGTCGGCGGCGGGACGGGATCCGCCACCTGGGCGGTCGACGCGACCTGGGGCGGGCCCCGGCGGACCACCGTGCTGGACTGGGCGGAACCCGCGCTGACCCTCGGCCGTGAACTGGCGGGGGCCTCGTCCTCCGAGGTGCTGCGCGGCGCCGACTGGCGGCGCGCGGTGATCGGGGCCGGACTGGAGCTGCCCGAGGCCGATCTGGTGACGGTGTCGTACGTCCTGGGCGAGCTGACCCCCGAAGCGCGCGCGGCCGTGGTCACGGAGGCGGCCCGGGCCGGGCAGACCGTGGTGGTCGTCGAGCCGGGCACCCCCGACGGCTACCTGCGGATCCGCGGGGCCCGGGACCTGCTGATCGGGGCGGGGCTGCGGGTCGCGGCGCCCTGCCCGCACGACGGGACCTGCCCGGTCGTGGTCGGCGAGGACTGGTGCCACTTCTCGGCCCGGGTCAGCCGTTCCTCCCTGCACCGGAAGGTCAAGGGCGGGTCCCTGGCGTACGAGGACGAGAAGTTCAGTTACGTCGCCGCGACGCGGGTCCCCGTGACGGCGGCCGCCGCCTCACGGATCACGCGCAGGCCGCAGATCCGCAAGGGGCTCGTCCTGCTGGAGCTGTGCGGACCGGAGGCCGGCGCCGCCCCGGGGCTGTCCCGGGCGACCGTGACCAAACGCCACGGCGACCTGTACAAGGCCGCTCGGGACGCCGACTGGGGCCAGGAGTGGCCGCCGCCCCCGGTCCGCGAGGGTTAGGCCGTCCCCCCCTCGCTCGCGGGGCGCAGCTCCTGGGTGCAGCACTTCACGCTGCCGCCGCCCTTGAGGAGTTCGGTCAGGTCCATCGGGACCGGCTCGAAGCCCCGTGCGCGCAGCGGGCCCATCAGTCCCTGCGCGGCCTGCGGGAGCAGGACGTGCCTGCCGTCGGAGACGGCGTTGAGCCCGAGGGCCGCCGCGTCCGGAGCGGACGCCAGGAGGGCGTCCGGGAAGAGGCGGCGCAGGACCGCCCGGCTGCCGGGCGAGAAGGCCTCCGGGTAGTACATGACCTCGTCGCCGTCCAGGACGCAGAGCGCGGTGTCCAGGTGGTAGTAGCGCGGGTCGATCAGGTCGAGGCCGATCACCGGGCGGCCGAAGAACTCCTGGGCCTCGTCGTGGGAGAGCGGGCTGGAGCGGAAGCCCCGGCCCGCCAGGACGTAGGACCGGGTGACCGCGAAGTCCCCCTCGCCCTCGTTGATGTGGGACGGTTCGTGCACCTCCGTGTAGCCGTGCCCGCGGAACCAGTCGAGGTGGGCCTGCGCCTCGGCGGCGCGCTCCGGATAGGCGAAGCGGGCACCGAGGACGCGGCCGTCGATGACGGTGGCGCCATTCGCCGCGAAGACCATGTCGGGCAAGCCGGGTTGCGGCCGGAGCGTCTCGACGGTGTGGCCGAGGGAGCGGTACCGGTCCCTCAGGTCTTCCCATTGGGCGAGTGCGAGGGGCAGGTCGACCGGTTTCGTGGGATCCATCCACGGGTTGATCGAATACGTGACCTTGAAGTGCGCGGGTGGGCACATCAGGTAACGCCGGGGTGTGGCGTCTCTGCGCAAAGAAAGCTCCTCACGACGGACAGGGGCCGAGTGTGAAGAGAATCGTCTCTCCTCCACGAGGACAGCGCACTGAACTGATGGGGTGGTTTCCGGTGCGGGATGGCGTCATGAGCAAGACATCTGACGCACGCGTTCACGGACGCGCTCGTGGACCGGGTGCTGGGCGGCATCGCGTTGCGGTGAAGGGCACCTGATGCGCGGGGTGTCGAAAGTCACCGGGGGCCATCGGTGGGTACCTGTGCGCGAACGGCTGAGAAGGCATGGCTGAAATGTGTGGTTGTGTAGGGGTTCCGGGTGGATCGGGAGTCCCCCTCCGGAGCCCCCCGGTCGCGGAACGCGGTCAGACGGGGCGCAGGATGGTGGGACCATGGTCGGGTCTTCCGGGACAACGGTGAGGTGAGGGGATAGATGGGGTCTGAGTCCGACCGCGTCGTGCGCGGTCCGCAGAGCAGGATGTCCCAATGGCTGCGCCGTCGGCCGAAACCGGCCGCCGAAGACCCCGGACGCGAGCGTGAAGCGCTGCTCCTGGCCGTCGCCGCCGCGGGCCTGCCGCTCTCCCCCGCCGCGCATCCCGCCGGTTACCGATGTTCGTGCGACCGCATCGGCTGTCCCACCCCGGCGCGGCACCCGATCTCCTTCGCCTGGCAGACGCAGTCGACCACCGACCGCGCGCAGGTGGAACGCTGGGCCCGCAACCAGCCCGAGGCCAACTTCATCACCGCGACCGGCATGGTCCACGACGTCCTGGACGTCCCGCTGGAAGCCGGGCACAGCGCGTTGGCGCGGCTGCTGGCCGCCGGGATCGACGTCGGGCCGGTCGCCGAGTCCGGGGGGACGGGCGACCAGGCCCGGATGCTGTTCTTCACCGCGACGCGGGGGACGCCGGAGGACGAGGACGAGTGGTGGCCGTGCGAGCTGGACTGCCATCCCGAGACGATGGACGAGCATCCTGGGCTGCGGTGGCACTGCCGGGGCAGCTACGTGCTGGTGCCGCCGGCCGCCCTGCCGGGTGACCTGGCGGTCAGCTGGCTGCGGGGCATGGAGCATCCGCTCCCCGATCCCCTCACGTTGCTGGAGACCCTGACGGACGCGTGCGCGCAGTACGCGGGGACCGCCGACCAGGCCCCCCAGGCGGTGGCCTGGCCCCTGGGCCGCTAGCCGCTCCCCCACCCCGGGCCACGCCTCACCCACCGGCGGCCCGACCTTCCCGGCCCAGCCCCGCCGCCGCCGACGGACAGCCCGAGCCGTATCCAGCCCCGGCGGCGACGGACGGCCCGAGCCAAATCCAGCCCCGGCGCCTTCCGACGGCCCGAGCCATATCCAGCCCCGCCGGCGATTGAGGCGCCGCCGGAGGCACCAGCAGCCGAACCGGCTCCTCCACGCCTCCGGCGGGCCCTCAAACGCCGGGCAGGCTGGGATTTGCCGGGCACAGCCCACAGGAGCACCCCCGGCGGGGCCTCACGCGCCCCTGCCCGGTGCGCGAGGTCAGTGGATGTGGGTGACGATGACGTCCAGGGGCCACGCCTTGGCCGGCTTCGCGGGGCGTTCCGCCTCGACCGCGTAGCCCAGGTCCCGCAGGGCCGTGACCAGTTCCGCGGGATCGGCGGGGATGGCCCCGGTCAGGAGCAGGTCACGGACCAGCCGGCCCTTGGTCGCCTTGTTGAAGTGGCTCACCACCGACCGCTTCTCCACCCCGTCCACCACCTGCGCGTGCAGCACCCGCACGGTCGCCGTCCGCCCCGCCACCTCCCCCTTCGGCTTCCACGCGGCCCCGTACGCCGCCGACCGCAGGTCCAGGACCAGCCCCGTCCCCGCCGCCTCCGGCATGACCTCCGCCATCGGGCCCCGCCAGTACGCGCCCAGCCCCCCGAGCCCCGGCAGCTTCACGCCCATCGAGCAGCGGTAGGAGGGGATCCGGTCCGTCATCCGCACGGCGCCCCACAGCCCCGAGAACGCCAGCAGCGAACGGTCCGCCAGCGCCCGCGCCGCCGGGGTCAGGTCCGCCAGCCCGAGGGCGTCGTAGAGCACCCCGGTGTAGATCTCCCCCGCCGGGCGCGCGGCAGCGGACCGCAGGCCCGCGTTCTTGGCGACCTCGCCGCGCAGCCCCTCGCTCAAGCCCAGGACCTCCCGCGCCTTGTCCTCGTCGCCGACGCACAGGTCGACCAGTTCCTCCAGTACCGCCGCCCGGGCCGCGGCCAGTCCCGGCAGGGACAGCCCCTCGGCATCGAGCGGTCCGCCGGAGCCGCCCGCGGCCTTTCCTTCGGACGGCGGCAGCAGCACGAGCACGGTGGTTCTCCTTCGGTCACGGCACAGCGCGGGGGGTGCGGCCCCCCGGCCAGGGTAGACGGCTCGCCGCGCCACCCCGCCGCACCCGCCATAGGCTCGGTCCATGCCACGCCGTCACATGCACATGACCGGAGCGGACGGGGCCGCGCTGACGGCCGCGCTGCGCGACCTGCGGACGAAGCTGGACGTACCCGGCGACTTCCCCCCGGAGGTACTCGCGGAGGCCGAGCGGGCCGCGAAGGCGCCCAGGCCGCCCGGGCCCGCCCTGGACGCCACCGACATCCCGCTGTTCACCATCGACCCGCCCGCCTCGGTCGACCTCGACCAGGCCATGCACCTGGCCCGGCGGCCCGGCGGCGGCTTCCGGGTGCACTACGCGATCGCGGACGTGGCCGCCTTCGTCACCCCGGGCGGCGCCCTGGACGCCGAGGCGCACCGCCGGGTGACGACCCTGTACTTCCCCGACGGGAAGGTCCCGCTGCACCCGCGGGTCCTCTCGGAGGGCGCGGCCAGTCTGCTGCCGGACCAGGACCGCCCGGCGCTGCTGTGGCGGCTCGACCTCGACGCGGCGGGGCGGGTCGTGTCCACGGACGTCCGGCGGGCGCTCGTACGGAGCCGGGCGAAGCTGCACTACGAGGGCGTCCAGCAGGCCATCGACGACGGGACCGCCGAGGAGTCCCTGGCCCTGCTGAAGGACGTCGGGACCCTGCGCGAGGACCTGGAGACCGAGCGCGGCGGGATCTCGCTGAACGTCCCCGAGCAGGAGATCGTCGAGCGGGACGGCTCGTACACGCTGGCCTACCGGGCCCCGCTCCCGGCCGACGGCTGGAACGCGCAGATCTCCCTGATGACGGGCATGGCCGCGGCCGATCTGATGCTCGCGTCCGGCACCGGCATCCTGCGGACCCTGCCCACGGCCCCCGACGGCGCGGTCGGGCGGCTGCGGCGGACCGCGCAGGCGCTGCACATCGACTGGCCGCACCACGTCCCGTACGCGCAGCTGGTCCGCTCCCTGGACCCGCGCCGCCCCGCGCACGCCGCGTTCCTCCAGGAGTGCACGGCCCTGCTGCGCGGCGCCGGGTACACGGCCTTCACCGGTGGTGAGGTCCCGTCCCCCGCGCTGCACGCGGCGGTCGCGGCGCCGTACGCGCACTGCACGGCCCCGCTGCGGCGCCTCGTCGACCGGTACACGGGCGAGCTGTGCGTGGCCGCGGTGGCGGGCGAGGACCCGCCGGAGTGGGCGGTGGCCGCGCTGGCGACCCTGCCCGAGGAGATGGCGGACGGCACCCGGCTGGCCAACGCGGTGGAGCGGGGCTCGGTGGATCTGGTGGAGGCGGCACTGCTCAAGGACCGGGTGGGCGAGACCTTCGAGGGCACCGTGATCGACGTCAAGGACCGGGAGCCGACGGTCGGTACGGTCCACCTGGCCGACCCGGCGGTGGTCGGCCGGATCGAGTCCCCCGCGGCGCCGCTCCCCCTGGGTTCCCGGCTGCGGGTCCGGCTGGTCACGGCGGACCCGGGCACGGCGGGCGTGGTCTTCACGGTGGCGTAGCGGGGGCGGTCCGCTCCCGCAGGGCCGTGACCAGCGCACGCGGATCGTCGGCGTGGAAGCGTACGGTCCGGGCCCGGCCCGAGGCGCCGAGCGGGCGCAGGAAGCCGACCGGGGCGGTCAGTTCGACCGTCACCGAGGTCTGGCCGCCCACGATCAGGTCGAGGGTGCCGTCATCGGCGAGGGTGACCAGGCGGCCCTCCGGGTAGCGCCGGTCCACCCGCACCGATGCGATCCGGTCCGCCGGGAGACGCAGGTCGAAGAGGGCGCCGTAGCGGATCCGCAGGGAGCCGTCGGCGCCCACCACGTGCGGGCGGGTGACACAGGCCGCGTGCAGGGCCAGGACGACCACGATCCCGTACAGGTCGAGGACCAGCACGATCCGGTGCACGGCGGGCCAGGGGATCAGGACGGCCAGGCCGACCGTCTCGATGACGGAGACGAAGAGCAGGCCGTACATCATGGCCGTCTGCGGGCCGGTGTAGGCGGCGGTCAGGTCCCCCTCCCCCACCCCGTGCGTACGCCGGGCCGCCCACCGGCCCAGGGAGGCCGCGCCGCGCAGTTCGTGCAGGAACAGGCGGCGCACCGGCAGCGGTACGACCGCGGCCGCCGCGATCCGGGCGGCGCGTACCGCCCCTGTCCCGCCGCTCACGGCCGGTTCCCTTCCCCGCACGGCCGGTCGGTGAAGGCCGCCATGAGCCGGCGGACCACTTCGGCCTGCGCGGGCGGATAGTCCGCCAGCAGGGCCTCCTTGAGGCCCTGCGCCGACGGGCCCTCCGAGGCGGCGGGCATGGCGGCGAACACCTCGGCGGGGACGGCGGCGACCAGTTCGGCGGCCAGGTCCGGGATGCGCGGGTCGTCGGCGGGCGCCCCGGCGAGCGCGTCGAGGCGCTCGTACAGGGCGAGGACGTCGCGCACCTCGTCCAGGCTCAGGCCCAGCTCGGTGAGGCGGCGTACGCGCGCCAGCAGCACGGCGTCGCGCACGCTGTACGCGCGGTATCCGTTGGGGCGCCGCTCCGGTTCCGGGGGCAGCCCGACATGGTGGTAGTGCCGGATCGCCCGGGTGGTGACCCCGACGAGTGCGGCGATCTCTCCGATCCGCATGGCTCCAGTAGAAACCCTGCCGCTGCGTCAAGGTCAAGGACCCCCGGAGGGGGCGGGTAGCATGGTCGCAGCGCAGATCGACACGAGCGGGCGGCCGCGTCGGGATCCCCGGATCCCGCCGAGGAACGTCCGGGCTCCACAGGGCAGGGTGGTGGCTAACGGCCACCCGGGGTGACCCGCGGGACAGTGCCACAGAAAACAGACCGCCAGGGGCTCCGGCCCCCGGTAAGGGTGAAACGGTGGTGTAAGAGACCACCAGCGCCTGAGGTGACTCAGGCGGCTAGGTAAACCCCACCCGGAGCAAGGTCAAGAGGAGTCGTCTCCGGACGGCTCTGCGCGGACGTTCGAGGGCTGCCCGCCCGAGTCCGCGGGTAGACCGCACGAGGCCGGTGGCAACACCGGTCCTAGATGGATGGCCGTCTCCCCGGCGATCGCGAGATCACCGGGCGACAGAACCCGGCGTACAGCTCGCGTCGGTCTGCGCGCCTACTTGAGCAGGACCTGCGGAACGCGCGGGACACGTACGACCCGCAGAAACGCCTCCGGCCCGCACTTCGGTGCGGGCCGGAGGCGTTTCGCGGGTCCCGCGTCCCGTGCCTACGGGCGCAGGTGCGAGGTGTCGTTGAGCAGCCGCACCGAGGCGTTGCCGTCGGCGTAGTAGGCCACCGCCGAGAGGGAGGCCGCGGCCAGCTCCATCCGGAACAGGGATTCCGGCGGGGCGCCGAGGGCGAGCCGGACCAGGGTCTTGACCGGGGTCACGTGCGTGACCAGCAGGGCGGTGCGGCCCGCATGTGCGGTCAGGAGCCGGTCACGGGCGGCCGCGACCCGCTGGGTGACGGTGGCGAAGCTCTCGCCGCCGCCCGTGGGGGCGGCCTCCGCGGAGTTCAGCCAGGCGTCGAGGTCGGCCGGGTGGCGGTCGCGGACCTCGGCGAAGGTCAGGCCCTCCCAGGCACCGAAGTCGGTCTCGCGCAGGCCCTCTTCGACGGTGACGGGCAGCCCGAGCCGGTCGGCGACCGCTTGCGCGGTCTCGCGGCAGCGGCGCAGCGGGGAGCTGACGACGGCCTCCACGGTCCCGCGGGCGGCGAGCGCGGCGGCGACCGCCTCCGCCTGCCGCCGTCCGGCCGGGGACAGCTCGGGGTCGCTGCCGCCGCTGCCGGAGAAACGCTTCTGCGGGGTCAGCGCGGTCTCGCCGTGCCGCAGCAGGACGAAGGTGGCGGGCGTCCCGAGGTCAGGCGCCCCCCACCCGGGCCCGTCGGCCGCGGCCGCCGGGGCGGCTTCCGTGACCGGGGCCGGGGCGGCTTCCGTGACCGGGGCCGCCGGGGCCGCTTCCGTGACCGGGGCCGCCGGGGCCGGGAACAGGGCGTCCGGCTCCGGGAACAGGGTGTCCGGCTCCGCGGGCGCGCTCTCGGCCCGGGCCGCGGACAGGGCCGCGCGGGCCGCCGCGGCGCCCGCCGCCGCGTCTCCGGGCGGGCCCGACGGAGGCGGCGTGGACAGCGCGCGGGCGGCGGTGCGCGCGGCGCTGTGGTCCAGGGCCGCCGAGGAGCCGGAGGGCTCCCACCGCACGCCCCGCTTGCCCGCGTCCATCGCCTCGTTCGCGAGCCGGTCCGCGTGCTTGTTGCGCTCGCGCGGGATCCACTCGTACGTCACCTGCGTGCGCGGCAGGATCCGCGCGGCCTCGGCCGCGAGGGGCTTCATGTCCGGGTGCTTGATCTTCCAGCGGCCGGACATCTGCTCGACGACGAGCTTGGAGTCCATCCGGACCAGCACCGTGGCGTCGGGGAAGAGGTCACGGACCGCCGCCAGGCCCGCGACCAGGCCCTTGTACTCGGCGACGTTGTTGGTCGCGACACCGATGTACTCGGCGCGCTCGGCCAGGGTCTCGCCCGTCACCGGGTCGAGGACCACCGCGCCGTAGCCCGCGGGCCCCGGATTGCCCCGGGACCCGCCGTCCGCCTCGACGACCACACGCGGCATCAGATGCCCGAGTCCGCCGTACGGACCAGGATGCGGCCGCAGTTCTCGTGCCGGACGACCTGGTTGCGGGCCGCGGTCCTGATCTCGTTGACCTCGGCCATGTCCAGCTCCAGGCGGCAGCCCTCGCAGCGGCGCTGGTAGAGCTTGGCCGCGCCGACGCCGTTCTGCTTGGCGCGGATCTTCTCGTACAGCGCCATCAGGTCGGCCGGGATGGAGGCGACGATCAGCTCGCGGTCCTTGGCGACCTTCGCGGCGTCCACCTCGAAGGCGGCGAGGGCGGCGTCACGGCGCACGGTGGCGTCGTCGGCCTGGCCCTGGAGCGCGGTGACGCGGGCGCCCAGCTCGGCGACCCGGCCCTGCGCGGACTCGCGGCGCTCCATGACCTCCAGGACGACGTCCTCCAGGTTGGCCTGGCGCTTGGCCAGCGAGACCAGCTCGCTCTGGAGGTTCGCCAGGTCGCGGGCGGAGACGCCCACGCCGGAGTCGAGGCGGGCCTGGTCGCGGGTCGTGCGGGTGCGGACCTGGTCGACGTCCTGCTCGGCCTTGACCTGCTCGCGAGCGGCGTCGCTCTCCTGGGTCTGAGCGGCGACCAGGAGGTCGCGCTGCTGGGTCAGGTCGCTGGTCAGGGACTCCAGCTCAAGGTGCTCGGGCAGCGAGTTGCGCTTGTGGTCGAGCTGGGACAGCCGCACGTCCAGGGCCTGGACGTCGAGAAGTCGGATCTGGTCGGCGGGCTCGGCGTTCAGTTGGGGGCTCCAGGGAGAGAAGGGGCGGAAACGGACGGCGCGTGCGCCGTCCAGGGGTCGGTGACCGTGCGCGAGACATGGGTACGCAGACCCCAGCCCCGTCGTTCGGAGATCGCGTCGAGCTGCGCTGCGGCCTGCTCGCACCATGGCCACTCGGTGGCCCAGTGAGCGGCGTCGACGAGGGCGAGCGGGGAGCGCTCGCGGGCCTCGGACGCCGGGTGGTGGCGCAGGTCGGCGGTGAGGAAGGCGTCCACACCGGCCGCCCGCACCTGGTCGAAGAGGCTGTCGCCGGAGCCGCCGCTGACGGCGACGGTCCGGATCAGGGCGTCGGGGTCCCCGGCGGCGCGGATGCCCTGCGCGGTGTGCGGCAGCCGGGCGGCGGCGCGGGCGGCGAACTCGCGCAGGGTCTCGGGGTGGTCCAGCTCGCAGATCCGGCCGAGGCCGCGACGGCCGTCGGGGTCGGTGGCGTCGGGCACGAGCGGCCCGGTGACGCGCAGGTCCAGGGCGCCCGCGAGGGCGTCGGAGACCCCGGGGTCGGCGCTGTCGGCGTTGGTGTGGGCGACGTGCAGCGCGATGTCGTTCTTGATCAGCATGTGCACGACGCGGCCCTTGAAGGTGCCCGCCTCGACGGTGGTGGTGCCGCGCAGGTAGAGGGGGTGGTGGGTGATCAGCAGGTCGGCGCCCAGCGCGATCGCCTCGTCGGCGATCTCCTGCACGGGGTCCACCGCGAACAGCACCCGGGAGACCTCGGCGTCGGGGTCGCCGCAGACGGTGCCGACGGCGTCCCACTGCTCGGCCCGCGAGGGGGGCCAGAGAGCGTCCAGCGCGGCGATGACTTCAGAGAGACGGGGCACGGGCCCAGGCTACCGTCCGTGGCGCACCCCCCGCCGACCAGCGGGGGGTGCGGGGACCGGCCGCGGGCGGCCGCACGGCTCGCACCGCCCCGTACGGCGTTACTTGACCAGGAAGCCGCGCAGGTCGTCGAGGACCTTGTCGGCGGCGATCACCCCGAGACCGAGGTACCAGGTCTCGTCCGGTACACCCTTGACCTGGCCCTTCTTGACGGCGTCCAGGTTCTTACCAGAGCGGGTTGCCCTCGGCGGAGCCCCGCTTGGTCTCGTTCTTCGCGCCGTAGACCCCGGCTTCGCGCCGTAGACCCCGGCCTAGTGACGGTCGGCCCGTGCTCGCCGAGGTCGCCGAGGTCGCCGCCGAACTTCGCCCGGTACGCGTCGAGTTTGGCCCTGGCCTCGGCCTCTTGTCCAGCGCGGCCGCGTTCGCCTCAGCCCAAACGCCCCGGTATCGCACAGCACAACCGCCTCCCTGTGCACGGGAGAACCGCCGGGCGGCCACCCGTACGTGTGAAGCGGGAGTGGTCGTGCCGTTCGGCTGGACGTGCGATAACTAACTTCCTCACCGGAGGTGACGCACAGATGACTGCCTGTGCTGTTGAGGACCCGGTGACGGAACCGGCCACGGAGCCCGCCGCGGAGCCGGTCCCGGATCGCGCCGCGGACGGGGCGACGGGGGCGGCGACCTCGCCGTACCCGGTGGACTCCGCCGCGCTCACGATCGCCGCGGACGGTTCGTACGCGGCCCGCCTGGCCGGGGTGGGCGACGCCCGCTACCCCGAGCGCTGGACCCTGGACGGGCCCGAGCCGTACGCCGTCCCGCTCCCCCTGGAGCAGCCCGAGGAGGCCGACTCCGAGGTGCTCCCGCTGGCCGACGGGCGGGTCCTGATCCACCGCCGGGTGGCCGGGCACCACGGCTTCTCGCTGCTCTACCCCACCGGCCCCCGGACCGGGCAGCTCCCGCTGGGCGCCGTCGAGTGCGAGCGGCTGACCCTGCTGCCGCCGGCGCCGGACGGGCGGAGCGCGTACGCCCTGGCCGTCGGCGACACCGCCACCACGGTGTGGCAGGTGGCCGGGTGCGCCTTCGGGCCCGAGCGGGTGGCCGAGGTGCCCGGGCGCTGCTCGGGCGGCGTCTGGCTGGACCGGGAGGGGCGGCTGCTGGCCCTGGACCGGGAGCGGGAGGGGCGCACCAAGGCCGTCGTGGTGGACCTGGGCCGGGGCGGGGAGGTCTCGCCGCTGCTGCAGATCACCGAGGTCAGCGACGACCGGCTGCTGCTGGCCGACCCGGACAGCGGGCTGCTGCTGATCCGCTCGGACGCGCCGTCGCCGGGCGAGGGGGCGCGGCTGGGCTGGGGGGTGCTGGGGAGCGCGCGTCCGGTGCGCTTCCCGGAGTGCCTGCGGACCGCGGGCGCTTCGGCGGTGCCGTTCGCGGTGCAGCCGGGGCAGATGCTGATGCCGGAGAGCTGCGCGGTGGCGCTGCGGATCGGCGAGGCGGGTCCGGGGGCCGCGGCGGGCGCGGCCGGGATCGCGCTGTGGCGTCCGGCCGACCGGCACGTCTTCCGGCTCGGGGCGCCCATGGGGTGGCTGGGGACGGGGCTGTGGTCGCGTGAGGGGCGCCTGCGGCTGCCGTACGCGACCCCGCAGGTCACGTGCGGTGTGGTGAGCCTGGGGCTCCCGCAGAGCCCCCCTCCGGCGCCGCCCGCGGACCCCGGACCGGTGGCCGCGGCCGCGCTGCGGCCCGTACCGCTCCAGCAGGCGCCGCTGCGGTAAGCCGGGCCGATCGATCGTCGTACCGCGTCACAGGTCTGTTCTGCGCGCCCATTTATATGATAGGTAAGTTTCCTAACATTAGCGGAGCGCATCAACTCACCCCTGGAGGCGTTGTGTTGACCCCCACCCGCATCATCGGATCGCGTCGTACGAGGCTGGCTATCGGAGCCCTGCTCGGTTCGGCGGTCCTCGCCGTACCGGTCGCGGCCCACGCCACGCCCGCCGCCGCCCCGGCAGCCGTCGCTCCCCACTCGGCGGCCGCGTTCAGCAGCGCCGCGGCGACCGGACTGGACGATCCCGCGAAGAAGGACATCGCGATGCAGATCGTCTCCAGCGCGGAGAACTCCTCGCTGGACTGGAAGTCGCAGTACAAGTACATCGAGGACATAGACGACGACCGCGGCTACACGGCCGGGATCATCGGCTTCTGTTCCGGCACCGGTGACATGCTCGACCTCATCGAGTACTACACGAGCGTCAAGCCGGACAACATCCTCGCCAAGTACCTGCCCGCCCTGCGCAAGGTCGACGGCACCCCCTCGCACAAGGGCCTCGACCCGAACTTCACCAAGGACTGGGCCAAGGCGGCCTCCGACAACACCTTCAAGCAGGCCCAGGACCACGAGCGGGACCGGGTGTACTTCAACCCGGCCGTCAGCCAGGGCAAGGCCGACGGCGTCGGCACGCTCGGTCAGTTCACCTACTACGACGCCATCGTCATGCACGGCGACGGCACCGACTCCACCAGCTTCCGCAACATCCGCAAGCGCGCCCTGACCAAGGCCAAGCCCCCGGCCCAGGGCGGCAACGAGACCACCTGGCTCAACGCCTTCCTCGACGCCCGCGTCTGGGCGATGAAGCAGGAGGAGGCGCACAGCGACACCAGCCGCGTCGACACGGCGCAGCGGGTCTGGCTGAAGAAGGGCAACCTCAACCTGAACACCCCGCTGGACTGGAAGGTCTACGGGGACCCGTTCCACATCGGCTGATCCGGCCGGGCAGGACGTGAAACACGGGTGCCGGGGGCGGATGTGCGCCCCCGGCACCCGCGCGTCGCGGTTCCGACAAGATCTGAGAGAGATGGCCTAGCCGTGCTTGAGTCCCAGCACCTCCGAGGCCGCGAAGGTCTCGTTCGCCGGGCGGGAGTCGTAGTGCGGGGTCAGGACCTCGTCCAGCTCCTCGTAGGAGAAGGCCTCCTTCGTGGTGTCGAACTTGGCCGCCACCCTGGGGCGTTCCATCACCACCACGATCCCGCCGTGCACGACGAACAGCTGCCCGTTGGCCTTCGCCGAGGCGGGCGAGGCCAGGTACCCCACCAGCGGGGACACGTGCTCCGGGGCCAGCGCGTCGAGCTTGCCCTCCTCCGGGACCTGGAAGCCCGCGAACACGTCCTGCGTCATCCGGGTCCGGGCGCGCGGGCAGATCGCGTTGGCGGTGACCCCGTACTTGCCCAGCGCCAGCGCGGTGGAGGTGGTGAGGCCCACGATGCCGCCCTTGGCCGCCGCGTAGTTCGGCTGACCCGCCGAACCGCCCAGGAAGGCCTCCGAGGAGGTGTTGACGATCCGGCCGTACACGGGGCCGCCCGCCGCCTTGGACCGCTCCCGCCAGTGCACGGAGGCGAAGTGGGTGGTGTTGAAGTGGCCCTTGAGGTGGACCCGGATCACCGAGTCCCACTCGGCCTCCGACATCGAGAAGACCATCCGGTCGCGCAGGATGCCCGCGTTGTTGACCAGGATGTCGAGCTTGCCGAAGCCGCTCACGGCGAGCTCGACCAGCTCGCGGGCCTGCTCGAAGTCGGCCACGTCACCGAGGTGCGCCACCGCCTGGCCGCCGGCCGCGCGGATCTCGGCCGCGACCTCCTCCGCCGGAGCGGCGGAGGCCTCGCCCGTACCGTCCCGGCCCGGCTGGCCGAAGTCGTTGACGACCACGCTCGCGCCGAGCCGGGCGAGTTCGAGTGCTTCGGCGCGCCCGAGCCCCCGTCCGGCTCCGGTGACGATCGCGGAAAGTCCCTCTAGGGGGAGCGACATGGTGCCCGTTCCTCTCGGAAATCCGCATATCAGCGGTCAGCGTTTGTGAATCAGCGGTGAGACGTCACAGTTCGATGCAGGTGCGCAGGGCGACACCGGTGCGCATCTGGTCGAGCGCGTCGTTGATCTCGGCCAGCCGCACCCGGTGGGTGATCAGGCCCGCCAGGTCCACCCGGCCCGCCCGCCACAGGCCGATGGTCCGCTCGTAGGAGCGCAGTACGTCTCCGCCGCCGTACATCGAGGGCAGGATCTTCTTCTCGTCGAAGAACAGCGAGAACATGTTGATCGAGTAGTTGTCGTCGAGCGCGCCCGCGCCGACCACCACCACCGACCCGCCGCGCCGGGTCATCTCGTACGCGGTCCGCGTGGTCTGGGACTTGCCGACCACCTCGAAGACGTAGTCGAAGCCCTCGCCCGCCGTGATCCGGTTCTTGGCGTCGGCGAACGCCTCCGGCGGGACCGCCTCGGTGGCCCCGAACCGCAGCGCCGCCTCGCGCCGCGACTCGACCGGGTCCACGGCGATGATCTGGGCCGCGCCCTGCACCTTGGCGCCCTGGATGACGGAGATGCCGACCCCGCCGCAGCCGATGACCGCCACCGAGGAACCGGCCTCCACCTTGGCCGTGTTGATGGCCGCGCCGAGCCCGGTGGTGACCCCGCAGCCGATCAGGGCGGCGATGTCGAAGGGGACGTCGTCCGGGATCGGCACCGCGCAGCCCGCCGGGACCACCATCTCCTCGGCGAAGGTGCCGGTTCCGGCGAAGCCGAAGATGTCGCTGTCCCCGCGCCGGAAGTTGGGCGTGGCGACGTTCCCGAAGGCCTCCAGGCACAGGTGGCCCTGGCCGCGCTTGCAGGAGGGGCAGTGCCCGCACGGCGGCAGCCAGCAGACGAGCACCCGGTCGCCGATCGTGTGGCTGGTGACCCCGTCACCGACGTCCACGACCTCGCCCGAGCCCTCGTGGCCGGGGATGAAGGGGGCGGGCTGCGGCAGCACCCCGCTCATCGCGGAGAGGTCGGAGTGGCACAGACCCGTGGCCTTGATGCGGATCTTCACCTTGCCGGGGCCGAAGCCCACGGCCTCCATGTCCTCGACGACTTCGAGCTTGTCCTGGCCGATCTGGCTCTGGAGTGCTGCGCGCACGGTGCGGCTCCTCTTCTCGCTTCAGTCGTTCTGGCGTTCCGTAATTCAGGCGTTCCGTCGTTCCGGCGCTCCGTGATTCCGTCGTTCCGGCGCTACGCGTGGTCGACGACGGTGTCCGCGAGGACCGGCGCATCGTCCCGTTCGACGGCGGTCACGGACACCTGGACCCGGCCGGGCTCCTGCCACATCCGGATGCGGAGCGTCTCGCCCGGGAAGACGATCCCGGCGAAGCGCGTGCGGTAGGCGCGCACCCGGGTCACGTCCCCTTCGAGGAGCGTGTCGACCACGGCCTTGAGGGTCATGCCGTACGAGCACAGCCCGTGCAGGATCGGCCGGTCGAAGCCGGCCAGCTTGGCGAACTCGGGGTCGGCGTGCAGCAGGTTCCAGTCGCCGGAGAGGCGGTACAGCAGCGCCTGCTCCTCGCGGATCAGCCGCTCCTCGACCCGGTCGGGCGCGCGCTCGGGCGCCCGGCCCGAGGCGGAGGGCCCGCGCTCGCCGCCGAACCCGCCCTCACCGCGCACGAAGAGCTGCGCGTCGGAGGTCCACAGCGGGCCGTCGGCGTCGGCGACCTCGGAGCGCAGCACGATGACGGCCGCCTTCCCCTTGTCGTAGACGGCGGCGACCTTGGAGCTGGAGGTGGCCCGGCCCTTCACCGGGATGGGCCGGTGCAGCTCGATGGAGTGCCCGCCGTGCAGCACCGAGGCGAGGTTCACCTCGATCCCGGGCGCGGCGAGGCCGCCGAGCATGGCCATGCCCGCGCCCGCGACGGTGGCGAAGCTGGGCAGGACGTGGAGCTTGGACTCCAGGGTGTAGCGCAGCTCGTCGGGATCGGTGGCGGGCAGGCCCGCGCCGAGGCCGAGGTGGTAGAGCTGGATGTCCTTGTGGTCCCAGCCGATGTCCCCCACGCGGGGGTCGGCGGCGAGGGCCTTGGCGGCATCGATCGGCATGAGGATGCTGCTCCTTGTTCGTCGTTCCACAACGTGGAAGACCTCGGTGCGTCCGTCCGCACCGTCGGCCGCACCGAGGTCGTATTCGGATCGGTCCCCGACCGCGCTCCGCACTATCTAGAACGCGTTCTAGGACTGATGAAGGAATGTATAACGCACGCCCCACCACTTGGGAAGGCTCCTGACCTGTCGTCAGTTGTAGCTGCGGCGCCGTGTGTTGTACGCCGCGGGGCGGGCCGCCGGGCCTACCCTGACCCGGTGAACGAAATGCCCCGGGAGCACCGGCCCGCGAAGTCCCTGCGGGTGCTGCTGGCCCCGCCGGACCCGGCCCTCGCCCTGCGGCTCGGTCTCCAGCCGGACATCGAAGTGGTGGCCTCTGCCCTGGCCCGCCCGGCGGTGGCCCTGGTGGAGGACCTCGCCGAGGTGGCGGCCGTACACGGCGAGGACCCGCAGTGCCCGGTCCTGCTCCTGACGGGCTCGGCCCGCCCCGGCCTGCTGGACGCGGCCCGCGCGGCGGGAGCCGCGGGCGTGATCCCCCGCGACCTCCCGGACGAGTCCCTGGCGGAGGCCATCCGCCGCGCCTCGATGGGCGAAACGGTCATCGACCCGGCGTTCACCCGACCGGACCCGACCGGCGTCTAGGGCTGTGAGAAGTCCCGCCCGGCCCGCGACGGCGTGGGGGGGCGCCCCCGGAGGGCGCACTACCGGCGCAGCAGCGTCACCACGGCGGCCCCACCGAGCCCGATGTTGTGCGCCAGCCCCACCCTGGCTCCCGCGACCTGCCGCGCCCCCGCCTCCCCCCGCAACTGCCACACGAGTTCCGCGGCTTGCGCCAGCCCCGTGGCCCCCAGCGGGTGCCCCTTGGAGATCAGCCCCCCGGAGGGGTTGACCACCCAGCGCCCCCCGTACGTCGTCGCCCCGCTCTCCACGAGCTTCCCCGACGCCCCGTCCTCGCACATCCCCAGCGCCTCGTACGTCAGCAGCTCGTTCACCGAGAAGCAGTCGTGCAGCTCGATCACGTCCACGTCCTCGATCCCGAGCCCGGACCGCTCGTACACCTGCCGCGCCGCCGCCGCCGTCATCGGCTTGCCGACCACGTCGATGCACGACCCCGACGCGAAGGACTCGCCCGTGTCCGTGGTCATCGACTGCGCCGCGATCTCCACGGCCTGCTCCCCCAGCCCGTGCGCCTCCACGAACCGCTCCGACACCACCAGCGCCGCCGCCGCGCCGTCCGAGGTCGGCGAGCACTGGAGCTTCGTCAGCGGCCGGTGGATGGTCTTCGCCGCGAGGATCTCCTCGACCGTGTAGACGTCCTGGAACTGCGCGTTCGGGTTGTTCGCCGAGTGCCGGTGGTTCTTCGCGCCCACCGCCGCCAGCTGCGCCTGGGTGGTCCCGTACCGCTCCATGTGCTCGCGCGCCGCGTTGCCGAAGATCTGCGCGGTCGGCGGGGTCATCTCGAAGCCGTGCCCGGCGGCCATGACCCCGTAGTGCCGGGCCACCGGCGAGGTCGCGAAGTCGCCCCCGTCGGAGCCGCCGCCCAGCGCGCCCCGCTTCATCTTCTCGAAGCCCAGGGCGAGCACGCAGTCGTTGAGGCCGCCCTCGACGAACTGCCGGGCCATCATCAGCGCGGTCGAGCCCGTCGCGCAGTTGTTGTTCACGTTGTAGACGGGGACCCCGGTCAGGCCCAGTTCGTACACGGCCCGCTGTCCGGCGGTGGAGGCCTGGAAGCAGTACCCCACCGGGACCTGCTCGACCAGCCCGTAGTCCACGCCCGCGTCGGCCAGCGCCGCGCTGCCGGCCTCCTTCGCCATGTCCCAGTACTGCCAGTCCCGTGACTCCGGCTTCTCGAACTTCGTCATGCCGACGCCCACGATGTACGACTTCATGTCCGTGCTGCCTTTCGGTCGGATCAGTCCCGGGGAAGGCCGAGGATGCGCTCGGCCACGACATTGAGCTGGACCTGCGTGGTGCCTCCGGCGATGGTCAGGCAGCGCGACATGAGCATGCCGTGCACGGCCCTGGCCCCCGCTCCCTCGCACACCGCTCCCGCCGGGCCGAGCAGTTCGAGCGCCAGCTCGGCGGTCCGCTGCTGGTGCGGGGTCTGGACGAGTTTGCGTACGGACGCCCCCGCGCCCGGCTCCAGCCCGGACACCTGCTGGAGGGTGGTGCGCAGCCCGATGCAGGCCAGGGCGTGCGCTTCGGCGGCGAGCGCCCCGATCCGGGCGCGGCCCGCGCCGTCGAGGTCGGCGGAGCGGGCGATGAGCGCTTCGAGGCCGGTGTCGAAGGTCATCTGGTCTGCCATGTGGACGCGCTCGTTGCCCAGGGTGTTGCGGGCCACCTTCCAGCCGCCGTCGGGGGCGCCGACCAGCGCGTCGGCGGGCAGCTCGACGTCGTCGAAGTACACCTCGTTGAAGAGGGCCTCGCCGGTGATCTCCTTGAGGGGGCGTACGTCGATCCCGCGCGCCCCCTTCATGTCGACGACGAAGTAGCCGAGCCCCTTGTGCTTGGGCGCGGCCGGGTCGGTGCGGGCGAGCAGGATCCCGAAGTCGGCGCTGTGCGCGGAACTCGTCCACACCTTCTGCCCGTTGACCTTCCAGGTCCCGTCCTCGGCCCGTTCCGCCCTGGTCCGCAGGGAGGCGAGGTCGGAGCCCGCGCCCGGCTCCGAGAAGAGCTGGCACCAGGTGACGTCCCCGCGCAGGGTGGGCAGCAGGTAGCGCTCCCGCTGCGCGTCGGTCCCGTACGCCAGCAGCGAGGGCACCACCCAGGTGGCGATGCCGAGGTCGGCGACCTTCACCCCGGCCTCCTTCAGCTCCTGCTGGACCACGAGCTGCTCGACCGGGCCCGCCCCGAGCCCGTACGGCGGGGGCAGGTAGGGGGCGGCGTAGCCGGTGGGCGCCAGTACCCGGCGGGCGGCGGCCGGGTCGAGGCCGCGCGCGTCCGCGATGGCGGCCCGGGCCCGCGCGCGGTGGGTCTCGGCCTCCGCCGGGAGTTCGAGGCGCAGTTCGCGCCGGGTCCCGGCCGCCGCGAGGCGTACGGCCCGTACCCGGTGGCCGTCGCCGGAACCGAGGAGCTGGCGGGCGACCAACGCCCGCCGCAAGTAGATGTGGGCGTCGTGCTCCCAGGTGAAGCCGATCCCGCCGAGTACCTGGATGCAGTCCTTGGCGCAGGAGTAGGCGGCGTCCAGGGCGGTCGCGGCGGCGAGCGCGGCGGCCAGGGACCGTACGTCGGGTGCCTCGTCCATGGCCTGGGCCGCGTCCCAGGCCAGCGCGCGGGCCTGCTCCAGGCGCACCAGCATGTCGGCGATCAGGTGTTTGACGCCCTGGAACTGCCCGATGGGGCGGCCGAACTGTTCGCGCACCTTCGCGTACTCGGCGGCGGTGTGCAGCGCCCAGGCGGCAGTGCCGCAGGCGTCGGCGGCGAAGAGCGCGCAGGCCGCGTCCCGGACGAGGGCCGCGTCCAGCGGCAGCAGCCGCCCGGCCGGTACGGAGACCCCGCGCGCCCGCACCTCGGCGGTGGGCCGGGTCGGGTCGGCGCTCTCGTGGCTCCGCACGTCCAGCGCGGCGGCGTCCACGGCGAACCACAGGGTGCCGTGCGCGGCCTCGGCGGCGAGCAGGACCAGGTCGGCGTCGCCCGCGCCGAGGACCGGGGGCGCGGTCCCGTCGAGCAGGTGCCCGCCGCCCTCGACGGCCACGGCGGTCAGCGTGCCGGGTCCGAGCGCGACGGCCCCGGTCCGCTCGCCGAGCGGACCGGCCCCGGCCCGCTGGAGGAGTACGGACGCCAGCGCGCTCGGCAGGTACCCGCCGGGCAGCGCGGCCCGGGCGGCCTCCTCGACGACGACGGCGAGGTCGAGGAGGGTGCCGCCCTCCAGGTGCGGGGCGAGCAGCCCGGATTCGAGGAGCGCGTCCCAGTAGCCGGGCCGCGCCCCGGCCCTCGGCGCGGAGTCGAGCAGCTTCCGCACCTCCTCGGGCGGCACGACCCGCGCCACCCACCCGCGCATCGCCTCGGCCAACTCCCGCTGTTCCTGTGTGATTCCGATGCCCATGCGCGGCACACTAGAACACGTTCCAGTCTGACGGAAGGTCAGAAATGAAACATGTTCTCGGTCGGGGGCGCCCGGTCGGGCCGTCGGATCAGCGTTGGTAGGGGTACCCGTCACCGTGCGCGGGTCCCACGTTGTGCTGGATCCCGCTCGGATCGCTCCTGGTGAAGTACGACGCGTCCAGGCCGCCGCAGAGCTGGCTGTTGCCGGACCGGCCCTGGTCCACCGTCCCGGCGCCGACGTTGACCCGGCCGCCGCCGTTGGTCACCGACACCACCCTGGCCGTGAACTCGCAGTGGCCCATCTGGGTCTCGGCGATCAGGCGGACGGCCCCGGACTTGGCGATGACCACCGTGTCCGGCTGGCCGATGTTGAACTGGCCCGCGTAGCTCCAGGAACCGACGAAGTACGAGGGGACCGCGCCGCTGTCGGAGGAGCCCCCGGCACTCGGCGTACCGGAGCCGCCGGGGGTCGAGCCCGAGCCGCCGCCCTGGGCTCCCCCGGCGGCGGCGCCTCCCGCGGCCGCGCCGGAGCCCTTGGTCGGGTTGGTGCCCGTACCCCCGGCGCCGCCGCCGGGCGTGCCCGCACCACCCACGGCCGCGCCGGCCGCCGCCGCGCCGCCCTGCGCGCCCCCTTGAGCGGCGCCGCCCGGGCCCGCGGCCCCGCCGACCTGGCCCGCCGGCTGCCCCGGGACGGCCGGGTTCGGGGACCCGGGCGCCCCCGGGGTCGGCGAACCGCCCGCCCCCACCGGGGAGCCACTCACGCCACCGGGGGTCACGGGAGCACCGGCGGCCGGAGGCGAGGCCTTCCCGGCGTCCGCACCACCGCTGCCGAACGGCTGGATCAGCGCCACCGTGCCGCCGCCGACCGTGAACACGAGGACGGCCGGCACGGCGACGGTCCACCGCCGCCGCGCCCTGCGCTCACCCGTGGGGGCCGTGCCACCGGCCACCGGGACGACCACGGGCCCTACGAGCGCACCGGGCCCCGGCTCATCGGCCGCGTCCTTCTTCCGCAGGTCGACCGTCGCCCGGTCGGTGGGCGCGGCCTCCTCCCGCTCGGGCGGCGCCGCCTCCGCGTCGAGCAGCCGCGCCGCCTGCCGGGCGAGGCGCGCCACCACCGTGGGCGGCAGCCACGACCCGCCGGACGTCGCCGGACGGACCCGCTCCGGGTCCTCCAGCAGCTCCGCCACCCCGGGCCGCTCGTCGACGCCCTTGACCAGGCAGCGGCCGATGAACGCCCGCAGCGCCTCGTCCCCGACCTTCTCCAGGGCGGCCTCGCCCTCCACGATCTGGAACATCACGGCGTGCTGGTTGCTGGCCCCGTGCCCGAACGGCAGCTCGCCCGTGGCCGCGTACATCAGGACGCAGCCGAGGGTGAACACGTCGCTCTTCACCCCGGCGCGCTGCCCGCGGACCTGCTCGGGCGACATGAACCCGGGCGAGCCGACGACCATGCCGGTGCTGGTGAGCAGCGACTCGACGGAGGTCTCCAGCGCGCGCGAGATGCCGAAGTCGATGACGCGGGTGCCCTCGACCGTCAGCATCACGTTCGACGGCTTGAGGTCGCGGTGCACGATCCCGGCCGCGTGGATGTCCTCCAGCGCCCGCAGCAGCCCGTCGGCGAGGGCGTGCACGGAGTCCACGGGCAAGGGCCCGTACCGCCGCACGATCTGCTCCAGCGAGAGCCCGGGCACATACCCCGTGGCCACCCACGGCCGGTCCGCGTCGGGGTCCGCCTCCAGGACCGGCGCGGTGTAGCGCTCGCCCACCCGACGGGCGGCGTCGATCTCGCGGCGGAAGCGGGCACGGAACGCGGCGTTCGAGACGTGCTCCTCGTGCACCACCTTCACGGCGACCGTACGCCCGCTCCCCGACCGGGCGAGGTACACCCGCCCCATGCCCCCGGCGCCGAGCCGCCCGAGCAGCAGGTACGGCCCGATGCGGGCCGGGTCCGAGGCCGCGAGCGGCTTTATGCCCCCGTCGGCGTTGTCGTCATCGTTTAACGCACTGCTCATGCTGCCCGTCCCCCGTGCTCCCCTGTGGTGGTCCGACCCGGCCTGACCGATCGAACACGCATCAGGGTAAAGGGGGGTTGGATGCAGGATGAAGGCAAGGGCGGCGGACACCGCCACCGCTCCGGGCCGCCACGGGGCGCCCGGAGCAGCGCCGCGCCGTCAGAGACCGCGCACGAACTCCGTGAAGGCGGCGGGGCTCACGGTGAAGGCGGGCAGCTCGGGGTTCTTGGAGTCCCGCACGGCGATCCGGTGCGGCTGCGCGGCGACCTCGACGCAGTCACCGCCGGTGTCACCGCTGTACGAGGACTTCTGCCAGTTCGCCCCGGCGAGCGGCGCGCACTCGACGCACTGACCGCCGGTGTCCGAGCTGTACGACGACTTACGCCACCGCGCGCCCGACAGGTCCTGGATGGTGTCCATAGCGTTCCTCCATTACACGGGCGATCCGCGCCGCCGAGTCCTCCACGGAGAGGGCGGCGGCCTGCAAGTGATCGTAACGGAGCGAACCTTCCCTGAAGGCTTGCGGATTGGCCGTCATATGGCCCTGGACGAAGTCCTCCGTGTAGACGAGATCGGGGTCGTCGTCGAACCGCAGCAGGTTGAACGATCCCATCAACCCAGCGTGGGCGCCCGCCTCGAAGGGCAGGATCTGCACCTTCACCCACTCCCGCTCCTCCAGCGTCAACAGGTGAGCGAGTTGGTTCCGCATGACCTCCCGGCCGCCGATCTCCTGGTGCAGTACGGCCTCGCTCAGCACCACCCACATCAGTGGCGGGTTCTCGCGCTGGAGGATCCGCTGGCGGTCCATCCTCGCCTCCACCTTCGCGTCGAGCGCCTTGTCGGTCCGCGCTCCCAGCACAGCTCGCGCGTACTCCGGAGTCTGGAGGAGCCCGTATACCAGCTGCGCTTGAAACGACGAGATGTACGCCGCCCGGGCCTCCATCTCGGCGTACGCCTGGAACCACACCGGCAGTTGGCTGCGCAGCACCAGCCCCACCAGCCGGGAGAACATCCCGTCCGTACCCAGCGCCGCGTCCACGCGTTCCGAGAAGTCCCGGGTCGGGACCTTCCTCGCCGTCTCGATCTGCCCGATGAGGGAGCCCGTACAGAAGATGATGCCGCCGAGCGCGCCCTGTTTGAGGCCTGCTTCCAGTCGCAGGCGGCGCAGTTCCGAGCCGTAGTAGTCCAGCGGTGAGGCGCTGGGATCCAGATCGCGGATGTTGACCATGAGCGGTCACCCCCAAGTACACGCCGTCAGGCGTTCGTTTCGGTCCGTAGCCGAGGGTAGTCAGCTCACTCCACTCTGGTGACGTGAATCACGTAACTGACTTCTCAGCCAGCCAAGTTGACGGCACCTACCGGATGGGCTTCACGGTGGGTGAGCATTCCGCCCGGCACATGCGGCGGATCCTGCGGATGCTGCTCAGCCGCTGGGAGCTGACCGCGCTGGCCGACGCGGCAGAGCTGGCGCTGACCGAGCTGGTCGCGAACGTCGTGCGGCACGTGCCGGGGCGCGGCTGCGCGGTGCTGATCCTGCTGCGGCCGCAGGGGCTGCGGGTGGAGGTGGCGGACGGCTCCCCCTCGCCCCCGCGCCCGGCGTCCGGCCCCGCGCCGCTGGCCGAGGGCGGGCGGGGGCTGCTGCTGGTCGAGGCCGTCACGGACCGCTGGGGCTCGGACGCGACCGCGAACGGCAAGACGGTGTGGTTCGAGTGCGACCGCCCCGGCCCCCGGCGCGGGACCCGGGCATGGCGCCCTACCGGGCAGTAGGGCAGCATGGGCCGCCACCCGCCCCGCAGCACCCGTACCGCACCACCATCTGGAGGAACACCATGGCCAGCCCCAAGCCGGAGACCCTCGCCGCCTTCGAGGCCGCCAAGGGGTTCATGCCCGTACGCGAAGGCCTCGCCCTGCACGCCGCCGCCACCGAGGCGGCCGCACTCGGCCTCCCCCTCCTGGAGGTCGGCACGTACTGCGGCCGCTCCACCATCCTGCTCGCCGACGCGGCCCGCGAGGCCGGCGTGAGCGCGATCACCGTCGACCACCACCGCGGCAGCGAGGAGCAGCAGCCGGGCTGGGAGTACCACGACCCGACGGTCGTGGACCCGGAGGTCGGCCTCATGGACACCCTGCCGACCTTCCGCCGGACCCTGCACAAAGCGGGCCTGGAGGACCACGTGATCGCGATCGTCGGCCGCTCGCCGCAGGTCGCCGCCGCCTGGGGCGGCCCGCTCGGGCTGGTCTTCATCGACGGCGGCCACACGGACGAGCACGCCACCGGGGACTACGAGGGCTGGGCCCCGCACGTCGCCCCCGGCGGCACCCTGGTCATCCACGACGTCTTCCCGGACCCGGCCGACGGCGGCCGGGCGCCGTACCGGATCTACCGCCGCGCCCTGGCCTCCGGCGCCTTCGAGGAGGTCTCCGTGACGGACTCCCTCCGCGTCCTGCGCCGCACCGGCACGGGCATCTGAGCTGCCCCGCTGCCGCCACCCGGCTCCGCCCGGCCCCATCCGGCCGTCCGCCCGGCCCTCGAACGGGTCAGGGTCCGCACGCGGGACGGAGTCGGGGTCTAGCATCGCGACGTGCCGTACGACGACAGTGCCCCGCAGCCCGAGTCCGCCTCCTCGCTCGATCCCGACCGGCCGTGGTTCACCCGCCGCTCCACGCTGGCCGTGGCCGTCGCCGCGCTCGCGCCGCTCGGCCTCGCCGGATGGCTGCTGGTGGAGGTGACCTCGGGGGCGGGCGCCGACGACGGTCGCCCCCCGGCCGTCGCCCTGCCGTCCGCCAAGGCTTCCTCCCAGCCGCGCCCCCAGGGCAGCGCCTCCCCCACCACCGCGCCGAGCCTCTCCGCGGGCGCGTCCACCAGCCCGTCCCCGGGGCAGCTTCCCGCGAAGGGCCCGCTGGCCGGACGTACCGTGGTCATCGACCCCGGCCATAACGCGGGCAACTTCAAACACACCGGTGAGATCGACAAGCAGGTCGACATCGGTACCACCCGCAAGGAGTGCGACACCACCGGCACGACCACCAACGCCGGTTACATGGAAGCCGAGTTCACCCTCGACGTGTCCCGTCGCCTGGGCGCGATCCTGGAGGCCAAGGGCGTCAAGGTGGTGTTCACCCACCAGGCCGACCGTCCGTTCGGCCCGTGCATCGACGAGCGGGCCCGGATCGGCAACGCCGCGAACGCCGACGCGGTGGTCTCGGTCCACGCCGACGGCGTCTCCTCCGGCAACCGCGGCTTCCACGTGATCCTCCCGGCGAAGGTCAAGGGCGGGGCCGCGGACACCGCGAAGATCGTCGGCCCGTCGCGCGACCTGGGCGAACGGATCGCCGGGAACTTCGCCCGTACCACCGGGTCGGCCCCCTCCAACTACGTGGGCGGCGGCACGGCCCTGGTCGTCCGCGACGACCTCGGCGGACTCAACCTCTCCACCCGGCCGAAGGTGTTCATCGAGTGCGCGAACATGCGTGACGCCAAGGACGCGGCGCTGCTCACGAGTCCGGACTGGCGCCAGCGGGCGGCGCAGGGAATCGCGAACGGCATCGTCGGCTTCCTCGGCGGGTAGGAGAGGGGGCCGGGTGCGGCCCCTGCCCTCTCGGACACTCGAAACATCCGTACGATGGTGCCCGCCCGCCCGCTCCCGCATCGGGACCGCGGCACCGCGAGACGATGAGACGACCGAGACCGAGAAGGACATCCAAGTGAACATCCGCTCCCTCACACGAGGCGACGGCGTGGTGATCGGAGCAGCGGTGCTGCTGTTCATCGCGTCGTTCCTCAACTTCTACTCCGTCGACTGCCGCGGGATCGCCGCCTGCGAGTCGCAGGTCCCGAACGCGTGGGACACGGACCGGCTGAGCATCGTCCTTCCCTCGGTCTTCCTCACCGGCATCATCGCCGCGGCTCTGATCGCCACCACCCGGCTGCTGCCCGCGGGCCGCAAGGTCGCCGGGACCGGCCTGGAGGTCTGGGGCGCCGGTCTCGCCGTCGCCGCCGCGTGGTCCGCGCTGTGGGCGCTGATCGTGACCCCGTCGGGCGTCGGGCTGGGCGCGGGTTCCGTGATCGCGTTCCTCGCGACGCTGGCGCTGGCCGGTGTCGCCGTCGCCGGTTCGAAGATCCCCGCGCTGGCGGGGCCACTGGTGCCGGAGGCGAAGCCGCAGGCCCCGCAGCCGTACGGCGGCCACCCGCAGCCGGGCGCCGGGTACGGGTACCCGGGCGGCCAGCAGCCGACGCCGTACGGGGCCACCCCGCAGCCCGCACCGCCGTACGCGGGACAGGGCACCCCGGCGCCCACCCCGGGCCCGGCGGCTCCGCAGGACGCGCAGCCCCAGCAGGCCGCCCCGGCGGGCGAGTTCACCCCGTTCTGGTTCGCGGTGCCGGTGGCCCGCCCGCTCTTCGGCGAGGACGGCTCCCCGACCCCGATCGCCGAACTGGCCCCCGGTACCTGGTACCTGGCCGTCGACCAGCGCGGCCCGGCCGCGCTGGTGGCCCAGACCCAGGACGGCCGCCGCGGCGTCCTGAACGACACCTCGGGCATCCAGCGCGGCTGACGACCGGCCCCGGTGGCCGACGTCAGCCCCCGACCCCGCCCGTCAGGGCGACCGCGACGGCCCCCCGCCCTTCCCGGCGGGGGGCCGTTGCCATACAGTCACCTGACGCCGCACCTGACGTACCGTCAGAAACGGTCACGGCTCGCGCGAAGGGACCGCACATGCGCCTCGGACTCGCACTCGGCTACTGGGGCCGCGGCCCCAACCCGGCCCACCTCGACCTCGCCACCGAGGCCGAACGCCTCGGCTACGACTCCGTATGGACCGCCGAGGCCTGGGGCTCGGACGCCTTCACCCCCCTCACCTGGATCGCCGCCCACACCACCCGCATCCGCCTCGGCACCGCCATCGCGCAGATGGCCGCACGCACCCCCACCGCCACCGCCATGCACGCCCTCACCCTGGACCACCTCTCGGGCGGCCGGATGATGCTCGGCCTCGGCCTCTCCGGCCCCCAGGTGGTGGAGGGCTGGTACGGCCGCCCCTTCCCCGCGAGCCCGCTGACCGCCACCCGCGAGTACGTCGACGTCATCCGCCAGGTGCTGCGCCGCGAGGCACCGGTCGCGCTGGACGGCCGCTTCCACAGCCACCCGTACCGCGGGGCCGACGGCACCGGCATCGGCAAGCCGCTCAAGCCGATCACTCACCCGCTCCGCGCGGACCTGCCCCTGCTGCTCGGCGCCGAGGGGCCCAAGAACATCGCGCAGACCACCCGGATCGCGGACGGCTGGCTCCCGCTGTACTGGTCACCGACCCGCACCGACGCCTACCAGGCGGCCCTCACCGACCTCCCCGACGGATTCATGATCGCGCCGATGGCGCGGGCGCACGTGTGCGACGACGTCACGGAGGGGCTGCTCCCGGTCAAGGCCATGCTGGGCTTCTACATCGGCGGCATGGGCCACGCGGCCCGCAACTTCCACGCCGACCTGATGGCCAGGATGGGCTACGAGGAGGAGGCCCACCGGATCCAGGAACTCTTCCTCGCGGGCCGCAAGGAAGAGGCGGTGCTCGCCGTCCCGGACGCCTTCGCGGACGAGATCTCCCTGATCGGCCCGCGCGAGCGGATCGCCGAACGGCTGGAACTGTGGCGCGAGGGCCCGGTCACGGACCTGCTTCTGACCGCCCCGGACCCGCACACGCTGCGCGTCCTGGCCGAACTGAACAGCTGACCCCCGCCCCCTGAACCACGAGCACCGCCAGCGCCGCCGAGCACTGCCAGCACCACCAGCGCCACCAGCACGCCACTCTGGCGCCACGCATGACCCGCGTGGCGCCTCACCCATGCCACGGCCTCTGACCTGCGCGTCAACATCCCATCAGCGACCGCCGCGCACGCTCCACCGCACCCCCAGCGCCACATGGCGCCACTATGGCGCCAGATTCCCTCGCCATGGCGCCATTCCTGTGCCATGATGACGTCATGGACCTCACGCCCTACGTCGATCACCTCCGGCACGAACTCGCGGTCGCCGCCGAAGCGGGCGGCGCCGAATCCCGCGCGCTGGCCGAGCGCCTCACCGCGCCCCTGGAGTCGGCCGCCCGGCTGACCCTGCTCAACGCCCTGTCCGCCGCCATGGGCGAGGTCACCCGCGACCTCGCGCCGGGCTCGGTCGACGTACGGCTGCGCGGACTCGACCCCGAGTTCGTGGTGACCGGGCCCCCGGCCCCCGAGCCGTACAGCATGGCCGGACCGCTGCCCGTCGCTCCGGCCCCGGCTCCGCTCCCGCCCGCGGCCCCGCCCGCCGAAGGCGACGAGGGCGGCACCGCCCGCATCAACTTCCGGCTCCCCGCGCACCTCAAGAACCGCGTCGAGGAGGCCGCGACCCAGGAGGGCCTCTCGGTCAACGCCTGGCTGGGCCGGGCCGTCGCCGCGGCCCTGGTACCGGCCGGCCCCGCGCCCTCGGACGGACCCCGCTCCCGCGGCCGTCAGGGCTTCACCGGGTGGGTCCGCTAGAGACGGCCCCACCCGCGCGCCGCCCCGCGCGCACCGCCCGCGCCACGCCCGTATCAGCCTCACTTCTTCTCCACCGAGCCAAGAGGACGGCACAGCCATGCCCGAGACGTTCCAGACCCCCCAGCCCATCTCCGCCACCGTCGAGTTCGACATCGGCGCCGTCCGCGTCATCGCCACCGACCGCGCCGACACCGTGGTCGAGGTCCGGCCGACCGACCCGGGCGAGCCGGCCGACGTACGGGCCGCCGAGCAGACCAAGATCAGCTACACGGGCGGTCAGCTGCTCGTGAAGGGACCGCGCAAGCGCTCCCTCTTCGGCCGCAGCGGCTCGCTCGACATCACCCTCGCCCTGCCCACCGGTTCCGACCTGCGCAGCGACTCCCCCATGGCGGACTTCCACTGCTCGGGACCGCTCGGACAGGCCCGGATCAAGACCTCGCTCGGTGACCTGCGGGTCGAGGAGGCGGCGACCGTGTCCCTCACCACGGGCCACGGCGAGCTGTTCGCCGAACACGTCACCGGGAACGCCGAGTTGACCGGATCGGGCCGGATCACCGCCGACACCGTCGATGGCGCCGCGACCGTCAAGAACTCCAACGGCGACATCGTGATCGGCGAGGTCCGCGGTGAGCTGCGGGCCACCACCTCCAACGGAGCCGTCTCCGTCGCCGTCGCCCACGCCGGGGTCGAGGCCAAGTCCGCGAACGGCCACGTCCGCATCGGTCAGGTCGCCCGCGGCCGGATCACCCTCCAGACCGCCGCCGGGGACATCTCCGTGGGCATCGCCGCCGCCACCGCCGCCTGGCTCGACGTGAACACCCGCCTGGGCAGCGTCCGCAATTCCCTCGGTACCACCGACGGCCCCGGCGCGGGCGACGAGACCGTCGAGGTCCGCGCCCGCAGCGGGGTCGGCGACATCACCATCCACCGTGCCTGACCCGCGACGGGACCCCACGACGGGGCCCGACGGCCACATCCCGCCACCGGACGACCGGTTGTCCCCAGGAGAGAGCACCATGACCACAGCGCTCGCGACCGCGACCGCACCCACGACGCCCGCCTCGTCGGCGATCAGCGTCACGGGCCTGACCAAGTCCTACGGCGACAAGCGGGTGCTCGACGGCATCGACCTGCGCATCGCCCCCGGCACCGTCTTCGCCCTGCTCGGGCCCAACGGCGCGGGCAAGACCACCACCGTGCAGATCCTGACCACCCTGATCGCGGCGGACTCCGGCGAGATCCACGTCGGCGGCCACGACCTGGCCCGCGACCCGGAGGCCATCCGCTCCACCATCGGCGTGACCGGCCAGTTCTCCGCGGTGGACAACCTCCTCACCGCCGAGGAGAACCTGCTCCTGATGGCGGACCTCAACCACCTGCGCCGCCCCGAGGGCAGGCGGCGCGCCGCCGACCTGCTGCGCCGCTTCGACCTGGCCGAGGCCGCCCGCAAGCCCGTCTCCGCCTTCTCCGGCGGTATGCGACGCAAGCTCGACCTGGCGATGACTCTCGTCGGCGACCCGCGGATCATCTTCCTCGACGAGCCGACCACCGGGCTCGACCCGCGTAGCCGCCGCACCATGTGGGAGATCATCCGGAGCCTCGTCGACGAGCAGGGCGTCACGATCTTCCTCACCACCCAGTACCTGGAGGAGGCCGACCAGCTCGCCGACCGGATGGCCGTCCTCGACGGCGGGAAACTGGTCGCCGAGGGCACCGCCGAACAGCTCAAGCGCCGGATCCCCGGCAGCCACCTCCGGATCCGGTTCGCCGCACTGCCCGAACTCGAAGCGGCCACCGCCCTGTTCGCGTGCCTCACGGTCGACCGGGAGGCCCTCACCCTGGACATCCCCGGTGACGGCAGCGTGAGCACCCTGCGCGCGGTCCTGGACATCCTCGACCACGCGTCGGCCGGGGCCGAGAGCCTCTCGGTGCACACCCCCGACCTCGACGACGTCTTCCTCCACCTCACCGGCCCGAAGCGGGAGAACGCGCGATGACCAGCCTGTCCTACGCCGTCAGCGATTCGGCGACGATGCTGCGCCGCAACCTCAAGCACGCCCTGCGGTACCCGTCGATGACCATCTCCGTCGTCGTCATGCCCGTGCTGATGCTGCTCCTGTTCAACTACGTCTTCGGCGGCGCCCTCGGCAGCGGCATCGGTACCGCGCCCGCCGGGTCCGGCCACTACATCGACTACATCGCCCCCGGCATCGTGCTGATGGCGGCGACCTCGGGCGCGGTGTCCACCGCCGTCGGGGTCTGCGTCGACATGACCGAAGGCATCGTGAACCGGTTCCGGACGATGCCGATCTCCCGGGCCTCGTTCCTGACCGGGCACGTCGTGGGCGGGGTGATCCAGACCCTGATCAGCGTCGCGGTGGTGCTCGGCATCGCCCTGCTCATAGGCTTCCGGCCCACCGCCACCCCCGTCGAGTGGCTGGCCGTGGCCGGGCTGCTGGCCGGGCTCGTCCTGGCCCTCACCTGGCTGTCCGCCGCGATGGGGCTGCTCGCGAAGACCCCCGAGACCGCCAGCAACATGCCGATGCCGCTGACGTTCCTGCCGCTCCTGGGCAGCGCGATCGTCCCCCCGGACTCCATGCCGACCGGGATGCGCTGGTTCGCCGAGTACCAGCCCTTCACCCCGTTCATCGAAACCCTGCGGGGGCTGCTGATGGGCACGCCGATCGGGCACAACGGACTCATCGCCCTCGCCTGGTGCGCGGGGCTGACCCTGGCGGGCTACCTGTGGGCCCGGTCCGTCTTCGCCCGCGACGCCGCCCGCTGACACCCGTATGCCGGACCCACGCAGGACATGGTGAGGACCCGCCGGGCGACCGGCGGGTCCTCACCATGTCCTGCGTACGCCCGTGCTCCGGGTCAGCGGCCCAGCTGCGACGCGCTGGGCACCTTGTCCTGGACGTCGACGCCCGCGCTCTTGCCCGCGTCCTTGACGCCGTTGATCATCTTCTCGAAGGAGCCGATGTCCGCGTCGTTCGCGTCACCCTTGCGAAGCTTGCCGCCCAGGCCCTTGAGCGACTCGATGCCGGCGGACAGCGGAGCCATCGCCTTCGACAGCAGCGGATCGCCCTTGGCGTTGTCGGACGCCGCCTTCAGCCGGTTGTAGGCGAAGGCGCCCGCCAGGCCCGCCTTCACCAGCGCGAACGTACGGCCCTTCGCGCCCTTCTTGAACTTGCCCGCGCGGTACGGCTTGACGATCCACTGGTATGTGGCGCCGGCCGCGAGGCCCGCGTTGGCCACGAAGCGCGTCTTGGCGAACTTCTGCTTCTCCGCCTGCGTGCTCGGACTCGGCGTGGGCGCGGCCTCCTCGGCCAGCAGCACCTGCTCGGCGGTCAAGGGCGCCTCGGCCACCGCGGGTTCGGCGGCGGCCTTCGAAGCCGGGGCCCCGCGGACCGAGGCGTGGCCGCCGCGGTCGCCGCCACTGCCGCAGGCGGTGGCTCCGGCGAGCAGCGCGGAAGACAGGAGCAGCGCCGTGAAGGCGCGGTGGACACGGGTGGTTCTGGGTATGGACACGGTTTCCTCCGGGGAATGGGGTGTCCCAGGCAGCCTCGCCCCGGCCCCGGTACCGCGCTACTCGAGGCACCCGTTCGGGTTTGCCCCGCCCCGGAACGGCAAGACGCGTGCCATGCCCTCACACACCCGAGCACACATGCGAGCAAGCACCCGCGGAAGCAGCTCCATCGCACGGGCCGTCGCCATCGTGGCGGATGTCATGGCCTTCGTGATCGGCGCGTGGATCCTGCTGTACCTGCTGGACGCCAACACCGGGAACAGCCTGGTCCAGTTCGTCCACGACGCCGCCAGCTGGCTGGCCAGCTGGTCGTACGACCTCTTCACCTTCGACCGCGACTGGGTCCAGGTCGTCGTCGGCTACGGCCTGGCCGCCGTGGCATACCTCTTCATCGGCCACACCCTCGCCGGCTGGCTGGCCCGCCGCTAGTGCCGTGACCGGGAAGGTTTGCCTGGTCACGGCACTAGGAAGCGTCGTCCAGTACAGGGGCCTGGCCCGGCCGGCAGCAGTCCGGGTCCAGGCCCACCGGCAGGCCGAGCCCGCCGAAGACGGCCGTGGTCGGCCCGTCCCCGCCGAGCGCGGCCACGGCCAGCAGCAGGGACGCCGCCGTCCAGGTCGTCTGCTCCACGGGCCAGACCTTCTCGTCCTCGAAGACGTACCCGGTCCAGTACATGCCGTTCTCGGCGCGCAGGTGGCCGATCGAGCGCAGGATCTCCAGCGCCCGGTCCGACTCCCCCACCGCCCAGAGCGCGAGCGCGAGTTCACAGCTCTCACCGCCCGTCACCCACGGGTTGGGAAGGACGCAGCGCACCCCCAGGCCCGGGACGACGAACTCGTCCCAGCGGTCCTCGATCCGCGCCTTCGCCGCCGCACCCGTCAGGGCCCCGCCCAGCACCGGGTAGTACCAGTCCATCGAGTAGTGGTTCTTGTCGAGGAACCGCTCGGGGTGGCTGCGCACGGCGTGACCGAGCGCGCCCGCCGCGAGTTCCCAGTCGGGCTGCGGCTCCTCGCGGTACTCCGCGATGGCCAGCGCGCAGCGCAGCGCCTGGTGGATGGAGGAGGAACCGGTGAGCAGCCCGTCGGGGACCACCGTCCCGTCGGACTCGCGCTTCCAGCCGATCTGCCCGCCGGGCTGCTGGAGCCCGAGGACGAACTCGACGGCGGCGAAGACCACGGGCCACATCCGGTCGAGGAAGCGGTCGTCCCCGGTGGCGAGGTAGTGGTGCCAGACACCGACCGCTATGTACGCGGTGAAGTTGGACTCCTTGCCCGCGTCCTGCGGGTCCCCGGTGTCCACCCCGTCGGGGCCGTCGGCGTAGGCGGCGTACCAGGAGCCGTCCGTGTTCTGGTGCGCGGCCAGCCACCCGTACGCCCGCTCGGCGGCCTCGTGCTCGCCCGCCACGTCCAGGGCCATCGCGGACTCGGTGTGGTCCCACGGGTCGAGGTGGTGCCCGCGGAACCACGGTATGGCCCCGTCCGCGCGCTGCGCGGCGAGGATCCCGGCGACGGTCTGCGCGGCCTGCTCGGCGGTCAGCACGCCGTCCAGGACGAGGTGCTCGGTGCGCCCGGGCGAGGTCACTTGGCGGCGCCGACGGGCAGATGGGGCTTGGTCGCGTAGGCCACGAAGCTCTTGCCGATGACCGGGTTCAGGGCCTGCTCCGCGAGCCGGGTCGCGAGCGGCTTCTTCATGATGTCCCAGACCAGGAGCTTGTGGTACGCCTTCACCGGCAGCACCTTGTCGTTGTCGACGCCGAAGGCGCACTTGAGCCACCAGTACGGCGAGTGCAGGCCGTGCGCGTGGTGCGTGCCGTACGGCTTGAGGCCGGCCTGTTCCATCTTGCCGAGCAGCTCGTCGGCCTTGTAGATGCGGATGTGGCCGCCCTCGACCTCGTGGTAGGCGTCGCTGAGCGCCCAGCAGATCTTCTCGGGGCCGTAGCGCGGGACGGTGATGGCGATCCGGCCGCCGGGCTTGAGCACCCGGACCATCTCGGCGAGGACACCCTTGTCGTCGGGGATGTGCTCCATGACCTCGGAGATGATCACGACGTCGAAGGAATCGTCGGGGAAGGGCAGCGCCAGCGCGTCGCCCTCCATGGCGGTGGCGGTGGCCCCGGCCGGGGCCTCACCGGCCTCCTTCATGGCGGCGAACCACTTGGCGACCTCGCGGATCTCCTCGCCGTTGCGGTCCACGGCGACCACGTGGGCCCCGCGCCGGTAGCACTCGAAGGCGTGCCGGCCCGCGCCGCAGCCCAGATCGAGCACGCGATCGCCTGCGGCCAGCGGGAACCTGGAGAAATCGACGGTCAGCACGCGGTCCTGCCTTCGCGGTCGAGGTGGTGGTGGGGGAACTTGACGGACTTCGGGTACTTCAGCGGTGTCATGTACGTCATCGACTTCATCGACTTCATCGACTTCATTGATTTCGGGAGGTCATCGACCGGCGCGGGACGCCTGTTCGATCGCGGCCCGGTAGTGCGCCACGGTTCCCTGGGCGGCTCTGGCCCAGGTGAAGCGCTCCAGCACCCGCTCCCGCCCGGCGGCGCCGAGGCGGGCCCGCAGCTCGGGATCGCCGAGCAGCCTGCCCAGCGCGGCGGCCAGGGCCCCCGCGTCACCCGGCGGCACCGCGAGACACGTCTCGCCGTCGGCGCCCGTCACCTCGGGGATCGCGCCCCCGGTGGTGGCGACGAGTGGCGTACCGGTGGCCATGGCCTCGGCCGCGGGGAGCGAGAAGCCTTCGTAGAGGGAGGGCACGCAGGCGACCTGCGCGCCGCGCACGAGGTCGACGAGTTCGGTGTCGCTGATGCCCTTGACGAAACGCACGGCGTCCTCGAGCCCGTACGTCTCGATCGCCCGCGCCACCGGGCCGCGCTCGGCGCGCTTGCCGACCACCACGAGGTGGGCGCCGGGCTGCTCGGTGCGCAGCTTGGCGAGCGCCTCCACCAGGTGGACCAAGCCCTTGAGCGGTACGTCCGCGCTGGAGGTCGTGACGATCCGGCCGGGTACCTCGGCGACGGACGGGTCCGGCGACCAGAGGTCGGTGTCGGCGCCGATGTGCACGACGTGGATACGGTCGTCACGGACGCCGAGGTGATCGGCGATCTCCTGCTGCGAGGAACCGGAGACGGTCAGGACGGTCGGCAGACGGCGGGCCACCCGGCCCTGCATGCGGGTGAACCCGTACCAACGGCGCACCGAGGCGCGCTTCTTGCGGCTCTTGGCGGCGGCGAGGTCGAGCCCCCGGTCCACCGTGATCGGGTGGTGGACGGTGGTGACCAGGGGTGCGCCCAGGTCGGCCAACAGGCCGTAGCCGAGCGTCTGGTTGTCGTGGATGACGTCGAACTCACCGCGCCGGGCGGCCAGGTGACGGCGGGCCCGCAGCGAGAAGGTGAGTGGTTCGGGGAAGCCGCCGGTCCACATGGTGGCGACCTCCAGGGCATCGATCCAGTCCCGGTACTCGCCGCGCTTGGGCGTGCGGAAGGGGTCGGGGTGGCGGTAGAGGTCCAGGCTGGGCAGTTCGGTGAGCGTCGCACCGGTGTCGAGCACCGGATAGGGCTGTGCGCCGATGACTTCGACGGAATGCCCCAGACGGACGAGTTCCCTCGAAAGGTGGCGGACGTAGACACCCTGACCGCCGCAGAACGGGTTCCCCTTGTAGGTGAGGAGTGCGATGCGCAACGGGCGGTCGCCGTCAGCGGTGACACCCGTGAAAGGGCTCGTCACCATGGCCTCAGCGGTCACTCCCGGCCCCCTTCTCACTGCACTTTCGCCGGAGCGTAACCGCTCGGATAATGTAGAACAAGTTTCAGACTTGATCCGTTGAAGACCATTGAATCTACCGGCCGGAAACCACACCGTAAGAGCCGGAGCAGGTGATTCGCGCCACGACTGGCCCGCCTGCCATGCTGACCACGGAACAGCCTCGGAGCGGTGCGGATGGATACCTCGGAACGCCAGGGAACGGGACACATGACAGCGGAAGCCAAGGCCCTCACCACGCCGGCGTCCCCGCCCCTGACGGAGCGGCAGGAGGCCCGGCGCCGCCGGATCCTGCACGCCAGCGCGCAGCTGGCCAGCCGGGGCGGGTTCGACGCGGTCCAGATGCGCGAGGTCGCCGAGTCGTCGAGCGTCGCCCTGGGCACGCTGTACCGGTACTTCCCGTCCAAGGTGCACCTGCTGGTGGCGACCATGCAGGACCAGCTCCAGCACATGCACACCACGCTCCGCAAACGCCCCCCGGCCGCCGACAGCCCGGCCGAGGCCGTCGCGGAAACCCTCATGCGCGCCTTCCGCGCCCTCCAGCGCGAACCGCACCTGGCGGACGCCATGGTGCGTGCCCTGACCTTCGCGGACCGCAGCGTGAGCCCCGAGGTGGATACGGTCTCCAGACTCACCACCGCGATCATCCTGGACGCGATGGGCCTGGACGCCCCGCCCACCGCCGAACAGCTCTCGGCGGTCCGCGTCATCGAGCACACCTGGCACTCGGCCCTGATCACATGGCTCTCGGGCCGCGCCTCGATCGCCCAGGTGAAGATCGACATCGAGATGGTCTGCCGCCTGATCGACCTGACGGCCCCGGGAACGCCGGGGACGGCGGGCCCGGTCCCCGGCGGAGCGGGATCGGCTGAAAGAGAGCGGTAGCACGAGCACGGCTCGCGGCTTCGCCGCGAGGGGTCTTCCGCGGCTTCGCCGCGGGGGGCGGGGCTTCCCACTTCCGGGGTCGGGGCAGTGCCC
>NZ_JASISO010000024.1:0-28678 GCF_030063135.1 Streptomyces sp. G-G2
CCACCGCCCCCACCCAGCCCTGCCCGGCCCCGCCGGCGTTTGAGGCGCCCCCGGAGGGCGGGTGCGGCGGCGCCGCCAGGGCCAAGGCATGGGCCGCGCTCAGCCCGGATACACCGGTCCCCGCCCCCCGGAGGCAGCGGTGCGCCACTGCGCCCCCGGCGGGAGCCAGACGATGCCGTCCTCGTCCGAGTACCCGACCACCGGCTTCTTCTCGTCCTCCGAAGCCGCCACCCCCATCAGCCCCGTCGCCCCGGGCAGGCTCGCCGCGACCATCGACCCGTCGGCCAGCATGTACCGGGCCTGCACGACCCCGCCGCTCTCCCGCCCGACCACGAGCAGACGCCCCCGCGGGGCCCAGCTCATCGCCGTCACGGTCTCCATCTGCGGCGCGGCCGAACGCAGTTCACGTACCGAGACCGCCGCCGCGTCCACCTTGTCCTCGGGCCGTTCGATCCGCCCGATGTACAGGTTCCGGCGGTTGTCCTTCGTCACCAGCAGCGCGATCCGCACCCCGTCCGAGGAGACCCGCAACTGCCCGATCTGCCCGCTGTCGAGCCCGGCGACGTCCACCTTCTGCGGGGTGCCCGTCCCGCCCGGCACCCGCCACAGCGCCGGGTTCTGCGGGTCCTGGTCGGCGATCCACAGGTCACCGCGGGCGTCCCAGCTCGGCGCGGTCAGTTTGCCCGCCTTGCTGGTCAGCACCGGCGGCGGCAGCGCTCCGGCCGTGGTCAGGGAGACCACGTGCAGCGCGCGCCCGTCCTCGGAGACCACGGCCGCCCGGTGCTCGTCGTACGTCACGGCCGCCGAACCCACCTTGAGACCGCCGCCGTTGGCCGTGGCGGACAGCGGTCCGGGCACGGGTTCGGCCGGGTCCTGCTGGTCCTCCTTCTCGACCGCGAGGCTCATCCGGACCAGCCGTCGGTCCTTGTCCACGTAGTACTGGTAGCGCGGCGCCGGCGCCCGGTTCGCTATCGCGGCCGCCGCCGCCTCGGTCACCGCGCACAGCGACGAGCCGTCGGAGCGCAGCAGTTCGACCCGGTCGAGCCGGGAGGTCGTCATGTCCCGCACGGTGTAGAAGAGTTGGGTCGCCATCTTCTGGCACTGCGGGTGCGCGACGTTGTCGGCCTTCTCGTTGAGCGGCACCCGCAGGGTGCTCTGGCTGTCGTACGTGAGGGACTTGGTGCCCCCGCGCAGTTCCGTGCCGGTGGGGAAGTTGGAGTTGACGACCGGGCCGAGCCACTTGGACGGCCCCGCGAGCAGCGACCGCACGGTCTGGGTCAGCGGGTCCATGCGCGTGTCCGGATCGGTGCGCTGGCGTACGTAGACGGGGTCGGCGACGAGCGTCCCGTCCGCGAAGTAGTACTTGTTCACGGGCCGGAATATGCGCTGGAAGTCGGACTCGCTGAGCACCAGGCCGCCGGGCGGCGAGGCGATCCGCCACTGCTTGTTCTTGTCATGGACGAGCTGGATGAACTCCTCGTAGCGCGCTCCGCCGGTGTCCGGCTGGTACGCGCTGCGCTCGTCCACCGTCGCGAGCCGCTTGCCGGTGACCTTGAAGCGGTGCCCGTCGGCGTCCTTGTCGCCCTGGACCGAGACCCGGGTGATGCCGCCGGAGAGCACGGTGATGGAGGAGGCGGGCTTCCAGCTCTTGGCCGCGTCCTCGGTGAGGTACTTGCGGGCGGTCTCCAGCTGCGGATCGTCGCTGGTCATCGCTTCGAGGAAGCCGTCGACGATCTCGGGCGGGCTGGCCTTGTCAGCGGGCGGTACGCCGAACACCCGCACCTGCGAGTCGACGCCCTGGGAGGCCTGCACCTCGGTGACCTCGCCGTGGGTGGGCATGGAGGCGCAGCCCGCCGCGAGCAGCGCGCCGCAGAGGGCGCCGCCGATCGCGCCGGCCAGCCGCCGCGCCCGCCGGTCGCCCCGCGTGCCGGGAGCGCCGGGCACACCGGGCACACCGGCCGCACTCGTGGAATCGGGCTCAGCGTCCACCGGTTGCGTCCTCCTGTGCGTGATCCACCGCGCCGTCACTCCCGTCCGTACCGTCCCCGCCACCGGAACCGGAACCGGCGCCGCCGGCCCCGCCGGCCCCCGGGCCCGGCCTGGTCCCCGGCCGGGACACGACCCGCGCCCCGGACCCCGGCAGCGCCGTCGGGTCCGACGGTACGGGCGTGGCCCCGGCGACCGCCGAGCGCGGCGGTATCGGCGACCGGTTCGTCCCGGCCGCCGAGGCGGCGGTGTCCGCGGTCCCGAGCCGCCCCTCGGCCTCGGCCCGCGCACGGTTGCCCCGCGAGTCCTCCGGCTCCAGCGGGATCGGGGAGCCCCGCAGCGGCTCGTCGGCGGTCCGGGGCAGGGTCAGCCGGAACTGCGACCCGCCGCCCGGCTCGCCCCAGGCCTGGAGCCAGCCTCCGTGCAGCCGGGCGTCCTCGACGGCGATGGACAGGCCCAGGCCCGTACCGCCGGTGGTGCGGGCGCGCGCCGGGTCGGCGCGCCAGAAGCGGTTGAAGACCCGGGTGGCCTCGCCGGGCTTGAGGCCCACGCCGTAGTCCCGTACGGCCACGGCGACCGCTCCGCCCGCCGAGGCGAGCCGGACCACCACGTCGCGGCCCTCTCCGTGCTCGACGGCGTTGACGACGAGGTTGCGCAGCACCCGCTCGACCCGGCGGCCGTCGGCCTCGGCGATCACGGGCTGGGTGTCGCCGAGCACCCGGATCCGGGTGCCCTTGCGCTCGGCCAGCGGTTCGGCGCCGCCGATGACCCGGTGCACGACGTCGCGCAGGTCGATCGCGTCCGCCTCCAGCGCGGCGGCGCCCGCGTCGAACCGGCTGATCTCCAGCAGGTCGGCGAGCAGCGACTCGAAGCGGTCGAGCTGCCCGGCGAGCAGTTCGGCGGCGCGGGCGGTGACCGGGTCGAAGTCGACGCGCGCGTCATGGATGACGTCGGCGGCCATCCGGACGGTGGTCAGCGGGGTGCGCAGCTCGTGGGAGACGTCGGAGACGAACCGGCGCTGCATCCGGGACAGCTCCTCCAGCTGCTGGATCTTGTGCTGGAGGTTCTGGGCCATTTTGTTGAAGGCTTCGCCCAAGCGGGCGATGTCGTCCTCGCCGGTGACCTTCATCCGCTCCTGGAGCCGCCCGGCGGAGAGCCGCTCGGCGATCCCGGCCGCCATCCGGACGGGCGTGACCACCTGGCGCACGACGAACCAGGCGATGGCGCCGAGCAGGACGACGACGAACAGTCCGGCGGTGGCGATGGTGGTCTTGACCAGGTTCAGGGACTCCTGCTCCTGGGTCAGCGGGAACAGGTAGTACAGGTCGTAGGGCTCCCCGTTGATGTCGGTGAGCCGTTTGCCGATGACCAGGGCCGCCTCGGGCTCGGTGCCCGGCGTGCTGTAGCGGATCTGCGACGGAGTGAGGAAGGTGCCCGTCGCGTGGTTGACGGACTTGCGCAGCGCCATGGGGACGCTGGCCGTGGGGTCCACGTCGCCGGAGGCGCGGGCTCCGCGTACGCCGGGGCCCGTCTCGCCGGTCCCGGCGCCGAGGGCGACCACCTCGAAGGCGCTCTGCCCGCCACTGGCCAGTTGTTTGACCAGAGAACTCATCCAGGTGCTGGCGTCCCGGCCGACCTTGCTGTCGACAGCGGTGGGATCCGGCCCGTCGGTCGTGGAGGGAGTGTTGGCCTTCTCCTGTGCGACCGCGAAGCCGCCCGCCGCCTGGCTCTGCGCGGCCTCTTCCTTGGCGGAGAGCAGCCCCTCGCTGACCTGGGCTATGACGACGAAGCCGAGGCTGAGGACCACGGCGAGCGACATGAGCAGGGTGCCCGCGACCACCCTGAGCTGGAGATTGCGCCGCCAGAGGCGGACAGCGGGGAGCAGCGGCCGGCGTACGAGTCGTACGAACAGCCGCAGCACGGGGCCGCCGACCGCTCCGTCGGCCATCTGACGGAGGGGTCGGCCGCCCCGCAGGGCCCCCCGACGGGAACCGCGGAGGGGCCTGCCGGGCTTCATGTCAGCTCGGTCCGGCCTTGTAGCCGACACCACGTACGGTCACCACGATCTCCGGGCGCTCCGGGTCCTTCTCGACCTTGGAGCGCAGTCGCTGCACGTGCACGTTGACCAGGCGGGTGTCCGCCGCGTGCCGGTATCCCCAGACCTGCTCCAGCAGCACCTCACGGGTGAAGACCTGCCAGGGCTTACGGGCGAGGGCGACCAGCAGGTCGAATTCGAGCGGGGTCAGCGCGATGGAGGCGCCGTCCCGCTTCACGGAGTGGCCGGCCACGTCGATGACCAGGTCACCGATGGTGAGCTGCTCGGGCGCGGGCTCCTCCGAGCGGCGCAGGCGGGCCCGGATCCGGGCCACCAGCTCCTTGGGCTTGAACGGTTTGACCATGTAGTCGTCGGCGCCGGATTCCAGCCCCACCACCACATCGACCGTGTCGCTCTTGGCGGTGAGCATCACGATCGGTACGCCTGATTCGGCGCGGATCAGCCTGCAGACCTCTATGCCGTCCCGTCCGGGCAGCATGAGGTCGAGCAGTACCAGGTCTGGCTTTGCCTCCCTGAAAGCAGCAAGTGCCTTGTCGCCGTCCGCTACGAACGACGGCTCAAAACCTTCTCCACGCAGCACAATGCCGAGCATCTCGGCCAGCGCGGTGTCGTCGTCGACGACAAGGACGCGTCCCTTCATGGTTGACATCATCCCATTAGCTAATCGTTACCTGGCGGTGAGCTGTCCCACAGCCAAAGGGGCTGGAAATCGCCCCTCTGACCTGCGTCGTGATCCAGTCGTCCAGTCTGCCTCGGATCCGGGCGACAATTGAAGGTGCGGGCTGGTCCGATATCCGGGGGACGACCGGTCCGTCCGGCGTTCCCACGTGGCACGATGGCAGCGACCCAGCGCCCCCGTCCGCGCAGTACACGTGAAGGAGCGACGATGAACGACTCTCCGGGCTGGGCTACGCCCGGACCCTCCCCGTCCGACGGTGAGCGCACGGGCGCTCCCGAAGCGAACGGTACGGGGGCGCAGCCGCCATCCGCACAGCCTTCACCCCAGAATCCCGCGCAGCCGCCGGTCGCGCCTGCCCAGCCCGCCGCCCAGGCCCCGGCCCAGCCCGCCCCGCAGGACCCGCGGACCGCGCCCGCGCAGCCGCCGGCAGACCCCAAGTGGTCCGCCCAGCAGCCCCCGCCCGGCCAGTGGTCCAGCCCCGGCGCGCAGGACGCTCCGGGTGCCCCTGGAGCCCCGGCTGACGGCTCCGCCCAGCCGCCGAGGCCCGGCGCGGGCTGGGGCTCGTACGACGGCGCCCCGGGCGGCCAGTACGGCGGCCCCCAGTACGGGAACCAGCGGTACGGGAACCAGTACGGCGGCCCCGGCGCCCCCGGCGGCTGGGGCAAGCCCCCGGCGGCCAAGCCCGGCGTGATCCCGCTGCGCCCCCTGGGCCTCGGCGAGATCCTCGACGGCGCGGTCACCACCATGCGCACCCACTGGCGCTCGGTGCTGTCCGTCACCGCCGTCGTCGCCGTGATCGTGCAGATCGCCACCGTGATCTTCCAGCGGTACTCGCTGGACCGGCTGATGACCGACCCGAGCTCGATCACCGGTCCCGGGGAGATGCTCGACATCATGGGCGGCAGCCTCGCCGTCTCCGTCATCACCGCGTTCATCCAGGTCATCGGCGGGATCCTGGTCACGGCCATGCTCACCATGATCTTCAGCCGGGCCGTGCTCGGTCATCCCTCCACGGTCGCCGGGGCCTGGCGCGACGCCCGCCCCCAGTTGCTCCGTCTGGGTGGCCTGAGCCTCCTGCTGACCGCCGGCGCCATCGTTTTGATCCTGGTCCTGATGCTCCCGGGCCTGCTCGCCGACAGCATCGGCCTGGCCGTCGTCGGCGCCCTCGCGGGCCTGGCCGTCCTGGTCTGGCTGTGGATCCGCTTCAGCCTCGCCTCGTCCGCCCTGATGCTGGAGAAGGCCACCGTCTTCAAGGCCCTCGGCCGCTCCGCGAAGCTGACCCAGGGCGCCTGGTGGCGGATCTTCGGCATCACGCTGCTGACCGCCCTCATCGTCGGCATCGTCTCGATGATCGTCGCCGTGCCCTTCACCGCCCTGGCGATCATCTTCGGCGGCGGCCTCGACACCCTCACCGCCGGAAACACCCCCGACAGCTGGACCTACCTGATCCTCGCGGGCATCGGCGGGGTCATCACCACGGCCATCACCATGCCGATGCAGTCGGGCGTCACCGTCCTGCTGTACATCGACCAGCGCATCCGGCGCGAGGCCCTCGACCTCGAACTCGCCCGCGCGGCGGGCGTCGACGACTACGGCACGCCCGGCGCCGCCCCCCAGTACCCCGGCGCAGGGGGCTGATGCGTTGATCACCACGGGGGGAACGATCACACGCACCACCGCGCACACCCGGACAGCCCTGCTGCCCGGCTCCGAGGCACCGCCGCTGACGACACCGCGCGACGCCGCCCGCGAGGCGGCCGAGCACGAGCTGTCCAAGCCGCTCTACCACCAGGACGACCCGAGCCTGATCCAGCGCGCCATCGACCGCTTCTGGAGATGGCTCGGCGACCTCGCCGGATCCGCGTCCGAGGCCACCCCCGGCGGGATCGTCGGGATCCTCGTGATCCTCCTGGTGATCTCCCTGCTCGTCGGCGCCCTGTGGTGGGGGGGGGGGGGGGCCCCCCCCGGCGGCGCCCGCCCCTCGATCCGCTCGTTCAGGATGCCCGGCCCGGACCCGTCCCACTCCCGACGCCACCGCTCACGCTGCCGCTGCCGCCACGGTTCTTCCGTCCGGCCAGCTGGCCCTGGACGAAGGGGTCCGTGTCGGGCGTGTACGGGCCGCCGTGGGCGTCGAGCACATCGGCGATCCGCTCCCACTCGGCGAGCGTGGCACGGGTCAGGTCGTCGATGTCCTTCCGGTCGTCGGGGCCCCCGGCGGCCTTCTGGGCCGCTTCTAGGGCCTCGGAGCTCTCATGGTGTGACATTCCGGTGGCCAGCCGACGCACCTCGTCGCACGCCGCGCGTTCCTCCGCGGTGGGACCCGCGTCCTCGAACACCGGATCGTCTGCCTCTGCCATGGGGTTCCCTTCCTCGCGCTGGAATTCCGGGGCCGTGGCCCGCAGTGCGCATTATGCGTGGGCCAGGGAAACGACTTCTGACGGGGTCGGGCCAAGACCGGGGCAGTCGCTGTACCCGCGCTCCCCGCCCACGTACATCAGGTACGGGGACCGGACCTGGTTGATGCCAGATCCGCCGGACCTCCTGGGACAGGGGCTGCTCCGCGTCGGCGTGGATGACGTGGAGGTACGTCCGGCCCACCGCGTTCGGGGTGGAGCCCTCGGCGATGATCGGCCCGGCGGCGGCGCGCTGGGCGTAGTAGGTGTGTGCGCATCGGTGACCTGGCCCGGCGGACCGGCGTGAGCGAACGGTCGCTGCGGTGCTACGAGGAACAGGGCCTGCTGACGGCCGGGCGGACCGGCGGGGCCGGCGCCGGTACGCCGACGGCGCCGTCGACCGGGTGATCCGGGTCCAGGAGCTGTTCCCGGCGGGACCGCACAGCGGAGATCGCGCAGCTGCCGCCCTGCATGCGGGACGCGACCGCCGGGCGGCCGGGCGCCGTCGCGTAGGGGCGGCCGGTCTCAGGCCGCGTGATCCAGGGTCCGGGGGCACTGCGCCACCTCGGCGGCGGCGCCCTCCACGGGGACGTCGTCGACGCACTCGGCTGCGGCATCCTCCCGTTCGAGACGGGCCAGCAGTTCCTTCAGCCGGGCGTTGCGGCCGGTCGCCATCATGTAGATCATCTTCAGGTCTCCGGAGAAGGCCGCGCCGGGGTCGGTGAATCCGACCGGCAGGTTCCGCTCGAAAACGAAGTGGCCGCTCCACGCGAAGGCGAAGAAGGCGGCGGGTACGGTCCACAGCAGCTTGGGCCTGCGGCGCCGGACCGTGGTCACGGCCGCCGCCGCGGCGGCGGACATGCCCACCACGTGCATCCAGCGGCTCGCCTCGCTGGTGTGCCCGCGCATGTACTCCTCGAAGCGCTGGTCGAACTCCCTCATCACAGGACTCCTCGATTCGATCGTGGTGTGTCGTACGTCGTGTGGTGCCGCGTACGGTGTCAGTTGACGGCGGACCCCGCCTCGTACGACGAGCGGAGCAGCGGGTCGGCGACCGCTCCCCGTTCGTAGCGGGTCCCGAAGCGGTGCTGGTACTCGGCGAAGAGCCGGGTGTCGTTGTGCAGGAACAGCACGTCGTGCAGGGCCATGTTCCGCATGGCCAGCAGGGGTACGGGGCTGCGCGAGACCGCGAAGTCGGCATTGCGGGCAGCGGGCTCGGGGCACTCGGGGTGGAACTGGCCGAGCATCAGACCGGCTTCGGCGAGTTCTGCCTTGAGGACGGCCTGGACGGTGTCGAGTTCGGACCAGAGTTCCCGCGGGAGGTCGGGCAGGATCAGCACGTACGCGTACATCGTCGGGTTCGAGCGGGGCCAGTGCGTGGTGCGGAACGTGCGCGCCATGTCCCGCACCAGCGCGCGTAGTTCGCTGCCGTCCACATGGGCCAGACCCGTTCGGGTGTGCATCATCAGGGTTCCGGCCCGGGCCGCCGGTTCCACGAAGGGGCAGACGTCGCCGTCCCGGCCGAGCTGGCCGTGGGGCCGGCTCACGTAGTCGCGCAGCCAGCGCTGGACCACCGCCTCGGCCCGTTCGGTGTCGGAGGCCGGGCACGCGGGCGCCAGGACCGCGACCGCGCTCGCCTCGTCATGAGGCGCCATGGGGGCCCCCTTCCTCGCCGGACGGCCGGGGCTCCCCCAGCGCGCCGCGCGCCTCGATGACCCCGGTGCCGCCGGGCAGCCGGGTGACCCGCAGCGCGGTCAGGCCCGCCTCGCCCAGCAGGGCCCGGGTCTCCTCCTCCGTGCGCTCCCGGCCGCCGTCGAAGAGGGACATCATGTACAGGTCCATCAGCCCGCCCCACTGGCCCGTGGAGCCCTCCCCCGCGGCGGCGCCCGGATCCGCGGCCGCGAGGTGGTCGATGAGGACGAGCCGGGCGTCGGGGCTCATGGCGGCCCGGCAGTTGCGCAGGATCGCGACGCAGGACTCGTCGTCCCAGTCGTGCAGGATGTGCCGCAGGACGTAGCGGTCCGCGCCCGCGGGCAGCGCCTCGAAGAAGTTGCCCTCGCGCAGCTCGCAGCGCTCGGTGAGGCGGGCGCCCGCAAGGCGCAGGGCGGCGGGGGGAAGGGCCGCGGCCAGGTCCACCAGCGTCCCGCGCAGCTCGGGCCGGTCGGCGAGCAGCCCGGTGAGCAGCGCCGCGTCTCCGCCGCCGATGTCGGCCACGCTCAGCGGGCCGGTGAAGTCCACCGCGCCCAGCAGTCCTTCGAGTTCCAGGGCAAGGCCGGTCTCCTGGGACCGGTCGAAGATTCCGCGCAGCCGGGTGTCGTCGCCGAGGTGGGAGAAGAAGTCCTGGCCGAAGACCTCGGTGAAGGCCGGGCGGCCGGTACGAACCACCTGGGTGAGCCGCTCCCAGGCGGGCGCCACGGTGGAGGCGACGAGCAGCGCGGTGGGCAGTGCGGAGCCGGGGCCGTCGGAGCGCAGGGTCTCGCCGAGCGGGGTGAGGGAGAACAACTGCTGTCCGTCGCGGTGTTCGAGGTGCAGGATCTCGAAGGAGGCCAGGGCTCGCAGCAGTCGGGGCAGCAGGGCGCGGTCGGCGCCGACCTGCGAGGCGAGTTGGTCCGCGGTGCGGGCGCCGTGACCGAGGACGTCGGCCAGGCCGAGTTCGGCCATGGCGCCGATGGCGCGGGAGCGGAGCTGGCCGTAGATCAGTTCGCGCATCCGCCAGGCGTTGCGGGCCTGGGCGCCGTCCGGGACGGCGACCCTCCCGGTGGGGCGGATGGTCTGGCTCGTCATCGGGTTTCCTCCACCAGTACGTCACGGGCAAGGGCAAGGTCTTCGTGGACGCGGCGGGCGGTCGCGCGCACCGGCGGTTTGGCGACGACCTGGACGCGCAGCCCGCCGCGCGGGATCAGCGCCGGGATGCCGCCGTACTGCGGCCGCAGGGTCAGCAGGTCGAGTTCGGTGCGCTGGGCGAGCCGGGAGAGGACCGCGGGGAGCACGGCTCCGGCGATGCCCGCTCCGATGCAGCGGCGGGCGCCGTAGCCGTAGGGCAGGTACTCGAACGGCGAGGGGGCCTCGTACCCCTCCTGGCCGGTGTCCCAGCGCTCGGGCCGGAAGGCGTCCGGGGCGTCCCAGACCGAGGGCAGCCGGTGGGTGATGTACTCGCTGACCGCCACGGTGCTGCCCGCGGGGATCAGGTGGCCGCCGTAGCGGAAGGCCTTGACGCAGCGGCGCGGGCTCATCACCACGGGCGGGTGCAGGCGCAGGCTCTCCTGGACGACCCGGCCGGTGTAGCGGAGCCCGCGGACGTCGGCCGGGGTGGCGGGGGCGCCGTCGAGGACCTGCTCGGCCTCAGCCCGCATCCGCTGCCACACACCGGGATGTGCGAGCGAGTTGTACACGGCCCAGCCGATTCCGGAGCCGACCGGGTCGTAGCCCGGGATCAGGGCGCTGACGACCATGTCGCGGATCTCCTGGTCGCTCATCGCGGCTCCGTCGTCAGCGAGCATCACCGAGATGAGGTCCTCGCCGCCGCGGGTTCCGGCTTCGCCGCCGAGGCGCCTGCGGGTGAGCTCGGCGTAGATCCGCTGCTCCACGGCGGCGATCCCGTCGAGGGCGCGCCTGCGGGCGCGGGTGGGCAGGCTCCAGGCGACCATCTGCTGGGGCAGCGGGTTGTCCATCAGCTCGTGGATCTGGTCGAGTTTGCCGATCAGGTACGGGGCTTGCGCGGCGAGCCGTTCCCCGCAGAACAGCCGGAGCATGGCGCCCCGGACCGCCTCGCGCAGTTCGGCGTGGATGTCGAGGCGCTGCCCGGGCCGCCAGCTGTCGATGGCCCGGTCCACGGCGGCCAGGATCAGGCGGCCGGCCTGTTCGACTCCGGGCCGCTGGAAGGAGGGGAGGGCCTTGCGCTTGCGGCGGGCGTGCGGGGGGCCGTCGGTGACGACGAGGGCGGTCTCCCCGGCGATGGGCCGGAGCATGTCGTAGGCCCCGGCGAACCGGAAGTTGTCGGGGTTGCGCATCACGAGGGCGTTGGCCTGCGGCCCGAAGAGGAAGTAGGTGCGGGTGGGGCCCAGGCCGAAGGCGCTGACCTCGCCGTACTCGTCCTTGAGGTGCTCCAGCCCTTCCGGCAGCGAGCGCTGGAACGCTCTGACGGTGCGTACGACGTGGGCGGGTGTACGCGGTCCGGGGACAGCGGGCATGCGGGAACTCCTTCGGGGGCGGTGGGGGGCGAGGCAGAGGGGCTCAGGCCGTCCGGGTCGGCGCGGCGCCGTCGCGCTGCCGCCGGGAGTCCAGGGCGAGCCGGTCGCTGCCGAACAGGATCACGGCGCCGATCGCCACGGACAGCGCGGTCGCCCAGCCCGGGGCGCGGAGCACCAGGACGGAGGCGAGGAAGGCGGTGGAGAGGATCATGTCGGCCTTGAGTACGGCGTTGGCGGCTTGGTTGTCGACGGCCTTGGCCATGGCCCGGCACTGCAGGAAGGCGGCGACGGCCCACGGCAGGGCCGCCAGGGTGCGCAGCGGCAGGCTGCCCGCCAGGACGAAGCCGGTGAGCGAGAGGTAGCCGACCAGGGTGACCACGGTGGCGGCGCGGGCTGCGGAGAGCCGGTCGGCGAAGACCGTCGCGGAGGTGCGCAGCCCCGCGTCGCGGTCGCCGTCGTAGTCGGGGAGGTTCTTGACCATTCCCTTGGCCACGAACCAGATGACCAGGAAGGCGAGAATCGCCCAGGCGTCACCGGTCAGCCGCCGCACCCCGCTGGGGGCCGCGAGGTAACCGAGGAGGTACGGGCCGAAGACGGCGAGGCTGAAGGCGAACAGCCCCGTCACGGGGCGGGCCTTGAGCCGCCCCGGGAGGAAGGAGTACTGGTGTGCTCCTACGAGCGCCAGGGCCATCGGCACCACGTAGGCCACGCTGTAGAGCAGGGACAGGCCGAGCAGGAGGGCGCTCATCGCGTGGCTGATCCACAGCAGCCTGCGGTGGCCGATGCGCAGGACCTGCCAGACACGGCCGGGGAGGTTGCGGCTGTCCTCGGCGAGGTCGGTGTACGCGTTGTAGGTGTTGGCCAGCAGCCCGTAGACGAGCGAGACGGCCAGTCCGGTGAAGAAGAGCCCGGACACCGGGCCGCCCGCCACCGTCCAGCCGAGCGCGAAGGTCAGCATCCCGGGGACGCAGGTCCGCGGCCGCCCGAGGAGCAGGGTGATCCGTACGGTCTCGCCCCACCCGGAGGCGCCGGGGGTGGTGCGTACCGCCTGCTCGCGCTGGGGCGGGCTGAGCGCGGCGAACTCCTCGGGTCCGGATGGTGCGACTACGGGTCGGGCGGCGTTCAGGGTCACGTGGCTCGTCCTCCATCCGCCGGGCCCGCTCCCTCGCCGGAGGGGCCGGGCCGTGCGTCGCGGTTCGGTGCACCGACGATGACGGCGCGCACTTGACGGGCACTCAGATACGCCTAGAGATCGCTTCGCGACCCGGTCCGGATCCGCTGGGCGGGCCGGTGGCGTCCTCCTGGAAATGGCCTACGACCTGCGCTTGCACCGCTCTCAGCCGGGTCTGGGGCCGGTCCAGAGGTGCTTGAGGACCAGCCCGGGCCCCGCGCCGGGCACGTGGTCAACGGGCCCGCGCGACTCGCGTAGAGTGGGGTTTACCGACGCGGGGTGGAGCAGCTCGGTAGCTCGCTGGGCTCATAACCCAGAGGTCGCAGGTTCAAATCCTGTCCCCGCTACTCATGGATGAGGCCCCCTCGACGTTCACGTCGAGGGGGCCTTGCCGCGTTCGCGGGCCGTCCGCACGGGGCGGCCGGGACTATCCGTGCAGGAGGTCCGGGCCGATCCCGGCGATCGTGGCGGCCCCGGCCAGTGCCATGCGCAGTGCGAGCTGCTCCCGGTAGGAGTCCAGCAGGGCGGCCACCCCTTCGGCCCCGCCCAGGGCCAGAGCCCACAGCACGGGGCGGCCCACCAGGACGGCGCGCGCCCCGAGGGCGAGGGCGACCAGGACGTCGGTGCCCGTCAGCAGCCCGCCGTCGACCAGCACGGGCACGGTGTCGCCGACCGCGCGCACCACCGAGGGCAGCACCTCCGCGGTGGCGGCCGCGCGGTCGAGCTGGCGGCCGCCGTGGTTGGAGACGATGATCCCGGCCGCCCCCGCGTCCACGCACGCCGTCGCGTCGTCCGGCCTCAGGACGCCCTTGACCAGCACGGGCAGGCCGGAGAGTCGCGCCAGCTCGCCGATCACCCCGGGGCCGATCGACGGGTCCTGCTCCCATCCGGGCAGCCGGGTGCCGAGCCCCACGGAACGGCACAGCTCGTCGTCCTGGGGCAGCGGCAGCGGCAGACCGGCCGTGGCCTTCGGGGGTACGTAGGGCGCGTCGACGGTGAGGACGAGCGCCCGGGCCCCGGCCGCGGCGGCCCGTTCCACCTGGCGGCGGGTGATGTCCCGGTCCCGCAGGCAGTAGACCTGGTACCACCAGGGCCCGGCGGCCGCCGCGACGTCCTCCGGGTACCGGGTGGCCCGGGAGGAGAGCACCATCAGCGACCCGGCGGCGGCGACGCCCGCGGCCGTGGCCACCTCGCCCTCGTCGTGGGCCATCCGGTGGAAGGCGGTCGGCGCGGCCAGTACGGGCGAGGAGAGGCGGCTGCCGAGCAGTTCCACGGAGGTGTCCACGGCGGACACGTCGCGCAGAACGCGCGGGGCGAAGCGCCGGGTCCGCCAGGCCGCCGCCGCCTCCCCCACACTGAGCTGCTCGTCGGAGCCCGCCGCGTAGAAGTCGTAGGCCGCGGCGGGCAGTACGGCGCGGGCCCGCGCCGCGAGCTCCGGGCCCGCCGTGACGGCCGGGGGGCTCAGATCCATTCGCCCGCGCCCTCGGGGTCACCGCCGACCACCTTGACCGCGAACTCCAGCCCCGCCACGGCCTGTTGGGCGCGGGCGACGGCCTCGGCGGCGTCCGCTCCGCGCACCCGGACGAAGGCGGCGCGGGACTCGGAACTATCCAGGTCGCCCACGGCGTCCCCGGCGTCCAGCAGCGCCTCGGCGACCACGACGTCCGGCAGGGCCGCGGCCTCGGCCAGGCCGTTGATCGCGGTCAGGGTGCCGCGCGCGCGGGGCACCGCGAACCAGATGGCCTCGGGGCGGCGGTCCACGGCCGGGTCGGCGAGGGTCTTGCGGATGTCGGCGAGCACCGACTGGCCGAGGGTCTGGCGGACCACGCAGTCGACGAGGTCGACTCCGGTCACGTCCTGGACCAGGTAGGGGATCTCGTCCCCGGCGAGCCGGACGTGGGTCTCGATGACGCGGGGGCCGCCGTCGGTGAGCACGACCTCGGTGTGGGTGACCCCGTAGGTGATGCCGAGGGCGTCGAGCAGGCGGCGTACATAGGTGTGGACCGACTCGCTCTGCTCCGCGCCGAGTTCGGCGGGGACGACATGGCCGACCTCGACGAAGCCGACCGGGTCGGAGTACTTGCGGGTGATGGCGAGGATCTCGTGCTCGCCGTCCTCCGAGAAGGCCTCCACGCTGAACTGCGGCCCCACGTGGAAGCGTTCGACGAGGACGCCCGCGTCCGGGATGACCTCGAAATCGCGGGCGGCGCGGGCGAACGCCGCGTCGGCCTCCTCGATGTCGCGGACCACCGAGACACCGAAGCTGCCCGCGCCCTGGGTGGGCTTGACCACGCAGGGGGTGCCGTGTTCGGTGAGGAAGGCGCGCAGCTCGGCGGCGTCGGCGACCCGGGCCACCGGGGTCTCGTCGACGCCGGTCTCCGCGAGCCTGCGCCGCATCGCGTGCTTGTCGTGCACGTAGGCGATGGTCCGCGGGCTGTGGCAGGGCAGGCCCAGGGCCTCGGCCACGGCGGCGGCGCGGTCCTGGTCGCGTTCGCCGAAGGTGCCGACGCGGGTGAAGGGGTGGCGGGCGTGGACGGCCGCCGCCAGGGCGGTCCATTCCTCGTCGGGGGCGTCGCTGCGCAGGGCGAGCACCCGGTCGTGCTGTCCCGGCTCGCGGATCTTGGGGACGAAGTCCATCCGGCACAGGATGGTGGTGGCCACGTCCGGGCCACCGACGTCACGGATCAGCCCGGGGACCTCGCGGCCGCCGCCGACGATGAGTACGTGTTCGGTCATGTGGTCACCTCGGTGGTCGCGGGGGTGGTCGGAGTGGCGGGTGCACCCGCGCCGGTGTGCGCGCCCGCGGTGGCGGGCACCGGGCGCGGGCCGCCCGTGGCCCGTACGACGACCGCGGCCAGCGCGAAGATCCCGGCGAGCAGCGCCCACCCTATGCTGCCGAGCGGAAGCATCACCGAGGTCATCAGGACCGGGCCGACGATCTGCTGGCCGGTCACGCCCAGGCTGAAGGCGGCCAGGTAGCGGGAGCGGGCGGGCGCCGGGGACATGTCGTACGACAGGCTCCAGACGGCGACGGAGTGCAGGTTCTCGCCGACGGTGAGCAGCACCACGGCGAGGACGGCGCAGGCCGCGGCGGGCCAGACCGGGACGTGCTCGGCCCCCGCGAAGAAGCCGCAGGCCAGCAGCAGCGGCGTCAGGGCGACCCAGAGGAGCTTCAGGGCGCGTGCGGTGGTCTCCGCGAACTTCGACACGTAGACCTGGAGCAGCACGGTGAGCACGGTGTTCACGGCGAGGAGCACCGAGACGGCCGAGGCGGGTGCGGCGGTCGCGGTGGTCAGCCACAGCGGCAGCAGCACGAACAGCACCGAGTCGTGCAGGGACAGCACCCCGTTGGAGACGGTGAACAGCATGAAACGCAGGTCCCGGAAGGGGCTGCGGACGGGTTCCGACGGAGCGTCGAGCGGGTCCGGCCCCTGCGGCTCCGGCGCTTGCGTCCCGGCCGGGGCGGTCTTGGCGGCGGGGACGGGCCGTCGGTCCTGCGCTCCCGCCGTGCGGCGCAGCCGCTCGACGACCGCGGCGATGACGAAGAAGGTCAGCGCGTTGCCGAGGAAGAGGGCGACGAAGGCGGCCCGGCTCTCGACCGCCAGGACCGCACCGGCCAGCAGGAAGCCGGCCGTCAGCCCGATGTTGCGCACCGAACGGATCGAGGCCATGGTCCGGGTCTGGTTCTCGCCGCCCTCGATCAGCCCGACCACGACCTGCTGGAGCGGCGAGCAGCCCCGGTCCAGGGCGGTCAGTACGCAGGTCAGCAGGGCGTACGGCCAGAAGTCGTGGACCAGCGCGAAGCCCGCGTAGCCGAGGCCGCGGGCCACGAGCAGGGCGACGTACACCGTGGCCGGACCGACGCGGTCGGCGAGGCGGCCCAGCGGGACCGGGCTGAGCAGGCCGACGACGCTCGCGACGGCGAGCACCAGGCCGACCCGCTCGGCCGGGAAGCCCACCACGGTGACGAAGTACAGGGTCGAGGCGGCCAGGAACATGCCGGAGCCGACCGAGTCCACGGCGGCGCCCGCGGCGAGCTTGCGCCCGGCGGGGGTCCTGGGGAGGATCGCGGCCATGAACCGGGCGAGCCGCCCGCCCGGCGAGGTCCGCGCTTCGCTCATGCGTCAGCTCCGGGCGCGGCGGTGGACGGGGCCTGGCGCAGCCAGGCGGTGAGTTCGCCGGTGCGCCGCACGTGCGTCCCGGTGGCCGCCTCGGGCGGGGGCCGGCGCAGCCAGTTCCAGGTGTAGCGGCGGACCGCGTTGACGCACTGGAGCACGTGCTCCGCGTCCTCGTACGTCGCCACCTCGGCCAGCAGGGCAGTGGCGAGCTGGAGCCTGCCGATCCGCTCGACCAGGACCCAGCCGCCCGCCGCCGCGAACGCCGGGTCGGCGCCCACCCATTCGTCCCGGGTGGCACCGAGCCCGCGCAGGGCCTCCTCGGCGAGGTCCCAGGCCGCGGCGGCCCGGCCGCCGGGGCGGGGGCCGAGGGCGGCGCGCAGCCGCCCGGTCATCCCGTCGTAGTAGACGGGGTCGGCGAAGGCGGCCACCAGGACGGTGACCAGGCGGTGGGCCGCTTCGGCGGGCAGCCCCTCGCGCACGGCCGTACCGGTGACGCCGGGCCCGAAGGCCGACCGGGCCCGTACGACGTCTTCCTGTACGGCCCAGCGGACACAGCCCGCCATCACCTCGTCGATGTCGTCGCCGTCGTCAGCGCTGTAGGTGCTGGAGGCGTCTTCGGCGCTCTCGGCCGCGGCGTTCGCGGTTCTGGCGTCGGCGCCCTGGGGCGCGCGCGCACCGGCCGTCCGCAGCCAGGCCCGGGCGGCGGCCAGGTCGATCAGCCGGTCGCACACCTCCTCGTCCAGTGACGTGCGCCGGGTGGGGCCGCCGACCGGGCCCGGGAAGGCGAGGGCGGCCGTCTCCAGCCGGGCCACCGCCGACCGCACGTGGCGCAGCTCCTCCCCGACCGGAAGCTCGTACAAGCTGCTCACACGCGCTCCAGCCAGTGCTCGTACGCCTGGTCGCGACCGCGCACGACCTCCTGGAAGAGGCCGCGCAGCTCCTTGGTGACCGGGCCGACCCGGCCGTTGCCGACCGGCCGCTCGTCCACGGAGGCCACCGGCACGATCTCGGCGGCGGTACCGGTCAGGAACGCCTCGTCGGCGATGTAGATCTCGCTGCGCGGGATGCTGCGCTCGACGACGGTCAGACCGAGGTCTCGGGCGAAGGTGATGGCGCAGTCACGGGTGATGCCGGGCAGGATGCCGTCGCTGACCGGCGGGGTGACCAGCTCGCCGTTGCGGAGCATGAACAGGTTGGCGGCCGAGGCCTCGGCGATGTGCCCGTTCGCGGTCAGCATCAGCGCGTCGTCGTAACCGGCGCGCTGCGCACCGACCTTGGCCAGCGCGCTGTTCACGTACGCGCCGGTGGCCTTGGCCAGCGGGGGCACGGTCTGGTTGGAGTTGCGCTGCCAGTTGCTGACGATGAGGCGGCAGCCCTCGTTCTCCGCCTTGTCACCGAGGTAGGAGCCCCAGGGCCAGACCGCGATGGACATGCGGACGGCGTCGAGGTTCGGCGCCACGCCCATCTCGCCGTAGCCGAGGTAGGCGATGGGCCGGATGTAGCAGGAGGGCTGGCCGTTGACGCGCACGAGTTCGCGGACCGCCTCGACCAGCTCTTCGTCTGTCCACGGCAGTTGCATCAGGTAGACGCGGGCCGAGTCGCGCAGCCGGGCGATGTGCTCGCGCAGCCGGAACACGGCGGAGCCGCTCTCGGTCTCGTAGGCGCGGATGCCCTCGTAGACGCCCCAGCCGTAGTGCAGGCTCGGGGTGAGCACGTGCACCTGGGCTTCGTCCCAGGGGACCAGTTCGCCGTCCATCCAGATGAAGGGGGTCGGGGTCAGTGGCATGTCGGCTCAGTCTCCTTGTGGGGTGGTGCTGTTCGGTCCGAGGCCGCGCAACCGGCCGCTCTCGCCCTCGCCTTGGAGGCGGACGGTCTCGGTGAGGACCTGGTGGCCCTCCCCGGTGAAGTGGAACCAGCCGTGGCGCGGTTCGAGGTCGCAGCCCCGGAGCTTCTTGGCGTCGTAGGCGGCGAGCCCGTACCAGATGTCACGGACGCCGTTGGCCAGGGACCAGCGGATGGTCTCGTGGTAGGTGAGGGCGAAGTAGACGCCTTTGGCGCGGTCGTCGTCGAAGCCCGCGGTGCGTCCGAACAGGGCGTCGCCGGAACGGAGGTAGAGGACGAAGCCGAGGGTTTCGCCGTCGCGTTCGGCGCACAGGACGAGCGCGCTGTCGCCGACGGTCTCGCGCAGCGCCGCGAAGTCCCGCTCGACGCGCGGACGGCCACCGGGCAGGCCGTACTTGGCGCGCAGCGCGACCTGGAGGTCGACGACCGGGCCGGTGAGCGCGTCGGCGCCCTCGCGGATCACCGTGGTGAACCCGGCCTCGGCGTACTCGCGCAGCTCTCGGTTGGCGCGCTTGCGCTTGCGGCTGACGAGGCCCGCGAGGTAGGCGTCCCAGTCGGGGGCGTCGAGCCGCAGGACGGATTCCGCGCCGAGGACGGCCGGGGCGTGGCCGAGGGCCGCGGCGGCCGGGCCGAGGGTCTCGGCCTGCTCGTCGGTGACGTACAGCAGGGCGTGGCTGGCGCAGTCCAGGAACCGGGCGGCTTCCTCCAGCAGGCGCGGGAGTTCGGCGAGCACCTCGCGGCGCTCGGCCCCGGTGCGCCCAATGGCGTGGACGATGCCGTGGTGGGAGCCGAAGACGGAGAGCGCGACCGAGGGGTACTGGGCCCGGCGGGCTTCCGGCAGGGCTTCGGTGAGCTGCGCCCAGCGGGCCCGGCCTTCCTCGGTGAGGTGCTCGGGGTCGCCGAAGGCTCCGAGGTCACCGGTCATCTTGGGGGCGTCGTAGAAGAGCAGCCCGCCGCCGTCGAGGGTGACCAGCAGCGGGGCCAGGGCCACCAGGGCGCCGTCGGCGGAGCGCACGGCGAGGTAGCGGGTCTCGTGCAGGTCGGTGCGTTCGGTGAACCGCCACCAGCGGTCGTCGTCCCAGATGACCGGGGGCCGCTCCAGCGCGGTGAACTCGGCGGCGGTGGGGCGGGTTCCGGGGGCGAGGACCTCGGCCGTGTACGTCACCGGTCCTCCAGCGGGGCTTCGGGTGCGGGCTCGGCATCGGGCGTGGGCTCGGCCCCGGGCGCGGCCTCGGCTCCGGGCTGGAGGTCCCAGCCGAAGGCCGCCTCGGTGTCGGCCTCGGTCTTGGCGACGAGGGCGAGCAGCTCCCCCTCGTTGGGGGCGGTGACCAGCCAGGTCGCGATGAAGTCGCCGGACTTGCGGGCCCGGTAGCGCGCGCCGCCCCAGTCCTCGCCCGCCTCCGCCAGGACCGCGAAGTCCCGCGTCCCGGACGGAGGTTCGACGGGGACGCGGGTGATCCGGCCGTTGCGGGGCGGCAGTCCGAAGTTGGCGACGAGCGGCGCCGTACGGGCGCGCTCGCGCACGGCGTCGAGGTCCACCGGCAGCGCGCACTCGACCCTGGCCCACACGTGCCGCGGATCGAGACCGAGTACGGCCTCCAGCATGGCCGGGATCGGGGTACCGCCGACGCGGCCCGCTATCTCGCACAGGACGATCTCGTCCGCGTCGGTCACGAAGAACTCGGCGTGCACGAAGAGCGCGGGCGCGGCGGGCAGGGCGGCGACGAGCCGCCAGGTCTCGTCCACCAGCCTGCGGTGCAGGGGGTCCGCCCGCTCCAGGGTCCAGCTGCCGTTGCCGGAGTCGGTCCAGTGCGAGAGGCAGCCGCCGTCGGTGTAGAGGGACGGGACGGACACCACCGGTTCGCCGCCCGCGTGCAGGGCGTCGACGTGGAAGAACCGGCCCGCGACGAACTCCTCCACCTCGTGGCCGCCGGAGCGGATCCGCTCGGCGACGGCGGGGACGTCGTCCGGGGTGTCGAGGACGGCCACTCCGGTGGAGCCGGAGCCGCCGCGCGGCTTGACGACGACCGGGCCGGGGTGGCGCGCCATGAAGGCGAGCACGTCGTCCGCGGAGTCGGCGGGGGCGAAGGCGGGCACCCGGATCCCGCCCGCGGCGGCGAGCTCCTTCATCCGCACCTTGTCCCGGTACGCGCGGGCGCTCTCGGGGCGCTGGCCGGGCAGGTCGTACTCCTCGCGCAGGGCCGCGGCGCGCTCCACGTCGACCTCGGCGAGGGCCAGGATCCGGGTGACCCCGTGCCGCGCGCACAGTCGGCGGGCGGCCTCCCGTACGGCCGTGTCGTCGACGTAGTCGGCGACGGTCTCGACGTCGAGGAAGCCGGGGCCGGGGTCGATGCCGTGCACGGTCACCGCGAGCAGGCTGCCCGCCTCTTCGCCGAGCCACTCGGCGAAGGGCAGCCCGGCGTTGCGCGGGCTGAGCAGGACCAGGATCATGTGCCCGCTCCGATTCCGTGGAGTGCGGCGAGTGCGGCGAAGGCGCTCGCGGTGTGCGGGTCGAGCGGGATGCCGTCGGCGGAGCGCTGCTCGGCGGAGCGGCCCTGCGGGTCGCCGGGGACCTGCACGGGCTGGGTCGCGTCGGCTCCGGGCCGGGTCTGGCGGGTGGTGGTGACCAGGTCGGCGAACCCGGCCGCGAAGCTTTCGGCGCCGCCGAAGGCGGCCGGGTCGAGGCAGATCAGGAAGTGGCCGACCTGGCGGCTGCGGCCGGGGGCGGACTCGCCGATGTGTTCCAGGTGCCAGTCCGCGGGCGATCCGGTCATGACGGCGCCGAGGAGGGTGGCGACCATCGCCAGGCCCTGGCCCTTGTAACCGCCGAGCGGGGAGAGGGCGTGGGCGTCCTCCGGGTCGGTGGCGGGGCGGCCGTCGGCGTCGGTGGCCCAGCCCGCGTCGAGGGCCCGGCCGTGCTTGCGCCGCTCCTTGATCTCCCCGAAGCAGACCTGGCTGGTGGCCATGTCGAGGGCGAACTCGTCGCCGCCGTCGGCCGCGGCGAAGCTGAGCGGGTTGGTCCCGTACAGCGGGGTGGTGCCGGAGAAGGGGGCGACGCGGGAGGCCGCCGAGGTGGTGACGATGCCGACCAGGCCCTGGGCCGCGAGGTGGCGGCTGTAGACGGAAGCGGCGCCGAAGTGGTTGGAGTTGCGGACACCGACGGCGGCGACCCCGTGCGCGCGGGCGCGCTCGGCGGCGATCCGGGCGGCGGCGAGGCCCGCGACCACGCCGAGGGCGCCGTCGGCGTCGAGCATCACGGCCGCGCCGGAGTCCCGTACGACGGTGATGGCGGGCCGGGCAGTGGCGATGCCCTGCTCCAGCTCGGTGAGGTACTGCGGGAGCAGGCGCAGGCCGTGGGTGTCGATCCCCCGCAGGGAGGTCTCGGTGAGGGCGGCGGCCACGTCCCGGGCGTCGTCGTCCGGGACGCCCGCGGCGCGGAGCGCGGCGACGGTGGTGGCCCGGGCGACGGCCTCGGTCACCAGCGCGGGCGCGTCCGCGGCGGCGGGCGCTTCGGCGGGAGCGGCTGCCCCGGTGGCCGGGGATGCGTGGACGGAGGTCATACGGGTGCCTTCCAGACCAGGAGGGATACGGCGCCGCGATCGGCGCTGGCCTCGGCGAAGCCGGTGGCGCGGGCCGCGTCGAGCAGGGCGGGGTCGTGCCGCGCCCACACCGTGTCGGCGCCGTCGGCGGCGGCCCGGGTGAGGACGCACCGCAGCAGGGCGGTGAGTTCCTCCTCGCTCGTTCCGTCGGCCACCGACAGCCCGGCGAGCTGCCGTACGGCGTCGTCGGGTTCGGAGCCGGGCAGCGGCCTGCGCCGCAGTACGGCCGAGGCGGCCGGGGCCGCGTCGCGGTAGGCGGTCAGCTCGCCGCCGTCCCAGCCGGGCTGGCCGGCCGCGGTGGGCCGTACGGTGAAGGCCGGGCCGCCGAAATCGGGCACGAAACCGGTGCCCGGAGCGTTCGGCAGAGTGATCCGGCCCTGGTCGTCGAGCAGCACGCCCACGCCCGTGTCCACCGCGAGCAGGGCGATGGAGTCCGCGTCGAGGTGGTCGACGTACGGTCCCAGGTGCGCGGTGGCCGAGACGCCCGCGCTGGACTCCGGCATGCAGCCGAGCATGGTGGCCAGGCCCGCGGCGCGCGCCCGGCGCAGCATCCGCAGGGCCGGGGTGATGCCCCCGGCCTTCATCAGCTTGAGGTTGACCCCGTGGAAGGCCTCGGCGCAGGCGTCGAGGTCGTCCGGTCCGGTGATGCTCTCGTCGGCGTACACCGGGATCGGCGAGGCCTCCTTGAGGGTGCGGGCGTCGTCCCAGCGCTCGCGCGGGAAGGGCTGTTCCAGGAGTTCCACGCCCAGTTCGCGCATCGCCTCGAGCTCGCCGAGCGTCGCGGCCAGGTCCCAGCCGCAGTTGCCGTCCACGAAGAACGGGGCGTCGGTGTGCTCGCGCAGCGCCCGCAGGACGTGCAGGTCACCGGGGGCCGCGAGCTTGACCTTGTACGCGGGCCAGCCGAGGCGCTCGCGGAGCTTGCGCACCATCACGGCGGGCTCGTCCAGACCGATGCTGTAGCTGGAGGTCAGGGCCTCGGGCCGCTCCCCGCCCAGGTGCTGCCAGAGCGGTACGCCCGCCAGCCGGGCGGCGAGGTCGTGCGCGGCGACGTCGAGCGCGGCCAGCAGGAAGGGCGAACCCGAGAGCAGCGGGGCCAGTACGGCCCAGCCGCCCTCGGGGTCGTCGGCGGGCAGCGCGCGCAGGGTGCCCGCGATGCGGCGCAGGTCCTCGTGCATGGCGGTGAGCGAGGAGTTGTAGCGGTCGGTCATGAAGGCCGAGGCCTCGCCGAAACCCGAGTGGCCGCCCGCGGACAGCTCGATCAGCAGGCCGGGCTGGACCGGGATGGCCTCGCGGGCGCTGCGCCACACGTCGTGGTCGGTGAGCCGGATCTCATGGACGTGGACTTTCATGCGGAAAGCTCCGGGAAGGGCGGGAAGGCGGCTCCGGACGCGGACAGCGGCTTGAGGTCGTCGTACCACTGGGCGTGTTCGTCGTAGGCGGCGAAGAAGGGACGGCCGACCCATTCGGGGTGGCGGGCCTGGAGGAAGCTGAGGACGAAGGCACGTTCGCCGCCGACGTCCGCGGTGCCGTGGATCATGACCTTGCCGGGGCCCGCCGACATGACCGGGCCTCGGGCGGTGCGGGCGAGGCCGGAGACCCCGCGCAGCGCTTCGGTGTAGATGTCCAGGGCTTTGACCAGGGGCAGTCCGAAGTAGTTGCGCGCTCCGGTGTCCCGCTCGACGAACATGTAGTAGGGCACGATGCCGAGGTCGACCTGCATCTGCCACATGCGGGCCCAGGCGACCGCGTCGTCGTTGACGTGCGCCACCAGGGGCGCCTGGGCGCGGATGACCGCGCCGGTGGCGCGGATCCGGGCGACGGCCTCGCGCACCGCGTCGGTCTCCAGTTCCCGCGGGTGCGAGAAGTGGGCCATGACGGCCACGTGGCGGCCCGCGGCGACGGCCTGCTCGAAGAGGCGCAGCAGGTCGTCGGCGTCGGGTCCGGTGGTGAAGCGGGCGGGCCAGTAGGAGAGCGCCTTGGTGCCGAACCGCAGGGTGCGGACGGAGTTCATGCCCGGTTCCAGGAGCGGTTCGACCCAGCGGCGGATGACGTCGGTGCGCATGATCATCGGATCGCCGCCGGTGAAGAGCACGTCGGTGACCTCGGGGTGCCCGGCGAGGTAGCCGGTCAGGTCGGCCGGGTCGCGCAGTGCCTGGCGCAGCTCGGCCTGGCTGACGAACTGGGCCCAGCGGAAGCAGTAGCCGCAGTACGAGTGGCAGGTCTGGCCCTGGGACGGGAAGACCAGCACGGTCTCGGCGTACTTGTGCTGGAGCCCGTCCAGTCGGCGACCGTCCAGCTCGGGGACGTTGGCCTCCAGCTGGCCGCCCGGGTGCGGGTTGAGTTCGAGCTGGGCGGCCGCGGCGGCCAGCCGGAGCTCTCCGCGCGGGGCGTCCGCGTCGAGCAGCGCGGCCATCCGGTCGAAGACCTGTGCCGGGAGCATGTCGCGGTGCGGGAAGGTCAGCCGGAAGATCGGGTCGTCCGGAGCGGCCGTCCAGTCGATCAGTTCGTCCGCGACGTACTCGTTCACCTTGAACGGCAGCACGCTGCCGACCACGCGCAGGTCGCGCACGTACTCCGCGGGCATGCCGCGGTCCAGCGCGAGCTGGGCGAGACGCTCGTTGGCGTAGTGTTTCACCGGAAGTCTCAATTCCTCTTCTGCTGCGACGACATCGGGGACCGCGTCAGCGCGCGACGTGGGACTTGGACCAGTCGAACTCCACGAGCTCCTGCACGCCCATCCGCTCGATGAGGGTGTGCAGTCCCGTGTAGTCGCGTACGAGGCGCTTGCGGCTGGTCTCGGCCTGACAGTCGGCCAGCATCGCGTGGCCGCCCTCGACCTCGGCGAGGTCCATGATCCGGTGCCAGGTGGTGTAGTCGGTGGCGACGAACGCCTCCAGCCCCTCGAAGAGCATGTCGCGGAAGAACCGGCCCTGCTCCTGGTCGAGCTTGTCGTGCACCATCTCGGCGAGGACGGCGGAGATCGAGGCGTGGCAGTACTCGTCGCGGTTGTGCAGCTTGGCGGTGCTGCTGTTGACCGGCTGGATGTCCGGGTCGTCGGCCAGCAGGTCGAGGTAGGCGTTGATCGAGATCTCCGACACGGTCGCGAAGGCGAGCGTGGTCAGCGACTTCTGCCAGCGCTGGCCGGACCCCTCGCGCAGCCGCAGGTGTTCGCGGGCGGTGTGCGAGATGGGCAGGTCGTTGTCGGGCATGGCCCGGCCGCGCCGACGGCGGGTGAGCGCGCTCGCGTTGAGGTGCATGAGCGTGTGGTACTGCTCGTCGACCATGGCCTGCGCCAGCGAGATGTTGAGGGCCTCGTCCTGGAGCATGGGGTACTCCCCCTCCATGACGAGGGCGAACGCCGGGTTGGCCACCTTCTGTTCGGCCATGATCGTGTGACGGTTGTACGCGATCCACGCCCAGCTCTGGAGTTCCGACTTCTTCGCCGGGTCGAGCGCCTGGTAGGTGGGGTGGTCGTGGAAGGGCAGGATGCCCTCCGGGTAGTCCGGCCGGTCGATCTCGAACAGCTCGTCGAGGTCGGGCTCGTCCCGCTTCACGGTGGCCCGCCGGTGCCAGTTGCCGACGAGGCGGCGGATCACCGCGGTCTCGACCTGGTCGTCCGGGTCGTACCGGGGCACGCCTTCCGGCAGACCCCTCAGCTCCTCCGGCAGGCCGGTGGGGAACTCCTCTTCCTTCTCCGAGAGCGGGACGTTCTGGGCGATGGTGGTCATGATCCAGCCTTATGAGATCGGTGTTCCGGGGTGCGCGGCGTTCCGGGGTGCGCGCGGAGGGACGCGGAGCGTCTCGCCGTGCGCGGTGGCCGCCCCGGTGCGCGGAGCTGCCGGGACGACGGGCGGCGGGCGGCCGCCCGCGTGGGTACGGGCGCCCTGGGGTCCCCGCGCCGGGAGACCGGTACGGGGCGGCTGCGCCGGGTGGCCGGGCGGTGACGCCTGGCTGGCGGCGCCTGGCGACGGGCCCGGCGGGCGGCCCGGCCCTCGGGCTCCGCGGTGACGGCCGGGCCGTCAGGACCGGGCCGTCACCGCCGGGCCCGGTGTCAGCGCTGGGCGGCGATCCAGTAGCGGGTGAGGTGCCGCTTGGCGTCGCGGTAGGCGGAACGGGCGTGCACCATCCGCTGGTTGTCCCAGACCAGGACCGAGTTCTCCGGGATGAGGACGGACGTCTTCCGCTCTCGGAAGAACGCTTCGGCCTGCTCGGCCAGGTGGATGCCGAAGCTGCCGAGCGGCAGGTCGGCGGGGTCGACCGACGCGTCGACCGGCGGGTCGTACTGGCCGGTGGTCAGCAGGTTGTAGCTGAACCGGACGATCTCCCGGCCGCCTTCGGTCCGCTCGACGACGGGGCGCCGGACGCCCTCGGTGCCGACACCACCCGTGTTGTGGCCGACCCATTCGATGTCGCGCTCGTAGAGGGCGGACCGGTCCTGCTCGGCGAGCGTCGCCACGAACTGACGCATATCGGCCAGTTCGGTGTGGCCGCTGCCGCAGGTCGCCTGGACCCGGCAGTGCAGGGCCAGGTAGCTGGGCGTCGGGTTCCAGCCCGGCGCCTCGGTGTGGACGAGGATCGTGTTGACGCTCTTCGAGTACCGGCGCTCCTCGAAGCCCGGCGCGGCTTTGACCTGGTAGCGAAGCGATCCGTCGTACTGCGGGACGAGTTCACCGAAGGCGCTCAGCGCCTCGGCCGCCTGTTCGTCCGTTGTGATGTCAGTGAGCAGAGTACAACCCTGTTCCGCAAGTTCCCATGCGTGAAGATCAAGGGCCGTGGTCATGACGAACTCCCCCGCGTTTTATTGGCTTTGAGTCCCGGGGCCATCGGATCACGATCGCCCTGAACTGCGTCCCGGGTCGATATTCGAGGAGTGGGACAAGCCTGGCAACGGTTCGAGCAGTGAGATGGGTCACCGCCGCACACTGCAACCGGAAGTGGTATCAGGCACCCTGCGGCCTGCAGTTGAGCACCTGTGAGCAGGCTGGGAGCCGTGGTGAGTATGTCCGGATACCGAGGATCGGAATGTCAGATACCGGAGTGGTGTCCGGGGGTGCACGCAACCTCCCCACCCGTCACGGATGTACCGGGCGAGGCCGTGCCGGGGCGGCGCCCGGGCCCCGGATCCGCGGGTTCCCGGTCGGGTCGCACAGCAGCGGTTGCAAACAGCGGCGGTTCGCCGAGGGTGACGGCGCGACGGAGCAGGTGGTGCGCCACGCCGTACAGGTCACCAGGACGAGGTGGCCACCACGGAACCCCGGCCTGTCCGGATTTCGACGGCGCCGTGATCTCCGTACTCCTCGCGGCGCCAGGCCGAGAACACCTCGGCCACCCGCCGGGCGTCCTCGCCCACGCCCTTTCCCACGGACTCCGTGGTGAACGTCACCACGGCTTCCTCCGCTCCGGAGGACCTGCGGAGCCGGGCCTCACCGGCCGGGGCGGCGGGCAGGAAGGTGTCGGCGCGGGTGCGGTGGCGCGCGTAGTAGGCGTTGAACTCCCGGGTCATGTCGAACCATCCCGCCGCGACGGCGCAGGGGGCCGAGCTCCCGGGAGAGCCGGGCGCACGGTCGTCGGCCGACTCGTCCGTGGTGTCGGCGGGTGCCCCGGTGTCCTGGTCGGTCGGCGGGTCCGCGCCGCCCGTCTCGGTGTCCGTAGCGGGTTCCTCGTCGGTCGGCGGGCCGGGGTCCCCGCCCTCCTGGTCCGTGGGCGGGTCGGGCGGAGCCGTCCCGTCGTCATCGGTCGCCGTACCGGGCCCGCACGACGGCGGGGCGGACGACGTGTGACCGCCCGGCCCGCTCCGAGCGGCGCCGCAGGCCGCGAGTGCCGCGCAGAGCAGCCCAGCCGCGATCACCCGGCCTGCCACGGAAACAGCCCTCGCGTTCATCCCGCCCCCTTCGCCCATCAGGACGCCGGGACCGGGGAACGGGTTCCACCTGGTCTCAGGGCGCCCAGGGCGGGCGTACGGCTTCGAGCGCGGCGTCCGACGAGCCGCCCGACGAGCAGCCGGACGAGCCGCTCGGACCCGGCGACCTTGGCGGCCCACAGGCCGTGGTCCGCGCCGAGGACCCATGAGCGCTCCTCGGCCCAGCGGTTGGACGGGCCGGTCTTGGCCGACGGGAAGCAGGGGTGGCAGGGCAGCACGCCCTCGGGAACGACGGGTCCCCGGTCCGGCGGCCGGCAAGGGCGTGTTTCACAAGCAGCGCCGGGCGCCCGGAGGGCGCGGCCCGCGGCGTCGGCGTGAAGCCCGCGCGCCCGTCGTCCCCGGTCAGCTCCAGCAGCCAGGCCCCGCGTCGGAGGGCGCGAGGGGCCTCGGGGTGTTCGGCACGGCGGGGGTCTCAGGCATACCTCCATGGGCCCGCCCGCCCCTCCCTTCCCACCGGAAGCGGGGCTCGGAAGTGGCTGGCGGAGGCGGCCGGCCGTCGAGCGCCGACCCGGAACGGCGCGGCCGCGGGACCCGCTCGGACAGAGGGCGGCCCACGGCGGCGGAAGCATCACCACCATGTCCTTGACCTGTAACGATCGCTCGCCGCACGTGTATTCACCGGCCGTGCGCCGCATGCTGACCGAGAGATCTGAACGTACGTCAGCCAAAGCCACGGGGGATCGAAAATGCGCGCCTTCCGGGCCCCCCCCCCCCCCCGAGCGCT
>NZ_JASISO010000024.1:28688-120998 GCF_030063135.1 Streptomyces sp. G-G2
CCACCCACCCACCGCATCTGGAAGCTCAGCGCCCTGGGCCTCACCGCCGCCGCGCTCCTGGCGACCACGACGGCCTGCACGGCGGGAGACTCCGCCGCGGGCGCCGCCCCGGCGTCGAAGACTTCCTCGTCCGGGTCGGCCGCCAGCGCCGCCACCCTCTCCGCCGCCGGATCGACCGCGTCGAGCGGCGCGGCCGGTAAGGGCGCCGCGAGCGCCACCAAGAGCAGCATCAGCACCACCGCCGACATCACCTGCACCGACGCGAACACCGACGTGCGCGTGGACTTCGCCGTGCCGCCGGTCAAGGACGACTCCAGGCTCCTGCTCGTCGTCACCAACACCAGCACCAGGCCCTGCAAGCTCTACAACTACCCGGTGGTCAAGCTCAACGACGGGCACGGCGCCCTGCTGTCGCCCATCTCCAGCTCCAAGCCGCAGACCGTGGTCGTCCTCGGCGCCGGCAACGAGGCCTACGCGGGCATCATCGCCCGCCAGACCAACCGGGAAGTCGACGACCTCACGAAGAACATCGCGGTCGCTCCCCGCAGCAAGGTCGCCGATACGACCACGGGCGAGGGCACGCTCCTCGAGCTGCCCGGGGGCGGCGTACACACGGACAACATGGGCCACGTGACGTACTGGCAGAGCACCTCGGAAGCCGCCGTGGAACCGCTGTTCGTCCACTGATCCACCACCCCGCCGCACAGGGGTGCCCGTTCACGCTGTTCGCACGTGAGGCGCGTCGCGGTGGTCAGCTGAGCATCAGAGCGGGTTGAGGCGCGCCTTGAGCAGGCAGAACTCATTGCCTTCGGGGTCAGCCAGCACGTGCCACTGCTCCTCCCCCGTCTGGCCGACGTCGGCCGGGCGGGCGCCGAGCTTCAGAAGCCGTTCGAGCTCGGCGTCCTGATCACGGTCGGTGGCGTTGACATCGATGTGCAGCCGGGACTTCCCCTGCTCCGGTTCGTCCCTGCGACTGAGGAAGATCGTCGGCTGCGCACCGCCGAACCCCTCACGCGGCCCGATCTCCACCGAGCCGTCGTCCTCGCGATCGAGCACGACGAAGCCCAGGACCTCGCACCAGAACCGCGCCAGCACCTCGGGGTCGCGACAACCGAGCACCAGCTCACTGATACGACATGCCATGACGAAACCTGCTCTCAGACCCGGAACAGCCGGGGAGGCCACAGACGAACCCCACGGTCTCCCAGCAGTGGAACAATCCCGCGACCGTACCGGACGAGCGGAGGACCGGCGACATGATTTCAGGGACAGCCCTTAGCCGAGGCGGAACAGTTTCGCTCCGAACGACGGCTCGGTGAGGGCCTCCTTGAGGGCCAGCGGAACCGTCATCGCGCCCGGTCCGGTCCCGACCACCAGCTCGCCGATCTCGGTACCCGCCATGGCGGAGTGCGGAATCCTCTTGCCCCCGTCGGCGAGCCTCAGCTCCACCTGCTGCCCGGGCACCCCGGCCGTCACACCGTCACGCGTGGCCATGAGCGCGGTGCGCCTGCCGAGCCCGTCGTCGACGTACCCGACGACCTGACCCTTCTTCACCACCGCCGCGGCAGTCAGGGCGTTGCGCACCGACTCGATGATCTTCTTGCTGTTCTCCTTGACCAGGGCGAGGGAGTTGCTCGCGTACTTGTCCGGGCCGGGGGCACGCTGCCCCAGCGTGGCGCCGATGACCAACTGGTCCTTGCCGCCCACCGACTTGTACGCCGCCCACATCAGCGCGCCGCCGGCCGCCGAGCTGGAGCCGGTCTTGATGCCCTTGATGCTCAGGCCGGAGAGGAGCAGGTTGTCGTTGTTGTTGTTGAGCGGCTGGGCGAGGCCCTTGACCGGCGCGTTCGGCAGGGCCACGATCGCCCGGAACGCGTCGAACCGCATGACCGCCTCCGCCAGTTTGAGCTGGTCCTGGGCGGTGCTCTTCGTCCCCGCGTCCAGGCCGCTGGGGTCGGTGTAGGTGGTGTCCTGCATGCCGAGTTCCTTGGCGGCGGCGTTCATCTTCTCGACGAAGGCGGCCTCCGCGTCGCTGCCGGTGTCCCAACGGGCCAGCAAGCGGGCCGCGTTGTTGCCCGAAGGGATCATCAGCATCTTCAGCACGTCCTGCTGGCTGAACTGGGCGCCCACGGTCAGGCCCTCGATGCGTGACTCGTCCTCGGACGTGCCGTCCGCGACCGTCTTGGCGTCGATCTCGATCAGCGGACCCGGCTCGTCCTTCTTCAGCGGGTGGCCCGTGAGAATGACGTACGCCGTCATCACCTTGGCCACGCTGGCGATCGGTACGGGCTTCTGCTCGCCGAACGAGCCGACGTCCCCGGTGCCGACCACCCGGATCGCTCCCTGCCCCGCGGCGGGCCAGGGAGCGGTGTACGTCCCGTCGAGCGTGTACGACGCCGGGGCGCCACCGGCGCTCACGGTCGGGTCCGGCAGCGGCCGTACCGTCTGGGCGACCGCCGCGATCCCGACGAGCCCGAGGAGGACGGGCGTCCAGATCTTGACCCGGCGGGTCAGGGTACGGGCGGGCGTCTCCGGCGGCGGGGGCGTATTGGTGAGCTGGGCCAGCAGGTCGAGCGGCGGGACGGGCTGCTCGGCGGTGCGCTCGGGGGCCTGCGGGGCCGGTCGTGGGGCGGGCCGCTGGGCGGGCGGTCCGAGCGGGTGGACCGCGGGGATGACCGGCTCGGCGGCGCGCGCCGGAGATCCGGCCTGGTCCAGCGGCTTGAGGGCGAGGAACCGGCTGGTCCGCTCCTGAGCGGACTCCGGTGCCGGTTCCCTGCGGGGCTGGTCCGTGGTCTTGGCGTCGGCGGCCTTGGGCTGGGGCACCTCGGGGTCGGGCTCAGGGTCGGGGTCGGGGTCGGGCGTTTCGGCCTCGGCCTCGGCCTCGGGGTCGGCCTCGGGGTCGGCCTCGGGGTCGGCCTCGGGGTCGGCCTCGGGGTCGGCCTCGGGGTCGGCCTCGGGCTTCGCTTCCGGCTCGGGCTTCGCTTCGGGCTCGGGCTCGGGGTCAGGCTCGGGCTTCGTTTCCGGCTCGGGCGGCGCCTTGGGCTCGGGCACCTCGGCCTCGGCCACCTTCGCCTGGGCCTCCGGCTCCCGCTCCGCGTCAGCGATCGGCTCCGGCTCCGCGTCAGCGATGGGCTCGGGCTCCGGGGCGGGGTCGGTCGGGGCGGCAGGCAGGTCGGCCGCCACCGCGGCCTCCGGTTCGGGTTCCGGTTCGGCTACGGGTTGGGGTTCCGGTTCGGCTACGGGTTCCGGTTCGGGATGCGCCGCCCGGGAGTCGGGCTCAGGGGGCGCCCCGTCCGTCGCCGGAGCGGGGGTAGGTGTCTGCGCCGGATCCTCGGCCGAACCCCGCGCGCCCTTCGCCGTGTCGGACGACTCGCCCGCCACTGATACCGCCTTCATCCGTCGTGCCACCTAGCTTGTACCGGGCCGGGACACCAGTCCGCCCTCTGCCTCATGGAGTCGGCGGCTCCCCCGCACCCTCGCGGGAGGCCACTCGATCATGTAGAGAGCCCGGGCCACCCATCGGTTCCCTGGGACACACCCCTAAATATCCGAATTTCTTCAGGCGGAGGCGCCTCGCGGAGCGAACAGGTGCGAGGCCCGGTGTTCCGCGGCCAGCCAGGACACGCCCGCGCCCAGCAGTCCCGAGGCCGAGGCCCGGTCGAGCGCCTGCCGGTGTTCCCCGCACGGCTCGCAGCCCGGGGCCCAGTACGGGATGTGCTCCAGGTGCATGTTGGCCAGGTGGCGGGCCAACCGGGTCCGGGCCTCCGGTACGCCGTGGAGCTGCCGCATCGTCCCGTACAGCCGCACACATTCGGCGCACTCGGACATCCACGCCGGGGTCGGCGGCCACTGGGTTGCGGGGCTGACGCCGTCGGCACTCATGCGCCCCACCTTAGTTGCAGGTCACGGCCGCGGCGGCCGTTGTACGCCGCTCCCACCCCGGTGGCGTAGAAACCTGCCTCAGGCGTCGTACTCGGTCAGGTCGATGCTGTGCACCTGGAGCAGGTGCCCGTACTCGGGGTGGGTGGTGTCGCGGTCCGCCACCATGCCGAGCTTGCGGATCACGTTCTCGGACTCGTCGTTGCCCGCCCGGTTGATGGCGATGACCCGGTCGAGGCCGCGGTCCTGGAGCGCGAACTCCAGCGTCGCGTGCGCGGCCTCGGACGCGTAGCCCTGGCCCCAGAAGGGCCGGCCGAGCCGCCAGGTGATCTCCACCTCGTGCGAGAACTCCGGCAGGCCGCCCGGCACGGTCAGACCCACCGCACCGATCAGCTCCCCCGAGGCCAGCAGCTCGACGGCGAACAGGCCGAAACCCTCGTCGTCCCACTCCTCCTCCCAGCGCTCGATGTCTCCGGCGCTGTCGTCCAGGTCGCGGACGGAACCGTCGCCGATCCAGCGCATCACCTCCGGGTCGGCGTTGATCTCGGACAGCGGGACGAGGTCGTCGTCGTTCCAGCGGCGGAGGAGGAGTCGGGGGGTGCGGATCTCGGTCATGCCCCACATCCTGCCGAACGTCGCCGGTCAGGGGTAATCGGCCCCCTGCACCGCGCGCCACGGGTGCGGCGGACGAAGGCGATAATGGCGTCCCGCGGCGCCGGGGGCGCGATCGGGGAGCAGACCTTCGGCTTCGCCTACGCGGATGACGGCGGGGACGATCGGGGGCGCGGGACGCCGTGCTCCGCCGCAGCTGCGGACGCGTCCCGATCCGGCGGGCCTGCGTACCGCCGGATCGGGACCCCGCCGCCCGGGCGGCGGGATGTGGGAGTGGCCCCAGGGGTGTTCCCCCGGGGCCACTCGCGGCTCCTGCTGAGGAGCGGTCGGGGGCGGGTGAGGCGCTAGTGCGCCGCCACCGCCGCCTTGCCGCCGATCTGCGGGTTCTCCTTCAGCCAGGCTCGGACCGCTTCCTGCTCCTTGCCCTTGCCCGTCTGCTGGATCTTCGCTTCGAGGCCGGTGAGCTGCTGCTCCGTCAGCTTGAACTCGCTCAGCCAGGAAGCCACTTCGGGCTCGTCGGCGGCGAAGCCCTTGCGGGCGATGTTGTGGATGCCGTCACCCTTGCCCCAGGCCCCCTTGGGGTCGGCGAGCTTGGTCAGGTCATACGAGGCGTATGCCCAGTGCGGGGACCAGAGGGGCACCACGATGGGTTCCTTCTTGTCGTAGGCCCGCTTGAGTTCGGCGAGCATGCCGGGGGTGGAGCCGTCGACGACCTTGTACTCGCCGTCGAGCCCGTACTCCTTCAGGACCTTGCTCTTGAGCAGGTTCATCTCGCCCGCGCTGGGCTCGATGCCGACGATACGGCCCTTGAAGTCGCCCGACTTGCCCTTGAGGTCCTCCAGGGACTTGACGTCCTTCATGTACGAGGGGACGGCCAGCTCCAGCGAGGTCGGCCCGTACCAGGACCCGAGGTCGTCGAGCTTGCTGCCGTACTTCGCCCAGTACTCGGCCTGGGTGACCGGCAGCCACCCGTCCGTCTGGAAGTCGACCTGGCCGCCCGCGAGGCCGGTGAAGAGCGCGCCGAGTTCCAGCTGGCGGGCCTCCACCTGGAAGCCGCGGCGCTCCAGGAGCTCCTTCCACAGGAAGGTGGTCGCGATGCCCTCGTCCCAGGGGATGTAGCCGATGCTGATCTTGCGGTTCTTGCCGGTGTCGTCGGCTGCGGCGACGGTGCTCTGCCCCGGGCCGCCGAACGCGTTCAGACCGCCCGCGACCAGGGCCAGGACCACGGCCCCGGCGATCGCGTAAGCGGGTCGCGGACGGTGGTTCCACAGGTTCTTCGGACCGCTCGCCATGGCGCGGGCCTTCGCGAGGGCGCGGCGGCCGAGCGGGGAGACCTGACGGCCGAGCGCGCCGGTCATCCGGTCCAGGTACATGGCGAGGATGACGATGGAGATGCCGGCCTCGAAGCCGAGGCCGATGTCGATGTTGCCGATGGCCCGGTAGACGGCGCCGCCGAGGCCACCGCCGCCGACCATGCCGGCGATGACGACCATCGACAGGCTCAGCATGATCACCTGGTTGATGCCCGCCATGATCGTGGGCAGGGCGAGCGGGAGCTGGACCCGCGTCAGGATGTTGCGGGGTGTGGTGCCGAAGGCGTCGGCGGCCTCGACGAGCTCCGCGTCGACCTGCCGGATGCCGAGTTCGGTCATCCGGACGCCGGGCGGCAGGGAGAAGACGATGGTGGCGATGATGCCGGGGACCACGCCCACGCCGAAGAAGATGATGCCGGGGATCAGGTAGACCATGGCGGGCATGGTCTGCATGAAGTCCAGGACCGGGCGCAGTACGCCGCTCACCCGGTCGGAGCGCGAGGCCCAGATGCCCAGCGGCACCGCGATGACGAGGGTCACCAGCGTCGCGACGAGGACCAGGGACAGCGTGGACATCGCGTCGTCCCACAGCTCGACGGAGTCGATGAGCGCGAGGCCGGCGAAGGCGAGCAGTGCGGCGAGCAGGCCCCGCAGCCACCAGGCCGCGACGGCGAGGATTCCGGCGAAGAGCAGGGGGGCCGGGAAGGACAGTACGGCGTCGATGCCGTCGTACAGGCCGGTGACGACCGTACTGATGGCGTCGAACAGCCAGGACAGGTGGCGCTGGAGGAAGTCGACGGCGTGGTCGACCCACACACCGAGGTGCAGGCGGGGCATCAGACTGCCACCTCCTTCTTCTGGCGCGGGATGAGCGGACCGTCACAGCCGAGCGGCGGTCGCTGCTCGTCACCGATGAAGGCGACCAGGCGGGACTGCGGTACGCGGCCCACGACTGCGCCGTCGGCGTCGGTGACGGCGACGGGGTGCGGCACCCGGGCGCTGACCGCGCAGAGGTCGGCGAGCGGGGTGTCGGGGCTGACGGTCGGGCAGCCGCAGGCACGGCCCGCGCCACCGTCGGCGTGCTCCGCGTCGCCGCCGGGGCGGTCCTCGGGGGTCATCACGGCGTCGGCGGTCAGCACGCGGGAACGGTCGACGTCCTGGATGAAGGAGGCGACGTAGTCGTCGGCGGGCCGCATGAGGATGTCCTCGGCGGTGCCCAGCTGGACGATCCGGCCGTCGCGCATGACCGCGATGGAGTCGCCGAGGCGCATCGCCTCGTTGAGGTCGTGGGTGATGAAGACGATGGTCTTCTTCAGCCGCTGCTGGATCTCCAGCAGCTGGTCCTGCATGTCGCGGCGGATCAGCGGGTCGAGCGCGCTGAAGGACTCGTCCATGAGGAGCAGGTCGGCGTCGGTGGCCAGGGCGCGGGCGAGGCCGACGCGCTGCTGCATGCCGCCGGAGAGTTCGTCGGGCCAGGAGCGTTCCCAGCCCGCCAGGCCGCACAGCTCCAGGGCCTCGGTGGCCCGGCGCTCGCGCTCGGCCCGGGCGACGCCCTGGACCTCGAGACCGTAGGCGGCGTTCTCCAGGACATCGCGGTGCGGGAACAGGGCGAAGTGCTGGAAGACCATGCTGATCTTGGTGGAGCGGACGTGGCGGAGGTCACCCGGGCTGAGCGCCGTGAGGTCCTGGCCGTCGTAGAGGACGCGACCCGATGTGGGTTCGAGCAGTCCGTTGAGCATGCGCAGCAAGGTGGACTTTCCGGATCCGGAGAGACCCATGACCACGAATATCTGGCCCGGCTCGACACTGAAGGAGGCGTCGATCACCGCTGCCGTGGTTCCGTCGGCACGCAGCTCGTCGCGGTCGGCGCCGGTCTTGAGGGACCGCACCGCCTCCTGCGGTCGCCGTCCGAACACTTTGTAGACGTGCTCGGTCTGGAGCCTGGACACATGTACCTCGCGGGTCGTAGTGAACACGGCGTGCCGGTCCGAGGACCGGCATGGCCGCGGAGCGAACGCGGGATCGGCCCGCTTCGTCCCGGTCCGGCAAGGAGCACCGGCCCGGGGTTTCGCTCAAGAGGCGCAAATGCCCCGAGCATGCGCAAGCAAACGCAAAGGTGATCTAGTTCACGTTTGCATCCTCATGGGGCCGTAGGCCGGTGGGGGCGCCGCCCCGGCGGGCCTCGCGGGCCAGGAACGTGGGCCCCGCGCGGAGTTGGGTGGGCGCTCCGGGGCGTCGCGCCCGCGTTTCGGCTCCGCTCCACGACGGTCGGTGACGGGCAGCGTCCCAGCATGTGGACAGCCCTGCGCGTGGGGGCCCGCCGGGGTCCGGGGCCGTTCAGGCCCGCGGTCCTCCCGCCCGACCGGCGGCGAGGACGACCTCGCCGCCCCGCTCTGCGACGGCCGTCGCCTCGCCCGGCGGGAGCGCGTCGGTGACGCGTACGTCGCTCTGGGCGAGGGTCACGAAAGTGGTGAGCCCCACACCGCGCCGCGTGGTCCGGTCGGCCAGCGGCACGGTCGGGCGGCGGCACGGTCGGGCGGCGCGAGCGCACGAAGGCCCGGTCGGCGATGGACCCGGCCAGTGCGCCGGCGGGGGCAAGGACGCCGCCCGGGCGGTGGTGGGCCTGCTGGCCGCCCGGGGCACCCTGCTGGTGGCCGCCGCGGCCATCCGGGAGCGCCGCTCGGGGGAACGGGCCGCGGTGTTCCCCACCCGGACCGCCCTTCGGATCTCGCCTGGCGGCCCAGGTGGGGGGACAGGCCCGACTACCAGATCTGGGCGACCCACTCCGGGTGGTCGATGAAGGGGTTCCGGTTGTGCTGGTAGGTGTCGAATATGGCCTGGTTGCGGCGCTGCTCGAAGGCGTCCGGCGGGTCCTGCTGGCTCCACTGCTTCAGTACGCTGATCCGGCCTATCGCGGGCGCCGAGCCGTTGTTGACCTTGTCGTTCACTTCCAGGTCGGCGAAGCCGTCGCCGCCGTCGTAGCGGACGGCCATGTAGAGCAGCATGCGCGCCACGTCGCCCTTGACCGCGTCACGGGGTTCGAAGGAGTCCGAGTCGGTGAAGCTGCCGGGGGCCTCGGCGACCGGGCTGCCGCCCTTGTCGAAGTCCTTGTTGCCGCGCGTGCTGTTGACCGTCACGTCCTCGGGCCGCAGGTGGTGCAGGTCGGTGCCCGGTCCGGTGGCGGTGCCGAAGTCGCCGTGGCTCTTGGCCCAGACGTGCTCGCGGTTCCAGTCGTTGGCCCCGCCGCCGTTGGTGGACTTGGCCTGGGAGCGGCCCGAGTAGACCAGGATCACGTTGTTGTGGTTGGCCGGGTCCTCGTCGGTCACCTTCAGGGCGTCCCACACCTGGTCGTAGGTCACCTTGGACTGGGTCTTGATGATCTCGTGGAGCGCGCTCTTGAGGGCGGGGCCGGTCTTGCCGGTGGCCGAGGCGTAGTACGCGTCCACGACGGTGGAGCCGGCGGCCGGGGCGGACACGGGTGCGCTGACGGGCGCCGCCTGCGCGGGTCCCTGACCGGCCGAGGCATGGGCCGGGACGAGCAGCAGGGCCGTCGCGGCGAGCCCGGCGGCCCAGGGCGCCGTGCGCGAGATTCTGATCATGTGGGGGGTACCTCTCCACACGCACCGCTCCCGCCCGGGGAATTGGCGGGACATCAGGTGGCAGAGCGAGGCTCACATTGTCATGTGCCGAACAGATGAAGGACACATGTCGGGAGCCTGGACCTTGCCGTGCCCCATCCGCACGGGCACTCGCGCGGGCACCCGTCCGGGTGAGGCCCCCTTGGCAGGAACCCGCCGCCCGGGCACGGTGGCGTTGGCCCCGTCGGGGCCGCGTTCCGTGCACAGCCTCACCAGGAGCAGCCCATGGCGAAGATCCTCATCGTGACCGGCGACGCGGCGGAGTCACTGGAGGTTATCTATCCCTACCAGCGACTGCGCGAAGAGGGCTACGAGGTCCATGTCGCGGCCCCCGCCCGCAAGCAACTGCGTTTCGTCGTGCATGACTTCGAGGATGGCTTCGACACCTACACCGAGAAGCCGGGCTATTCCTGGCCCGCCGACCTCGCCTTCTCCGAGGTCGACCCGCAGGAGTACGTCGCCCTGGTCATCCCCGGCGGCCGGGCACCGGAGTACCTGCGCAACGATCCCGAACTCCAGCGCATCGTGGCCGCGTTCACGGGCTCCGACCGGCCCATCGCCCAGATCTGCCACGGCCCCCTGATCACCGCGGTCGGCGGCGGCCTGGCCGACCGCCGGGTGACCGCCTACCCGGCGCTGGCCCCGGACATGGCGGCCGCGGGCGCCACCTTCGAGGACTCCGAGGCCGTCGTCGACGGCACCCTCGTCTCCGCCCGTGCGTGGCCCGACCACTCCGCGTGGATGCGGGAGTTCCTGACCGTACTGCGCGGCAAGGCCCCGCTGGCCTAGAAAGCGCCGCCGTCGAAGGGCCCACCGGCCAGGCGGTGCTTCGACGGCCTGGCCTGGGGCGCGTTGCACAAGTCCCGCCTGTCCCGCGGCGTCTCGGCGCCCGGCCCTCCTTGTGAAACACGCCCTGGGCCGCCCGTGCCGGTCCGCTCAGGCCCGAGCGCGTACGCCGTCCCGCCCGCGGCGGCGTGCCAGCACGGCCAGCGCCGCCGCGACGACGGCGGCCACCGCCCCGGCGACGACCGTCAGCAGCCAGACCGGGGTCCCGTCGCCGAGCGCCATCAGCCGCTCCTGGTAGACGACTTGGCGGTAGGGCGTGTCCTGGGCGCTCGCGCGCAGCTCGTGGTCCCCGTCGATCCGGCCGGGATCCGGGAACCGTTGGTCGATCGCGGTCAGGAACAGCGGTTGCCCGCCCGTCAGTTCGGCCACCGCCTTGCTCACCGCGCCGTCGCTCGCCGTGTCGGCGGCCGGGTCGATCCTGCCCGCGAAGGTCACTTCGGGCGCGGCGCCGCCGATCGCGGAGCGGGGCTCCATCCGGTGGTCCGCCAGCACGTACAGGCCGAGGGACTGGGGGGTCTTCGCCAGCCGGGACAGCCGCATCGGATAGACCAGGCGGTCACTGGCGAAGCGGATGCGCAGCGGGTCCAGATCGCCGCCCAGGGTGCGGCCCGGCTCCTTGGGCGCGAGCCGGACGGCCACGTACTCCCACTTCTGGTCGACGTACGGCTTCAGTTCGGTGGCGAGGCCCTCGGGCAGTTCGAAGCCGTTCTGCCGCAGCCAGGTGCGCAGCGCGTCCGGGTCGGTCGCCGTGAGGCGGGCCACGTCGAAATCGCCGAGCCGCTCGCGGCCGACGACCCCGACCGGGGCTCCCCCGGGGGACGGCGCGGCGCCCACCCTGTCCCCGCGGGGGGAGTTGAAGGGCCAGTCGCCGTCCCGCGGCCAGAAGTAGCTCCGGGTCCGGCGTTCGGGCCGGGTGAACCAGGACAGGTCCGTGAACAGTTCGGGGTCGCCCAGCTCCACGGTCGCCCGGCCGGGCACCGGCATGATCCAGGCGGCCCGGTGCGCGTCCCCGCCGACCGTGAACCGCATGACGATCTGCTCCGTGGCGCCGTCCCAGCGCACCACGGAGGTCTCTCGGCCGACCCCGATCCGGGACGTGCCGTCGGGGACCATCGCTCCGCAGCCGCAGGCGTAGGCGGGGCTGATGAGCGAGCCGAGCTGCGTCGCGAGCAGGGCGAACAGCACGGCGAGGATCCTTCGTTTCTTCCACACGGGGTCTCAGACGACGGGGAACGTGATCCGGTTCCGGGCCGCCCGTCAGCCCGTTCGGCCCCGCCGGGCCGCCGGCCGGCCGGCGCGCGCAGGGCGGCGAGCGCGGCGTACCCCGGCCCCGTGCGCGGCCGCCTTCGCGTTCACGGCCGCGTTCGCGGAACCCTCCGACCGTACGGGCTGCGCTCCGGGTACCGCTTCCTGCCCGTCGTGCGCCATGCCCCCGCCTCGGCTCGCGTGCATGTCTGCGCCGACGAGCCTACCCAGCGCCACGCGTCTCCGTCGGGGCCCGGCACACCATGAACTCGGGCCGGGCCAGCCCGCGCGCCAGCCGGAGCAGGTCCTCGCCGCCCGGCCCCTCCAGGGTCCAGACGACGGCGCCGGAGCGGCCGTCGGGCCCCGTGGGCGGCGGCACGGCGGCGAACCGGGCCCGGATGTCCTCCTCGGCCGTCGCCGCGCCCCTCGGGCGGAGGGACTCGTAGCGCACCGGGGCGGTGTCGGCCTCGCGCACGGCCGGGCCGCCCGCGCCGATCAGCAGGTCGGTGAATCCGCGCCCGCCCCGCTCGGCGGGGCCGCGGCCGTGCGTGTTTCCCGGATACCCGGCGAAGAGGGAACCTGGGGGCCTCATCCGGTGGTGGACGTGGCCCAGGGCCCAGTAGTCGTAGTCCGCGTCCTCCAGGGTCCGTACGGCGGTCGGGGCGCAGATCTTGCGGCTCCACGCGCCGTGCAGGCTGGTGTGCAGCAGGCCGATGTTGAACGCGCCGCGGATCCGGCGGGGGTAGCCGGCCGCGATGTCGCGCCGGTCGTCGGCCTCCACGATCGACTGCCCGTGGACGGCGATCCCGAGGTGGTCCCAGTGGACGGTCTCCGGGGCGTGGGCACCCAGCCAGCGCACCGAGGGCGGCAGGTGCAGTTTCTGCGGCAGGGGTGTCTCGGCGTCATGGTTGCCGGAGATGACGGCGGTGACGAGGCCCGCGTCGTGGAAGCGGCCCAGCGCGTCCTGGAAGGCGGCCAGGGCGGTGGCGTCCGCGTGGGCGCGGTCGAAGACGTCCCCGGCGACGAGGACCGCGTCGTAGGGCCCTTCGGCGACCCGGCGCACCAGCGCTTCCAGGGCGGCGTACGGGGCCCGCTCGGGGTCGATCTCGGGGGCGCCCGGGTAGTCGTCGAGCCCGCGCAGCGGGGAGCCGATGTGCAGGTCGGCGAGGTGCGCCACCCGTATTCGGCCGCCGGGCGCGGTGGGCTCCCCGCGCGGCTCCGCGTCGGGATCAGGGGGGTGGGGCGCCGGGGGCGTCACACGGACCTCCGGCCGCCGACGCCGCCGCGTCCGGGGGCGGCGCAGTCGGGGTCGGGGTCGGCCGGAGTCGGTGGCCTGGAGCGCGGGACGGTCGTGGCGCCGAGCACGTGGGCAGTGTAGGGGACGGCCGCGGCGTCGGGGGCGGCGCCCCGGAGCGGATCCGTCCGCCCGGCCGGAACCCACCCACCGGGTCCGGCGGAGCGGCGGCGCGCCGTACGGGCAGCGGGGCGGGCGCCGCCCGTACGACCGCGGGGCGGGACGGCGGTCAGCGCGGCGCGGAGCACGACCGGTCGCGGTGGCCGCCCAGGATCAGATCCGTCTTGAACGCGTCGCGTTCCAGCAGCCAGCCCTCCGCGCGCAGGATGCGCATCAGGTCGGCGCGCAGCCGTACGGCCTCGGCGAAGGTCGCCGCCTTGGCGGTGATCTCGGTGAACCAGGACTCCCCGCCGTCCGCGTCGCGGATCGGGGTCACCTGCATCTCCGTCCGGTGGCCGAGGATCTCGCCGGGGTAGTTGGTCTGCCGTACGGGCCCGTGGACCAGGGAGTCGGCCGTGACGGCTTCGGCCCAACCGGGCGGCATGGCGGGCCACTTCCTCATCTTGCCGGGCAGCCGCTCCAGGGCGAGGGCGCGGGACGCGTCCCGGTCCGGCAGCTCGCCCGGGGGCCGGTCCGGTGCGGGCTCGCTCTTCTTGTTGGAGAAGTCCAGCGTGGCCCGCGAGTAACTGAGGTTGACCTGCGGGGTGTAGTTGCAGGTACCCGCGTCGAAGCTGTGCGCGTTGGCCCGGTCGAGGGCTTCCTCGACGGCAGCGCGGTCGGTTCCGTCGCCCTCGATGTCGAACCGGGTCTTGTAGGTCAGCCGGATCCGGTCCTCGTCGTCGTCGTGGCGGAACCTGACGATCCAGCCCTGCCCGGCGAAGCTCAGCCGGGCGTCGTCGATGTACTGGGCGACCTCGCAGCCGCTCGGCTCCCGGAGGCCGAGCGCGGCCGCCACCCGTTCCAGCGGGACGCCGTCGCGGCCCAGGATCAGCGCGGGGTCGGCCAGCAGCTTGACCTGGTAGGTCGGCGCCGCGTTGGGCGCCGCCCGGACGAGTGCGCACTGAACGAGCGCGGCCCGGACGGGCGCGGCCGTGACCGCAAGCGCCCATGTCGCTGCCCCCACCACCACACCCCTTGAGTTCGCGCCGCACCGCCGGTCTCCTGACCTGCGAGGTCGTCCGACCTTACGGGGTGCGTGGCGCCGACGCCCACCTCATCGGCTTCCCGTGGCGTCACCGTGACGTCGACCGGATCCCGCGGCCGCCGGCCGACGGTCGCGGAACCGACCCCCGGAGCGGCCTACCGGACGGGCTCGGGGATGAATCCGGAGGCGTGGAAATACCCGATATAGGCATCAAGCAGGGCATCGTCCACGGGCGGACAGCTCAGCCCGCTGCCCGCCAGTCCGCTGTCGATCCGCTCCCGGCCGAGCGCCGGAAAGTGATCGGTCGTACAGAGTTCCTCAAGTGTGAGGTCGCTTCCCGCCGCCAATGTGGTGAACCGGGGGGCGAACGGCGCGAAGGGGTGACCCGGCCGGTCGGCGAGATGCGCTTCCATCGCACCGGTCCAGTGGCGGTAGCCGACGGTCTCGACGGGGTGGCCGTGGGCGCGCAGCCGCCGTACGAGGTCGCCGAGCAGCGCCTCGCGCGGGTTGACGTGGTGGTACGTCTGCCCCACGGCCTCCTCGCGCGTCGCCAGGTGGACGATCGCGGCGGCCGCGTGGTCCACCGGGACGAAGTTGAGGGCCACCGGCAGATCGGGGGCGAGCCCCAGCTCCGTGATGATCCTGAACAGCTCGCAGAGGGCGGCCCCGCTGTCCCAGGTGTGGCTCCGGGTGTCTCCGGTGATCTCGTGGGGGCGGTGGACGGCCAGCGGCAATCCGGCCCGGGCCGCCTTGCGCAGCAGTTCCTCGGCGACCCATTTGCTCTCGGTGTACCCCATGGAGAGCAGTTCGACGTGGTCGAGCGGGGTGTCCTCGGTGACCGCGCGGACGCCCGCCGCGCCGAAGCCGTGCACCACCCCGATGGTGGAGACGTAGTGCAGCGGCACGGCCCGGCCCGCGGCGAGCGCGATCAGCTCCCCGGTGCCGTCGACGTTGGCGGGGCGCAACTGCTCATAGGGATAGAGGAAGTTGACGTCGGCCCCGCAGTGGTGGATGACGTCCGCACGGGCGGCCTGGTGCGCGAAGTCGGCCGCGGAGAGCCCGAGCCGGGGCTGCGCCAGGTCGCCGGGCAGCGGGTGGATCCGGCCTCGCGGCAGCGGCCGGGTGATGCCGTGGCGGAGCTGGGCCGCGGCGATGCGCTCGTGGGCGTGCGCGCGGTCCCGGGCGCGTACGAGCAGGTGCAGGTCGGCGTCGGTGCGGTCGAGCAGCTCGCGCAGCAGGTGGGCGCCGAGGAAGCCGCTGGCCCCGGTGAGCAGGACGTGGCGGGGCACCCGCCAGTCGGGTCGGTCGTGCGCGGTGATGGGGACGGGGGTGACGCGCGGGACGGGGCGTTCCAGGTCCGCGAGCCAGCGTCCGGCGAGGGGGGTGCCGCGCGGGGTGGGCCGGTCGTGGACGGTGGCCTCGACGGCGACGGTGAAGGCCTTCAGGGTGGGCTGGTTGAGGAGTTCGCCGACCAGGCGGTAGCTGTGCGAGCCGCTGATGGACAGGGCGGCCTGGACGGTGTTGACGAGCTGGGCGGCGATCAGGGAGTTGCCGCCGCGGACGAAGAAGTCGTCGTCCGGTTCGTGCGAGACGTCCTGCGGGAGGGTCTGCTCCCAGATGCGGGCGACCAGCGCGGCGACGGTTCCGGGTCCCGCCCCCGGCTCGGGGTCCGGGCCCGCGCCGGGCACCGTCAGAGCGAGCAGCGCGGCCCGGTCGACCTTGCCGTTGGGGGTCAGCGGCAGCCGGTCGAGCACGGTGATGGTCGCCGGGACCATGAACGCGGGCAGCCGTTCGGCGAGGTGGGCGCGCAGTTCCCGTACGTCGGGGTGGCGGCCGGGGCGGGCGACGTAGAGCGCGAGATGGCGGGTGGCGCCGTCCTCGCGGGCCAGCACCACCGAGCCCGCGGTTCCGGGGTGCTCCGCGAGCGCGTCGCGGATCTCGTCGGGTTCGATGCGGAAGCCGCGCACTTTGACCTGGTCGTCGCGGCGGCCGCGGAACTCCATCAGGCCATCCGCGCGGCGGCGTACGAAGTCGCCCGTGCGGTAGAAGCGGGTCTGCCCGGCTTCGGTACCGGAGTCGAGAGTCACGAAGCGGCGGGCGCTCTCGGCCGGGTTGTTCAGGTAGCCCGCGGCGACGGCGGCCCCGCCGACGCACAGCTCGCCCTCCTCCCCCGGCCCGGCCGGCACGCCGTCCTCGCGCAGCACCAGGCAGAGCGTGTCGGCGATCGGGTGGCCGATGGGGATGCCGGTGGCGCCCGCGGGGACGCGGTCCACGCGGTGGGCGACCGCTACGCAGGCGGTCTCGGTGGGTCCGTAGGCGTTGACCAGCTGCTGCGGGCGGCCCCGTTCGAGCACGCGGCGGGCCGCGTCGGGGCGCAGGGCCTCGCCGCCGGTCACGACGTAGCGCAGGCCCGCGAAGGTCTCGGGGCGTTCGTGGGCTATGTGGTGGAAGACGCTGGTGGTGGCGAAGAGGACGGTGATGTCCTGGTCGCGCAGGAAGGTGTCGAGGGCGTAGGGGGCGAGCAGCAGGGTGGAGTCGGCGGGGACCAGGCAGGCGCCGTTCAGCAGGGCGGGCCACATCTCCAGCACCGAGGCGTCGAAGGAGAGGGTGGCGGCGTGCAGGACCCGGTCGGTGGGGCGGATGTCGAGGAACCCGTTGTCGACGGAGAGCCGGACCAGTCCGCGCTGGGGCACGGCCACGGCCTTGGGGCGGCCGGTGGTGCCGGAGGTGAACATGATGTAGGCGGGTACGTCGGCCGCCGTCGGCGCCGCCCGCCCGGGCGGGGGCGGCCGCTCGTCCGGGGCCGCGGCCCGCCCGGCTCCGAGGACGCGCTCGTAGTCCCAGGTGGGCGCCAGTTCGGGGGGTACCGAGCCCGCGCCGGGGAGCCGGACGACGGCGAGCGCGGAGGTGTCCTCCAGCATGCCGGTCACCCGGGCGGCGGGCAGCGTCGGGTCCAGCGGCAGATAGGTCGCTCCGGCGCAGACCGCACCGAGGAGGGCCACGCAGGCCTGCGGGCCGCGGGAGCCCGCCACCGCGACCACCGCGCCGGGGGTGACCCCCATCGTGCGCAGTCCGGCGGCGAACTCCCTGACCCGGTGCGCGAGTTCGGCGTAGGTGTACCGCACGCCGCCCGGTTCGTCGACGGCGAGCCGTTCGGCGTACCGCCGGGCCCGTTCGAAGAACAGCTCGGCCACCGGCCGTCCGTGATCGTTCACGTGCGCCCGGCCCGCCGGGTCCCCAGCTGCCTCGGTCATCGACGATCACCCTCTCCGCTCAGGACGGAACGTATCCGCGCTGCGGATTTCCGAGAGCGGGCCGACGATTTCCGGCCATCGGGGACGGTCAGGACAGCGCGAAGCCGGCTGGTCGGTCGGGCGACTGTGGCATGTCCGCGGTGCGGGCGGGCTCGACCAGTCCCGAGTCGTAGGCCGCGATGACCGCCTGGGCCCGGTCGCGGACGCCGAGCTTGCCGAAGACGTTCGTGATGTGGTTCTTCACGGTGGATCCGCTGATGTCCATGCCGCGGGCGATCTCCGCGTTGTCCAGGCCGGTGGCCATCAGCCGCCACACCTCGGCCTCCCGGGGCGTCAGCTCGCCGGGGAGCTGCGCGGGGGCGGGCGGGCGTGGCGCGGCGGGGGACGTGACGTAGGCGGAGAGCAGCCGGGTGAGCAGCCGGGGGGCGACGGCGGCCTCGCCGGTGTGGACGGTGCGGACCGCCGCGATCAGTTCTTCCGGGGAGACGTCCTTGGGCAGGAAGCCGGAGGCTCCCGCGCGCAGGGCGGCCACGACGTACTCGTCCAGGTCGAAGGTGCTCAGGGCGAGGACCCGGCACGCGGGCAGCTCTTCGGTGATCCGGCCGGTGGCGCCGACCCCGTCCAGGACGGGCATCCGGATGTCCATCACGATGACGTCGGGACGGTGCTGCCGGGCGAGGGCGACGGCCTCCTCGCCGTCACCGGCCTCGGCGACGACCTCGAAGGCGGGGTCGGGCCCGAGGATCAGGGCCAGGCCGCGGCGGACCAGCGGCTGGTCGTCCGCGATCAGGATCCGGATCGGCCCCGCGGGGCCGGTGGCTCCGGATGCCGCGGCCCCGGATGCCGCGCCTCCGGACGAGGCTCCGGAAGTGGACGCCGATGAGGCTCCGGAGGTGGATGCGGACGCGTGCACGGCCTCGGTCATCGCCGGGCCTCCTCTCGTACGGGCCCAACCGCTCCGGCGTCGGCACCGGCGGGCGGGGACAGGGGCAGGGGCAGGTCCGCGGCCACCCGGAAACCGCCCTCGTCGAGGGGGCCCGCGTCCAGGCTGCCGCCCTGCAGGGCGACGCGTTCGCGCATGCCGATCAGACCGTAGCCGGACCGGGTCCGGCCCGGGCCGTCCGGTGCCGCGCTCTCCGGGTCGGCCACCGTGCCCGCCCCGTCGTCGCGGACTTCGACGGTGACCCGGCCCGGGTGGTAGGTGAGGTGTACGTACGCCCTGGCCCGGCCCGCGTGCTTGCGGGTGTTGGTGAGCCCCTCCTGGACGAGCCGGAACACGGTGAGGCCGACGGTCGGCGGCAGCGGGCTCGGGTCCCCGGTGATGCTCAGCTCGGTCGGCAGCCCGGCCAGCCGGGACTCGGCGACGAGGCCCTCCAGGTCATCGGCTCCCGGCTGGGGCGCCTCCGGCGCGGCCGGGCGGCCGCGGGGTTCCTCGTCGGCCCGCAGCACGTCGAGGAGCTGGCGCATCTCGCTCAGGGCGAGCCGCCCGGAGTCCTCCAGGGTGATCAGGGCCTCGCGGGCCGTGTCGGGGGCGTGGGCGAGGTTGGCCCGGGCGCCGCCCGCCATCAGCTGCATGACGGTGATGTGGTGGGCCACGATGTCGTGCAGCTCCCGGGCGATGCGCCGCCGTTCGTCCGCGACGGCCCGGGCGGCCAGCAGCTGCCGGTTGGCCTCCAGGTCCCGCTGCCGGCGGTTGACCGCCAGGCCGGTGACGACGACGAGCAGGGTCGAGGTGCCGTAGGCCGCCAAGGCCCAGCCGAACGACAGCCCACCGCCCGGCACGACCAGGGTCAGGGTGATGGTCGCGAGGGTCACGGCGACCGTGGCCGCGGGCCGTCCCGCCCGGACGACCGAGTACAGGGCGACCACCAACGTGGTGTTGAGGCCGGGGGTGACCGGAAGGGCCACGCGCAGGGCCACTTCGAGGACCAGCACCGCCGCGAAGACGGAGAGCGGGTGGGTGCGCCGGGCGAGCAGCGGCAGCGCCGACACCACCAGGAGCAGTATTCCGCTCGCCATGACGGGCCAGCCCGCGGACTGGCTCGCCAGCGTGTAGGCGATCAGGTCGACCACGGCCGCGCCGATGGCGACGAGCCCGTCCTGGCGCGTCCACGGCGGTATGCCCGTGTCACCGCCCGTCATGGTGCTCCTCCCCCGGGCGGGCGTCCCCTCCGGCCCGTGCCGGAGCGCGCGGCCGCACCCGGGATCCATTCTTCCACCGGGGTGCGTGCCCGGGCCACGGACCGTGGGCTGATCCGCACCCAGGAGCAGGGTCCTGGATGCGGGCCGCCGCCGGGCCCGGGTCCCCGTCGGCTTCTCATCCCGCGCCCCGACGAAGGGGCCCGTTCCGCCTGGTGGTCTGGATACAGGCCGGGGGTCCCCCGGCCAACAGCCCACGCTGGCCCCGTCCACACACCGGAGGAATTTCGTGATCCGCGCCCTGACCGGCTTCTCCACCAGAAATCCATGGAAGGTGATCGCCGTCTGGGCGTTGCTGGGAATCGCCCTGACGTTCCTGAGCCAGGCCCTCGTCTTCCGGGTCACCGGAACCCAGACGGGCGATTTCCTGCCCGCCACCTACGATTCGGCCGCCGCGCTCAAGGTCGCCGAGGAGAAGTTCGGGGTGAAGCCCGACGCGAACGCGCTGACCGTGCTGGTCGGCCGGACCGACGGAGCCCCCCTGAGCGCCGCGGATGAGAAGCGGATCGGTGCCGAGGCCGCGACACTGGGCCGGCGCGAGGTGGTCATGCCCCCGCCCGAGGAGGACACTCCGGATCTCTTCCGCATCAACCATTCTCAGGTTCCCCGGGTCGCCCCGGCCATGATGGCCCCCGACCGGAGTTTCCAGCTGCTCTCCGTGGAAATGACCGGGAATTCCATGGACCCCGGACTGCTGGACACATTCCGGGCGTTCCGTGACGAGGCCCGTACCGCGTTCGCCGACGCGGGAATGCGAACCGGATTCACCGGCGGCATCGCCTCCCTGACCGATACCAGGGACGCCGAGGAGACCACGCAGAAAGTCGTGGGCGGCCTCACCATGGCCCTGATCGTGCTGCTGAACGTCCTCGTGTTCCGCAGCGTGCTGGCGGCGATCCTGCCCCTGTTCGCGATCACCTTCATCGGCGGCGCGGCGACCGGGGCCGTGGTCGGCACCGCGATGATCACGGGCGTCACGCTCGACGCGTCCACCCCGAGTCTGATCTCGGTGGTGCTGCTGGGGATCGGGATCGACTACTTCCTGTTCCTGCTGTTCCGCTTCCGCGAGGAGCTGCGGGCCCGTCCCGAGCGCGATGCCCGCGCCGTGGCCGCGGACGTCTCCGGCCGCGTGGGTACGGCGATCACCTCGGCGGCGCTGACCATCGTGGCCGCCTTCGCCACGCTGGGGGTCGCCTCCTTCGGGCAGTTCCGGGTGCTCGGCCCGGCCATCGCCGTCTCGGTCCTGGTGATGCTGCTCGGCAGCCTGACCCTGATGCCCGCCATGCTGGCCATGGCCGGACGCAAGATGTTCTGGCCGTCCCGGGCCCTGAAGCGCGAGCCCCGCGAGGGCGCCGCCGGGCGGCTGGGCGCCCTGGTGGCCAGGCGCCCCGTCGCGATGATCCTCGCCTCGGTGGCCCTGCTCGGCGCGCTCGCGACCGGACTGGCCGGGATATCCATGGACTACGGACAGGGCGGCGGGGGCGGGAAGACCGCCGCCACCGCGACCGCCGCCGAGATCGGCCGCGCCCTCCCGGCGGACGCCTGGGAACCGACGACCGTGTACGTCACGGCCAGGGACGGCGGGGCGGTGACCACCGGCGGGCTCGACGGACTGTCCCGGACGCTCGGCGCGGTCCCGGGTGTCGGCCGGATCGGGACGACCGCCCTGAACGAGGACCACCGGGCCGCCCGCATCGACCTCTACCTGACCGCCGACCCCGTCAGCAGCCAGGCCCGCGACCTGGTCTCCGGGCCGATCCGCGGCGCGGTCGCCGCCCACACCCCCGAGGGGCTCCAGGCCCATGTGGGCGGAACCGCGGCGATCTTCGTCGATGTGGCCACCGCCGTCGACCACGACCTGCGGATCGTGTTCCCGGTCGCGGCCGCGCTGATCGCCCTGATCCTGGTCGCCCTGCTGCGCAGTCTGCTCGCGCCGGTGATCCTGCTCGTCTCCGTCGGCCTCGGGTTCGCGGCCACGCTCGGCGCCTCCGCGCTGTTCTTCCAGCACCTGCTGGGCAAGCCGGGCGTCGCCTTCACCCTCCCGCTCGTGCTGTTCCTGTTCGTCGTCGCCCTGGGCACCGACTACAACATCCTGATCAGCGACCGGATCCGGGAGGAGATGGAGCGTCCCGGCCCGGCCCGGGCGGCCGTGGCCCGCGCCGTACGCACCACCGCGCCCGCGGTCGCCACGGCGGGGCTGGTCCTTGCGGCCTCCTTCGCCAGCCTCGCGGTCGCCCCGGACCCTGGCTCCCGGCAGGTCGGCTTCGCGACGGCGCTCGGCATCCTGCTCTCCGCGTCCGTCCTGTCGCTCGTGCTCGTGCCCGCGCTGGCCGCGCTCCTGGGCCGGGCCACCTGGTGGCCCGTACGACCCGGGCGCGCGAAGCGCCGTACGGGGACACCCGAAGGCCCGTGGGGTGACGAGCCCCGGCAGACACCCGAGCGGCCAGCGCCCGCACCTTCCTTCATCGGTTCGTAGGGAGCACCGACCCGGCCCCCGGGCCGGGTCGGTGCTTTTCCGGGCTGCCGGAGGCCGGCTTCGACCAGTATGGGCAGCGAGCGGATCAAGGCTCCCTGAGGTCCGCGAAGGTCCCTCGGGACCGTCCCGCGTCCGATGGTAAAATGGCGTGGTTACTTGCGGCGCTCGGCACATCGGCCGGCGCCGACGCACGACGAAGCCGGGGCCCGTACCGCTGGGTACGGGCCCCCGTTTTCGTTCCGGCTCGTTCTCGCGACATGCCCGGCCGCCACTCTCCGGCCCGGGACTCCTCGACGACGTGCTCCGTATCGAGGAAGGTTCTCCGTTTGAATCCGTCAGCTCGTGGCCGCTTCGGCGTCCAGCCCGGCAGGCCCCCCAAGACCGCGAAGTCCCCCAAGAAGTCCGGGCGCCCCCTCGCGCTGCAGGGCGAGTTCGCGATGCCGCCGACGATCGCCCCGGCGCTGCCCGCGGTGGACTCGTTCGCCGAGCTGGGGCTGCCGGAGGAGCTGATGAAGACGATGGCGGCCCAGGAAGTGCGCGAGCCCTTCCCGATCCAGGCCGCCACCCTGCCCAACGCCCTCGCGGGACGGGACATCCTCGGCCGCGGGCGGACCGGCTCCGGCAAGACCCTCGCCTTCGGCCTCGCGATGATCGCGCGTACGGCCGGCCGCCGCGCCGAACCGAAGCGCCCGCACGCGCTGGTCCTCGTACCGACCCGCGAACTCGCCCAGCAGGTGACCGAGGCGCTGACCCCGTACGCCCACGCCATGGGGCTGCGCATGGCCACCGTGGTCGGCGGACTGTCCATCGGCCGCCAGGTGGGCGCGCTGAAGACCGGCGCCGAGATCGTCGTGGCCACCCCGGGACGGCTCAGCGACCTGATCGGGCGGCGCGACTGCCACCTGGAGCGGGTGCGGATCACCGTGCTCGACGAGGCCGACCAGATGACCGACATGGGCTTCATGCCGCAGGTCACCGAGATCCTCGACCAGGTGCACCACGACGGCCAGAAGATGCTGTTCTCGGCCACCCTCGACCGCAATGTCGACCAGCTGGTCCACAGGTACCTCAAGGACCCGGTGGTCCACTCGGTGGACGCGTCCGTGGGCACGGTGACCACGATGGAGCACCACGTGCTCCACATCCACGCCGCCGACAAGTACGAGACCGCCACCGAGATCGCGGCCCGTGAGGGCCGGGTGCTGATGTTCCTGGACACCAAGCACGGCGTCGACCAGTTCACCCGGCACCTGCGCGCCAACGGCGTACGGGCCGAGGGGCTGCACAGCGGCAAGTCGCAGCCGCAGCGCACCCGTACCCTCGCGCAGTTCAAGACGGGGGCGGTGACCGTACTGGTCGCCACCAACGTGGCCGCGCGCGGTCTGCACATCGACGACCTCGACCTCGTCGTCAATGTGGACCCGCCCGCCGACCACAAGGACTACCTGCACCGCGGCGGCCGCACGGCGCGTGCCGGCGAGTCCGGCCGGGTCGTCACGCTGGTCACCCCGAACCAGCGTCGTGACATGACGCGGCTGCTGGCCGACGCGAAGATCCGTCCCGTGATCACCCAGGTGCGGTCGGGCGATGCGCTGCTCAGCAAGATCACCGGGGCCAAGAAGCCGTCCGGGGTCCCGCTGGCCGGTGCCGGGGTCACGCCCGACGGCGGCAAGGACGGGAAGGGCGCCAAGGGCAACAGCACCCTCGCCTTCCGCGGCATGGGCACGCGCCCGGGCCGGCCGGGCGGCGGAAAGCCCAAGGAGTCCCGCAAGACCACCGAGGCCCGGCAGGCCGCCGAGGCCCGCGCGGCCGCGCGGGTGCGCCGCGGGGTCTGAACCGCCGTGCGGTGAAGGGTGGGGCCGGGGCCGAGAGGCCGGGAGCCGGGAGGCCGGGTGCGCGCAACGCGTACCCGGCCTCACCTCTTACGCCGGTGCGTACGTCGCTCAGCCGCGGCGCTTGGCGATGATCGCCCGGGTCACGATCGGCGGCAGCAGGTCCTTCGCGAGGCGGCGCACGCTCTTGGAGCGCGGCCCGGGCCCCGAGCGCTGGGCCTGGGACGGGACCGCGGTGAGCACGGGCACCTTGGGTGCGCGCAGCGGACGCGGCGGGGCCGGGGCGAGCGCCTTCTCCCCGCCGATCCGCACGACCGGCTGGCCCGCGATCTCATCGGTGCCGTGCCACAGGTCCGCGCGGCCCTCCAGCCAGACGCGCAGGGCCTCGCGCAGCGGCTCAGGGTCGCCCCAGGTCGCGTAGAGCTTCGTGCCGGACACGCAGACCACCTGGAGGCCCGAGGTGGCGACCGCGCCCCAGACCGCGGCGGCGACCCCCGGGCAGTGCTCGGAGCGGTAGTCGTCGAAGACCACGACCGCGCCGGGGACGGACAGGGTGCGGGACGCCTCTATGTCCCCCCGCACGTGCTCGTAGAGGTGCGAGGCGTCCACGTGTATGAAGCGGCAACTGGCCTCGCGGACCTGGTCGCCCACGACGGACGTCGGGGCCTGGATGACGGTGGGCAACGACGGGTGGAACGCGAGGTAGTTGGTCTCGAACGCCTGGCGGGTCAGCGTCGCGTACGAGGACTGCGTCTCGGCGGAGTTGGAGGCGTCCTCGGCGGGCGAGCCGAAGAGGTCGCAGACGGTGAACTCCTCGCCGTCGCGCAGGTATCCACCCATGAATATCGCGCTCTTGCCCATGTACGCGCCCAGCTCCAGCAGATCGCCGAGCTGTTCGCCGTCACCGGAGTTCTGGTGGCTCAGGAACCAGTCGAACAGCAGCTGGTCGACGTTCCAGAACCATCCCTTCACGTCCTTGAACCCCGCGGGAACCGGCGCTGTGGACGGCTCGGCGGGATCGATGACGGGGAGACGCGCGGCTTGCGACATGGAGAGTCGTCCTCCGGGGATTTGGCACGGGATCAGCACTGACACCTGGCCGGGTAGCCAGACCTTAAACCACCGAACCGGTGTGTGACGAGGCCGTGGAAGGGCCCGGCGGACAACGGGGCGCAGAAAGAGCGCGTCCCTCGCGCCATCTCGGCCGCGCTGCGATGATCGGACAGGGTGACCACAGGCACGTCAACGGAAAGAGTGCGACGCGTAAACGGCCGGTGCGGGGGCCAGGGCCGGACGCGCGGACCGACGCGCCGGTGATCCACGGGTTCTCGGCGCGCGCGTGCGCCGAGGCCGCCGCGCCGGACACGCGCGCGCACCGCGCACCGCTCGATCCACCGGACCCCCGCACTGGCGGGGCAGGCCCCGGCCGGCCCGAGCCGGGGCTACTGAGCGGGTACCGGGGCCGCGACCAGCAGGGCTTCGGAGCCCACCGGGCGGAAGCCGGCCGCCTGGAAGGCGCGGATGCTGCGGGCGTTTCCGGCGGCCTGCTGGGACCAGAGCGGGGCGCCGTCGGGGACCAGGTGCCGGGCCGCGGTGGCCAGGGCGCGGCCGAGGCCCCGGTGGCGAGCGGGTTCGTCCACCTCGATCGCGGTCTCCCAGCGGCCCGCGATCCCGCGGCCGAGCACGACGACGCCGCCGTCCGCGGCCCAGACGCGTACGTCGTCCCGCCGGGCCCGGGCCCGGACCACCCGGGGATGGTCCCGGTCGGCGAGTGCACGCAGCCGGAAGGGCGGCTCCCCCGCCAGCGGGTCGGCGACGGTCATCAGGTCGATCGTGTCGTGGCGCCGGCCGGTGCGGTCCAGGAAGGCGGACAGGAAGCGCGGGTTCATGGTGGCGGCCAGGCCGTCGCAGTCCAGGGCGGCGAGGGTGGACCGTACCCACGCGGGATCCTCGTCGGTGAAGACCACGGAGTGCGCGGTGAACGCGATCACCCCGGCGTCCCGGTGCCGTTCCTGCGGTACGACGGTGGTGCCGCCGTCCGGCGGCGGAAACGCCCCGCGCGCCGCCGCGTCCAGAATCTCCCCGAGGGTCCGCCCCATGCCCCGTCCCCGTCCCCGTCCCGCCGGGCCACCCCTTGTGCGTGGCCACCGGAAGTGTCGCAGCCCCGGCGGAACCGGTTCACCCGCTCCCCGCTCACCAGGTCACGCCCTCCGCGGGGAGTTCCGTGACCGGGCGGCGCGGGGCCGGAGGGAGGCCGAGGCGGGCGCGGGCCGTGTGGACGGCGGCCAGTTGGTCCTCGGCGGCCGGACCCCAGTCACTGAGGTCCCGGACCTGCTCGGGGGTGGCCAGCACACGGGCGTACCCCGGTTCGGCGCACCCCGGACCGGCCGCGCCCGCCGGGCCGAGCGCGCGCAGCCGGGCCGCGGAGCGGATCCGTACGCCCTCCGCCTCCCGGAGGTGGCCCAGCGGCCGGGACTCGGAGATCAACGGTCCTGGGGCGGGCTCCGGGAGCCGCACGGCTCCCGTGTCACGGGCGATCAGCACCAGCACCCGCCCGTCGGGGGCGAACAGCCAGGCCGCCCGGTCGTGGACCGGCAGCGACTCCGGGGCCGGACCACCGTGCCAGGTGCCGCGCTGCGGGGCGCGCGGGGTGCGCAGGACACCGAGCCGGTCGAGCGCTCCCGGCGCGGTCGGGCGGCCGTCCTCCAGCAACGCCGGTCCGCCCCCGTCGATCCGGGCCCGCAGGGCGCAGAGGGCGCGGCGGGCGTCTCCGGGGTGCATCAGGCAGGGCAGATCGGCCGGTTCGGCGAACTGGACGCCGGTGATCTCCTGGCCGGGCAGCCGGATCGCGGCGATCCGCTCCCCGCTCCAGGTCCCGCCGTCGAAGACGTGCAGGATCTCGCCGGGGAAGCGCATCTCCGGTTCGTAGCCCGGTGCGTCGGCCGGGATCCAGTCCACGGCGAGCCCGCGCGGGTAGTGGCCCCGGATGCCGAGTTCCTCGTACACCTCGCGGGCCGCCGCGGCCGACGGCGCCTCCCCCGCGTCCACCGCGCCGCCGGGCAACAGCCGGTCGGGCCGGTAGTCCACGGTCTGGACGAGGACCCGGCCGTCGGCGTCGGTGATCAGGACGCAGGCCGCGCTCCAGAGCGTGGCCCGCGAGGCGCCGTACTCGGCGGGCGTCATCCACGTGCCGGCCGCCGCCACGGGCCGTTCCTCCGGGGCCGCGGGGCCCGCGGTCCCCGCGAGATCCGCCTGAACCGGCCGGTCCGCCTGGTCCGCGTGGCCCGGCTGGCCCGTGTGGTCCGTGTCGGTCAGCTGCGGCATCGGTACTCCGTTCACCGTGGGTGGGAGGGGACCGGGGCGGCGTGGTCGCGCCGGACCCGGCGCCTGTGCAACAGCGACCGTGGTCCGCGGGTTACGGCGATCCCCGCACGGCCATCCGACCTGGGCTTTTTACCTCCCCTAGGGCTGTTTATTACCTGGTTATGTCCTGCTTGCTAGTTTTGGGGGCACGGGCTGGCGGTGTGAAAGCCGCCGGTCCGTCCAGTTTCACGACGTCCCGGCCGGAGCCCCACCATCCGCCCCGCCGGAGCACCACCCCAGGGGGAGAACCATGCGTCACGCGGGCGACACCGGCTCCGGGGCGGCCGACGGGGACGGGTCGACCAGTGGCGGCGGACCGGTCACCGGAGGCGGACCGGGCGAGGGAGCGGGACCGGGCGCCGGGAACCGCGGGCGGCAGTGCGGCGTGCGAGGCGCAGACCCCGCTCGAAGGGTTCGACGTCGCCGTCGACCGGATCCCCCGAGGACCAGATGCGCGCCGCCAGCAGACTGGCCGGAGTGGACGCCGCCCGCGGTCTCGCCGTGCTCGGCATGTTCGCGGTGCACGCGGGACCGGGCGCCCGCCCCTCCGGTGCGCACTACCTGGTGTTCGCGGCCGACGGACGCGCCCCCGCCGTCTTCACCCTGCTCGCCGGGTTCTCCCTGGCCCTCGCCCAACGGCAGCGCCCCGGCAGCGACGGCGGTGGGACCGGCCCGGCCGGGAGCGCCTCCACCGGGCGGCTGCGGCCGCTCCTGATCCGCTGCGCGGTGTTCGCGGCGCTCGGGCTGTTCCTGGCCGCGCTCCGGCCCGGGATCCTGGTCATCCTGACGTTCTTCGCCCTCTACTTCCTCGCCGCCGAGCCCTTCACCCGGCTCTCGACGAAGGCTCTCACCGCAGTGGCGGGAGCGAGCGTGGCGGCCGGGCCGCTGCTCTCCTACGTCCTGGGCCCGCTGTTCGGCTTCGGGGTCTCCGGACGGGGCTCCGTTCCCGGCCTCACCGATCTGGTACGCGGCTGGGCCGGGCTGGGCGAGGTCCTGCGCGGGCTGCTGCTGACGGGCGCGTACCCCGTGGTCACCTACCTGCCGTACGTGCTCGTCGGCATGGCCCTCGGGCGGCTCTGCGACGTGCGGGTGAGCGCCGTCGCCCGGCGGATGGTGCTGTGGGGCGCGGGGGCCGCGGTCGTGGCGTACGGCTGCGCCTGGCTGGCCACCGAGGTGCTCGGCGGGCGGCAGCGGCTGCTGGCCGCGATCGCCGCGCACCATCCGGACGCGATGACGGCCGCGGATCCCGTGCGGGCGGTGCTCGCCCAGCAGTACGGGGCGATACCCAGCACCTCGTGGGACTGGCTGCTGGTCGCCTCCCCCTACAGCCAGACCCCGTTGGAGACGCTCGGCAACGCGGGCGTCGGCGCCGCGCTCATCGGCGGCTTCGCGCTCCTCGCCCGGGGGGACCTCGCCGCCCGGCTGCTGCGGCCGCTCACCGCGCTCGGCGCGATGGCGCTCAGTGTGTACGTCGTCCACGCGCTGGTGCTGGCCGGTCCGGCCAACGGCGCCGCGTCCTGGACCGCGCTGGGCTCGTTCGCGGCCGTGGCCCTGGCCGCCGCCTGGGGCTGGCAGCGCGTCTGGGCCCGTTCGCCGCTGCGGCGCGGCCCGTTGGAACACCTGCTCCGGCTGGCCAGCGCTCCCCGCGCCCGCGCCTGACCCCGCGCCTGGGAACGGTCGGCCCGGGGGGGCGCACGAGGCGGGGCACGGCAGGCGGAGGGCACGGGCGCGCGATGCGTCGCCAGTGCCACGCGCGCGGGGTCGTCCTCACCCGTACGCGTGACGGTGGGCCGGGGCGGCCTCCCGGATGCGGCAGGGTGGTGGGATGCAGCTGCGCCGGGTACTGCCCCTGTCTCTTGCCGCGCTCCTCCTCGGTGCCGGGTGCACCGGTTGTGTGACCGTCACACCGGCCGCTCCGGCCGTGCCGGGAGCGGACCGGGTGGCGGTCCTTACGCCCTCCCCGCTCCCGGCGCTGCCACTGGGGCGGGTGCCGCGAGGCCCGGAACCGGTGGCGCCGCCCTCCGCGTCCTCCCCGCCGGACGGCGCGGCCCCGCCCGCGCCGCAGCAGCGACGGCCCGAGGGGGAGGACGGGGACGGCGCCGCGGAGTGGCGGGCTCCGCACCGGTCCGGCCAGGCGCACGCCCCCGCTCCCGCCCCGGCGAAGGGCCGCGAGCCGCGCGCCCGGCCGCGACCCAGGGCCCGTACCGGGCCCGGGAGTTCGTACGACATGACCCCGCTGTGCGCGGCGGCGCGCGGCACGGTCTCCCCCGGCATCGCCTCGCTGTGCGCGGACAAGTACGGCCGCTGAAGCGGACGTCCGGACCGATATTGGGTAGATCGGACCGGTGCGGGTTCCTACAGTGGCGTGATCACGTCATCGACCGGAGCGGATCATGCGCACCCACTATCCCCGCACCCCCCATCTGCCCTGGTCCCCGGGCGCCACACCGGACGACATCCGGGCCGGTGACCTGTCGGGTCTGCCGGGGCTGACCGGATGCGAGGTGGTGGTCACCGAGAAGCTCGACGGGGAGAACACCACCCTGTACCGCGACGCTCTGCACGCCCGCTCGCTCGACTCCGCCCACCATCCCTCGCGCGCCTGGGTGAAGGCCCTGCAGGGACGCATCGGCCCCCGCATACCGGCCGGCTGGCGGATTTGCGGGGAGAACCTCTACGCCCGCCACTCCCTGCCCTACGACGCGCTCGACAGCTGGTTCTACGGCTTCTCGGTGTGGGACGGCGACGCGTGCCTCGACTGGGACCGGACCGTACGGTTCCTGACCCGTCTCGGTGTGCCCGTGCCGCGCGTGCTGTGGCGGGGCGTCCTCGATCCGGCCGCCGAGCGCGCGCTGCGCAGGATGAAGCCGGACACCGAGCGCCAGGAGGGTTACGTCGTGCGCTCCGTGGCGGGCTTCGACCGTACGGCCTTCGCCGGGCACGTGGCCAAATGGGTGCGCGGGGGCCACGTACAGACCGGCACGCACTGGATGTTCGCGTCCGTGGTGGAGAACGGCCTCGGCCCGGCCGCCCCGTTGTGGGCGGTGCGCTCGGGCGCGGCTCCCGACGTACCGGCCCTGCGGGCGGCCGTAGGCGTACCCGATCTGGGCGACGCGGAAGCGGATCGGGCGGCCCCGGGCCGGGGCACGGGTCGGGGCACGGGTCGGGGCACGGAGAAGGTCACGGAGGCCGTCGCCGAGGCGGCGGCGCGGCTCGACGGGCTGGGGCGGACGGGGGACGCCCGGCTCTCCGGGGTGCTGGCGACGGCCCTGCACGGCGCGCACCGGGGTGACCTCGCACCGCGGTTGGCGGGGGCGCTCGGGGTGCCGTCGGCGCGCCGGGTGGCCGACCTCGTGGGGCTGTGGGGCCGGTTGCAGCGGCCGTTCCCCGACGCCGAGCGGCGGGAGGGGCTGGCCGCGATGACGGCGGCGGCCGATCTGGGGGTGCTGCACGCGGTGGCGGGGGCGCTCGCGGGGGCCCGCACGGACGCGGAGGCCGCCGGGGCGCGCGAGTGCGTGGAGTGGTCGGAGCTGTGCGCGCAGGAGGCGGGGCTGCTGGACGAGGCGCCGTACGCCGCCCTGCGTTCGGGGGTCCGGGAGGCGCTGGCCGGGGCCGGGCTGGGCGCGGAGGCTGCGGACCGGTGCTGGGCCGAGGCGTGGCAGGGGTGGGTCCGGGGCCGGACCGGCGGGGTCGAGGAGGCGGTGGCGGCGACCTGGCGGTGGCGGGGCGGGGAGTTCCCCCGGCTGATCCAGCTGGTCGGGCCCTCGGGCAGCGGGAAGAGCACCTTCGGGCGCGGCCTGGCCGGGGTGGACGCGTACGTCTCGCTGGACGACCTGCGGTCCGCGCGCGGGGAGCGTTCGGATCAGCGGGCCAATCCCGAGGTACTGCGGGAGGGGCTGGACCGGCTCGACGCGGCGCTCGCGGCGGGGGGCACGGTGGTGTGGGACGCCACGTCCCTGGTGCCCCGGCAGCGCGGGATGGTGGGCGCGGTGGCCCGCCGCCGTGACGCCCTGGTGACGCATGCGGTGGTCCTGGTCGACGGGGCGGAACTGGAGCGGCGCAACGGTTCGCGCGCGCATCCGGTGCCCGCGGACGTACTGGCCTCCCAGCGGCGCCGGTTCAGTCCGCCGTTCCCCGGTCACGCGCACCGGACCTGGTATGTCGGTGCGAGCGGCACGGTCGAGGACGCGGCGGGCACACTCATGGGCGGGGACGGTGACGACCAGGGTGACGGCGGCAGCGACGGCGGGGTGGCGTGATGCGGACCAGTGAAGAGCTGTACCACCAGGTCCGCTGGGACCCCCGGTTCGATCCCGCGCGGTTCGTGCTGGGCCTGCTCCAGCGCGGGGCCGGGCCGAAACGGGTCGCACTGCCGTCCTTCGTACCCGGCGGGGACATTCCCTGGCACCGGGTGCTGTTCATCGAGGCGGACGGCGAGCTGGTGTGGGACCGGGCCACCGGCGTGGACCGGGTCGAGTCCTCGGGGGCGGGGCGGGCGCGCGCCCCCCGGCTGCTGCGCGCGCCGTTCTTCACGGCGCGCACGCCGCACGTCTGGGATCCGGCGCGCGGCTGGGTCCCGGCCGAGGACGGCGTGCGCCCGGCGCCCGCGCCCGCTTCGGGCCGGGTGCGGCTGCTGACGTGGAACACGCTGTGGGACCGCTATGACGGACCGCTCATCGAGACCGCGCGGCGACGCCCGCTGCTGCTGGCCGAGCTGGCGGCGGCCGACGCCGATGTGATCGCCCTCCAGGAGGTCGAACGGCCGCTGCTGGAGCAGCTCATGGCGCAGCCCTGGGTACGGGCCTCCTACACGCTGGGGACGGAGCCGGGCGGGCGGGACGTGGCCGACAGCGGTCTGCTGCTGCTCAGCCGGATTCCGGTCCGGGAGGCGGGCGTGCACTTCCTGGCTCCGCACAAGGCGGTCACGGCCGTCACGGTGGACACGGTGGCGGGGCCCCTCGTGGTCGCCGCCACCCATCTCAGCAGCGACCACTCCGAGAACGGCGCGGGGCGTCGGCGTACCGAACTGGCTTCGCTCGCACGGGGGTTGGCCGGGGTCGACGGTGACGTGGTGCTGCTGGGCGACTTCAACGACGCGCGCGGGGGCGCCGAGGGGCCCGCCGCGGTGCTGGGGCTGCGGGACGCGTGGGCCGACGTGCACGGGGAGGCGGACGCGACGCCGACCTTCGACCCCGCGGTCAACCCGCTGGCCGCGGTCGGATCGCGGACCGGTCTCGGCGCGCGCCTGGACCGGATCCTGCTGCGGGGCGGGGCGCGGGTGGCCGGAGCGGGACTGCTCGGGGACCGACCCGCCACCGCCGACGGCCTGTTCGTCTCCGATCACTTCGGGGTGGCGGCGGAACTGGACCTCCACGCGGGCCCCCCTGCCGACCCGCTCGACCCGCTCGACGTACACGGCGTACTTGACGTACGCGGCGTACTCGACGTACTCGACGTACCGGCGACGGCGCGGACGGCTGTCGCGTGGCTTCCGCCGCGGGAACTGTGGCCCGCTGTGCAGGATTCGCGCCGAGAACTCGATCCGGGGGTGGACCGCTGGCCGCCGCACGTGAACCTGCTGTTCGGGTTCGTACCGGAGTCCTCGTTCGAGCGGGCCGCCGAACTCCTGGCGGTGGCGGCCGCGGAGCTACCCGCCTTCACCGCGCGCCTGGGCGGGGTGCACGGCTTCGGACACCGTGAGGAGGCGGCGGTGTGGCTGGACCCGGCGGCGGACGGCGAGGAACCGTGGCAGGAGCTGCGGGCCGCGCTGACGCGCAGGTTCCCGTCCTGCCGGGGCCGCGCCGGGGGCTCCACCCCGCACCTGACCCTGGGCCGCGCCACGAACCCCGAAGCCGCGACGGCGTCCTGCACGGACCGTCTCGCGCGGACCCCGGGGATCGCGACGCCGATCCGGGTAGGGCAACTGACCGTGCTGTCCCGCCGAGGCGACGAACCGATGCGGCCGCGCTTCACCGTCGACCTGGGCACCGGCCGGGTCCGCTGGCTCCCGGAGACCGGTGCCGCCGGGGCGGCAGCCGGGACCGTACAGGCGGCCCCGGCTGCGGACGGCGGTGCCGGAGGCACGGAAACGGTGGTCGCGGGCCCAGATCCGCGCTCCGAGCACGCGGGGGCGGGAGCCTGTGACGGCCCCGACGCACCCAGCAGCTCCGACGACCTCGGCGGCGCGGTCGCGGCGGTCGTCCGGCGGCTGGTTCTGGCGCTGCCCGAAGGGGTGGTGGAGGTCGTCGGGTCACGGCGGATCGGGGGTGCGCTGGCCGGGGCCGATCTGGACCTGGTCGTGGCGTTGCCGGGGCGGGTGGATCCGACGTGGCTGCGCGCGCGGGTGCTGGGCGCGCTGCCCGAGGCGGAGGGGCTGCGTGAGGTGCGCGGGGCCCGGGTGCCCGGGCTGCGGCTGCGGGTCGGCGCTCTGCGCGTGGACCTGGCGGCCGTGGGTACCGGCTCGGTGGCTCCCGTCGAGGCGCTCGCGCACGGGGCGGGCCTGGACGAGGCCGCGGCGATCGCGCTGAGCGCGGTGAGTGACGCGCGGGCGCTGCGCGCGGCGGTGGACCCGGCGCACCACCCCGCCTTCGCGGAGCTGGCCCGCCGGGTCAAGGCCTGGGCGCGGGCCCGGGGTCTGGACTCCGCCCCGTTCGGCGGTCTCCCGGGCCTGGCCTGGACCCTCCTCGCAGCCCGCACCACCGCCCGTGGCGCCGGCGCCGCCGCGCTCGCCGCCTCGGCCGGTCCCCCCGCGGTGTCGGCCTCGGCCGGTCCCGTCGGTCCCGCCACCTTCGTTCGTCCCGCCGGTCCCGTCGGTCCCGCCACCTTCGTTCGTCCCGCGGGTCCCGTCGGTCCCGCCACCTTCGTTCGTCCCGCCGGTCCCGTCGGTCCCGCCCCCTTCGTCGGCGCCGCCGCCCCGGCCGCTCCCACTCCCGACGCCCTGCTGCGGGAGTTCTTCGGCAGCTGGGCCGCATGGGACTGGCGGCAACCCGTGCGCCTGGGCGGCGACGGTGCGCAGGGCCCGGCCGAGGGGAGCGCGCAGGCTCCCCTCACGGTGCTGACCCCCTCCGCGCCGGTGCGTACCTGCACCGCCCAGGTCGGCCCCGGCTTCCGCGATCTGCTGGTGCGGGAGTTGTACCGGGCCTGGGAGATCACCGGGAGCGGGCCCGGGCCCTGGCCCGCGCTGTACGAAGCGCCGCCGTTGCACCGGCGGCACGCGGCGTGGGCGGTGGTGGACGTACGGGCTTCGGGTTCCCCGGAGTTCGAGGAGACCCTGGGCCGGGTCCGGGGCCGGATGCGGGCCCTGCTGACCGCGCTGGAGGAGGCGGGCGCGGCGGACGCGCACGCCTGGCCGCGCCCCGTCGCGTCCGGACCGTGCTCCACCCGGTACGCGATCGGCCTGGGCGCGGCCCCGCTCGACGCGGCCCGGCTCGCCGCCGTCGCCGCCCCCTGGACGGCGGGGCTGGGGGGCGTCGCGGTGGAGTGGGCAGTGGGCGGCGACGTCCCCACACCGGACAAGTAGCGAAGGCACTGTCCCCCAGGAAGGGGACAGTGCCGCCATTTCCCGAACACAGGGTGCACAGCGGACCTCCCGGGTGTCCTCGGGGCACGGTCGGACGGAGCGGTTGGAAGCCTCAGCCAATCGCCCGTGACTTTTTTCGTCAATACTTTTCACAAGGATTGAAGAAACCCCAAGTTCACAGGCCTGCCACTGATTTGACGCATGGACGGATCTTCAGTTCATGAACGCTGAACCTCTTGACGGCCCCCCTCGGGGGCAGTTCACTCACGCTTCGATCCCCCCGGATCCCCGACGTCAGGAGTACCCCCATGCGATTGCTCTCCGACCGGCCACCGCGGCTCACCGCGTCGGCGCTCGCCACCGCGCTGGTCGCGGCCCTGCTGATGCTGCTTCCCGGGACCGCCGCCCAGGCGGCCCCGACGCTGCTCTCCCAGGGCAAGCCCGCGACCGCCTCCAGCATCGAGGGCGCGGGCACCCCGGCGGGCGCCGCCGTGGACGGTGACAACAACACCCGTTGGTCGAGCCAGTTCGCCGATCCGCAGTGGATACAAGTGGACCTCGGCACCCCCGCCCAGGTCAGCCAGGTCGTGCTGCGCTGGGAGACGGCGTACGCGAAGGCGTACCGGGTCGAGCTGTCCACCGACGGCGCCAGCTGGAACACCGCGTACTCCACCGCCGCGAGCACCGGTGGGGTCCAGACCCACGACATCACCGGGACGGCCCGTTACGTCCGGGTGTACGGAACCCAGCGCGCCACCGGATACGGCTACTCCCTCTTCGAGTTCCAGGTCTACGGCACCACCGGCGGCGGTCCGACCCTGCCCGGCGGCGGCGACCTCGGCCCCAACGTGATCGTCTTCGATCCGTCGACACCGAACATCCAGACCAAGCTGGACGACGTCTTCAGGCAGCAGGAGTCGGCCCAGTTCGGCTCCGGCCGCTACCAGTTCCTTTTCAAGCCGGGTACCTACAACGGCCTCAACGCCCAGATCGGCTTCTACACCTCGATCTCGGGCCTCGGCCTGAACCCGGACGACACCACCATCAACGGTGACGTGACCGTGGACGCGGGCTGGTTCGGCGGCAACGCCACCCAGAACTTCTGGCGGTCGGCGGAGAACCTGGCGCTCAACCCGGTCAACGGCACCGACCGCTGGGCCGTCTCCCAGGCCGCGCCGTTCCGCCGGATGCACGTCAAGGGCGGACTCAACCTCGCCCCCGACGGCTACGGTTGGGCGTCCGGCGGGTACATCGCCGACTCGAAGATCGACGGTCAGGTCGGCAACTACTCGCAACAGCAGTGGTACACCCGGGACAGCTCGATCGGCGGTTGGTCCAACTCGGTCTGGAACCAGGTGTTCTCGGGCGTGCAGGGCGCGCCCGCCCAGGGCTTCCCCGACCCGCGCTACACCACCCTGGACACCACGCCCGTCTCCCGCGAGAAGCCCTTCCTCTACCTGGACGGGTCGGAGTACAAGGTGTTCGTGCCCGCCAAGCGCGTGAACGCGCGCGGCACCTCATGGGGCAACGGCACGCCGCAGGGGACCTCGATCCCGCTCAGCCAGTTCTACGTGGTCAAGCCGGGCGCGAGCGCGGCGACGATCAACCAGGCGCTGGCCCAGGGTCTGCACCTGCTCTTCACCCCCGGCGTCTACCACGTGAACCAGACGATCCAGGTCAACCGCCCCGACACGGTGGTGCTGGGCCTCGGCCTCGCCACGATCGTGCCGGACAACGGCGTGACCGCGATGAAGGTCGCCGACGTGGACGGGGTCAAGCTCGCGGGCTTCCTCATCGACGCGGGCACCGTCAACTCGCCCAGTCTGCTGGAGGTCGGCCCGGCCGGTACCACCACGGACCACGCGGCGAACCCGACCACCGTCCAGGACGTTTTCATCCGGGTCGGCGGCGCGGGCGCGGGCAAGGCCACGGCGGGCATGGTCATCAACAACCGCAGCACGATCGTCGACCACACCTGGATCTGGCGCGCCGACCACGGCGACGGGGTGGGCTGGGAGACCAACCGCTCCGACTACGGCTTCCGGGTCAACGGCGCCGATGTCCTCGCCACCGGTCTGTTCGTCGAGCACTTCAACAAGTACGACGTGGAGTGGAACGGCGACCGCGGCCGCACGATCTTCTTCCAGAACGAGAAGGCGTACGACGCCCCCAACCAGGCCGCCGTGCAGAACGGCTCGGTCAAGGGCTTCGCGGCCTACAAGGTCGCGGACTCGGTGACCACCCACGAGGGCTGGGGCCTGGGCAGCTACTGCTACTACAACGTCGACCCGACGATCCGTCAGGACCACGGTTTCGAGGTCCCGGTGACGCCGGGCGTGAAGTTCCACGACCTGCTCGTGGTCTCCCTCGGCGGCCAGGGCCAGTACGAGCACGTCATCAACAACACGGGCGCCCCGACGTCGGGTACGTCGACCACCCCGTCCACCGTCGTCTCGTTCCCCTGATCCACCCCTGACCCCCGCAGGACGCGGGGCGGCCCGGCGGCCGCCCCGCGTTTTCCGGGCCGACTGAGAGAGCGCTCTCCCAGCCCTCTCCCCCCCACCGGTGTTCCCCCACCTCCCTAAAGGAGCTGACACGATGAAAATCCGCTCGCGGACCCTGTCCGCCTTACTGGTCTCGGCGGCCTTCGCCGTGACCGCGGCCGCCGGTCTCGGCGCGACCACGCTCACCGCCCAGGCCTCGCCCGACTCCGGCGCCGCCGTCCACATGGCCATGGACCACTCCAACGTGGCCCCGCTCGCCGGGGGCGACGACCCGGACGGTGACGGTTACATCCCCGCCCTCCCGCCCGTCACCGGGGTCCCCCCGTCCTGGAACAACCCGCCGGACCGCTACTTCCACGAGTTCCAGGCGAACTGCGCGGTCAGCAAGACCGCCCCGGACGACCCGATCGTCTTCGCGGGCCGTCCCGGCGCCTCGCACAACCACACCTTCATGGGCAACACCACCACGGACGCCTTCAGCACCACCGCCTCCCTCAGCGGCGGCGGCACCGCCTGCAACGCGCCCGGCGATCTGTCGGGCTACTGGATGCCGACGCTGTACAACGGCACCCAGCCGGTGCTGCCGACCGGGCCGCAGGTGATCTACTACAAGACGGGCGTCACCGACTACACGAGCGTGCGCCCCTTCCCCAAGGGCCTGCGCTTCGTCGTCGGCAGCCCGACCCAGACCGCGGCCGAGTTCCGTGCCCACAAGGGCTGGGTCGAGGGCTGGGAGTGCGGCGAGAGCTTCAAGAACGTCGACTTCCCGGCGAACTGCCCGGCCGGAAGCCAGCTCAACATCCGTATGCAGTCCCCAAGTTGCTGGGACGGAAAGAACCTCGACACCCCGGACCACAAGGCCCACATGGCCTACCCGGTCGTGAAGCCCGGCAACAACGACAACGTCTGCCCCGCCGACCACCCGGTCGCACTGCCGATGATCGAGTTCAAGATGGCCTTCCCGGTCAGCGGTGACATGTCCCAGGTCAAGCTCGCCAGCGGGTCGGGCCACAGCTTCCACTACGACTTCTTCAACGCGTGGGACGACCGGACCCTCAACGCCCTCGTCGAGCACTGCATCAAGGGCGGCCTCCAGTGCAACGCCCGCGGCTACGACGAGACCCACCCCGCGGCCGGAGCCGTACTCGGCCCCGACTACCGCCTCCCCTAGTCCGCGTCGCGGGCGCACTCCCCCCACCCCTCCAAGGAGGTCCCTGCATGCTCACCCGCATGCGCACCCTCACCGCGGCAGCCGTGCTCGCGGGCGCCGTCACCGTCCTGCCCGCCCTTCCCGCGCACGCCGCGGGCAGTGTGGTCAAGGTGACCGGCTCCCAGGGCAACTGGCAGCTCCAGGTGGACGGTTCGCCGTACCAGGTCAAGGGCGTCACCTGGGGTCCGTCCCCGGCCGACGCCGCACGACTGCTGCCCGACGTGAAATCGATGGGCGCCAACACCATCCGCACCTGGGGCACCGATGCGAGCAGCCGACCGCTGTTCGACGCGGCGGCCGCCAACGGGATCAAGGTCGTGGCCGGCTTCTGGCTCCAGCCCGGCGGCGGCCCGGGCAGCGGCGGCTGCACCAACTACGTCACGGACACGACGTACAAGAACAACATGACGGCCGAGTTCACCAAGTGGGTGCAGACCTACCGGGACCACCCGGGCGTGCTGATGTGGAACGTCGGCAACGAATCGGTGCTCGGTCTGCAGAACTGCTACTCGGGCACGGAGCTGGAGAACCAGCGCAACGCCTACACGACCTTCGTGAACGACGTGGCGAAGGCCATCCACCGCATCGACGCCAGCCACCCCGTCACCTCCACCGACGCGTGGGTCGGCGCCTGGACGTACTACAAGCGCAACTCCCCCGACCTCGACCTGTACGCCGTCAACTCCTACAAGGAGGTCTGCGGGATCAAGCAGGCCTGGGAGCAAGGTGGTTACAACAAGCCGTACATCGTGACGGAGACCGGCCCGGCCGGAGAGTGGGAGGTGCCGAACGACGCGAACGGCGTACCGAAGCAGGTCGGCGACCAGGCCATGGCCGACGGCTACACCAACGCGTGGAACTGCGTCACGGGCCACCGGGGGGTGGCGCTGGGCGCGACGGTCTTCCACTACGGCACCGAGTACGACTTCGGGGGCCACTGGTTCAACCTGACCCCCGCCGGGGAGCGCCGGAAGGCGTACTACGCGGTCAAGCGGATGTACGGCGGGAACACGGCCGGGGACAACCTGCCGCCGACCGTGTCCGTGCCCGCGGTGGCCGATCCCTCGGCCGTTCCCGCCGGTAAGGAGATCACCCTCTCCGCCCCGGCGACCGACCCGGAGAACGACGCCCTGTCGTACGAGGTGCTGTGGGGCAGCAAGTACGTGGACGGGGGCGGCGGGCTGGTCTCGGCGGCCTCGGGCGCCCTCGGCAACGGGACCATCAAGGTCACGGCTCCGGCCAAGACCGGGGTGTGGATCCTGTACGTCAAGGTCAAGGACGGCCGGGGCAACGTGGGCGTGGAGCAGCGCTCGGTGCGGGTCGTCCCGCCGCCGGTGGCGGGCACGAACGTGGCCCTCAACCGGCCGACCACCGCCTCCACCTTCCAGAACGACAACTGGGGCGGCTGCCCGTGCGGTGCGGCCCTGGCCACGGACGGGCGCAACGACACGCGATGGGCGAGCAGTTGGGCCGATCCGCAGTGGCTCCAGGTGGACCTGGGCGCGGTGATGCAGCTCAAGCACGCGCAGCTGGTGTGGGAGTCGGCGTACGGCAAGGCGTACACCATCCAGGTCTCCGACGACGGCCAGAACTGGCGTACGGCTTACACCGCGTCGAACGGGGACGGCGGTATCGACGACTTCGACATCGCGGCCTCGGGGCGGTACGTGCGCCTGGACATGACCCAGCGCGGCACCGGCTACGGCTACTCGCTGTTCCACTTCGGCGTGTACGCCTGATCCTCCGCGCACCACCCGGCGCCGGACCCTCCGGCACCGCCCCGTGAACACCGCGCGCCGCCCCTTCTCCCCGCCAGGGCGGCGCGCGGTCGTGTCCGGCTACGGGACGGTGGGAGGAACAGCCCGGGGGGAACGGCCCGGGCGGGCTCAGACCTCGATGACGATCTTGCCCGCGGTGTGCCCGTCCTGGCTCAGCTCGAAGGCGGCGGCCAGCTCGGACAGCGGGAAGGTCCGGGCCACGGTGACGTCCAGCTGTCCGGCGTCGGCGAGCCGTCCCAGCTCGGCGAGGGCCGCGCCGTCGGGCCGGACCCACATCCACTGGCCGTCGGCGCCCAGGACGGCCGGGTCGGCGATCGAGGCGTGCCGTCCGCCGTCCGCCAGAACGGCTTGGGTGGCTTCCAGGACCCCGCCGACGAAGTCGGCGACCACGGTGACCCCCTCGGGGGCCAGGGCGCGGACCCGGTCCGCGAGGCCGTCGCCGTACTCGACGGGCTCGGCGCCCAGCTCCCGCAGCCGGTCGTGGTTGCGGGGGGAGGCGGTGCCGATGACGCGGGCGCCCAGGGCGCGGGCGATCTGCACGCCGAAGGAGCCGACCCCGCCCGCCGCGCCGTGGACCAGGACGGTGTCGTCCTTTCCGGTGCCGAGACGGGTGAGCAGCTGGTAGGCCGTGAGCCCGGCCAGGGGGAGTCCGGCGGCCTCGGCCCAGCCGAGGGAGTGCGGTTTGGCCGCGAGGGCCCGTACGGGCACGGTGACGAACTCGGCGAAGGTGCCGCCGTGCACGTAGTCCTTGCGGGCGTAGGCGATGACCTCGTCCCCGGCGGTGAACTCGGGGGTGTCGATGCCGACGACCTCCACGGTGCCGGAGACGTCCCAGCCGGGGACCACCGGGTACACGACGTCCATCAGGCCGTCGAGACCGCCCGCCATGATCTTCCAGTCGACCGGGTTGACCGAAGCGCACTTGACGCGGACCAGGACCTCACCGGGGCCGACCTTGGGCACGGGCAGCCGGGTCTCGGTGAGCACCTCCGTCCCGCCGTACGTCTCGTACGTCATGGCCCGCATGGTGCCCTCGCTGTCCTCGGACATGCGTCTCGCCTCTCCGTGAGCTGCTGGAACCGCCCCCTCGGCCCATCCCATCACGAAACGCCGTGCCCGTCCCCCGGTGGGGGGCGGGCACGGCGTGGCGGGAGCGGTCGTCAGGCGCCCCGGTGGGCGGCCCGGTGGGCCTCGATGACGGAGGTGTAGTGGCGGCCGCTGGCCTTGACGGTGCGCAGCTGGGTGTCGAAGTCGACGTGGACGAGGCCGAAGCGCTTGTCGTAACCGTAGGCCCATTCGAAGTTGTCGAGCAGGGACCAGGCGTAGTACCCGGCGAGGGGCGCGCCGCGGCGGGCGGCGCGGGCGCAGGCGGCGAGGTGGGAGTCGAGGTAGGCGGTTCGCTCGGGGTCGCTGACGGTGCCGTCGGCGGCGACGGTGTCGGGGTAGGCGGAGCCGTTCTCGGTGATGTAGAGGCGGCGGGCGCGGTAGTCCTCGGTGAGGCGCATCAGCAGGGTCTCGATGCCGTTGGCGTCGATCTCCCAGTCCATGCCGGTGCGCGGGACGGCGGGCCGGTCGATCTGGCGGGCGTAGGGTGCCGGGCCGCCGGGGTCGTCGGTGACGTACTGCGGGAAGTAGTAGTTCAGGCCGAGCCAGTCGAGGGGGGCCGCGATGGTGGCCAGGTCGCCGGGGCGTTCGGGCAGCTCTACGCCGTACACCTCGCGCATGTCGGCGGGGAAGCCGCGGCCGTGGACCGGGTCGAGCCACCAGCGGTTGACGTGGCCGTCCATCCGCCGGGCCGCGGCGCGGTCGGCCTCGCTGTCGCTCGCGGGTTCGACGGTGGAGAGGTTGTTGACGATGCCGATCCGGGCGGCGGGCACGGCGGCGCGGACGGCCTGGGCGGCCAGTCCGTGTCCGAGGAGCAGGTGGTAGGAGGCCCGGACGGCGGCGGTGAGGTCGGTCAGGCCGGGGGCCATCCGGCCTTCGAGGTGGCCGATCCAGGCGGAGCAGAGCGGCTCGTTGAGGGTGGCCCACTGGGTGACCCGGTCGCCGAGCCGTTCGGCCACCTGGGCGGCGTACGCGGCGAAGTGCTCGGCGGTGGCGCGCTCGGTCCAGCCGCCGCGGTCCTGGAGGGCCTGCGGCAGGTCCCAGTGGTAGAGGGTGACGGAGGGCTCGATGCCCGCGGCGAGCAGACCGTCGGTCAACTGGTCGTAGAAGTCGAGGCCCTTGGGGTTGGGCGGCCCGTCACCGCCCGGTACCACGCGGGGCCAGGCGACGGACAACCGGTAGGCGTTGGTGCCGAGTCCGCGCATCAGGCCGATGTCGTCGCGCCAGCGGTGGTAGTGGTCGCAGGCGGTGTCGCCGTGGTCGTCCCCGGCGGTGTTGCCGGGGGTGTGGGAGAAGGTGTCCCAGATGGACGGCGTACGGCCGTCCTCGTCGGCGGCGCCCTCGATCTGGTAGGCGGAGGTCGCGGTGCCCCAGGCGAAGTCGCTGGGCAGCGCGGCGAGGTCGATGGGCTGGGGCTCGGTCACGACGGTCCTTCCGGGGCGGGCGGTTTCGGTGGTCACTTGACGGCTCCCGCGGTGAGGCCTGCCACCAAGTAGCGCTGGAGCAGCAGGAACCCGGCGACGACGGGGACGCTGACGACGAGCGAGGCGGCCATGATCTGGTTCCAGTACACGTCGTTCTGGGTGGAGTAGCCCTGCAGGCCGACGGCGAGGGTGCGGGTCTGCTGGTTGGTCATGACGGAGGCGAAGAGCACCTCGCCCCAGGCGGTCATGAAGGAGTACACGGCGACCGCGACGATGCCGGGTACGGCGGCCGGGACGACGACGCGGAACAGTGCTCCGAGGGGTCCGCAGCCGTCGACGGTGGCGGCCTCGTCGAGGTCGCGCGGCACCGAGTCGAAGTACCCGATGAGCATCCAGATGGAGAAGGGGAGCGAGAAGGTCAGGTAGGCGAGGATCAGCCCGGCGCGGGAGCCGTAGAGGGCGATGCCGGTGGCGTTGCCGACGTTGACGAAGATGAGGAAGAGCGGCAGCAGGAAGAGGATGCCCGGGAACATCTGGGTGGAGAGCACGGTGATGGTGAACAGGCGCTTGCCGCGGAAGCGGTAGCGGCTGACGGCGTAGGCCGCGAAGACGGCGATGACCACGGAGGCGGCGGTCGCCGAGCCCGCCACGATCAGGGAGTTCACGAAGTACTTCGCGAGCGGGACCGTGTGCCAGATGTCGATGTACGGGCGCACGGTGAGGCCGCTGGGGATCCAGTGGAAGGCTCCGGCGACGTCCTTGAGCGGCTTGAGCGAGGTGGTGATCATCACGTAGACGGGCAGTACGACGAAGCCCGTGAGGACGGTGAGGAAGACCGCCCGGACCGCCTGGAAGGAGGGCGCCGGGGCGAGCGGGGACCTGCGACGGGCATTAGACATCGGCCTTGCTCCTTCCTCGGCTGGTGACGAGCAGGTAGACGGCGGTGACCAGCAGCAGGAAGAGCAGCAGCAGCACGGACATCGCCGAGCCGGTGCCGAAGTTCCAGGTGACGAAGCTGGACTGGTAGATGTGGATGGAGATCAGGTCGGCGGCCTCGGGGGCCGATTTGCCGAAGAGGACGAACGGCGTGTTGAAGTCGTTGAACGTCCACAGGAACAGCACCAGCACCAGCACCTGGTTGACGGGCCCGATGGAGGGCAGCGTGATCCGGCGGACCTGCTGCCAGGTGCCCGCGCCGTCGAGGGCGGCGGCCTCGTAGAGCTCCTTGGGGATGTTCTGCAGGGCGGCCATCACGATGAGGAAGGCGAAGGGCCAGCCCTTCCACACGGAGACGATGAGCAGCGCCCAGAAGCTGTTGTCGCCGAGCAGCCAGAAGGTGTGCGCGCCGCCCAACCCGAGCTGGTCGTGAAGGACGTGGTTCACCATGCCGTTGTCCCGCTGGAACATGAACGCCCAGGTGATGACGGCGGCGTAGACGGGGAGCGCGTACGGGACGAGGAACAGTGCGCGCAGGACGCCACGGCCGTGGAAGGTGTCCTGCATGAAGACGGCGGCGGCGGCGCCGATGAGCCAGCACAGGCCCACCGACAGCAGGGTGAACTCGCAGGTGGTGAGGAAGGAGCGGAGCAGGGCCTCGCCGACGGGCGCGTTGACGTCGACGGCGAGGGAGTAGTTGTCGAAGCCCGTCCAGGGGGCACGGGACCAGTCGCGGATGAAGAACTGGGTGAGCTGGCGGAAGCTCATCAGGATGCCCATCACCATGGGGACGAGGTGGATGAGCAGTTCCATCAACAGGGCGGGCAGGAGCAGCAGGTAGGGCAGGGCGGTACGGCGCAGCCGTCCGGTGCGGCGCACTCGGGCGGCGGTACGGCGTACCCGCCCCGCGGTGGCGGAGGTCATGGGGAGGGGCTCACTTCGCCATCTGCTGCTGGGCCTTGGACAGCTTGGCCTTGACGGATTCGGTGGTCACGGGGCGTCCGGCGGCGGCGTCGGCGAAGAGCTCCTTGACGGCGGTGCCGACGGCCGTCTCGAACTGGGACTCCTCGGGGACCTGCGGGAGCGCGGCCGCGCTGGTGCCCAGGGTGTCGCGCAGGACGGTGAGGTCCTCGGTGGCGAAGGCGGAGTCCTGCTGGGCGGCCTTGACCGGGGGGACGGAGCCGTAGGTCTTGTTGAGCAGCTTCTGCTCGTCGTCGCTGGTCATGAACTTCACGAACTTCAGCGCGCCGTCGATGTTGTCGGTGTTCTTGAAGACGGCCATGTTGATGCCCGCGACCATGGAGTTGGTGTTCTTGCCCGGGCCGGGGACACCGCCCGCGGGGACCGGGACGGGAGCCACGCCCCAGTCGCCCTCCTTCATCCCGTGGGCCTTGAAGCTGCTGGCCGCGTTCTGCCAGAGCACCATGGCGGTCTTGCCGTTGGCGAAGTCCTGGAGGGACTGGTTCTTGTCGTACTCGGCGTTGCCGGGCGCGATGATCTTGTCCTTGGCCATCAGGTCGACGTACTGCTTGACGGCGTCGACGTTGGCCGGGGTGTCGAAGGTGGGCTTGCCCGCCGCGTCGAAGAACGCCGCGCCGTGCTGCCGGGACAGCACGAAGGCCTGGTGGATGTTGTTGGAGAGGTTCGACCCCTCGGCGCCCAGCGCCCACTTGCCGTCCTTGGACAGCTTCTGACCGACGGTGACCATCTCGTCCCAGGTGGCCGGCGGCTTCTCGATGCCCGCTTCCTGGAACATCTTCTTGTTGTAGTAGAGCGCGTACGACATGGAGTACAGCGGGACGGCGGCCGGGTCCTGGCCCGTAGCGCCCGCCGAGCCGATGGCCGATTCGACGAAGCGGCTCCGGCCGCCGATCGCGTCGAAGTTCTTGGCGCTCCAGGGCAGCAGCGCGCCGGTGGCCTGGAGGGAGGAGGACCAGGTGTTACCGATGTTGAGCACGTCCGGACCCTGCCCCGAGGCGGTGGCCGCCAGGATACGGTTGAGCAGGTCGGCCCAGGGGACGACCTCCAGCTTGACCTTGATGCCGGTCTGCTCCTCGAACTTCTTCAGCTCCGGGCCGAGGGTCGCCTGGTCCGCCGCGATGTCGGGGCCCTGGTTGGAGGCCCAGTAGGTGAGTTCCTTGGGGGCGGTGTTGGAACCGCCCTCGGCGCCGGTGGAACCTCCGCCGCAGGCGGTGGCGGCGGCGAGCAGGGAGGCGGTGACCACGGCGGCGGCCGCGGCTCGGGTTCTGCGCATGGCGGATCGGCCCCTTTCAACAGGGTCGGGCGACGGGCCCGGGAAGGGGTCGGGAGCCGCCTTTCGGCCGCCCCGTTACTTCCAGACCTTAATTTAGGACGTGATTTAAGCCTCGGGAAAGGGTCGCGTCAAGGGGTCGCGCAAGGGTATGTTGCGAATCGTTGTCAGGGCGGAAGGAGCCACATGACGGGCAGTCACGGACGTACGGTGCGGGACCTGCGGCGCGGCAACCGCAGCACCGTGCTGCAGCGGTTGTACTTCGGCGGGCCCATGAGCCGCCAGGAGCTGGGCCCGGTCACCGGCCTCAGCTCCGGATCCGTCAGCAACGTGGTGGGCGAACTGGTCGCCGACGGCCTGCTGGAGGAGGCGGGCGTCGTCGACTCCGACGGCGGCCGCCCCCGCACCCTGCTCCGGGTCGCCCCGGGCAGCGCCCACATGATCGGGGTCGATGTCGGCGAAACCCGGGTCCGGGTCGAGCTGTTCGACCTGACCCTGACCGAACTCGCGCGCGCCGAACTCCCGTTGCAGCCGCGCGGCTGCTACGACGTCGGGCTCATCGTCGACCACATCCGCACCGGCATCGCCGCCGTCCTCGACGGGGCGGGCGTCGGCACGGAACGGCTCCTCGGCGTCGGCGTCGGCGTACCCGGCATCGTCGACCGCGACGCGCCCGGCGGGACCGTCGTGCACGGCCAGACCATCGGCTGGGACGCCGTACCCCTGGAGGCCCTGCTGCGCGCCACCGGGGCCCTGCCCGAGGAGGTCCCGTACCTCATCGACAACGGCGCGCGCACCCTCGGCCAGGCCGAGATGTGGTTCGGCGCGGGGCGGGGGGCGCGCGACGCGGTCGTCGTCCTGTTCGGGTCGGGTGTGGGCGCCAGTCTGATCACTGACGGCTCCCCCGGCGGCGGGTCCAGCGACGGCGCCCCGCTCGAATGGGGCCATCTGACGGTGTCGGTGCGCGGGCGGCGCTGCCGGTGCGGGGCGCTGGGCTGCCTGGAGGCCTACACGGGGGCCGAGTCCCTGCTCGCCCGGTGGGCGGAGCGGGGCGGCAGCGCCGGGGGCGCGCTGGACGAGGAAGCGGCGCTCGCCGTGCTGCTGAGCCGTGCGGTGGCCGGGGACCCGGTGGCGGCGGAGGTGCTGGAGGAGACCGCCGAGTACCTGGGCGCGGGGCTGTCCGACGTGATCAACCTGTTCCAGCCGGAGCGGATCCTGATCGGCGGCTGGGCCGGGCTGATGCTGGGCCCGCACATCCTGCCCTCGGTGCGCGAGCACGCCCGGCGGTACTCGCTGCGCCATCCCGCCGACCGGGTCACGATCGACCTGGGCTCGCTGGGCCCGGACGCGGTCACGGTGGGCGCGGCCACCCTCCCGCTGTCGGCCTTCTTCACCACGGGAGGCCGGCGCCCGGTACCCGCTCCCCCGACCGAACCCCCGGGCTGGCACACCGCCTTGGCCACGCGCGGCGGCACGGCGGGCCGCTGAGGCCAGTGCCGCACTAGCCCTCGGACGTCGCCCGGGAGGTGGACCGGACGGCCGCCAGGGCTCCGGCGAGGAAGGCGGCCAGGGCGGTCCCGGAGGCCAGGGCGGACAGCTGCCGGTCCCCGGCCAGGGCGAAGCCGAGGAAGACCACGTTCCCGGTCATGTTCGCGACGAAGACGTGGTCGAGCCCGAGGAAGCTCACCGCGTCGACGACCCCGCTGACGAAGGTCAGCACCACCAGCAGCGGCGGCAGCACCCCGTGCCCGCCCCGCGCCCTGGTGGGGGCGGTCCCCGGAGGGGGCGGGAAGAGGAGGTCGGTCAGCGTGCGCAGCGGGCCGCGGCGGCGGGGCGGGGTCATCCGGTGGGCTCCTCGCCGGGGCGGTCGGCGGGGCGGTCCGCCCGTACGTCGGACCCGGAACAGGTGCCCTCGAGGAGGGGTCCGTCCACCCCGGGGCCGAGGGCCCGTGCCGCGTGTTCATCGAGCCCGAGGGTCGTCACGACGACGATGTGCGTGACCGGACGCCTCTCGAATCCCGTGGCCCGCAGTGCGGCCGTCGCCTCCGGGCCGCTCATGCGCGGCACGCGGATATCGAGCGGCGGAACGTCCGGGCGGAAACCCCTGACGGCCACCCGGGCGGCGCCGCCTCCCAGTTGCTCGGACTCCACGGGAACTCCATCCGGGCCGTTGGTCAATGCCGTGCGGCCCTCGGGCGACGGGGCAGGGGGCGACGGGGCGGGACTCACCCCCACGGAGAAGGGGGGCGGATCGCGTCCTTCGGCTGGCAGAAAGCCTACCGACCGGCGGCGCACGACCGACTCAGCGACCCGTATCCATTCGAGGGCCACTCACCGGTCGGGCATGACAGCCCGGTACGCCGGCGCTTCGGTCGAGGGACCCGGCCTTCGCCATCGGCCGCCCGGACCTCGCCACCATCAACGTGTACATCCCGTTGAACACGTCGCCGGGTCGAGCGTACAAGGCACCCTCGGCGGCGGTCCCGACCTGGATCACCGGCCCGAGCCACGGCGGCGCGGCGACCGGCGGCGCGGCGACCGGCGGCGACGATCCGCTCGACCGCGCCGCCGCTCAGGCCGAGTCGCGGACGATCAGTTCCGGTGCGAACAGCACCGGCGTACGGGTCGGGGCCTCGCCGTCGAGCAGCAGCCGGACCATCTCGGCCGCCATCTCCTCCACCGGCTGGCGTACGGTCGTCAGCCTCGGCCTACAGGCGGTGGCGGCGCTGGAGTCGTCGAAGCCGACCACGGCCACGTCGCGCGGAACGCGGCGGCCGTACTCGTGCAGCACCAGGCAGGCACCCTGGGCCATCAGGTCGTTGGCCGCGAACACCCCGTCCAGATCGGGCTGTTGGGCCAGGAGCAGACGCATGGCCCGTTCGCCGCCCTCCACCGTGAAGTCCGCCTGGGCGACGGCCACCGGCCGCGCGGACCCGCCGGGGGGCTCACCCGCAAGACCGCTCCCGGACCCGGCCATCGCCTCAATGAAACCCGTGACGCGTTCCCGGCTCGCCGGTACGTCCGCCGGTCCCGCGATCACCGCGATCCGACGGCGGCCCCGCTCCCGCAGGTGCCCCGCCGCGAGCGCGCCGCCGTCCCGGTGCCGCAGGTCCACCGACGGCAGGGGTACGTCCGGCTCGGGGCGCGCGAACAGCACGGCGGGCAGCCCCGCCCGCGCGAGCAGCCTCGGCAGCGGATCGTGCGGATGGGTCGAGACCAACAGGGCGCCATCCGCGCCTCCTTGGGCGAGGTACGCGACCAACTCGGCGCGTTCGGAGTCCGTTTCGGCGCACATCAGCACCGGATGCACTCCGCGCGGACGCAGCGCGCGGACCACTCCGCTGACCACCCGGCCGAAGAAGGGGTCCTGGAAGACGCGGGCCGCGAACTCGTCCGGGGCGTCCGTGCCCGCCCCCGAGACCACCAGGGCGACCGCCCCGGCCCGCCGGGTCACCAGCGAGCGGGCCGCCCGGTTGGGCACGTACCCGGTGTCGTCCACCGCGCGCCGGACCGCCTGGCGGATGGCCGGGTCCACATTGCGGATGCCGTTGACCACGCGGGAGACGGTGGCCCGGGAGACCCCGGCGGCCCGGGCGACATCCTCGAGCGTCGGCGCCGCTCCCGTCCCAGCGCGGGCCACGGCTGCGGCTGCGGCTGCCGATACCGCTCCGGTCGCCGCCCCCGCTCCCGCACTGCCGCCGCCGCCCGCGCGTCCCCCTGTGTCCATGGCGGCACTGTATCTTCCGGCCCCGCGCGCCCCCGGCCACGCCCCGTGCGGCTACCCGGCCACGCCCCGCGTGCCCCCCGGCCACGCCCCGTGCGGCTCTACGTCGAGCACCGCCCGGAGGGGGAGGTCGCCCGCCGTGGGCCCGGCCAGGACCTCGTACCTGCCCGGTTCCGTGACCCAGGTCCCGGCCGCCGGGGACCAGTACTGGAGGGCGCGCGCGGGGATCCGTACCACCGCCGCCACCCGTTCCCCCGGCTCGGCCCGGACGGTCGTCCAGCCCGCGAGCCAGCGCACCGGGCGGTCCACCGCCGAACCGGGCCGGGCCAGGTACACCTGGACCAGCTGACGCCCGTACCGCGCCCCGGTGTTGCGCAGCACGACCGAGAACTCCCGCCCCTGAGCGACGGGTTCGCGGGCCCCCAGCTCCTCGAAGGCCCAGCTCGTGTAGCCGAGCCCGTGGCCGAACCAGTACGCGGGGGTGCGGCCCGTGCGCAGCCAGGCCCGGTGGCCGATGTGCAGGCCCTCCCCGTAGGGGAGTCGGCCGTCCGGCCCGGGGCGGGTGTCGTGGACGGGGGCGACGGTGAGGCGCGCGGGCCAGGTGGTGGGCAGGCGGCCGCCGGGTTCGGCGCGGCCGAGCAGGACGTCGGCGAGTCCGCTGCCCGCCTCCTGGCCCGGGAACCAGGACAGCAGCACGGCCCCCGCCTGCGCACGCCAGGGCAGCTCGACAGGACCGCCCGCGTTGACGACCACCGCGGTGCGGGGGTTGGCCCGCAGTACCGCCCGCACCACCTGGTCCTGCGGCGCCGGTAGTTCGAGCCCGGTGCGGTCGGCGCCCTCCGATTCGCTGCCGTCGGTGGTGCCGACGACCACGATCACGGCGTCGGCGGCGCGGGCGGCCGCTTCCGCCTCAGCGAGCGCCTCGGCGGGATCCGGGGGCGGCGGCGCGGCGGCCAGAACAGTGGCCCGGCCGGCCCCGGGGGCGAGTTGGCGGCGCGCGACCACCCACGCCTCCTCCCCCGCGACGAGGTGGATCCGGCCGGTGCGCAGCGGCGGGCGTACGTGGATGACGGCCGGGTCGTCGGTCTCGGGCGGGAACTCCCCGTCGAGGAGCGGCTCCCCGTCCACGGTCAGCCTCATCGGGCCGAAGCCCCCGAGTCCGAGGGTCCAGGCGCCGCTCACTTCCGGGTGGAGTACGGCGCCCAGCTCGACGGTGTCGGCTCCGGGAGGCAGCTCGGGCTCCAGCACCCGGCCGGAGGGAAGGCGAGCGGAGTGCAGCACCCCGCCCCGGGCGTCCAGGACGCGCAGGCGGACCCCCGGCTCACCCGTCTGCGGGTCCCGGGCGAGCCCGGACCCGACGGGCACCGGTCCGGCGTCGTCCAGGGCCGGGCCGGGGGCGTGCAGTACCCGTACGTGCGGGGGCAGCGCGGCGCGGAGCCCGGCGAGCGGGGTCACCACGGAACGCGGGAACACCTCGGCGCTGCCGCCCCCCTGCACCCGGGGGTCCCCGGCGTGCGCCCCGATGACGGCGAGGACGCGCAACGTCCCGGGGTCCAGGGGCAGCAGCCCCCGGTTCTCCAGCAGCACCGCGCTCCCGGCCACCGCCTCCCGCAGGGCCCCCTCCGGCCCGACGTCCGGCGCGTCCGGCACCGGCCCGACGGCCCGCGTGCCCGGCACCGGCGCGCGGGGGGCCGGGAGGGCGCCGACCCGGGTCGCCAGGCGCAGCAGGCGGCGGGCCTTGTCCGCCACGGCCCCTTCCGGGACCAGGCCCGCTTCCACGGCCCGGACCAGTTCAGCGCCCCAGGGCCCGGAGGGTCCCGGCATCGCGAGGTCCTGGGCGGCGGCTCCGGCGGCGGTGGTCGACCGGACCGCGCCCCAGTCCGAGACCACGGCCCCGCCGAAACCCCACTCCCCCTTCAGCGGTTCGGCGAGCAGGGAACTCTCGCTCATGGAGGCGCCGTTGACCCGGTTGTACGCCGACATCACCAGCCAGACCCCGGCGCGCACTGCTGCCTCGAAGGGTGCCAAGTACAGCTCGCGCAGCACCCGTTCGCCGATCCGGGCGTCCAGGGTCAGCCGGTCGGTCTCGGAGTCGTTGGCGACGTAGTGCTTGGCGGTCGCCGCGACCCCGCGCGACTGGATGCCCTCGATCAGCGCCGCCCCGGTGCGCCCGGCCAGCAGCGGGTCCTCGGAGAAGCACTCGAAGTGGCGTCCCGCCAGCGGGCTGCGGTGCAGGTTGAGGGTGGGCGCGAGGAGTACGTGGACGCCCTTGCGCCGGGCCTCGTCACCGAGGAGCGCGCCGAGACGGCGTACCAGGCCCTCGTCCCAGAGGGCGGCGAGGGCGCTCGCCGAGGGGAGCAGGGCCGAGGTGTCGCGTTCGTCCCAGCCGGGCCCGCGCACCCCGGCGGGCCCGTCGGAGAAGACCATCCGCCGCAGCCCGACGGCCGGTTCGGCCTCGGTCCGCCAGGTGTCGGCCCCGGTTAGCAGCCGTACCTTCTGCCTCAGGTCGAGTTTGTCCGCGAGGCGGGACACCTCGTCGTCCGAGAGCCCGCCCGCGTCCTCACCGGGGGGCCGGGACCCGCCCTCGTCCACGTCCCGCGAGCTGTCCCAGCCGGGCCCGCCGGGCCGCTCCCCGTCGTCCCCGCCCCCACGACGACCACGACGACCACGACGTCCACCGTCGCGGTCGTCACCATGACCTTCACCGCCACGCATGCGGGCCCCTTCACGTCGGGATCATTCGGGAGAGCGCTCTCCCGAATGATCCCGACCCGCGGGGCCCGCTGTCAACGGCGGCCGGGGCGAACTCCCTTGCCGTCAGCCGACGTTCACCGTGACGGTGGGCGATACGGCCTCACCGACCATCACCCGCAGCTGTTCCTTGCCCTTGTCGCGGAAGGTGTTGTCCAGCGCGAAGCTGCTGCCCTTCTTGACAGCCGTACTCGCGTGCAGCGTCGTCCACTTGGTTCCGTTCTTGTGCTGGAGCACCACCTTCGTGCCGATCGGCACGCCCTTCGTCCGGCCGGTGAAGGTGACCTTCTCACCCGTCTTCACCGAGGCCGGAGTCGCCGTGAGCGTGACGGTGGCGGTGGATTTGCCCGCCGACGCCGAGACGGTCGGACTCGGTTTGAGGCTCGCGGCGCCGGACGCGGCGGACGCGAAGGTCCCGGCGGCTCCGGCCGCCAGCAGGGCCACGGACAGAGCGCCCGTGGCAGCGATCCGGGCACAGCGACCACGCAGTGTGGCTTTCACATCGGACTCCCGTCGTGACGGATTCCCCCACGCGTCGCGAAACCACCCGATATGGGGTGTTTCGAACGGGTCTGATGCTACGTACCTGCGCCGACGCGTGTCGACTCGATCATGCATGCGCGCAGGTCAGCAGGGGTTGGGCCAGCTCTATGCGGGCCGCCGGTCCGGGGACCGGCGCCCCAGCGCCGTCCGGGTGATCCAGTACGTCAGGACCAGGCCCACGATCAGCGGCGCCCCCAGGCCGCCGACCACCCCCGCGGCGAGCATCGGCAGCGCGATGACGACCACGGCGTACAGGGCCGTCAGGGCCACCACCGCCGCCATCGCGATCACCGGCGGACAGCTGCGCGCGGTGAGCAGCATCGGGCGGCGCAGCCTCGGCGAGATCCTGCCGCGCTGCCACAGCGCCCAGCCGGCCCACAGCCCCAGCAGCAGTACCGATCCGAGCACGGTGGCGACGGCCCGCTCGGTGGCGCTCGTACCTTCCGGGGCCCGGGTGCCGACGGAGAGGACGAATCCGACGAGGGCGGGCCAGCGGGCCCCGGCGGCGATGCCCCAGGCCATCGCCTCCAGGTTGTACCGGGCGTGCCGGTCCTCCAGGTCGAGGGCGGCCGATGCGACGAAGCCCTCGGCGGCACGGGTCCACGCGGAGCGGCTGAACCAGCTGCGGCGCAGGTGCAGCGTGGCCAGGTTGTTGTGGGCCTCGCTGCTCTCCGGGTCGAGGCTCAGGCTGGTCTCGTAGGCCAGCTCGGCGGTGACCCGGTCACCGAGGCGGTGGGCGAGGAGGCCGACCATGAAGTGGGCCGAGGCGACGTCGGGGCCCAGTTCGGTGGCGCGCCGGGCGGCGTCGTACGCCTCCCCGCGGCGCCCGCGCTGCCCGCCCCGCTCCAGGACCACCGCGAGGCTGTAGTGGACACCCCAGAAGAGCGGGGCGAGTTCGACGCCGTGCCGGGCGCTCTGTTCGGCTTCGGGGAAGCGGCCGAGTGTGGTGAGGACGTCCGTCCGTACGAGCCGTGCCGAGACGTCGTCGGGCCCGCACCGCAGGGCTTCGTCGGCGCTCCGCAGCGCGCCGGGCAGGTCTCCGAGGGCGCGGCGGCAGCGGGCGAGGACGACCAGCGCGCGCGGGTCCTCGGGACGCTGGGCCAGGTACGCGCCCACGACGGCCGCGGCCTGCTCGAACCGGCCCAGGTCGTGCAGCGCCTCGCCGCGTTCCAGGGCCGTGGGGTCCGCCCCCTCCGCGGCTTCGGGGTGTTCGGCGCGAGCGGGCGGCTCGGCGCTCACGTGATCTTCTTCCGGTCGTGGAGGACGGTCGCCAGGGCCGGGACGAGACCGGTCCAGAACAGCAGCTGCGGAACGTCCCGTCCGGTCCAGGGCACGACGGCGATCAGCACCCCGCAGAGGGTCGCCCAGGCCGCCTGGACGAGGACCACCCGGGCCCAGGGCTCCCGGGCGACGAGCGGACGTACGCTCATCCGGACCCCGAGGCGCATCGTGCGGTAGCGGCGCCAGGCGCCGAAGCCCCAGACTGCGCTCATCAGCACCAGCACCCAGAGCCGCATGCCGAGCGGCAGCGGGAGCGGTACGGGCTCCTCGCCCTCGGTGGGGAAGGTGTTGACGGCCGCCGCGGCGATGACCAGGCAGCCGAGGGCGAGCCAGCGGGTGCCGCGCAGCATCCGGTAGACGGCCGCGTCGAGTCCCGAGCGCAGGTCGGCCGAGCCTGGTACGACGGCCAGCGCGGCAGCGAAGGTGTCGGCGGCCCGGGCCGCGCTGGTCCCGGGCTGGTCGGCCTCGCGGCGCGCCAGGTAGGGGACGGCGAAGGTGTTGCCCGGATCGGAGCCGAGCAGGGTGCGCCGGGCCTCCTCGGCGGCTTCCTCGCGGCCCGTCTCGGTGGCGACGTAGAGGAGCACCTCGCGGACCCACTGCTCCTCGGGGCCGAGGCGGGCGGCGGCCCGGGCCTCCTCCCAGGCGTCGTCGGGGCGCTTGGGGTCGACGAGCATGAGCAGTTCGGCCCGTCCGGCGCGGGCGAGCCAGTTGTCCGGGTCGATCCGGACGGCCCGTTCCATCATGTCCAGCGCGTCCGCGTAGCGGCCGACCCGGCGCAGGCAGAAGGAGCGGGTGAAGTACGCGTCGTAGTACTCCGGGTCGCGGACCAGGGCCTCGGCGGTGGCGTCGTAGGCCTGCTGGTAGTCCCGGCGCCCGAAGTGGGCGCGGGCGAGCCAGACCCAGGCGAACAGGTCCTCGGGGTCCTCGGCGAGGCGGCGGCCGAGCACCTCCAGGGCGGCCTCGGAGCGACCCGCCTCGACGAGCGCCATGCCCTGGGCGCTCAGGGGGTGCCGGGTGTGCCCGGTGGGCGGGGTGTGCGGGCCGGTCACAGCTTCCGCTTCTTCTTCAGGTAGGCGAGCAGGTCGTCGTACATGCCCCCGTCGTTGGCGAACATGGCCACATTGCGGGCGGAGGCGAACCAGGGCTCGCTGGAGGGGCGGATCTGCTTCGCGGCGGAGAGCAGGTCCTTCATGCCGATCATGCGTACGGTGCCGGTACGGGCGGAGTCGAGCAGCGCCGTCTCGGCGGCCGTCTCGCACACGTGGGCCAGGTCGGCGCCGGAGAAGTCCTCGGTGGCCTTGGCGAGTTTGCCCAGGTCGACGGCTTCGATGGGACGTTCGCGCAGGTGGTAGTGGAGGATCGCCTCGCGGGCCGCGGCGTCCGGCGGGAGCACGAGCAGGGTCCGGTCGAGCCTGCCGGGGCGGCGCAGGGCGATGTCCACGTCCCAGGGGACGTTGGTGGCGGCGAGCACGAAGACGCCCTCGTCGGCGCCGCTGCCGACACCGTCCAGCTCGGTCAGCAGCTGGTTGACGACGTTGCGCAGGCCGCTGTGGGCCGTGCGGCTGCGCTTGGCGCCGAGCGCGTCCAGTTCGTCGAGGAAGACCACGCAGGGGGCCTGGCGGCGGGCGGTCTCGAAGATGTCGTGGACGTTCTTCTCGGACCGGCCGATCCACATGTCGAGGATGTCGGACAGCGAGATCGACATGAAGCTCGCGCCGAGTTCACCGGCGACGGCCCGGGCGATGAAGGTCTTTCCGCAGCCGGGCGGTCCGTAGAGGAGCAGGCCGCCGCGCAGGCTCTTGCCGTAGAGCTTGCGCAGTTCGGGGTTGCGCATCGGGGCCAGGAAGGCCGCTTCGAGGCGGTCCTTGACGTCCTGCATGCCGCCGACGTCGGCGAGGCGTACGGTTCCGGGCGCGTCGATGTCCCAGGGCGAGGTGTCGTCGTCGTCCGGGCCGCCCGGGCCCTCGCCGTCGCTGGTGAGGGGCTGTTCGCGGGCTTCGTCCGCGCCGGAGCCGGGCACGAAGCGGGGGGCGACGACCCCGTCGAGGTCCTGCTCGGCGGCGTCCCAGTCGAAGCCGGGGCGACCGGCGGCACGGCCGGTGGCGGCGGGCGGCACGGCCGGGGGCGCGGGCGCGGGTGGCGCAGCAGGGGGCGCGGGCGGTGCGTCGGTCGGCGCGGGCGGGGCCGTCGGCACGGCCGGTCCGGCGGGCGGCAGGCCCATCGCGCGCAGCATCAGGTTCCGGGCCTCGGCGTCCGCGGGCGCGTACTGCAAAGCCACCGCGACCTCGGCCACGGCGGCTTCGGAGTGCCCTGCCGCGAGCAGCAGTTCGGCGAGGTGCAGGCGCAGGGGGACGTCCTCGGGCGCGGCGGCGACCGCCGTGCGCAGGCTCCGGATCAGGGGGGACTCGTCGGACATGGCCTCACCCTATGGAGTGAACCCCGAACTGACGAAACGGAACCATCGTTGACGGATGCCCGCGCCACGCGTCGGGTGATCACGGCGTGTACGGTCCTCACCGCGACGCATCCCGCACCGCATCCCGCGTCGGCCCAGGAGGCAGCACATGACGGTTCCGGTCACCGTGGTCACCGGCGGCAGCAGGGGGATCGGGGCGGCGACCTGCCTGCGCCTGGCGGCCGAGGGACACCGTCTCGCCCTCGGCTACGTCAGCGACGCGACGGCCGCGGAGGCGACCGCCGAGCGGGTGCGGACGCTGGGCGTCCGGTGCGTGACGGTACGCGTGGACACCTCCGAGGAGGCCGGTGTGGAGCGGCTGTTCGACATCGCGCGGGACGAACTCGGGGCGGTGACCGGCCTGGTCAACAACGCCGGGGTGACGGGACCGCTGGGGCGGCTCGCGGACGCGCGGACGGGGGACCTGCGGCGGGTGGTGGACGTGAACCTGTTCGGGTACCTGCTGTGCTGCCGCCGGGCCGCCCGCGACATGGCCGCCACGGGCGGCGGCGCGATCGTGAACGTGTCCTCGGCCGCTGCCACTCTCGGCGGGGCCGGGGACTACGTCCACTACGCGGCGACGAAGGCGGCCGCCGACGCCCTGACGGTGGGCCTGTCCAAGGAGCTCGGCGCGGACGGGATCCGGGTGAACGCCGTCGCACCCGGCATCATCGACACCGACATGCACGCGGCGATGGGCGACCCGGACCGGGCGGCCCGCTCGGGCCCCGGCATCCCGCTCGGCCGCCCCGGCCTGCCCGCCGAGGTGGCGGCCGCCATCACCTGGCTGCTGTCCCCCGACGCCTCGTACACGACGGGCGCGGTCCTGCGGGTCTCCGGCGGCCGCTGACCGGGGGCGGTGGCGTCACCCACTCCTGCGGCCGCTCGGGCCATCAGCGGTCGTACGTCGGGAACGCGCCGTTACGAGCGGCCGGTCATCGCCGCGCGGGTGGCCGGGCCGTAGACGCCCGAGGGGTCGCCCGTGAGGCCGCGGTCGCGCTGGAACTGGGCGACTCCGCGCCGGGTCCCGTCGTCGTACGTCCCGGAGGCGGAGACGTACGTGAACCCCTGGGCGAAGAGCTGTTCCTGCAGGGCGCGCACCTCGGCCCCGGAGTCCCCGGGTCGCAGGGTGGCTCCCGTGGCCGGGCTCGGCGGACGCGGGGTGACCGGCGGCCCGGACGGCGTCGGCCGCGCCGGAGCCGGGGAGACCGGGACGCTCGCGCCGGGGGCGGACGGGGCGGGGGTCGCGGGCGGGCGTACGGACGCGGTCGAGGACACGACGGGGTCCTCGGCGGCCGCCCCGTGGCCCGGGAGCCCGGGCACCGACACCGAGGGCGGCCTGACCGTGCGCGGCGGATCGGCGGGCGGGGCGTCGAGCAGGACGAGCAGGGTGCCGGTGGTGAGGACGGCGAGCAGACCGAGCACCACCAGGGAGTTGCGCATGCCGTGTTCGCGCCGTACGCCGGGTACCGCGTCCGTGGCGGCGGCCCCGGGCGCCGCGGGCGCGTCGGAAGCGGCCGCCGGCACGGCTGCGGACGCCCGGCGCGGCTCCCCCGGGGTGTACGGCGGCCAGGCGGGGGCGCCCGTAGGGCCCTGCGCGCCCCGTCGGGACGGGCGGCCGCCGCGGGTGACGTAGGGGCGCACGAGGAGCCGGTCGTCGAGGACGGGGCCGGTCTCATCGGGGTGGTGGGGCACGGTCGTCTCCAGGCAGGGCTGCGAAGGGGGGCCGGGCGAGTTCCGGAAGAGCCGGCCCGGCCGCCGGGTCAAAGTAGCGCGAACCAGACGCGGGCCCGACGGCGGGTCCAGCTCGGCCCGTTCGCCCCGCCGCGCCCGGGTCCCTGGGGGCCCGGGCCCCGGGCGCCGACCCCGAACTCCCGTCACCCGTACGCGGTACCGGGCCCGACGTCCGGACCCGGGGTACGGCATGGTGGAGGGATGCAGTTACGCCGGGCCGTCCCCCTCTCCCTCGCCGTACTCCTCGCGGGGACCGGCTGCGTCTGCGTCGGCGCGCACGCTCCGGCCCCCTCACACACGCCCGTACCACCCGCCGACTCCCCGGTGCTGCCGCTCGGCCGGGTGCCCGACGGCTCCGGCACGCCCCCGGGCCCGCTGTTCGCGGAGCCGGACGGGGCGGCGCGCTCCGCCCGGCCCTCCCCCGACGCGTCCGCGCGGGACGCCCGCCGGGCGGACGGGCAGGAAGCCCGCCCTTCGGCGCCCCGGCGGACCTCCCCGCGCAAGTCCGCCCCCTCCCGCCCCCGCCACCCGATCGCCCCCGCACCCGCGCGGGTGCCCGGCGGGCCGGGCATGGACGAGCTGTGCGCGGCGGCCGAGGGCGCCGTCCCGCCGTCGGTCGTGGACCTGTGCGTGGGGCAGTACGACCGTTGAACGGGCCTACGGCGAGAATCGCTTGACCCTCCCCCTGTGTGAGGCCCTGCACTGGAAGGCGTCATGTTCACCATCGGAGACTTCGCCAAACACGGCCGGGTGTCGGTCCGCATGCTGCGTCATTACGACGCCATCGGGCTGCTGCGCCCTGCCCGTGTCGACCCCGTCAGCGGCTACCGCCACTACGAGGCCGCCCAGCTCGCCCCGCTCAACCGGATCATCGCGCTCAAGGAACTCGGCTTCAGCCTCCAGCAGGTGGGGTCGATCCTCGGCGACCGGGTGGGTGCGCAGGAGCTGCGCGGCATGCTGCGGCTGCGCCGGGCGGAACTGGAGGAGGCCCTGGCCGCTACGGCGGCCCGGCTCACCCAGGTCGAGACGAGGCTCCGGACCATCGAGAGCGAGGGCGCCATGCCCACCGAGGACATCGTCGTGAAGAGCCTGCCGCCCGTGCGGCTGGCCGAGTTGACGGGGATCGCGGCGAGTTACGGCCCGCAGGACATCGGGCCGGTCGTCGGGCCGCTGTACGAGGAGCTGTGCGGGATGTTCGAGACCGCGCGGGTGACCCCCACGGGGCCGGGGGTCGCGTACTACGAGGACGCGCCCGAGCCGGACAGCGGGGCGATCCTGGTGCACGCGGCCCTGCCGGTGGCGGAATCGGTGCGCGCGCGGGATCTGGGACCGGCGGTGCGGATCGTCGTGCTCCCGGCGGTGGAACGTGCGGCGACCGTGGTGCACCGGGGCCCGATGGACGGCGTACTGCCCACCGCGCAGGCCCTCGCGCGCTGGATCGACGCGCACGGCCACCGGTCGGCCGGGTACGCGCGCGAGCTGGCGCTCGCCTGCCCGCCGGACCGCGCCCAGTGGGTGACCGAGTTGCAGGAGCCGCTCGCGCAGGGGAGCCCGGACGGTACGTAGGCTGCGCGTATGCGGCGGGTACTGGTGGCCGGGATCAGCGGGGCCGGGAAGTCGGCCCTGGCGGCGGAGCTGGGCCGACGGTCCGGGCTGCCGCACCACGGGATGGACGCGCTGCACTTCACCGGGCCGGGGTGGGCCGTGAACGAGGACTTCGTGCGGGACACGGCCCGCCTCGCGGCCGGGGACCGCTGGATCTTCGACTCGCTCGGCTACCCCGCCGTGCGGGACCTGCTGTGGGAGCGGGCCGACACCGTCGTCTGGCTGGACCATCCCCGCCGCGTGATCATGTGGCGGGTGCTGCGCCGCTCGGTGCGCAGGACCGTGTTCCGAGAGCGGGTCTTCGGGGGGAACGTCGAAACCTGGGGCGACTGGCTGCGCGCCGACCACCCGGCCTGGTGGGCCTGGTCTCAGTACGCCGCCCGGCGTGCCGAGATCGCCCGGCGGGCGGCCGATCCGCGCTTCGCACCGCTGCGGGTGGTGCGGCTGCGGAACCAGGCCGAGGCGGACGCCTGGCTGCGGGGGCTCGGCGCGGACGGCCCGGCTCAGGCGTGTTCCGACAGGGACGGCTCAGCCCCCGGGCGCGGCGGGGCGCAGGCGGCTCAGGCCGGTGCGGGCGGTGCGGCCGCGGCGGCGCCATTCGGAGCGCGGGATCCGGGCGCGCTGGCCCCCGCTGGTGATCAGGGCGTTCACCGGGGTGTGCGGGTCGGCCGCCATCCCCTTGGCGACCAGGACGCCGACCACCAGCGGCACCAGGGCCACGGCGAGGGCGGACCCGGCGGTGGTGACGTGCCGTACGCCGGGGTGCCGCAGGCTCGGGTACCGCGTGCTCAGGTGCCATGCGCGCGGGTACCGGCTGCGGGTACGGGGGCGGGTGGCGGCGTCGGATGTCATGGTCCCATTCGACCAGCGGCGGCGCCGCGGGGAATCGGGCGGCGTACTCAGGTCGTTGGGGACGAAGTACTCAGTGAGGAGTGGTCCGGGATGACGGATTCGGCTTCCGGGGAAGGCTTCGAGCCCGCGACGGGCGACGGGCCGGTGCCCGCCGGGGATCGCGCGGCGGCGCGGTCGCGGGCCGCGCAGGTGCGTACGGCGTACGAGGGTCTGCTCACCATGCGCCGGATCCTGAGCGGGGGCTCCGGGGACGCCCCCGCGCCCTGGGAGCGGCAGCGGATGCCGCGCGCGGTGGCGCTCGTACTGGAGGCGGCGGGCCTGCCCGCGTCGGCGCTGGACGGGAGCGGCCGGCGGGCCGCCACCGGCTACCGGGTCCGGGCCGGGGAGGCCCCCGAACGGGTCGAGGTGACCTGGGTGGGCCCCCCGGGCGGCGGGGCGGCCGCGGAGGAGGAGGAACGGCTGACGGCGTGCGCCGAGGAGCTGGGCCGCCACGGCTGGGAGTGCCTGCTCTACCGGGGCCCCCGGCGGCGCCGTTTCCTGGAGGTCGAACCGCCCCGCTGAGCCGGCGGCCGAAATCCGGTGTCGCCCGGGGCGTCCGTGGTGCAGGCTCGCGGGATGAGCACGATGGACGCCCTCGCGACCCGGGTCGCCGACGGCGAGACGGTGGAGTTCCGGCCCTCGGGGTCCTCGATGGTCCCGCTGGTCCACGACCGGCAGCCGGTGGTCGTCGCTCCGGCGGACCCCGCCCGGATCGAGGTCGGCGACATCGTGCTCGCGCGCGTGCGGGGCGCCGTGTACCTGCACCTGGTCTCGGCGGTGGACCCGTCGCTCGGGCGGGTCCGGATCGGTGACAACCGCGGCCGTGTCAACGGCTGGACCGGCCGTGACCGGGTGTACGGGATCTGCGTGGCCGTGGCAGGCGTACGACGCCCAGGAGCCGCGGACCGGATCCGCGGAGCGCTCCCGCCCGCCGCCGGTGCTCGCGCCCCGCTGCCCGGGGTCATCGCGGCGGCGCGGGTGGATCTGGTGCCGCTGGGGGTCGGGCACGCGGCGGAGATGGCCGGGGTGCTGGCGGATCCCGCGCTGCACCGGTTCATCGGGGGTGAACCGGCGGGCCCGGACGCGTTGCGCGCCCGCTACGCCCGGCAGAGCGCGGGCTCCCCCGACCCGGCGGTCCTGTGGGGCAACTGGGTGCTCCTGCTGCGGGGCGAGGGGCGGCTGGTGGGGGCCGTACAGGCCACGGTCGAGGCCGGGACCGCCGAGGTGGCGTGGGTGATCGGCACGCCCTGGCAGGGCCGCGGCCTCGCGACGGAGGCGGCCCGCGCCCTGGTCGCGGCGCTGACGACGGGCCGCCCGGCGGGTGCCACCACCGTGCGGGCCGCCGCACACGCACCGGTCACGCACGCACCCGTCGCACACGCGCCCGTCGCGCACACGGTCGTCGCGCACGTCCACCCGGACCACCACGCCTCGGCGGCCGTGGCGTCCGCCTGCGGGCTCGCCCCCACCTCCGTCGTCCAGGACGGCGAGGTCCGGTGGCGGCTCGCGCCGCCCGGTCAGCGCGCGTCCGGGTAGCGCGTCGGCCACCACGATCGGCGTGGAGCCCTCGTGGACCGGCTCCGCCGGGCCGATGCCCGGCCCCATGGCGGTCGCCGTCTCCAGGGCCACGGCCGAACCGGCCGCGCCCATCGCCACGCGGACCTGGTCACCGGCCGCCGCACGGGGCGCGGCGTCGTGTACGAGCTGCACGAAGCCCACGTCACGGCACTCCTCCAGCAGGTCCTGGCCCACATCGGCCGCGGCGGACCAGGAGCAGGACCCGGACCCGTGTAGCCGACACGCGAAGGGGGCGTGGGCCGCCATGGCCCACGCCCCCTGATGCGCCGTTCCGTCGTTCCGGCGTTCCGTCGTTCCTGCGTTCCGCCGCTGTGGGGTGGCCCCTACACCGTTACTGCGGCCCGAAGGTCAGGGACAGCTGCGGGGTCCCCTCGTTCGCTCCGGCCTCCGAGGACCAGAGCCACGCCGGGTCGGACCCGGGGTTGGTCAGCGCCAGACCGTAGGAGCCGTTCAGGGCCGCCGCGACGGCGGCCGTGTCCAGGGTGGTCGTGGCGACCGCCGAGCCGTCCGCGATCCCGGCGAAGCTGCCGAGGGCGGTGGCGCCGAGCGCCGGGCGGTTGTTGTACGTCGTACCCGTCTCGGTCCACGCTCCGGTGACCGGGACGACGGACACGGTGTCCGTCGTACCCGCCCCGTTCATGGTGCTGGTCTTCACACTGAGCGTGGCCGACTTCAGGACCGTACCGGCGGGCGCCGCGGGCAGGCTGAAGCGCAGGTAGCTCTGGTAGAGCGCGCTGCCGCCCACCGCCAGCGAACCGGAGGTGCCGAAGTTGGTGCCGGGCGCGCCCGCGTTGGCATAGGTGTCCTCGGCGGCCTGGATCTGGACGACCGAGTCGGCCGGGGCCGTGGCGAGGGCGAAGTGGTTCTGGACCTGCGCCGGGGTGAGGACCGTCGGGTAGACGGCGGTCTCGTCGAGCTGGCCCGCCCAGTAGTCGCTCGTGGGGCGCTCCGGCCAGCTGCCGAGGCTGTCGCCGCCCGCGTGCCAGTAGCCGGAGAAGTTCTCATTGGTGGTGACGTTCAGGGTGCCCTTCTGCGCCCCGTCCACATAGAGGACCATGCCGCCCGCGCCCTGGGTCGCGACGACGTGGTGCCACTGGTTGTCGTTGTAGCGGTCGGAGCCGCCGGTGGTGATGGTGCGGGTGGCGCCGGTGTAGACGCCGTAGATCAGACGGCCGTCATTGGTCATGTAGATGTGCTTGTCGTACTGATTGCTGCCCCGCGTCTGGTTGTTGCCGAAGCCGAACAGCTTGCCGCCGCGGGTGGTGTTCGTCTTGAACCAGGTTTCCAGCGTGTAGGTGTTCCCGACCGTCGTCCGGCGGTCGCCGTACACCTGGGTGTTCGTGCCGTTGAAGCCGATCGCGGTGCTCGCGCCGGTGACCGCGCCGGGCGTCTGACGCAGCGCCGGGGCGTTGAGGTGCACGCCGCTGGAGTTGCCGCCGTCCGAGGAGTCGGCGACGAAGGGGAGCGCGCTCTCGTCGTAGCGCCAGTACTGGGTGGCGCCGTCGGTACGGACCTGGTTCGGGTAGGCGTCCACCGTGGCCGGGACGGTCACCGAGGCGGTGGCCGAGAGGGCGCTGGTGTTGCCCGCGCCGTCGGTCGCGGTCACCCGGTAGCTGTAGGACTGGCCCGCCGAGACGGTGGTGTCGGTCCACGACGCCTGGGGGCGCCGGAAGAACAGCGAGTCGGCGTTCACGGTGGCGATCGGGGTGGCCGATCCGTTGCGGTAGACCTTGTAGGTCAGGGTGCCGTCGTCCAGGTCCAGGCTGGTGCGCCAGCGCACCTGCGCCTGCCCGGGCCTGTAGCTGACCGCGCTCGCGACCGGGACGGTCGGCGCGCCGGTGTCACCGGTCGAGGAGAAGCGGGTCAGGCTCTGCTGCGCCGAGCCGTTGACGGTGGTGAATTCGCCGCCGACCCAGAGGTAGGGGACCCCGGCCTTGGAGCCGACCGTCATCACCCGCGGTCCGATGCCCTCGCCGATGCCGTCGTTGGTGTCGGGGGCCCAGCCCAGCTTCGCCGTGCTGGTGGTGGGTTCGGCGAGCAGGTGGTGGCGCTGCCCGTCGGGGTACTCGCCGACGCTGGAGCAGTCGTGCGCGTGCGAGGCGCTGTACAGCACGTTCTGGTACGGCAGCACGGCCTGGGTGGCGCCGAGGCAGGTGTCGCGCCAACGCTGGTTGAAGTCGCTGAGGTTGAGGGCGATGCGGCCGTCGAAGACCCCGCCGCCCGTGCCCTCGTTGCCGGTGTAGAAACCGGTATCGTCGGCCGCGATGTCCTTGACCACCGAGTTGATCTCGATGAAGCCGGGATAGGACTTGGTGAGGGCGCCCGTGGTGGAGTCGACGACGGCGAGCGCGTGCGTGTTCGTACCGTTGACGGAGAAGAAGTCCCCGCCAATCAGCACGTTGTGTCCGTCGGGGGTCAGTTCGACCGCGCGGCCGGGCTCGTCGGCGTTGGCCGTGAAGGGCTTGAGCGCGCCGTCCGCCGTGCCGACGGCGGCGAAGCGCTGGCGCGACTGGCCCTGGACGGTCAGGAAGTCGCCGCCCGCGTAGATGGTGTCGTCGGTGACGGCGAGGGCCCGCACGGTGGCCGCGAAGGACGGGTGGAACGAGGCCTTCGGAGTGCAGGTCGCCACGTCGATCGCGGCGAGGCTGGATACCGGGACCCCGTTGACGGTGCCGAAGTAGCCGCCCGCGTACAGGGTCTTCTTGTCTGGCGAGAGCGCCAGCGCGCGGACGGTGGCGGTGCCGCCGCCGACCGTGAAGGACAGTTCGCAGGAGGTCGGAGCGCCGGTCGCGGCGTCGAGCGCGACGAAGTTGACGGCCGACCGCTCGGCTCCGGAGCCCCCCTCGGGCGGCCGGACCGCGGAGAAGGTGCCACCGGTGAAGACGGTGCCGTCGACTTGGGCGAGCGCCCACACCACTCCGTTGGGCTGCCAGGTCGACAGCGGGTCGGCGGTGAACGCCACGGGCGGGGTGATCGCCGCCGCTTGTGGTGCGAGCCCCAGGACGACGGCAGCGCCGCCGCCCGCCAGGGCCAGGGCGAGAGCGGTCGCCAGGCCTTTGGATCTACGCATGAACCCCCCAGTTCAGTGTGCGAGGTGACGAAGGTGTGCCGCATGGCCGAAAACAGCCGAACCGAAACCATGCGTACGGGCGCACCTTAGGGGGGATCCATGCCGCGTTCATCGCACTTGACCCATCGGATGCCTAATGCTGTCGTCCGGCCCCCTCAGCCGCCGGTCGCGGTACGGCACAGCAGCGCGGCCGCCGAGGGGCGCGCGCCCGCCCGGGTGGTGAAGGCGATGCCCGCCGCGTACTCGGTGGGCAGGCACTGGCCCTTGTAGTTCCCGGAGGCGAAGTCACCGCCCGGATCCCCGGGCGGCCGGTTGTCACCCCGGTCGAACCAGACCGTGCGGCCGGATCCCAGCAGGGCGCCCCCGGCGGGAGCGCACAGGGCCGCCGAGACCCGCTCGCCGCGCACGCTGTACCCGGTCAGGAAGGAACCCGCGGGGCACTGGAACTTGGTGTACCCGCCGGCCCAGTCGCCGCCCGCGGGCACGTACCGCTCGTCGCGCACCACGCTCTGGGCGCCCGCGGCGGCCCGCAGGCCGGTGCTCGCGCAGAGGCCGCGCCCGCCGGTGTGGCTGAGCCCGGCCAGCAGGGAGCCGTCGGGGCAGACCGCTTTGCGGGCCCCGGAGTCCCAGTCGCCCCCGGCCCGGGTCAGCAGCGAGGCCACCTGGTCGCGGTGGTCGGTGGTGAGCATGGACCAGCGGGTGACCGGGGCGACCGGTCCGGTGTGCCCGGCGGCCCCCGCCAGGGCCGCCCAGGCCGTCGTGCGCCAGTCCCCCGGGTCCAGGATGCCGGAGCGCCTGCCCGCCGCGCCGTAACGGAGCATGGCCCAGCTGTCGCCGCCCGGGGCGCCCTGGGCGGTGGTGCTCCAGCCCACCAGCGGCCAGTACGCGAAGTCGGCATCGGAGGAGGCCAGGGAGGAGGTGAGGCGCCCGAACCAGGTACGCGGGGCGGCGCCGTTCTCGTCGGCGCCGATGCCGAACTCGCTGATCCACACGGGGGCGGTGAAATGGGTCCCGCCCTCGGCGCCGACGTAGAACGCCTGCTCGTACAGGGCCTGTTCGAGTTCGGCGGCGCTCATGTCCTGGTAGCGCGCGTCATGGGTCTCGCCGAGGCCGGTCGCACCGCTGTGGTGGGGGCCGGTGTACCCGTAGAAGTGGGCCGAGTAGACGAGCTTCCCCGAGACCACGAGGGTGTGGGAGAGGGTGCGGACCGGGGTGAGGGTGGGGCGTCCGTGCGGCAGCCCGTCCAGGGGTACGCCGGTCCAGTTGATGCCCTCGATGACGATGAGCAGGTCCGGGTTGGCCTCGGCGAGGATCCGGTCGGCGGTGTCCTCGGCGGCCGCGTACCAGTCGTGGTCGTCCCCCAGGCCCCAGTTGGGATCGTCCCAGGTGTCCCGGCGGACCTCGTTGTAGAGGTCGGCTCCGACCACGCGCGGGTCGCTCCGGTAGCGGCGGGCCATGAAGACCCAGTCGTCGGCCCACTGGGCGGTGGAACGGCCGCTGTTCCAGCGCTCGTTGCCGTCCAGCCCGCAGCACCAGCGGGTGGTGTTGGTGTGGTTGTTGAGGATGACGGCGAACCCGTCGGCGCTCAGCGCGGCCACGACCGCGTCGTAGACCTGGAGCGGGGTCTTCCCGCGCAGGCCCGGATTGGCGGCGACCGCCGCGTCCGGGACCGGCGCGGTGGTGCGGAGCATCTCGCCCGAGAAGGGCAGCCGGATGCTGTTGAGGCCGAGTGCGTGGAAATCGCCGAGCAGGACGGGCAGCGGGGTGCGGTCCAGGCCCAGCGGGATACCGTGGGAGTCCTGGCCGCTGTGGTGGGTGGCCGGGTCGTTCGGGTCGCCGGAACCGGTCCAGGATCCCTGGGCGCCGTCCCAGTTCCCGGAGCGCAGCCGGAAGCGGTCACCCTTCGCGTCCACGATGTAACGGCCCCGGGTGGACAGCGGCGGGGCCCAGGACGCCGCGGCGGCCGGCCCGGCGGCCGCCGCGGCCCGGGCGGGCCCGGGCGGCGCCGCGAGGGCGGTGAGCAGCAGCGCGCACAGCAGCGCGCCGAGGAGCGGCGCGCGCCGCGGGGGGCGGGCCGCGCGTAAGGGGCTCTGCATCTCGCACCTGCCGGGTCCGGTCGACTGTCCGATGTGAAGGAACGCGGTCAAGTTACCGGCCGGTCCCCGCCAGTGGAAGCGCGAACGGCACCCCAGCCGGGGGAAAGCCCCACGCCGGAGGGCCGGCCCCTCTACGGTGCCTTGCAGGGGGCTCGGCGCGGTCGGCGGAAGGCAGGGCGGATGGACAGGGACGAAGACATGCGGCTGGCGAGGATCACCCCGGAGATCTCGCGCCGCACCATCACCCTGCTGCGGGAGCTGGCCGGGCTGGAACCACCGGAGCGGGTTCCGGAGGACGCGATGGTACTGGCGGACGCGATCCTCGCCGAGCACGGCACGGACGGGCTGCGCGTGCTGGTCATGACGCTGTCGGCGTGGGCGACGGCGCAGATAGAGAACGTCGCCGAGCTGAGCCGGCGCAGCCACGAGGCGGTCCTCGACGCGATGGAGCTGGCGTGCCTGGAGGCCGACGGCGACGATTGACGGAGGTTGCCGACGGCGCGCGCGCATCCGGCGCCGCTTCGGCGACACTGGGGTGAGCGGGGGGTCCCGATCGGAGGCCGTCGTGAGCACACTTTCCCCCATCCGGATCGCTGCCGTCCTGTCTACCGAACACCGCGGACGGCTGATGAGCCACGCCCGCGAGGTCAACTTCCGCGAAAGCGCGCGGATCTTCGACGAAGGCACCCGGGCCGATTCCTTCTGGATCGTGCGCTCCGGCACCGTCACCCTGGAGATCCCGGTCCCGGGGCGTCGGCCGGCCCCGGTGGAGAGCCTCGGCCCCGGCGAGCTGGTGGGATGGTCCTGGCTCTTCCCTCCGTACGTGTGGCAGCTCGGCGCGGAGGCGATGTCTCCGGTCCGCGCGTACGAGTTCGACGCGCTGACCGTCCGCATGCTGATGGATGCCGACCCGGCCTTCGGCTCCGCCGTGGGCCACTGGGTGGGCCGCGTGCTCGCCCACCGGCTGCACCAGACCCGTACGAGGCTCCTGGATCTGTACGCCCCGCACTAATCAGCCGATTCGCCCAAGCGTTCCCCTACAGGTGGCGGCCCCCCGCACCGCCACGAACAGCGATGATCCGATCGCTTTCAGTGACGTGAAATAGGGGTTCGAATAGCTCCGGTGCCCCGGGTGGGCAACACTCGTGTCCGTTATCCGAAACAACCACCCAAGGGAGTGTTCGAAATGCGGTCCATCGCAAGGGGTTTGGGACTCACTTCAGCAGCTGTGGCGCTCACCGCGCTGACGGCGCTGGCCGGTTCGGGGGCGGCCGACGCCGCGCCGTCCGGTACGGAGAGTCTCTACGCGCCGTCCTCACTGGTGCTCGGGATCACGGCGGGCGACGACGCCCGCAACGGTACGGTCCTGCGCGCCGTGACGCTGGTGTGCGCGCCCCGGCCCAGCGGGACACACCCGGACCCGGCCGCCGCGTGTACGGAGTTACTGGCCGTCGCGGGCAAGCCGGACACGATCACGGCGGGCGGGGCCGGAGCGCTGTGCAGCAAGGAGTACGACCCGGTGACGGTGACGGCGGACGGGGTGTGGCGGGGCAAGCGGTTCACCTACGAGCACACCTTCGGCAACCGCTGCGCGATGCGGAACGGCAGCGGGGTCCTGTTCTCCTTCTGACCGCGCCCCGCACCACCGAGTCGGCCCCGCGTCCCGCGGGCCCCGCCGGTCAGCCGAGTTCGAGGCTGGTCACCCCGTAGAGAGCGGGGAGATCGGCTTCGGGTGCGGGACCGGTGTACATCCGGGCGGCCTCGAAGGTGGGGACCAGGCCGAGTCCGGACATCAGGGCCAGGGCCGCGGGGTTGGCGTCGGGCACGTCCACGGCGACCGGTCCGCCCGCCCGCTCCGCCAGCCGCCGGACCAGGGCGGCGGCCACGCCCGGGGTGGCGGCGTACAGCGGGCCGATCCGCGAGGCGGCGCTGCACGGCCGAACCACTCCGAAGCCTTCGATCCGGCCGTCCCGGACGGCGGCGAGGGCGGTGCGGCCGGGCAGCCCGGTCCACGCGGCGAGGAAGGAATCGCGCGCCTCGGGGAAGAACCGCCGGTCGTAGGCGGCCAGTTCGGCGAAGGGCAGGGACCGGGCGTCGACCACCTCGATCCCCCGTTCACCACGCTCCTCGTCGACCCGGCCCGCCGAGGGGACGCCCTCGTGGCGGACGTTGTTCCAGGCGGAACGGAACCCGGACTCGCGGTAGTTGTCCTGCTGGGCGACGACCCCGTCCAGGCCGACCAGGCGGCCCTCCAGCCTGCGCATACCGGCGTTCCACAGCTGGATCCCGTATCCCTGGCCGCGTACGGCGGGGCGGGCGATGTAGAAGCCGATGAACCCGAACCCGGCGCCGTAGCGCACCGCGGAGATGCAGGCCACCGGTTCACCGCCGAGGCGCCCCATCAGGAAACCCGTCGGGTCGGCCACCACGAAGGCGAGCCGGTCGGAGTCCCCGGGGTTCCATCCCTCCTCGTCGGCCCAGTCGCGGAACAGTTCCATGTCTGCGGCGCTCGCGCCGCCGATCCGTAATGCCGTCATGTGCCGTGTTGTACCAGACGCGGCGTCGGCTCGGTGAGCCCGCGGGGGGGCGCGTCCCAGCGGGCGGGGCGGCCCCGTTGTCGGTGCCACCGGTTATAACAAGGAGGAGGGAGTTCTGACCGAACGTGCACTGGAGGCTGTGATGACCGCGGTGAACTGGAAGCTCGTCGTCGACTGCGCCGAGCCACTGCGCCTCGCGGAGTTCTGGTCCGAGGCGCTGGGGTACCAGCGCGAGGACCACTCCGGGTTCATCGAGCGGTTGATCGGGTTCGGCGCGGTCACGGACGCCGACTGGACGGAGCTGAACGGGCGCAAGGTGTGGCGGAACGCGGCCGCCGTACGGCATCCCGAGGACCCGTTCGACGGGGCCAGCGGGGTCGGGCTGGGGCGCCGGGTGCTGTTCAACGCGGTGCCGGAGGCCAAGCAGGGCAAGAACCGGCTCCACATCGACCTGCACTTCGGCCCCGAGCGGCGGGACGCGGAGGCCGAGCGGCTGACCTCGCTGGGGGGCGAGGTGCTGCGGGTGGTGGAGGAGCTCGGCAGCACGCACGTGGTGATGGCGGACCCCGAGGGCAATGAGTTCTGCGTGCAGTGACACGCCGGCGAATCCGTTGGCCGCGGCGGGAGACGGCTGCGTAGGGTCGGGGGATGGGGAAGCCGCTTGTCGTTGTGTTCAGTGGGGCCGGAATGTCCACCGATTCCGGGATTCCGGACTACCGGGGGCCGCAGGGCCTGTGGCGCCGGGAGCCCGGGGCCGAGAAGTTGGTGACGTACGAGTACTACATGGAGGATCGGGAGGTCCGGCGGCGCTCCTGGCTGATGCGGGCCGAGATCGCGGCGCTGGACGCCCGGCCCAACGCGGCGCACGTGGCCGTGGCCGAGCTGGAGCGCTCCGGGACTCCCGTCCGGGTCGTCACCCAGAACGTCGACGGGCTGCACCAGCTCGCCGGAATGCCGGAGCGCAAGGTGTCCGAGCTGCACGGCACCGCCCGCGCCGTCGTCTGCACCCGGTGCCTCGTCCGCTCGCCGATGGCGGAGACCCTCGACCGGGTCGCCGCCGGTGAGCCCGATCCCGCGTGCCTGAACTGCGGCGGGATCCTCAAGGCGGGCACGGTGATGTTCGGCGAGCGGCTCGATCCCGAGGTGCTGGCGCAGGCCATGGCGGTGGCTAAGGGCTGCGAAGTGTTCATCGCGGTCGGCAGCACGCTCCAGGTGCAGCCCGCCGCCTCGCTGGCCGGGATCGCGGCCGAGCACGGAGCCCGGCTGATCATCGTGAACGCCGAGGAGACCCCGTACGACCCGCTGGCCGACGAGGTGATCCGCGAGCCGATCGGGACGGCGCTGCCGAAGCTGCTCGACCGGCTCCAGGACGTCCAGGTCTGACCGGGAGCGACGCCCCGGGCGTCAGCCGCCCGCGTGGGCCTTCTTCACGGCGGCGAGGTCGATCTTCTTCATCGTGTACACGGCGGCGCTGGCCCGGGCGGCCTTCTCCGGGTCGGGGTCGCTGATCAGGTCGATCACCTCGGCGGGGACGACCTGCCAGGACAGGCCGAAGCGGTCCTTGAGCCAGCCGCAGACGCTCTCCTCGCCGCCGTCGGCGGTCAGCGCCGCCCAGTAGTGGTCCACCTCGGCCTGGTCGGCGCAGTGGATCTGGAAGGAGACGGCCTCGGTGAAGTGGAACTGCGGGCCGCCGTTGAGCGCGACGAACTTCTGTCCGTTGATCTCGAACTCGACGATCATCACCCCGCCGGTCCGGCCGGGGCCCGCTTCGGTGTAGTGGCCGGTGCGGCCGCGCTTGCCGTCCTTGAAAACGGACAGGTAGTAGTCGGCGGCGGCTTCCGCGTCACCGTCGAACCACAGGCACGTGGTGAATCCGTTGCTGGTCATGGCTGCCTCTTGGGTGCGTGGCTGATGTTCCACCCCTACAGACCGGTCCCGGGCCCGATTCTCATCGGTGGGCCCGGGACCAGTTCGTGAAGCACCCGTTCGGGCTACATCTCCAGCATCCGGTCGACGACCCGCTCGGTGGCCCGGCCGTCGTCCAGGTCGCAGAACTCGGCGCGGAAGGCGGCGCGCCGCTCGGCGTACTCCGTGCCCACGGCGTCCGCGTTCCGCACCGCCGCGATCAGGCTCGCCGAGTCGTTCAGCAGCGGTCCGGGGCCCTTGGCCTCCAGGTCGACGGTGAGACCGCGCAGGGTGTCGCGGTAGTGCGCCAGGTCGTACGTGAACAGCAGGATCGGGCGGTCGGTGAGCGCGAAGTCGCACATCACGGACGAGTAGTCCGAGATCAGTACGTCGGCCACCATCAGCAGATCGGCGGTGTCGGCCCAGCGGGACACGTCCACGACGAACCCGTCGCGGACCGCGTCGCGGACCTGCTCGGTCACCCGGTAGTGGCCGCGGACCAGCAGGACGTGGTCCTCGCCCAGCTCGCGCCGGGCCTCGTCCAGGTCGATGCGCAGGTCGAGCTTGTAGCCACCGCTCCAGCCCTCATTGTTCTCGCGCCAGGTCGGCGCGTACAGCACGACCTTCTTGCCCTCGGGCAGACCGAGGCGGCGGCGGACCTCGGCGATCCGGTCGGCGTCGGGGCGTACCAGGGCGTCCGTGCGCGGGCTGCCGACCTCCATGACCTCGCCCTTGAAACCGAGGGCGCGCTTGAGGACCGGCGTGGCGAAGCTGCTCGGGGAGACGAGCAGGGACCACTGGGCGCTGTCGTGCTCCAGCGCCTCCAGCACCTCGGGGCTGGAGTAGTAGTCGTGGATGAAGTCGTGGCCGATCTGCTTGAGCGGCGTCCCGTGCCAGGTCTGTACGACGACCTGGCCCTCACGGCGGAAGAAGGACTTGGGGACGCTGTCGTTGAGCACGTAGTAGCGGGCGCGGGCCATGACGTCCCAGGCCTCCAGGCTGCTGTACTGGACGGCGCGCGCGGTCGGCGGGACCTCGGTGCGGCCGTCGCGGACCAGCCAGATGTGCTCCAGCTTCTCGCCCCGGCGCAGCAGTTCCTCGTGGATGGCGCGGGGCGAGTCGCCCGCCCCGTTCCCCTGGAAGGTGTCGTACAGGACCATGTCCTTGACCGGGGCCCGGCGCTGCGCCGGGTAGGTCACGTCGCGCGCGATGCGCTGGGCGTGGCGGGAGCGGTCGTGCGGGGTCAGCAGCGGGTCGGTGACCAGCGCCATGCGGTCGTAGAAGCGGGCTTCCACGCGCATCCGGCGGCCCTCGACGGTGAGTGCGGCGGGGCCGCTGCCGAGGGCGGGGGCGACCAGCTGGACCGGGACTCCGCGGTCCACGCCGAGCAGGCCCGCGGTGGCGCCGCCCCGGCTGACGGGGCGCAGCGTGGGCCACCAGCGGCCGTGCGGCAGCGAGGTGCGGCCCGCGAAGGGCTCGGGCAGCATCGGGGTGAAGACGGCCTCGAAGCGGTCGCCCCCGAGCGTGACGGGGTAGCTGAACTCCTCGCCGTGCCAGTTGTGCAGGACCAGCTCGTAGGGCTCGTCCGCGGTGCCGGCCGGCGGGTGGAACGTACCGCGCAGGGTGAGCGTGCCGTCCTCGGTGATGACGGTCTCGACCAGCGGGGGCGAGGGCTGCAGGGCGACGCAGAGGTGCCCGGCGGCGGTGCGCTTGACGTAGACGGCGCGGCCCGTGCCGTCGCCCGGGACGGGGAGGACCAGGCCGGTGAAGCCGGCGCGCTCGTCGTGCACGAGGTCGGCGCGGGTGCCGTCGGCGCGGGTCACCGAGAGGTTCCACGGCTCGGGGAGCCATTCCCCGGGGGCGGCCACCGCGTCCGGCACGGCGGCCAGGTCCGCGACGGGGACCCGCACGGTGAAGGGGAGGCGGCCGCCCTCGGCGGCCTCGGCGGTCTCCAGCGGGAAGGTCAGGACGGCCCCGGTGGTCTGGTGCTCGGCGCGCAGTTCCGCTCCGGCGCCGAAGTCGGCGGCCAGTTCACCGCTGAGTTCGAGGCCGGCGCCCTCCGCGTCCGGGCGGACCTCCAGGACCCGGGCCCGGACGACCTCGACCGCGACGGTCAGGGCGCCGGAGACGGAGGGGACGATCCGGACGTCGGGGGCCACCCAGTGCGCGGGCGGGGTGAGGCCGCTGTCGTGGTCGCCGCCCTTGAGGCGGGCGCGGTGCAGACCGCCCGCGCCGGTGACGGCGATCGAGGTGGTCCAGACGCCGTCGCGCCACTTGCCGCCCTGCTGGAAGACGGAGGGGTCGACCACGGCGGTGAAACCGGCCCAGTCGGCGTGCCGCAGCGCGAGGTGCGCGGCGTTCACGGTGGCCATGGGCGCGGCGACGGTGCGGGTGTTGACGACCGTACGGCGGCGCTTGCCCTTCTCCCGGAAGACCAGCATCTTGCGGGAGCCCAGGCGGCTCTCGGCGCCGAGGTGGCCGGGCAGGGCGTAGCCGCGCAGCAGCAGCTTGCCGCCGCTCCAGACCGCCTGTTCCAGTCGGCTGACGACGCGGCGTTCGCGCGGGCCGAGGGTGAGCACCTTGGCGGGGACCGGCGGGCGGCCCTGGAGGAACGGGTAGTCGGCCTGGGGCCGGGCGAGTCCCTTGACGGGCACGCTGTAGGAGAAGTCACCCTGGTGCTTGAGCAGGGCGATGAAGTCGTCGACGCGGCCTTCGCGGGCGAGGTAGGCCTTGAGCCGGTCGGCGACGGTGAGGTCGCTCCAGGGCTCGCTGCCGATCTCGCGGACCAGGGATCCGACCTCGCGGACGAACGCGTCGCGGAAGTCCTGGCCGCCCTCGGGCACGTACTTGTAGATGAGCGGGAGTTCCTCGCCCAGGACGTTGTGGTCGTAGTCGCGCAGGTAACGGACGTACTTGGCGCCGGTCTTGGCCTTGAGGGCGTCGCGGACCAGGCGCACGGAGGTGACGCGGTCGACGAGCGAGACGGGGTCGGTGGAGCGCTGAGTGATGGAGCGCTCGCCGGTCTCGCGGACCCGCCAGTGGTAGACGACGTCGCTGAGGATGTCGACGCTGGTGGCGAAGTAGTGCGCCGGGATGCTGACCGGGGCGTCCTCGTAGAGGATGCCTTCCGGGTACTGGAAGCCGTGCTCGTCCCAGAAGGTGCGCCGGTAGACCTTGTTCCAGGCGGTGCGGTCGGTGACCAGCGGGGCGAACGAGGAGATGTGCGTCTTCAGCCGGGTCTTGGCGAAGGGCGCCTTGTGGCCCCAGGACTGGTTCATGCCGACGGAGCGGAAGCGCAGGACGTTGCCGCCGACGAAGTCGGAGCCGGTTTCGTCGAGGGTGTCCACCATCAGCTGGTAGGCGTTGTCGGGCAGGGTGTCGTCACTGTCGACGAACGCCAGGTACTCACTGTCCTGGGAGAGGTGCCGGGCTCCGGTGTTGCGGGCCGCGCCGAGACCGGCGTTCTCCTGCATGACCAGCCGGAACCGGCTGTCCCGCGCGGCGAAGGCCTTGGCTATGACGGCACTCGTGTCCGTGGAGCCGTCGTCGACCATGACGACTTCGAAATCGCCGAACGTCTGTGCGGCGAGGGACTCCAGGCACTCGTCGAGGTAGAGCTCGACGTTGTAGACAGGGACGACGATGCTCAGGCGCGGGGGCATGGGTGACGAATTCTCCAGCAGGTTTAATCAGTCAATGATCAGCTAATTACAGCATCTTACTCTGTAACGGGATTATAAACTCCACCCAAGCCGGACAAAACGTCGCAGGTGGGGGGAGCGAACGGAAAAGAATTCTACCGTTCGCCACCCCACCGTGACCGACCGGAGCCTCAGACCTCCAGCTCGGCCTCGATCCGCTTCAGCTGGTGCCGGGCCATCGCGAGGTTGGACCGCTCCTTGTCCAGCGCGAGGTAGAGGAAGAGCCCCTGGGAGTTGCGGCCGCGCAGCAGCCGGATGAGGTGGTACTGCGAGCTGAGGGTGATCAGGATGTCCTCGATCTCGTCCTTGAGGCCGAGCAGCTCCATGGTGCGGACCTTGGCGCGCACCACGTCCGTGTTGCCCGCCGCGGCGACCGCGAGGTCCAGTTCCTTGCCGCCGCCGATGGTGCCGAGCGCCATGCCGCTGCCGTAGTCGACCAGGGCGGCGCCGAGGGCGCCGTCGATGGTGGTGGTTTCCTTGAGCGCGGTCTCCACGTTGGCCATGGGGGTTCCTTCCGGTGTTCCTGCTGATGGGATGGGTGGTCGGTCGGGTGTGCTGGGGTCAGTCGGGGACGCTCGGGCCGCGGCGGCCGAGGATCCCGTCGACGAGTTCGGAGATCCGCAGGCTGGAGCGGCGGCCCTCCAGGTGGAGCCGCCCGACATTGGCGCGCGGCTCCGCGATCAGGGTCAGGACGGCCGCGTCCCCCGCGGCGTAGGTGGCGACGTAGCCGTGCTCCCCGCGCACGAGCAGCTCGCGAAAGTCGCCCTGGCCGGTGCAGTCGCTCAGCCGCTGGGCCACTCCGAGGGCCGCCGCGGTGAGCGCCGCCACGGCCTCGGCTTCGGCGGCGGCGGTGTCCTGGGCCAGTACCAGGCCGTCGGCGCTGGCGGCGAGGGACCCGGTCAGCTGGGGGACCCGGGCCCTCAGGCGCCTCAGCTCGGCGAGGATCTCGGCTTCGGCCTCGGCGGGCACCATCGACAGGCTCCTTTCGGTTTGCCGCCCCCGTTCGGCCTGTCGCCGGTCGGCGCGCGGTCGCAGCGGGAGCCTCACAGTGCCTCCAGTGCGTCGCGCAAGCGGCGGAGCAGGGCCACGTCCGGGGGCTGGGCCTCGGTCATCCAGGCGGGCAGCGGCTGCGCCGCGGGCGCGGTGACCGGTGCGTGCGGGGTCTCGACCAGTCCGGCCGCCGCGAGCCGCCGTACGTCGAGCAGCGTGTGGAAGGCGGGCCGCCCGAGCACCCAGGCCAGCGCGGCGGGGGTGCGGACCCCGTCGGCCCGGCTCAGCAGGAGGCGCTGGCGACTGGTGACGGTCTGGCCCGGGGCGGCCGCCCGGGGTATCACCGGGGCGGTGTCGAGCAGGGGGTACGGCCACACCGCGTCCAGCAGTTCGCGCCGCCGCCGGGTCTCGCGCTCGACGGCGGCGGCGGCCACGGAGCGCACCGAGCCGATCCAGTGGGTGGCCCCGCGCCGGAAGCGGGAGGGGCCGCTGCCCGGGGAGAGCGCGAAGAAGGCGGCGTCGAAGATCGCCGCGAGGTGGCATATCTCCAGCTCGCCCCCGGCCATCCCGCCGCTGTCGACCAGGAAGCGGGCGACCTGGCGGCGGGCCCCGGCCCGGTCCACGGCCTCCCGCCAGCGCTCGGGGGACAGGCCGCCGCCGGTGGTCAGGAGGACCTCGAGCCCCGGGGTGGCCGGGCTCTCGGCGTGCACGATCCGGCCCTCCTCCAGGAAGAGGGTGCCGCGGTCGCGCAGCAGTGCTCCGGTGGCCCGCTCGGCGGCGAGCCGGGTGAGCAGCGGGGAGACGGCGGTGGGCCCGGGGACACTGTCGGCGGCGACGGACGCGGTGGTCATCTGAGCACCAGCCCCTCGGCGAGGTCGCGGAGTCTGAGCCGCGCGAGGGCGAGGTTGCCGCGGGAGCGGTCCAGCCACAGGTGCAGGAACACGCTGCTGTCGAAGCTCGTCTCGACGAAGCGCAGGACGTGGTACCCGGTGCGGGTGGTGACGATCAAGTCCTCGATGGGCGGGCCCGTAGTATCACCGGGCTCCGGACTCGCGCCGTCGTCCGGGGTGTCGGGCGCGAAGGACTCGTACTCGGCGGCGGCGCGGGCCAGTTCGGCGGTCTCGGCGGCGGTGGTCTCGTGGTCACCGACGGGCGACTCCCCCGCGGTGCCGAGGGCCAGTCCACTGCTCCAGTCCACCAGGGCGGCTCCCCGTGCACCGGGCAGCGCCATGGCTTCGAGCAGGCATTCGTCGATCCCGGGCACGCGGGCTCCCCTCCCGGCCGGTCGTGCTTGGTGCACGGTCGTGCGGCGCGACAGAGAGGAACCTACTGAACTTCCACACGGTGAAAGGGGGTTCTGGCATTTTCCCGAGGAACATGCGCCGGATGGGCACGCACGTGTGGCCGAATACGGTCAGTAACCGGTCATCACCCGCTCATAGGCGGTCAGGAGGCCACCGGCAGGCGTGGATCGTCGGCAAGCCGGAAAGACCCGCCCACTCTGTGGACGTATCCCTCGTGGGTGAGGGTGCGCAACAAGTGGTAGACGGTCGGGAGCGGGATCCCGGTGATCCGGGCCAGTCGTTTCGCGGTGGCACCGTCCTCCGCGTACATGGCTTCCACCAGGCGCAGCGCTCGCTGCACGGAGCAGATGAGGGTGGGTGTGCTGTCCTTCTGCGGGTGATCGGTCTCCATGAGTAGTCCCCCTGTCCGGTATCCGGCGTGGCAAACCCATCAAACTCGCCCATCGGCGCCGAAACCAGCCGACTCGCCCGCCGGTCCGCCGGGGCCGCGCCCGCCCGGACCCGCTCGCCCGGACCGCCGCCCCGCCCGGACCTGCTCGCCCCGGACCGTCGGCCGTCAGACCCGGGTCCACCCGTCGAACCGCCACGGGGTGGCCACGGTCCTCGCGTGCGGGGTGCCGGAGACCGTGACGCGGGTCTCGCGCGGGGTACCCGTCTCGAAACGCAGGTGCAGCGAGCCGTCCGGGCCGGCCGAGGCGTCGGAGACCCGGCAGAGGCCGAGCTCGCCGAGCAGGGCCATCCTGTGGGTGGGCAGGGTCGCGCCCGGGGAACGGACGATCCGCTCCTCCCCGGCCGGGTCGTGGCCGACCCGGACCCAGCCGGAGGCGGGCTGCCCCAGGCGCCAGGAGGCGTCGATGGTGAGCCGTCCCTCCACCTCTTCCTCCTCGTCGTGGAAGACGAGGTAGGGCCAGGCCTGGCGTTCGCCGACCTCATAGACGACGGTGCCGATCAGGTCGTCGGGGTCGAAGGCGTACGCGTCGTGATCCGCGTCCCCCTCCGCGTGCCCATCCGCGTGCGCCTCCCGGTCCGTGTCCCCGCCCGTGCCCGTGCCCGTGTCCTCGTCCGCGCCGTCGCGCCCCGGCCGGCCCACGCACCGGACGTCGAGGCACTCGGGCCGGGGGTCGACGGAGGGGCCCGGAACGGGGTCGTGGCCGGTGAGCCTGCCCCACAGCGCGGGCACCGCGTGGCGCTGCACCAGGTCCACCACGTCCTCGGCGACGGCGTCCGCGCTGCGCTCGTCGGTGATCGTCCACCAGTGGTCGTGCGGGTGGCCGAGCAGCTGGCCGATCCGGGCGTGCCAGCCGACGGGGCCGACGCGGTTGGCCGACAGCCGGGTGCCGAGCGCGGGGCGCAGCCGTCGCAGGGACTCGTGCTCCTCGTAGCCGACGGCCCGAAGGTTGACCGTGAAACGGCAGCGGTCCGGGGTCGAGCCGGCGCTGCGCTGGAAGCCGATCAGGGCGTGGTCGGGGGCCGCGACCGCGAGCCGGTACTCCCGGCCGGCGCCGGTGAAGCCCGCTTCGCGCAGCGCCGGGGCTATGCGCTCGCGGAGCATCTGGTGGAACAAGTCGGTCGCATTCACCCCGGCAGTCTCCCAAGCCCGGCCCGCTTCGGGCAAAGCGGTGCCCCGGCGCGCGCGGGCCGGACGGCGGCGGGGGGCGTCGCCGGGGGTGTGGCCGGGCCACCGGCCCGTCGATCACGCCCGGGGACGGACCGGCGCCGACGGGACGGGTCCAGGCCCTCCCCAGCGGGTGCGTTCCCGTGTCACGCTGCCCCGATGGAGCGGATCATCGAGGAGATACGCGAGGACCTGAACCGGCGGCTCGCGGTGGCGGCCGACCGGCTGGCCGAGCGGACCCTGGCCGAGGATCCCGCGTACGCCGCTCCGCTCGGCCGGGCCGAACTGCGCGAGCGGGCCCACCGCCACCTGCGCCAGAGCGTCGAGGGGCTGGTGCGCGGCTCGCGCGGGCTGCCGGTGGACCTCACGGAGGCCCGGTCCGTGGGGGTGCTGCGGGCCGAACAGGGCCTGCCGCTCGCCTCGTTGCTGCGCAGCCACCGCCAGGGCGGCCGACTGCTGTGGCAGACCCTGACCGAGGCGGTGGGGGCCCACGACCGGGCCGCGCTGCCCCGGCTGCTGCCCGCGGCGAGCACGCTGTGGGACGTACTGGACCAGCTGACGGACGCCACCGCGGAGGCCTACCGGCAAACGGAGGCCGCGCGCGGCGGCCGGGACCGCGAGCGGCGCTCCGCCCTGCTGGACGCGCTGCTCGACGGCGGAGTCCCGGACGAGGCCGCGGCGGTGGCGGCGCAGCTGGGGCTGCCCGGCCAGGGGCGGTTCGCGGTGCTGGTGCTGGGCCCCGGCGCCGATCCGGTGGCCCCGCCGCCCGCCTCGGTGGCCGGGCCGCGCGTGCTGTGGCGGATCCGGGCGGACGGGGAGAGCGCCCTGGTGGAGCTGGGCCACCATCCGCTGGAATCCGTACGGGAGTTACTGGCCCCCCTGGGAGTGCGGGCCGGGGTGAGCCCGGTGGTGGGCGCGCCCGCCGACCTGGCGCGGGCCCGCCGTCTGGCGGTTCTGGCGCTGCGCACCACCACGGGGCCCGGCAGCCCGCGCACGGCCCTGCTCGACGAGCGGCTCCCGGCGGCGCTGGTCGCGGGGCAGGGCGAACTGGCGGGGCGGCTGCGCCAGGTGGTGCTGGGGCCGGTGCTGGCCCTGGCCCCCGAGGACGGCCGGGTGCTGCTGAACACCCTGGGCACCTGGCTGGCCTGCCAGGGTTCGACGACGTACGCCGCGCAGCGCCTGTACTGCCACCGCAACACCGTCTCCAACCGGCTGCGCCGCCTGGAGCAGCTGACCGGCCGGTCGCTGACGGACCCGGCGCACGTCGTGGAGCTGGCGCTCGCCCACGCGGCGGTGGTCCAGCGCGCGGCCGCCGAGCAGGGCGTATCCGCGCCAAAGTCGCTGCCCCGGGCGCCGCGCCGCTCCGGCCCGGCCGGGTGATCAGCGGCGGGTGCCGGGCCGTGGCGCGGGGACGGGATCCGGTCAGCCTCTCCGGACCCGGCCACCTGGGCACCCCGCTCTCGGCCAGGCTCGGTGACGCACCGCACCGACGCCCCCACACCGGGAGACCCCATGCCCCACGGCTTCCATCCCCCCACCTTCGACGAGCCGACCGCGGAGCTGCTGCGCGAGCTGGAGCGGCCGGGAGCCGACGGCCGCCGGATGTTCCAGCTGCGGATCGCCCCGGACGGCAGGCGGATCACCTTCGAGAAGGAGATCAAGGCCCGGCACTACGGGCCGACCAGCCCGCGTGAGGACGATCACCGGTACGTGGTGTTCAAGGACCTGTACAGCGGTCGGCTCACGCTGCTGCACTGGACCCACTTCGGGGCCGAGCCGGCGCAGCCGTACGGCGAGACGACCGACTTCTTCGTGGGTCTGTCGCAGCACGACACCGATGTGAGCCGGGTCGACGAACTCGCGGCGGAGCTGACCTGCGCCACGACCCGCACCGCCGAGCTGAAGGCCGCCCACGAGTTCTACGCGGCGGAGCGGGAGCAGGCCCGGGCCGTCCAGCTCCAGTACGAGCTGGACATGCTGCTCAGCGATGTGGCGATGCAGACCAAGCACTACGGCGCGCAGGGCCTGGACCATCCGGCGCTGGAGGAGCTGCGCGCCCACCCCTTCTACCGGCTGGCCCGCGAGCACTGCCTGCTGATCGCGGGCGGCGACCGCGACTACAGCGCGCTCACCCATGACGCGCGGCGCCGGGACCTGCTCAAGGGCAGGCGGCCGGTGGTCCGGGCGGAGTACGGCGATCTGGTCGAGACCCAGCCGACGGAGCTGACGGCGGCGGTCCCGGACCGCCGCCACACCCGTTACGCGAACCTGTTCTGGGACCGGCAGGACGACGAGGAGTTCTTCGTGCTCCGCCGGTGCCCCTCGGACCACGAGTTCAGCCGGGGCGGGGTGCCGCGCCCCGCCGAGGACGGGGACAACTTCGCCACGCTCGCGCTCTCCGAGGACCAGGACATCTCCGGAATCCGGGTGCTGGCGGACGACGGCGGGCGGCTGCCGTCCGCAGACGAGAGCGTCCCGGCCGCGCGGGGGCTGTCCGAGCCGTGGCCGGTGTACGGCGCGTACCCCTCGTACGGGGACCACGGCGGGTACGGGGAGTTCTGGGCGGCCGCGGCGTACGGCCTGTCCTGCGACACCTCGGCCCGGCGGACCGCGATGGACCCGGCCGACGGTTCGTGCCGGACCCAGCGGTCCTACAACGGGCGGGAGAAGGCCAATGCCCGTTGCCGGGTCACCATGGACCTGGCCGGCCGGGACGCCGAGGAGTGGACGGTGAAGGTGGCCGTGTGCGCGGACACCTTCAGCTGGGAGCTGCTGTTCTGGAACTGGCGCGACCACCGTTACGTGGTCACCGCCGAGGTCCGTACGGAGGCCGGGCACCGCACGCGCTTCGACGCGGACACCGCTGCGCACACCGTCCGCCGCACCCACGGCCGGTGCGCGAGCGGGGCCTACGCGGGGGAGCTGTCCTTCACGCTGCCCGCGGACTCGGGGCGCTACGTGGTCGAGTGGACGTACGACGTGCCGTGCGACAGCCCGGACAAGAACGACGGGTTCCCCTTCGGTTTCTCGCCCAGCTTCTCCCCCGACCGGCACCTCGCCGCCCGGGGCTCGGTGATCGTGGACACCGCGGTGGGCTAGGAGGTGGTCCCGGGCGCGGGCTCGGGCTCGTCGTGGCGTGCCGATTCGAGCAGGTACGGTACGTCGATCACGGCGACCCCCGGGGTGAACAGCAGCCTCGCCTTGAGCCGCAGCGCGTTCTGGTTGTGCAGGGGCTGCTCCCACCAGTGGCCCACCACGTACTCCGGGATGACCACGGACAGCATGTCCGTCCCCTCCTGGGCGGCCTGTTCCTGGACGTACTCCAGGACCGGACCGACGACCTCCCGGTACGGCGAGTGGAGGATCTTGAGCGGGATCCCGGGGTCGTGTTCGGCCCAGGCGGCCCGGAGCAGGTCGGCGTCCTCCTCGTCGGCGGCCACGCTGACGGCCGTGAGGGTGTCGGGGCGCAGGCCCAGGGCGAAGCCGAGGGCCTTGAGCGTGGGGGCGTGGACGGAGGCGACCAGGACGACGACGTGGTGGCGGGCGGGTTTGCGGGGTTTGACCCCGGGGGCGACCGCCACTTGCCGGGCGACGATGTCGTAGTGGCGGCGTACGCCCTTCATGCCGATGAAGAGCAGCGGCATGGCGATCACGACGAGCCACGCGCCGTGCGTGAACTTGGTGATCAGGACGATGACGAGGACGAGCGCGGTCATGACGGCGCCGATGGCGTTGATCCCGAGCCGCCGGTGGATGTGGACGCGCTCTTCCCGGGGGGTGGTGTCGGCGGCGAGTTCCCTGCGCCAGTGCCGGACCATGCCCGCCTGGGAGAGGGTGAAGGAGACGAAGACGCCGATGATGTAGAGCTGGATGAGGCGGGTCAGCTGGGCGTCGAAGGCGACGATGAGGGCGATGGCGGCGAGGGCGAGGAGCACGACGCCGTTGGAGTAGACGAGCCGGTCGCCGCGGTTGTAGAGCTGGCGCGGCGCGTAGCGGTCCTTGGCCAGGATCGAGGCGAGCATCGGGAACCCGTTGAAGGCGGTGTTCGCGGCGAGGATCAGCACGCCCGCCGTGACGGCCTGAAGCAGGTAGAAGAGGAAGTCCCAGCTGCCGAAGGTGGCGCGGCCGATCTGCGCGAGGGCGGTGGAGGTCGGGGTTCCGGCGGGCAGGCCCAGTTCGGTGGGGTCGGCGGCGACGTGCACCTTGTAGGTCATGGCGAGGACGGTGATGCCGACGAACATGGTCACCGACAGGAAGCCCATGGCGGCGAGGGTGGTGGCGGCGTTGCGGCTCTTGGGTTTCCGGAAGGCGGGGACGCCGTTGCTGATCGCCTCGACTCCGGTGAGGGCGGTGCAGCCGGAGGCGAAGGCGCGCATGGCGAGCAGGACGACGGCGAGGCCCGCGTACGTGCCCGCCGCGGTGATCGGCAGGTGGGCGGATTCGGCGCGGATGGTGGTGCCGGTGGCCATCCGGACGGCGGCGACGCCGAACATGACGTAGATGACGAGCACGAACCCGTAGGTGGGGACCGCGAAGACCCGGCCCGATTCGCGGACGCCGCGCAGGTTCATCAGGGTCAGCAGGACGACGAAGCCGACCGAGAGGACGACCTCGTGGTCGTTCAGGGAGGGGATGGCCGAGGTGATCGCGGCGACCCCGGACACCACGGAGACGGCGACGGTGAGGACGTAGTCGACGAGCAGGGCGCTGGCGGCGGTCAGCGCGGCGGTCGGGCCGAGGTTCTCGGAGCTGACGATGTACGCGCCGCCGCCGCCGGGATAGGCGTGGCAGGTCTGCCGGTAGGAGGCGACGACGACGACCAGCAGGAAGACAATGGCGGCGGCCGCGTACCAGGCCAGGTGCAGCAGGGCCACACCGCCGAGGGCGAGGATCAGCAGGATCTCCTCGGTGGCGTAGGCCACGGAGGAGAGCGGGTCGCTGCAGAAGATCGGCAGGGCGAGCCGCTTGGGCAGCAGGGTCTCGCCCAAGCGGGCGGTGTCGAGCGGCTCGCCGACCAGCACCCGTTTCGCGTTGATACGCCTCATTCGAGCATGATCAAGCAATTCTTCCGGTTCATGCCCGTTTTATGGGTCACCTGGGGGAAGCGGGGTCCGCGGGCGCCCCTCCCGCCGGGTCACCTCCGGCCGGCCGCCGACCGGACGGCATCGCGGACCCGGCCCACTCCGGCGGCCCGTTCTCGTACACCTCGGCCGTACGATCGACCGCCCGCGCCCGGCCCGCCGGTTTTCGGCCGCCCCGCGCCGCGCCGCGCCGCCCGAGCGGGCGGACGATGGGAGCAGTACGACCGGTACGACGAGACAGTGAGGAGGTGTAGGAAGGTGACCACGTTCATGGACGTCCACCAGGGCATGCAGGGCATCACCGCGGAACAGTTGTCGGCCGCCCACCGGGCCGACCTGGCCATCGAGGCCGACGAAGGGGTGCGCTTCCAGCAGGCCTGGGCCGACCCCGAGTCCGGCACGGTGTACTGCCTCTCCGAGGCGCCCTCGGCCGAGGCGGTCCAGCGGATCCACGAGCGGGCCGGGCACCCGGCCAGCGAGATCCACGCGGTTCCACTCGTCGTCTGAACGGCGTGACCGGAACTGTTCGCACGGCCCCAGGGGGGGCGGGAGGCCGTTGGCATATGCCCACGGCAGGAACGGCCCTGATGTTGCCAAACGGCTTACGGCCCATTGCCGTCTGTGCAACAGTCGTCACCGGTCCTTCCTCCAGACTTGGCCGTGCCGCGCCTGTATCGGAGTCCTCATGCCGTCGCACCTGTTCGCGGACCGTTCCGCGCAGCCTCCCCATCCCGGGTCGGTGGACGCGCTGATCAACCAGACCCGTCGGTTGCGCGGAGGCGTGGACGCGGTGCGCCGCGACACGGTGGTGGACGACGACGACGCCCAGGGCCGCTGGCAGCGCGCGCTGTGCGACCTCGCGGTGCACCACCTCGACGACCTGGGCGAACACCTGGGCCAGCTCAGGGAAGGCCTGCCCCCGGTTCCCGAATCCGCCGAGGTCCTCCACCAGCCCGCGCCGGAGCTCGGCGCCGAGGTCGCGCAGACCCGGGTCGGCAGCGCCGAATGGAACCTGCTCACGGACGAGGTCAGCTGGTCCGAGGAGCTGTTCCTGATCTTCGGCCGCTCCCCCGAGGCCGGACCGCTGTCCCTGGACGAGCTGGGCTCCACCCTGTTCGCCGAGGACCAGCCCCTGCTCACGGCCATGGTGACGGCCTGCCTGGTCGACGGCAGGCCCATCGACGGCGAGTTCCGCATCGTCCGCACCGACGGCCGGGTCCGCACCCTGCACATGCGGGGCGAACCCGTCCTCGACGAGGCCGACGGCTGTACGGCGTCCATGTGGGCCGTGCTGCGCGATGTGAGCGACCTGCGCCGCAGCGAGCGCGCGGTGCGCGAAACCCGTGACTCCTTCCAGCGCCAACGGCAGATCGCCCGCACCGAGCACCGCCTCGCGGTCGAACTGCAGGAGGCCGTACTCCCCCCGTGGGGCGGATCCCCGCGCATGCCGCGGGGCAGTACCGGCGCCCTGGACGTGGCCGCGCACTACCTCCCCTCGGCGACGAGCGCCCTGATCGGCGGCGACTGGTACGACGCCCTGGAACTCCCCGACGGGCGCTCCCTGCTGACGGTCGGAGACCTGACCGGGCACGGGGTCACCGCCACCTCCTCGATGGCGATGATGCTGGGCGCGCTGCGCGGCATGGCGATGGCCGGGATCGAGCCGGGCCCGCTGATGGGCTGCCTCAACCAGCTGCTGGAGACCTCCGTCCAGCCCGCCCTCGGCTCCGCCGTGTGCTGCAGCTACGACCCGGCCCGCCGGACGCTCACCTGGGCGCAGGCCGGTCACCCCGCTCCGCTGCTCTTCCGCCACGGTCAGGGCCGCGCCCTGCGGCCGCCGGAGGGCGTACTGCTGGGCGCGACCTCCGGGACGGCGTACGGGCAGCGCGAGGAGCGGCTCGACGTGGGCGACGTACTCGTCCTGCACACGGACGGGCTGACGCCGCGCAGCATCGAGTTCAGCCGGACGGACGGGGCCGAGCGGCTGCTGGCGCTGGCGCCCCGCTTCTCGGCGGCGCGCTCGGCCCAGGACTGCGTACGGATGGTCATCGAGGAGTTCGGCGAGACCGGCCGCGAAGAGGACGCCTGCGTCCTGGTCGCCATGATCGGGGCCTGAAGCACTTCGCCGGGCCGCGCCCTCGGGGTGCGGCCTTTTCTCATGGCCGCTCGTGGCCGCTCGCGTGGACGGTCGGACGGTCTCGTGGACGGTCGGGTGGACGTCTTGTCGACGGTGCGGGCGGTGGTTCAGGTCCGCCGGACACCGCGGGCGGATCCCCGCGGAGGACTGTTCGGCAGGGCCAGCTTGATCTCTTGGCGGAGTTCCTCGATCCGCCCGTAGCCCGCGTACTGCCCGGTCAGCCGGTACATCTCGCGCAGCCGGTCCCAGGTCCGGTGCGAGGACGTCTCGTTCATGGAGACCAGCGCGAGCCGCGCGTACCGGTCGGCCTGCTCGGGGTCGTCGGCCAGGAAGCACGCCGAGGCCATGGAGATGTAGTCGAAGATCTGCGAGCGCTGGTGTCCGGCACCCCGCAGCCGCAACGCCTCCCTGGCGTGCAGCTGGGCGACCGGCGCGGCGTCGGGATCGTGGTCGGCGAGGGTACGGAAGGCCAGCGCCTGCATGCCGTGCAGGTCGGCCTCGTCGAAGTGCTGCATCCAGCTGGGGGGCGGTACGTCGCCCGTGTCGGACACGAACAGGTCCTCGGCCTCGCCGAGGGTGCGGCGCATCGCCTGGCCCTTGCCCATGGCGGCCTGCGCCCACGCCTCGATGGTGTGCAGCATGGCGCGGGTGCGCGGCAGGGTCTCCTCGCCCGAGCCGGACTGGGCCAGTTTCATCAGGTCGAGGGCCTCGTTGGGCTTGCCCAGGTGGACCATCTGGCGCGCCGCGCGGGACAGGGCCTCACCGGCCCGCGGGCGGTCGCCGCCCTCGCGGGCCGCGTGCGCGGCGATCACGAAGTACTTCTGGGCGGTGGGTTCGAGACCGACGTCGTGGGACATCCAGCCCGCGAGGACCGCGAGGTTGGCCGCCACCCCCCAGAGCCTGCGATGGAGGTGGTCGGGGTGGTGGTAGGCGAGCATGCCGCCCACCTCGTTCAACTGGCCCACGACGGCCTTGCGCTGGAGGCCGCCGCCTCTGGAGGCGTCCCAGGCGCGGAAGACGTCCACTGAACGCTCCAGGGCCTCGATCTCCTGGGAACCGATGGGCGCCGCCTCGTAGCGGTCGTAACCGGCGGGGTCGGCCTGGAACCCGTCGCCGCCGAAGCGTGGCGCGGGGGTGGCGGGCAGGGGGTCGGAGTGCAGCCAGTCGTGCATGGCGTTGGTGAGGGCGGAGCCTGCTGTGAGTGCGGCGCCCGCGCCCATCAGACCGCGACGGTTGAGCATGAGGTCCATTCCCGTGAATTCGGTGAGGACCGCGGCTGTGCGTTCGGGCGCCCAGGGCAGGCTGTCGGGGTTGTCCTTCGCCCCGTCCTGCCGTGCTGAGGTGCGCCGCTGCCGTACGAACCCGAGGTCCTCGATGGTCACGACACGACCGAGCCGCTCGGTGAACAGGGCTGCCAGTACGGTCGGTACCGGTTCGCGCGGGGTCTCCCCCACGTCGATCCAGCGCCTCACCCGCGAGGTGTCGGTGGCCAGCTGGTGGTGGCCCATGGCCGCCGCCTGCCGGTTGACCATCCTCGCGAGTTCGCCTTTGGACCACCCGGCCAGCCCGAACAGGTCGGACAAGCGGGTGTTGGGTCCTTTGCTCACGTCAAGCCCCCAGGTTCTCGGCTGAGTTGACAGTAACCCGGCGTCAGATGCCGAGCGACTATTCGCCAGGGTTCGCCAGGGTGCGCCACATGGTGTGCCACCCGCACCTGGGTGTCAGGTAGGAATGCGCCTCCCCGACCCGGTCACCGGCGGAACTCCCCAGGGTGATGTACGGGATCGAGCGGGGCGGCGTACGCAACTCGTCGGCGCACGAAGGGATCCGTATCATCATGTACGCAGCAACGTCCTCCGTGTCCGCGCCCGTCCGGCCGCACCGCACCTTCCAGCCGGGCGGCGGCCCCTACCTCGAACCCGGCCGTCCCACGGCCACGGCACAGGCCGCCGTACGGGCACGGCGGATGCCGGGAACCGGGACGCTGCCGATCAGCGGCAGAATCGACCTCTCGGGGCCGCAGGGCGCGCAACTGCGCACCGCGCTCGCCTCGGTGCAGCGGATCTGTCCGGAGTTCGCGCCGGTGCAAGTGCTACGACGCAGCGGGCGCTCGGTCCTCCTGGTGGGCACCACCGGAAGGATGACGGCCGTCGCGAAGGTGTTACTGGATCATTCGCCCGAGTGGCGCAAGCTGTACCAGCACGAAATAGCGGCGTACCGGGCGTTCGTCCGGCACCGCCCGCCGGTCCGGGTGCCGCGGCTGATCGCCGCCGACCCCGAGAACTGCGTACTGATCGTGGAGCGGATGGCCGGGCGGGTCGCGGCGCTGCAGCGCCACCCCGTGGAGGCGCCCCCGCGTGCGGACGTACGGGCCGCGCTCGGCGCGGTGTGCCGGGTCAACCAGTGGGAGCCGCCGGCCGACCTGTTCGCCAAGCCGCTGAACTACGCCGACCGGATCACCCGCGACCACGCGCGCGGGCTGCTGACCGACCGTGACCTCGGGGATCTGCAGAAGCTGCTGCACGGCCTGAAGATGGGCGGCGTGCAGCCCCAGTTCAACCACGGTGACGCGCTGCTGTCGAACCTGCTGCTCTCCCCGGCGGGGCCGGTGCTGCTCGACTGGGAGCACGCCGGCTGGTACCTGCCCGGGTACGACCTGGCCACGCTGTGGACGGTGCTGGGCGACGCCCCGGCGGCCCGCGGTCAGATCAGCAGGCTGGCGCAGTCGGGCGGACCGGCCTCCCGGGACGCCTTCCTGGTGAACCTGATGCTGGTGCTGACGCGGGAGATCCGGATGGCGGAGACGGCGGTGCAGCGCTCGATCACGGCGGCCGCCCCGGCCCAGGCGCTCCCCTCGGGCGTGCTGTCGAGCGGCGAGGAACACCGGCTGCTGCTGCGTCGGCTGCACGACGACAGCGGGCTGGCCCGCAGGGCGGTCAGGGCGGCGGTCGGCACCCGCTGACGGGCGCAAACGCCGAAGCGGCGGAAACGGCTGACGGACGGGTCCGGGATCCCTTGGTACGCACACCCGGTGTGCGTACCAAGGGATCCCGCGCGTTGCGGGCGCACGCGCTACCCCGGCGTATGCCTTGACTTCACATGATCCCCCGCACACCTTCTCTGACGCAGCATCAGAAGAGGTGCTGGAGAGCCGCCCCTGTCGTCCCACACCGCTGGAGACCGCCCATGTCCGCAAGCCCGACCTCCCCCTCCCGGCGTACGGTTCTGACCGGTACCGGCGCCGGGGTACTGGCCGCCGGTCTGCCGTCCGTCGTGGCGCGGGCCGCCGACACGCCCCCGCTGGGCGAGTACGACGTCGTGGTGGTCGGATCGGGGGCGTCCGGCATGACCGCCGCGCTCACCGCGGCCGGGCGCGGGCTGAGCGTGCTGGTGGTCGAGAAGGCGCCCACCTTCGGCGGGTCCGCCGCGCGTTCGGGCGCGGGCATCTGGCTGCCGAACAACTCGGTGATCCTGGGCGCGGGGGTGCCGGACACGCCCGAGAAGGCGGCCGCGTACCTGGCGGCCGTGGTGGGTCCGGGCGTACCGGCCTCCCGGCAGCAGGCGTTCTTGTCGAACGGGCCGCGGATGCTGGACTTCGTGATGGCGCACAGCCCGCTGAAGTTCCGTTTCATGGACGGCTACAGCGACTACTACCCGAACCTGCCCGGTGGGCTGCCGAACGGCCGCTCGATCGAGCCGGACCAGATCGACGGGAACGTCCTGGGCGCCGAACTGGCGCACCTGAACTCGGCGTACCTGCCGGTACCGGCCGGGATGGTGGTGTTCAGCCAGGACTACAAGTGGCTCAACCTGGCCGCGGTGAGCGCCAAGGGCCTGACGGTGTCCACCGAGTGCCTGGCGCGCGGCGCGGCGGCCGCCGCCTGCGGGCAGAAGCCGCTGACCATGGGCCAGGCCCTGGCCACCGGTCTGCGGGCCGGGTTGCTGCGGGCCGGGGTGCCGGTCTGGCTGAACTGCCCCCTGGTGGAGCTGGTCCAGGAGGGCGGCGCGGTGACCGGGGTCGTCGTGGAGAAGGGCGGTGCGCGGGGCGTCGTACGGGCCCGGCGCGGGGTGGTCATCGGCTCGGGCGGTTTCGAGCACAACGCCGAGATGCGGGCGCGGTACCAGCAGCAGCCGATCGGCACCCAGTGGTCGGTGGGCGCGAAGGAGAACACGGGCGACGGCATCCGGGCGGGCGAACGGGCCGGGGCGGCGCTCGCGTTGATGGACGACGCGTGGTGGGGTCCGTCGATCCCGCTCCCCGGGGAACCGTACTTCTGCCTGGCCGAACGCACGCTGCCGGGCGGCCTGATGGTCAACGCGGCGGGCGCGCGGTTCGTCAACGAGGCGGCCCCGTACAGCGATGTGGTGCACGTGATGTACGAGAAGGACCGGGGCACGCCGGGCTCACACATCCCGGCGTGGCTGATCGTGGACCAGAACTACCGCGACAAGTACCTGTTCAAGGACGTCTTGCCGACCTTTGCCTTCCCGGACTCCTGGTACGAGGCGGGCGCGGCGAAGAAGGCCTGGTCATGGGATGCGCTGGCGGGGCAGATCGGGGTACCGGCGGCGGCCCTGCGGGCCACCCTCAACCGGTTCAACGCGCAGGCGTGGAGCGGGAACGACCCCGATTTCCACCGGGGCGACACGGCGTACGACCACTACTACACGGATCCGGGAGTGCACCCGAACTCATGTCTGGCCCCGGTGTGGGCGCCGCCGTTCTACGCGTTCCGGATCGTCCCGGGCGACCTGGGGACGAAGGGCGGCATCGTGACGGACGCGCGGGCCCGGGCGCTGCGGGAGGACGGCGCGGTGATCCGGGGCCTGTGGGCGGCGGGCAACGCGAGCGCCGCCGTGATGGGGCACAGCTACGCGGGGGCGGGCTCGACGATCGGCCCCGCGATGACGTTCGGCTATGTGGCGGCGAGCGACATCGCGGACGCGTAGCCCTGGCGGGACGGGCCCGCTCAGCCCTGCTGGAACAGCTCGGCGGGGAGCGGCTTGAGCAGCGCGTAGAGGTCGTCGGTGATGGGGCGGTCCCAGCTGGCGATGGTGACCAGCACGTTGTCGCTGCGGTCGAACTGCACGCAGGAGATCCGGGACTCCGACAGCTTGATCTTGCGGACGATGAGGAGGTTGTCGCCCTGCATGACGGGGCAGTCCTCGGCGCCGGTGACCTCGACGTCCTCGTCGTTCTCCAGGGCGTCGAGGAGCTGGGCCACCTCGAAGGGGACCTGCTTGTCGGCCAGCTCGCGGGCCGGGGACCCCTCGGGGAGGTTGCCGATGATCATCGCCGGGCCGCGGCCGCCGAAGAGGTCGTAGCGCAGGAAGACGCCCTGGCAGCTGCCGTCGGGGGCGGGGAGCAGCCCGGCCCCGAGGTTGCCCGGCCAGTCGCCCGGGTCCATGGCCAGGACGTCGAAGTCCGGCCCGGCGGGGGTGGCGGCGCTGCGGCGGCGGAGGAAGGACATGCGGCCATGGTACGTGCCCC
>NZ_JASISO010000025.1 GCF_030063135.1 Streptomyces sp. G-G2
CACCACCTCCGACCTGGACGATCTGCTGGCCAGACTCGACCGACACTCTCTCGACCGACAGGAAGAATCCTCCACCGCACCGACTGCTTGATCAACCCCCGAAGGACTTCGCGCGTCGACCACTTAGGGAGGGTCGCGGGGGACATGAGCTACTCCAAGAGGTGTGATGTGTAATGGCCTATTTCAGGCGCTGCGCAGACCTCGGGTCTCGAACACGGAAGACCATTCAGGGTGCTGCTCAAGCAGGAGTCGGACGTAGCGTGACCGGAAGTTGTTGTTCAGCTTCCATGCGTCGCCCCGGGTGGCCCTGCCGTACTCGTAGCGCAGGACCTCGAAAAGCATTCCGATGCCCACGCGCCGCAGGCCTCGGTCGACGCAGTCGGCAGTCATGGCTTCCAGCTTTCCGAGGATCCAGGGGTTGAGCTGATGGAACGCCTCGAAGCGGTCCTGGATGCTCAGCGGTTCGCCGGCCCGGTCCGGGTGGCGCAGCGGCGCCATCGGCAATTCGAGCTGCATGGAAGCCATGAGATTCCCCCTTTGATAAGTAGTGGCCTATTTCTACGTCACTCCGGTGCGGTGGATCAACCGCCCCGCCCTGCCTGTATCGCAATTCTACTACCCATGGAGGGGGTGTCAATGAGCGCCGCCGAAGCGCGACACCCGACCGCCGGTCAGGGTTGAGCGGCAGCCTGCGGATGCGCGACCGGACAAATGCCGCAATGCTGGGTCCGCCAACATCCGTAAGGAGAGTGCCGCCATGTCGATGCTCGACAAGCTCAAGGGCCTGCTCAAGGGCCACGAGGACACGGCCCGACAGGGCGTAGAGAAGGCCGGAGACGCGTTCGACGCGAAGACCGGCAACAAGTACCGGAGCCAGACCGACATGGTCCAGGAGAAGCTCAACGAGCAGCTCGGCACCAACAAGCCCGAAGGCCGCCCGCTGCAGGCATAAGAGTGCGGCAACCGCCCTCGGCGGCCCCCGAAGGGCCCGACGAGGGCGGCCGGTCGCAGTGAAGGAGCGGAGCCTAGCCCTCGGAGTCCTCCGCGACGGCCTTCATCCCGCGCGCCTTGAACGACGACCCAGGCCCCTCGTACGTACCGGCCCGCAGTCGCTCGGCGACGGACTCGTTCAGCTTCCACTCCCCGGGGCTGCGACGGGCCTCCGCCGAAACCGTCATCGTGTGCTCCGCGCCCGCGAGCACCGTATCCAGCAGCCACAGCGACGACCCCGACAGCGAGTAGTCCGGCGCCGGCAGCTGACCGCGCGTACTCGTCCGCGCCGCCTGGCTCACCTTCACCTGGCTCACGCCGAACAGCTCCGCGTACTCCTGCGCCCCCACCAGAGGCGGCAGCTCCGCGGCCTTCATCGGCTTCGACGTCGCGCCCTGCTCCTCGATCACCTTCTCCAGCAGGCCCTCATCCAGCTGCCGGCCGCGGCTCCCCGGCGGCAACGCCAAGTCGATCACGAACCCGCCCGGCCAGTACGGCTTGCCCGAGACGATCACCGCATCCCCGTACGAGAGCACCCCGCCGGGAACCCACCGGTCGCTCACGGCGGTGGGCGCGATGCCATACACCTTGGCGATCTCCTTGCGGCCCATTACCAGCGGCTTCGCCACGACAACCCCATCTCTCTCCCGAATCTGCCATAGCAGAATACGGGTAAAGGGGTGGGGTTGCACGCGGGCACCGGAAGCGTCCCCGCAGCGCCATTAGACTGGGACCACACTTTCCAAGAGGTGTACGGAACACCCCCGCCCATCGGCCGATGCTCGGGGGTGTCTCTGTGTCCGCGCACTTTCAACTGCGCCACCGCGGCGCCGGAGTACTGGACGTATCCTCCTCTGCCCGTTTCCGCGGTCCGGCTGGGACCGGCTACGAGGCTTCGTGCTCCAGGTAGCAGGCGGTCCCTGTGCGCCGCGCGTTGGCCGCAGCAGACAGCCGCCGATAGCTGACCGCACTCATCACCGGCTCCCATTCCGTCAGGGAGAGGACCTTCAACTCGCTGTGCTCCCAGGGGTCGAGCCGGATACTGCCGATCTGCTCGTCCGTGAGCTGCCCGCCATCGAACACGAACCCGATCTTATTGAGGGTCCAGGTGCCCAACGGGGGAAGGAAGTGCATCGCCAAGAGCTTCGGCTCGCCACCGATCGTGAGACCGGTCTCCTCGAGAGCCTCACGGCGCGCGCACTGCCAGGGAGTCTCGCCGGCGTCCACGTTGCCGCCAGGCCACTGCCAGACTTCAGGGCTCCGGGCCGCACGTAGCTGCATCGGCCGGTCCTCCTCGTCGGTGACGAAGAAGCACACGTACGTGGTCGCCTTCGGGAGCGTGGCGATGTACTGGGCGGGCGGCAGCCAGGGTCCGCTCATGCCCGCCCCTGCTTCAGGTCCCACTTCGCCACGTGGTCGGACAGGATCGTCGCGGCCTGCGGGGACGTCGCCCGCAGCGCGATCATCCCCGCCGTGATGAGGTCACACAGCTCGTGCTGGAACTCCTCCATGCTGCTGTAGGCGCCCTTCCGCGGGTTCGCCCCGAGGACCCCCATCAGGGCCTGGGCCGCCTCGCCGGCCTCCTCCTGGACCTTCAGCATCAGCAGCGGCAGCAGCGGCTGACCGATCTTCTCGCCGTGCGTGCGCATCCGGTCGTGGACAGCTTGGATCTGCGCCCATACGCGGGGCTTGCCTACGCGGAGGTGTCCTTCGAGCTGGCGGACGTAGTCGGCGATGTGCGGGGCGACCTTCATGGACGGGACGTCGGCGAACGGGACGAACTTCAAGTCCTGCCCTTCGCCGCACACCAGCTCGTCAGGGTCGCCTTCCCAGATCGCGTGGAAGTAGGCGACGGTGCCGCTGTCGGCGGGGTGGGGGACCTGATCGAAGGGGAGGAGCCCTTCGATGTCGAGGGCAGTCTCCTCGCGGAGTTCCCTCCGGGCGTTGTCGTACGGGCTCTCGCCGGCCTCGCGGTGGCCGCCGGGGGCGACCCAGTGGCCCGGCCAGCGGCTGCCGTCGTTCTCCTCGCGGTGCTGGAGGAGGATCTCGCCGCGCAGGCTGGTGATGAAGACGGCGGCGCTGGTGAAGTCGGTCATGCGGTGATCTCCTTCGGTGGGGTCAGGGTGCCTGTAGACAGCCCGCAGGTGCAGCGGGTGGCCGTCCTCGTTAGTGAAGAAGACGGCCCCGAACGCGCTGGCCTGCGAGCGTGGCGATGTACTCCTCCGGAGGGAGCCAGACGTTCGTCACGATGCCTCCGAGGAGACTGCGTCGTCGAAGGTCGCCTGCTGAGGCAGGAAGCGGCTCGACTTCGTAGCGATCTGCTGGGCGAAGTAGTCGGCGGCGTCCGGGCGCATCCGCGCGAGCGCGACCAGAGCCGTGATCGCGGTGTCCGCCACTTCACCGTGCACGTCCTCCCACGAATGTGATTGACCCTTCCTGGGGTTGGTGCCGCGGACGCCGACCACGGCCTGGGCCGCCTCCCCAAACTCCTCGCCGATCTTGAGGACCTGCAAGGTCCACTGCTCCTCGATGGACAAAGCCCGCGCGGTGTCGCTGGCTTCAAACGTGACGGCAAGCTCGGTGATCGTCTTCCACAGGTTGTCCATGCGTTCCTCGTCTCGTACGGGGGCGGGGTGTTCAGGGACGGCGGTGCCGGCCGTGGCCAGCGCGCAACGGCGCCGGGGAGAACCCCGGCAACTCAACAGCCTCGGCGGGAGCGGTGGGATCGAGAAGCCTTCGGGCGGCGGCGTAGCCCTCAGCGAGCATGACGGGCACCCACTGATATCCGTCCCACTCGACGATCAAGCGCGGAACACCGGGGTCGACGTGCCCGGCCCGCTGGGGGCCCGCGCTCAGAGTGAGTGCTTTGCGCGTCCCCGGCGGCCGCAGCCGGTGCTCCCGGCGTGCAGCCCATCGATGCAGCGGCTCGTCCGTCGGCTCGTTGATGTGGGTGGCCATCGTGATCGTCCTTACTTGTGCTCGGTGCGGGGCGCGGGCAAGCCGCGGTCGTGCTGGAGATCCCACAACTCCCGGAACAGCCCGTCCTGCTGGCTCAGCTCCGAGAACGTGCCCTGCTGGATGATGCGGCCGTGATCAAGAACGACGATCCGGTCCGCGATGGCCACGTTCTCCAGGCGGTGGGTGACGAGAACGACGGCCCGGTCCCGGGCAAGCTCACGAAGACCGGTGAAAATCCGGTGCTCGGCGCGCGGATCGAGGGCGCTCGTCGGCTCATCCATCACCAGGAGCCCGGCGGGGCGGTGGAAAGCCCGCGCGATCGCCAGGCGCTGCCACTGCCCGCCGGACAGTTCGACGCCGCCGAAGTACTCGCGGGCCAGGAGGGTGTCCAGGCCGCTACGCAGCTCGGCGAGGACATCGTGGGCGCCGGACTGCTCGGCAGCGCGCAGGACGGCCTCGTCGCCGCCCCGGGGCTGGCCCAGCGTGATGTTCTCGCGGCAGGTCAGCGGCCAATGCGCGAAGTTCTGCGGGACGACCGCGGTGTGCTGCCAGACGCTGTACGCGTCGAAGTTCCGGATGTCGGTTCCATCCCAGGTCAGCGATCCGCTGTCCGCCAGGTTGAGGCCCGAGAGGATCTTGCCCAGGGTGGTCTTCCCGGATCCGTTCTCTCCGACCAGTGCCAGGACCTCGCCGCGCCGTACCTCCAGGGTCACCTTCTCCAAAGCCGGAGTGTCGGAAGCCGGATAGGTGAAGGTGACCTCGTCGGCACGGACAACGGCCGGGCTGGTCGCGGACTTCGTTCCCCGGCTGATGCGGTAGCCGCCAGCCGTCTCCGTGAACTCGACCCAGTCGTCGAAGTACAGGCCCGTGCGGAACAGCTGAGTGCCGTAGCCGACCATGCCGCGCAGCGAACTGCCGACGGACCGCAACGCGAAAACGGCGGTCCCCGCGGAGGCGATCGTCATGTGCCCGGAGGCCAGGAGACCGGCCAGGGCACCCCACATCAAGGCGGAGGCCAAGCCGGCGGCGAGTGAACCCATGAAGGCGTACCGGGCGCCCAGGTGAATCGCTGTGTCGGTGGTGGCATCCACACGGGCGCCGATCGCCCGGTAGCGGGCGAGCAGGAACTCAGCCATCGTCCCGGAGCGCAGCTGATCGGCGGTCTCCTTGTCCGCGATGTACCAGCGCAGATGGCCCAGGGTCCGGCGCTCAGCTGCCATGGAGCGGCCGGCCTCGTAGTGGACGCGGGCCGCCTTCATGCCCGCGACGCCCTGGGGAAGGACTGCCAGCACAAGGAGGGGGAGAAGTAGGGGGTGGAGGATCGCTACGACACCGGCGGCCGCGATCAGGGAGGCCACGCAGGACATGAGCTGCTGGGACTCGGTGATGAGGTCGCGGGCGACGTCCGCCCCGCGGTCGGCGTTCTCCCAGGAATCGTTGAAGCCGGGGTTGTCGTAGGCGGCGAGCTCCGCGTTGACGGCCGCGTGCAGCATCTCCAACTCCGCTTCGCGGGAGATGCGTGGCGAGAGCCGGTTGGAGACGTTGACGATGGCGATCCCAGCAGCGTCCGCACCGCTGCGGCGCCGGCGAGGAAGCAGATGGAAGGCAACGCCTGGTGGAGACGGCCGGTGATATCCCCGGAGGAGACGAGCGCGGTGATGGTGCTGGTCGTCGCGAACAGACCAACGGCCTCGAGAACGGCGGAGAGGGCCTGGCAGGCCAGGAGGGCGGTCACGGCACGGCGATCGACGCGCCACCCGAGACGGAGCCCGCGGCGCACCAGTTGGGGCAGGCGGCGCGTCATCGCCCACGTGGTCATAGGGCGGCCTTCGAGGGCCGCCAAGGTCCCGGACCGGAAGCGGTACTCCTCCACGGGTGGTAGGGCGGGTTTCTCGGTCTCCTGGTCTGTCACATCGGCTCCCGTCGTCTGCTGCTGCCTGTCAAAGTGCCGAAGCCGCCCCCACGTGGGAGCGGCTTCGGGAACGATCCACTCGATCGGGGACGGCCCGGAGTCAGCTGGTCTGTGGGACGAACCGGTCAGGAGTGTCGAGCCACGCCGTGTGCGTGCCGTCCGGGCTGATGGTCATCCCGAACCGCTCCGGACCGGGCCAGCCGGCCGCGTCCCACCAGCGGTAGGCGGCCGTCACCTCGCTCCACAGGCGCCGAGGCCCGTACTCCCACACGGTGTACCGCTCGTCCCTCGTGCCGTCACAGTCGACGGCCGCCCAGGAAGTGGCGTCCGTGGTGGCCAGCCACAGCCGGGTGACGACCCCTTCCACGTCCGGGTTGTGGTGCCAGGTGTGCCACACGTTGCCCAGCTGCAGGCCGACCGCGAACTGGGCGGCCATGTCGTCACCGGCCACGGCCTGCGGCGGCAGACGGGTGGACGACTCGTCCGGGACGTGGTCCTCGCGCACCACATCCCGGTAGATCCGCAGATCCGTACGCTGCCCGCGCATCAGCATGAACGCCGAGTACGGGAAGAAGGACCCGCAGGCCGTCCCGTGGCCGTCGACGGTCAGACGCAAGAGGCCGTAGCAGAGCCACGGCGACTCCCACGCGGTCAGGACCAGCCCGCCCGGCTTCGTCTGGGCGATCCAGGCCGGCGGGATGGTGCGAACCGAGCACGTCGACTGCACCCGGTCGAACGGGCCTCCGTCCTCGTGGCCGAGGGCACCGTCACCGCAGACCACCCGCGGCGCCACTCCCGCCTCCTTCAGCCGGTTGGCGGCCAGTGCGGCCAAGACTGGGTCGACCTCGATGCTGGTCACCGACCCCGAGCGGACGCGGTGGGCCAGCAGGCCGGCGTTCCAGCCTGTGCCGGTACCGATCTCCAGCACGTTGTGCTCGGCGGACACGTCCAGCATGTCGAGCATGCGGAACACGATGGACGGCGCGGACGCCGAGCAGGACGCCCACCGCTCACCGTCCCCAGGGTCCTGGCCGTCGTTGATCTGGGTGACGATCGCGTCGTCCTCGTAGGCGTGCCCAAGCCAGTCCTTCGCGGAGTCCTGCCGGGAGCACTCTTCCAGGTCATCACCCACCCACACCGTGTCGGGCAGGAACGCGTGCCGGGGCAGCGCCCAGAACGCTTCCTCCCAAACTGGCGCGATCGGGGCCCCGAGGTCCTCGTTCACCGCCGCGAGCAGGCCGCGCATCGCGGACCGTCCGTCCACCTGGTTCGTCGGCATGCCGGTGCCTACTTCCCCTTGTGCTTCGGCTCGGGCTTCGGCTGCTTGGTGTCCGAAGACGGCTTCGCGGTCCCCGGGTCCTTGTTCCCCGAGTGCTTTCCGTCGCCGCCACTGCCGCCCTTGCCAGTGCCCCAAGCCATGGAGACCTCCTGTGGTCGATGCCGCGTAGATGAGAAATGTGCTGCCCCCGGGGGAGGTGTCAGGCGTGGTCGCGGATCCAGTGCGCCAGCGTGTAGGCCGCATCCGCCGGGCAGCCGCCCAGGTTCACGAATCCGACGCCGTTCACGTTCGCTTCCGCGCGCAACGACGGCAGCGCGATGCCGATGGCCTCCAGAGCCTCACCGAGTTCTCGCGCCGCGTTCAGCGCGATGATGTCGGCGGCCGAGGCGGTTTCGGTGTTCGCGAAGGACATGAGCATCACCACGTTCTCGTTGCTGTGCGTGCGGGGGTGGTGACAGCGTCAGGAGGGAGAGGGGTGTGGGGCAAGAAACTTGCACCTGCTTGCAACCGGTCATTCCAGTGCGTTGATCGCATCGGTGAGCAACGTGCGAGCCGCCTTCCCGTACACGGCCATCCGGGCGAGTTCGGCGAAGATCCTTGTGTACGTGCCCACTTCGCTCGGCTGCGTCAGCGTCACCTCGGCCGAGGCCAGTTCGATCAGGACGCGATCCTCATCGAAGATCCAGAAGCCTTCGTTGGGCCACATGATCCGCTCGGCACCCATCGGGATCACCCCGAGGCTGACCTGCTGCCACAGGGAGACGGTCATCAGGTGCCCGAGCTGGGCGGCCATGGTCTCGGTGTCCCCGAAGACGGCCCGCAACGCGCTCTCCTCAACGACGATGCCGAACTGGCGGCCGGCGTCCCGCAGGACGGCCGCCTTGCGGACCGCGCGCACCTGGGCGGCCTGCTCGGCGTCATCGGGGATGCCCCAGAAGTCGATGATCCGCCCCATCAGCGCCGCAGCGTAGGCGGGGGTCTGGAGCAGACCCGGAATGACGCCCGGCTCGTAGATCCGAAAGTGCCGGGTGCGCTCATACAACGGCAGGGCGGCCTCCTGCACCGGCGCGATGCCGTTGCCGAACAACCGCTTCCACTCCACGTACATCTCTTCGATGCTGCTCGCGGCCGCCAACAGATCCTGGTAGTCCTGCGGGGCCCCGCTGTGCTCGGCGTAGACGCGCAGATCATCCTCGCTCGGCGAGGTGACGCCGTGCTCGATCCGCGACACCTTCGACTCGCTCCAGCCGGCACGGGCCGCGAAAGCCCGTGCCGTCCTGAAGCCTCCCGCTCGCCGTAGATCACGCAGACGCACCCCGAGGCTGCGACGGGCCTCCTCCACGGCGGGGAACGACGACGCGGCCACAGCAGATCGCGCTAGGTCGGCTTGTAATCAGCGTGCGGGACGGCCCGCTCCCACACCGCCTCGAACGCATTGGAACAGAGATCCAGCACCTTCGGGTCCCGGGTCAGCTCCATGTAGTCGGGGGCCGGTTCGCCATCCCCGGTGTGGTGCAGAACGAGCACGGTCTCGTTGTCGAAGACCCAGAAGTCGTTGCCCGGGAACGCGATGTCCGTCGCCCTGCGCCGGGGAAGCCAGCGAATCTGCTCACCGGCCGCCACGTTCGCGTCAGAGATGAAGTGCTCCCAGCGGATGTAGTCCGACTCGGGTACGGAGAAGACCCGGGCCCGCCGTACGGCCACCCCGCGAGCGGTGGCCTCGCGCACCCACGTCAGCCACAGCTGGAACTCCGGATCGTCAGCGAGCAGGTCCTCGCGTGATCCGGCCTTCCAGGCGTCGATTGTGGGTTCGGCCATGTAGCCGTCGCGCATCTCCAGGTGAACGGCCGACGTGCGGGCCTCGCCGAGGAGCTGCTCAAACGTCGGTGCCGCGGTCACGATCCTCCTTCTCGAAGAACTGGACCATCCGCCGCGGGATCTCCACCACGCTCTCGTGGTCGGGCAGGTCGAGCTGCTTCAGCCGGACATCGTCGCTAACGATCCACCCCTGGACGAGATAGGTGTCCTTCTCCTCGTCGAGGTAGACCGTCGGACTGCCTCCGGTCTTGCTTTCCGGGTCCTTGCCAAGCTTGCGCAGAGCCATGATGCCCTCCCGCTCGGGTGCTGACGGAATCCTTGAATGAAATCCTTGCACCGAACTCCCATGCCATGCACGGAACTTGCACAGACTTGCAGGGCGCGGCGTCTCGACCGAAAACGGACATGGGTAGGCCCCGCCGCCCGGCGAGAGCGAGCGCGGCCTACCGATCCGCTTCGCCTGGGACCTACGAGGTCGGAACGGCGGCCAGCTCGCGGGCGACCGCTTCGAGCCCGAGGGAGTTGGCGCCCTTGATCAGGACCACGTCACCCGGCCGCAGTACACGCCGGATCTCCTCGATCAGTGGCACCTCCGGGTCGACATTCGACCTCGACGCCTTCAGACCGGCGTCCGTCATGACCATCAGCATCCGCTCCATGTGCGTACTGCCGATACCGAGCACCTCGGCCGGACGCAGACGAACCACATGCTCGGCCACCTGGTCGTGCCAGGCGGCCGCTTCATCGCCCAGCTCGGCCATCTCCCCGAGCACCGCGACCTTCCGGCGGGTCGGGCCCGCGATGTCACCGAGAGCGGCCAGCGCGGCGAGCACGGATTCGGGGCTGGCGTTGAAGGCGTCGTTGATGACCGTGACCCCATCTTCGCGAGTGGTGACTTCCATCCGGCCGCCGCTGGAGATCTCAGCCTGCCGTAGCCCCTGCGCGATGCGGTCCGCGGGGATGCCCGCGGCAACGGCCGTGGCCGCCGCCGCGAGCGCGTTGAGGACGTTGTGACGGCCGTGGACCCGCAACTCGATGCGCCTGCGGTCCTTGCCGTGGACGAGGACGAAGTGGGGGCGCCCGTCGTGCTGCACTCCCACCTGCTCGGCGCGGATGTCGCAGTGCTCGCCGAAGCCGAAGGTGATCACGGCGGCGTCGGTGGCCCCGGCCATCGCAGACACGAGGGGGTCGTCACCGTTGAGGACGGCGGTGCCGTGGGCGGGCAAGGCCCGGACGATCTCGGCCTTCGCCTGGGCGGTGACCTCCCGGGACCCGAACTCCCCGATGTGCGCGGAGCCCACCCCCAGCACGGTGGAGATCGTGGGACGGGCGATGTCGCACAGGCTGTCGATGTGGCCCAGGCCCCGCGCCCCCATCTCCAGCAGCAGGTAGCGGCTGCCTGTCTCGACCCTGGAGACGGTGACGGGGAAGCCGAGCTCGTTGTTGAACGACCGGGGTGTGGCCACGGTCGGGCCGTCCAGTTCCAGGATGGACGTCAGAAGGTCCTTGGTGCTGGTCTTGCCCGCCGACCCGGTCAGCCCGATCACCGTGCCTGTGAACTCGGAGGCGACGCGGGCCGCGATCTGGCCCATCGCTCCCAGGACGTCGGGGACCACGATCGCGGGAGCATCGACAGGGTTGGCCGCGAGTACGGCGACCGCTCCGGCTGCCACCGCCTGGGCGGTGAAGTCATGTCCGTCGACGGACTTGCCGGCCAGGCAACAGAACAGGCTGCCGGGGGTGATGTCGCGCGAGTCGAAGACCAGCGGCCCGGTGATCAACCTGTCGGGATCGGCGCCACCGGAGAGCCGGCCTTCGGTGGCGAGTGCGGCGGAGGCCAGAGAGAGGGGGATCACGTTGCTCCTACTGTGCGTGGCCCAGTACGACCCCCCGGCCGGCGAAGAACCGGGCGAGGTCGGCCCTGGGAACCTGATGGAACTGCTGCGATTGCTCCGGGAACCCGGAGGGGTTGTGAATGGTGACGTAATCGGGGCCAGAGCCCACGGCGAGGACCAGGTGGCCGCCGCGCCGCTCCGGGCGGGGATCGAGGGTGCGGATTGTCTTGTGCACCGACAGCAGCACCAGGCGCCCCCGCGAGATCTCGGCATCGACCTCCTCGACGGAGAGCTGCGGACGGGCTTCTGCGAACAGGCCCCATTGGGACGCCACCCAGGTGGCGAACGGTGCGTAGATCAGCCCTTGGACCTGGTCGCCGTCGCGCACATACGCTCCGGCGGCCAGAGCCTCGTGGACCAGCGGCACCGACGGGGGCACAGGCTGCCCGAAGAACCCCAGCGTCATCCGCAGGCACGCCATGCCGCACAGGCGCGGCGCCCAGAAGGCGTACTCCTCCGCGCTGTCGGCACCGGAGGACTCCCACAGCGGATCAGCGGACGCGGCCGTGGTGCCCGCGACGAACTCGGGCACCAGGCTGGCGGACTCCCACTGCGAGAAGTAGGGAACATGATGGGTCGTGGCAGCAGTCATGCCCCCACTCTGCCGCCGTCAGGGAACGTACGAGACCTTCGTGAATGCCGTGTCCAGCACCGCCTTGATCAGCTCGACGTACGAGACGCCCGCTGCAGCGGCCATCGTCGCCAGGTTCCCGGCCTCGCTGAGCCCAGGCACCGTGTTCACCTCCAGCACCGGGCATCGCCCGTCCGGGGCGATCAGGAAGTCCACCCGGCTCACACCGTGCGCCTGGACCAGCCGGTGCACCCGCAGCGCGGTCTCCTCCACCCGCTGCTGCACGTCCTCCGGCAGCTCGGCCGGGCAGGTTTCGCGGCGAAGCCCCCGGTCGTGCTTGGCCTCGTAGTCGTAGAAGTCGCGGTCTGTCTCGAAGGTCAGCAGCGGAAGTACGACCAGGCCGCCCTGGTCGAGGATGCCCACCGTGCAGGGGATACCGTCGATGTACTCCTCGACCATGTACTCGGCGTACGGCTGATCGCGTCGTGCCCGCAGCAGCCCCGACAGTTCGTCCGCGTCGTGGGCGATGCCGGCGCCGAGGCTCCCCCCGCCACCCGCGGGCTTCACGAACACGGGGTAGCCGAGGTTCAGTTCCACTGTCGTCAGGGTGCTCTCCACCGAGTGCTCCGCCAGCACCGTGATGGACTTGGGGGTGTCGATGTTCAGGGCCGCCAACAGGGTCTTGAACGTCGGCTTGTGCATGCCGAGCGCGCTGGCCAGGACTCCGGACCCGGTGTACGGGATCCCGAGGTGCTCCAGGAGGCCCTGAATCTTGCCGTCCTCGCCGCCCAGCCCGTGGCAGGCGAGCAAGGCGACGTCGATGCGCTCCCGCAGGCTGGCGCCGAGTTCGCGGATGTCGCCGAGGTCGATCATCACCGCCTTCATGCCGGCGCCCGAAAGGGCCTTGAAAGCGGCCTCCGCGCTCGCGATGGATCCGGGGCGTTCGGGCGAGTCGCCGCCGTAGAGAACGCCGATCCGGCCCCGGTAGTTGGAGTTGTCAGACATGTACGCTCCTCGTGATTGGGGTGCTGCTCCGATCGGAGGCGTCCCGGCCCGGTGCCGTGCCCGCGTACGCGGTGGAAGGCTGAGCGGGCCGCATACCCGCGCCGGGACGCCGTAGATGCCCCACGAAGGGGCTGACCTTTAGTTGTTCTGTTGGCCTGCGCTGAGGTACCCCATCGCCCATGCGCGCTTGATCGCGTACGCGGGCCGGTCCGCAGCATCGAGGGCGGCCAGTAGGTCGCCGTATGTCTCGCGCAGGCGCCATTGCGTCCAGGACACCTCGCTCTCCATGTCCACGAGCGTCATCCCGGTGGACAGGAAGCCGAGCACCCGCACCTGGTCGTCGGTCAGGGGCACCGGCGGTTCCGTGTTGGGCATGGGTAGTTGCCCGGAGGCGTACGCCTGATGGACCAGAGCAGTGGTCCGCACAGAGCCGGTCTTCAGCCGCGCGAACTTCAGCCTGGACTGGACTGCCCCGGCGCTCACGGACAGGCGACGAGCTATCGCCTCGATTTTCAGCCCTTCGGCGGCCAGACCCACCGTCTGGACTTCGCGGTCCGTCAGCCCGATCTGCCCAGAGGGACGCACCATGCCCGTCATGCCGCTGCCCTACCGAGGCTGAGAGGCCGACGGGACGGGATGACCTTGCCATCGGGCAGCAGCTGCCCGTTGTCTTCGAACGTGAGTACGCCATTACATAGAAGGTTCCACCCCTGTTCGGGGTGCGCGGAAACGATCCGCGCCTCCCCTCGGCTACTGTCCTCGACCCCCGGACACGGAGGGGAATGGCGACAGAGCGGGGGCGGGAGCTGATCCACAAGAACGCCTTTCTGGCTGGGGCGGCCCGGGGGCCGCGGGGGAACGAGAGATCGGCGCGGGCGCGTCGTACCCGCGTCGCGGGGCGGTGTCACGCGGCGAGGGGCAGCAGGCGCACGGCAACCCAGACGACGACATACCCCGAGTAGAGGGCCATCGCGCACGAGGTGCCTGGTCCGAACCCTGAGCGGTCCAGGATCCGGAAGGGGTGTCGGGCCGCGACCCGGAGCCGGGGAAACCTCGGCTCCGTTGCGTGCCAGCCCATTTGGGGCCGAGAAGCGCCGTCGGGAGGCGGACCGGTGACGCGACATGTCACGCCTCCGGGGTCAGGCCGTCTTTCGACCGCGGATGCCTTCGATAGGTGGACCACGTGCCGGGCCCGTTGATCGGCCGATCCCCTCCGGCCTGGGGTTCATCCGGCTGGGTGAAGTGGGGCATCGGCTGGAGGTCCTGCGCTCTGGACCATGCGCTCAGGGGGCTGCGGACCTCAAGCCGTTCTGAGGGTGCGACGGCCGGTAAGCCGTCGTTGGACATCTCAAACACGCTGTCTCTCCTTGGAGATGGGGAAGGTGCACCACGTGCTGGTGCCGTCCTGGCTGAACCCCAAGTTCCCGCCGGCACTGCGGACCGCCTGGATGATGATCCGCATCCCTCGCCCCCTTTCGGAGGAGGAGTCCGCCGTGCGGACCTGCGGCTGCTGCGGGTTGCCGTCGCCAACGGACAGTCGGAGGCGACCGTCGTCCACACCGAGCTGGAACGTGATGGTGGAGCCCCGCCCGTAGCGCAGAGCGTTCGTCACGAGCTCGGAAACCACCAGCTCCATCCACTCGACCAGGTCTTCTTGGTCGGCCAGTCGGAGCCACGCCTTGCACAGGCGGCGGGCGCGTCGCGGGAACATGGCGTCCACGTCGTCCACGTCAGTCGAACCCGTGCGTCTGCCGGACACCTTGAATTCAAGGGTCAGGGGGCTCGGGAACAGTCGGCCCGCTGATGTCGGGCCTTCGTCGGGGGTCTCGTGAAACGGCATGCCGCACCTCGTCTCGGTCGGTCGCGGTTCCGGGCGGCATGCGGTCCTGGGGTTCTTGGGGCACGCCACACGCCGAGGTCACGTTGAGTCCAATTACTCGAACCCAACGTGCTCAACGGGGATCAGCATGGCAGCGCAACGACTACCGTGGAAGTGTTCTCGCAGAATTCTGCGGACCGAGTTTTGTCATCGAACTACCGTGCGCAGCAACGGAGTTGCGTCATTTGCTCGAACGTTCCGCGAAAAGCGGCAATGTGCATTGCGCAGCTCGAATCTTCGCCGTCAGACTGTGGGGGACATGTAGGGGAGGGTGATCGTGAACGACCTCAGCCACTCGACGGCTGGTTCAGGGGGCTCGGAGGGGCCCGTCATCGAGTCCGCGTCCCCCGCGCTATGCCGTCTCCAACTCGGCGTGGAACTCCGCGCGGCCCGCATCGCAGCCAACATGACCGGCGCCGAAGTCGCGCGGCACTTCTCGTGGGCCCCATCGAAGCTCACGCGGCTCGAGACCGCGGACAACGGGATTGTCGAACCCGCGGACGTCGCGGCCCTGTGCGCGCTCTACGGTGTCGGCAAGGACCAGGCTGCTGAGCTCGGCGGCTATGCGACGGTCACCAAGACCAAGAAGGACTGGTGGCAGCGGCAGGATGTGCGAGACGTCAGCCAGCCCGGTTTCAAGGCCTACCTGGGACTCGAAGGCCTCGCGCGTCAAGTCGTCAATCTGGAGCTCGAATTCGTGCCTGGGCTGCTTCAGACGGAAGAGTACGTCCGCGTCATCATGTCCCGAGGCAGCGAGGGCCTACCCGCAGGCCAGCTGGACCTTCGAGTAGCTGTCCGAATGACCCGGCAGGAGGTGCTGCGACGAAGTGCGCCGACGGAGTTCACGGCCTTCCTCAGCGAGGCCGTCCTGCGACGGCAGGTCGGCGGCCGGGAGGTGATGCGCGCCCAACTCGCGCACATCGCCGAGGTCGCCGAGAACCTGCCGAACGTGAAGGTCCAGGTGATCCCGTTCGATCGCGGCGCCCATGCAGGAATGAACGGCAGCTTCACCTACCTGAAGCTGCCCCAGCCGCTGAAGCCGATCGTCTACCTGGAGAGCCTGGGTGGCGCAGGCGTCTCGCGGCGAGATGAGGAGGTCCGGAAGTACGAAGCGGCCATCCGAGACTTGCAAGCCATAGCTCCGGGATACGAGGAATCCCTGGAGATGATCAAGAAAGCCAGTAAGGAGATTTGATGTCCCACCGAGCCGACCAGCTGCACGTCAACTGGTACTCGTCCAGCTACAGCAACGACCAGGGCGGCCAGTGCGTCCAGGGAGGCCGCTGCGACAACGGCGACATGGCCGTCAGGGACTCCAAGGTCCCGGACGGCAACGCCTTCCGCTTCGGACCTCAGGCGTGGCAGTCCTTCATCAACACCATGAAGCCCGCCGGCTGATTCCCACGGCCCGACCCGTGACCGGGGCCGTCCTCCTCAAAACAGGTGAGGAGGACGGCCCCGTTCAACTCTGGACTGCCTTCTGGCTCGCGGCAACTGCCCTACAACCTCCCGGCTGACGACGCCCGGGAAACCCAGAGGTGACATATGAAGATCGCGCTCATCGACTCCGGAATCGGGCTCCTCGCGGCAGCAGCCGCCATCCGACGCTTACGACCGGACGCCGACCTGATCCTCTCCTCCGACCCTGACGGAATGCCCTGGGGACCACGAAGCACCCCCGATCTCCGGCAACGAGTCCTAGCAGCCGTCCGAGCTGCGGCCGCGCACAACCCCGATGCCCTGGTCATCGCCTGCAACACCGCCACGGTGCATGCACTGGCCGCAGTCAAGGCCATGCTCGAACCGGGGATCCCCGTCATCGGCACCGTCCCTGCCGTCAAGACCGCCGCCGCATCCGGGGGACCCGTCGCGATCTGGGCCACCCCGGCGACCACCGGCAGCAGCTACCAGAAGGCCCTCATCCGCGAGCACGCAGCCGGACTCCCGGTCACCGAGATCGCCTGCCCTGGACTCGCAGACGCAGTCCAGCACGCTGACCCAACCGCCATCGACGAAGCGGTGGCCGACGCCTCCCGGCGAACCCCGCCCGGCGTCACCGACGTAGTCCTCGGCTGCACCCACTACGAACTCGTCGCCGCCCAGATCCAGAGTGCTCTGCACCGCCCATCCCTCATCACCCCCGTGCTGCGCGGATCGGCCGACGCGGTTGCCGCACAAGCCCTTCGCCGCCTCACGGAAGCCGCGAAGGGAAGCGGCCTCTTGACCGTGCTGCTCAGCGGCCGAGAGGCGCAGCTCCCCGCCGCCGCCCTCGCCTACCCTGCCGGCCGCTACGTGTCAGCACCGGCCGTCGCCTGAACGGCGGCGAGCCCCCGGATTCCCGGGGGCTCGCCGTGATCAGTCGTCCACGATGGTCAGCTGTCCGCTGCCCTGTTCCGTCTTCGGGGGCGGACCGCTGCGGTACAGCCAGTCCGGCAGCAGATTGTGCACGACGGGCAGCGCCATGACTCGGGTCACGGCTGCGGCCACCACCAGGGCGACGGCGACGCCCGCAGCGGTCTGCGGAATGCCCGCCGCGTCCACGATCAGAGGGAAGCCAGCCGCTAGACCCAGCAGCGTCTGGAACACCGTACGGATCGTTCTCTGGTTCGCATCGGAAGCGGTGCGCGACTGGGTCACTTCGGTACCTTCAGCTTCTGGCCGGGGCGGATCACGTAGGGGGACAGGATGTTGTTCTCGCGCGCCAGGGCGAGCCAGTTCACGCCGAGCTGCTGTCCGATGCCGGACAGGGTGTCGCCGCCGCGGACGGTGTAGACACTGCCGCCACCGCTGGGGCTGCCGGAGAGGCGACCGGAGATGCGCTGGCGCAGCCCGGACATGGTGAAGCCCTTCGGATCGACCTTGCCGGGCTGCCACTCCAGATGGCCGATGACGCTGGCCGCACCCCACTTGTGGGCTCGGCATAGAGCTGCCGACACGCGCTCAATCGCATCGAGCTGGACCGCCGGCCACGGGTCTTTGCCGTCGCCCAGGTTCTCGCACTCGAAACCGTAGAAGCGCGAATTACCATCCTGGTCAGCTTCGTTCGCATCCGGGAGCGCCCGCTCCGCGACCACAGCGTCCAGGACGTCGGAGTCACCCGCCCCGGCATGATTCGCCCGCCCATAGCCGACGAGGTGAACGGTGCCATCCTTGGCGATCACGCCATGGCACAACGGGCCCGGCAGGCCGCTGTATCCGTCCTCGCAGATCCGGACAGTGTTCCCGGTCCCTTCAGTCACCGTGTGATGGATCATCACCCCGTTTAGCGGCCCCCACGAACCCTTGTGGTTGCGGTTATGGGTTCGCCAGCCTGGGCGTTCAATGACGTTCACGCCTTCGGCGCGAAGCGCCGCCACGAATGCGTCAGCACTCAGTGGTGTTGCCATGCTTGACTCTCGGATTCTCCCCGCGCCCAAGATCAAATATGGTGGAGCAGCTACTACGACGTACCGCGCGAGACCAGCCACAGTTGCACGGCAATCAGCAGCAGCGGAGCGACGAAGGAACTCACCACCAGTCGCCGGGTGGCCGCAGCCTGCGCCTGGTCCTCCCGGCGCTGCTGATCGCCCCGCTCGGTGATCTGGTCGTGCTCACCGCGCAGGCCGGCGAGCGCAGCCTCCACCTGGCCGATCCGCTGCTCCGTCGCACGCTGATCAGCCCGGTACACATCCTGGGTGACCACCTGATCGAGACGAGCGGCGAGATGAGCAAGGTCTCCGCGAAGGTCCTCACGGAGCTGCGACACCGCACGGTGCAACTCCCACAACGTGGGCTCGGCGCTCGGCGGCACGGACACCTCTGATCACTCCCAACAGCCCCACGCCTGATCCGATCGTACGTGCGCGTGATGGACACTACGGGCACTATTGGGCCCTCCGCCTATCGCCTGCGCGGGCCGCTCCGAGGGGACAATCCTGCCCAACGTCATTGCTGTGATAGGCGTCGGCCTGTATAGCCTGTCTGCCGCCCACCTGTGCGCGCTCGGTCTGCCCGTTCGAGTCTTCGGCTCGCCCATCAAGACGTGGTCCGCGCCCATCTCCACGGGCACGATCTTGAGGTTGGCGCCCGCAGCCTCCTCCCCGTCCACACCTATGCCTGGCTACGGATTGGCCGACTTCCGCCGCAAGACCGGTGTGAGGGAGCTCAGCGGAAACTTCAGGTCTCCACCGACGGCGGCGGGCGCGTTAGGGCGCGGGAAGGATGCCGGTTGCGTCGGTGGACGGACCACAGGTGTCGGCGTAGGCGGTGCAGGCCATCGCGATGAAGGGAGTTGCGAGGGCAAGCGGCAGCCGTCGGCGGGCAGAGTGGTCTACTGACGGGTCCTTGCAGGTACGGGTAGGTGGCGTGCGGCGAGGCGGGCTATACCGCCTACGCAACCGCCTGCCTCGCCGTACGGTGACGCCCGCTATGCGGCCGGCGTGGGGGTGAGGGCGGCCAGAGCAGAGTCTAGGCGTTTGGTGGCGTCTGCCGCGACGGGCCGAAGGGCGTCCAAGCCGGTAAGGGTGACCATGGTGCCCGGGTCCAGGGCCTGGACGAGTGTGGTCTCGCCGTCGCGGCGGACGACGACGTTGCAGGGCAGGAACAGGCCGATGTTCCGGTCCGCCTCCAGGGCTTGGTGGGCCAGCGACGGGTTGCAGGCGCCCAAGATCAGGTAGTCCTCCATCTCGTGGCCGAGCTTGGCCTTCATGGTGGCGGTGACGTCGATCTCGGTGAGGACGCCGAAGCCCTGCTCGATGAGGGCTTCACGGACAGCGGTGACGGTGTCGTCGAAGCCTGAGCTCAGGCGGACGGTGCGGTCGTAGGACACGGCGGATGGCTCCTTCTTCGCGTGATGGCGCTGTGGTTTCTTGATACCCCACCGGGTACCCGTTGGGATGGAGGCGATGCCGCCTAGGGACGCAAAGACGCCCAGAAATACCCCGGGGGGTATCACTGTTACAGTGGAAACAAGATACCCCCCGGGGTAAACCGTTTCATGGGAAGGAGTCGATCCGTGTTCTTCGTGGACACTCTGGAGACCGAGGGACTGGGCAACCGCAGCTATCTGGCCGGAGGCCCGGAGACTGCGGTGGTCATCGACCCGCCGCGGGATGTGGAGCGGGTGGTGGCCGCTGCGGCCGGGCGGGGCGTTCGGATCGTGTACGTGGCCGAGACCCATGTGCACAACGACTATGTGAGCGGCGGGTTGGAGCTGGCCCGGCTGACCGGCGCGCAGTACCTCGTGCCGGCGGCGGCCCGCGTGTCCTTCGACCGCACCCCCATCTGCGACGGCGACACGGTCGGCGTCGACTCGGGCCTGGTCCTGCGGGCCCTGGCCACTCCCGGCCACACCCCGCACCACACGTCCTTCGTGGTCGTCGAGGACGGCCGGGAGGTGGCAGCGTTCACTGGCGGTTCCCTGTTGATCGGCAGCGTGGGGCGGCCTGACCTGGTCGAGCCGCGACTGACCGAGGGGCTGGCCCGAGCCCAGCACGCCTCTGCCCACCGGCTCGCGGCCGAATTGGACGATGCGGTGCAGGTGCTGCCGACCCACGGGTTCGGCAGCTTCTGCTCGTCCTCCCAGGCCGAGGGCGATGCCACCACCATCGGCAGGGAGCGCAAGACCAACGACGCGCTCACGATGGACGTGGACGCGTTCGTGGCGCGGATGCTGGCCGGACTGGAGGACGTGCCTGCCTACTACGCCCACATGGGCCCCCTGAACGCTGCCGGTCCCGCGACCGTGGACCTGACCCCGCCGAAGGCCGCCGAAGGCCGGGAGATCGCCGAGCGGCTTGCCGCCGGGGAGTGGGTGGTCGACCTCCGCAGTCGCACCGCCTTCTCTCAGGGGCATGTGGCGGGCACGTTCAACTTCGAGGCCGAGGGGAAACTCGCCACCTACCTCGCGTGGCTGATCCCGTGGGGCAAGCCTGTCACCCTGCTCGCCGAATCCGCCGCCCAGCTCGCCGACGCACAGCGGGAGCTGGTGCGGGTCGGTATCGACCGACCTGCGGCCGGGGCCACCGGCGACCCCGCCTCCTGGCTGAGCGAAGGTGATGTGCTGTGTTCCTTCCCGCGCGCCGACTTCGCCGCCCTAAGGAAGGCCCGGGACGCGGGCGAGGAGGTCGTGGTGCTGGATGTGCGCCGCGACTCCGAGCGCGCCGACGGATACGTGAAGGATTCGGTGCACATCCCTGTCCATGAACTGCGCGAGCGCACCGGCGAGGTGCCGGCGGGGATGGTGTGGGTGCACTGTGCCGGAGGCATGCGCGCGGCGATCGCCGCGTCGCTGCTCGACGCAGCGGGCCGTGATGTGGTCGCCGTCGACGACGGCTTCGACGCAGCCTTGAGCGCCGGCCTGACCGTCACCAGCGGCAGCTGAACCCGTACGCGCAGAAGGAGATGATGACGATGTTCCGCTTCCGACGCGGCCAACGCCGCCTCACCCCCGGCCAGGCCCGTGAGCGCACCGGCGACAGCAGCGCGGTACTGCTGGACGTCAGGGAGAGTCCGGAGTGGAAGTGCGGGCACGCGCCCGGGGCAATTCACCTGCCACTCTCCCGTCTGATCGCCGGCACCGCGCTGCCGCCCGAGGTGACCGGCAGACCGGTGGTGGCGATCTGTCGCTCCGGGCACCGTTCGCAGCAGGCCGCGAAACTGCTGGCCGAACGAGGCGTAGCCGCGCAGGACGTCAAGGGCGGCATGACCGCCTGGGCGGAGGAGGGGCTGCCGGTCGTCGACGAGCGCGGCTCGATAGCGTGAGCGCACTGATCCTGGCCCTCGTGGCGGGGGCCGTGGTCGGTCTTGCGCTCGGCGCGCTCGGGGGAGGCGGCAGCGTCCTCGCGGTCCCCGCCCTGATCTACCTGCTCGGCTTCACCCCGGTCGCGGCCGCCACCGCGAGCCTGCTCATCGTCACCGCCACTTCCTCCACTGCCCTTTACGCCCACGCCCGCGCCGGGAACGTGCGCTGGAAAGCCGGCTCGGCGTTCGCCCTGTCAGGGCTGATCCCCGCCGCACTGGCCGGGGCAGGGGCCACCCGGCTGCCGCAGGCGGTGCTGACCGCCGCGTTCGCCGGTATCGCGGCCCTTGCCGCGTTCAAGATGCTGCGTCCCGCACTTCAGAATGCTGGGCAGCAGGTGCGGCCGGTCAAGGCCGCTGCTACAGGGGCGGGGCTGGGGGCTTTGACTGGCCTGTTGGGCGTTGGCGGGGGCTTCCTCGCCGTGCCCGCCCTGGTCAGCGTGCTGGCTTTCGAGATGCAGGCAGCGGTCGGCACCAGCCTGCTGGTGATCACCGCCAACTCGATCGCCTCGCTCGCCACCCGCTCCGGCGGCGCGGCCGGCCTGGACTGGGCGGTGATCGCGCCGTTCACGGGTGCGGCGATCTTGGGCGCCTGGGATGGTAAACGCTTGGCGTCCACAGTGTCCGGTCCGCTGCTTCAGCGTCTGTTCGCCGCTGTGCTGCTGGCCGTTGCCGCTCTGATGCTGATTGACGTCTTCGTGTGACCGTTTCCGGCTGTCAGGCCAGGGAGAGGAACAGTTTCTCCAGCCGGGCCCGCATCTGGTCCCGGTCACCGGCCGCCTGGCCGCCGTCGGCCATGCAGTGTTGCAGCCCGGTCGCGATGATCGCGAAACCGGCCCTGTCCAGGGCACGGGAGACCGCCGCGAGCTGCGTGATCACGTCCTCGCAGTCCCGGCCTTCCTCGATCATCTTGATGATCCCGGCGATCTGGCCCTGAGCCCGCCGGAGCCGGTTCAGTACCGACTTCAGCTCATCGGCCGCCATGTCAAGCTCCACGCTTCCACCTCCGTAAATACCCCTAGGGGTATCATACCGGGTTCGGACAGCCGTTCCCGGAACTGCGAAAGGACGACCCAGCATGACCACCCCCACCGCCGTGCTCCCCTCCCAGGCCGCCCACCGCCCGGACCACTACACCGTCATCGACGTCCGCACCCCCGGCGAATACGCCGCAGGTCACGTCCCCGGCGCTCACAACATCCCCCTAGACCACCTACGCACTGCCCTGCCCGCTCTCAAGGCCGCAGGCTCCCGGGGCGACCTCCTGGTGGTTTGCACCTCCGGAAACCGCTCCACCACCGCCTGCGCCGAACTCGCCGCCGCAGACATCCCCGCCGCCTCCCTCACCGGCGGCACCAGCGCCTGGGCCCAGCAGGGCCACACCCTCCACCACCCCGAAGGCACCTCAAGCGCATGGTCGATGGAGCGCCAGGTGCGGCTCGCCGCCGGATCCCTGGTCGTCCTCGGCTTCGCCGCCGGCGCCCGCTACCGCCCCGCCCGCTGGCTTGCCGCCGCCATCGGCGCCGGCCTCGTCTTCTCCGCCACGACCAACACCTGCGGCATGGCCGCCGTCCTCGGCAAGCTCCCCCACAATCAGCCGCGCCCCGCCGACCTGGACGCCACCCTGGCGGCCCTTCAGGGCTAACAGTGCAGGCCGCCCTCCACGCCGACCGCCACCGGACCGGGGGCGGAGGTGGACGTTCCCGGCTTCTTGCCTCGACTTCGCGGGGTAGATGTGGGAGCCGCACGTGTGGAGGTCTCAGGCCCGCAGGTCCGCCGGAGGGGGTGTGGTCGTCCAGTACGGCGCGGGCATGGCCGTGCGACAGGCGGGCGAAGGTCGCGGGACGCCTGCGGATTGCGTAGGCGACGAAGCCGAACCCACAGGAGTCCGGCCCCCGCGTCTAGGCTGACCAGCGGATCATCCGGAGGTGGAGGGGACAGTCGTGGTGGAAGAGGACAAGCTGGCGGACGCGCAGCGGACTCACTGGCAGAGCACTTACAGCGCCCACCCGGGCATGTACGGCGAGCAGCCGTCCGCCCCGGCGGTCCACGCCGCGGCGGCGTTCCGGACGGCCGGCGTGAAGGACGTGCTGGAGCTCGGCGCCGGGCACGGCCGCGATGCCCTGTACTTCGCCCGCGAGGGGTTCGCCGTCCATGCCACCGACTTCAGCCCGGTCGGCCTAGCGCAGTTGCAAGCCGCTGCCCGCGTCCAGGGGGTCGATCAGCGGGTGAGCACCGCGGTGCATGACGTCCGCGAGCCGCTGCCGATGCCCGACGGATCCGTGGATGCGGTGTTCGCGCACATGCTGCTGTGCATGGCCCTGTCCACGAACGAAATGCACGCGCTGGTGGGTGAGATCCGCCGCGCGCTGCGTCCGGGCGGGGTCTTCGTCTACACCGTCCGGCACGTCGGCGACGCCCACTGCGGGGCCGGCACCGCGCACGGCGATGGCATCTACGAGCACGGCGGCTTCGCCGTGCACTTCTTCCCTCGCGATCTGGTCGATGCCCTCGCCGACGGCTGGACCCTGAGCGAGGTTCACACCTTCGAGGAGGGCGACTTGCCCCGCCGCCTGTGGCGCGTCACTCAGACTTTGCCCCGCTGACCGATACGGCGGCTTGGGCTGGCCTCAGCCCTTTCAGGTGCTCTCCTCCATCGGACAGCACGCACCATCCACTCCGGCCCTCACGCCACCGCACGCGGACCACCCGGCCACGCCGTCCTGGGTCGCCACACCGCGCCAGCGCCACCGAACCGCAGACCGGTAGCGGTCAGTCGTGTGGAGCCTCTCCGCTGACCCGGTGGTCGGCGTGACTCAACGCCTCCTGGACCAGGCGGCGCAGGTGCCCGTCCCGCAGCCGGTAGTGCACGTACCGGCCTTCCCGGCGGGTCTCGACCAGGCCGGCCAGGCGGAGTTTGGCCAGGTGTTGGCTGACAGCGGTCCGGGAGGCAGTGCACTGCTCGGCGAGGGAGCCGACGTCGGACTCCTCCTGGGCGAGCAGCCACAACAGGTGCAGCCGGGTCGCGTCCGAGAGCATGGCGAAGACCTCAGCAGCCTCGGCCAGGCGGGCACCGTCGGGTGCACGCAGATGCGCGACCTGTGCAGATGGGACTGATTCGCTATCGGACATAGGGACAGAGTAGGTCTGCGACCTCCGGGAACCGCAGCGCCGGACCCCTTCCGCCATCATGTGCACACATGTGCACATGATGTGTAAGCTGGAGCGGTCAGCCTGTCCGCCCGGCGAAGGATGCCCGCATGCTGTCCGTATTGCGCAACCGCACCTACCGGCGCCTTTTCACCGCCCAGGTCATCGCCCTGGTCGGCACTGGCCTGGCCACCGTCGCGCTGGGGCTGCTCGCATACGACATCGCGGGAGCCCAGGCCGGATCGGTGCTCGGCACCGCGCTGGCCATCAAGATGGTGGCGTACGTGGCTATCGCGCCGGCGATCGGCGCGATAGCCGACCGCATCCCGCGCCGGGCCCTGATGGTAGGCGCCGACCTGACGCGGGCGGCCGCCGCCCTGATGCTGCCGTTCGTCAGCCAGGTCTGGCAGGTCTACGTCCTGATCTTCGCCCTCCAGGCCGCCTCTGCTGCGTTCACCCCGACCTTCCAGGCCGTCATCCCCGATGTCTTGCCGAAGGAGCGCGACTACACCCAGGCCTTGTCGATGTCCCGGCTCGCCTACGACCTGGAAAGCCTGTTCAGTCCGGCGCTGGCCGCCGCCCTCCTGGCCTTCATGAGCTACAACTGGCTCTTCCTCGGCACCGTCGGCGGCTTCCTCGCCTCCGCCGCCCTCGTCGTCTCTGCCGTGCTGCCCAAGCGGGTCCCGGCGCCGAAGTGGGAGGGCGGCGCCTACGCGAAGGCCACTGCGGGAAGCCGCCTGTTCCTCGCCACGCCCCGGCTGCGCGCCCTGCTGGTCCTGAACCTCGCGGTCGCCGCCGCGAGCGCGATGGTCACCGTCAACACCGTCGTCTACGTACGCGACCATCTTGCCCGCTCCACCGGCGACGTCGCCCTGGCTCTCGGCTGCTACGGCGCGGGCTCGATGATCGTCGCCCTGATCCTGCCCCGGGTCCTCGACAAGGTCGCCGACCGGACGGTCATGCTCCGAGGCGCCCTGCTCCTTTCCTTGGTCTTCGCCGCTCTGGGCGGGGTCACCGCTGCCGGGGGCGGCGGGTGGCGGTGGCCCGCGCTGCTCGGGACGTGGGCGGCGTTCGGGGCGGCGTGCTCGATGGTTCTGACCCCGACGGGCCGTCTCATCCGGCGCTCGGCGCCGCCCGAGGAGCGGACCTCCGCCTTCGCCGCGCAGTTCTCCCTGTCCCACGCGTGCTGGCTGCTGACCTACCCGCTGGCCGGCTGGCTGGGCGCGGAGGCAGGACTCCAGGCCGCCGTCATCGCGCTCGGCGCCATCGCCTTCACGGCGGCGCTAACCGCCGTACGGCTGTGGCCCTCCAGCGATGCGGACGAGAAGCCGCACGTCCACAGCGATCTGACGGCCGACCACCCGCACCTGGCGGGCGCGGCCGAGGTGTTCGGGGGCTGGAGTCACAGCCACCACACCGCCCCCGATCCTCTGCACCGCGAGCTGGTGCACTCCGCCCCCTGACGGACGACACCCCCGCCCTATCCACCTCAGCTGGTGAGCGCCGGTTTCCCCGCTGGTGCCCGCAGGTGCCCGCCGCGTTCCAGGGCCGCTACGGCCCCCGCGCAACCCGCGCCGGTCGCGGCCAGCACCACCCACGGCAGCCACGGAAGCCCGGTGTCGAACATGGCGCCCACCGCGAGGTTGCCGGCCGCGATGGCGATGCCGGACGCGGTGTTGTAGGCGCCGTAGTAGGTGGCGACCAGCCGGTCCCCGGCGAGCCGTACGACCGTGTCCATCTCGAAGGGGTACAGCAGGGCCCCGCCCCACGCCAGCAGCGCCGCGCACAGGGTCAGCCCCGCCACGCCGGCCGCGAGTCCAAGTGCACCGTTGTACGGTCCGGCGAGCAGTGGCAGGAACGCCGCCCCCATGACCGCCAGCCCCCAGACGATTGCCCGGGGCCCGCTCAGGGTGCGCTTGGCCCAGGCCGTCAGCTTGAGCTGCCCGGACAGCGCGGCGAGGGCCGAAACCGCGAACACGGCTCCCGTGACGAGGCCGGTCTGGGGGCCGAACAGTTCCCGGGCCCGCAGCGGCAGGGCCAGGTACACCTGGAAGGCCAGGACGTACGAGCCGGACATGGCCACCGCGAACAGGAGGAACGGCCGGTTCGCGGCGATGGACCGCCAGTCCGCGAGGACCGCCCGCCATGCCGGCTCCGCACTGCGGTCGGACGGTGGACGGGCGGGCAGCGCCCGTGCCTGGAGCAGGGCCAGGGCGCCGAAGATGACCGCCGAGGCCGCGCACACCGCCCGGAAGTCCCAGGTCAGCAACGCGAGCCCGGCGAGCGGGCCGATGAGGATGCCGGCCTGGTAGAAGACATTGAACGCGGCGAACGCCTCCACCCGGCGCTCCTCGCCCGCCTCGGCCGCCAGGTAGGCACGTACCGCCGGGTTGAACAGGGCACCGGCCAGCCCCGTGAGCGCCGAGGCGACGATCAGCGCGGGCAGCGACTGGACCACCCCCAGCAGTGCGAAGGCGATCGTGCGCAGGCCGCACCCGGCGAGGATCATCGGCTTGCAGCCGTAGCGGTCGGCGAGGGTTCCGCCGATCAGGAACATGCCCTGCTGGGACAGGTTGCGTACGCCCAGGACCAGGCCGACCGCCCAGGCCGCAAAACCGAGTCCGTGGGCGAGATGGTCTGCGAGGTAGGGCATCAGCATGTAGAAGCCCAGGTTGATGGCGAACTGGTTGGCCATCAACAGCCGCACGCTCGGGTCGAATGAGGCGACCTGCGCCCTCAGCGCCTTCACCGGACGCCCGCGGTACGGATCGCGCGGGGGCCGGGCTCCCGGCCGAGCGGGTCGCGGACCTGAGTGCACCGGGTCCAGCCCGTCACTGCGCACGCATCCGGGGCCGCGATCTCATCGGGCTCCGGCGCGGGCTCCGCGCCGAGAATGCCCTGCTCCGCGCACCAGGCGTCGTTGTAGACGGTTTCCAGGTAGCGGTGCGGTCCGTCGGGGAACACGGCGGCGATCCGGGTCCCTGGCGGCGTGGTCCTTGCTGCCCATCCCGCGACGAGCGCGACCGCGCCCACGCTCCAGCCGCCCGAGGCGTAGTGCCTGCGGGCCAGGCGGCGGCAGGCCCAGACCGCTTCGCCCGGGGCCACCCAGTGGACCTCCGAGAAGGCGTTGTAGTCGACGTTGGCGGGGTGGATGCTGGAGCCGAGCCCGCGCATCAGCCGCGGACCTGCGGGCTGGCCGAAGATCGCCGAGTTGACGGAGTCCACCCCGATCAGCCGAAGTCCCGGCGAGTGCTCCCGCAGCCCGGCCGCGATCCCGGCCGAGTGGCCGCCGGTGCCGACCGCTGTGACCAGGATGTCGATCCGGCCGAGTTGCGCGATCAGCTCGGCGGCCAGAGGCCGGTAGGCGCCGACGTTGTCCGGGTTGCTGTACTGATCCGGGCAGTACGCGCCCGGAGCTGCGGCCAACAGTTCGGCGACCCGTTCCCGGCGGGCCTCTTGCCAGCCGCCCGTCGGATGCGGAGTCTCGACCTGGTCGACGTACGCGCCGAGCGCGGTGAGCAGGCGGACGACGGCCGGCTCCATGCCCGGATCGGAGACGACGGTGACCGGGTGACCGTAGGTCAGTCCGGCTAGCGTCAGCCCGAGTCCGAGGGTTCCGCTGGAGGACTCGATGATGGGCGCCCCTGGCAGCAGGTCACCGCGCTGGCGTGCGCGGTGGATCATGTGGAGGCCCGGGCGGTCCTTGATGCCGCCGGGATTCGCGCCTTCGAGCTTGGCGAAGAAGCCGTGCCCGGGCGGGGCGAAGGGCTCATCGATCCACAGGACCGGGGTGTTGCCGACCAGCTGTGCGGGCCGGCTGGCGATGGCGGGAACCGGAGCATGAGCTGCCGGGGAGAGCGGACCGAAGTCGTCGAGCAGGGGAAGGCGGTGCATGTGCGTACAGCTCCTACGCGCTCCACTGGGACGGGGAGCACTGGATAGGCAGGTCAGAGGGCGCGCGTGCACACCCCAGCCCTCCACACCCGGGATGATCACCGGAGGGGGCCAAGGGGGTGCGGCGTGCTTCTACTGCCGCCAGACGCAGTTCAGCGCGAGATCGGCCCCGCTGCCGGGCGGGCCGGCCTCACGTGAGGCCGGCCATCCGACCGCCAGGCCTGGACAGGGTTCATCGGGATTCGGGACGAGTGTGCCTGCGGCCACCGCAGGCACCGCAACGGCCGTGGCTCCGGCAGAGCGCGGCCTGTCCACGGCGTGATCGATATGTTTTTCCGAGCCGTGGTGATGCGCGGGGCCCGGGGAGAACGCCGACAGGCCCAGGCCGTCGAGAACATCATGCTGCGGATTGGCGGCCACCACAGTGGTGTGCGGCCCCGTGAAAGCCGGGGTGTGTGCACCCGCGGCCACATGCGCCGCGATCAGCAGAACGAGCGCGGGCAGGAGGACGCTGCGGGCCCGCCGCACTGCCTCCAAGGGAACCCGCCACAGCCCGATCACATCCCCCAACGTAAGCGATCAGCTACAAGGCGTCACGTTTCTGCGCGGTCGGATACCCCCGTACGTGCGTAGATCCGGCACTGACAGGGCCTGTCCCGTATGGTCTGCGGCCGCGCCGGGGTTTTCGTGGACCGGCGGGCGCGGCCGTACGGATACAAGGAAGGAGGCTGCGGCGGGGCGGGCCCGCCGCAGTCCTCTCGTCTTGGTGTCGGGTCAGTGAGCGTGGCCGTCGCTGTGGTCCGGCTGCGGTGTCTTCGCGGCCGGCTTGTTGACGGGCGTGGCTCCCGGGGCGGGACTGCTACCGGCGGTGGGGGCATTGGTGGGTGCGTGGTCGTCTGCGGCCGGTTGCTCCGCGGTGCCGTGGCTGTGCCCGCCCGCCGGAGCGACTGGCATCGAGGACGCGACCTGTCGCAGGCCGAGGAAGGCGAGGGCGGCGGCCATCAGGACGGTCAGGCCGACGAGGCTGAAGATGCGCTGCCATGGGATGTCGGCGTCTTTGACGACGTAGGCGATGAAGGAGAGGAGAAGTCCGGCGGGGACCAGGACGGTTGCCCGGGCGGGGAAGTCCTCGAAGTGCTGGAGGCCGCCACTGAGCATTCCGATGCCGAACGAGAGCATCAGGGATGCGCCGATGACCACCAGCATCCGCGAAAGTCCGGGGCGCTCCCGGGCGAGGAGGAACTCGTTGACGACGGTGGCGGCGAGGAAGACCAGGGCGCCGTACAGGGCGATGCGGGTGTAGCGGGCGGGGTCGAGCGGGTGGTGGACGACGGCGCCACTGATCAGGCCGGCGCCGACGAAGTAGCCGACGTAGCCGAGGTAGCGGGCGGCCAGTGACTGCTTTCGGGAGGGCTGGGCTTTGCGCCGGGCGGCCCGCCCGGCAGCGGGGGCCTTGGGCGGGGTCTGCGGGGTGTGGGCGTCGAGGAGCTGAGCGGAGGCCATGTGCGGTTCCTTGGGTGCGTGCGCGGCTCATCACCCGGCCGGCCGCTGTGGCAGCGGGACGGGTCGGTGATGAGAATCAGGGCAGATCGGGGCAAAGGGCCCGGATCTACACTTGCTGCACCACTGAACCGAGGGAACTGTGCGACGGAGGAAGGCCACAGGGCCGGATCTGGGTCCATTGTTGCGGCGTCATCGCGGCGAAGGCAGGCGTCCGCTCGGCGACGGCGGCCAGATGCGGGCCGGGCAGGTCACTGCCCTGCTGTGGATGGCTGGAGGCGCACGCCTCCGCGGGATGTGAGTAACCGCCGTTGTCGTCATGGCGCTCGGGCCGCTGGCCGTCCCGGTGAGGGGCGTCGCTGGTGTCCGCGGGCGCCAGGTAGGGGACCGCGACGGCGCCGCCGGTGACGTGTGCGGAGGCACTGTCAGCTCCGGCGGCGTGGGTGTAGAGGAACGCGAACAGCAGCGCGGTCAGCCACAGCAGCCGCAGCGGGCCCGCCTGGCGGCGGGTCCGCGTCGTGCTGAAAGCAGAGCGGGCCGTGATCACACCGTGACCCTATCCGGCGACTGGAAGGCGTTGTCGGCTGCCCCCGTTGTTGATCACACGAAGCGGTGGTCTGGGTGGGTTCAGGGAACCGGGCGCAGGCCATCCAGTGTGACGGCGACCAGACGGGTCACGGCCGGTTGGGAGGTGAGGGCGGCCGCGGCGGTCAGGGCGTGGAGGCAGTACTGGGCGAGCTCGGCCGGCGGGACATCGCAGCGCAGGTCACCGGCTTCCGCTGCTTCGGCGAGGAGGTGCTGGAGCATGCCGTGCAGGTGTCGCTCGGCGTGGGTGACGTGCTCGCCCTGGTGCAGGAGGGCGGCGAGTTCGCCACCGTGCCGCTTCCGGGCGATCCCCGCGTACGCCTCCAGTACCGCTTTCAGGCGCTCGACGGCCGTGCCGTCCTGGTCGTGGATGCCCGCGAGCTGCTGGAGGTGGGCGGTGACCTGGCGCTCATGCCAGGCCAGCAGCACCGCTTCGACGTCGGAGAAGTACTTGTAGAGCGTCGCGCGGCCGATGCCGGCCTGCTCGGCGATCTGGGACATGCTCACCGACCGCAGACCGCCCTGGGCCACCAGTTTCGTGGTGGTGTCCAGGATCGCCTCGCGTACGGCGGCGCGGTGCGCGTCGATCGTCTCGGTCCACAGCTTCGGCACCCACCCAGGATACGGACATCCACAGGGCATACACTCAGTTTCAGATAGAGACACTGTGTCTCGAAAAATGTGGAGGCGTCATGGCAGGGACAGCGGACCGTCACGATGACGACGGCGAGGGTGCGCCGCGCTGGGTGAAGATCTCCGCCGCGATCGCCGTCGTGCTGGTCGTAGTGTTCGTGATCGTGCACCTGGCCGGCGGCGGCATGGCCGGGCATACGCCGTGACCCCGTTCCCGCCCCGGCTGCGCAAGCTGACCCTCACCCTCCACGTCACCTCCTCGGTCGGCTGGCTGGGCGCGGTCGCGGCGTTCCTCGCCCTCGCCGCCGCCGGCCTGACCAGCAGCTCACCCCAGACGGTGCGGGGCGCCTACCTGGCCATGGACGTGGTGGGCTGGTACGTGATCGTCCCGTTCAGCGTGGCCTGCCTGCTGACCGGCCTGGTGCAGTCACTCGGCACGGTGTGGGGGCTACTGCGGCACTACTGGGTCATCGCGAAACTTCTGATCACCGTGATCGCGACCCTTCTGCTGCTGGTCCACATGCAGCCGGTCGGCCACCTCGCCGACGCGGCCGCCCGGGCCGCCCTCGCCGGCGGCGAGCTTCAGGGCATGCGCATCCAGCTGGTCGCGGACGCGGCCGCCGCTCTGCTAGTGCTCCTCGCGGCGGCCGCTCTGTCGGTGTTCAAGCCGCGCGGGGTAACCCGCTACGGGCGCCGTCGCCAGCGCGGGCAGGACCCGCAGCCGCGCTGACCCGCTCCGGCCTCATCAGCCGAGGGCGCCGAGGAGTTCGTCGCATGCCTGCTCGCAGGAGCGGCAGGCTTCCGCGCAGATGCGGCAGTGCTCGTGCATGTCCGCGTGCCGCCCGCATTCATCGGCGCACGCCTTGCAGACCATGGCGCACGCCTTCAGGATCGCGGCGGTGATATTGGCGTCGTAGCCGGTGTGACGGGAGAGCACCGCCGCGGTCGCGGTGCAGATGTCGGCGCAGTCCATGTCGGTTCGGATGCACTTCGCCAGGTCACCCACCATGCCCTCGGACAGACAGGCGTCCGCACACGCCGTACACGCCTGGGCGCAGGTGATGCACTCCTCGATGCAGGAGGTGAGCTTGGCCTGGTCGATGTCGCCGAGGTCGGCCGGGTAGGTGGCGAGCATGTCCTTGACGGTGCTGGACATCAGGGTGCCTCCGTTCCCCGCGAGGCCGGCGGATCCGGGGCGGCCGCCTTCGAAGCCCCCGGTACCTCCAGCTAACGCCCCGAGGCGCGAACGCGCCCGGCGCACGGTGAGGTGCGACCGGGCGCGGTGCCGAGCGGCGGGGTCAGTGGTAGGCGTGGACGACGGCGTGGCCCTTACCGCGGCCGATCATCCACTTGTTGACCGGCGTCGTGATCACGAAGGCCACGGCGAAGCCGCCCAGCAGCGACGTCCAGAACAGCGCGTCCGACAGGTGTGCGTCCATCGCCCCGGGCGTGATGGCGATGATGCCGTTGTCGACGAGCTCCATCACCGCGATCGAGACGGTGTCCGCGGCCAGTGCCACCTTGATCGCGATCTTCCAGTCCAGGCCTGCCTTGCGGACCGCGAACAGCGTGAACGAGTAGCCGAAGACGAACGCCAGCGTGATCGCCAGGATCATCGTCTGGAGGTTGCCCCACATCAGGGCGGTACCGATGGCCATGCCGAGGATTTCGCCGATGGCGCACCCGGTCAGGCAGTGCAGCGTCGCCTTCGCGGCGGCGCCCCAGGTCACGCTGCCCGGACCGTGCCCGCCATGGCTCCCGTGTCCCTGGTGTGCGGCGTGGTCGTGCGCGGTGCTGGTGTGGTGGGCGCTGTGGTCCATGACGTTCATCCCCGTTCCCGTCCGGTGCGGTCCGCTCCCGCGGCCACATCGCTACATATACCCCCTAGGGGTATATCGCGAGGGGGTTTACCACAGAAAAGGGAACAGGGGGCGCTGCGGGCCGGGTAAGGCCCGCGGCACCCCCTGCCGGGTGTGGGGTCAGTTTTTGCCGAGGAGGCTGTTCATCCGGGCGATCTCGGCGGTCTGGGAGGTGATGATGGCGTCGGCCATCGTCTTGGCGCCGGGGAAGGTGCCGTCGGCCTTCTCCGTCTTCGCCATGGCGACCGCGCCCTCGTGGTGCTTGATCATGAGCTCCATGAAGGCGGTGTCGAACGCCTTACCCGAGGACTTCTCCAGCTGGCCCATTTCCTCGGCGGTCATCATGCCGCCGCCCATGCCGTGCCCGGAGTGGTCCATGGCCCCCTCGGCGGGCACCTGCTCACCCCAGGAGGTCAGCCACCCGGACATCGTCTTGATCTCCGGGTCCTGGGCCTTCCGGATCTCCTCGGCGAGCGTCTTCACCTCGGCCGAGGCGGCCCGGGTGGGAGCGAGGTCGGCCATCTCTACGGCCTGACGGTGGTGGGGGATCATCCCCTTGGCGAAGGCGATGTCGGCGGCGTTGTGCCGGCCTTGCACGGCCGGAGCCGGCGCCGAGGCACTCGGCTGGCCGCTGGAGTTCCCGGCGGAGCTGTTGTCACTCGACCCGCAGGCGGCGAGGACGAGCGAGGCCGCGCCGGCCACCACGACAGCGGCGGTACGGCGAATGAGGGAGCGGTTCTTGTTCATGGTGGTGCAACTCCTTGATGCGCAGCCCTGAAGCGGGCTTGTGCCGATGCGGAACGAGGATGTGGCGGGGCGCGGCACCGTCACCGGCAGGGATCGGGGCAAGAAGGTGCCGTGCGGGCCGCTCTATATCCTCAGGAGTTGTAGCTCGGACAGGTCAGGCGGCGCCCGCCCGGCCTCGGTCACCGTCGCGACGCCGCCAGGGACTGCCGCGACAGAGGGTGCGACGTCGAGGGCGGCGGCCAGCGCGGGCGGCACGTACGGGGCGCCGACTCCGGCCGCTACACAAGTCCCGTCCGCGTGATTCAGGTGATCCGATCCACCCGCGGTGTGCGAGCAGTCCCCGCCCGCCGGATGTACGGATGCTTCCTGGGTCATCACCATGGCGCGCCCACCGCCATCCGCCGGCATCGCCGCAGCAGCCGGCCGGGGACCCAGGCCGTGCATCGCCAGCACACCGGCCAGCACCGCGAGCACCAGCAGCACAAGGCCACGCCCGGCTGGGCGGCGGCCCGACGGCTGCGCGGCGGTGGTCATGGGTTCATCGTACGAGCAAGCTCGGGGAGCGGCTGCACGGCTGCCGCAGGCGGGACTGCGGGCAGGGGTGCGGCGAGAGCTGCTACAGAGGCGCCGCCGCAGACGCAGATTCGGCGATGGGTTCGTCGCGCAGGCCCAGCCGGAGGTGCTCGACGTGGAAGAGGGCCTGGTCGAGGAGTTCGGCGACGTGGTGGTCGTAGAGGGCGTAGACGATGGAGCGGCCACGCCGTTCGCCGGTGACCAGGCCGAGGTTGCGCAGCAGGCGCAACTGGTGAGAGCAGGCGGAGGCCTCCATGTCGACGGCCTCGGCGAGGTCACCGACCGCGCAGGGACCTTCCTGGAGACGGGCAAGGATGCGCAGCCGGGAAGGGGTGGCCAGGGCCTGGAGGGTGGCTGCGACGTCCGCGGTCCCCACGGCGTCCAGCCGTTCGCGGGTGGTGGCTGCGTGCTTGTCATCCATTCCATGGCCCATGAGGGCCATCCTACCGGTCGTATATGAAGACCTGTTCAGGTATTCCTGTACGGTGGAGGTGTAGCCGTCTTCCACCCGTGAAGGGTTGTTTTGTCATGCCTCCTGCTCTACTCCAGCGTCCCGAGAGGGCTGCGTCGACCGTCTCGGCGGCGGCTCCACGGCGCCGCACGCGGGTGTTCGCTCTCGCCGAGGCCCGCTGGGCAGCCGCGGCGCTGGCGCTGTTCCTGACAGCTCTGCCGCTGCAGCTGACCGGCGCCCCGGCCTGGACGTGGGGGCCGCTGTACGCCCTCGCCTACGTGACGGGCGGATGGGAGCCGGCCTGGGCCGGCCTCCAGGCGCTGCGGGACAAGACTCTCGATGTCGATCTGCTGATGATCGTGGCCGCCGTCGGAGCCGCCTCCATCGGGCAGGTGATGGATGGCGCGCTGCTGATCGTCATCTTCGCCACCTCCGGCGCCTTGGAGGCGCTGGCCACCGCGCGGACTCAAGACGCGGTCCGCGGCCTGCTCGACCTTGCACCCGCTACCGCCACACGCGTTGCCGACGACGGGAGTGAGGAGACCGTCGTCACCGAGAACCTCGCGGTCGGTGACACCATCCTCATCCGCCCCGGCGAGCGCGTCGGCGCGGACGGCCGGGTCCTGGAGGGGGCCAGCGAGGTCGACCAGGCCACCATCACCGGCGAGCCCCTCCCTGTGGCGAAGGAGACCGGCGACGAGGTCTTCGCCGGTACCGTGAACGGCACTGGGGCCCTGCGGGTCAAGGTCGAGCGGGACGCCTCGGACTCTGTGATCGCCCGGATCGTGGCCATGGTCGAGGAAGCCTCCGCAACCAAGGCGCCGACCCAGCTGTTCATCGAGAAGGTCGAACAGCGGTACAGCCTCGGCATGGTCTTCGCCACCCTGGCCGTCTTTGCGATTCCGCTCGCCTTCGGCGCGGACCTCACGGGTTCGCTGCTGCGGGCCATGACCTTCATGATCGTCGCCTCCCCGTGTGCGGTGGTGCTGGCCACCATGCCGCCGCTGCTGTCCGCCATCGCCAACGCCGGCCGCCATGGCGTCCTGGTGAAGTCCGCCGTCGTCATGGAACGCCTCGGACAGGTCGACGCAGTTGCCCTCGACAAGACCGGTACCCTGACCGAAGGCACCCCACGCGTCACCGACATCCGCCCCCTTGCCGGATCCGAACTCAACGAGAACGGCCTGCTGACCCTGGCGGCCAGCACCGAGCACCCCAGTGAGCACCCCCTCGCACGTGCCATTGTCGACGCCGCACGCGAGCGACGACTCCACCTGCCCGCCGCAGGAAGCTTCGCCTCTACCCCCGGAGTCGGGGTGACGGCCACCGTCGACGGCCACGCCATCGCGGTCGGTGCGCCGGACCGGCTGCTCGACGACACTGTGGACTCGGCTTCGGCCCGCGCCGCCATCGTGGCGGGCGAACTGGAGGAATGCGGTCGCACCGCAGTCCTCATCCAGCGCGACGGGACCCCCATCGGCGTGCTGGGCATCGCCGACCGGCTCCGCCCCGACGCCGCCGCCACCGTCACGGCCCTGCACGCGCTGACCGGCTCCGCCCCCATGCTGCTGACCGGCGACAACCCGCGCGCAGCCACCCGCCTCGCCGCCGAGGTAGGCATCACCGACGTCCGCGCCGCACTCCTGCCCCAGGACAAAGTCACCGCCGTCCGCGGGCAGGAAGCAGCCGGACGCAAGGTGCTGGTCGTCGGTGACGGCGTCAACGACGCCCCCGCCCTAGCCGCCGCCCACACCGGCATCGCCATGGGCCGCGCCGGCTCCGACCTCGCCCTGGAGACCGCCGACGCGGTCATCGTCCGCGACGAACTCGCCACCGTCCCCACCGTGATCGCCCTGTCCCGCGCCGCCCGTCGGCTGGTAGTGCAGAACCTGGTCATCGCCGCGGTGTTCATCTCCGGCCTGGTCATCTGGGACCTGGTCGGGCACCTGCCGCTGCCACTCGGCGTGCTCGGTCACGAGGGATCCACCGTCATCGTCGGCCTCAACGGCCTGCGCCTGCTGCGCGACGCCGCCTGGAACCGAGCCGCCGCACGCTCCCGGGACGACCAGTGAGCCGCCGCGGCAAGAAGGCCGCCCCCGCGCCGGGGGCGGCCCGGCCGACAGTCACCGTCTGCCGCGGCTGCTGCTGCGGCACTCCCGCCAAAGTCCCGCGGCTGGACCACGCAGCCCAACTCACCGACCTGCGTACCTCGCTGGCGGACGTGGCAATCGTCCGGCGGACCGACTGCCTCGACGCCTGTGAACGCGCCAACGTCATAGTCATCCAACCCTCGGCCGAAGGCCGCAAAGCCGGCGGCCGCCCCGTCTGGCTCGGCCAGGTCAATGACTCCGACGCCGCCAACGACATCACCGCCTGGGTGAAGAACGGAGGCCCCGGCCTCGCCAACCCACCCGGCATCCTCGACCTCTACACCTTCAACCCGTCCCGACGCGTCCGGCACGAACTCGACGAGTAGACGACGAACCTCTCCGCTACTGAACCCGGGCGCCATTGGCCCTCAAGGCCACTCAACGCGCGGGCTTGTACCTTTGTCCGTCCGAGAAACTGCGAAGCTGCACGCTTCCGACCAGCTCGTCACCGGAGGGCAGACCGAGGTCGACGCCCAGTTCAGGGCGCAGTACGAGCCGAAGGAGGCCGAGCGGATCATCGACGCCTGCAACTTGCTTTTCAACCGGATGGGAAAGCCTCCTCTGACCAGCGTGCCGCGATCCGCAAGGAGATAGAGCTGCTGGGCAAGAGGAACTCCTTCAGGCCGCCCGGCTATCCGACGGCGACTTGAGGTGTTCGGCACCGACATCCGGCAGGTTCACCTGCGGCACGGCTGAAGCTGGCCCGGAACCGCCCTGGATGATGGCTCAGCACGTCTACTTCACATAGGTCACCTTCAGTTGTGGCGGATACTGCTGGCCAACGCCGTGGGCCCGGCCGTAGTAGGTGCTGCTTGTGGAGTTGGGGTCGAGGGCGATGCCCCTCTTCGACGCGTCGAAAAGGGACGTGATGTCGACCCACTTGCCCTCGTTCCGGCGCCAGCTCACCGTCATCGACGCGCCGTCGCTGCCGAAGCTTCCCGGCCTCGAGGTGTGGCCGTGAGGCTTGATCACCGCCGAACCGCCGGCCGCGAAGTACCAGTGCTCGAAGTACAGGTACAACATGACCTTCTCGATCTTTGCCCCGCTGAGATCCGTGGTGAGGGCCGTCGGGAAGCCCACCAGCGAAGCGGTCGTCCCGTTGGTCGAGGAGTAGTAGCCCTGGAGCATTTGGTTCCCGTGGTAGCTGCTGTATCCGCTCCGGTTGGTGTAGGTGCCCGACCAGGATGCCCCGTACGTCTTCTCGTACCGCTGAGTCGCAGGCTTCGTCGGGTCCGTGCCACCGCCGCTCGTGCCCCGGTTCAGTTCTCCCGTCGACGCGATCGCCTTCCCGACGTCCTCGACGTACATGACGGCCGGGTACTCCCCGCCGCCGAACATCGACACCGTTCCGCCGGCCGCGCCCCACCTCCACAGGAAGGTGCTCAGCAGCCGGTGGGTGCCCGCGCCGAGGGAGGCACCTGAGCACGTGTGCTCCAACCGGACGCGCTGCCAGCCTCCGCCGGCGGGCACGATGATGCTCTGGATCTGCCGGGACGTCACGGTCGGCTCGCCGGTGCCCCCATCGCGCAGGAAGAGGATGTGCTCGCCGTTTCCGGCGGACGGATCCAGGTAGGCGTCCACGACGATCCGGTACTGCCGGTCGGATTCGATCCTGACGGGCAGCTCGATGTAGCCGGTCTCCGCGCCCATCGCTGCCTCCACGCCCTGGGTGGTGGAGTGGATGGCCACCACCCCGCGGGCCAGGTCGATGAGCTGCGTTTCCAGACGCTCACCCTTGATCGTCAACTGCCCTGCGACCGAGAGGTCGTTGAAGGAGCCGTGCCCGTTCTCGTTGATCGTTGCGACGGGAACACCGTCGTTGGTGATGGTCAAATACTGGGGCTTGCCGGTGACGAGAGAGATCGACTCCTCACCATCCGCGTCGAACAGGCGCACGCCTTCCGGAGAGATCTCGGCCCGACCCCCCGGAGCCCCAGATGTCACGACTGGCCGGACTACCACGTTGTCGAACGTCACGGTGCCTGCGGTCCCCGCATCCACGGCGAGGCGCATCCGGCCCGTTGCCGTCTGCGCGGGCGCCGGCTCCGGGGCGGTCCCCGACATGAACAACCAGCCCTTGCCCGCCGAACCGGTGGCGCTGACGACTCGGCTGTAGCCGAGCGTTCCGCCCTGCGCGTCCTCCCACCGGATGTACACCTGTGCCCGCTTGCCCACCCAGTCGGCGCTGACCTGGTAGTCCGCCGCCATCCACACTCGAGTCCCCGGCGTCGCCGCGAAGATCCCCAGGGTGTGGACGCGGTCCGTAGCCGTCGAGGCAGTGCAATCGGCCCGCAACGCCTTCGCCGTATTCCGGCCCGGGCTGACGATGCTCCAGCCGCCCGTCGCGGCGACGCGCTTCAACGCCACCTCGCCCTCAAAGCTGCTGTCGGCCACCATGTTGCCGTCGAGGCCGAGGGCGATCTTGTCGGCGGAGATCGAGCCCGCTTTGATGTGGATGGCCTCAATGGCGCCCGCCTCGATGGCCGACGCCGTCACCGAGTTCGCCGCCAGCTTCTCGGCCGTGATCGCGAGCGCGGCCACCTTGTCCGCCGTGATGGATGCGGCAGCGATCTTCTCCGCCGTCACCGCCAACGCCGCAAGCTTGTCGGTGGTGATCGCACCCGCGTACACCTTCGGTGCGGTGATCGCCCCGTCCGCGATCTGCACGCCGGCCACGATCGGCCGGACACAGGCGTTGTCCCACCACAGCGTGCCCGCCGTCGAGTTGCCGGACTCGGCCCGAACGCGTCCGCGGACTGCCCCGTCCGGTGCCGTGGCCGTCGCGGACAGCCGGGCCCACTGCGCCCGTACAGGGCTCACCGTACGGGCCTTGCCGTAGCCGAGGATCTTTCCGTCCCCGGCCTCCCACCGGACGTGAAAGCTGATCTCCGCGCCCACCCAGTCCTCGGAGACGTAGTAGTCCGCGGCCAGGTACAGCTGATCGCCGGGAGTCGCAGGCAGCAGGGTGAGATCCACCGCCCGGTAGACCGCAGTCGCAGACACGGCGTCGATCCGCAGAGAGGAAGGAGACCCGTTCCCGATGGTCTTGTCCTGGGTCGCCCAGGTAACGGCTGCCACCAGGGCGACCGTTGGCGGACCCTCGAAGCTGGGGTCGGCCAGGACGTTCGCGGTGCCGACGACGGTCATCTTGTCCGTCGTGATCGCGCCCGCAACCACATGCCCGGCGGAGATCGAAGCCGCCTGGAGCTCCCGGCCGCTGATCGTGTCCGCTGCGACCTTGCCCGCGGTCACCGAATCGGTCGCCAGGGCGCCCGTGGTCACCGACCCGGACACGATGTTGCTGCTGTCCACGATGCCGGTCTTGAGGATCTCTACGGTGACGGCGTCCACCTGCATGACCCCGGTGGCGCTGGCCGCACCCGTCGAAGCGGACTCGTAGTTGAGGTAGAGGTACGGCACCAGGAACCGCACCTGATCGTGAAGCTTGCCCGGGGCCCGGGGATCGGAACAAACCCCCGCTGAGCCCGACGCGCCCGCCAGCGCCCGGCCCCGCAGGTAGCCGGTGAATACCTGCCATCCGGAGCCGGCCGGGAGTGGCGTGCGTGACGCGGCGCAGTAATAGTGCGAGCTGATCGTGTTCACGCCCGCCCGGTTCACCATGGTCTTGCCGTCCGCACCGAACCCCAAGACGCCCACGTAGATGCTGTCCGTGCCGGAATCGGACGGAGCAAGGGTCCGCACGCGGGCCGAGACCCGGTAAAGGGTGTCGGGGTCGTACGGGATCGGCGTGGAGCCGCGCAGCACGGTGTACCCGGTGGCCTGGCCTACGGTCCGCCCGGTCGGGGCGTCCGCGATACCCGTCAGGTGAACCCACTTCGCCCCGGCGCCGACGACGGCCGTCGTCCAAGCAGCAGGGTCGGCGAGCGCATCCACGTAGTGCTGAGTGATCCCGTCCGCCAACACGCCACCGAGTGCGTTCAAGGTGACGGCGCCGGACCCGATCTTGTCGCCGGTCACGGACGCCTTCGCGAGCTTGTCCGCGAGCACCGCTCCATCTGCCAGCGCGGCCGTCCCCACGGCGCCGACGGCGATCTTCGCTTCCGTGACGGCCTTCTCGGCAAGCTTGATCTCCGACACGATTCCGTCGAGGAGGTCCTGCCCGACAGCCTGGCGTGCGGCGGCGATCACCGCGGCGGACCCCGGGCCGGGGATGCCGGCGGTGCTGAGCGCCACCAGGCGGACATGCCGGGGTACGTAGTCGCTGACCGCGATCGTCACCGTCGCCCCGGACGCGCCCTCGATCGTCGCCGCCGGGTTCCGGATATCCAACGGCTCGTCCGCGGCCAACAGGAGGTGCACCTGCACCCGGCCGAGGTTCAGTGGCGGGGACGTCGCGTCGTTGAAAGCACCGTCCCAGCCGACACGCAGGCCGCCCAACACGGGCACGACCTGCGGGGCGGCGGGCGTCGGCGGCGGAGGACCATTGAACGTGGCCACGCCGGTCGTCCCGTCGAACTGCACTCCGACGGTGCCGGTCAGGACACCGTCCTCGTCGTAGACCTCGATTGCGCCCGCCTCGACCGAGGAGTACGCCAAGCTCGCCGTGCGCGCCTGCCCCGTCAGCCTGCGCTCGACATCCGCAAGCCGGGAGGCGATCTGCGTCAGGTTGCTCGCCACATCAGCCCCCGTAGACGAATCGGTCGGCACGGGCCAGCGACAGCGTGACCCGCTCCCCGTCATCACCCTGAGGAGGCCGGATCCGCCAGCCGGTGATCCGGCACCAGCCCACCCAGTTCGTCCACTGGTCGTGGATACGTATCCGCACGTCGTCACCGACCTGCCACGACCCGATCGGCGCCGCCGGATGGTCGATGACCTGGATCTCGCTCACCTCGCCGAGAGCTTGCCGGGCGATACGCTCACGGCGGGCCCGCGCCGCCAGACGGTCGTTGCCCTTCTCGCCCGACACTTCGAGGACTCGCTCCATGCGCAGGCGCCCATTGCGGACGGCATCGATGGCACGCCGACGCCCCCGCCCCTCGCCAGCGCCGAGCGCGATGATCACCTGCGCGTACGCGTCCCCGTCGTACGTCACCGGGGCGACGTCGACGATGTTGACGCCGGACGCGAACATGAGGTCGCTGCGGCGGGTCCCCAGACGCGGCCACCCGAGACGAATCTGCCCAGACGGCCGACCGGCCGAGTAGTCCGAATAGACGGTTTCCTCCGTCCACTCCGGGCCGCCCTCGACCTTCGTCATGTCGTCCACGATGTCGCCGAGGACGGGGGCCTCCCACCACTCGACCTTGTACGGCTCAGCAGGCGTGCCCACCTTGGTCCGGCTCGCCGCCCCGTCGACCATCACGTTGAGGTTGCCGTCGGGCTGCCCCTGGGCGTACGCCCACACATCGCGGATGACCTGGCAGGCGTCGGCGTGGACGTACGGGCCGCGCCCGTCAAGCTGGCCGTGAACGTCATGGCGGCGCTGAAGGTAGGAGCCCCAGCCGCCCGCCTCGATCGGGAACTTGTCGCCTTCCGGCTCGGCCCGCCAGATCAGGCCGCCCCACAGCACGGTGTCGTCCCGCTCCACCACCAGCACGGTGTTCGCGGGGCTGATCGTGGAGCCCACCAGATGCCTGAACGGCACGGGTACTTCCCCCGACAGGTCGCCGGGCTCCGAAAGGCCAGGTCCGAACTCGACACCGGACAACGGAAGATCGGGAACGACGACGTCGCCAGTCAGGGCGTCGTGGACGCGGTAGCGGTAGGTGGACATGGTCAGATGCCCTCCTCGAACTCGATGTCCGCGATGACCGTCGTCACGATGTCGGCCTGCAGGGAGCCCGCGTTGTCCTTCGTGAGGAACACCATCCCTTGGAGGCGCTGGGTGGTGCCCCGCATGTCGGCCGGGACGTCGATGCTGTCCGCGGAGATCGCGTTGATACGGACGGACCCGTCGCCGTGGGTGCTGCCGTCATCGATCATGATCGACTGGCCCTGCACGCCGCCGAGCCGGAAGGCCGTGGAACCCCAGATGCTCCCCATGACCTGGAGGCCGGAGACCGTCATGACGACGCGGGCCCGGCGCGCCCAGGTGGGCACGCGGACATCGAAGCGGGAGGCCGGCGGCCAGTCGGCCCAGCTGCCGCTGTTCCCCGCCCAGTTCTGATCCTCGCCCGGCGAGGCGGTGTGCAGCTGTCGCTCCCGCCTCGGGTTCGCGATGGTCCGCACATCCTTGATCATCGAGTCGGTGACGACGCGGGTGTTCGCCGGAAGGTCGATCCGCGCGAGGGCGACGGCCGTCATCCCGGCGGGCGGCTTCACGGTGTTCGCCGTCACGTTGGGGATCACGTGGAAGTAGCCGATGTCGTCCTTCTCGGGGTTGCGGACACCCTCGTACTCGGGGTCCTCGACACGCAGCACGAGCAAGTCCGAGCGGCCGGAGACACCGGTCGGGGCGACCGGCACGCTGTGAAAGCCGACGTTGTACTGCGTGTAGCTGCCCTGCCCCCACGCCATGGCTCCGCGGATGACCGCAGAGCCGTCCCCGACACGAACACCGATACCCGGCGTCGCGAGCTGGGTGACCTTGAGGTCGTCCGACTCCGTGATGCCCTGAGCGCCGTGGCTCAGGTCCCTCACCATCATGCGGAAGGCCCTGGCCGCGTGGGTGCCGCCGTGGACGAGGAGAGGGGGGTTGATCAGCGTCATGAGCAGGTAGTCCTTGGGGAGGGGGTTACAGGGATTTGAAGGCGGCCCGCCAGGTCACCGACAAGCGGGAGGCGGAGGAGTAGCCGCGGGCTGTCCACCACAGCTCGGTGGACCCCACAGGGATCTGGAAGCGGTCCAGCCGGGAGTCCGTTGACATGCCGGCAGCCACGTTCTCGGCGCCGTTGCGCAGCGCCCACCGCGTCCCGGGCCGTGTCTCAATCTCGATGTACTCGCCGGTGGTCAGCGAGACGGACAGCTGGAGGAGCTGGCCCGTCTTCGGCATGTAGATGCGGGGGTCGATACACGGCCCGGTGATCCGCAGCGACGGCCAAGCCGCGAGGGTGCCGCCGTTTCGGACCCAGCCGCGCCGCTCGTCCGGTAGGGAGACCCCCGTGTTCAACGGTGCAACCAGGGGGGCCTTCAACCCGCCGAGGCCCTTCGCGGACAGCGACAGCGTCAGCGCGGACGTGCTGTCTGCGTAGAACCGGGGATCGACGGCGACGAACTCGATATCCAAGGGGATCCAGCCGACGGCGGCGTTCTCCCACGACGGGTCCACCCGCCGCAGCCGTCCGAACAGGACCCGGGTCTCACGGCCGGGCCACTGGATCCGCAGCGGCATGACCGCGCCCGGCGTCGTACGCGCCTCGGGAGCGTCCGCGAGTTCTTGCAGGTCGGAGAGGATGGCAACACCGGCCGCCGGATCTCCGGGCGTCCGGATGCCGCAGTCGATACGGATCGTCCGCGCCTCGTACCAGTCGGTGCCCGCCCACGCCCCGTCCGCACCCGGACGGGGCACGACGTCCCCGCGCACCGGGGCCCGGCCCAGGCCCTCGATTTCCGCCATCGGCACCCGCGTCCCGTGCCCGATGACGACACCGCCCAACTCCACCTGGAAGTCCTTCAGCACGATGGTCACCGCAGACCTCCGCGCTGCGCCCGGCGCAGCTGGTAGGCCATGGACGCGGCGATGTCGTTCGCGGACGCCGGGCTGTTCGCCACGTTGATGGTCTGCGTGCCGATCGCGGGGGACTGCTGCACCACCACGATCTGTGGACGGCCGCTCCCGGCATCCACGAGGGTGCGGGGCACCAGCCCGTAGCCGAACTTTCCTGCCGTCGCTCCGAGTACGGCCGTGGCTCTGCCCCGCTTCGCTGCCGCATGCGGGATGTACGACTCGCCTCCGGTCTCGGGCTCGGCAAACTTGATGAGGCCCTTCGCAGCCCCGGCGCCGCCGTACACGCCCGGCTCCCAGATACCGCCGTTCGCGTAGGCCAGGCCACGGTTCGCCTTCACCAGGTCCGAGAGGAACCGCTCGCCCTGTGCTCCGGTACCCCGCAGCTGGGCCGCCGCGAGGTTGGCGACCTCGATCAGTCGGTCCTCACCCAGCCCTGTCAGGTCGGCGACGTCGTGGATACCGCGGCCGGCGCCGAGTGCGCCGATCAGCTTCACCAGGTCGGTCAGCTGCTCCCCGTCGAGAGACTTGCCCGCCGCCTGCGCGGCAGCGTTCGCCTTCTCCGCCTTGCCGCGGTCGCGTACCGCTTCCTGGGCGAGGGCCTCCGCGCTCGAGTCGTTCTGCTTCGCCAGGCGCTCCGCGAGCGCACCGAACCCGTTCGTCGCCAGCTGCGTCAGCGCGCTCTGGAACGCGGAGTTGTCTTTCACCGCGTTCTGGAGCTGCGCCGTGTAGTCGGCCAAGCTGGCGCGGGCGGATGCGGACAGCTTCTTGAGCTGGTCTGCCATGTCCTGCACGTACCGGGTCGAGCCGGTGGCCATCTTCCGCGTCAGCTCAACGCCGTCGTCGCCCATGTCCTCCAAGGCCTTGGCCACGTCCGTGCCGGCCCGCTGGGCGACGGTGGTCAGGTTGGACCGCCAGGCCTGCGCTGTGGACACCGAGCTGCGCAGGTTCGACTCGAACAGGCCGAGGTCGAAGACTTCCTTGTCGCCCTGCTTCTTCTTCGACTTGGAGACGACATCGCTGACGGAGAACCCGGAACCGCCGAGAGCCTGGTACGACCAGTCGGACAGCCCACCGGACGCGTTGTAGGTGACCTCGCCGCCGAAGCGGCGTGCCACCTGGTCCAGGATCGCCTTGGACCGGGCCCGTTTGCCCGAAGCGAAGGGGATGTACGCCTCACCTTGGGTTTCGTCTTCTGCCCACACCCGCCACTCGCCGCCGCGCGCGATCTGCGCGACATGGTTCTCCCGGACACCGCCCGAGGCGTACGTGAGGATGCCGCCGCTCGCGAACTGGTAGCCGTCCGCGTACGGGCCCGGCTGCCTCGACGTCCTCCAGATGTCGTTGTGGACGGTGGTCACCGTCACAGTGCGCCCATAGATCGAGTTGATGGCGCCCTGGATGGTGGCGGCCCCGCCCGTCGCGGACCCGGTCGGCACGGTCACCGACACGTTTTTGGTGCCCGGCACCGCTTCGATGGAGAACCCGAGGTTCACCAGCTCCTGCCGGGCCGTCTCGGTCGGCGCGCTCACAATGACGGACTTGCCGCCGGGAACGCCCGCGATCGCCGTCTTGACGTTCTCAAGGCTTGCGATCGTCTCCGCCGTCGACGAGGACACGGAGACGTGCTTCGCGCCGGGCGTCTGACTGATCTTGGAGATCAACGCGTCCAGGTCGGTGCGCGCCAGGTCCGTCGGCGCGGTCACCTGCACCCGCCGGTCCTTCAGGTCGGTGATCGTGAAGCCAAGCTTCTTCAGATTCTCGCGGGCCTCGTTCGAGAGCGTCGCGATCGTCACCGTCTTGTGGTCGGGTGTCGCCTTCAGCGCCTGCTGTACGGCGATCAGCTCCGACATCGCCGCATCCATGCCGGCGGTCTGGAGGAGGATCGACACCCGCTCGGGCACCAGACCTGCCGCATCGGCGAGCTTCCCCGCCTGCTCGGCGGTCAGCCCGAAGCCCTCAGCGGTAGAGATTGCGGAGTCGCGGGCGGACTGCATCTGCTTCTGCGCCGCCTGCAACGCCTCCGGGACGGTCTTCCCGTTGGCCTCCGCGAACTGGTAGGCGGCCAAGGCGGCGTCCGCACTGTTCGTGGACAGGCCTTGCAGGACATCGAAAAGCTTCTGCCCGTTGCGGGTGACCGTGGACAGCGACCCGTCCATGTTCAGCAGAACCTTGCCGTACCCCTGGGCTTGGTCCACGCCACCCTTGAACGCCTCGTTCGCGTCAGAGATCTGCCGGTTCAGCCGGGCCTCGGCCGCCGACAGGTTCACCGATCCGCCAGCGAGGATGTTCAGCGCGTCGTGCAGTGCACGGGCCCGGGTGTCCGCATCAGCGGTGGAGTCCGACAAGCGGCGCATCGCGTCGGAGAACCGCCCGAACGGACCGACCGAGTCGGCAGCGGACTTCGCGCCGGACCCGGTGGCGTCGGCAAGGTCCTTTGCGTCATTCACGGCCTGGGACATCTCGCCCTTGACCGAGCCGATCGCGTCGGCTGCCTTCTTGTAGGCGAATCCCTGGGTCGTGTAGTCCCTGACCGCGCCTCCGCTGGTGACGATCATTTCCTTGTTGGCGTCCGCAGTTTCCTTCAGCCGCTTCTGGAGGGCGTTGAGGCCGCCGTCCTGCCCGAGGTAGGCGTCGGTGAGCTGTCGGGCGTTCACCCCGGCCTTCGACATCACGTCGGCCAGGCGGGCTTTCCCGTCGAAGACCTTCGCGTCCATCACGGCCTGAGCTGCTGCGCCGCGCACGCTTTCGTTGATCGCACCGTTGGAGTCGCGCAGGGCCTGGGCGAGGCTGCTGATGCGGGACTGGTGCTCGGCTGCCGCCTGTGCTGCCTTCTGCTGGTGGGCGGCGAGCATCGACAGACCGACACCAGCGGCGGCGATCGTTACTCCCCACGGCCCGCCGAGCGCCCCCATCAGGCCGCGGGCGGCCCCACCGAGTCCGACGCCGATGGAGCGGGCCAGGCCGGAGGCCGGTCCCTCTGCGGACCGGAAGGCGGCCGACATCTGCCCGACGATCGGGATGCGGGTCTGGAGGACGGCGAGTGCCTGCCCGATGCGGCCCACGGACTGCCCCTGCGCGGCGGCCAGGCTGGCCTGCACACGCATCTGGTCGCCCCAGGACCGGTAGGCGCCCACAACTGGGCCCGAGACGGTCTGACCGAGGCTCTGCATCATCGGTGCGACACGGCGGGCCAGCATCATGGCGACGATCGCGGTCTGTACGGGTCCCGGCAGCGCGGAGAAGCCGCGCACCAACCAGCCCACCGCCGCGCCGATCGGCACCAAGGCCCCAGACAGGCCGGAGGCGGCGGTGGTCGCCAGGTTGAACGCGGTAACGATGATGTCCAGGGCCGTCGACCCGGCCCCGCTCTCATCGGTGACTTCGGCCATGGCGTCCGCGACGGGACGGAGCCCGTCCACCAGGTTGTTGAAGATGTCGATGCCGGCCCGGCCGACGTTGACCAGAACGTTCAAGCCTGCGGCGGCAGCATCGAAAGCAAGGTCCTTCGCGGGACCGCCGAGCCTACTGATCGCACCCCACAGCTCGCCCAGCCCCTTGGCTGCGGCAGCCGACGCGGACGGCTTCGCCAAGGTGTACAGGTCGTGGAGGTAGTCCAGGGCTCCGGCGATGGCGGGGGTTCCGGCGCCCAGCATCTTCGTGGTGAGGCGGGTGAGCTTCTCCAGGCCGGGCGCGGCCGCCGTGTACAGGACCTGCCCGGAGTTCTTCGCCTGACTCTTCAGCTGGTTGAGTGCACCGGCGAGGCCCTTCGTCTGGGAGGCGGCGATCTCACCGGCCGCACCGGTACGGCCGATCGCCGTCCGCATCTGGTCGAACGACTCGACACCCTGATGGGCGAGGGCCATCGCTCCGGCGAGCGCAGGCTTCCCGACGACCTTCGACAGAGAGGCCGTGAAGTCCTGCTGACTCAGGCGGTGCTGTGCCTTCTCGAAGCCTTCGACGACGGTACGCAGGCCCTTGAAGTTGCCCTGCGTGTCCCACGCCTCGATGCCGAGCTCGGCCAGGCCTTCCTTCATCCGCTTCGTCGGCGCGGCCAGGTTCGTGAAGATGCCCCGCAGTGACGTTCCTGCTTTGGAGCCGAGGATGCCCGACCGGGCCAGCATCGCCACGGATGCGGCCGTGTCCTCCAGCGAAATGCCCAGCTGGGCGGCGACCGGGCCCGTGTAGGACATCGCGTAATAGATGTCCTGGAGGCCACCAGAGGCCGCGTTCGCGCCGGCCGCGAGGACATCGGCTGCCCGGCCCGCATTGTTCGAGCTCAGCCCGAACTGGTCCATGACGTCGCCGAGATAGCGGGCAGCATCGGCCGCGGAGAGGTTGTCGGCCGCCGCGAGCTGCATGGCCGCCCGCGCGTTCGCGATCGACGAGGTGGATGTCTGGCCCGCCTTCGCGAGTTCGAGCATGGCGTCCGCGGCCTTCGAGGCCGACGTGCCTGGGATCTTCAGGTCGGAGCCAAGCTCACGGGCCTTGGCGGCCGCCATCACCATCTCCTGGCCGGAGGCGCCCGTGACCGCGCCCCATTTCTGGACGGCGCGCTGATACTCGTTGCCCTCTCGGGCGATCTCCGCGAGACCGGCGACGATGCCGCCGCCGGCCAGCAGGTTCCGCAGGTGGTGCGCTTCCTGCCCGGCGCCGATGAGACCGCGCCGCAGCTGGCGCATCGACGCATCGCCATCCGAACCGGCTTGCCGAAGAGAACGCCGGGCGCCGTCGGCGTCGGTGGAGATCCCGCGCAGGCCTGCCGAGCCGGAGCCGACACGGCCCAGCGTGCGGTGTAGCGAGTCGACATCACGGCCGAGGGAGCGGAGCGCGCCGGAGGCGCCCCGGATGCTGGACAGCAGTTGCGCCGCGTCGGCGCGCATCTGCACGCTGAGCGTGTAGCTCGACACCTGGCCGGTGCCCTTACTCCCCGCGCGCCTACCTCGTGCGCCCCACCGCCCCCAAGCGGCGTATGCGGGCCGCTGACGGCCCGCACGTCCAACTCAGTCCACCGTAGTGCCGCCCGCCGCACGGTCCCCGGCCTGCGCTTCCGCAGCAGCGCGGGGAATCAGCCCGATCCGTACGCCGAACCCGTCCGGCCCGTCCGGTACCTGCTGCTGCTCAGTGGCGATCAGCTCGCAGCCCACGCACCGGACCGTCGTGCTTACGTACGCGTGCCGGTCACCGCCCGCATCCTCATCCCACTCCGCCCCGCGTGTGCCGCACTGCTCGCACACGCTGCGCCGGTACGCCTCGTAGGCGAGCGCCTTGACTCGGTCGCTCTCCGACCAGCGGCCATCCCCGGCGCCGAGGAAGAAGGAGTGCGAGATCCGGTACCGGTCGCACACCTCCAGCTCCGCCCGGAGCTGACCGTCAGCGATCAGCCTTTTCCCAGCTCCGTGACCGTCGACCTGTTGATCTGCTGCGCCTGCCACGCCGCGGCGAAGAGTGCGTTCGACTCCGCGATCGGCCAGCTGTCCAGAAGATCCTGCGCGTCCTGCGCCGTCATGCCCTCCACCATCTGGCCGTCCTCGTCACGCTCGATGTGCGCGGCGGACAGCAACGCCGGCGGGAAGCTCTCCGGGTTCCAGGCATCGCCGCTTTCCGCCTGCTCCTCCGTCGGAGGGTTCTGCCGGATCAGCCCGTCGAGGACTGGCCGCGGCAGCGCCCTGAACGTGAGCTGCACGGATACCTCATCGAATGCGGCCTGCGCCGCCTCCAGCTCAGCCTGCGCCGCCTCCAGCTCGGCGGGCTCGCTGCCGGTCTCCGCCTCGGCCATCCGCAGGCGGGCGGCGTTCAGCTTCGCCTGGTCAAGGCGCTTCTGCGCGGCCAGGTCGTCGCACAGTTGGAGAACCTGCTCTGGGAGCTGCCGGGCACGGAGTCGGGCGAGCTTTCTGGCCCAGGGGGAATCGCGGGCAACGGCCTTCGCGGGCGGGTTCGAGGATGTGGTGGTGCCGGGCATGGTGACTCCAACGTGAAAGGGGTGGGAGCCAGCCGGGCCCGCGTCGGGCGCACGCCGACAAGGAAGGGGCGCCTGGACGGAGATAGGCCCGGCCGGGGTTGGGGGAGAGTGGGTTACGGGGTCTTCGGTGCGGCGGGCGGCACCGGGGCGTCCTGGAGCGGCTTCTCCGTGATCGAGAACGCCACCGTGAATTTGGCGGCCTCGTTGTCGACGCTGTACTGCGGCGACCGGGAGCCGATCCGCACGGGGAAGACATCCATCGAGCGGCTGGCGGGCACATCGCCCTTGCGGAGGATCACCACCCAGCCCGTTGCGTCCTTCGTGAGGAGCTGCTCGATCTCGTCGGCCACCTTGTCCTCGTAGAACCCGAGGGAGGAGTCATCCGCCTGGTCCGTGCCCGGGATCTTCGACTCGAAGGTGCTGCCGAGATCGGGGGTTTCGATGGCCTGGTTCGACAGCGACCAGCCGTCGATCGCCGCGATCGCATCGGTGAGGTCAGTGCCGGCGGTCAGCTCCGCCCGCGTAGGAACGTGGCCAGGGTCCTTGACCGCCTTAAGCCACAGAATGCGCGTGACGCCGCGCCGCGAGTATTTCTGGATCTGCAAGATCTGGTGTCCGATTCCGGGACGGCAGCCAGACAACGAGCGAGGCCCCGTCCCTCGACGACTGCCGGGGAACCGGCCCATCCCGATGTCGGGTTGGGCGTCCGCGTTGGACCTCCGCGGTGAGGGAGCAAGGCGTGGCGTCCGGCTAAGGCTGGACGAGCCTAGTACACGTAGATCAACATACTGTCGCCCAGGCGTAGCCTCGGTTGGCACGGTGAGGACGACGTCACGCATCTCAGGCGAGGCCCTGAGGAGGATCCGGAAGGATGCCCGCAGACTGACTCGCTATCCGGCCCCAGTCAGTTCCCTCGCGACTGCGCGGGTCGACTTCAGCGTCCATAGCAGCAGTGACATCGGATCACCCTGTACATCCGGCTCGACCAGCGCGAGCAAAACCAGCCGCAGCCCCCGATCGAGATCCGCGAGCCGCTTGCGGCCTCCGCCCGGACGCCGGACCCGGCCCGAGAGCTCCTCGCCAGCTTCCAGCTCGAACACACCCTTGCGGACCGTCGTCTCACTCAGCCCGGCCGCCCGTGCGGCAGTCCGAACGTCGCCGTGCCCCAGGACGCGAGCCTCGGCAGCCATCAATAATCGCTAAAGCATGGGAGAGAGCGATCAGGCCAGGCGGAATTCGCTCCGAATCACACCGTACTCGGCTGGCTTGACCAAGCAGCTGTAGTTACGACCAAGCAGCCCACTTTCCCCGATTCCCAGCTGCTGAGCCAAAACGTCGGCCCCCGTTTTAAACGTCTGGGAATTATCGTCAAGTTCTTGACATAGGGCAATTGCCCCACGAATCTCCACCACCGTGTAAGTGAGTCGCCTGCCTTCTTCTGCTGGCAGGTGCTTACCTGAATGATGGGTATGTCCTACCAGTAGCGACTTACAGCAAATGCCGCACCACGTAGCGTCTCCTGAGGCTGTCATGTGAGCGATCATACCGTTAGGGGCATCAGTCAGGCCGCCGAGCTGGGCTGGAATTTGGCCGCCGCCGGAGATCGCTCATCAGTTGACAGGTGGGGGATTTCATGAATTAGAGGTCATGACATGAGGAGACCTATGCCTCCCTGGCGTGGCACCAGAGAGGCATAGGTCCATTATCAACGGCGTTCTGTTAGCTGCGGAAGGCGTTAGTCTCAGTTATCCGTTGACCAAATATGCATTCCGCCGTTTCCGTCGGGCCAAAGGTATTCGAATGTCGATGCTGTATCCTCGGCGGAGAGCCTCATCTGGCGTTGGCAGGTACCGCAAGGTGGCCGGGTTCCCGTTATTCTGACTAGCCGTCCCTCGGGAACAAGGCTAGCTCCCCAAAAGGGATCATTAGGAATTGCGATGTCGCCGGCCATCGGAGCGCCGCCAGCTGCTCTGGCGGCGCGGTGCTCAGCGTGAACTACCTGGCCAGCTCGGCCACACCAATGCTGCCCTCCTCCGGAGTTGTTGCCCCACTCCTCAGAGAAGTCAAACCGGCATCCGAGGCGGCTGGCGGTGCGTCCGCATCACGCACCCAGGTCCGCAGCGTTTCGGGGTTGACGTTCAGATCGGCCGCGACTTCCCGATACGTCCGCCTGCCAGCCGAGGCCCGCCACAACGCGACCGCGTCGGACCGGAACTCCGTACTGTATTTCGAGGGCCTTGCCACGTAGATCTACACCTTCCAGGATCACCAAGATCCATTGTCAGGCGTGTCCACACCACAGGGATCACCTCAGGGCGGGCTGGCACCCCCTGCTGCTGCAGATGCGCGAGGAACTCGTCGCCCGTGAACCGAACTACCGGATCGCCGGCCTGAAGGAGAGGCTCGGCGGCGTCCGTATCCACCTCCTGCAACCCGAGGTACGGGCCCTGCTTGCTTGCTCGCCCCTTGAGCGTGCTTGTCCAAAGCCGGATGGTGGTGATGACTGCCACCGAGACCGCGAGTGTCGCCGGGCAGCGGCCGGGACCGTCGGCGGATGCTGGGCCGGGGCACAGGTCGCAGTCCGCAGTCGACGCGGTGGATGCCGAAGGCGTCCGCGCGGCGCTGCGCGGGCCGGGCGCAGGGCAGGCGGCGGACGAAGAGGCGGGACTCCTCGCCGCTGACCGCAGCTACATCAACCTCAAGATCAGTTGCGGGACAAGTCTTACCGTCAGAGATCGCAGCGGCCCCACAGGAGAGAAATCCGATGGGGCCGCTCGATTTTGCCGGGTTCAGTGGATATTACGGCGCGGTTGCGCCCTCTGGAGCAACCTCACTCCTCAAGCGCAATCGCTGCCACGTCCTCCAAACTCATTCCCGAATCAATACTCCCATTGAAGGTGTAGCTGTCATCGCAGAAGAACAACTCAATGTCAGTCGGTACGAGACCTCTGAACCAGAGTACGAACCTAGCAGCCAATCCAAGAGAGGAGTCGAGGTACATGCAGGTTCCATCCCTGTGAGTGTAACCCTCGAGTTCCTGACCGGCCTCCGTGAAAGTCCAGACGATGTCCCTGGACTCCTGGACTCCCTGCCGCTGTTGAATCGCAACAGACGGCCAGTCTCGCTCCAAAGCTGCGAGCAGGTCTGCCCGCTGAATGCCATGGCTCTGATCTTCAAAGATGACTAGGTACGTCACTGACCTGCTCCTTTCCTATGGCACCACAGAGACGGAGCCAGGGATGCCATGCTGCTGCATTCGGTCCGTGAAGTATGGCACGGCTCCTGACTCATTGGTGATGACATGAAGCCCAACTAGGGGATTCCCGGGGTCGTTGATCACTGCCGAATATCGAGAAAACTCGTCATCAACCTTAAGGTCAATTTTTGCCTGAATGAAGTCTGGAACCTTTCCGCCCGGCACGAAGGGGCTGCGCCCAGCGTTGCCTACATGCTTTGCATCCAGGAGTTGGGAGGTGTTGATATCAAGCCCATCCGCCCAGACCTGCGTGCCTCCACCGGTCGCATGGTATTCAGTCGAACCAACTACTCGAATCTGATACGCCTGGTTTGCACCGCTGCCCTTCGGTGCCCCCGTCTTCAGCGACAAAGCGTATGAAGTCGGGCACCCCGTATTGATGTTGTGTACCAAGATCGGGACGCCGCCCGCCACGACGTAGTACGTGTGCAGGCTATTGATGGTGAGGTCGTACGTGGTGGCGTTCGCGTGGTACAGGCGGACCGAGGTGACTTGCGCAGAGCCTGTGGCGGTCTGAAGGACGTCACCGGGGTGGAGGTCCTGGGCATCTACGAAGGAGGACTGTGTCTGGTCGTAGAAGGGGTGGTGGTAAGTGGTGGTGAGGGTGCTGCCATGGGTGGTGACGTCGCCGACATCGGCAACGAGTGCGCTGGCGCTGCTGTCAGGGGAGGTTCCGAGAACGGTGGCGAAGGCCATCACGGATGCGGCCAGCCCCAGTGCGGCCTTGTGCAGGGTCCGGGCCTTCGACGCCTGATGCGATGTTGAAGGGCTGCTGGTGTTCTCGGTGGTGGGGGCGATGGTCAGGTCGACGAAGTCGTGGTCGGTGGTGGTGACGATGACCTTGTCGACCTTGTGGGTCTGGGGCTCGTCCTTGCCGGGCACGGCGTTCTTGATCTCGTCGCCCGCTTTGACCTGATCGATCGGCTTGGCCGTGCCGTCGGCCATCAGTACAGGGGTGGACCCGGTGAAACTGTGCGGCGCCGACCCTCCGATCGGACAGCTCCCGCCGGCGCCCTCCTCCACAGGTCCGCTCTCGTCGGCGCCCTTTGAGGACCGGCCCTTTACCGCGGCTGCACCGGTGAAGAGCATTCCGCCTGCCGCGCCTCCGATGGCGCCGTCCTCCGCGCCGCTGATGGCGGCGTTTGCAGCTCCTGACCATGAGCAGCTGGCGGAGCAGGTGAGGCCGTAGTCGGCGGCGCCCGTTGCGCCTCCGGATATGCCGCCTACTGCGGCTCCTTCGAGGGTGTTGGTGACGAGTTTGGGCAGTATTTTGCCGATGGCGGCTTCGGCGAGTTTGCCTCCGAGTGCTCCGCCGAGTGCTCCTCCGATGGCACCGCCGACGGCTCCGAGGAGGATCGCGCCGCCGAAGGCCTTCGCTGAGCAGGCTCCGCTTTGGCCGTCCATGCACTTGAAGCCCTGGTCGATGGCTCCGCCGACTTCGCCGGCGAGTGCGCCGCATGCTGCGGCTCCTACGACGGCTCCGACGCCGCCGGTGGCTGCGCCGATGGCGACCTCGCATCCGAGGAAGACGGCGGTGCTGGCTGCGAACGAGGCGATGGCCGCGGCGTGGTTCTGGAAGAAGGTGGTGCTGGTGTTCACCGCTACGGCAGCGGCCTGGTAGGTGGTGGTGACGACCTTAACGGAGTCGCGAATGCCGCTGGTGACAGCCGCGGTTGTGGCGTGCCATCTCTGGGTGACTTTTGCTCGGATGGGCCGGTAGGCATCTTGAACCGTTCTGAATCAGCGCGCGAGCGGTGCCGGGCCGACGATGCTGCCCGCCAGGCAGCGGATCCGCTGGCGCACAGCCCGCCAGCAGCTCCGTGCCTTCGCACGTAAGACCGCGGCGCCGAAGCGAAACGACGGCCGCCGTGGCCGCGGGGGCCGGTCCGGCGGCCACGCTTCAGCTGCCCCTGCACCGCAGCGACTTCGTCCGCCGTCCAACTGCGCCACAGGCCCCAGGGCGTTAAACCATCCGGGCCCGGGGAGCTCCGGGTTCGAAACAGGCAGTGAGCTCGACGGCGAGATGCTCCACCAGCAGCAGGAAATCCTCGGACAGCGAATGCAGGTTATCCTGCCGCTGACCGATTCCCCGGCTTGGATCTCGTCGAAGAAGGAGTGGCGGAAGGCAGTGTGACCGGTTCCGCCACTGGCGATAGCGGGTCGGTGCTATCACTGTTGATGCCGGTAATTGAGGTGGCGTAGGCAGCCGGGACGGTCGCGGTGGCGGTACGCCGATTGTTGCGACGGCAACAGAGGCAAGAGCGCCTCACCCAGGTAGCCATACACCCTTCTACCAGCGCTCCCGTTCCGGCCTCCGCAAAGCCGAAGCCGCCCACTGCTGACAGTGGACGGCATTCGACGGACGCAGTCGGAAGCCTTACTCTCCGATGTTCAGTTCATCGACCTGCTCGATCCGATCCGGCGGCAGCCCGAGAGCCTCACCGAGCTCGTGAATCAGCTCGATCTCGGCCGAGGTGAGCGACTCCTCTTCATCGGACAGCACATCACAAAGACTCTGCAGTCCGATCTCGGCCTCGTCCACACGGATGTAGGTAAGTAGATCTTCCACCACGGGAGCGGGAACGTGACCGGAGAGCATGGCGGCCAGCTCTCGCAGCCTGTCATTGATCATCAACATGCTCCATGGTCCGGGAAGGCGGAGACAATTCCCCGGCCAGCTGGTTCCATCGCCACGCGGATGCACACTCCATCACGCACCCCAAAAACCTTGAACATTGCCGGATTTCCTCTCCGCGTCAACCACGCGCCGCCAGGCCCGCCTCCTTCCCAGCGTGAATTCGGGTCAGTCGCAATGTCGGACACATGTTCCATGATGTCGTCAGCGGACCAGCTCGACGGGAAGACCGTTTTGCCCGGGTTACCTGGCGCCATGTGGCCGCCGCTCCACTGTCCGTTCCTCCCTAGGCCGCCGCGGAGGATGTGAGATGTCGCCTGTTCGCTCGCCAGGTTGATGCGCCCGGGTGAGGGCTGCAGGGTCGCATCGCTGGCGCTACCCGTGCTGTCGACCGTGAAGCGCGCAGTTCCGCAGTTGTGGACCAGAACTGCAGTCGCACCTGCCAGCACATAATACGTGTGGAGGCCATCGACGGTCAGGTCATAGGTCGTGGTGTTGGCATGGTAAAGCCGCACCACCGTGACTTGGGCGGTGCCGGTGGGGGTTCTAAGGACGTCGCCGGGACGGAGGTCCTGGGCGTCTACGAAGGAGGACTGGGTCTGGTCGTAGAAGGGGTGGTGGTAGGTCGTGGTGAGAGTGGCGCCGTGGGTCGTGACGTCGCTGGCGCCGGCAGCGACGATGCTGGCGTTTCCGTCAGGGGAGCTTCCGAGAACGGCGGCGAAGGCCGCCACGGATGCCGCCAACCCCAGTGCGCCCCTGTGTAGTACCCGGGCCTTCGACGACTGATCCGGCGTTGAAGGGGTGCTGGCGTTCTCAGTGTTGGGGACGATGGTCAGGTCGACGAAGTCGTGGTCGGTGGTGGTGACGATGACCTTGTCGACCTTGTGGGTCTGGGCATCGTCCTTGCCAGGTGCGGCGTTCTCTACTTCGTCGCCCGCTTTGACCTGATCGATCGGTTTGGCCGTGCCGTCGGCCATCAGTACTGGGGTGGACCCGGTGAAACTGTGCGGCGGCGCCGACCCTTCGATCGGACAGCTCCCGCCGGCGCCCTCCTCCACAGGTCCGCTTTCGTCGGCGCCCTTGGAGGACCGGCCCTTTGCTGCGGCTGCACCGGTGAAGAGTATTCCGCCTGCGGCGCCGCCGATGGCGCCGTCCTCCGCGCCGCTGATGGCGGCGTTTGCGGCTCCCGACCATGAGCAGCCTGCTGAGGTGTCGGAGCAGGTGAGGCCGTAGTCGGCGGCGCCCGTTGCGCCGCCGGATATGCCGCCTACTGCGGCTCCTTCGAGGGTGTTGGTGACGAGTTTGGGCAGTATTTTGCCGATGGCGGCTTCGGCGAGTTTGCCTCCGAGTGCTCCTCCGAGTGCTCCTCCGATGGCGCCGCCGACGGCTCCGAGGAGGATCGCGCCGCCGAAGGCCTTCGCTGAGCAGGCTCCGCTTTGGCCGTCCATGCACTTGAAGCCCTGGTCGATGGCTCCGCCGACTTCGCCGGCGAGTGCGCCGCATGCTGCGGCTCCTACGACGGCTCCGACGCCGCCGGTGGCTGCGCCGATGGCGACCTCGCATCCGAGGAAGACGGCGGTGCTGGCTGCGAAGGAGGCGATGGCTGCGGCGTGGTTCTGGAAGAAGGTGGTAGTGGTATTCACCGCTACGGCTGCGGCCTGATAGGTGGTGGTGACGACTGCGACGGATTCGCGAGCTCGGCTGGTGACGTATGCGGTTGTTTCGTGCCACTTTTGGGTGACGGTTGCGCGGATGGGTCGGTAGGCATCGGCCAGCTGGCGTTTGAGACGATTGAGGTAGGCCATGGTGTCGTCGTATGCGTCAACGGTCGCGTGCCAGGCGCTGGCAGCCCAGTTGTATGCGCTGTTCAATTGGGTGGAGGCCCAGTTGGCGACAGTGTGATACGCGCCGGTGGCCGCCTTGACGGTGCTGTGCCACTCCTTGGAGACCCAGTGTGCGGCGTCTCCGAACCAGCTGTGGCCGCTTGGGTCGGTGCGGTTGAGGGGGTTGTCGTCGACGTAGACGAACGGGTTGGCCGCGACGGAGTTCGGTGCCGGGTCCAGGGACACGGTGTCCTTGTTCATGAACCGTCCGACGCCCGGGTCGTACCAGCGGGCGGCCATGTTCACCTGGCCGGTGCTGTTGTCGGTCCATCCGCTCTGGTAGCCAAGGCTGCCTGCGGGGGTGTTGGTGGTGGCGGTGGGGTTGCCCAGTGGGTCGTAGCTCCGGGATGCGGAGAGGGTGGGCGACGCGGCAGTGAAGTTGCCGACCACGTCACCGTGCTGGTCGTTGTAGGCGAGTGCGGAAGTGGCGGGGCCGCCTGCGATGGTGCCGATGCCCAGGAGGGAGCCGCCCGGGGTGCGGGTGTAGGTGTTGACGCCGTCGGAGGCGACGCTGTTGTCAGCGCCGCTGTAGGCGAAGGTGGTGGTGGCGCCAGTGCCGGCAGTGCTGGTGATGACGCGGTCCAGGGCGTCACTGAGGTAGGTCTGGGTGCCTTGGGTGACCTGACGGTCGAAGGCGTCTGAACTGGACGTGATCGGCGTGGCGCCGCTGGTTTTCCGGGTGACGGTTCCGCGGGCCGAGTAGGTGTAGGTGTTGATGCCGTCGCCGGTGAGTTGGTTGCGGGCATCGTAGGTGTACACGTTTGCGCCGGACTGGATGCGGTTGCCCGAGGTGTCGTAGCCGTATGCGGTGGTTGCGGTGCCGTTGTTCCAGGAGGTGAGGCGGTTGGCCCAGTCGTAGGTGTAGGTGTTGGAGGCGGCTCCGGCCAGGCCGGTGGTCGTCTTGGATGTCTCGTTGTCGTTGCCGTCGTACCCGTAGGCGATGGAGGCCACGGAAGCGCCTGCGCTGGTTTTGAGGCTGTCGCCGGTCAGTCTGTGCAGGTGGTCGTAGGTGTAGGAGCGGGTGTTTCCCGTGCCGTACTGAATCGTGCTCGGCTGGGAGAGGGTGTTGTAGCTGTAGGTGAGTTTGGTGGTGGTGGCCGCGTCGGTGATGGTGGCGAGCCGGTCGGCGTTGTCGTAGGTGTAGGCCGTGGTGCCGGAGGCGTCGGTGCGGGCGGTGGGCAGGCCGTCGTTGTTGAAGGCGAAGGAGCTGGTTCCGCCGCTGCCGCTCACGCTGAGTGGCTGGCTGCGGTCGTTGTAGGTGAGGGTCTCGTTTGTGGCTCGGAGCGTGGTGTCGATCGCCGCGGTGTTGGCGGTGAGCAGACGGTTGTCTTTGTCGTAGGTGAAGCTGCGGCTGGCGGTGGCGGCTTCGGCGCCGGTGCCGTCCCGCGAGGTGATGTTGCCGAGGTTGTCGTAGCCGACCGTGACCTTTACGCCGCCCGGTGAGGTTTGGGTGACCGGGCGTCCGGCGGCGTCGTAGGTGGTGGTCTGGGTGGAGTCCGCAGCGGTGGTGTAGCTGTAGGTCGATGTGGTCACCGACGGCTGGATGGTTGATTCGGGCAGGTTCCACGCGTTGTAGGTGGAGTAGGTGCTGTTGCCGCGGCCGTCGGTGAAGCGGGTGCGCTGCCCGGAGGCGTCGTAGCCGAAGGACGTGGTGATCGAGTGGGTGGCGTCGACCGGTTGCACCTCGCCGGTCAGCAGTCCGGTGGCGTCACGGGTGAAGGTGGCAGTGTGCTGGTTGGCGTCGGTGGCGGACATGGTGCGGCCCATGGCGTCATAGGTCGCCGATTTACTGGAGAGGACGGTGGTGCCGTCGGTGTCGAGTGACTGGATGGTCAGCGGGTCACCGAGCTGGTCGAGGGTGACCTTGCTCTTGGTGCCGTCGGGCAGGGTCGTTATGGTCTTGCGGCCCTGGAGGTCGTAGGTGTAGCGGGTGGTGTTTCCCGCGCCGTCGGTGACCTGGGTCTGTTCGCCGACCTTGTCGTACCCGTAGGAGGCGGTGACACCGTTGTGGGTTGTGGTGGAGGCCAGGAAGGCTCCGCCCGGGTTGATGGCGCTCGCTGCGTAGGAGTTGGTTGTGGTGATGGCGGACGGCGCCGGGAACCGCTCCAGAATGGTGCTGGTCACCTTCCGGCCCAGGTAGTCGTACGTGGCCTGGGTCTGGATCCCGGCAGGGTCGGTGGCGGCGAGGGCCTGGCCGTTCGGGTCGAACAGGGTGTGGCTGACGCCGTTGTTGGCGTCGGTGACCTGGGATGTGTCACCCAGTTGGTCATAGAGGTAGGACGTGGTGTGGGTCAGAGGGTCGGTGACCTTGGTGAGATTGCCTGCCTTGTCGTATGTCAGGCTCGTGCTGGCACCGGTGATCGGCGTACCGCCGCCAGGGGGGGTGTACGAGGGCAGGGTCTGCCCGGCCTTTCGGCCCGAAGCGTCGTAGGCGGTCGTGACGGTGTTTCCGTTGGGGTCCTGGGTTTCGGTCTGATCGCCGAAGGTGTCGTAGCCGACCAGGGCCGTCGGGTGTACCAAGCTTGCGGGGCCGCCGTTGGGTTCGGCGTTGACGGCCGGGGCGCTGGTGACGGTGAGGTGGCCGGCCTCGTCGTAGGTGTAGTTGGTGGTGTTGGTGTTGGGGTCCGTCATGCTCGTGGGCAGACCGCGCTGGTCGAGCTTCCAGGTGCTGGTGGCCTCCGTGCTGGAAGCGGTCGTGCCGCCGGAGCGGCCGGCGCCGTAGAGGGTGGCGACGTCCGCTGCTGTGAGAGCCCGGCTGTATGCCTGGACATTGCCGATCTGGCCGTTGTGGGTGTTCCCGGACAGGTATCCGCCGCCGGCCAGTTTGGCGTTGCCGATGGTCAGGGGTCCGTTTGCGTTCCAGGGGCTGGTGTTCGTCGCGGTGCCCGCCAGGACACCGTTGACGTACAGGCTCATGGTGCTGGTGGCGGAGTTGAAGACACCGACGAGGTGCGTCCAGGTGTTCAGTGCAGGGGCGGTTGGAGCTGTCGCCATGGCATAGGTGAGGCCGCTGGTCGCATCCGCACTCGGAGACTGGAACATCCATTTGCCGAAGTTCGGCGCGTACTGGAGGAAGAACGCTCCGTGGTTGGTGCCGCCCTGGGCAACGATCGTGCGGAAGTTGCTGGTGTCCGCGAGGTTGGCCCAGGCCGAGACGGTGTACGACGCCGCTGTGTTGAGGACCGGCCCGTTGGTGGAGATCCCGCCGGTGGTGCCGTTGAAGGCTGCCGCTCCGTCCGTCCAGGACACCGGCCCGGTGCTCGAGGCGGTGTTTCCTGTGCCCGAGGCGTCAGTAGCGGTCGTGCCGGACGTTTGGTTCAGCGGCCACCATCCGGCCGGGTGTCCGGCCGCGTCCTCTTGCAACGTGCGGCTCGTTACGTTGCCCATCGGGTCGAACGTCGTTTTGGTGGTGTGGCTGGCACCGCTCGCATCGGTGAGGGTGCTGGTGGCGGGCTTGTCATCGGGGGTGAAGGACACGGTGGTCGTGCGGTTTACCCCGTCCGGGTCCACGGTGGTGGAGGTGGGCCTGCTGGCGGCGTCCAGGGTGGACTTGGTGACGGTTGCGCCGTTGTTGGTCGCCTGCTGGACAACGTTCCCGGCCGCGTCGTAGCTGTTGGACTGCTGGACGAAGGTTTTCGTGCCGGTGGAGTCGACGCGGGTGACGGTCGCGCTCAGGTTGTTGTCGGTGTAGGTGTAGGCGGTGGAGTTGCCCATCGCGTCGGTGACGGACTGCAGCCGGCCGGCCGGGTCGTAGGCGCGAGAGGTGGTCACCAGGTCCTGGGCCGCCGACGGGTTCACCGGGTCGCCGGTGTAGCCCTTGAGGGTCTGGGTGAGCTGATGGCCATTGGGGTCGTAGGTGTACGCGGTGACGTTTCCGAGGGCGTCCTTGACGGTGGCCTGGTTGCCGTAGGCGTCGTAGGTGTAGTTCTTGATGCCGCCGGTCGCGTCCGTGGTGGTCGCGGCTTCGTCGTACGCGTTGTAGATCGTCGACACCGTGCGCGAGGCGTCGCCGCCGGTGAGGTCGGCGACGGTCTGTGACAGGACCTGCCCGTCCGCGTCGAAGACGGTGGTGGTCTGCGGCTGGTGAACAGCCCCGGTGACCCGGTTGGTTGCCTTCGCGTCGGTCTGCGACGTGACCCGGGACTCTCCGTCGTAGCCGAAGGAGGTGACCAAGCCCGCAGGGAAGGTGTCCGAGATCGCCGTATTGGTCAGGACACGGCCGAGATTGTCATAGGTGAATTTTGTGACCAGCCCGTTGGGATCGGTCATCGAGGCGATGTCACCGTTGCGGAAGTAGCTGATCGTGGTGGTCGCGCCGCCCGGTGAAACCGTCTTGGAGGGCAGCCCTTTGGGGGCGAACCCGCTGTCGGCAGCGGGGTTCGTGGTGCCGTCGGTGTAGGACACGAGGGTCGACCGGCCGGACGGGAAGCCCGCCACTGGCGGGGTCGTGACCTTCGTACGGTTCCCCAGGGCGTCATAGGAGTATGACGTCAGATAGGTGTTGTCGGTCGCGGAAGCGGACCGGCCGTCGCGGACGGTGTCGACCAAGTCGTTGATCGGGCTGGGAGTCAGCTGTGCGCTGGTGTCGTCCGGAAGGTATGTGGTGTAGGTGGTGGAGCACGAGTTGGCGGCCTGGTTCTGGCAGGTGGTCTTGGAGACCTCGTTGCCCCGTACGTCGTGGCCTGCGGTGCTCACATTGCCGTTCGGGTCGGTCACGGTGTGCAGATAGCCGCCGGTGTCGTACCCGTAGAACGTCTTGTTGCCGAGCCCGTCGATCTGGGCAACCATGCGGTTGCCGTTCCACAGGTCGTACTGGTATTTGACCGCCTTGCCACCAGGATCAGTGACGCTTGCGGTCTGCAGCGGTGCGAGACCGGTGGAGTTCTGCCCGGCGTTGAAGTGCGCCGAGGCATCCTGACCCGTGAGCTGCGTACGGTAGAAAGCGACCTCGGCGATCGAACCAGGGAAGTATCCGAGTTCGTTTGTCGGGTGGTTCGGCCAGTTGCCACCGGCTTCGCCTGCTCCGATGTAGGTGTAGTTCGCAACACTGGTGAGCAGGGCGGCGGTGGTGCTGCCCGCCTTGGTTCCGTCCAGGTACAGGGCCTGGCCGCTGGTGGCTCCGGCGGCGAGCATGACGTGATGCCACTTGCCGTCGTTGATCTTCCCCGGCGAGGTCATCATGCCGCCGGTGCCGTTGGTGTCCCAGAACTTGCCGTACAGCTTTCCGTCCGTGCCCACGTACAGGGCCGGTGTCCAGTTACCCCCGGTGGGATTGCCGCCGGTCAGGGATTGCGCCATCTGGTCGTACAGGACGCCGCCGGCGGTGTTTCCGGCAGGCATCTTGAACCACATGTCGACCGAACCGGGCTGTGTGACGACCTGGTCTGTCGAGGGCAGCTGGATGTAGGACGAAGTGCCGTTGAAGGAAGCCGCCGTGTTGTCGGCGAACGGTCCGGCGGCGCCGAGCGTGACGCCGTTGTAGGTCGCGGGGCCGGAGTGGATTTCGTCGTAGGCCTGCGACGCGCCCGCGGCGTCGCCGAGCCGGTGGTAGGTGGCGGGCGCTGCGCCGAGGACGGCAGCGCGGTATATCTGGCTGGATCCGGTGACGGTGGGCGTCGACATCGTCCAGGAGCCACCGTTTTCATCGGTGGCGCCGGTGACCGCAGCCGTTGCCGCGTTGTAGGTAACTGCCGAGTACGCCTTGCCGGAAGGCCGCGTGACGGAGGTCAGCAGGCTCGTCTGCTTTGTGCCGGCCTGCTGTAGAGCGGTGACGCTCGCCTGCGAAAGGGGCTTGTTGAAGAACGAGACGTTCGCGATCGAACCGTTGAAGTACGTGCCGTAGAGCGTGCTCGAGTTCGGGTGCGGCTGGTCGGGCCACGCATCACCAAGGTAGCCGGTTCCCACGTACACGTGGTTGAACTGCCACGGCGCCATGTTGCCGCCGCCATCCGCGCTGTAGCCCGCGCCGGTGCCGACCTGGTTGCCGTCCAGCCACATCGTCTGCGCGGTCCACGACCCGGCGAGCGCCACGTGGTGCCACTTGCCGTCGGTCACGGCGCTGCTGGTCTTGATGGTGCTCATGTCGGTGCCGGCCCGGAGGGTGCCGTTGAGCTTTCCGTCCGTGCCCACGTACAGGACCGGAATGATGTTCCCGGAGGTCTCCGTTGCCTTGACGGCCATGTCGGAGTAGGAGAACAGCACCCCTGGCGCCTGTGTGGATGTCTTGAACCACAAGGAGACGGTCTGGGCGGTGGAGCTGCTGGCGTGCAGGTCGGGCAGCTGCACTGAGGATGACGTCCCGTTGAAGCCTGCTGCTGTCGCCGGGCTGCCCGCCCCGAGGCCGGGCTGCCCCAAAGTGACGTTGCTGTAGGTGCCGTTATCGGCGCCCTGCTGGGACAGGACGGTGCTGGCCGCTGTGGTACCGGATGACTCCGACAGGGGCCAGAAGGAGCTGGCGCCCTGGTCGAGGACCTGGCTCTGGTACGGAGATCCGGCGGTGTAGCCGTACTGGGTGCAGTTCGTGGTGCTGGTCGGCGGACAGACCTTCGCCAGCTGGTCACCGGTGTACGTGTAGGTCCACGTGAGCGGGTTGGCCGTGGTGACCGGGTCGGTGACCACCGTCGCGACGTGCGCCCCGGACGCGCCGGCAGGAGTGGACCAGGTCAGGTGCAGGGCCCGCCCGGAAGCCGCGGAGGTGACGGTGGTGACCTTGCCGGAGGTCAGGCTGAAGGTCTGGGCACGGCCATTGGCATCCGTGATGGAGGCGAGTGCGAAACTTCCGGATCCCAGCGCCTGCGTGAAGGCATAGGTGGTGGCATTCTTGTCGGTCAGCGAGTATCCGCCGGTGATGCTCTTGAAAGTGGCGAACCGGCCCTGCGGTGCGGTGAAGGACCCGTCGGAGTTACGGCCGTAACCGATCACTGAACCGTCCGGATACGTCACTTGGACACTGCCGACCGCACCGGCGGAGTCGTACTGCTCGGTGGCCTTCGCGTCGAACAGGCTGGACCAGCCTGTGCCGAATGCTCCGGTCGTCCGTGAGTCGCGCGAGTTGTAGTCACGTGTCACCGTGAGCGATGGCCCCGGTGAGGAGACGTTCGCGTCGGTGGCTGTGGTCGTGTAGTTGCCGATCGCCGGGTTGAACCCGTGGTGGTCGGTGTTCTGCGACAGCCCGGAGGCGATGACCGGCTGCGGAACCTGAGTGGTCAACTGTTGCCAGTTGGGTCCTGCCGAGTAGTTGGTGCCGTCATTGGACTGCACCTCCCAGTAGTAGGCCTGACCCCACTTGAGCTTGCCCGCCGGGACGTCGTAGTAGCTGTTGGTGATCAGCCCTGAATCGGCGAGCTTGTTGCCCGAGGTGTCGTAGATCTGGAAGTCGAACTTGGGGGTGACGGAGACATTGTTGTCCACCGTCCCATTGGCACTCAGCTGTGGTGTCAGAGTCTGCACCGGCGAGTTGTTCGGCGGGCTGGTCGACAGGATCTGCGGCAGCAACGCGCCGGTATACGTCAGCTTCAGGCTGGGACCGCGCAGGGTGTTGTAAGAGGCGAACTGCTTCCAGTGCAGGTTGTCGGCCGTCGACGCCGTGACGGCCAGACCGTAATCGTTGGTCGCCCCGGTCGCCGCGGCCCAGTTGTTGAACGGAGTCGTGGACAGGGGCACCGTCAGGTAGTCCCCCTTCGACTGGTCGCCGCCGCTGTTGGCGCATCCGTTGGGCACGCTCGGGGTGAGGTTGCCGATGGACGCGCCGTAGGTCAGCCCGGGGTAGGAGGTCACCTTCGACGGTGTCCACGCCTGGGTGATGGGAGCGACGTCAAACCGCTCCGGCGTGCACGTGGAGGACCACACGTCGAAGAGGGTCAGCGAAGCCGCGGACACGTTGGCCCTTGAGCCGTCCAGCCCCAGGTAGGGAAACTGCATGAAGGAGATGGCCGAGTGAGGACCGGAGTCGAAGGAACCGACCTTGGTGGTCAGCTCCATCGAGTGGTCGATGTCGTTGCCCGCCCCCGTCTCCGCGTAAGTGGTCAGAGCATGGACATTGTTGTAAGACGGGTCGACCGTCACCGGGAAGGTACGGCCGGCGTCGTGCAACCACGCCGGATCCAGCGTCATGACCAGGGCGGTACGGCCCTGAGACGACTTCAGCTCGTAACGCACTTGGTGAGTCGTCCCTCGCTCACCGGAAGTACGGTCGATCTTCGAGTCATAGGCGTACGCAGGCGGGATCACCCCCTGCGTCTTGCCGGAGGCCTCCACCAGAGTGATGGCGCCGTCCTTCCCCGCTACCGCACTGAGCCCCTTCAGATCCAGGGGGAACGTCCACACATTGCCGGCCTGCGGCGAGTGGATGACCAGCGCCTCCTTGAGTCCCACCGTGCTCGGCTCCAGCACGAGGTCCGTCTGGGGAAGCACACCCTTGTACGTTGCCGTCGAGCCCGAGACCACCGGTGCGACAGCCGCCGCGCCCTGCAAGCCGTACGACATGGTGTGGCCACTGTCGACAGCCAGGTGAACCAAGGAGGTGTCGGCGGCACTCCGCGCGAAGTCAACCGCACTGGCCCCGGCCGCCTGATGCAACCTGCCGTCCGCGCCATCATGAACACTCGTGTCGATGGGCTGCCAGGTACCGGAAGGGTCCTGGTAGTTCTTGGGGAGCTGGGTGAGGTCGCGGGTGTACGAGCCGTCGGCGTTCTCGAAGTAGTCCGACGTCGCCGTCGACTTCGTTGCGTTTCGCTTGCTGGTCCGGGCGTCGAAGCCCAACTTGTCACCGCTGGGGCCCGCCGTCACCTTTCGCGCGTACGGGGCGTATTCGGGCAGCTCGCCCTTCCCCTTCCCAGGGGCCTGACCTGCCCCCTTTCCGGCTCGAGTGGATGCCGCGGACACTTGGTGCCCACGTCCGGCAGCAGTGCCCGACTGCTGCTTCGGCAGGTCACCCCAGTGCGGTGATGGCGGTGTATCCGAGGTGATCCAGTCGGCCAGGGAGGACAGCTTGGGCAGGGTGACGGCCGGCAGGGTCGCGCCGGTATTCATCGCGGTCTGGGTGCTCAGCCACAAGGCTGTGGCTGACAGCATCCCAACAGCGGTAACGCGCCGCAGGCGGCGAAGTCTTCGCGCCTGCTTGGTGGAGCCGCGGAAACGGCGTGGACGCACGAAAACTCCAGAGGAAGATCTTTAGGTGAACCAACAGACCCTCCCTGGTGCGCTCGTCGAAGCGCCAGAGCTGTAGATAAGATTTACGTAAGAGCGTGAAGATCTTGTGTAAACGATGGCGAAGCTGCCGCCGATTCGTTACCTACGTGATCTTTCCCTGTTGAGCTGCGGTCTTCACTAGTCGCGCTACCTCAGAACCGGCCTCAGGAGAGTCCGAAACCACCGTGACGTTGCTCGTCGGCGTTCCACCGCCCACCACCACAAAGCGCACCTTGTGCGCCTGCGAAGCGACTTGGATAACGGCGGCGGCCTGAACGTCGCCCACTGCCACCACCACATCGCAGTGACGCTGAACCAACGTGTTCGCATAGGGGACCGCGTTGCCCACAGTCGCCGGACCGAACACCGGAAGCGAACTCACCTTCGCGTGCGTCTCCAGGGACGCACTCTCCATCCCCGCCCAGATCTGTGCAGCCTGCGATCCGGTCACCCCCTGCGCATCCGACAGCAGGCATGCACTGAAAGCGGTGTACTGACGCGCTCGGGGCACCGGCGACGGCCCGGCGCTGCCACTCAGCACGACAACAGCGGCAGCTGCGGCCGCCAGCGCAAACCCTGCCCCCGCGAACAACAACATCCGACGACGTCTCATGGACAACCCTTTCCTCGTGGCACGGCACATCGCCCACCACAGCCCGCGCGAGCATATGCGCCCTCCCGCCCGCTCACGCCAAGGGGTAGTACGACCTCGCAGAGCACCCTGTCGCTCACGCCATACGTGCGTGCCAGCGTTCAACCCTCCCATTTGAGGGGCCCTCAGCCGCCACAGGCCTTGCGGATGTCACACCGGCCCGCGATATCGTGTGCCGGTTCGACGCCGATGGTGTCCGACCCCAACCGTCCCCCCGAAAGGTCACCAGTGTCGTTCCCGCCGAGTCATACCGCCCTGCCCGCACGCGCTGCCATCACCAAATGGGCTCCCCGTGTGCTGCTTGCCCTGGTACCGGTACTCAGCCTGGGGCTCCTGTGCGCCGTACCCTCCCTGGTCCTAGCTGTGCGGCGGAATTCCCGAGCCGGATGGGTCGGCTTCGCCTGCTTCGCCGCACTCACAGTTGCCTGGGTCACCAACACCGAACTCCACAAGTTCGAAACATCGGCAGGGGCCTCGGTCGTCAACATCCTTCTCCTCCTCCTCACGACCGTCGGCGCAATGCTGCATTGCCTTCTCACCTGGACCACCACGAAGCGATCTCCCGAAACAGAGACCAAATGACCCGCGCGATCCCGAATTAGGGTGTTCAATCAAGCCTTGGTCGCCGTTGCTGTCGTGTTCAGCAACGGATCAAAGCCGTCCGAGTAGTGCTGGTGCCCCGATGCTCTGAGCGTTCGCCTTCACGAAAGGGCCTGACCCTGGCCTGATGCTGGGGCCCCTCCGATCCTGGGCCCGCCAGCATCAGGCCGTTGCCGTCGCGGCGAGCTTGTACCGCTGGATGTACGTCACGACGTCCCCGCCGACCGGGTCGGCGCCTTCGTCCACGAGGAGCTCCCGGGCCCACACGTTCAGACCGGGGGCGGTGACCGGCTGCTCCCAGTCGCCCGCCGGCGTGCGCTGGAGGAATGCACGGCGTACCCGGTCGGCCAGCCACTCGGCCTGGTCGGTGCGGGCGCCGACGATCGTCACCTGAAACGCCGGACAGGCGTCCTCGGAGTAATCAGCGAACGGCGAGCCGCCCACCAGACCGCCCAAGGGGTAGAGCACGCTGTACGGAAGCGGCGCCGGCCGGCCGTCCACCAGCGGGAGCCCCCCGAGCCCGCAGGGCCTGCCGGTCGCCGCGGTCAGCATGGTGCGTACGGCGGCCGTGAGCGGAGCCCTGTCGATCAATCGGAGCCTCCCGTGAAATGGGAGGCCGCGGGCCCCTCGATGGACAGCACGCCGTACCGGCACATGCCGAGCCCGTCCCACTCCGTGACGCCCGGCGTCGTGATGATCGAGAGAGTGCGTTCGCCATCCGCGTCCAGCAGCTCGGCGACGACCACGGCCCGGGACAGCATGCCGCGTTCGTGCCCGCCGAGGACATCGGTCAGGGCCTCCTCAATGTCGGCGGCGAGATCGGTCACAGGGCACGCTCCACCGCAGCACCGAGAATCCGGGCGACGACCGGACCGGATGCTTCGACCGCGGGTCCGACGTGAGGGAACGGGGGCTGCGCGTACCGGCGCCCGAGGCTGTCCGTCCCGACGAACCCGTACTCCAGCCTCCGGGCCTGCGGGGCGTCCGAGCCGATCTCTGCGATGAACACCGGCCCCGCTGCTGTCACGTCGGACTGCCACGAAGCCCGGTACTTGCCGGTGATCACCCGCGGGCCCGGATGGCCAGACGCCCGCTGACGGATCGAAGCCACCAGCAGAGCCGCGCTGACCCGGGCCGCAGCCTCCGACTCCGAGCGCAGGGAGAGCCCCTTCTGATCGAAGAGGGCCGCGAGCGCCGCCGGATGGTTGAAAGATCCCCCCTTCGCCCGGCTCACTGGGCGCCCCGGTCACGCTGCTCCAGCCAGACGGTCCGCAGAACCGGAAGCGACGACACCTCTCCCATCGTGGTCACCTCATACGTACGGCCCTCGGCCTGCCGGTCATGAGCCGCGACCACCAGCACCACGTCACGGTCCTCCAGCTCCGGCGCCGACAGCGGCAGCAGCAGCTTGTACCCGGCCCGGATCTCCTCCGCCCACGCCCCGTCCCGGCTTCTGCTGCGGATCTTCTCCTGCTGCGGGTACAGCCCGGCGTTCCCGTCGTAGACCATGAGCGGAGGCCCGTCGACCAGCTGCCCGGTCTTCGGGTCGAGGACCTGCTCACCGACATCACGCATCACCCTCACCGTGTCCGGCATCAGGTGCCGCTCCGCGAAGCGGGCAACCCCCGCCTGATCAAGCACCGACAGCCCACTCCCGAAGCTGCGCCAGCAACCCGCGGGTCAGCTCTCCAGGCCGCCCGTCAAGGTCATCGCGGGCGAACATGGCCTCATCCAGCTTCTGGGCATCCACGGCGTTGAGGAAGTCGACCACCACGTGTCGGAGATTGGCCGGCTCGGCCATGACCTCGGCCAGGCCATCGAAGCCGAACCCCTCCCAGCCCGGCGACAGGAACAGCGTCACCTCCGGCGCCTCGCCCGGTACTTGTGTGACCCGGTAGACCTCTACGGCCGGGGCCACGTCGAGGCCGCAGACCTCGATCACCGGTGGCTCATCCGGGAGAGCAGTGATACGGACACGACGGGGCTGATCGAACGCGCTCATGAAGAGAACGCTAGGTGCGCGGGGCTCACGCTCCGCAGAGGCAGTAAGCGAACGGATCGGGACATCCTCTCGGCGCCCTGTTAAGGGCCGCCAACTAGGAGCAGTTGGTGGCGAACCTGCTGACCGGAGGGTGCGCGGTTGCCGCGAGCGGGGCAGTGCGGCTGCATGTTCGACCGGAATCCGCGCCCCCGGGTGCATCCGGAAGACATGCCAGCGGCGCCCCAGCTCGAGGCACTGCCCGCAGGTGGCGGGGCAACTACTCGACGCGCCGGGCCGGATTGCTGTCCTTGACGTCTCACGCCCCGAATTATTCGCACACACGTTTGCGTTGATGAGTTACCTTCGCCCCTCCCACACCAACAACGGGAGGACCTCGTCATGCAACTCATCGCCAGACGCGCCCTGTTACGGATGGCAACCGCTCTGACCGCAACGCTGATTACGGTAGCCGGGACGACTGTGGCCGCGTCGGCGCAGCCCATCCCTGAGATTGCCTCCCCAGTGGCCACCGGGCGCCCTGTGCCGGACCAGGGAAACCAGGACAGGAAGCCCGCCCCCAAACCGCAAACTGACCCCGCGGCGCACGGTGTGGGCAGCCCTACCAAGTGCTCGGAGCCGAACGCCGACGGTAACCGCAGCTGTATCGAATTCGGCAGCCGGGACACGCCGCCCCGTGGCGTGCTGCCGCAGGAGCGTGGCCTCTCCGCTGCGATCACACCCCCACAGTGGTGCGACCAGGCCCGTGACCAGGTCTGGGCCACGCGAACCCAGGCGTGCATCTGGACCACGCTCACGTACACCACTCAGCGAGTGGTCAACGGGCAGACAACGACCACTGGGGAAGCCCAGATGACGATCATGCAGTACAACTACACTGACCCCGGTATGGGTCGGTACGGACACCAGATCGACACCTCCATGTACAGCGGCTGGGGCGACGCGACCAAGGCCACGATCGACGGACAGGGAACTCTGGCCGGACCCTGCACCCGCAACGGCGCCACGTTTCCCCAGAAGCCCTTGTCGCCCGCGAACAGCTGGCAGACCGGCGAATCCTTCTACGACACCACGGCCACGGCACCAGGCGCCACAGGCACGTGCGAGACGATGTGGTACCTCACCTTCACCAACGCCCCCTATTCTCCGGCCGTCACCAGCCGGTCAATGAAGGAGGTGCGCTGCGACAACGCCACCGCCGGCCGCCCCGTCGTGGGCTGCGTCGTGCCGTGGGCCGCGTCCGACCTTGTCTACACCCGGACCGCCACCCCCGAACTCGCCGACCACGTAGCCAAAGCGCAGGCTACGGGGCTGCCCTCCCGACTCACCCGCACGGAGAACCAAACCATCATCGACTCCAACCGGACCAAGGCGTGCGGCTCCGCTCCGAGCGTGCCGAACAAGTCGTGCGACGAGTACCCCATCGCTTCATCCCATCAAGGGCTCAACGCTGGCGGCACACGCCGTACCCACCCCGGCTGCGGGTTCACCGGCGTCCCCGCGGGCACAGGCCCGACGGGGGTGAGCGTCTGCATGATTGCCGCCCCCGACAACAACTCGCAGGGCGGCACGAACACACAGTTCTTCCGGCGCGAGCGGGTACTCGAAAACGACCCCTTCAACGTCGTCGTCCGCTGACGCACGGCGCTCCCCACTCCGCGTAAGGCGGCGCTGTTGCCTCAGGAGCACCACAGCTGATTTCCTCAGGTACCCGGGGCGGAGCCGAGAACCGAGGAGCAGCGACTATGCCAGCGTTACCCCAAGTGTTCGTCAATGAGGGAACCTTCGGGATCCTCGACGACGGTGAGGTGCCCATCGAGACCATCGACTGGTCCCACGGGATCATCGCGCCCATGTCCAACGGCGCGCTCGTCCTCACAGGTATCAACACTGGCAACGTCCAAGTGCAGGTCGAGTCCGGCTCAACGGCGACGCCAAGTGCTGACAATGAGTTGTGGGAGGAAACAGGCCGTTGCCGCATCTGGGCTCCCAGAGGCAAACTCCATATCGAATCGCTGGTCAACGGTCCACACCAGGACCTCCCGCCCCTCAGCATCGCAGGACCAGGCTGGTACGAGGTGGAAGTCAAAGCTCGCGGCCGCCACCTGAACCCCGACGGCGCCAGCCTTGAGCCTTCCGAGTGCTACCTGATCCAAGCTCGACCCGACACGAACGCTCCACCACCGATCACCCGAGCCGCACCTGTGCCAGCGCGCGACGACGAGGAAACCAGAAGGCAACGGCTCCTCCGAGGCCTGTGACCGCCTCGGCGTCGACACAAGCTTCCAAAGCCGTCACCTTCACTGCCGTAGCGTGAAGTACGTCTACCAATCCGAGCTGCTGGCTGCTGGTCGGATCACGCTCCGCCCCCACGCCCAGGTGGGGGCGGAGCATTTTCGTTGCCACGGCCGGACTGCTGACGCTGTCCGTTTCCTCTTCTGCCCGTTATGGCTCCGCCTGGCGGCGCCGAGAAGCCTGACGGGTCAACTCGGGTCGGCACCTTGGGGCCGGCCGCGAACGGGACTCCCAGGGTGCCGGTTGGTCTTCCGTGCCTGTCCGACGCAGTCGATCTAGTGCCTACCGTCCAGCGTAGTTACAGGCCCGAACAACATCAGCGGGCATCACGTCGTGAACCGGACGATTTCACCGTGCGAAACCGCTATTCGCTGAGGTTGTCCAGTGTGCCCACGGCACAGGCTGGCCATTTGCTACGAACTCGGCCTGCAACGATTCGTACAGCAGAGCGGATATTTTTGAATGCACATTTGCGATTTTCCCATATGCACGAGCTGCTAGTGGGGGAAGTGACGGTTCCTCTTCATGTGGGGTGCATGGGGTGATGTGAGCGGTCGGATCCCTCACCTTCTGGTGAAACTGTCAGTCACGGACTCGTCGTTGTGGTCACGGCGCAATCAAAAGCCGAAGCAAGTTGAACCAGAGTGTTCATAAAGATTCACGATGTGAAGTGCAGTGATGGCGGGGAAGGTCGTTGCGGCATGGGATCAAGTTGCAGGACGGGAACATTCCGAAGTGTGGAGCGAATCGACCCGGTCGGACGATATGGTCTGTCGTGAAACAGTGCTGGCTGACTGATGGAGGCCGCACAGAAAGACGGCCCCGGGGTGCATCCCGGGACCGCCTGTCGGGCCATCATCCAAACGAAAGGTTTGCCATGACCCGCGGAAACAACCGGAATCGGGCTGTCGCTGCCCCGGTGGCTCCCCCCCGAATTATCCCTGCCCTCGGCAGTCGCGAAACCCGAAGCGCCGCTCTAGTCGATATCCGACTGTGTGCGAGCTTGCTGATCGTGCTCGTCATCCTCGTGACCGGGATCATCCTGCTGCCGTGGGTGTGGCCCGCGGTGCAGAGCAACCCCGCTTTCTGGCCGCTCGTCATCCCCGTGGCGCTGAGCGTGCTAAGGCTCTCCCGCCGCAGCCACATTCGCATCGTCCGACTCCGCCGGAGCTAGCTCCGATCTCTGGGGGCGCCCCCCTGGCGCCCCCAGAGCCATGCCTGTTGGAGCCCCGGACCGTTGGTTGACCACGTCCGGGGCCGGCGAAGGGAACCTTGGATGGCTGTGCCATCACAAAACGTGCGATGCGCGTTGTGCAGCAAGAGGATCAAGCGGTCTGCCGTGGGCGGACGCCCCAAGGACTACTGCGACAGGACATGCAGGAGACGTGCTCAGCGCCTGCGTGACCGTGCACGGAAGGCATCAACCCCGAATCTGGCCTCCTGGCAGGGACTGACCCGCGACCTCCTTGTTAACGCCCAGCGTCTACACGTCGCCGACCCCCGACGGCTGCCATTGGCGGAGGTACTCGACCTGGCCAGGCGGGTCCGCGAAGATGCCGACTGCGTCGCCGCTCTAGGGGTCGATGCTGCACGGCAAGACGGGAATGCCTGGAGCGAGATCGGTCCGGCGGCTGGAGTGAGCGCGGCAACGGCCCGGGCCCAATGGGGAGGTCTGCGAGTGCCCCGCCTGTTGTCCGCTCGGTTCGCCCTGCCCGCGACGGGCGCCAGTGTCGGCCCGGAGGAGGGAATGCAGGACTGCCCAGGCTCGGGGATTACCCGGACCGAACCCGGCGTGGACTCTGGGGCATTCGGGCAGGAACGGTCAGCCGCGCAGTCCGGGCAGTGCTCCGTTCGCAGGGGAGGGTAGGCCTTGGCCACGGATCAGCGTCGCGTACGAACACCGTCGTTTCAACTGGAGTACCTGGCCTTCTGTGAAGCGAACCGGGACTCCTACCTTCGCTATGCCCAGGTCCGCATCGATGACCAGGGGGAGGCCAGGCGATGCGTCGACGCCGTACTGGAGGCGGTGGAACGGCGTTGGGTCGCTGTGCTGGGCAGCGAAAGCCCGGCCGCACGAGTATGGCGGCACTTGCGCTCCGAGGCAGGGAACTGCCGGCCTTTGGATGCCGAGTCCGCAGGGGAGCTTCACGCAGTGCTCCGGGAGGACCAGGCCGACATCATGCTCCTGCACCACCAACTCCGTCTGTCTATCTACCACGCAGCGGGCCTGATGGGCATCGCAGATCATGACGCTCGCGCTCTGCTTCGAGGAGCTGAGCGGGACCTGGGCAGTCTTGGAGACGACTGAAGAGACGGCGCAACCCCGGCGCACGCCTCACCAGAGGGGCGTGCGCCGGGGGGCCACCTGATCTTCAGTGGCGAGAAACTCTTCCCCATTACGTCCTTCTGGGCGACTAGCCGACCGCTCCACGCGCTCCTAGGATGTGCCATTACATCCCAGACTGCCCAGCCCACACCAGGGCTCATAGGAGCGCGTATGACGTACGGGGAGAAACCCCAAACTCGCTTCATCGACACCAGCAGAGCCAGCGCCGCACGCATGTACGACTGGCTTTTGGGGGGGACGGAGAACTACGAAGTCGACCGTGATGCCTGTGCCCAACTTCTGAAGATCGCGCCGAGCACCCAGCAACTCGCCCGAAGCAACCGAAACTTTCTTGGGCGGGTAGCGCGTAAGTTAGCGGCCGAGAAGGGCATCAACCAGTTCCTAGACCACGGATCCGGTCTGCCGACACAAGACAATGTGCACCAGATCGTTCAGAGGGTCAGCCCAGGGTCCAAAGTGGTTTACGTCGACAACGACCCCATGGTCCTGGCGCACGCACGCACATCTCTGGATGACAACGAGAACACCATGGTTCTCGACTATGATATGCGGGAAACTCAGAAGATCAGGCGGGCGACCGATGAGTTCCTCGACTGGAACGAACCCATCGCAGCCCTCTTCGTGTCCGTGCTCCACTGCCTGAAGGACCCTGCTAGCGAGGACACTGTCGGTCCCGCAGGCGTGATCGAGGCCATCACCCAAGAACTTCCCCGCGGCAGCTACGTGGTCATCTGTCAGCTCGTCAGTGATGATCCTGACGTCCGAGATAGTGTCTCGGCCCTCATGGAGCTAGCCACGGATAACAACTGGGGGCGTGTCCGCACCACCGACGAGGTTCGCAGCTTCTTCGATCCGTTGGAGATCGAAGAGCCACCCGGGCTAGTCGATGTAAATGACTGGTGGCCAGACTCTCAGCCGCCCCCAGCCCACCTGCGACCAACGGACTGGGTCGAATGGGGCGGGGTCGGCCGCGTCCCCAAGTAGACCAGTGGTGAGGCGCCGTCACGGAGCGGCCGGAGGGCGCTCTACCTCCTCGGGCTCTACCCCTGCGGATCCGTGGCGGTGACCTTCTCCCAGTGTGTCAGCGCCTTTTCCAGGACTTTTGTGCTCTGTGTGCGATCGTGTGCATTCGCTCGGACGTTGTCCATGAGCTTGCGGTACTTGTCGAGCTGTCGCTTTTGTGTGACGTAGTTTGCTCCGTCGATGTGCTCGACGTAGGCGAGTTCCTGACAATCCCCATCGGGGAAGGAAAGATGGAAAATCGGGTACGGCGGTGTCATCGCTCCCTTGTGGACGATCCGGACGTTGACTCGGTCCGTGCATGTGGCTTTGAGGAGGTACCTCACCTGCGTGGCCATCTCGTCGGGAGTGCCATAGGCGCGGTAGAGGACTTCTTCGGTGATGAGTACGGTCAGCATGGGGGTGCCGCGGTCGAGCATGACCTGCCGCTGCATCCGGAGGGCGACGATGCGCTCGATCTCGGAATCCGAGAGATCGACCTCCATCAACTGCACGATCGCCCGTGCGTACGCCTCGGTCTGTAGCAGCCCGGGTACTACGCGAGGGTCGAAAACAGAGATCTTGTCGGCGGTCCCTTCGAGCCGGATGAGCCGCTTCAAGAAGTTGGGCGTCACATCGGCGAACCGCGAGTAGACGTCCGCGTTCCCGGCCTGCGCCTGGAGCTGGTCCAGCTGGCTTTGCTGCTCGCGCGTCAGCCCGTAGAACCTCGCAAGGTCGTGAACGTCGCGGGGTTTGGCCGGACTCTCGCCTCGCTCCAGGCGGCTCACCTTTGACGTGGAAGCCCGAATCACCGCAGCGGCATCTGCGAGTGTGTACCCGAGGCGCTCGCGGTGGTACCGCAGTTCGTCTCCCAGTAGTCGCCCGGCGGGGCGTTGCTCGTCGGAAGCCTGTATGCGCAGGACGGGCGCGTTCGACTCGGACCGAGCCTTGCGGGCGGCGGACATACACACTCCGAAGATGCCGGGGACTGCGAAACGTCCACAGAATGCCGTGCATATGCCCGCCACACAAACTATAGCCAAAGCCTGACTCTATGTGACTGCCCTACGCGGCGAGATGATCAAACTCGGCGCCCTTTGCGCCGGTGAGGAAGGCGTGCAGTTCGGCCTTCGTGAAAATGAGCGCCGGGCCTTCCGGGTGTCGGGAGTTCCGCATGGCGATCTCTCCTCCCGGAAGGTCGGCCAGCTCGATGCACTCGCCGTTCCCGACGCTGACACGCGCTTTCAGCCAGGTAACGCTCGTGAGTTCTCCTGCCGAGATGCCGTTCCTGATCGCCATTTTTTTCCTCATTCATTCCGACGCTGCCCGTGGATACGTGGTGCACGCGGTTCCCATACGGGAAACGGTGATCCACGTCCTGCAAGGATAGGTGGGTGACCCTGGGCAGGCATGCCCCCGAAAGGGTTCAGTTCTATTCTGTTCTAATGATTAGCTCATTTACGCGTCGGTATAGATGTGTTCGTTTCGCGGACCGGCGAGTGGTTCTCTTCGTGCCTCCCTTCTGAGCCCCGCCAGGGCTGACGGTCGGCGGTAGGAGCGCAGCACGGCGGCGGCAGCTGGCGTTCCCTTTGCCTCGTCTGCCTGTGTGCCTTGGGTGCCTGGGCGTACAAAGAGGTGCTGGCGGTGGACCACAGCACGTTTGTTAACGGTTTGCTGCTATGCGGTAGTTGCTCGCGTCAGCGACGAGACCGCGGGACGAGGAGAATGCTCATGACCACCTCAGGTGTCCCAGTCAGTCCGTCGTCGGGCGCAGGCTGTATGCCGATCTGGGCAAGACGGCGTTCGAGCGCCGCGACGTTGGCCGAGTGATCGATGGTAGCGACTCCGTTGACGGTGACCCGTAGCGGCTCCGAGAGCAGCGCGGCGATCCGCTCGTGGAGCATTTCATCGACAACGGCACGCGCCGAGCCAAGGCGCTCGTACCGCTGGGCTAGATCGTCCGGATCTGTGTCGGGCCCCAGCTGGGCTGCCAGCCAATGAAGGACAGCGGTGTGCATGAAGCTCCTGTCGGTACGTAGGAGGCGGGGAGGAGCGGTGTGCTCCTCCCCGCCGGGGGTCAGGCTGAGGCCGCCGTGCCCTTACGGGCGGGCTTCTCCTTCGGTGGCTCGCCGTTCTCCCAGCAGATCGGGTTGGTGATCTGCTGGGCGATCTCCGGGTCCGTGACCTCCGTGCCGGCGATCAGCACGAGCGGTATGCGCTCCACCGGGTCCAGGATGTGCACGGTCGCGGTCAGAACACCGAGGGCGTGGACGGCGGCGCTCACAGGACGGTCGCCGTGATGTGGCAGTCCGGTGCGGCCAGCACCGGCATCGCGACGGCAGCGCCCTTGGTCCAAATCTGCACGGGGTCGTCCTGGGCGCCGCGGGTGATGATGATGCCCGGGGCTTCCTCCCGTTCGATCTGCGCGTCTGCGCCTCGGGACAGGGCCAGGGACTCGGCGGTCGTGCCGTACTGGGTCTGTCCCCACTTGGCCCGATCCGGCGGCAGCAGGATCCACTTGTCCTCGGGCAGGACGCGCTTGGAAACGTCGTCCTGCCAGACCTGCGCCTTGTAGAGGGTGATCGGCGGCAGCCCGTACGTCCCGCGCACCGAGTTGACCTGCTCGGGGGTGAGTGCCGACGTCGGGGTCTGGCCGCCGGCCGGGGTGCCGTAGTAGGCGGCCCGGTAGGAGCCATTCCCCGCGAGGTGAGACCACGCCCTTCGGGAGGTGAGGACCATCTCCGGGGCCGGGGCGCCGATCGAGTCGAGGTAGTCGATCCAGCGCAGTTCGTCCGCGAGCGGGTCGGACGTCGGATCGGACCACGGCTTCGGGGCGGTGGGCATGTTCGCCGTCGGGACGCCGTAGTCGACTTCGACGGTCAGTCCGTTTTCGCCGGCGAGGGAGAACTTGCCGTCGAGGAGTACATCACCGGCGGCCAGCTCCAGGCGCGAGCGGATCGCTTCGACGTGCCGTTCGACGTCGTCGTAGAGCAGCTCGACAAGCCGGTCCTCGTCGGCGCCGCGCGCTGCGTCGAGGAGGAGCTGTTCCATCTCGCCCACGAGGAGCTTCTGGCCGAGTGCGGGCAGAGTGCCCTCGGTCTGCGAGGTTTCGGCCTGGCGCTTCGCGAAGGGGACGCTCGTGTCGTACGCCCGGTAGGAGGCGGTGTTGACGCGTCGCTTCGAGTTCCGGATCCGCCACTTCACGTCCTGGACCTGCGTCTCCGCGAACACGGTCTGTGTCAGGAGGAAGTCGCCCGGGTTGGGGATGGAGCGGGCGTACACGGTGAGGTCCGCGACGGATACGCCCTTGAGGAGGTCGGAGATGCTCATCAGCTCACCGCCAGGAAGCGGATCTGCGCGCCCGCCGGGTTCGCGGTGATCTTCGAGGGGTCAATGCCGCCGGGGATCTTCGCCGTCTTCACCGTGCCGTGCCAGAACAGGGCGGCCGGGACCTTCACGGTGCCAGGGGTGAACGCGGCCTCCGCGTAGACGAGGCCGGCGAGGACCTGGCGGCCGTCGGTGGCCGCCGGGTCGTAGGCGCCGTACAGGCCGGAGGCGGTGATCCGGCCTACGGGCACACCGGAGCGCACGAAGCCGTGTGGGGCGGTCGCGGTCGGCTCGGAGTAGTGGGTGCTCTTGGTGAGCTTGGCCAGGTCGATGGTGATCGTCTCGGTGGAGTCGGTGCCGTGGCGGGAGGCGAGCCAGTCCCGGTCAGCGGTCACGGTCACAGAGGTCGTGTACGGCTGTATCAAGCCGCTGTCTCCTGTCGTGCTGGAGGCGACACGCACTCACCGGAGTTGGTGGAGCGGTCCACGAGGAGAGAGCGGGGCGTGGTCCCCGCGGCGGGCAGCTGTCGCTGCGCGCGGCTAGGTGGCCGGGGGAAGGATGCCGCGCCGCCGCGCCATCGCGAGACCGGCAGAACCGGGCTTGCTGGTCTGGTTGCCCGGGCGGGGCGGAGGCACGGACGCGGGTGCACCGCCGGGCGCGGGCGGGATCGCTCCGGGGGTCTTCGGGGCGGTGGTGAACAGTTCGGGGCGCCGGTCACGGAGATCGCTTGCGGCCTGCGCCACGGCGGTGTCGTCCGCGTCGTCAGGGACACGGAGCAGGGCCACGGCGTCGTTGAGGTCCTCGCCCGTCGCACCGAGTCCCGCGAGGGCGGCACGACGTGCGGCGTCCCGCTCACGGGTGCTCGCCGCCGCTTCGCGCTGGACGGTTGCGGCCTCGCGGGCGTCGAGCTCCTGTTCGCGGCGCTGCGCTTCGGTGAGCTGCGCCTGTTCAGCCTCGCGCTGCGTGGTGATGAACTGCTCCAGCTCGCTGGCCGAGGTGAAGCCCAGCTTCTCGACGAGTGCGCGGGCCCCGGAACGCTGCCCCTGGTCCTTCTCGCGGGCCATCAGCTGCTGAAGCTGCTGCTGGTCGAAGGAGACCTTCACCGGAGTGTTGGACGGATCTTCGGATGAGGCGCCCAGGATCGGGAAGATGGGGCGGCCGTCGCGGCGGTAGCCGAGGACGGCACCGGGAGTGGGCAGGGTGCGGGACATCAGGACGTGCAGCTCCTCGACGTCCCCGCGCCGTCACCGAGTCTACGTAAGCCAGAGTGACGCTCCTCGGCCTCCCGATTCCCTCACCTGGCGTGATCAACACGACTATCCAGGTGGGGGCATCGTGGAAGAGATTGACGGCGTATCGCTGGAGAAAGCGACGGCGGTTGACTGGCGGCCGAAGAAGACGCGGTTGGCTGCCGGTGCGGTAGCTGTCCTCATGGTGGGTGGCGGCTTGTGGCTGTGGCAGCCGTGGGTGGACCGCACACCGTTCACCGCGTACACGGCCGCTCTCCAGGAGGCCGAGTACACCGTCCCTGGTTCCTCACCGGGTACCTGCGTACGTATGGCTGCCTCCCAGGAAGATCGCGGCATCTACGACCAGGACGGAAAGCGACTCGCCGCCGGACGAGACCCGAAGGAAGGCGAAGTGCTGGGACCCGAGTTCGGCGATTTCGCTGGTGACTGCCTGTTCATCTCGCGGATCGCGAACGTCCCCGGAGGTAAGGGCACGTACGTGACGCAGTGGGGTGGGGGCACCAAGTCCGAGGTCTCCGAAGAGGACATGCGCGAGTCTGCGGAGGCCCAGAAGGAGCGGTTCAAGACGAGGCGGAAGTCCGACTTCAAGCTTCTTCCGGAGAAGTAGCGCCTTGCTCCTCACCCGGCTCGGCGGAACGGATCCCTGCCGGTGCTGTCTCCACTCGCCTCACTGCGATCCGTTGTACCTCTTCACGGGCGTCCTCGATCGGGTAGCCGGCATCCTGCAACATCCGTACGCCGGTCTCCAGACTCAGGACATCGGCTCCGACACCGCGCACCACTTCGTCCAGGACGGCACTGCGGTCCGTAGGCGTGTGCGGCCCGAAGGCCAGTCGTACCGGGAGGTTTTCACCCGCGGGCCAGCCTTCCGCCTGCCCGGCCTGGTGGAGTCGCTGCACCATCTTGAACAGCAGCCCGTACTTGTGCGCGCGGGCGAGGCGCATGGCGTCGACGAGGGAGTCGAGCGGGCCCAGGGACAGCTGGAGGGCATACCCGCTGGGGACGTCAGAAGGGTTGACGGTGCCGAGGCTCACCGCGGGGAGACGGGCGTTGACGGCTGCCCTCTCCCGGATTTCCTCCACGCGGGCACGGAGTTCTGCCAGCTGCCCGGAGGTGTCCAGGACGTCCATGCGCCCGCCGTCGGCCAGCTGGAAGATGGTGCCCGGCTCGACCGTCAGCGGCCTGGGCCTGCCGGTGACGCGGTCCACCTCGGCGCGGGCGCCGGCCAGACCGATGATCGGGGCACCGGTCGTAGCCGAGGCGCGCGCCGAGTCGGTGTCCGTCTCCGCGAGCTCGTCCAGCACCTGCATGACGGGGGCCAGCGACGACTGCCCGAAGTGCTCCCCGTCGGCCACGGAGTTGCTGATATGGATGATCGGCAGGAAGTCCAGGCGCAGATCGAGGCGGTGCAGGACCTCCCCGTCCGAACGGGTCCGGAACCGGGCCTTGTCCATGGGCAGGTCATCGAGGCTCTGGCCGTGGCGCAGGTCATCGAGGGTCCACTCCGCGTCCGTGAGATAGCAGGTCGTGCTGGAGGGCCGGTCCGCCCACGGGTAGGTCCGCTCGATATCCCCGCGGTCCGCAAGGAACACGTCGCCGGTCTCCAGCAGCCACCCGCCAGTGCCATCAGCCACCAGGTCCCGGTCTGTTCGTCCCGCGTCCGGCGTCGTGCTGCGCGTCGCCGCTGTGATCGGGCCCAGCTCGTAGGTGATGCGCCGGATCCGCGCTTTGATCCCGCGCTCGGCGTCCTCGGGTATCTCCCAGGCCAGATGGACCCGGCGCGGGTAGTCGCCCGGGTCCGCGTCCTCATCCAGCACGGGGAAGTAGAAGCCGGGGTCGAAGGTCCGTAGCCGCACCCTGCCCTTGGCCGGATCCCAGGCCAGCAGGTAGACCGCATCCCCGAGCAGGACGGCCTTTCGCTCGGCGGCCTGCATCCGCAGCGGCAGCAGTTCCTTCTCCGCCCAGCCCCGCAACAGCAGCTGCACGGCGGCAGCCGTCTGCGCTTGCGGGTCGTGATCTTCTGCCCCGGCATGCTCGGCGCCCGCCACAACGATCTGCTGCGACTTGCCCAGCAGGTGCGCGAGCGCGGTGTCCACGAACACGGCGGCGTCCCCGAACTCGCGCCGCTCGGCGCCCGCGTCGTTGCCGGTGAGGACAGCCAGCTCCCCGGCCTGGTTCCCGTCGTACGCGGCGAGGATCTTGTACGCAGCCAGCCGGCGAAGATCATCACGAGGAACCCACGTCGCCTGCACCTGCGGTGCGAGAGACCAATGAGGCTGCCCGCCGTTGGCGGCCGTCATCATCGGCTTGTAGTTCAGCCACGACCAGGCGTCGGACACGAAAGTGCGCAGGCCCACGAGAACATCACCCTCGACAGCCCCACGCCGCCTTCAGCCTAGGGGATCGAGAGCGACTGGGACGGAGTGAATGAATCGAGAGGCGGACGGCCGAACCCCAGCGATACCGTGAGCTGTTGAATCGAACCGGGAGGGGCACTGTGCGGAGTGACGTCAAGCCAGAGAAGGTAGTCCTCGCTGTCGCAAAGGCGGCTGAGGCTTGCTTCACCCGCGGTGACTGGCTGGAGTTCGGCTACGAGACTGGGTTCGCCGACGAGGTTAGAAACCACCCCAGGCTCCTCCGCAGTCTCGACTGGAGCGATGACGACTATTCCGGCCATGTCCTCGACATGATGGAAGGCATCCTTCGGCCACCAGGCAGGAAAACCCGGCGAGGGCCATACGCGATCACCGACACAGGCATCAGCGCCGACAACTTCGCCGTCGCAGAGAAGATGCTCGACCTTCCGAAGTGGTTGGCCAAGAACGAACCTCGCCTCCACAGCGAGATCTACGACGGCCAGGAGCTTGACGCGGGGGTGGACGAACTCCAGGCAGCCGCAAGCAGTCTTGGACTTCAAGATGTTGACGTCCATGCAGCCCGTATCCGGAAGGGTCTGCGAGACGACCCAGCCCAGGCAATCGGCTCGTCGAAGGAACTCCTGGAGACCGTTCTGAAAGCGGTGCTAGGGCTCCACGGCAACGGCCCGGAGACGAAGAAGGACGTTGTCCAGTTGACCAAGGAGGTGGGTGTGCGCCTGGGCTTGGATCCTGGAGGAGTACGAGGGAGCGAGTCGGGAGCGGAACAGCGCAGGAGGATGCTTGGATCTCTTGCCCAGTTGGTCTTCAACACCGCCGAGCTTCGGAACGCGGGCTACGGCACGGGCCACGGCTTGAGCCGTGGCCCGTCCCTGGACATTGCGACCGCCCGCTTGGCCGTGTCAGCAGCCGTTGCCGCTGCGACCTTCTACATCGAGGCGTATGCGGCCCACCAGAGATCCCGGCCGTAGCTATCGTCGGCCTGTGAGCCTCCCGTCCTGGTACCCGGATGAAGCGGAGCCGCTGCGCTGCGGGTCAGCGAGTTCGGTCATGGCATGCACGGCGGCGTCCATCCGGTCCGGGGAGTCCATACCCGCAACCCAGGTCACCATCTGCTGCTCCAGCTGTGGCCACTGCCCGACGTGGTGGACGCGGCCCTGCTCGTACAGCTGGGCGATGGGCTCGGCCCGCAGCCGCTTGCCGTGCTTCGCCGTGACCGGGAGCACGGCGGGCATCAGCATGTTCTCCGTGCGCTGCTCCCGCTGCAGCTCCTGCCAGGCCTGAAGCAGAACCTGTTTCGACATGTCACCGCCGTAGTTGGCTTCCACGACGATCGCGTCCGCCCGCAGCTCGATCGCGAGCAGGCACGCCTCTCGGCCCCAGGCGTCGGCTCCACGGTTCCCGGATCGGTCGTCCAGGAGGTATATGCGTCCCTCGGCGTCGCGGGCCGCCGCGATGATGCCGGTCTCGTCGCCCACAGCGGACTCGCCGCCTGCCGGGTCGACCGCCACGACGATTCGGCTGAGGTCGATGCCGCGCAGCTGTGCGGCGCTGATCCGGTTGCCAGTGATCCACGCCCAGTCCCAGACCCCACCGTCCTGCGGCCGGGGCTGCTGCTGGTAGAGGCTCCACCAGACGCGCTCACCGACCGAGCGGCGGATCTCCGCGAGCGCGGCTTCGTTGTACCGCTCCGGCCAGAGCGGGCCGCCGACCCGGCGCCCGAGGGCGTCGTCTTCGGACAGGGCGAGCGCGGGCAGGTCGATGACGGTCCAGCGGCTGCCCTCGTCGGCGAGGACGCGTCCGGCGAGGTCGTCCTCGTCCCAGCGGGTCTGGATGAGGATGACGGAGCCGCCCGGCTCGATACGGGTCAGGAGGACGGCCTGCCACCACTCCCACAACCGGCGGCGCATGGTGGGGGAGGAGGCCTCCGCGGCATCCTTGATCGGGTCGTCCACCACCGCCAGGTGGGCGCCCTTACCGGTCAGGCCACCGCCGACGCCAGCCATGACGGCGCCGCCCTCGGTCCCCAGCAGGTCGAAGCGGTTCGCTGCCGAGGAGCCCGGCCGCAGCGAGATGCCGATCTGCGGCCCGTAGGTGAGGATCGCGTCGCGGATCCACCGGCCGTGGTCGTCGGCTAGGTCGGAGGAGTAGGAGGCGATCATCACCCGGTGCTCCGGGCGCCGCCGCAGGTACCACAGCGGCGCCCACCGGGCGGCCCTTCGGCTCTTGCCGTGCCGGGGCGGCATGGTGAGCAGCAGCTTCGTCGGGACGCCGGCCGCGACCCGTTCGAAGGCAGCGTCGATCAGCCCCAGGTGCGGGGCCTGCATCTCCCGCCCTTCGGTGAGGACGGAAGCCATCGCCCCCGGGGAGCGATCCATCGCCATGTTCCGCTCGATACGAGCGAGCTGGGCACGGAGCTGTGGTGTGGAGGCGGCGGCTATCTCACGGCGGCGCGGCGCGGGAAGCGACCGGTACAGCTGGAGGACCGCAGCCTCATCAGCCCTGGCCACCCTCGCCCGGGTCGCCGGCCAGAGCAATCAGCCGCTGGAGTTCCTCGAGGCCCGTGGTCTCCACTTGCACTGCGCCGCCGTCAGGGCCGGACACTTCGGTGCGGACCGGCCGGTTGAGGCCCAGGAGGTGGCTGCTGCGCTCGATGATCCGCACGGCGCGGTCGACGGCTTGGAGGTCACCGTTGCGGATCGCGGACCGGTAGACGCCGAAGAACAGCCGCTCCAGCCGCTCCACCATCAGCTTGCGCAGCTCGTCCGCGCTGTCGTCCAGTACGGTGCTGCGCTCGGCCAGTGCCTTGGAGACGTCCTTGCACGCGAGCTCGATCAGCCGGGAATCAGTAGGGGGCTCGTCGCCCCGCTTGTACGTGTCGATGCCGTACCCCTGCGGGTAGGCGACGCCATCGCTGTTGATCGACGGATCGGCGGCGAGCTTCCGCCCGATCGTCAGCCAGTCGACACCAGCGAGCTTCAAATCAATCGCGTCGGCTCGGCGTTGGGTGATTGCAGCACGCACGGCCCGGGTGGGGCGGCCCATGAACACAACTCCTGGGCCCCGCGCCACCCTCCCATGATCCTGTAGCGAAGTGCGCCGCCCAGCGGTGAGGCGTGGCCCGCCCCGCGTCCAGGAGCTTTCGTGGACGCGGGGCCGGGCTGGGAGGGGTTAGCCCTGAGCCAGAGTCCACTTAGTGAGGCGGTCCACGATGTCGAGGAGGGACCGGCGCGGTCCGTCCGCGATGAAGGCGAACACGACGAACGAGGGGATGAGGGCGATCACGACGAACAGGGCCGGGATGATGCGCACGACGATGGTCAGGAAGTCGACGACGGCGCGGAGCGTCTTGGCCTGGGCGAGTACATCAACAAGGCGGTCGAACAAGGTGTCTCCTCAGTTGCGAGTCGGGGCGAGCAACCTGGCTTCCCTCCTGAGGGCATACTTCTCCCTCAGTTCGGGGTCTGCCGTCTCCGGCAGAACGTCCAAGTTCACAACCGCCCCGCTGACCCGAACTGCGTGAGTCAGCGGCGGGTTATCGCCTGCCGCACCTGTTCCACCCCTTCTGACCGTCAACGGTCCTGTAGCTGTTACATCGCCAGAGAAACACCTGGCGGCCCGAGGACGCTAGCGGGCCGCCAGGCTGCTACGCAAGAGGTCGTTCAAGCCGTTGGCTCATCAACGCCCCTTGGGTCATTGGAAGGTGAGCTGCTCCGGGCCTCCTCCCGGCTCCTCCCGGGGTGGCTTCGCGGGGGCGTCGGGGACATCCCTGCACTGTCGGAGCCACCAGCCGAATTGCCAATTGCGGCACGTTCTGTACAGCCGCGCCTGCCGCATCGGGGCAGTGGCGGGAACTGAATGCTCACCCCACCCTGTAATGGGCCGCGCGTTGCTTAGCTGCACGCCGAGTCCCGGAACGAGCGCATCCCCCTTCCATGACTCGCCGGGCGCATACTCGAAAGCGAGATGTGCATTGCGGCTCCAGTCCCACGGGATGGGAAGCGCACACAGATACCAGGCGACGGGCGGCGAGTCCGCCGGCAGCAGCAGGGTCTGCCGCTCCAGCCGGCGGTCCACCCTTGGCCTGTCGGACTCGCCGAACGTCTTCAGGCAGTGCTGTGTGAGGTCGAGGTGACGTATCCCGGCCAGCCACATGATGCCGTACTTGTCGCGCGATTCTATTTTTACGCGAACCCTTTTCGAGTCCGCCCCCGATTCCATTTACGATCCCTCCAATTAACTATTCCTATCCTCGATCAATTTTATCAGAATTTCCACGATTTCTTCATGTTTATCATGCCGGAAATCGTTGGGATAAGGCATGTTGAATTCACGCCGAAATGCCTCTTCGTATTCCTCGATGGGGAAGGGGCGAGGCTTGCGGCAGACGGCCTTGACAGTGGCACGCGTGGCGTCGCTCAGCTCCACTTCCTCGAAGTAACGGGACAGGAGCCCACGCAGCGACTCCGGGGTGTGATACCGAATCCGCTGCCACTTCCCGCGTACGAAACGCATGTCCACGTTCTCGCTGTCCAGGAACGCCAGGCGGGTGGAGTCACGGCTGATGGAGTGCCCGGAGTTCTCGTACGCCATCTCGCGCTCCAGGTTCCGCGTGCCGATGCACACCTGCCCGTCGGCTGCGCAGAGCGCGTTCACGGTGAGCAGCACCCAGTGCTGGTATTCGAGGGAGGTGGTCGCGTTGATCACCGAGTCCAGGACGACGACCTCGTACAACCCGCGCTCTCGAAGCTCCCGTTCAATCCCGCGGATCATGGACACGATCCCGCGGACGTCGAGGCTGTATTTGCCCTTGAGCGTCCGGTACGGCTCATAGTCCTGGACCTGGTAGCCCTGTGCGCGCAGGTGCTTCGCGTAGTCGCCGTGCCCGGCCCCGAAGTCCACGACCCTGTGCGAAGTCGTGAGCCACGGCAGGACCAGCCGCTCCCACACCTCCGACTTGTAGCGGACCTTGTCCGCCTTCGCCTTCGAGGAGTGCTCGCGGAGCCGGTTCGGCTGGACGATGTGCTGGTTCCAGACCGGGGCTTGATCCTCCAGCCCGGTCCAGTCGTAGACGCCGTACTCGCCGGTCAGGTCTTCCACGAGCTGGCCGGCGTCGAAGGAGGCGACGGTCCACGCGAGGATGTCGAACCGCTGTGCCTTCGCGACGGCCGCGTACTCGGCGTTCAGGACGACACGGCCTTGGTCATCGATGACGACAGACCCCCACGGGCCGTGAGCTGCGGTCATGAAGCCGATGGCCTGCTGGAACGGCAGGTTGCGTGAGGCGATGACCTCGATGCTCTGCCACGGAATCCAGCACCATTGGCCGATCGGCCCGGCCTCCGCGTAGACGACGCTGCTGTCGGTCTCGACCCGGTTGTGTAGGAGGTTGAACTTGATCTCGTCCTGGAGACGGACCTTCTGGGGAAGGATCATCGCGGGCACGGTAGTCTGCCCGATCGCCTTCAGGCCCTTGGTTCTCTGGTGACCGGCGACCAGAGTCCCGTCCGCGTTGAGGATGACGGGCTTCACCACGCCGTGGCGGCGCAGTGATCCCTGGAGGCGCACGAACGAACTCTCCGAGAGCCGACGCGGGTTGTAGTCGGCCGGGCGGAGCTTATCCAGTGGGTAGGCGGGATCGAACCGCACGTCGAGAGGGTTCACGCGACGCTCTCCTCGCGGGCGTGGTGCTCCTCGTTGAGGACGTGCCAGCCGAAGCCGAGGTCGGTGTCCTGCTCGTCCACGTACCGCTTGTAGATCGAGTTCAGGAACTCCACCTCGTCCTGCGTGATCCGTACGCGGATGGATGACCACTGGAGGTAGCCCCACTGGAGGTAGTCCACCGTCGCGGCGGCCCCCGTGCCGGCGCCGTCGCTCGGCAGCTCGATAGGCGCGGGCAGCGAGGTGTCATCCAGCAGGTCGTCCAGCTGCTCCTGGTCGTAGCCGGTCCCCTCCAGGTCCGGGAGGTCGGTGAGGATGTCCGCGAGGAGCGCGGTGTCGTACCCGGCCAGGTCGCTGGTCCGGTTGTCGACGATGACGATCTTCGCGGCCGTGGCCTCGTCCACGTCCAGCCAGGTGACCGCGATGTGGTCCCAGCCGAGCCTGCGGGCGGCCTTCGCCGTGTGGTTACCCGCGAGGATCTCGTTCGAACGCCCGGTGTGCGTACCGCGGTTGACCACGATCGGCTTGTACTGGCCGTGTGTGGCCAGGGACTCCGCGATGGCGTCCAGGTCGCCGGTGCGAGGGTTGCGGTAGTACGGGGCCAGGTCCGCGAGGGGTACGACCAGGTCGGCCAGCGAAGCAGGAATGCGAGGTGCGTCAGTGGACACGGGGCTCCAGCCCCGCGCCCACATACGACCCTAGGTGATCAAGGGTGTCGCTTCGTTGGCTGCTTCACACGGCCAGGTCGCTGTACGTCTGCGCTTGCTTCCGCCACATGGTGGCGTACTCGGCATCGTGGGTGAGCAGTGCTTCGTGGGTGCCCTCCTCGATGACGTGTCCCTTGTCGAGGACGAGGATGCGGTCTGCGGACCGGGTGGAGCCCAAGCGGTGGGTGATGAGGATGACGGTGCGGCCGGCGCTCAGGTCGCGGATCCGCTCGTACATCGCTTCCTCGGCGCGTGGGTCGAGCGCCGAGGTCGGCTCGTCGCAGACGAGAAGCGGGGCTTCGGCTCGATAGAACGCGCGCGCGGCGGCGAGCCGCTGCCACTGGCCGCCGGAGAGGTCCACGCCGCCCCACTGCGACGGCGCCAGATTGGTGTCGAGGCCGTCGGGGAGCCTTTCGAGTACTGCGTCGGCGCTGGCTGCTGCCGCCGCGGCCATGACCGCGGCGTCGCCGCCCTCGCCCTGGCCGAGGGTGATGTTGGCGCGGGCGGTTGTCTGCCAGCGGGCGATGTCCTGGGGGAGCATAGCCAGATGCCGCCAGATCTCCTCGGGGTCGGCGTCGGCCAAGTTGGTCCCGTCCCACGTCACGGCGCCCTGGGTGGGGGCGTACAGCCCGCAAAGGAGCTTGGCCAGGGTCGATTTACCGGAGCCGTTCGCGCCGACGATGGCAAGGACTTCGCCTCGTCGCACGGTGACGGACACATCCGAGAGGGCGGGTACGGTCCCGCCGGGGTAGGTGAAGGTGACGTTCTGGGCGCGGATGATGCTGGGTTCTGCGGGGACGGTGGCCGCTGGGAGGGGGAGACGGGTTCGGGTGTCGGCGTCCTCGAGGAAGCTGGCCCAGTCGTGCAGGTAGAGGCCGACCTTGTAGGTGGTGTGCATGCCGGTGACCAGGCCGGTCAGCAGGATGCGGCTGGTCTGTACGGCGATCACGGCCGTACCGGCGGCGGCGATCGGCACCGTCCCGCCAGTGACCAGCCACACCAGTGCTGTGTAGACGAGGAGCATCGCGCCGCCGGCGAGCGCATCCCCGACGAGCTGATAGCGCGCGGTGCTGCGCCCCACTTGCTCGGCGTGGACTTCCAGGCGCCGGGCAACGGAGCCGAACTCCGAGAGCAGCCAGGGCCGCATGGTGCTGGCGCGTACGTCCAGAGCGGTCGCGCGGCCGGAGGTGTGGTACATCAGCGTGTGCCTCAGTCGCCGGTCCGCGAGTGTGTGCCGCTCGGCGCGGTGGACAGCCCGCGCTCCGTAGATGGCTGCTGCTCCCTTGGGGAGGACGGCGAGCAGCAGCAGGGGTACCAGCGCGGGGTGCAGCGTGGCGAGGATCCCGAGGGCGGCCAGGATTCCGAGCATGGAGGCGGCCACCGAGGCGAGGGCCTCGATCATGAGGTGGACGTCCTTGGATGCACGGTTGGCGGCTTCGCTGTGGTCGCACCATGCCGGATCGTCGTACGCGGCGAGCGGGACGCGGGTGGCGGCGCCGAGATAGCGGAGCTCCGCCATGCTGTCGACGCGGGGGCCGACGCGGGCCGTCATGCTCACCGCCATCGCGGAGGCCAAGGACCGGGTGACGGCCGCGCCGGTGATCAGGGCGAGGGATGGCAAAGCCTGCTGCAGCCGGTCGACGGCTGCCCCGGACGCGAAGAGGGGGATGAGCGCACCGCGGGTGGCGTACAGGCCGATCGCGGTCAGCACCCCACCGACGAACTGGACCACGGCCAGCCACAGCACGGCAGGCCGGTCGGCGGCCCAGGCCAGGCGCATCGCAGTAGCGGCGAGAGAGGGCAGGCGGCGAAGCATGGTGGGCAGGGAGTCAGCGAGTGCGTCTTCGTGGCGTTCGGCGCTGACCTTGTACTGCGGCAGGACATCGCCAGCCACCGGAGTACGGCTCCGGCGGCGAGCGGCCCGCGCGCGGGCGGCGCTGGGGGGTACGGGAGCGGTGTCGGCCGTGCCGCTGATGCGGGGCTGTGTGTCTGTCATGCATGGAGCAACGCGTCACCCATACGGGTGGTTGTGGTGGCGAGGGGTAGCGAATTTCAGTTCGAGCGTTCCACCTGAAGGGCGGCTGCGTACGGCCAGACGCGGTCTGTCTCGGCTTGCCCGATGACGACTCCTTCGGCCTCGATCCACGCGTGCGCACCATGGGGTGCGAACCGTGCACCCAGGACCCAGCGGACCCGGCGGCCGGTGAGTGCGGCGGCGAGGTGGGCGCCGAGGGACTCCTCCAAGCAGGCGGCCCTCCCGGGCCAGCCGCGGGCCGCCCTGCGAACGGCGGTATGCGCGACGGCGGCCTCGTCGGCGGTCGCTGCCCGCCCCGGTAGCCGGGTCACGGCGCGGGCGACGGCGACAGCACAGCGCACGGGCATGCACCGCAGCAGCACGAGCGCGAACGCTAGTCCGGCCTGACCGGCGATCTGTTGACGCAGCGGGACGGAGCCGGTTGAGGCGAAGCGGACCGTAGGCACTGTCACGCCGACCGTGGGCGGCTGCTCGGCGCCGGTGAGCAGCCGGGCGGCCTCAAGGTCGTCGGCCACCGCTCGCAGGTCTGCGCGCACGGTGTCCGCGTCGACGCCCCGGCTCGACCAGTAGGCGGCCAGTTCCTCGATCGCCTCGGGCACCGGCGTGCCCGCGGTGGTCTTCGTCCACAGCTGGGCACCGACAGGGTCGAGGAACCGCCATTGTCCGCGCCCGCGGCGGGTGTCCATCAAGGCGACATCGGCACCAGTCCGGGCGGCGTAAACGCCGCTGGCGCACTTCACGCCGCCTCCTTGGCGGCCGGTGCCTGCTCCCAGAACAGCTCGCGCCGGATGGGTACGGCGGCCCTCCATCGCTCGATGGCGATCAGGCTGTGCAGCCCGGCCAGCGGGGCGGGTTCCCCGCGTACGGCCGCCTCAAGGGCGGCGACGGCTCGGACCGGGTCGATCAGACCGGCCTGCGCCAGAGCCGAGGACTTGATGATCGCGGTCAGGGCCGCGGCGTTGGCCCGCAGGCCGGCGTAGACGCTCTGCGTGTGCGCCGTCTTCGTTCGCCGGTTCAGGCCGTACGCGGGCATCACCGCGCTGAACGCCGCACGGGCCAGGGGCTTGAAGTCTCCGGGCCGCGACCGTTCCCAGCCAGGGACCGCGTGGCAGGCGTCGACGACGAGACTGTCCAGGTAGGGGGCGTGGACCGGCAGGCCCCACCGCTGACGGGCGATGTCGTCGAACGTCGCGTGTTCCTCCCCCATCCGTTCCAGGGCGAGACGCTCATGGAGCACCCCTGGCCGGATGTCCAGGTCGGCACGCCGGGCCGCGTCGTCTACCAGAGCGGCCACGGCGGACCGCCCTCCGGCGGTGAGCCATGCTGCGGCAGCCGTAGCCCCGCACCAAGCCATCGGTCCCGGCCGCAGAGCAAGCGGGGAACGGCGCTCCAATTCTTCGGCCAGCCGGGTCAAGGCCTGCGGGTACGTCGTGCGCGCGGTGCGGGCAGCCTCCGTAAGGACGGAGAGGACAGAGCGTTGCCGCGCGCGGGCGAACGCGCCGGTATCGCGGGCAGCCGCCGACCGGTGCCCACTGTGGAAGAGGTCAATGTTCGTGGTCGGGACCGCGTCCAGGACATCGTCTCCACCGCGCCCGGTCAGGTGAGCGCGGGAGCCGTACGCGAGCGCGGGCTCCAGGTGAGCGGCCTTGATGGCCAGAACCCCCAGGCTCAGCGACGGGCTGTCGGTTAAGGGCAGCTTCGTGACGCTGTCGAGCCGGTCGAAGTGCTTCACTCCCAGCGCGGATCCGTCCACCATCGCATGCTGGATTCCCGGCAGGTCACCGGCGAGGCGCCGCGCGTACAGCAGGTCGTCCTCTGCGGCCATCTGCCGGTCGGTGTAGGTGATGGCGAGGACCGGTGCCCGATTCGACGCCACGGCGGTCACCGCGCTGCTGTCGATACCCCCGGACACATCGGTGGACGTCTTGCCGTACAGGGCCATGCGGCGCACCACCGCCGTCGTCACCCGGTCCGCCAGGGCCTCGGCGCCTTCCTCGAAGCTGAGCAGGCCGGACACGGAAGGCGTGACCGGTTCCGTGCGCGGGAGCCGGCCGGGCTCCAGCACCAGGGCCCTGCCCGGGGGGACCCTGCTGATTCCGTCGAAGTACGAATGACGGCCGCCGAGCGGGTCGACCCGGTGGACGGTGAACGAAGCGAGGAGCCGGTCCAGGGATGGTGACGACCCCGCGTACGCCGCCAGGACCAGCGCCGAGGTCGACCACAGGACCTCGTCCCCGTCTACGATCCAGAACGCACTGACCGTCCCCGCGCGGTCACCGGCCACACGCACGGTGTCTGCGGTCCGGACCACGCTCAGGTACGCCCCCGGCAGCCGCGCGGCAAGGGCCGTGTTCCCGCGCTCCGCCGCATCCCGGGCCTCGCGCAGCTCCGACGCTGTGGCCAGGCACGAGCCGATCGCGATGACCTCGGCTGTGCCGCCCAATGCAGGACTGCTACGGACTTCCGTCTCGGTGTAGTTCGCATACCAGATGCGGCCCGGCCCTTCCATGGCTATCTCGCGCCGTGCGCACGGCCGCCACCTGCTGCCCGGCGCCCTGTCGCGCCCGGTGTCGTAGATCCCCGCCACGAACCTCATCGTCCCGCCCTCCTTGTCTGTGAACCGGACCCTTGCCGCCGCAGCGCAAGCGCCCGGGACGACCTGTCAGGTCGGCGTCCCGGGCGCTCGCTCACCGCGTCACGCCCTCTCGGGCGGGCGGGTTAGACGAAGTACTGGGTGTCGTCGGCCTGGTCGTTGCCGGCCGAGCCGAGGGTGGCGCCGGTGACCGTGCCGAGGGTGGACACGGCCGGGGTGACGTACTCGGGGGTCTCGATGAGCTCCATTGCATCCTCCACAGAATGCTCGGGGGTTAGGGACTGTCCGTCGGCCCGCCCGGTCTGGTCTCGCCTCGGTCGGCCCTTCGAACACCTCTATGGACACCCCGGCTCAACATCTGTCAGAAGAGGCGTAGTTGGGTCCTTACTGGGATGTCCCCTGGGAGGAACCTGGTATCCGATTAGGACGTACCGAGGTCAGGGCGCATCCAGCAGATCGAGAACGGCCTGGTGGTAGATCGCGTAGACGCGGGGCAGCTCGGAGAGGTCTGCCCGCTCGTCGATGCCGTGCAGCCCTTCGTAGGGGAGTCCGAACCCGGCGGTGGCCGGGATGCCGTGCAGGGCCAGCAAATTCCCGATGTTCGACGGTCCGGCTGTCTTAGGCCGGACCGGTGTGCCCAGGCGGTGTGCGGCGGACATGAGGGCCGCGGCGGGCTGTTCGTCGGCCCCGAGCTGGAACGGCGGCCAGCTCGCCACGACCTTGATGTCCGTGGGCTGCGGTCCGGGAACCTCTGCGTCGAACTCGGCGACCGTCTTGCGGACCAGGTTCTCGGCATCCGCCGAGTCGAAGTCGGGGGTGGTGCGCACGTCGATGTTGATGTCGCACCGCTGCGGCACCACGGAGAAGCCCTGTCCACCGTGGAAGGAGGTCACGGACAGCTTGGGTGGCAGAGGGAACCGGGCGCCGGTCGCCGGGGCCTGCGGGAGTTGCGCCGCGTCCAGGAGTTGCACGAGGGCGGCGGCGCGGGAGACCGCGCCGACGATGGTGCGGCTGGACCCGGAGTGCCCCGACGGGGCGTGTACGGAGATCGTCGCCCGCCACAGCCCGCGCCCGCCCACCACTACCTCGTCCATTCCGGGGTAGCCGATCATCACGCCTGCGGGAATGGAGGTGTCGGGGTCCGCGAGGTAGGCCAGCGCGCCACCGAAACCGCCGGTGTGTTCATCCACGTCGAGCAGTACCGCGAGCCCGCCAGCCAGCTCGTGCGCGCGTTCGTGGACCTCCGCTGCGATGTGGCAGAACGCGGAGGCCGCCAGCTTTGAGTCGGCTGCTCCCCGGCCCCGCAGCCAGCCCTCGTGGACATCGGCGACGGTCGGCGGGAAGCTCCATGACCGGTCGTCGCCGAAGTCGGCGGTGTCGACGCAGGCGTCCAGCGTCCACCACGGTCCGGGGCGCCCACCCGCGATCTCCACCAGGAGGCCGACGAGGCGACCGTCCCCGTCGTGGAGGCGCCGGTGGGGGAGAGACCGGCGGGTCAGCCACGCCTCCAGCGTTCCGAGCACCGGACTGTAGTCATCGACTCCGCCACGGCTGGGCTGCCGGATCAGATCTTGGGCCAGCTCCACCACGGACTCCACCTGATGGGCTGCAGCTGCCACGGTCTCGTTCACGCTTCTCCCTGTCACAGCGCCCCGCCCTGCCGGTGCGGCAGCGCGCGTACAGCCGCCATCGTCTCCAACGGCCGTGCGGACGCGCACGCTTCTTTTCCATGCTGGAGAAGCCCCACGGCGGCCTCCCGGCTCAGCAGGACCCCGCAGTCGAAGCCCTCCGCCCCGTGGAAACTCGGGAGCGGCACCACCGCGGCGGTCTCCGAAGCGACGAAGAACCGTTCCATTGCCGACGAAGGCTCCACCATCCCGATGTGCAGGGTCTTCTGCCCGTTCCGGCGCTCCCCGGGATCACGTAACTCCAGCAGCCGCACCAAGTGCGCGGTCAAGGCCTCGTGCCTGGGTGGCCCGTACAGCACCCGGAAGTGCACCAGGTCCGGCTGCTGCGCCACCACGGTCTCGATCGCCGCCAGGTAGGACTTCTCCCGGGACCGCGACCCCGTCACCACCAGCTGCTCGCGGGCTCCGGCCGCAACCTCGACCATGGCCTCCAAAAGATCGGAATACCGGTTCAGGACGCGTACCACCACGGAGGTGCCGCTCGCCTCGAGGGAGCTCGCGTTCTCTGCGCCGTCCTGATGGGCGAAGAGGATCTCCCCCCGCTCCCGGTACAGCTGGCACAGGCCCCGCCGGTTCTTGATTCCCGTCCGCTTACGGCCGGACTCCCACGCGCTGAGCAGGCTCGCGTCCGTCGAGCCGCCCGTGATGCCGTTCAGGGCATCGGACGCCTCCTCCAGCGTCATGTGCCGCGCCTGACGAGCGCGCTTGAGCCCCGAATCGGGATGTACGGAGGCGCTCATGAATCCCCCAAGGCAGAGGTGGCGGTCGGGAAAGTAGGCGGTGCGGTGGAAGCGCAGGAATACACAACCGCCCAGCATCATGCGCGTTGCGGCAACGGGTGTGCAGGGCGCACGCAGCATCGAGGCTGGATTCCGGCCTGCAACCGGCCGGGGCGCCTCGGGGCCGGAGCTGAGTCCGAGCTCGGACCCATCTTGGTGAAGAGCTGACTCACCGCCACACCGGTCGAAGCCGGCGAGGCGCGGTCACCCACCTGCCTTGAACGCTCCGTCGGTAAGGATCGGAACGATGTCGCAGACGTCCAGTTCGGTCGCGATGTCCACGTCCCCGGCGAAGCCTCCGTCCGTGAGTTCTCGACCGGATGCGCTGCTGGTGACCGCGATCACGACATCCGGCGTCGCCTCGAAGCAGTCGGCTGCGGCGGCCGCTTCGGGCGACAGCGGGCCGCCACTTTGCTTCCGTAGTGCCGCGAGGACCGCTCCGGCGCCGAGCAGATCCTCCAGCGCGGGGCGCAGACTGCCGTCGGGCCATCGCTCGCCTGAGGCGATCACGGCGACCGGGCGGTCTAGGGTTCCGAAACTCTGATGGGCGAGCCAACGGCCCACCGCCGACGCGTTGCGCAGGCAACCCGCAACCACCATCGCCTCCCCGGCCGCGGCGGCGATCGCGGAACCGTTGGGAGAGGGTAGGACCAGGCGCGGGGCGAACGGAGCACTTCTCAGCGCCGCCGGAGACAGCGACCACGGGAACGCCGGCGTGGCCATGCGCCGCCCGACGGCCAACCGTGCCCCCATCTCATCAGCGAACCTCGACGCGGTCTCGTCACGCCAGGCATAGGGAAAGACTCGCGTCCCGGACTCCACAGCCACCGTCACCGAGGTCGTGAACGACAACACGTCGACGACCACCAAACACGCGACATCCGCCGCGAGCCGCTGCGCGCCGACGGGCCCCCAATCGAATCGCGCCCCACTGCCTGTCTGCAGAAACCAATCGTCCATAGCTGAAGACCATCCCATTGCATCCAGACACCAGCGCCAGCGGGGGCCAACCATCCATCGGAGCAGCCATCCCTCCGCCCCCTGATCAGACCCTCGCAGGATCAACGCGGAGTTGCACTAGCGGGATCCGAGGAGGCTTCGGAGGGAATTGCTCGACCCGTGGGTGCACCGTGCTCAACGGGGGCGAGCTGCTGCGGCCCGAGGGCCTGGGGTGAGTGCCCGCACCGGAGTTCGAACCCGGATCTCTGCGGCCGATATCCCAGACTGGGCCGGTACCGCGCACCTCTGCCGATTGGGTCAGGCGGGCTTGTGTGCATGGGTCTAGGTGGCCTTGGCGCGGGGGCCGACGTATCGCGCCCAGACGTCCGTGCCTTGGGATCGGGTCTCGTACGCACCGGCGGGCCGGAATGAGGTGTGCCGGCCGCTGCGGATCCGGTAGGCAAGGTTCGCAGCCTGGTTGGTCGAGTCGCGCGCGTCTACGTGTGCCCACTCACCGTGGCGGTCGCGCAGTGACGCGGCGGTGGCGTCGGCATCCGAGTTCCGGGACGGCAGGGGCTCGAAGCGGGCGTGCATCAGGGGGTGGCTCCGTTCATGTGGGATGCCTCGGCGAGGTGGCGGATGCGGGCGGCTGTGGACCACTGGCTGTCGGCGAGCTCCCCGCACAGCTGGTTGGCGAGCTCGACGATCTCGGCAAGGGCCTGCTCGACGGTGAGCGGGAGGACAAGGGCGGAGCGGGTGCGGATCGAGCCCCGGTGGGCCGCAGGGGTGTAGGGCACGGCGTTCACCATCAGCGGTTGTTGCAGCGGCAGGTGTTGGTGATGACGTTGAACCAGCTGTCGCAGGAGTTACACCAAATCGAGCCGGGGGCCGGTGCGGAGTCGGGATCGTGGGCCATGGTGTCTTCCTCGTCAGAATGTGCTGGGGAGGGTGGAGCGTGGGCCGTTGGGCGCGAGGGTGGCGACGATGAGTGCGAGGTCACGTGGCCGCCACAGGGCGGCCTCGAAGCCGCAGGCCGCCAAGTGGGTGAGCCACTCGCGTTGAGCGGGGCGCACCTTGCCGGTGTCAGTCTTCAGCTCAACGAACAAGGTCCGGCGGGTCAGCGGGTGCCCGTACACCTCGTCGGGCCATCCTGCGTCGCTGCGCTGCGAGTTGTGCGTGTGGTAGACGAGGGTCCAGCCGCGGAGCAGGGCCAGTTGCCTCACGTGGCGGCGGAACTGCTCCTCGCTCACTGCGCGTTCGCGGAGGGCCGGTAGGTCCAGCCCGCTATCGCTGCCTCAAGGACGGCGTAGTGCTCGGCGGCCTTCGGGTCCGGCTGCGGCGTGTAGACCAGTGCCGGCGGCCGGGGGTTCGCTCGGCGGTGCCGGTCGCGGAGGACGTCGTCGATCGAGTACCGCTCGCTGGTGAGTTCGGCGAGGGGGTGCCCGTACTGCTCCATGGCCTGTGCCTCTTCGAGGTCGTCATGGGTCGTGGTCGTAGGCATCTGTTTCTCCATGGGTGGGCCGGGACCCGCAGTGGGGGCGGGTCCCGGCCGGAGGGGGTGGCTCGTATCTGACGAGCCGGTCCGGGCGGGCTGGGCGCGGGGTGTCGCTGCCCGTCCGGAGGTGGGTGGGTATCGGGCCGTGCCTCTGGCCTGATGTGCAGGACCGTAACACGGTTTTGTGTGGTGGCCTATTTCCTGCCTGTCAGTCGAGTTCAATCACGTCGTTGAGGTCGTAGAGCTGCGGCTTGCGCAAGCCGCTCCAGGTCACGGCCACAGTCGGTCACCGGTGAATGGGTCCGTCGCGTAGCCGGAGACCTCACCGGGGATGCGGATGTGGCGGCTGGGGCCGGTGCTACTCGGGGTGACGGCGGTGCCGACTTCGTACTCCATGGTTCAGTCCTTCTGTGTTCGGGTGGTGGCAATGAGTTCCAGGCCGCGGCCCCATTCGGGGGTGACGGGCTCATTGAAGGCGCAGCCGCTGGCCTGCCCTTCCAGGTCGGTCGCGATCCAGTCGCCGGGGCCGCCGGCGGCGGGGCGCTCGAAGTGCTGGACGCCTCCGCCGTCCAGAGTGATGGCCAGGCGGCGGCTGCCGGTGGCTGTGGCGAACACGGCAAAGCCGCTGCCGGTGGTGAGGGCTTCGTGGGTGAGGACGTCGCCGAGATTCATTGCAGATCCTTCTATGGGTGATGGCCTATTTATGGTCAGTAGAGGGCGCCGAAGCCGTCGCAGGTCTCGCACGTGTCATCGGTGGCGGGGCTCACGCCGTCCTCACAGTCCTTGCAGTCGATGCGGCGCCCGATGCCGTGGCACTCGGCGCACTCGCGCGTCTGCTCGTGCGGCCCGTGGAGGTAGACCTCCCATCCCAGTCCGTCGCAGCTCTCGCACTCGGGCGCCTCGAAGTCGAAAGTGTCGGCACAGATAACGGGGGAGTGGGTGAGCGGCATTCAGGTCTCCTCTCGCAGTGAAGGCGACCACCGCCCTCCTTGTATCTTGATTCTACTATGCATCAGGGGGGTGTCCAGCCCCTCCGAAAGCGCCGCCCTACACCCGCCCGTGCTCCAGCAGCGCGGCAGCGACCCCTTGAATCTGTTCATCGGTCCACTGGGACCCCGTCAAGGACAGGCGCACCGGGCCCTCGTGGTCGCCCGAGATCGTCATCCCCGACCTTCCCCGCGCGGCCACGCGCCGGCCCGAACCGTCGCCGGTCAGCGCCAGCCTGCGCCCCCTCACCTGCGTGGGCTCGTCGTCCAGTACCTCGGGCACCTGATGGCCGATCGCGTTGAGCAGCCGCTCGTCGTGCCTGCACCCACCCGGACAGACCACCAGGCAGGCGCCCTGGCCCGTCACGAGGAGCACGTGTCGTACGGACGCCCCGGCCCGAGTCCGGATCTCGACGTGCGGGGCCGGAGCCCAGCTCGTGCGGTGCATCCAGAAGCCCTCACCGATCTCATCGCGCCGAGCGCGGCCAAGATCCCAGCCCTGCAGCCGGGTCAGTCGACCCCAAGTCCACGGCTGCCCGTGCTGCTGGTAGTCGGGGTCAGCAGCATCGTCGGTCATCCACAGCGATGTGGTCCGGCCTCCGGAGAACGGCGCTCCCGCCTCGTACGCCGTCTCGACGCGGACTAGGACGAGCGGCGAGTTGAAGGACACCTGTTCAGCCGCAGCCGCCAGGCCCGTCCATAGCGGGCAGCGGGCGCAGGCGTAAGGCTGCGTCTGGGTGCACGGGCCGAAGCCGCCCCACCGGGCGCGTCTGGTGTCGAAGCTCTCGCGCAGCGTGGCGTATGACCGCGGCCGCAGGGCGCATTGCGGCCCTCCGGCGCCCATGTGCGCGTTGAGCGACAGGCGATTCCACCCCTTGCCGTCCACGGGGCGCGACGGTGAGGGTTCGGGAGGGAACGCCGGCATCAGAACAGCCCCTCCTGGCCGGGGTCCGGGGTGGCCTGCTTGGTGCGCTCCTTCTTCGGTGGCGGGGTGTCGCCGAACAGGGCTTCCGTGCCGAAGGAGTCGGTGGTGGCATAGATGCGTTTCGGGCCGGAGCTGACGGGGAGCACGGCTGGGGCGTTGGCGTCGAAGTCGCTGTGCGGCATCGCGGTCCAGGCGGGGCCGGCGGGCGGCGGGGTCATGGGCATCTCCTGTGCGAGGGCGGAGTGGCGGGCGAGGCGGGGCGGGGCGCATGGTGCGCCCCACCCCCGCAGCGTCAGGCCGCGACCGGCTCGCCCTTGTGCTCCTCGGCCTCGGCCTCCGGGTTGACGATCAGCTCAGCGGCCTCGGCGTGCGCCTTGGCCTGCTTGAGCTGCCACCGCGCCTTGGTCAGGGAGTCGGCCACCCGGTCCAGCTGCTCCAGGCGAGACCCGACCTGACCTTCGAGGGCCTGCGCCAGCTTGACCGGGTCCGTCTTGGCGATCTCGTCGAGCATGGCGCGGATCTGCTCGACGCGGTCGAGCGTTCCCCTGGTCTTCTTCTGGGTTGCGGCGCGCTCCTCGCGCTGCTGCTCGCTCATGTCCTCGACGACCATCAGGACGGCCTGGTCCTGCTGCTGCTTCATGGCGAAGGCGAAGTGCACGATCTCGTTGTCGGCCTTGAACTCCCCGCGAGCGAACTTGCCGAGCAGTGCGCCCTGGTTGGCGAGGCTGAGCGAGGCGATCTGAACAGCGGCCGCCGTGCCGATCGCACCGTCCTGTACGAGTTTCTGGAACTCGATGCGCAGGTCCAGCAGCGCGAGACGGAGCTTCACGTAGGCGGTGGTCTTGCCGAAGTCGGCGGCCACGCTTGCGACCGTGGCGCCGTCCTCCTCGTCCAGGATCCGCTGGTAGCCGTGGGCCTCCTCGAACGGGGTCATGTCCTCGCGGTTGACGTTCTCCGACATGGACCGCTTGAACCGCTTCAGTTCGTCCTGCTCCGAGATGATGGAGACCTTCACGGTCGTCTTCTCCAGGAGCGTCAGGGCGCGGTAGCGGCGCTCGCCGGAGACGATTTCGTAGCCGCCCTTCTCGTTGTCCGGGGCTACCTCGATCGGCGCGATCTGCCCGTACTGCTTGATGGAGGCGGCCAGCTCCTTGATCGCGTCCTCGTTGAAGTAGTCGCGGGGCTGGTTCGGGTTCGGGCGGACCTGGCTCATCTTCACGGTGCGGTAGGTCATTTCAGGCTCCAAGAGGTGTTTGGCTGTGGGCTTCCCTGCCCTTGCTTATACCTGAATTCTACTATGTATGGGGAGGGTGTCCAGCCCCCGGAGATGAGGGCAACGTGACCTCGGCCACAACTGGTCGAGGCTGTGAACTGGGGAAACGCCGAGGGGCGCCGGATTTCTCCGACGCCCCTCGGCTTCCCCCTCATGCCGCGAGCGCGCGACCCCCGTCCACGCGCTCGCGCCACTGCTGAACCTCGGTCGGCGCGCCCGCCGAGAGCGCCACCGAGCAGTCGATTGCCAGAGGGCATGCGGCGCACAGGCTCCCTGGCGCGCTGAACTTCCGGGAGCGCCGTTCGGCGCTGCGGCACGCCGCCTCGCTCCAGGCGATGGGGCGGGCGAGGGGACTCGCTTCGTGACCCAGGTCGCCGAGCGTCTGGAGCGCGGGCGAGCGGTCACCGATCGGCCCTTCGCCCGCCGACTGCCGCGGCTGCCTCGACAGCGCGATGATGCGCTGCACGTTAATCACAAGCCCCCCATGATGTTCAGCCCGCCGTGGTGGGCTTGCGTTACGTCCCGCCTCGGCCGTTCTGCCAGGGTGCGGCCGAGTGGGTCGACCGAAAGGTTATCCAGGTCAGCGGCCTGGCCGTAGCTCGATCGACCCGAGGCGTAACTGTCCAGCTGAGTGCGGCAAGGTCTCTCCGTGGTCGCGCTTGCGCTGGAGCCGGCGTCGGTCGACGGCGCCTCCAGGCAGGGTGCGCCATCCCCAAGAATCGGGTGATCGTTGACGATGTGACCATATGTCAACTACTCCCCGTCGTGTCAAACAAGAGAGGCAAGTCTTACCCCTGCCGGGCTGACCCTGGAAAACAGATGAGACACTGGGGCGGTACAAGCCCTGTGCCCCGACGGTGGGCGAGAGAGAGGTGACCATGAGCAAGGAAGCCCCCGCCAGCCGCACGATCGGCGAGAAACTCGACTACCTGATCAAGGCGCTGCACCCGCAGGGTCGAGGTCCTTACGTGAGCCGAGAGATCGAGGCCCTGATCAAGCAGAGGGCGGCCGACGGCGACCCGACGGTGACGCACGCCACGATCAGCAACATCCGAAGCGGCAAGATCACCAATCCCGGCGCTGACTCCCTCCGCGCCCTCGCCTCGTTCTTCGGCGTCCCTGTTGGCTACTTCTTCGACGATGCGGTGAGCGGGCCGATCGACGAGCGGATCCGCGAAATCAAGGGCGATGTGGATCGTGCCGCCGCCGGCGAAGATCTCGCAAATGCCCTAGAGGACAAGGAAGTTCGGGCCGTCCTATTCCGGCTCGGCGGTTTGTCGACAACTGCCCTGCGCGGCATCAAGGGCATGGTCGACACGTACCGGGCCGCCGAAGGCCTACCAAGGGTGAATTCGAAGACGGTCAAGGGTCGCAGCCCCGAGTAACCATGGGGAGGCCCCGGTTCCACCTTCAACCATCCGGCGCATACAGTTGGTCAGCCACAGAGTGCTGATCTCTGGGGGGCGTACGCGATCACGGTGAGGACGGGGAATGTTCTGGGCAAGGGGGAAGAAGTCTCTGACGGCCATCGTCGGCGGCCTTCATATTCCTGAGCCTTTTGACCTCCAGGACTTCTGCGATTCGATTGCGAACCTGCGGGGGAGGCCATTGATCCTGATCCCCGTAGAAGCCGGTCCCGCAACGGAACTCCCGTGTGGCCTCTGGCTGGGCCTGGACGACGCTGACCTCGTCTTCTACGACGCATCAGCACCCGACTTCCTTCGAGCGCAGATCGTGCTCCATGAGGTATCGCACATGCTGCTCGGGCACACAGCACCTGAGCTTGGGGACCCCGACCTCGACGGGGCGCACATCCTTGGCCAGGTGGTCGCGCAGCTGAACGGACCCACAGGCGATGAACCTGCGGCGTCGGCGTCAGAGGCACTGCGTTCAGAAGCGGCTCGTGTCCGCGCCTCGGCCGCCGAAGTGAAAGTCCTGGACAGCGAGATGGGGTTCTCCCCGGACCGCATCGCCAGCCTGCTCGCCCGGACGGGATTCCGCAGCAGGCAAGAACGAGATGCCGAAACTCTGGCGACTCTCATCCTGGAAAGGGCGAGCCGTCGGCCAGAAGTCAAAAGCAAAAGCAGAGAGGCGGGGGGTGTTGTGGGCCGTCTCAACGACGCGTTCGGGCACCCCGCACGACGCAAGTAATGAATATGATCAAGCTGACCACCGTCATCCTGCTATGGCTGGTGGTCCTGTGGCGGTTTCCCGCCGCCATGCGGAACCCGCGTCAGCGCGCCATGTGGCTGGCATTCCTAGGATTGTCCGCCGCAGCGACAACATCCGTCCCCGCCGCGGGACTCTTCATCGACGACATGCTGGGCGCGCACAACGCCTCAGTCCTGGTCAAGCACATCGTTGGGATCGTAGCCATCGCGGCCGTTCTCGAATTCGTGACGGCCATGTCCAACCCCCGCTTCCTCGAGCGGTCCCGGCCGTACAACGTTGCAGGCGCTCTTGCCGTCGCAGCAGTCATGACCGGCCTCTTCATCGCCACTGAACAGCCGACGAGGGTCACCAACTTCTACGAGGCCTACCGGGACTCGCTGCCTGCGCTCGGCTACTCGCTGACATTCGTCATATACCTGGGTGCGGCCATGTTCTTCGCCTCGTGGATGTGCCTGTCCGCGGCACGGCTCGCCGCGCGCAGCTGGCTGCGGGCGGGGCTGCGCCTGCTGGGTATCGGAACGGGCCTCGGCATGGTCTACGGACTGCTGCGCGCAGCGCACCTCGGCTACCAGATGCTGGACAAGGACTTCCCCCTCGGCGAAGCACAATTCCAGCCTCTGGCCGACGCGGTGCAGTACCTCGCGATCATTCTGATCATCCTCGGGAACGCGGTAGCCCCCGTAGATGTCCTGTGCAGCGCGCACCAGGACTGGACGGCAGTACGTCGCCTCCGTCCCCTGTGGCGTGACCTGACTACCGTGGTGCCGGAAGTGGTCCTGGCCGCGCCCCTGGGGCGCAATCCCCGTATCCAACTCCACCGTGTCGTCATCGAGATCCGCGATGCTGCTTCGGCCCTCGCCCCCTACATTCCTGACGCGCTCCGGCAGCGGGGCGACGGTGGCGGCGACACAGCGATCCAGGCGTCGGGCCTCCACGCGGCCCGGCACGCCAAGATCCGCGGGCATCATCCAGCGGACGCGGCAGCAGACCAGATCTCGATCAACGAGGCGGCGGTCGACCTGGATGAACTCGACTTCGACGCCGAGGTGCAACGTCTTACCGCCCTTGCTGACGCCTACAAGACGGCCGGCACCGCCAGCTCCACGAGGACCTCATCATGACCACACCGACCCTCACCGAACCCAGCACCCGCACGGTGGTGGCCCAACGGGTCACTGACGCTCTCGAACCGAAGAACTGGCTGCTTGTGATCACCCTCGCGGTGGGCTGGCACGCGGCAGGTTGGTCTGGGGTGGCTTGGGGCGTCGTCGCTGGAATCTTCTCCGGCGTTCTTCCGATTCTGTGGATCAAGTGGGGTGAACGCCGCAAGCTGTGGGGGGACCGTCACATCCGGCGGAGGCAGGACCGGCTTCTGGTCATCCCCGGGATCATGGTCTCCGTGGGATCTGGCATCGCCGTGATGGTTGCCTTCGACGCCCCGCGTGAACTGCTGGCCCTGGTTGCCGCCATGATGGCGGCCCTCGCCGCGTTCCTGCTCGTGACCACCGTCTGGAAGATCTCGTTCCACACGGCTGTGCCTGCCGGGGCCGTGGCAGTGGCCTCGCTCGCGTTCGGGTGGTGGGCTCTCGTCGCCGTGCCGCTCGTCGCGATAATCGGCTGGAGCCGCCTCGTGCTCTCCGCGCACACTTTCGCCCAGGTCGTCGCAGGCGCCGCCGCGGGAGCTGGAATCGCGGCCGCCGTATTCATGTGGCTGCGCTGACGCAGGGGCTCCGGCGCGCATCGCTGCGCCCGAGCCAATCCGCGCTGCCCGTCTAGCTCGGCAGGGAGGCTCTCCAGTCGATCCGGATGCGGCCGTGCGGATCGCGCCCTCGACCGCCACCAGATGCCTTGATGTGGACCTTCGTCACAGCCAGCAGCACCAGACCGCGCTGGGAGGCGCGAGGCGCAGACATCCACCAGGCCACGATGTCGTGTACGTCGGCAAGGGGGACGCCGGCGATCTGCTCGAGGAAGCGGACGCGCGTCCGGCAGGCCTTCAGGTCGTCCTTGGTGGCTTTCTCCGCAGCCTTATATGCCTCAAGGATCATGGACTTCCGCAGGGACTTGAGGACTGCAAAGCGGTCCTCCGCACCCTCGATGTGGGTGCGCAGCCGCTCGACTTCCTCGGCAGCGTCCTTCTGGAGCTGCAACAGCTTCTCGTGGACTCCTGGGCGCAGGAGATCCGCGAGGACCTGCTCGGCCACGGCCGGCTCCAGACGGTCTGCGTTCATGCGGACCTTGCCGCAGGACTTACGCGTCTGGGTGGGGGGCAGGCATCGGTATCCCGGACCCGCGTCGGCGTTGACTCTCGAGCCGGACACGTCGTAGCCGCACTCATCGCAGTCTGCGATTCCCTGAGTCAGCAGATACTCGAACGCTTCGCGAGGAGGCGCAGCGGAAGTCCGGTCCAGGCGGTTCTGCTTCAGTTCGCTGTACTCGGCCGGTGTCAAGACGGTCTCTCCGAAGCCCTCGATCGGTTTCCCGTCCGCATCCAGGCCTGCCATCTTCGGATTCGTGAGCGTCCGAAGGAGTGTCTCCCCGCGCCACAGGCCGCCGCGGACAGTGCGGTGCCCTTCGTCGTTCAGCCAGTTCGCGACGGCGTTTGCAGACTCCTGCGGGTCGGTCACGAAGAGTCTGGAAGCCGCCCGCCGGAGGAACGCTGCCTCACGGGAGTTGAGGCCCCCGCCGTTGGCATAGCCGGACAGCCGTCCCATATGTCTCAATCCCTCGCGTGATGATCGCGTGCAGATGAGTAGCCGCTCACCTGTCTAATAGGCCAATGTACGTGTTGTGCAACGTTCGAACGGTCCGCTCATGGCCCCGCTCGTGCGCGGCATGTGAAAGGCACTGGTCGGAGACCCGAAAGGTTGCCCTGTTGTGATCCACCTCACAATATTTCACGGGTGTGAACGTACACGGGGCCAATCATTCGAACAGGCCCGGCCGGGAGCGTGGGCATCACGAAGCCCGCCACCTCGACAGGAGGGGCGGGCTTCGGAGAAATAGGTCAACGTGCAGGCGTCAACGGCGGACCCCAAGCAGCTCCCACAGCGAGGCGGTCGCGACCTTCGAGGTCGACCCCAGCGGGATGACCTGCACAGGGAACTCCCCCGACTTGATCAGCTTGTACGCCGTGTCCTTGCCGATCGACAGAGCACGGGCCGCAGTGGTCACGTTCACCATCGGCGGCAGCTCCAGCAGCTCCGCCATGGTCATCGCCCCGCGCCGCTCCCGGCCCCCCGGGAGCTCCTGCGCGGCAGATGCAGATGAGGACATAGGTGGTCACATCCCTCTTCCCCGCGCCACCTGACCGGAAGCATACGGTGCCCAAGGAGGCGTCCCCTTCGATACAGAAAGATCAGGACACGTAAGGACAGCCCAGCTCAGAGGGGGACGCGTGTTCAAGGGGTCGACCTACAAGCGGTGCAAGTGCACCGAGCCCAAGCTCGATGCTGCCGGACAGCCGATCTTCACGGTTAACGGTGATCCCGCCACACGCGAGATGGGATCAGACTGCCCCAACCTGAAGAAGAAGGATCACGGCTCCTGGTACTACTACGTCAACCTCTCCGAATTCCCCGGCACTGGCAACCGCCGGCCCCGCAAGGGCGGCTTCCTTACGAGCAAGGCCGCAGCGAAGGCCGCCCAGAAGCTGTGGGACGAAGCCAGCGACGGCATAGACATCGAGTCCAAGGAGACCGCGCGCCAGTTCCTGCTCCGCTGGCACGAGACCCGAGTCGACCTCAAGGAGAGCACCCGAGACGACCACCACGACTTCATCCACCGTCTCTACATCCCCGCCTTCGGGGACGTACCCATGCGCGACCTGCGCACCAAGCACATCCAGGCGATGTTCAAGGAGATCTGGGCCTTCAACCAGGTCAAGGAAGCCAACCGGGTGGCCGCAGTACTGGCCAAGGCCGAGGCCGACGAAGCACACCTTGCCTGGAAGCAAGCCCCCAAGCCCCGCCCCCAGCGCCTGCGTGAGCGGTGGACGGCTGCCCGCGCAGCCCTCAAGGAGGCGTACGCGAAGCCCCGGCAGGACACCGGACCCGGCCGGCAGGAGAAGTTCCTCCAGGCCCTCTCAGGAGCGATGGCGTTCGCCGTCCGAGAGAAGCTGATCACGGAGAACTGGTGCGACGCGGTCGTCATCCCCAAGTACGAGAAGCCCGACCCCCTCGTGTGGACACCCGAGCGAGTTGCCCGCTGGCGCGAGACCGGAGAGATCCCCGGCCCCGTCATGGTCTGGACTCCGGAGCTGACCGGCGAATTCCTCGACCTGGCCGTCGAGCACAGCATGTACGTCATGTGGCACTGGATGACCTTCCGCGGCCCCCGCCGAGGCGAGGCCACCGGCCTGCCCTGGACGGAGGTCGACCTCGACCAGGGATACGCCAACCTGGTCGAGACGCTGGCCGTCCGCTCCTCGTACGAGACCTACGCCGAGACCCCCAAGAGCCGGGCCAGCCGACGCACGGTCACCTTCGACTCCATCACCCTGACGCTCCTCGCCGCCTGGCGGGAAGTCCAGAAGGGTCAGCGGGAGCGGTGGGAACTCAAGCGCGCGCAGTGGAAGGCCAACAATCCCGACAAGCCCCAGAAGTACGGCCCGTTCATCAACTCGGGGAAGGTCTTCACCATGGAGGACGGAAGGCCCTGGAACCCCAAGCATGTCAGCCAGACCTTCGACCGATTCCTGGAGCGCCACGACCTGCCGCCGATCCGGCTGCACGACCTCCGCCACTGCGCCGCCTCCCTCTCGCTGATCGCTGGCCTGAGCATGAAGGCGATTCAGCTGCTCCTGGGTCACGCCAGCTTCAGCCTGACGGCGGACACGTACACATCGCTCATGCCTCAGTTCGACAAGGCGAACGCCGACGCAACCGTGGCCGTCGTCCCGCGTACCCAGGCTCAAGCGTCCACGACCCCCGGCGGGGGACAGGCCCAGCCCGAAGCCCCGCCTGAGCCTGAGGCGACACCCGACCCGGCGCCCCGTCTGGTGCTCATCAGCAGCTCATCGGACGCAGAGGGTCAGGAGATCGCCGCATAGCGGGTCGTCCCCCATCTGTCCCCCGGGAAGGCCGAAGGGCCCTTGGATCCAAGATCCAAGGGCCCTTCTCGGCACTCAAACGCCTCTGACCAGGCGGTTCTCTGTGCCCTCGGCAGGATTCGAACCTGCGACACCCGCTTTAGGAGAGCCGTGCTCTATCCCCTGAGCTACGAAGGCGGGGTGTGACGCGAACCGTGGAGGAACCCCCGTGGAGGAAACCCCCGTGGGGGCACTCGTCCGGCGAGTCGAACGCCCTGGTCAGCTGGCGTCTTTGCCCGGTGGGGGAGATGTCCGGTGGACATTGTCTCCCGCACGTGCCGAGTAGCCGACTGACCGCAGACAGCCTAGCGGATCGTGCTCCGCGGATGCGCCCCCATAAGCCACAGCCGTCCCGGGGCGGCTGTGGCGGCGCACGGGTCGATGCCGGCCTGGTCGTGGGGGCGGTGTTCGACGCCGAGATCGGCGGAGGTGCGTCAGCGCGCGGCCGGACTCGGCCGAATGGCCGGAAGTGGCAAAGTCGTGGCCGTCGGAGGTGAAATCCTCGCGGTTCCGGGGACGCTGTTGGAGGGTGAGGGTCCCGCGCCCCTCCCGAGAGCGGAGATCCGAGCATGCTGGACATCGCCGACGAGTTGCACCGGTGGGTCGGGCAGGGGCGTGACTTCGCCGTCGCGACCGTGGTAGCGGTCAGCGGCAGCGCCCCCCGCCGGCCGGGCGCGGCCCTCGCCGTGGACCGCGACGGCGAGGCCGTCGGATCGGTATCCGGCGGCTGCGTGGAGGGAGCGGTGTACGAGCTGTGCCGCCGGGCCGTCGAGGACGGCACCGCCCTGTGCGAACGCTTCGGCTACAGCGACGACGACGCCTTCGCCGTCGGTCTGACCTGCGGCGGGGTCATCGACATCCTGGTCACCCCGGTGCTCGTGGGCAGCCCGTCGCGGGCGGTGTTCCAGGCCGCGCTGGCCGCCGCGGCCGGTGGCGGGGCGGCCGCCGTCGCCCGGATCGCCCGGGGACCCGCGGAGCTGCTGGGCCGCCCGCTGCTGGTGCGCGCGGACGGTTCGTACGAGGGGAGCCTCGGCGGGCACCCCGGGCTGGACGCGACCGCCGTGGCCGAGACCCGGGCGATGCTCGACGCGGGCCGCACGGGCACGCTGGAACTCGGCGCCGAAGGGGCCCGCTGCGGGGAGCCCGTGCGGCTGCTCGTCGAGTCGAGCGTGCCGCCGCCGCGGATGATCGTGTTCGGTGCCATCGACTTCGCGGCCGCCCTGGTGCGGATCGGCGCGTTCCTGGGCTACCAGGTCACGGTGTGCGACGCGCGGCCCGTGTTCGCCACGCGGAATCGTTTTCCGGAGGCCGATGAGGTCGTCGTGGACTGGCCGCACCGGTACCTGGAGTCCACGCGGGTGGACGGCCGTACGGTGCTGTGCGTGCTGACGCACGACGCGAAGTTCGACGTACCGCTGTTGGAGCTGGCGCTGAAGCTGCCCGTCGCCTATGTGGGCGCGATGGGCTCGCGGCGTACGCACGAGGACCGCAACGCGCGGCTGCGCGAGGTCGGTGTCACCGAGATGGAGCTGGCCCGGCTGCGTTCGCCCATAGGGCTGGACCTGGGCGCCCGTTCCCCGGAGGAGACCGCGCTGTCCATCGCGGCCGAGATCGTCGCCAACCGCCGGGGCGGCACCGGCCGCGCCCTCACCGGCGCGCACACCCCGATCCACCACGACGCGCACACGCGCCCGGCGCCGGTGGCCCGCATCGCCTGACGGCGGAGACGGAGACGGAGGCGCAGGCGCAGGCGGAGGGCTCGCTGATCCCGTCGGACCGTTGCGCCGGGCGCGTGCGCGAGGGGACCTCCGGTCCCTCTCCTCGAGGAGGACGTGGCGTGACTACGGCCGGGTGATGCGGACCTGGTAGCTGCCGGTCCGCAGCTCGCCGACCACCGAGATGCTGATGCCCGCCGCGCTGTCGGTGAAGGTCTCGCCGGGCTTGAAGGGCGCGTCCGAGAGCTCGCCGTGCACATTGGGCCGCCGGGTGCAGCCCCCGCTGGCCGTCGCGCTGTCGGCCACGGTCACCGGGCCGCGCCCGGTGTCCACCCGCGAGTCCACCTTGTAGATGAGCACGCCCGGCTTGCAGACGGCCTCGTCGTTCCCGCCCTGGGTGCGCACCTCGACGGCGTATCCGGCGCTCTCCGAGGTCGGTACGAACGCCAGCTTCGTCCCGCCTCCGACGGCGAGCGGGGTCAGCACGTGGTCGCTGGCGCCCGATGTCGCGGCGCAGCTGATCTGGCTCGCGTCCAGCCAGCCGAGCTTCCACTTGTGCCAGCCCAGCAGGTCGTTGCTGGCACCCCAGTCCTCGCTCATGATGTCCCAGTGGCCGACCGCGCCCCCGCCGTCCTGCGTGTAGAGGTCGGGGAGCCCGAAGACGTGGCCGTTCTCGTGGGGGAGCACCCGGTAGCCGGTCTCGCGGTAGGAGCCGGAGCCGTCGTCCTGGCGGCTGTAGATGAAGGACGTGTTGGCGAGCGGTACGCCGTCGGCCGTCGGGGCCTCGCCGTTGCCGGAGAAGGTCACCGAGAGCACGGTGTCGAGGGCGGACGGCCCGGCGTTCGGCGTGACCAGGACGTTGATCAGGTCGTACCGGCTGAAGTCCACCTGGGCGTCGGCGGCGCGGGCTATGTGCTCGACGAGCAGGCGGTAGCCCGGCTCGTAGGCGGAGCCGCGCTCGATCCCGTACGCCGCGAACGGCATCGGCATCCGCAGCCAGGTCCGGATCGGGGCCTCGGGCTTGTAGGTGAGCCGCCCGTACGAGCTGGTGCGGAACCAGTCGGAGGTCTGCGGGAAGAACTCGGAGAGCCGGTCGAGGGCCGAGCCCTCGCCCTTGGCGTCCGGGAAGTCGATCATCAGGTTCAGTGCCCGGATCTCGCCGGTCGAGCGGGAGTACCCGGGTGCGGTCGGCACCCCCTCGGACATCTGCACGCCCATGGCGCCGGAGATCCGGCAGGGCGCGAGGGCCGACTCGTTCGTCGCGGCCACCGGCCCGGCCGCCGTGGGCGGCCGGGCGGATATGTCGACGCTGGCGGTGGCCGTGACGCCGAGGGCGAGCACGGTGAGGCCGATGTAGGCGCTGGCGCGGCGCGGTGTGCGTATCCGGCGGCGGGTCTGCGGCATGGAGCTCGCCTTCGGGTCCGCGGCAGCCGGCCGGGCCCGGTCTGCGCTCTGTTCGATCACCCTCCGACGGGCGCGGCGCGCCCGCGCGCCGGGAGCGGCCATCCGGGAAGCGGGACCCGAAACGCATGTGACCCACGTCACACCGCAAGCTGAAATAACCGGGGACCTCATCCCCGTTTGCATGTGAGTCGACGGAAGCGGGGACTGGGTCCCCGGTTACCGAGGCACCGTGATCGCCGCAGGAACCCAGGGAGGCCAGGAGTGAAGCGTTCGTCGACCACCCCGCCGGTGGAGCTGACCGCACCGTCCGCCCCGGTGGACCTGGCGGAACGGCCGGTCCCCGTCGCCGCGCCCGATCCCGTAGTGCCCGATCCCGTAGTGCCCGAGCTCGCCGTGCCCGCTCCCGCCACGCCCGTCGAACGGGTGCCCCGGCCGCGCGCGGACGCCGTCCGCAACCGCGAGCGGATCCTGCTGGCGGCCCGCGAGATGTTCGTCGAGTTCGGCGCGCACGCCCCGCTCGACGAGATCGCGCGCCGTGCGGGCGTCGGCAACGCGACGCTGTACCGGCACTTCCCCGACCGGGAGTACCTCGTCCAGCGGGTCGTGCTCTTCGTCATGGACCGCGTCACCGCCCACGCCGAGGAATCCCTCGCGGCGACGGGTGACAAGGGGGGCGCGGGTGGGGACGCGTTCGAGGCCCTCTGCCGCTTCACGCACGCGGCGGCCGACGAGCGGATCGGCGCCCTGTGCCCGATGCTCGCCGGGGACTTCGACCGCGAAGACCCCGAACTGCTCTCGGCGCGCGAGGCGTTGGAGACGTCCGTCGAAGCCCTGATGGCGGCGGGCCAGCGGGCCGGACTGGTCCGCACGGACGTCGCGGTCGGCGACCTCATGGTCGCGCTCTCCCAGCTCAGCCGCCCCCTGCCGGGCATCGCCTGCCTGGAGATCGACCGCTTCGCGCACCGTCACCTCCAGCTGCTGCTGGACGGGTTGCGCGCACCGGCCCGCTCCGAACTGCCGGGCTCCCCGGCCACCCTCGAGGACCTGAGGCAGAAAACCATGTGACGCCCGGGGTCGCTCCCGTTAGCGTCGAAACACCGCCTAAATCTTATGAATCGCAGTAACTCAGTGCTCTTCGCGTCATTCGCGCCCTTTACGTGAGCCGCACGATCCAGCTCGTCCAGCTCATCCAGTTCGTCTAAGTCATTCACGTCATTCAAGTCATTTCGCACCGTGAAGTGGGTACCCCCATGTCCAAAACAGCCGCGAGTCTGCCGCAGGCTGACCCCAGTCGCTGGCGGGCGCTGGTCTTCATAGCCCTGGCGCAGCTGATGGTCGTCCTCGACGCGACCATCGTGAACATCGCCCTCCCGTCCGCCCAGCAGGACCTCGGGATCTCCGACGGCAACCGGCAGTGGGTCATCACGGCCTACGCCCTCGCCTTCGGCGGACTCCTCCTCTTCGGTGGCCGCATCGCCGACCTGTGGGGCCGCAAAAACGCCTTCATCGTCGGTCTCATCGGCTTCGCCCTGGCCTCCGCGCTCGGCGGCGCCGCGAACAGCGAGGCCATGATGCTCGGCGCCCGCGCCCTGCAGGGTGCCTTCGGCGCGCTGCTCGCGCCCGCCGCGCTCTCCCTGCTCGCGGTGATGTTCACCGATGCCAAGGAGCGGGCCAAGGCCTTCGGCATCTACGGCGCGATCGCGGGCGGCGGCGGCGCCGTCGGCCTGATCCTCGGCGGATTCCTCACCGAGTACCTGAACTGGCGCTGGACCTTCTTCGTCAACATCCCGTTCGCGATCGTCGCGGCCATCGGCGCCTGGCTGGTCATCCGTGAGCCCGCCGGTACCCGCAACCGCTCCGCGCTCGACATCCCGGGCGTGGTCCTCTCCACCCTCGGTCTGGTCTCCCTCGTCTACGGCTTCACGCGCGCCGAGGCGAACGGCTGGACCGACCCGCTCACCCTGGGTCTCTTCGTCGGCTCGGTCGTCCTGCTGGGCGCCTTCGTGCTGATGGAGTCCAAGGTGCGCTCCCCGCTGCTGCCGCTGCGCGTCCTGATGGACCGCAACCGCGGCGGTGTGTACCTCTCGCTGGGTCTGGCCGTCATCGCGATGTTCGGCCTGTTCCTCTTCCTGACGTACTACCTCCAGGTCGTGAAGGGCTTCTCGCCGGTCAAGACCGGCTTCGCCTTCCTGCCGATGATCGTGGGCATGATCACGGGCTCCACCCAGGTCGGTGCCCGCCTGATGACCCGCGTTCCGCCGCGGCTGCTGATGGGCCCCGGCTTCCTGGTCGCCGCCTCCGGCATGCTGCTGCTGACCCAGCTCAAGGTGGACTCGTCCTACCCGGCGCTGATCCTCCCGGCGCAGCTGCTGCTGGGCCTGGGCATGGGCTCGGCGTTCATGCCCGCGATGTCGCTGGCGACGTACCGGGTGAACCCGGCCGACGCCGGTGTGGCCTCCGCGATGGTCAACACCTCGCAGCAGGTCGGCGGTGCGATCGGTACCGCGCTGCTGAACACGATCGCCGCCTCCGCCACCACCGCCTACCTCACCTCCCACGCCGCCGAGGCGGCCGGGGGAGAGGCCGCCGCGAAGCTGGTGCAGGCCCGCGCGATGGTCGAGGGCTACTCCTCGGCGATCTGGTGGGCGGTCGGCATCCTGGTCACCAGCTCGCTCATCGCCCTGACGCTGATCAACACGGGCCGTCCCGACGCCGGGGTCCCGGCCGCCGGTGACGGCGCGGACGCGGAGACCAGGATCCCGGTCATCGCGCACTGACCCGGGGGACCCGCGCGGAAGCGGAATGACTGACGGCCCCGTCTTGTTCAAATTTGAACGAGGCGGGGCCGTCGCGCGTCCGGGACGGACGGCCGCCACGCCCCCCAGGAATGGAGCGCACTGTGCCGACGAACGGTTCCACGCATACGAGTACGGGTGCGAGTGTGGGTACGAGTGCGGCTGCGGCTGCGCGCGCCGCGGCGGACGCGCGGCACGCGACCCCCGACCGCGGGGCCCATGACCGCATGCCCGCCCTGTATCTGAGCCACGGCGCGCCCCCGCTCGCCGACGACCCCGTCTGGCCGGGCGAGCTCGCCGCCTGGGCCGCGGCCCTGCCCCGCCCCCGCGCGGTCCTGATGGTCTCCGCCCACTGGGAGGAGGCCCCGCTCGCCCTGGGGGCGACCGAGGCCGTACCGCTCGTCCACGACTTCTGGGGTTTCCCCGAGCACTACTACCGGGTCCGCTACGACGCCCCCGGCGCCCCCGGGCTGGCGGAGTCCGTCCGCAAGCTGCTGCGCGCCCCCGGCACCCCGGTCCAGGACGTCCCCGACCGCGGCCTCGACCACGGGGCGTACGTCCCGCTGGTGGAGATGTTCCCGGCGGCCGACATACCGGTGCTCCAGGTGTCCATGCCGACGCTGCATCCGGTCCGCCTGATGGAGATCGGGCGCAGGCTCGCCCCGCTGCGGGACGAGGGCGTGCTGATCGTCGGCAGTGGCTTCTTCACCCATAACCTCGCCGCCCTGCGCCACACCGGCCCCGGCGTCCCGGGCTGGTCGGCGGAGTTCGACGCGTGGGGTCGCGAGGCGCTGGCCGCCGCCGACGTGGACGCGCTGCTGGACTTCGAGCGCACGTCCCCGGCGGGCCGCCTGGCGCATCCCCGTACGGAGCACTTCGCCCCGCTCTTCGTCACCCTCGGGGCGGCCGGGGCCGACCTGACCGCCCAGCGCACCCCCGTGGACGGCTTCTGGCTGGGGCTGTCCAAGCGCTCCCTCCAGTTCGGCTAGGAGGCCCTGCGCCCCGCGTAACCGGCAATCCGGTCATTCCCGCAGGCAACCAGAAGTCGGTGCGGGCCGTCTTCAGGGGTAGGAGCGCCGCTGTGCCGGATGTGACGGCTGTCTCATGGCGGCGGCGGGCGCGGTGGCCGGCCCGGCCCGCGGGACCGGCCCGGATCCCGGGCTGACCTGCGCTTCTGCGGGGTCCGGCAGCTTCCTCGGCAGGTTCGTGGCGGCGCAGGATACTGCAAGATCTCGAAAAAAGGACGTGACGTGGGAATTCTGTCCCGATTCCAGTCGTTGTTTCCTTCGGATGCGGGCACTCGAGAGAGTGTGCCGGGGGCCGCAGCCACCCGCCGCACCAGCTGTACGCCGTACCCGTAGCACCAGCCGCACCGCGACCGAACTCATCGCAAGGGAGCACGCATGGCAACCCGCGCCGTCGCCCGTCGTCAGTCCTCCAGTTCCGGCAGCGCGCGCGCTGCCGGCGGGGACATCGCCGATCGCGACCTGGTCGGCATGTACCTGGACGAGATCGCGCGCACCCCCCTGCTCGACGCGGCCAAGGAAGTCGAGCTGTCCCAGATCATCGAGGCGGGCGTGTACGCCCAGCAGATCCTCGACGGCCGGATAGAGCGCGAGGGTGACGCTGACGCGCTGCCCACGACGGAGGAGCTGGAAGCGCTCGCCGCCGAGGGGGAGCACGCCAAGGAGATCTTCATCCGCTCCAACCTGCGCCTGGTGGTCGCGGTCGCCCGCCGCTACCCGCGCAGTGGCCTGCCGCTGCTCGACCTGATCCAGGAGGGCAACGCGGGCCTGGTCCGCGCGGTGGAGAAGTTCGACTACGCGAAGGGCTTCAAGTTCTCCACGTACGCCACGTGGTGGATCCGCCAGGCCGTCACCCGCTCCATCGCCGACCAGTCCCGCACCATCCGGCTGCCCGTCCACCTCGTGGAGGAGCTGGGCCGCATCCGCCGGGTGCAGCGCGAGTTCAACCGGGAGAACGGCCGGGATCCGGAGCACGCCGAGATCGCCGCCGAGCTGGACTCGACGGAGAAGCGCGTGGGCGACGTCCTGGACTGGGCGCGCGACCCGGTCAGCCTGAACATGTCGGTCGACGACGAGGGTGACACCCAGTTCGGTGACCTGCTGGAGGACACCTCCGCCGTCTCGCCGGAGCAGTCGGTGATGAGCCTGCTGCGCAGCGAGGAACTGGAGGACCTGATCGCCAAGCTCGACCACCGCACCGCGTCGATCATCAAGATGCGGTACGGGATCGACGACGGCCGGGAGCGTACGCTGACGGAGGTCGGCAAGCAGCACGGGCTGACGCGTGAGCGGATCCGGCAGATCGAGAAGCACGCGCTGCTGGAGCTGAAGCGGATGGCCCGCGACACCGGCTTCGACGCCGTCGCCTAGATGATTGATTCCAAGGGGTCAGTGATCGTAGGCGGTCAGTGAGCGGAGCACTGGTTCGCCGGCCTTGGTGTTGTGCCAGATTGCGGCGGTGAGGGCCAGGATGCGTTGCAGGACGCGGACTGT
>NZ_JASISO010000026.1 GCF_030063135.1 Streptomyces sp. G-G2
GTCAATGGGGGGCTGGCCGGGGGCGGCGGGGGAGGATGGGGGGATGCGAATCGTGGTCACCGGCTCGGCCGGACTCATCGGGGCGGCACTCGTACGCTCGCTGCGCGCGGACGGCCACGACATCGTGCGCCTGGTCCGCCGCGCCCCCACCGCCCCGGACGAGGCCGAGTGGGACCCCCGCCGGGGCCACGTCGCCCCCGCCGCCCTGACCGGCTGCCAGGCCGTCGTGCACCTCGCCGGGGCGGGGGTCGGGGATCACCGCTGGTCGGCGGAGTACAAGCGGGAGATCCGGGACAGCCGCGTACTCGGCACCACCGCCATCGCCACCGCCGTCGCCGCGATGGACACCCCGCCGTCGGTGCTCGTCTGCGGCTCCGCCGTCGGGTACTACGGGGACACCGGGCAGCGGGCCGTGGACGAGAGCGCTCCGGCGGGCCACGGGTTCCTGCCCTCCGTCTGCGTCGAGTGGGAGGCCGCCGCCGCCCCCGCCGAGGCGGCGGGCGTACGGACCGTCTTCGCCCGTACCGGGCTCGTCGTGGCCGCCGAGGGCGGCGCCTGGGGCAAGCTGTTCCCCATTTTCCGGGCCGGGATCGGCGGCCGCCTCGGTACGGGCCGCCAATACTGGTCGTACATCGCCCTGCACGACGAGATCGCGGCCCTGCGTCACCTGATCGTCACCCGGGAGCTGTCCGGCCCGGTGAACCTGACCGCCCCGGAGCCCCTGACCAACCGCGAGGTCACCGCGGCCATGGGGCGCGTGCTGCGGCGGCCGACGCTGTTCGCCGTACCGGCACCGGCGATGCGCCTGGCCCTCGGGGAGTTCGCCGAGGACGTGCTGGGCAGTCAGCGGGTGCGCCCCGCCAAGTTGCTGGCGTCCGGGTTCGCCTTCCGGTACCCGGGGATCGACGAGGCGATCCGGGCGGCGCTGGCGGGGGAGCGGCGCTAGCCCTGCGACCGTTCGTGACCCGCGTGCGACCCGCATGTGTCCGTTGTGCGACCTGTACGCAACCGGAGTTGTTCGAAAAAGCTCGTCCAACTCGGGTTCTGCTGGAGTTGGTTGGGGGAAGGGAGAGCAGACAAGCGCGCCGACCTCGGGGAGGGGCACGTGCTCAGCAGCGCACACCATGCGGACGTAGTCATCGTAGGAGCCGGAGTCTCAGGACTCGCGGCGGCACACCACCTGATCGCAGCGGGGGTCAGCGTCACCGTCCTGGAGGCCGCCGACGACCCCGGCGGCCGGATGGCCACCGAGCGGACCGACGGATTCCGGCTGGACCGGGTCGGTCAGCTCCTCAACACCACATACCCGGAACTGGCCCGCACCCCGGGCCTGGAGGGCCTGGTCCTGCGGCCCTTCGCCCCCGGCGTCCTCGTCCGCAGCGAGGGCAAGCAGCTGCGGGCCGGAGCCCTCACCCCGGCCCGCGCCCTCGCCAGCGGCTCGCTCGACCAGGCCCGGCTCAGCGCCGCGCTCGGCCGTCTCGCGGCCCTGCCCGAGGAACGGATCCTGGCCCGGCCCGAACGCAGCGCGCTCGCCTCGCTGCGCACCCGGACCCTGCCCCCACGCACGGTCAACGGGGTCCTGCGGCCCCTGCTCGCCACCCTGCTCTGCGACCCGGACCTCAGCACCTCCAGCCGGGTCGCCGACCTCGCGCTGCGCCGCTTCGCCCGCGGCCGCCTCGCGGTGCCCGAGGGCGGGGCCGCGGCCCTGCCCGCGCTCCTGGCCGCCGGGCTGCCGCCCGGCACCGTGCGGACCGGCGTGCGCGTGCGCTCGGTCGCCACCAACCTCGTCATCACCGAGGAGCACGGCGACTTCGCCTGCCGCTCGGTCCTGCTCGCCACCGGCGCCCGCGCCGCGGCCGACCTGCTCCCCGGCCTGCGGGTGCCCCGCTTCCACCAGATCACCGTCATCCACCACGCGACCGCCGCCGAACTGCCCTGGGACGGCTCGCTGCTGCTCGACGGCGACCCCAAGTGGCCGGTCGCCCACACCACCGTGATGAGCGCCGTCGACCCGAGCCGGGCCCCGGCCGGACGTTCGCTCGTCAGCACCACCGTCCTCGGTCCGCCGCCGCCCGCCCGGACGGTGGCCTCCCGCCTCGCCCGGCTCTACGAGACCTCCACCCGGGACTGGGAGCTGCTCGCCGTCCACCACACCCCCGAGGCCGTCCCCGCCATGCCCGCGCCGTACGACACGCGGCGCACGGTGCGCGTCCTGGCCGGGCTGTACGTGTGCGGCGACCACCGGGACACCAACACCGTGCAGGGCGCCCTGCACTCGGCCCGCCGCGCCACCACCGCCGTCCTGCGCGACTTCGGCATCCCGGTGCCGTCCGCGGCCCCGGCCCTCCCGGCGGCGGCCTGAAACCACGCACTGCGGGGCCCGGTTCCCTCACCGGAACCGGGCCCCCGGCACGTCCGGCGCCCCGGCACGTGCCGGACCCGCGCCGCCCCGACCCGCGCCTACGACAGGGCCGCCACCCGGTCCCGGTAGGTCCGCACCGCCGCCGCGTCCCGGTAGGGCTCCAGCCGCCGCTCGAAGTCCCGTACGTACTCCACCGCCCGCACCGACCGCATCTCCATAGCCTGCTGCGCCGCCTCCGCGCCCAGCGCGCACGCCTGGTCCAGTTCCCCCAGCCCCAGCCGGGCGGTGGCCAGCACCACCCGGCAGAACAGCCGGGAGCGCGCGAAGCCCGGTGCCCGCAGCTGGAGCGAGCGCTCCGCGTGCTGCGCCGAGGCCCGGTACTGCTGAAGGTCGCGGTGGCAGTGCCCGAACTCGTCCGCCAGCTCCGCCTCGTCGAAGGTCCGCGCCCAGTGCGGTACGTCGTCCCCCGGGCGCGCCGCGCCGAGCGAGCGCTCCGCCCGTACGAGGGAGGCGGTGGCCGCCCGTACCTCGCCCAGCACCGCGTGCCCCCGGGCCTCCGCCGCGTGCAGCAGCCCCTGGACCACCTGCGGCGGGCCCGAGCCGACGCCCTGCTGCGCCACCCGGGCCAACTGGACGGCCTCCCGCCCGTGGCCCAGGTAGACGGCCTGGCGGCTCATGGTGACCAGGACGTAGGCGCCGTAGGGCCGGTCCCCGGCCGCCTGGGCGAGCCGCAGGGCCTGCACGAAGTAGCGCTGGGCCAGTCCGTGGGCCGCGATGTCGTACGAGGTCCATCCGGCCAGCCGGGTCAGGTCGGCGGTGGCCGCGAACAGCCGGCGCCCGGAGCTCTCGCCGTAGGTGCCGCGCAGCATCGGCTCCGCCTCGTGCTCCAGGTAGCGCACCAGGGCCTGCCGGGCGTGCCCGCCGCCGTAGGCGTGGTCCAGGGACCGGAACAGGTCGCCGACCGACTTGAGGGCGGCGATGTCCCCGGCGGTGACCCGCTGGCCGGGCCCGCGGTCGATCTGGCGCTGGCGCGGCACGGTGGTCCGGCCCTGGGCCGGGATCCGCGAGGCCCCGGGGTCCACGCCCCGGCCCACCCGCTCGTCGGCCCGGCCGATCAGCCAGTCCCGGCTGGGGACGACCAGCCCGGCCGGCGTGAAGGCGATCTTGCGCAGTTCGGCGTGCGAACCGGAGTCCTTGCGCCACAGACCGCTCGCGATGTCCACGGCCTCCTCGGGGGTGGCCGCGAACTCCAGGCCCGCGTAGACGGGGGCGCAGGCGTCCAGCCCGAGGTCCTGGGCCGAGAGCCGTCTGCCGAGGCGCCGGGTGAAGACCTCGGCGATCAGCGCCGGGGTGGTTCCGCGCGGCTGCTGCCCGCGGAGCCACCGGGTGACCGAGGTTTTGTCGTACCGCAGATCGAGACCGTGCTCCAGCCCGAGCTGGTCGACGCGGCGGGCGAGCCCGGCATTGGAGAACCCGGCCTCGGCGATCAGTGCCGCGAGCTGCCGGTTGGGGACGCGCTGGGCAGGTCGTTCCGTCATCGGCTCCACGGTCTCCTGACGTGACGGACCGGTGTCCCGGCCCTGTGAACGGCGTGAATGTAGCGGCGAACTTCGCCCGGACCGCCCCCTCTGTCCCACATTCATCCGATCGTGCGAAGAACCGGGCAAGGCCTTTACGGCCTGCCCGGGGGCCCGCGCATAAGCTGCTGGCATGACCCGCTGGCCCCACGAGCCGCATTCCGTACCGGACGCGGTGCCGGAATCCACCGCCCCGCTTCCCGCGCCCGAGATCACCGAGGCCGAGTGCCGCCGGTGCGGGACCCTGATCGCCGGGCTGGACGGGCGGTACGCCTGCGGAGTGTGCGGCTGGGTCAACGACCACTCCGAGGGCCACCGCAGGCTCCCGCGCGCCGACGAGGACCCGGACCGGCCGGCCAAGGGCCGCAGACGCCCCCGCCAGCTCCCGCCCCCGCCGCCACCGGCCGGGTAGCGGCCGCGGGCGGTCCGGGCCGGGGCCCTGCCGACGGGCCGCGGGGGCGCCGTACGCTGGGTGGGTGCGATATGGGTGCGATATGCACGCACACGCGGTTTCAACGAGGAGGCGCTGCGGTGGCTGAGCTGCGGTTTGTCCATCTGGGCTTCGGGCCGGATGCCGTCGAGTACACCGAGGCGTGGGAAGAGCAGCGGCGGGTCCACGCCGCCCGCTTCGCCGACGAGACCGAGGACACCTGTCTGCTGCTGGAGCACCTGCCGGTCTACACGGCCGGTCGGCGCACCGCCGACAGCGAGCGCCCCCTCGACGGCACCCCGGTGGTCGACGTGGACCGCGGGGGCAAGATCACCTGGCACGGCCCCGGCCAGCTCGTCGGCTACCCGATCATGAAGCTGCCCCGCCCGGTGGACGTGGTCGCCCACGTCCGGCGGCTGGAGGACGCGCTGATCCGCACCGCCGCCGACCTCGGCCTGGAGACCACCCGGATCGAGGGCCGCTCCGGCGTCTGGGTGCTCGGCGACCCCGTCGAGGACCGGCCCAGGACCGGCGGGCTCTCCCTCGACTTCGACCCGCGCCTGGCGGACGAGGAGTTCGACCCCCGGCTGAACGGCCCCGAGTACGCGCCCTCCAACGCCGGACAGCGCCGCGAGGACCGCAAGCTCGCCGCCATCGGCATCCGCGTCGCCAAGGGCGTCACGATGCACGGCTTCGCGATCAACGTGAACCCCGACAACACCTGGTTCGACCGGATCGTCCCCTGCGGCATCCGCGACGCCGGTGTGACCTCGCTCTCGTACGAACTGGGCCGCGAGATCACCATCTCCGAGGTGCTGCCGGTCATCGAGGGCCACTTGAGGGACGTCCTGGAGGGCGCCGAGCCGCGGCCGCGCGTCGTAGAGCCCGTGGCGGGCTAGCGTCCGCCCCCGGCGGCGAGCCGCGCGGGGAATGCTCCCGGCCGCCCGCAGGTTGGCCGACGTAAGAACGTATGAAATTACGGGCGTACCCTGGTGGGCGCCGAAGAATCGAAGTCACAGGGAGCCGGTCGTGTCCGCAGTCGCACCCGACGGACGCAAGATGCTGCGCCTCGAGGTCCGTAACGCCCAGACCCCCATCGAGCGCAAGCCCGAGTGGATCAAGACCCGGGCGAAGATGGGCCCCGAGTACACCAAGATGCAGGCCCTGGTGAAGGGCGAAGGACTGCACACGGTGTGCCAGGAAGCCGGCTGTCCGAACATCTACGAATGCTGGGAAGACCGCGAGGCCACCTTCCTCATCGGTGGCGACCAGTGCACCCGGCGCTGCGACTTCTGCCAGATCGACACGGGCAAGCCCGAGGCCCTCGACCGCGACGAGCCGCGCCGCGTGGGCGAGTCCGTGGTCACCATGGACCTGAACTACGCCACGATCACCGGCGTCGCCCGCGACGACCTGCCCGACGGCGGCGCCTGGCTGTACGCCGAGACGGTGCGCCAGATCCATCAGCAGACGGCGGGCCGCGAGGGCGGCCACACCAAGGTCGAGCTGCTCGCCCCGGACTTCAACGCGGTCCCGGAGCTGCTGGAGGAGGTCTTCGCCTCCCGCCCCGAGGTCTTCGCGCACAACGTGGAGACCGTCCCGCGGATCTTCAAGCGGATCCGCCCCGGCTTCCGCTACGAGCGCTCGCTCGACGTGATCACCAAGGCGCGCGAGTACGGCCTGATCACCAAGTCGAACCTGATCCTCGGCATGGGCGAGGAGCGCGAGGAAGTCACCCAGGCGCTCAAGGACCTGCACGGCGCGGGTTGCGAACTCATCACGATCACCCAGTACCTGCGGCCCTCGCCGCGGCACCACCCCGTGGAGCGCTGGGTGAAGCCCGCCGAGTTCGTGGAGCTGGCGAAGGAGGCCGAGGACATCGGTTTCTCCGGTGTGATGTCGGGTCCGCTGGTGCGTTCCTCGTACCGCGCCGGCCGGCTGTACCAGCAGGCGATGGACCACCGGACGACTGTGTGAATTCGCGCACAAACTCTTACTGAGCGGTAACACCGCAGTGACGCGGCCCCTAGGCTCCCTCAAGGGAGACATCTGGCGGGCCGCGTCAATGTTTCATCACTGTTTGACCAGTCGGTCATGCACTGGTAACACCATTCAGTGACGCTGGGTCCACGCACCGCACACGCCGCAGGCGTGCGGCACACAGGCCGCACCACCGATGTGAGCACCGAGAGAGGGATCGACATGCAGGCCGCGCCCGTTCGCGCCATCGCCATCCCGTCGTTCACCGACGCCTTCCGGGGCATCGAGTCGCTGCTCATGAGCGGCGCACGTCGCAACGCCTGGACGGCGGTCCTGGAGGATCGCCGACGGGCCAAGGACCGGGTCGAAACCGAGCACGTACTCGAGGCCGCGGCGACCCGGACCCCGCAGGCCACGTAAACTTCGCTCCATGGCGAGCAAGTCAAACGCAGAGACTGCTGCGAACCCCGGGCGACTGAAGCAGATCGCCCTGACGTACAAGATGACCCGTAAGGCCGACCCCAAGGTCGGTCTCATCGTCGCGGGCGTGGGAATCGTCACCATTGGTGTCTTCCTCGGGATCGGCTTCCTGATCGGTCACCCGGTCTATCTCGCCATCCTGGGTGTCCTGGTGGCGTTCCTCGCGATGGCGATCATCTTCGGACGGCGGGCCGAGTCCGCCGCCTTCGGACAGATGGAGGGCCAGCCGGGCGCTGCCGCGGCGGTACTGGACAACGTGGGCCGGGGCTGGTCCACCACCCCCGCCATCGCGATGAGCCGCCAGCAGGACATCGTGCACCGCGCGGTCGGCAAGGCGGGCGTCGTGCTGGTGGGCGAGGGCAACCCGAACCGGGTCAAGAGCCTGCTCGCCGCCGAGAAGAAGAAGATGGCGCGCATCATGCCGGAGGTGCCGGTCCACTTCGTCATCGTCGGCACGGGCGAGGGCGAGGTACCGCTGAAGAAGGTGCGTACGACGCTCCTCAAGCTCCCGCGCGTCCTGGCCGGCCCGCAGATCACCCAGGTGAACGACAAGCTCCGGGCCATGGGTGACCTGATGAGCAACATGCCCATCCCGAAGGGTCCGATCCCGGGCCGCGGCGGACAGCGGCCGCCGCGCGGCTGACCCGTATCGCATACAAGACGTACGACGAGTGGGGCGTCCCGGGCCGATGGTCCGGGGCGCCCCACTCGTTTGTCCTTGCTGCGCGGACGCGTCTCTCGGATGCGCGGACGTGCCGGATGCGGCGAGGTCTCAGATGCGGACCTGGACCGCGCGGGAGAGCCGGTCGTGCAGGCCGCGGCTGTCGCGGTCCCAGATGACCGCCGGGATGACCAGGGCCAGCAGTACGGTACGCAGCACCACGCGGCCGAAGCCGAGACGGCCGCCGTCCTCCGCGATCACCCGGAGGCCGAGGATCCGCTTGCCGGGGGTGAAGCCCACGGTGCCGACCGTCAGGACGACCAGGGCCACGAAGACGCCCAGGGTCCAGTTGGCCGACGCGGTCATGTCGCCCCGCGTGATCAGCCCGTATGCGATCAGCTGACAGCCGAGCCAGTCGATGGCCACGGCGCCCAGCCTGCGGCCGAACCGGGCCACGGAACCCGGGCCCTCCTTGGGCAGACCGAGCTGCTGGCCCGGGTAGCCGAAGTCGACGCCCATCTCCTCGGCGGCCGCGCGCGGGCCGGAGAGCCACGATCCGATTGCTTGCCTGTTGTCCACCCGACCACGGTACCGGTGGTGCTCCGGCACGGTTCGGCGGGACCCTGGTTAACTTGTGCGAAACAAATGGGTCATGCTTGAGAAATCCCGTCTGCTTATGGTCGGGACCAGCGTGCGCCACCGCACTGGACGCACCACGAGCTATACAGCCCGCCCCTGCCCGGGGGGTCGGGAGTAGGAGGAGTTGGATGTTCCAGAACGCCGACGAAGTGAAGAAGTACATCGCAGACAACGACGTCAAGTTCGTCGACGTCCGTTTCTGTGACCTGCCCGGAGTGATGCAGCACTTCACGATCCCGGCAGGCGTCTTCAACCCGGACGAGGAACTGGCGTTCGACGGCTCCTCGATCCGCGGCTTCCAGGCGATCCACGAGTCCGACATGGCGCTGCGCGCCGACCTGTCGACGGCTCGACTGGACCCGTTCCGCCGCGACAAGACGCTGAACATCAACTTCTTCATCCACGACCCGATCACGGGCGAGGCCTACAGCCGCGACCCGCGCAACATCGCGAAGAAGGCCGAGGCGTACCTCGCCTCCACCGGCATCGCCGACACCGCGTACTTCGGTCCCGAGGCCGAGTTCTACGTGTTCGACAGCGTGCGCTTCGCGACCACCGCGAACGAGAGCTTCTACCACATCGACTCCGAGGCCGGCGCCTGGAACACCGGGTCGACCGAGAACAACCGCGGCTACAAGGTCCGCTACAAGGGCGGTTACTTCCCCGTCGCCCCGGTCGACCACTTCGCCGACCTGCGCGCCGAGATCTCCCTCGAACTGGACGCCCAGGGCCTCCAGGTCGAGCGCCAGCACCACGAGGTCGGCACCGGTGGCCAGGCCGAGATCAACTACAAGTTCAACACGCTGCTCGCCGCGGCCGACGACCTGATGCTGTTCAAGTACATCGTCAAGAACGTCGCCTGGCGCAACGGCAAGACCGCGACCTTCATGCCGAAGCCGATCTTCGGTGACAACGGCTCGGGCATGCACGTGCACCAGTCGCTGTGGGCGAACGGCGACCCGCTGTTCTACGACGAGTCCGGCTACGCGGGTCTCTCGGACATGGCCCGCTACTACATCGGCGGCATCCTCAAGCACGCGCCGTCGCTGCTGGCGTTCACCAACCCGACGGTGAACTCCTACCACCGCCTGGTGCCCGGCTTCGAGGCCCCGGTCAACATGGTCTACTCGCAGCGCAACCGCTCCGCCGCGATGCGCATCCCGATCACGGGCTCGAACCCGAAGGCCAAGCGCGTCGAGTTCCGCGCCCCGGACCCGTCGTCCAACCCGTACCTCGCCTTCTCGGCGCTGCTGCTCGCGGGCCTCGACGGTGTGAAGAACAAGATCGAGCCGATGGAGCCGATCGACAAGGACCTCTACGAGCTCTCGCCCGACGAGCACGCGAGCGTCCCGCAGGTCCCGACCTCGCTCGACGCCGTCCTCAAGGCCCTCGAGGACGACAACGAGTACCTCCAGGCGGGCGGCGTCTTCACGTCCGACCTGATCGAGACCTGGATCGACTACAAGCGCACGCACGAGATCGCCCCGATCGCCCTGCGCCCGCACCCGCACGAGTTCGAGCTGTACTTCGACCTCTAAGCCGTGCCGTAGCACCACCGAGGGCCGCCACTCCGCAAGGGGTGGCGGCCCTCGGTCGTGTCCGGTCACGCCGTGGGCGGCCCGTCGCGGGCCGTCCCGGTCAGCGGAGGATCGGCATGCCGCCCGTGAGGTCGCGGAGGCAGCGGGAGGCCAGTTCGGCGGGGGAGCCGGGGCCGAGGGCGGGGCCGTCACCGGTGGCCCAGACCTCCAGGGAGACCCGGATCGCGTCGGTGGCCGCCGCGGCGAGGACGCGTACGGCCAGGGCGTCCGCGTCCGGGCCCGCCAGCCGGGCGATCAGCGGGACCAGTTGTTCCTCGGACTCCTGGTTGACCCGATACCAGACGGCCCGCAGGGCGGGGTCGCCGGTCGCCGCGCGCAGCAGGCCGCGGGTCACCTCCAGGCCCTCGACGATGGCGAGCGGGTCGGTCAGGGAGCGGGTCACGGCGCGCTCCAGGGCCTCGGCGAGCGGGGTGCCGGGGCGTTCCTCGGCGAGCAGGGCCCGCCACTCGTCGCCGCCGCCCGCGAGCAGGGGGGCCACCGCCTCCTGCTTGTTGCGGAAGTAGCGGTAGAACGTGCGCAGCGCCACGCCCGCGCGATGCGCGATGTCCTCGGCTGTGGTGCCGTCGGGGCCGTGTTCGGCGAACAGTTCACAGGCGGCGCGGGCGATGTCCAGCTGGGTGGCCGCCTTGCGCCGTTCGGTCAGTGACTGGGCTCCGGGGCCGGGCTGGGGAGAGTACGGACGGGGAGATCTCACCCACGAAGCCTACCTCTGTCGGCCAGAATGGGCGGCATTCATTGTCATGCTGGCAAAACATGTCACATAGCCGTACGCTCGGGCCCATGAACCGTTACGAAGGACGTCGCGTCCTCATCACCGGCGGCGGCTCCGGCATCGGCCGCGCCACCGTCCACCGCATCCTGTCCGAGGGCGGCCGCGTCCACACCGTGGACGTCAGCGAAGAGGGTCTGAGGGCCACCGCCGACCAGGCCGCCGCCGACGGCCGCGCGGGGCAGCTCACCACCGCCGTCCTCGACATATCCGACGAAACCTCGGTACGGGAGGGCGTGGCCGCCGCCGTGGCGGGCCTCGGGGGCCTCGACGTACTCGTCAACGCCGCGGGCATCCTGCGCTCCGCGCACACCCACCAGACCACGCTCGACTTCTGGAACAAGGTCATCACGGTCAACCTGACCGGCACGTTCCTGATGATCCGCGAGGCCATCCCGGCGCTGATCGACGGCGACCAGCCGGTCGTCGTCAACTTCAGCTCCACCTCAGCGTCCTTCGCCCACCCCTACATGGCCGCCTACGCGGCGAGCAAGGGCGGCATCCAGTCGATGACCCACGCCCTCGCCGCCGAGTACAGCAAGCAGGGCGTGCGCTTCGTGGCCGTGGCCCCGGGCTCCATCGAGAGCGGGATGACCACCGGCAACGGCCCCGGCCTGCCCGAGGACACCGACTGGAGCCTGTTCGCCAAGCTCGCCCCGGCCCTCGGCCAGGGCTTCGCGGGCCCGCAGACCGTCGCGGGCGTCGTCGCGATGCTCGGCTCGGAGGACGGCGCCTTCATCACCGGTACGGAGATCCGCGTCGACGGTGGTACGCACTACTAGGCCCTGTCCGGCCCCGCCAGGGGCTCAGTCGCCGAAGCGGTCCCAGAGCCGGGGGAAGTGTTCCGCCAGCGCGGACTCGTCCTCCAGGTCGAGCACGGCGCCCTCCGGCTCCGCGGCCTGCCGCGGGACGCCCAGGTCCGGCGGCTCCGAGCCGGTCAGCTGCTCGTACGCCTCGTCCGCCGCGTACCCCAGCTCCTCGCCGTCGCCGTCGATCTCCTCGTCGAAGTCGCCCAGCAGCTCGGCGAGGTGGTCCGGGTCGTGCACGGCGCCCTCGAAGACCTCCCGGCCCTGGCCGATCAGCCAGCAGCGGAAGTAGTCGAAGGCGTCGTCGCTCGCCCCGTTGAGCAGGATCGCGGCGGCGCCCCACAGCTCCCAGGTGTACGCCCGGTTGTAGCGCGCCTCGAAGTGCCGCGCGAAGTCCATGACGGAGTCGGGGTCGAGCCGCACCAGCCGCTCCACGAGCAGGTCGGCGTGCTCTTCCGGGTCGCCTCCCGCGGCCGCGCGGGTACTGTCGACAATCTCCCAGAACTCCGTCTCGTCCATCACGGCTCAAGCATCACGGGTCCGACCCGGCGCCGCCACCGCGCGTACGGCGAAAGGCCGGTGTCCGCCCCTTCCGGGGCCGGACGCCGGCCTTATGGCTCAGTGCTGCCGGGCAGCTCAGAGGCCGTAGCGCTCGCGGGCTTCCTTGATGGACGAGGCCGGGACCTCGCCGCGGCGGGCCAGCTGCGCCAGCGCGGCGACCACGATCGACTGGGCGTCGACACCGAAGTGGCGGCGCGCGCCCTCACGGGTGTCGGAGAGGCCGAAGCCGTCCGTGCCCAGCGAGGTGTAGTCCTGCTCGACCCACTGGCTGATCTGGTCCGGGACCTGACGCATCCAGTCGGAGACGGCCAGCACCGGGCCCTGAGCGCCTTCCAGCGCGCGGGTGACGTACGGGACGCGCACCTCGCCGCGCAGCAGGGCCTCGTCGCACTCCAGCGCGTCGCGGCGCAGCTCGCCCCACGAGGTGGCGGACCAGACGTCGGCGGAGACGTTCCACTCGGCGGCGAGGAGCTTCTGCGCCTCCAGGATCCAGTGGATCGCCGTGCCCGAGGCCATGAGCTGGATCTTCGGGGCGTCCGCGGCCGGGGCCGCCTCCGCCAGGTCGGCCGCCGTGTTGAAGCGGTACAGACCCTTGAGGATGCCTTCCTCGACGCCCTCGGGCATCGCGGGCTGCACCTTCGGCTCGTTGTAGACCGTCAGGTAGTAGAAGACGTCTTCCGGCTGCTCGCCGTACATCCGGCGCAGGCCGTCCTTGACGATCACCGCGATCTCGAACGCGAAGGCCGGGTCGTAGTTGAGCGACGCCGGGTTCGTGGACGCGATCAGGTGGGAGTGGCCGTCCGCGTGCTGGAGGCCCTCACCGGTCAGGGTGGTGCGACCGGCGGTGGCGCCGACGATGAAGCCCTTGCCGAGCTGGTCGGCGAGCTGCCACATCTGGTCGGCGGTGCGCTGCCAGCCGAACATCGAGTAGAAGATGTAGAACGGGATCATCGGCTCGCCGTGCGTCGCGTACGACGTACAGGCGGCGATGAAGTCGGCCATGGCGCCGGCCTCGGTGATCCCCTCGTTGAGGATCTGGCCGTCCTTGGCTTCCTTGTAGTACATGAGCTGGTCGCGGTCGACGGGGTCGTACGTCTGACCCAGCGGCGAGTAGATGCCGGCCGACGGGAAGAGGGACTCCATACCGAAGGTACGGGCCTCGTCGGGGACGATCGGCACCCAGCGCTTGCCGGTCTCCTTGTCCCGCATCAGGTCCTTGACGAGCCGGACGAAGGCCATGGTGGTGGCCATCTCCTGCTTGCCGGAGCCCTTGAGCAGCGGGGCGAAGGAACGGTCCGCCGGGGCGGGCAGGGCCACGTGCTTGACCTTGCGGGCCGGGGCCGGGCCGCCGAGCGCCGCGCGGCGCTCGTTGAGGTACTGGACCTCGGGGCTGTTGGCGCCCGGGTGGCCGTAGGGCACCTGGCCGTCGGTGAAGGCGCTGTCCGGGATCGGGAGGCCGAGCAGGTCGCGCATGTCCTTGAACTCGTCGACCGTGAGCTTCTTCATCTGGTGGTTCGCGTTCTTCGACTCGAACCCGGCGCCCAGCGTGTAGCCCTTGACGGTCTGCGCGAGGATGACCGTCGGCGCGCCCTTGTGCTCCAGGGCGGCCTTGTACGCGGCGTACACCTTGCGGGGCTCGTGGCCGCCGCGGGAGGTGTGGAAGCACTCGGCGATCTTCGCGTCGGAGAGTACGGCCGCCAGCTGGACCAGGTCGGCGTTCGCGCCGAAGAAGTGCTGGCGGATGTAGGCCACGTCACGGGTCGCGTACGTCTGGAACTGCGCGTCGGGTACCTCGCGCAGGCGGCGTACCAGCGCGCCGGAGGTGTCGAGCTGGAACAGCTCGTCCCATGCCGAGCCCCACAGGGACTTGATGACGTTCCAGCCGGCGCCGCGGAACTGGGCTTCCAGCTCCTGCACGACGCGGAAGTTCGCGCGTACCGGACCGTCGAGGCGCTGCAGGTTGCAGTTGATGACGAAGGTCAGGTTGTCGAGCTGCTCGCGGGAGGCCAGGGCCAGGGCGGCGGTCGACTCGGGCTCGTCCATCTCGCCGTCGCCCAGGAAGGCCCAGACGTGCGAGTTGGCGGTGTCCTTGATGCTCCGGTTCTGCAGGTAGCGGTTGAAGCGCGCCTGGTAGATCGCGGAGAGCGGGCCGAGGCCCATGGAGACGGTGGGGAACTCCCACAGCCAGGGCAGGCGCCGCGGGTGCGGGTAGGACGGCAGGCCCTGGCCGCCGGACTCCTGGCGGAACTTGTCGAGCTGCTGCTCGGAGATCCGGCCGTCGAGGAAGGCGCGGGCGTAGATGCCGGGGGAGGCGTGGCCCTGGATGTAGAGCTGGTCGCCCGATCCGTCGGCCTCCTTCCCGCGGAAGAAGTGCTGGAAGCCGGTCTCGTAGAGCCAGGCCGCCGAGGCGAAGGTGGCGATGTGGCCGCCGACGCCGTACTTGGAGCCGCGGGTCACCATGGCGGCCGCGTTCCAGCGGTTCCAGGCGGTGATCCTGGCTTCCATCTCCATGTCGCCGGGGAACTCGGGCTCCGCGGCGGTGGGGATGGTGTTGACGTAGTCCGTCTCCAGCAGCTTCGGCAGGGCGAGGCCGGCGGCCTCGGCGTGCTGGAGCGTGCGGCGGAGCAGGTATTCGGCGCGGCGCGTACCGGCGGCCTGTGCGACGGCGTCGAGGGAGGCCGCCCATTCGGCGGTCTCCTCGGTGTCGCGGTCCGGGAGCTGGTCGAGCTCGCTCGGAAGCTTTCCTACGGGGTCGGACATCGCGGTGTGCGCCGCCTTCCGGACAAAAGGAGAGGTGGTGAAGAAATCCCTGACGGGCAGGACAGGGTCGTTGGACCCGTGTGGGGTCCGCGGACGACTGTAAGTCGCTGATCGATGATCGATCAAACAAAAGTGGCGAAAAAATGGCCGTATGACAAAAGTCGGCACTGCGTGCCAATGAACAAGGCACGCAGTGCCGACCAAATGGGTCGAAAGCGGGCGGGATATCAGGCCCGCGGGGCGCATCCCAGGACGTGCCGCTTCACCAGCAGACCGATCTCCGGGTCCTGGTTGCGGAACGCCTCGACCAGCGCCGCGTGCTCCTCGGCGTACGACTTCTGTACGGTCCCCAGCCAGCGGATCGACAGGGCCGTGAACACCTCGATGCCCAGGCTCTCCCACGTGTGCAGCAGCACGCTGTTCCCGGCGGCCCGCACCAGCTCCCGGTGGAAGCCCACCGTGTGCCGCACCTGGGCCGTGCCGTCCGCGCTGCGGTCGGCCTGCCACAGCGCCTCCACATGGGGCTCCAGGGCCGTGCAGTCGGCCGCCAGCCGGGGCGCCGCCAGCTCCGCCGCGATCTGCTCCAGGCCCGCCCGTACGGGGTAGATCTCCTCCAGGTCGGCGGCCGAGAGGTTGCGCACGCGGACGCCCTTGTTGGGCGCCGACTCGATCAGCCGGAGGATCTCCAGCTCGCGCAGGGCCTCGCGCACCGGGGTCTGGCTGACCTCCAGCTCGACCGCGATCCTGCGCTCCACGATGCGCTCACCGGGCTTCCAGCGCCCGCTGACGATCCCCTCCACGATGTGCTCGCGGATCTGCTCGCGCAGCGAGTGCACCACGGGTGGCGTGATCATCGGGTCGTCATCTCCTGATGGGTGTGCAGGGTTGTGCGGACCGGGCTCGGGCGACCCGGGCGGGGGCCTGATGCGTAGAGAATACGGCGGCGCCCCCGCCCGGAAGTATTCCGGGCGGGGGCGCCGACGGTGAGACTCGCTACAGACGCGTCGCCCTTACAGGCCGAGTTCGACCTCGAACTCGCCCGCTTCGAGGATCGACTTCACGGCCGAGAGGTACCGGGCCGCGTCCGCGCCGTCCACCAGGCGGTGGTCGTAGGACAGGGTCAGGTACGTCATGTCGCGGATGCCGATGTTCGTGCCCTCGGGGGTCTCGATGACCACCGGGCGCTTGACCGTCGCACCGATGCCCAGGATGGCGACCTGGTTCGGGGGCACGATGACCGTGTCGAACAGCGCACCGCGCGAGCCGGTGTTGCTGATGGTGAAGGTCGCGCCCGACAGCTCGTCCGGCGTGATCTTGTTGCCGCGGACCTTGGCGGCCAGCGAGGCGGTCGCCTTGGAGATGCCCGCCAGGTTGAGGTCACCGGCACCCTTGATGACCGGGGTCATCAGGCCCTTCTCGGAGTCCACGGCGATGCCGATGTTCTCCGAGTCGAAGTAGGTGATGGTGCCCTCGTCCTCGTTGATCCGGGCGTTGACGACCGCGTGGGCCTTCAGCGCCTGGGCCGCGGCCTTGACGAAGAACGGCATCGGTGAGAGCTTGACGCCCTCACGGGCCAGGAACGAGTCCTTGGCCTGGCCGCGCAGCTTCATGATCTTGGTGATGTCCACCTCGACCACGGAGCTGAGCTGCGCCTGCGAGTGCAGGGCCTTCATCATGTTGTCGCCGATGACCTTGCGCATGCGGGTCATCTTGACCGTCTGACCGCGCAGCTCGGACACCGCGGAGGCCGGAGCCTTCGCGGCCGGAGCCGCGGCCTGGGCCGGAGCGGCGGCGGCCTTGGCCGCCTCGGCGGCGGCCAGGACGTCCTGCTTGCGGATGCGGCCACCGACACCGGTGCCCGAGACCGCGGACAGGTTGACGCCGGACTCCGAGGCGAGCTTGCGCACCAGCGGGGTCACGTACGCACCCTCGTCACCGGCGGGGGCGTGGCCCACGGCAGTCACGGCGGGGGCGGGGGTGACCGGCGCCGGGGCGGCGACCGGGGCGGCCGGAGCCGGAGCGGCCACCGGAGCGGCCGGGGCCACGGGCGCCGGACCGGCCACGGGGGCGGCCGGGGCCGGGGCGGCCGGGGCCGGGGCGGCCGGAGCCGGGGCGGCCGGAGCCGGGGCGGCCGGGGCAGCGGGAGCCGGGGCGGCGACCGGAGCCGGGGTGCCGCTGCCGTCGTCGATGATGGCCAGCTCGGCGCCGACCTCGACGGTCTCGTCCTCGGCGACCTTGATGGAGGCCAGGATGCCCGACACGGGGGACGGGATCTCGGTGTCGACCTTGTCGGTCGAGACCTCGAGCAACGGCTCGTCGGCCTCGACGCGCTCGCCCTCGGCCTTCAGCCAACGGGTGACAGTGCCCTCAGTAACGCTCTCTCCGAGCGCCGGAAGGGTTACGGAAACCGACATGGTTTCAGTTGCTCCTAACGAAAGTGCGGAAGTGGTCGTCGCGCCCGTGACGATTAGTCGTGGTTGTGCAGCGGCTTGCCGGCCAGCGCGAGGTGCGCCTCACCGAGGGCCTCGTTCTGCGTCGGGTGCGCGTGGATGAGCTGCGCGACCTCGGCCGGCAGAGCTTCCCAGTTGTAGATCAGCTGGGCTTCGCCGACCTGCTCGCCCATGCGGTCGCCCACCATGTGGATGCCGACCACGGCACCGTCCTTGACCTGGACGAGCTTGATCTCGCCCGCGGTCTTGAGGATCTTGCTCTTGCCGTTGCCCGCGAGGTTGAACTTCGCGGCGATGACCTTGTCCGCACCGTAGATCTCCTTGGCCTTGGCCTCGGTGATTCCGACGGAAGCGACTTCGGGGTGGCAGTACGTGACGCGCGGAACACCGTCGTAGTCGATCGGGACGGTCTTCTGACCGGCCAGACGCTCCGCTACCAGGATGCCCTCGGCGAAGCCGACGTGCGCGAGCTGGAGGGTCGGGACGAGGTCGCCGACGGCCGAGATGGTCGGCACGTTGGTCTGCATGTACTCGTCGACCAGGACGTAGCCGCGGTCCATCGCGACGCCCTGCTCCTCGTAGCCCAGACCCTGCGACACGGGGCCGCGGCCGATGGCGACCAGCAGCACCTCGGCGTCGAAGGTCTTGCCGTCGGCCAGCGTGACGCGCACGCCGGTCTCGGTGTATTCGGCCTTCTGGAAGAAGGTGCCCAGGTTGAACTTGATGCCGCGCTTGCGGAACGCGCGCTCAAGGAGCTTCGAGCTGTTCTCGTCCTCCACCGGCACGAGGTGCTTGAGGCCCTCGATGACGGTGACCTCGGAGCCGAAGGACTTCCACGCCGAGGCGAACTCGACGCCGATGACGCCGCCGCCCAGGATGATCGCGGACTCGGGCACGCGGTCCAGGACCAGCGCGTGGTCCGAGGAGAGGATGCGGTTGCCGTCGATCTCCAGGCCCGGCAGCGACTTCGGCACGGAGCCGGTCGCCAGCAGGACGTGGCGGCCCTGGACACGCTGGCCGTTCACATCGACGGAAGTCGGGGAGGAGAGGCGGCCCTCTCCCTCGATGTAGGTCACCTTGCGCGAGGCGACCAGGCCCTGCAGACCCTTGTACAGGCCCGAGACGACCTCGTCCTTGTACTTGTGGACACCGGCGATGTCGATGCCCTCGAAGGTCGCCTTGACACCGAACTGACCCGCTTCGCGGGCCTGGTCAGCGACCTCGCCCGCGTGGAGAAGGGCCTTCGTGGGGATACATCCGTTGTGCAGGCAGGTGCCACCGAGCTTGTTCTTCTCGATCAGGGCAACGTCGAGACCCAGCTGGGAGGCCCGCAGCGCCGCGGCGTAACCGCCACTGCCACCGCCGAGGATCACTAGGTCGAAAACGGTGCTGGCGTCGTTCGCCACGTCACGTCCTCCATGCATGTGCGCCGGGCGCCGGTCCTCTGGGACCGGGCGGCGGCTGGTAATCGGCCGCTTTTCTTCGGCCCTGTGGTGGGGGCCCTGTCCTGCCGAGAACCCATCTTCGCATTTGTCGGGGGAACGCGGGACGCCGGGCCCGTGGTGTGACCGGTCGTTCTGCCCGAACAGGGGGTTACCCCAGCGTAGAAACCTACGGAGCGGCAGGAAGTTTCGTCGAGAGTGAACGCGCCCCCGCGACCTTGGTCAGGTCCCGGGGGCGCGTCGTCGCACTCCGTTCACCGCGCGTGCGCGGTGTGTCAGCCCAGGTCGCCCGTGGCCGTGCGCTCGGCCAGCCGCACCAGGGTGCGCACGGCCGAGCCGGTGCCGCCCTTCGGGGTGTAGCCGTACGGCGCGCCCTCGTGGAAGGCCGGACCCGCGATGTCCAGGTGCGCCCAGGTGATGCCCTCGCCCACGAACTCCTGCAGGAAGAGACCGGCGACCAGGCCGCCGCCCATGCGCTCGCCCATGTTCGCCAGGTCGGCGGTGGGGGAGTCCATGCCCTTGCGCAGGTCGGCGGGGAGCGGCATCGGCCAGGAGGCCTCGCCGACCTCCTCGGCGATCTCGTGGATCGACGTACGGAACGCGTCGTCGTTGGCCATGATGCCGAAGGTCCGGTTGCCCAGGGCCAGCACCATCGCGCCGGTCAGGGTCGCGACGTCCACGATCGCGTCCGGGTTGTCCTCGGAGGCCTTGGTCAGCGCGTCCGCGAGGACCAGGCGGCCCTCGGCGTCCGTGTTGAGGACCTCGACGGTCTTGCCGCTGTACATGCGCAGCACGTCACCGGGCTTGGTGGCGGAGCCGGACGGCATGTTCTCGGCGAGCGCGAGCCAGCCGGTGACATTGACCTGGAGGCCCAGCTTGGCGGCCGCGACGACGGCGGCGAACACGGCGGCCGCGCCGGACATGTCGCACTTCATCGTCTCGTTGTGGCCGGCGGGCTTGAGCGAGATGCCGCCCGAGTCGTAGGTGATGCCCTTGCCGACGAAGGCCAGGGTCTTCTCCGCCTTGGCGTGGGTGTAGGAGAGCTTCACCAGGCGCGGCGGGTTCTCGGAGCCCTTGCCGACGCCGATGAGGCCGCCGTAGCCGCCCTTGAGGAGCGCCTTCTCGTCGAGCACCTGGACCTTGATCCCGTGCTCCTTGGCGGTCGCGGAGGCGACCGCGGCGAAGGCCTCGGGGGTCAGGTCGTTCGGCGGGGTGTTGATCAGGTCGCGGGCGATGTTGACCTCGGCCGCGACGATGACAGCGCGCTCGGCGGCGGCCTTGTGCTCCTTGTCGCGCGGCTTCGCGCCGAGCAGGGCGATCTCGGCGAGGGGCTGCTTCGGGCCGCCGTTCTTGACGGCCTTCTTGTCGCCGCCCTGGTACACGGTGAACGCGTACGCGCCCAGCAGGGCGCCCTCGGCGACCGCGGTCACGGCGGAGGCGTCGTCCAGGGGGAGTGCGAAGGCGGCCTTCTTGGTGCCGTGCAGCGCGCGGGCGGCGGCGCCGGAAGCGCGGCGCAGCGCCTCCTCGTCGTAGGACTCGTCCGTGTCCGGGACCGAGCCGAGCCCGACCGCCAGCACGACCGGGACCTTCAGGCCGGCCGGGGCGGGCAGCTTGGTGACCTCGCCTTCGGCGCCGGAGGCGCCGAGGGCGTCGAGCACGGCGGCCAGCTTTCCGTCGAACGCCTTGTCCACGGCCTCGGCGCCGGCGGCTACTACGGGTCCCTTGGGGCCCTTCGCCACGCCGACCACGAGGGCGTCGGCGCGCAGCGTCGCCGCGCCGGCAGTGCTGAGAGTCAGAGCAGTCACGGTGGTGAAGTCTCGCTTCCGTCTATGTGGTGTGAGGCTGCGGTCGGGTCGGGATCGCCGGCCGTTCCAGCAGCGATCGTAATCCGGCACTGCGGCCGCCAGAAATGAGCCTACGCGTACGGACTCGTCCGTACGTCACTCGAAGGTTTGGCAAGTTGTTCGACCCGGGGGCCTGAGGGTTCACCCATCTGTGGTCTCTGTTCCAGGTTTGCCGCTTAGACCTGACGAGGTCCGAGAGACTCGAGCCACTCTCGCAAGGGGACGCGGGGTCCCTTTGCATGATTTCCACAGAGCCTCCCCGGCCCGGCCGTCCGCCACAGGGCCGTAGTCGAGGGATGTCTGCGGGGGGAAGGCCGAAATGGTCAACAAGAACCGGATGAACAGGGTCGCCGCCGCCATGGCCGCGGCAGCCCTGATGTCCGTCGCAGTACCCGCCGCGACCGCTCAGGCGGCCACGGCACCACGGATCGACCTGAAGGTGCTGGTCGTCGACGACGGCGGCAGCTCCGTACAGGCGATCACCGCGGAACTCACCGGCAGTGGCGTTCCGTTCACCCGCGTCGACCTGGGCAGCAGCAGCCGCCCGGTGATCAACGCGGCGTACCTCGCCGACACCGTCGACGGGCGTCCGCGCGCCAAGTTCCAGGGCGTGGTGCTCCCGAACGAGAACCCGTTCGGAGCGGGCTCGGCCGAGATGGCCGCGCTCAGCGCCTACGAGACGACCTACAACATCCGGCAGGTGGACGCCTACACCTGGGCGCACCCGGAGGTGGGTCTGGAGTACACCGACAACGGGGGGTACAGCGGGACGCTCGACGGCACGCAGGCGGCCGTCACGGCGGCCGGGAAGACGGGTCCCTTCGGCTACCTGGGGGGTCAGGTCGCCTTCGAGGACAACTCACCTCTGATCCCGGAGAGTTACGGCTTCATCGCCAAGCCGCGCGCGGGCTACACGAGCTTCCTCGACGCCCCGGTCGGCTCGGGGCGGGCCTCGCTCGTCGGCGAGTACGCGCACGACGGGCGCATGGAACTGGTGGTCACCTTCGGGTACAACCAGTACCAGCAGCAGTTCCGGCTACTGGCCCGGGGCATCGTCGAGTGGCTCACCCAGGACGTCCACCTCGGCCGCAGCCGCAGCTACTTCGCGGTCCACGTCGACGACGTGCTCGCCCCGGACGCACGCTGGAGCAAGGACCTCAACTGCACGCCGGGCGACTACGCCTGCCCGGGCGGCGAGGGCCAGGAGAGCGACATCCGGATGACCGCCGCCGACGCGCAGTACCTCGCGCAGTGGCAGACGAGCAAGAACTTCAAGCTCGACATGGTCTTCAACGCCGGAGCGGGGGAGGAGTGGAAGGCGGCGCACGGCGCCACCGACGCGCTCGCCGCCCAGCTCATCGCCGACAAGGCGAAGTACCGCTGGGTCAACCACACCTACACGCATCTCTTCCTCGGGTGCGTGCAGAACGTCGCCACCAACCCCTGGTCGTGCAGCACCAACGCCCAGGGCGCCATCCAGTGGGTCACCAGGGCCGACATCTCGTCGCAGATCAGCCAGAACAACAACTGGGCCGCCTCCAAGGGCATCACCACCGACCGCTCCGAACTGGTCACCGGTGAGCACTCGGGCCTCAAGGTGCTGCCGCAGCAGCCCGTGGACAACCCCAACCTGGCCCAGGCGCTCGCCGACAACGGCGTGAAGTGGACGGCGAGCGACAACTCCCGCGAGCCCGGCATGCGGGCGGTCGGCGCCGCCCAGACCGTCCCCCGGTACCCGATGAACGTGTACTACAACACGGGCACCAACGCGGAGATGGCCGACGAGTACAGCTGGATCTACACCAGCCGCGCGGACGGCGGCAGCGGCCTGTGCGAGGACAACCCGGGGACCTCTACCTGCCTGCCCGGCGCCCTCGACCCGAACACCGGCTTCCTGAACTACATCGTCCCCCAGGAGGCCCGTACCGCCCTGCGGCACGTCCTCTCCAACGATCCGCGCCCGCACTACGTCCACCAGGCCAACCTCGCCGAGGAGCGCACCCTCTACCCGGTGCTCGACCAGGTCCTCGACACCTACCGCACGCTCTACGCCCCCAGCGTGCCCGTCGTCAACCAGAGCCAGAAGGACTCCGGTGTCGAGCTGAGCCGCCGCACCGCCTGGGACAAGGCGCTCGCCGCGGGCCAGGTCACCGCCTACCGCATCGGGACCGACGTCACGGTCAAGGCCCCCGGCGGGGTCGTCGCGCCGATCACCGCCCCCGAAGGCACCAAGAAGCAGATGCTGCTCGGTACGTCCGTCTTCGGCGAGGCCTACGCGGGCAACCGGTCCGCGTGGACGGCGCCGGAGGCCCTCCAGTCCGCGGTGACGCTCAGGCTGCCCAGCTGACGCGCCCAGCTGACCCGTCACAGCTGACCGTCTCGGCTGACCTGTCGCAGCCGACCGGCCCGGCCGACCGGGCCTGACCGCACCCAACAGCACGTCGCAGCACACGCAGCACACAGTGCCGGCGCTCCGCGAACCCACGGGCGCCGGCCCCTTTTCCGTCCTGGGGGGACACACCGCATGAGCCATGGGCGTCATGTCACCATGCTCACCGAAGGCACCTATCCACACGTGCACGGGGGCGTCAGCACCTGGTGCGACCAGCTGGTCCGCGGCATGCCGGAGGTCGACTTCAACGTCATAGCCCTCACCGGCTCGGGACGCGAGCCGGTGACCTGGGAACTGCCGCGCAACGTCTACCGGCACACCGCCGTACCGCTCTGGGGCCCGGCGCCCGGCCGAGGCCGCCGCTGGGCCCTGCGGGGCAAGGCCCACCGCCGCTTCACCGAGACGTACGAGCAGTTCCTGCTCTCGCTGCTCGACCCGGCCCGCGGGGGGTTCTCCGCCGCCCTCCACGAACTGGCCCTGCACGCCCGGGCCGGACGGCTCGCCGCCGTCCTGCGCTCCGAATCCGTCCTGCGCACCCTGATATCCGTGTGGACCCGCCCGGAACTGCCCACCGCGGGCGCCGCGCCCACCATCCACGACGCGCTCACCGCCACGGACCTGCTGGAACACGCGCTGCGCCCGCTCGCCGTCCGGATCCCGCCCGACAGCGTCGCGCACGCCGTCAGCAGCGGCCTCGCGACCCTGCCCGCGCTCGCCGCCAAACGCCTCGACGGGGTCCCGTTCCTGCTCACCGAGCACGGCATCTACCTGCGCGAGCGCTACCTCGGCTACCGCACCGCCGCGCAGCGCTGGCCCGTCAAGGCCCTGATGCTCGGCTTCTACCGCGAGCTGAACACCGAGGGCTACCGCCAGGCCGATCTGATCACCCCGTGCAACCAGTACAACCGGCGCTGGGAGGAGCGCGGCGGGGCGCCCTCCGACAAGATCCGTACGGTCTACAACGGCGTCGACCCGCACGCCTTCCCCGAGGCCGGGCCCGAGCCGGAGGTCCCCACCCTCAGCTGGTGCGGACGCATCGACCCGATCAAGGACCTCGAAACCCTCATCCGGGCCTACGCGTTCATGCGCGAGGAGCTGCCCGCCCTGCGGCTGCGGCTTTTCGGACCCGTCCCGGCGGGTTGCGAGGACTACCGGCTGCGCCTGGAGAAGCTCGCCGCCGAACTCGGGGTCGGCGACGGGATCTCGTACGAGGGCCGCATCGAGCAGGTCGCCAAGGCCTATGCGGCGGGCAGCATCGTGATGCTCTCCAGCATCAGCGAGGGCTTCCCCTTCAGCATCATCGAGGCCATGTCCTGTGGCCGCACCACCGTCTCCACCGATGTCGGCGGGGTCCGCGAGGCCGTCGGCGACACCGGGCTCGTCGTCCCGCCCCGCGAACCCGAACTCATGGCCAAGGCCACCCTCGCCCTGCTGCGCGACGACGCCCGCCGCGCGGAACTGGGCCGGATGTCCCGCAAGCGGGTGGTGGAGAAGTTCACCCTGCACCAGTCCGTGGACGGCTTCCGGCACATCTACCGCGAACTCGCCGATGAGAAGCGGGCCGGACAGCCCGTGCTGCCCGTCCACGCGGGCGACGACTGGACCCAGCGCCTCGCCGACCCCTGGTACCGCGAACTCGCCGCCGACGGGAGCCTGTGGTGAGCGGCTCCCTCTGGCTCAAGATCCCCGGCGGGGACACCCTGCCCGCCATCCCCCGGCCCCGGCGCACCGGGCCGGGGGTGCCCGCCGCCGACCCGATGGACGAACTCGCCGAACGGCTCGGCCCGTTCATCGCCGCCGCCGTGCACCCCGACGAGATAGCCGCCGTCCTCGAATCCGACGGCATGACCGACGAGCACATCCGGCTCGCCTACGGCCGCCACGACTCCTTCGGCCTCGCCGAGGAGCTGTACGCCCGGGTGCCCCGGTCCTTTCCCGAGCCCGCCGAGACCCCCGACCCCTGGAAGGTCTCCCTCACCGCCTGCCTGCTGCGCGGGGTGATCTTCGCGCTGCCCGGGCTCGCCTACATCCTGGGCGCGCCCCTGCTGGAGGGGCCGCCCGACCGGCTCGGGCTGCCCGCCGGGACCCTGACCCTGCTCGCCGGGGCCCTCATCGGCTGGGTCTGGGACCAGACCCTGTCCCACCGCGCCTACTCCTGGCTGGGCCTGGGCGACCGGGCCGCCGCCGGGCGGACCCTGCTCGTCGGCGCCCCGGCGGGCGCCCTGCTGGGGAGCGCCGCCGCGCTCGCCGTCCCCGGGAGCCCCGCCTTCTCCTACGTCTTCGCCGCCGGTCAGGCCCTGTACGTCGGGGCCGCGACCGTGCTGCTCGTGCTCGGCCGGGAGCGGCTCCTGCTCTGCGCCCTGCTGCCCATGGCGGGCGGCGCGGTGCTGTCGCTGACCGTGGGCATGGCGACCCCGCTCCGGGTCGCCCTGCTCGCCGTGTCCCTGCTCGCGGCCTGCACCCTCGCCCTGCGGGAGCTGCCGCTGGCCGCGGGGGTACGGACGGCGGGGCGCCGGATCCGCGACCGGGTCCGGCGGGGTCCCGGGGAGGGCCCGGTGCGCTGGCGGATGCTGCGGGGCGCCGAGGAGGAGTTCGCCCCGCGCGGCCCCCGGCTCGCCGACTCCGTGCCCTTCGGGGTGTTCGGCCTGGGCACCGGCCTGCTCGTGCTCTACGCCGCCCTCGGCGAGGTGCTCGCGGGCGGCCCCGCCGAGGCGGTCGCGGCCCCCTCGGCGGTGGCCCTCACCCTCAGCATGGGCCCCGCCGAATGGCTGCTCCACCGCTTCCGCAGCGGCTCCCTCGCGGGGCTGCGGGCCGCCCGCTCCTCCCGCGCGTTCTGGGGGCGGATGCTGCTCACCCTGGCCCGCTGCCTGGCCTCGTACCTGATGGTGCTGCTCGCGCTGGGCATCGCCGGAACCCTGCTGTGGCCGGGGGCGCCCGGACTGACCGGGGTCCGGGTGGCCACCCTGCTGCTGCTCGGCGCCGTGATGTGGACCGGGCTGCTGCTCCAGTCCTTCGGCGCGGTCCGGACCGCCGCCGGGGTGTGCGCGAGCGCCGCCGCCGCGCAGAGCCTGGCCCTGCTGACCGGCTTCGGCCAGCCCCGGCTGGTCCAGCTGGTGGTGGCGGGGACGGCGGCCGCGGTCCTGGCCGCGCTGGTCTGCGTACTCCTCGGCCGCGCGACGGCGCACCGCTGACATGACCGGAGAAGTGAAGGAACACATGCTGCTGGTGCCCCTGTACGAGCATCCCGCCGACCAGCCGGAGGCCTGGGAGACCCTGATCCGGTCCGCGGGCCGCCTGCACTCGGTCGTGCTCAACCCCGACAGCGGCCCGGGCGCCGCCCCCGACGAGCGGTTCGCGGCCGTCGCGGAGCGGCTGCGCGCGGCGGGCGTGCCCGTCCTGGGCTACGCCGACACCGACTACGGGCGGCGCCCGCACGCGGCCGTGGTCCAGGACCTGCTGCGCCACCGCGACTGGTACGGCGCCGACGGCGCGTTCCTCGACCAGGCCGCCGCCGACGGGGACCAGCTGGCCCACTACCGGCGGCTCGGCGTCGCCGCCCGGGCCGCGGGCGCCCGTACGCTCGTACTCAACCACGGGGTGCACCCCCACCCCGGGTACGCCGAACTCGCCGATCTGCTGGTCACCTTCGAGGGCCCGTGGGACGCCTACCGGGACGCGGTCGCGGTCCCGCCCTGGACCGCCGACCATCCCGCGCAGCGGTTCTGCCACCTGGTGTACGCGGTCCCGCCGGGCGCGCCGACCGCCGAACTGGCCGCGCAGCGCGGGGCGGCGGTGCACTGCGCGGTCCCGGGCACGGGGGCGCACCCGTGGGGGACCCTGCCGTACGCACTGGAGGCCGCCGGATGAGCGGAACGACCGCCTGGCGGGCGCGCGCCCTGTGGCTGCTGCCGCTGCTGCTGCTCGCGGCGGCCTGTACGGCGGGTCCCGAGGGGGGCGGCGACGACGGCCCGGCCCCCGGCCCGGCGCCCACCCGGGCGCCGGGGGAGCGCTGGCAGCCCGCGCCGCGGGTGAGCTGGCAGTGGCAGCTGACGGGGAAGCTGGACACCTCGGTGAACGCGGCCGTCTACGACGTGGACGGGTTCACGACGAGCAAGGAGCAGGTCGCGGGCCTGAAGAAGGACGGCCGCGAGGTGATCTGCTACCTGTCGACCGGCGCGTGGGAGGACTTCCGGCCGGACGCGGGGGCGTTCCCGAAGGACATGCTCGGCAAGGGCAACGGCTGGGAGGGGGAGCGCTGGCTGGACATCCGGCGGCTCACCGAACTGGAGCCGCTGATCGCCAAGCGCTTCGACATGTGCAGGTTCAAGGGCTTCGACGCGGTGGAGCCCGACAACATGGACGGCTACCGCAACACCTCCGGCTTCCCGCTGAGCGCCGAGGACCAGCTGCGCTACAACCGGCTGATCGCGAGACTGGCGCACGACCGGGGGCTCGCGGTGGGCCTCAAGAACGACCTCGACCAGGTCCCGCAGCTGGTCGGCGACTTCGACTTCGCGGTCAACGAGCAGTGCGCGCAGTACGGCGAGTGCGAGCGGCTGACCCCGTTCGTCGCGGCGGGCAAGGCCGTCTTCCACGTGGAGTACGAGCTGCCGCTGGGCCGGTTCTGCGCCCGGTCCAAGGAGCTGGGGCTCAGCTCGCTGGAGAAGAAGTACGAGCTGGGAGCGTGGCGCAAGGCGTGCTGAGCGCGGGAACGGACCGGGAACGGATCCACGCCGGAGCCGCGCCGCGCTCACACGGGCAGGATGCCGCGCTCACACGGGCAGGATCACGTGCACCCGGTAGCCGCCCCCGTACCGGGGCCCGGCGAAGCAGGAGCCGCCCAGGGCCCCGGCCCGCTCGCGCATGCCGAGCAGGCCGTGCCCGCCGCCCGGATCCGCCGGCTCGGGCGAGGAGTCCGCGCCGGAGCCGCCGTCGTCCAGCACGGTGACCTCGGCCGAGGAGCCGACCCGGACGACGCTGACCTCGGCGCGGGCCCCCGGCCCGGCGTGCTTGCGTACGTTCGTCAGCGCTTCCTGGATCACCCGGTACGCGGCCAGGTCCACGGCGGCGGGAAGGGCCGCGTCCCGGCCCGGGCCCAGCTGGACGATCACGTCCACCGGCAGCCCGGCGTGCCGGAAGGTGTCCACCAGCGCGTCCAGGACCGCGAGCCCCGGCGCGGGCTCGGTCGGGGCCTCCGGGTCACCGGACTGGCGCAGCAGGCCGACGGTGGCCCGCAGTTCGTTCAGCGCGGAACGGCTGGCGTCCCGTACGTGCGCCAGGGCTTCCTTCGCCTGGTCGGGGCGCTTGTCCATGACGTGCGCGGCCACCCCCGCCTGCACGTTGACCAGGGCGATGTGGTGCGCCACCACGTCGTGCAGGTCGCGGGCGATCCGCAGCCGCTCCTCGGCGACCCGGCGCCGGGCCTCCTCCTCGCGGGTGCGCTCCGCGCGTTCGGCCCGCTCCCGGATCGCGTCGATGAAGGCGCGGCGGCTGCGGACGGCGTCCCCGGCGGCCGCGGCCATCCCGGTCCACGCGAAGAGCCCCAGGTTCTCCTGCGCGTACCAGGGCAGCGGCCCGGCCAGCATCGCCACCCCGGTCAGCCCGGCCATGGTGAGCAGCCCGACCCGCCAGGTGGTGGGCCGGTCGGTGCGCGCGGCCAGGGTGTACAGGGCGACCACCGCGCCCATCGCGACGGGCGCCCGGGGGGCCCCGGTGATCAGCTCGGTCAGGGTGAGCGCGCTGGTCACGGCGAGCACGGCCAGCGGGTGGCGCCGCCGCAGCACCAGGGCCGCGGCGGCGAGCACCATCAGCGCCAGGGACAGGGGCTGGGGGGCGCGCGTACCGAAGGCGGGCCCGTGCGGCCCGTGCGGGTCGGCGAATGACCCGATGACCATGGCGGTGAACACCCCGGCGGCGAGCAGGGCATCGGTGGCGAGCGGGTGCGCGCGCATCCAGTGCCGGGTACCGGCCAGGGGCGGCCCGAAGGGTGTGGTCACGGGAAGCTACGGTACGGCCTGCGGGCCGCCCGGCGCGGGCAGCGTGGGCGAGGGCGGCGGCGGGGGCCTGCGCCCCGGCGGGACGCGCCGCCGCGCACCCCAGGTGGCGCGGACCAGGCACACCACCATGACCGCCGCGATGGCCGCCAGGTGCTCCTTGCCCGCCAGGTTGTTCTTGACGGCCACCTCGATGATCATCGCGGCGATGACCAGGCCGCCCGTGACGTACGCCCGGTAGCGCCAGCACACGAACACCGCGAGCCCCACCACCGCCGCCGAGGGCCCGGTGTCATTGACCACCCGGTCCGTCAGCGGCAGCCCGAAGGGGTGCTCCGGGCTGAGCGACAGCCCGATCCGCGCGTACGTCGTACCGGCCAGCGTGGCGACGTACCCGATCAGCAGGGTCCGCCACCAGCCGATGCAGATCTCCGCGATCCCGAACACCAGCAGCATCTGGAGCAGCGCCCCCCAGACCGGCAGGTCCAGGGCGGGCACGAACAGCGACAGCGGGGTGCGGATCAGGGCCAGCCAGAACGGGTCGACGGCCTTCACCGATCCGAGGTTCTGGACCGGCTGGAAGCCCCATGACTGGTTCTGCACGATCTGGAAGACCGTCGTCAGGAGGACGGCGCCGATCGACATGGGAACCGCCCGCCACCCCTTGGCGGCGAGCGTGTCCCGGACGGTCCAGTACAGGGGCCCCCACTCACGGCGGGCGAACCGCCGCAGGGGGGATGTGCTCCATGCTGTCAACGATGGGTCTCCAGGTGTCTGCGGTGCAGCCACTTCGGCAGTCCGGGAGCCTCCAGGAAGCCCTCGGCGCGGCCCGCCGCGATACCGATCCGCAGCAGGTCCGAACTCTTCTCGAAGAGCATGAACCGCGGTTCCCAGATCGGCCGGTATTTGGCGTTGGCCCGGTAGAGCGACTCGATCTGCCACCACCGGGAGAAGAAGCTGAGCAGCGACCGCCACATCCGCAGCACCGGACCGGCGCCGAGCTTGGACCCGCGCTCGAAGACGGACCGGAACATCGCGAAGTTCAGCGAGACCTGGACGACCCCGATGTCCTTGGAGCGTTCCAGGAGTTCGATGACCATGAACTCCATCAGGCCGTTCTCGGAATCCCGGTCACGGCGCATCAGGTCGAGCGACAGACCCTTGGGTCCCCACGGTACGAAGGACAGCACGGCCCGCAGCTCGCCCTTGCCGTCGGTGCACTCCAGCATCACGCACTGACCGTCCCCCGGATCACCCAGGCGGCCCAGCGCCATGGAGAACCCGCGCTCGGTCGCGCCGTCGCGCCAGTCGTCGGCGCGGCGCAGCAGGACGTCCATCTCGTCGGCCGGGATGTCCGCGTGCCGTCGGATCCGCACGTCGTACCCGGCCCGCTTGACCCGGTTGTAGGCCTGCCGGACGGTCCGCATCGCGCGGCCCTCCAGCGTGAACTCGTCGGTCTCCACGATGGCCTCGTCGCCCAGCTCCAGGGCGTCCAGGCCGTGCCGCGCGTAGATCGTGCCCGCTTCCTCGCTCGCGCCCATCACGGCGGGCACCCAGCCGTGCTCGCGGGCCTCCGCCAGCCACGGCTCGATCGCGCCGGGCCACGCCTCGGGGTCGCCGATCGGGTCGCCGGACGCCAGCGAGACCCCGCCGACCACCCGGTAGGTGACCGCGGCCTTGCCGGTGGGGGACCAGATGACGCTCTTCTCGCGGCGCAGCGCGAAGTAGCCCAGCGAGTCGCGGTCGCCCTGCTTGGCGAGCAGCGCGCGCAGCCGCTCCTCGTCCTCCTCGCCCAGCGGGTCGACGGCGCGGCGGGACCGGAAGGCGGCGAACAGCACCGCCAGCAGGAGCATCGTCGACATGACGTTGATGAAGACGTCCACCCAACTGGGCGTGGTGATCCCGCTCAGCGTCTGGTCGTCCGGCGCCAGCGTCACGAGCCGCATCACGCCGTAGCGCCAGCGGGTCAGGAACGTCACGCCGGTCTGGTCCGGAGCCTGGTTGGTCGCGCCCACCAGCAGCGCGGCGACCAGCGAGGTGATCAGCAGGCCCACGGCCGCGACCACGGTCGCCAGCTTCGGGTTGGACCGGTCACCGCGCGCGTAGAACTCCTTGCGGCCCAGCAGCAGCGCCCCGACGAACGAGGCGGTCAGCACGAGCGACACCCAGTTCTGGGTGTGCGAACGGAACTCGGGGTAGTACGAGGTGCACGTCACCAGGGCGAAGGCGAGCAGCAGCAGCCCGCTCAGCACCAGGTTGAGGATCCAGGCGGCCCGCTTGCGGCGCCCCATGGTCACCGCGAGCAGCAGCGAGAACAGGCCGGACGCGAAACCGGCCGTCAGGAGGTATGGCGTGTAGAAGTCGGCGGTGTTGTGGTCGCGCAGGTCCTGCCCGAGCGAAAGCCACACCGCGCTGAGGAAGTTGATGAAGGTGACGGCGCGCAGGTACCACACCGCGAACGCGGCGCCGCGCCGCGATCGGGCGCTCCCCCTGCCGGTTTCCCGGCTGCCCCCCGCCTTGTCGGCGTCGCCGCCGGAGTCTTTCCTGCCGCTCGGATCCCCACCGGGTCGTCGGTCGGTGTTCCGGTCGGTGTCTGCGCTGGTCAAACGGACCTCTCCCATGGAAAGCGATGATATGGGGCCCGCCTTCCCTCGAAGAGCCGGAAGACCCCGGGCCTGGTCAGGGCGCCAAGGGTCCCCGACCAGTCACTCCGACGGCTCGGCCGCCGCCCTCCCCCGGACGTCGTCCGGGGGCACCCCCGGCGGGAGTTCCGCCGCGAGTGCGGCGGCCGCCTGGACCAGGGGGAGTGCGAGCAATGCCCCGGTTCCTTCTCCTACGGTGACGCCGTGGTCGAGCACAGGGTTGAGCGCCATCCGGTCCAGCGCCTTGGCCTGGCCCGGTTCGCCGCTCGCCTGCCCCGCCAGCCACCAGTCCGGCGCGCGGAACGCGGCCCGCTGGGCCACCAGACCGCAGGCCGCCGAGACGACCCCGTCCAGGATCACCGGCGTACGGCGCACCGCGCACTGGAGCAGGAAGCCGGTCATCGCGGCGACGTCCGCCCCGCCGACCGCCGCCAGCAGCGCCACCTGGTCGCCGAGGACCGGGCGGGCCCGGCGCAGCGCGTCACGGATCGCCGCGCACTTGCGCATCCACGTCAGGTCGTCGATGGGCGCGCCGCCGCGCCCGGTGACCACGGAGGCGTCGGTACCGCACAGCGCGGCGACCAGGGTGGCGGCGACCGTGGTCCCGCCGACGCTCAGGTCACCGAGGACCACGAGGTCGGTGCCGGAGTCGGCTTCCTCGTCGGCGATCGCGATGCCCAGGTTGATGGCGTCCCGGGCCTCCTCGACCGTCATCGCGTCCTCACGGTCGATCCGGCCGCTGCCCCGGCGCACGCGGTGCTTGACCACGTCCTCGGGCAGCAGCGCCGGATCGCAGTCCAGGCCCGCGTCCACGACCCGCAGCCCCGCGCCGAAGCGGGCGGCCAGGATCGATACGGGGCTGTGGCCGTCGAGTACGGCGCGCACCAGTTCGTGGGCGGAGCCGGCCGCGCGGGCGGAGACGCCCTCGGCGGCGATCCCGTGATCGGCGGCGAAGAGCACGACGCGGGGGCGTGTGATCGGCCTGACCGGTACGGCGCCCTGCGCGGCGGCGAGCCAGTCGGCCAGCTCGTCGAGCCGGCCCAGCGCCCCGGCGGGCACGGCCAGCCGTTCGCGGCGATCCTCGGCATCACGACGGACGCCCCCGTCGGGGCGCTCGATCAGATCGGAGAAGTCGTCGAGGTTCAGCGTGGTCATTTGCCGAAGAGTACCCGTGCGCGCCCGCCGGTTCATGCCTCAGTTCCGTCAACACCGGCGCGGCCGGACCCGTTCGGGAGGTTCAGTCCTTCAGGGTCACCGGCAGGCCCGCCACCACCAGCAGGACGTGCTCGCACTCGGCCGCCACCGCCGCGTTCAGACGGCCCAGTTCGTCGCGGAAGCGGCGGCCCGACACGGTCGCCGGGACCACCCCGGCCCCGACCTCGTTGCTGACCAGGACCACCCGGCGTCCGGTCGACCGTACGGCCGCCACCAGCTCCGCCGTCCGCTCGCGCAGCTCCTTGCGGCCCCGGGCCTCCCAGGTCGCGTCGTCCCAGGCCCCGGCCCGGTCCATCGCGTCGGTGAGCCACAGCGCGAGGCAGTCGATCAGCAGCGCCGGACCGCCCTCCGCGCCGAGCAGCGCGACCAGTTCGCAGGTCTCCGCCGTCCGCCAGGTCCTCGGGCGCCGCTCCCGGTGCAGTCCGACCCGGGCCGCCCAGTCCGGGTCCCCTTCACGGACGCCGCCCGTGGCGACGTAGAGGACCTCGGGGAGAGCGGCCAGGCGGCGCTCCGCCTCGACGGACTTCCCGGACCGCGCCCCGCCCAGCACCAGCGTGCGCCGCGGCAGGTCAGGCACCGCGTGGTAGTCGCCGACGATCAGCGTGGACCCGTCCGGTACGGCCCGCGCCCCGGCGGCCGCGCAGCGGCGCGTCAGCTCCGGGCCCGGCGTCACGTCGTGGTCGAGGTGGACCGCGATCACCTCGGTGGCCGGACCGACCGCGCCGCTCGCCCGCAGTCGGGCCAGCGCCTCGGGCCGCCCCAGCACGTCCAGCAGGACCATGTCGTACGGGTGCTCCTCGACGGTGTGGGCCGTACCGGCCGGGGCTCCGCCCGGCGGCAGGTACAGCAGCCGGTCCCCGTCGGGCGCGGTCACCTCGTACCCGGTGCCGGGCGCGTCCATCGCCACCGCCCGCACCCGGTGACCGCTGATCACCGCCAGCTCCCGCCCGTCCGGCACCCGCCCCGCGGCGGGCAGCCCCGGGGGCAGCTCCACGGCGGGCCCGTCGTGCGGGTGGGTCAGCAGCACCTGGCGCACCCCGCTCAGGGAGTGCCCGGCCCGGGCGGCGGCCAGTACGGCCCCGGGAGTGAGGTCGAGCAGCAGCGCGCCGTCCACCAGTACGGCGGTGGCGGCCCGCGCCCGGGTGCCCACGGAGACGGCGCAGGCCGCACAGGGACAGCCGGGGCGGGGCAGTCCTTCGGGTGTGCCGGTGCCGAGCAGAGTCAGTTCCACGGGATGATCCTCCCGCGTCCGCGCGGGTGGTGCGCGCCCGGCTACTCTGCGGGCAGACTCACGGGGAGTACCGGTCGTGTACCGGACGGGTACGGACGAGCAACGGAGGCGGACATGGCGTGGACGTGGCGGTTCGAGACGGCCGAGGGCGGCGAGTCGACCCCGGCGGTGGTCCCGGAGGAGTTCACCACGCAGGGCGACGCGGAGTCCTGGATCGGTGAGTACTGGAAGGAGCTGCTGGAGGGCGGTACGGAGCGGGTGAAGCTGTCCGACGACGGCGGCACCGAGCTGTACACGATGAGCCTGCGCGAGGCGCTGAACGCCTGACAGCGGCCGGACCGTCCGGGCCAGGGGGGCCGCCCCCGCCCCGGACGGTCGGTACGCGGGATCAGCCCCGGACCCCGCACAGGTGCAGCAGGGCCGCGACCCCGCGGTAGGGGTCGGTGCGCCCGGCCCGGTCCTCGGCGGCCAGCAGCAGGTCGAGCTCGGCCTCGGGGGGCAGGGTCTCGCCCGCCTCGGTGCCGTCGGTGAAGACGCGTACGCCGTACCAGGCCTGCAGCGGCGCGCCGATCCCGGACAGGGTCGCGGTGAGCGTCGCCAGCCGGTCCGCCCGGACGTCCAGCCCCAGCCGGTTCGTGTAGTCGACGCTGTCGAAGGCGGCCAGCGCCCCGGACCAGTCGCCGCAGAGCGCGGGACGCATCGCTAGGGCGTCGCCGTTGCGCACGAGCAGGGACAGCAGTCCGCCGTGCGCGAGCATCCGGGCCAGCCCGGCGAGCATGCCGTCCGACTCCGGTACGTACATGAGCACGCCGTGGCAGAGCACGACGTCGAAGCTGCCCGGCAGGAAGTGCGCACCGGTCTCCCGGCCGTCGCCCTCCATCAGCCGGACCCGGTCGCGGATCCCGGCGGGCTCGGCGTCGAGCGCCTCGCGGGCCACGGCGAGCATGCCGGGGTCCTGCTCCAGGCCGGTCACCATGTGTCCGGCCCGGGCCAGGCGCAGGGCCTGGGTGCCCTGGCCCATGCCGACGTCGAGGACGCGCAGCCGCTGCCCGACCGGGAAGCGGTGCGCGATCTGCTCGTCGACCTGGCGGCCCACGAGTTCCTGGCGGACCGCGTTACGCAGTCCGCCCAGGCCCTCCAGCCACAGTCGGGCACCGCCCGCGAAGCTGTCGCCCGCGGCTGCGGGCGGCGCTCCGGTCAGGGCCGTTCCCCACGCTTGACCTGCGGCTTCGGCAGGCGAAGCCGACGCATCTGGAGCGTGCGCATCAGGCCGTAGGCGACGGCGCCGCGCTTCGGCTCGTCCGCGAAGCGGGTGTTCAGCGCCTTGCGCAGGCGGATGAACAGGCCGATGGAGTCGATGATGATCAGCACGATCACCCCGAGCCACAGGATGAGCGCGATGTTCTGGATCGAGGGCACCCGGACCATGCTCAGCACCAGGATGATCACCGCGAGGGGCAGGAACATCTCGGCGACGGAGAAGCGGGAGTCCACGTAGTCGCGGACGAAGCGCCGGACGGGGCCCCGGTCGCGGTTGGGCATGGCGCGCTCGTCGCCGCGGGCGAAGGCCTCCCGCTGCTTGGCCATGTCCTCGCGGCGGCGTTCACGGGCGCGCTTGGCATCCTCCTTGCGATTGCCGGTCGAGGCCACCACGGCCTTGCGCTGCGACTGGGCCACAGCACGCTTCGGCGTCGGGCGGCCCTTCGGGGCCTGCGGGTCACGGGTCTGCGAGAAGCCGGTGCTCACCTTGTCGGCGGCTGCGGCCTTCTCTTCCTTGGAGGAGCGGCTACCAAACACAAAACCCAAGGGTACGTGGTTGCGGCCAGGGGCCCCACCCCCGTGGGGAACGATCCCGCAACGGCGGGCGTCCTTAAGGGTGGCGGGCCCGCCCGTCGCGCCCGTCCCCCCGGGGGCCACCTACTCCGTAAGCCTGACGGGCCGGAGCAGAGGTCGTCCTGGAGGAGGAGCGCATCCGCACCGGAACAGTGCGGTAATGGAGACAGGGCCCGTACTGTGGGTTCTGTAGGTGACCACGAGCCGAAGTCCTTCAGAAGGGGGCGCGCGAAGCCCATGAGCGGTGTCATGAAGCGTATGGGGATGATCTTCCGCGCGAAGGCGAACAAGGCCCTTGACAAGGCCGAGGACCCGCGCGAGACCCTCGACTACTCGTACCAGAAGCAGCTCGAACTGCTGCAGAAGGTGCGCCGCGGTGTCGCCGACGTCGCGACATCGCGCAAGCGCCTGGAGCTCCAGCTCAATCAGCTCCAGGGGCAGTCCGCCAAGCTGGAGGACCAGGGACGCAAGGCGCTCGCACTCGGCCGTGAGGACCTGGCCCGCGAGGCCCTGTCCCGCCGGGCATCGCTCCAGCAGCAGGTCAGCGACCTCGAAGTGCAGCACCAGACCCTCCAGGGCGAGGAGGAGAAGCTGACACTCGCGGCGCAGCGCCTCCAGGCCAAGGTGGACGCCTTCCGCACCAAGAAGGAGACCATCAAGGCCACCTACACCGCGGCCCAGGCGCAGACCCGGATCGCGGAGTCCTTCTCCGGCATCTCGGAGGAGATGAGCGACGTCGGCCTCGCCATCCAGCGGGCAGAGGACAAGACCGCCCAGCTCCAGGCGCGCGCGGGCGCGATCGACGAGCTGCTCGCCTCCGGCGCCCTGGAGGACCGGAGCGGCCTCGGCTCCCGGGACGACATCCAGCTCGAACTGGACCGTCTCTCCGGCGGCACCGACGTGGAGCTGGAGCTGGCCCGGATGAAGCAGGAGCTCGCGGGCGGCCCGTCGGCGCAGCAGCAGGCCATCGAGGGCGGCGCGGGCACCGGCCAGCAGCCGCAGGGCCAGCCGCAGACCCACCGCTTCGACAAGCAGTAGAACGGGGCCCGTCATGATTGTCCGCATCATGGGGGAAGGCCAGGTCCGGCTCGACGACAAGCACGTCGCCGAGCTGAACACGCTCGACGACGAACTCCTCGCGGAGATGGAAGCGGGCGACGAGGAGGGCTTCCGGCGCACACTGGGGGCGCTCCTGGACGCCGTGCGCCGTCTGGGCAGCCCGCTGCCGGACGACGCGCTGGAGCCCTCCGGGCTGATCCTGCCCGGACCGGACGCGGAGCTCGACCAGGTCAGGGACATGCTCAGCGACGACGGCCTGATCCCGGGCTGACGGCCCGGGGCCCCGCCGCTAGAGCTTGGTGTTCTTGGTCTTCTTGATCCGCTCCCGCACGGCCCGGGTGACCTTCGCGGCCCCCATCTCGGGGTCGGGAGTTCCGCCGATGAAGTTCTCGACCTTACGGCGCGGCGCCGCCCAGCGCCGGTCGTGATGGAACGCCCGCAGCCCGGCCCTCGCCCGGGCCCGCGGGCGTTTCGCGTAGAACCGGCGCGCGTAGGGCGACCCGGGCCGGGCGAGGCGGACCGAACCGATCAGTGCCACGAACGGGACCACCGTGCCCAGCAGCGCCACCCGCGGTTTGCCCTTCCACAGGGTGACCAGGGCCAGGAAGAAGTTGGTGGCCGTGTTCAGCACGACCAGCCCGCGGTTGTGCCGCTCCCCGGAGGTCAGGTCGTTGACCCCGAACGGCAGGAACCCGCCGAGCACCAGCGCCACCAGCGCCGCCGTCAGCACCACGATCTCCACGCTCTTGCGGCCCTGCTCGCTCCAGTACACGTCGTCCAGGTGCAGGACCAGCGCGAACTCGTCCAGCACCAGGCCCGCTCCCAGCCCGAACAGCACCGCCGAGATCAGCGCCCCCACGCTGTGCCCGCCGCTGCCCACCGCGCCGAAACCGCCGATGATCGTCAGGACCACCCCCGGCACCACGTGGTGGACGTGCATGCCGCCCGGGGTGATGTTCTTGAAGGGGCCGCGGCCCGCCCGGATCATCCGCGTGATCGTGCGGGTGACCAGGAACGACGTCACGAACGACAGCAGCGCGAGCAGCAGCGGGAGCTTCCCCGGTTCGACGATGTTGCGGTACCACCAGTGACCCATGACACCAGCTCCCGGTTTGACAGGTAATGAGCAATTTACCGTCAGTGGCGAGCGAGTACCGTTCCCCGCGATGAACGATCCGCTCCCCGGCACGCCCCCGCCCCCGCCCGACGTGCGCGCCCCGCTCCGCGACGGCCTGCGTTTCGCCTTCGGTACGCTCACCGTCCTCCCCGCCCGCATCACCCGCTGGGACCGCCCCGCCGCCCGTACCGGGATGGCCTGCGCCCCCCTCGCCGGGCTGGTCGTCGGCCTGTGCGCGGCCGCGCTGGGCGGCGTACTCCTGCTGCTGGGGGCCGGACCGCTGCTCGCGGCCGTCGCCGCCGTCGCCGTGCCCGCCGCCCTCACCCGGGGGCTGCACCTCGACGGGCTCGCCGACACCGCCGACGGGCTGGGCAGCGCCAAGCCCGCCGAGACCGCGCTGCGCATCATGAAGCAGTCGGACATCGGGCCGTTCGGCGTGATCTCCCTGGTGCTGGTCCTGCTGCTGCAGACCGCCGCCCTCGCGGAGATCTACGCCGACAGCTGGACCCGGGGCGCCCTCGCCGCCGTCCTCTCCGCCGTCGCCGCCCGGACCGCGCTGACCCTGGCCTGCCGGGCCGGAGTCCCCCCGGCCCGCTACGAGGGCCTCGGCGCGGCCGTCGCGGGTGCGGTCCCCACCGGGACGGCGACCGCCGTGGCCGCGCTCACCGCCGCGGCCGCCGGCTGCGCCGCCCTTCCGCTGGGCCTCCCCGCCGCCGCCCAGCACGCCCTGGCCGTCCTCGTGGCGCTGGCCGCCGCCGAACTGCTGCTGCGCCGCTGCGTCCGCCGCTTCGACGGGGTCACCGGCGACGTCTTCGGCGCCCTGGCGGAAACCGCCGCGACCACGTCCCTCGTGGTCCTCGCCCTGGGCTGACCCGGCGGGCCCGCCCCGCGCGGGCGACGTACGCTCTCTGTCCGTGGAACACACGCCGAGCGACCCGACGCCCCCCGCCGCGCCCATCCGGGTGCTCCTCGCCGACGACCAGGCCCTGCTGCGCAGCGCCTTCAAGGTCCTGGTGGACTCCGAGCCCGACATGGAAGTCGTCGGGGAGGCCGCCGATGGGGCGCAGGCCTACGCGCTGGCCCGGGAGCGGCGGGCCGACGTGGTCCTCATGGACATCCGGATGCCCGGTACGGACGGGCTCGCCGCCACCCGCATGATCAGCGCCGATCCCGAACTCGCGGGCGTGCGCGTGGTGATGCTGACGACCTTCGAGGTCGACGAGTACGTCGCCGCGGCCCTGCGGGCGGGCGCCTCCGGGTTCCTCGGCAAGGGCGCCGAACCCGACGAGCTGCTGAACGCCATCCGGATCGCCGTCGCGGGGGAGGCGCTGCTCTCCCCGGCCGCCACCAAAGGGCTGATAGCCACCTTCCTGGCCCAGGGCGGCGGGGCGGGCCCGGCCGCCGGGGGTTCGGGGGCGCACGCCGAGCGGCTCGCCGCGCTGACCGTACGCGAGCGCGAGGTGCTCGTCCTGGTCGCCGGGGGACTCTCCAACGACGAGATCGGCGGCCGCCTGGAGGTCAGCCCGCTCACCGTCAAGACCCATGTGAACCGGGCGATGGCCAAGCTCGGCGCCCGCGACCGGGCCCAATTGGTGGTCATCGCGTACGAATCCGGACTTGTCCGGGCCCGCTCCGAGTAGCCCGGCGCCCGGAGAGCGGGCCGAAGTGGTGCGGCGTACTGCGGACGCGGTACACGGGAGCCGAGGACGGGACCTACGGGCGACGTAAGAGCGCTCCGGGATGGGCCAGGGTAGGAGGACCCTCGCTCAACTCGGCAGAGAGATCTCATCCATGTCCTGGCTGTCCCGCTTCAGCCTTGCCCAACGGGCGCTGATCGGCCTCGTGTCGATCGTCGCGCTCCTGTTCGGCGCCATAGCCATCCCGCAGCTCAAGCAGCAACTGCTGCCGTCCATCGAGCTGCCGATGGTGTCCATCCTCGCGCCGTACCAGGGCGCCTCGCCCGACGTGGTCGAGAAGCAGGTCATCGAACCCATCGAGGCCACTCTCAAGGGCGTCGACGGCATCACCGGCATCACCTCCACCGCCAGTGAGGGCAACGCCCTCATCCTGGCCAGGTTCGACTTCGGGGACAGCGGCACCAAGCAGCTCGTCGCCGACGTCCAGCAGGCCGTCAACCGGGCCCGCGTCCGGCTGCCCGCCGACGTGGACCCGCAGGTCGTGGCCGGCTCCACCGACGACATGCCCACCGTCGTCCTCGCCGCCACCTCCACCAAGGACCAGCAGGCCCTCGCCGACCAGCTGGAGCGCACCGTCGTCCCCGTCCTGGCGGACATCACGGGCGTCGGCCAGGTCAGCGTGAACGGCGTCCAGGACCTCCAGGTCACCGTCACCCCCGACCAGAGCAAGCTGGCCGCCGCGGGCCTCGACACGGCCGCGCTCGCCAAGGGCCTGGAAGCGGGCGGGGCCACCATGCCCGCCGGTTCCTTCGACGAGGACGGCAAGAACCGCACCGTCCGCGTCGGCGGCGGCTACACCTCCCTCGCCCAGCTGGAGGACCTGCGCCTGAGCGCCGGACCCGGCAAGCAGCCGGTCCGCCTCGGCGACGTGGCGGGCGTCAGGCAGGAGCCCGCCAAGGCCGTCTCCATCACCCGTACCAACGGCAAGCCGAGCCTGGCCGTCGTCGTCACGATGGACAAGGACGGCAGCTCCGTCGCCATCTCCGACGCCGTCAAGGAGAAGCTGCCCTCGCTCACCGCCTCGCTCGGCTCCGGCGCGGCCCTCACCATGGTCAGCGACCAGGGCCCGGCCGTCGCCACCGCCATCTCCAGCCTCACCACCGAGGGCCTGCTCGGCCTGGTCTTCGCGGTGATCGTGATCCTGGTCTTCCTCGCCTCGATCCGCTCGACGCTGGTCACCGCGGTCTCCATTCCGCTGTCCATCGTGCTCGCCCTGATCGTGCTGTGGACGCGCGACCTGTCGCTGAACATGCTGACGCTGGGCGCGCTCACCATCGCCATCGGCCGGGTCGTCGACGACTCGATCGTGGTCCTGGAGAACATCAAGCGCCACCTCTCCTACGGCGAGGAGCGCGAGGCCGCCATCATCACCGCGGTCAAGGAAGTGGCCGGCGCGGTCACCTCCTCCACCCTCACCACCGTCGCCGTCTTCCTGCCGATCGGCCTGGTCGGCGGCATGATCGGCGAGCTGTTCAGCTCCTTCTCGCTCACCGTCACCGCGGCCCTGCTGGCCTCGCTGCTGGTCTCGCTGACGGTCGTACCGGTGCTGTCGTACTGGTTCCTGAGCGCCCCCAAGGGCGTGGACGGCGCCCCCGTCGATCCGGTCGCGGTCCGCCGCGCCGCCGAGGAGAAGGAGTCGCGCAGCCGCCTCCAGACCTTCTACGTCCGGGTGCTCGGCTTCGTCGCCCGCCGCCGCCTGGCCACCGTGGCCGTGGCGTGCGTCCTCCTCGTCGCCACCTTCGCGATGGCCCCGCTGCTGAAGACAAACTTCTTCGACAAGGGCGAGCAGGACGTCCTGACCGTCAAGCAGAACCTGGCGCCGGGCACCTCGCTGGCCGCCTCCGACGAGGCGAGCCGCAAGGTGGAGAAGGTCCTGGCCTCCGTCGACGGGGTCAAGGACTACCAGGTCACCGTCGGTTCCTCCGGCTTCATGGCGGCCTTCGGCGGCGGTACGGGCACCAACCAGGCCTCCTACCAGGTCACCCTGAAGGACGCCAAGGACGGGGAGGCCGTCCAGCAGCGCATCGAGGACGGCATCGCCAAGCTCGACGGCATCGGCCGCACCACCGTCTCGGCGGGCGCCGCCTTCGGCAGCCAGGACCTCAGCGTGGTCGTCAAGGCGGGCGACGGCGCCGTCCTCGCCAAGGCCGCCGAGCAGGTCCGTACCGAGGTCGCCAAGATCAAGGGCGTCACCGACGTCCAGAGCGACCTGTCCCAGTCGGTGCCGCGGATCTCGGTGACCGCCACCGCCAAGGCCGCCGACCTCGGCCTGAACCAGGCCGCCCTCGGCGGGATCGTCGCCCAGGCCGTGCACGGCACGCCCGCGGGCAAGGCGGTCCTCGACACCACCGAGCGGAACATCGTCATCGCCTCGGCCCGGCCCGCCCAGACCCTGGCCGAACTCCAGGCGCTGCCCGTCGGCCCGGTCAAGCTCGGCGACATCGCCGACGTCAAGGTGGTCCCGGGCCCGGTCGCGATGACCCGGATCGACGGCGCCCGCGCCGCCACCATCACGGCCAAGCCGACCGGTGACAACACCGGCGCGGTCAGCACCGAACTCAGCGCCAAGCTCAAGGCCCTGGACCTGCCCGCGGGCGCCACCGCCACCATCGGCGGCGTCTCCTCGGACCAGAGCGACGCCTTCGGCTCGCTGGGCCTGGCCATGCTCGCGGCCATCGCGATCGTGTTCATGCTGCTGGTCGCGACCTTCCGCTCGCTCGTCCAGCCGCTGATCCTGCTGGTCTCCGTACCCTTCGCGGCGACCGGCGCGCTCGGCCTGCTCCTCATCACCGGCACCCCCCTGGGCGTCCCGGCGATGATCGGCATGCTGATGCTCATCGGCATCGTGGTCACCAACGCGATCGTGCTGATCGACCTGGTCAACCAGTACCGCGCCCAGGGACTGGGCGTCGTCGAAGCCGTCGTCGAGGGCGGCCGCCACCGGCTCCGCCCGATCCTGATGACGGCCCTGGCGACGATCTTCGCGCTGCTCCCGATGGCGCTGGGCGTCACGGGCGGCGGCGGCTTCATCTCGCAGCCGCTCGCGGTGGTGGTCATCGGCGGTCTCATCAGCTCCACGCTGCTGACCCTGCTCCTGGTCCCGGCCATCTACACGATGATCGAACTCTCCAAGGAGCGCCGGGCGGCCAAGCGTTCCGCCAAGCGCTCGGCCCGCCTGACGGCGGTCCCGGCGCCGGAGGAGAAGCAGACCCCGGCCCAGGTCTGACCGGCCCGGGCCCGCTCGCGGGTCCCGGCCGGGCCCGGCGACACGGCCGAAGGGGCGCCCCTCAGCGGAGGGGCGCCCCTTCGGCGCGTTCAGGTCCCGCCGTGCGCGGCGGCTACGGCAGCGCGAGCATGCGCTCCAGGGCGAGCTTCGCGAAGCTCTCGGTCTCCTTGTCCACCGTGATCTGGTTGACGAGGTTGCCCTCGGCCAGGGACTCCAGGGTCCACACCAGGTGGGGGAGGTCGATGCGGTTCATCGTCGAGCAGAAGCAGACCGTCTTGTCGAGGAAGACGACCTCCTTGTCCTCCGAGGCGAAACGGTTCGCCAGTCGGCGGACCAGGTTCAGCTCGGTGCCGATGGCCCACTTGGAACCGGCCGGGGCCGCCTCCAGCGCCTTGATGATGTACTCCGTCGACCCGACGTAGTCCGCCGCCGCCACGACCTCGTGCTTGCACTCCGGGTGCACGAGCACGTTCACGCCGGGGATCCGGGCGCGCACGTCGTTCACCGAGTCGACCGAGAACCGGCCGTGCACCGAGCAGTGCCCGCGCCACAGGATCATCTTGGCGTCGCGCAGCTGCTGGACGGTCAGGCCGCCGTTCGGCTTGTGCGGGTTGTAGAGCACGCAGTCGTCCAGGGACAGGCCCATGTCGCGGACGGCGGTGTTGCGGCCGAGGTGCTGGTCGGGGAGGAAGAGGACCTTCTCACCCTGTTCGAAGGCCCACTCCAGGGCCTTCTTGGCGTTGGACGACGTACAGATCGTGCCGCCGTGCTTACCGGTGAAGGCCTTGATGTCGGCCGAGGAGTTCATGTACGAGACGGGCACCGTGGTGTCGGCGATCCCGGCCTCGGTCAGCACGTCCCAGCATTCGGCGACCTGCTCGGCGGTGGCCATGTCGGCCATCGAGCAGCCCGCGGCCAGGTCCGGCAGGACGACCTTCTGGTCGTCGGTGGTGAGGATGTCCGCGGACTCGGCCATGAAGTGCACGCCGCAGAAGACGATGTACTCGGCCTCCGGCCTGGCGGCCGCGTCCTTGGCCAGCTTGAAGGAGTCGCCGGTGACGTCGGCGAACTCGATGACCTCGTCACGCTGGTAGTGGTGGCCGAGGATGAAGACCTTGTCCCCGAGCTTCTCCTTGGCCGCGCGGGCGCGGGCCACCAGGTTCGGGTCGGACGGCGAGGGCAGGTCGCCGGGGCACTCGACCCCGCGCTCGCTCTTGGGGTCGGCCTCACGGCCGAGCAGCAGCAGGGCGAGGGGCGTCGGCTGGACGTCCAAAGGCTGGGCGGTGGTCACGACACGCACCCTTTCTGTTCTGCGACAGGGGACTTCTGAAGACATCGCGTCGACTTCTCGTCTATTTGACGCTATCTATCATAACCGCTTCATGTCACTTTGACGATGCCGATAGTGTCGATGTGACGCATTCGCCCGGCCAGGGCCGGGCCGGGCGCCGCCGGACGGCCCACACGCGGTGGGTGCGGCGGCCAGGTGTGCGAGCATGAATATCTGGCACAAGCGGCGGACCCGGAATGAATCGGCGGCCGCGCTCGTTGCCACCGACGGCAAGAGTCCGACGTTTCCCTGCCTCCGGCGGGAAGCCGCCCACTTCGGGAGTGAATGCAGATGTCCGTTCAGGACGAAAAGACCACTGTGAGCGACGGCATCCTCCTGTCCGACGCCGCCGCGGAGAAGGTCAGGACCCTGCTGGAGCAGGAAGGCCGCGAGGACCTGGCACTGCGCGTCGCCGTCCAGCCCGGTGGCTGCTCCGGCCTGCGCTACCAGCTCTTCTTCGACGAGCGGTCCCTCGACGGCGACGTCGTCAAGGACTTCGACGGCGTCAAGGTCGTCACGGACCGGATGAGCTCCCCATACCTGCACGGTGCCTCGATCGACTTCGTCGACACCATCGAGAAGCAGGGCTTCACGATCGACAACCCGAACGCCACGGGGTCCTGCGCCTGCGGCGACTCGTTCAGCTAACCCCTGAGCCAGTAGGGCGCCACGCGCGCGGAGGGGCCCGGCCGTCATGAGACGGCCGGGCCCCTCTGTCATGCCGCGCTGTCGCGCCCTGCCGCGGGCCTACTGCCGGGCCAGGGGCTTGCCCGTGGTCGCGTCCACCACCGAGCGGTTGCCGAGCGGCTGCTCCAGGGTGACCGTGACCGACATCTCCTTGGCGATCAGGATGCAGACCCGGCCCGCCTCGTTCGGGGTGTCGGTGATCTTCACCGTGACCGCCTCGGCGCTCTCCCGGGCCTGCGCGGCGTACGTACTGCACGCCCCGCCCCAGAAGTGCACCGTCAGCTTCCGGTCGGTCGCGGAGTACGAGAACCCGGGCACCGTACGACCGCCCTGCGGCGCCGGACCCGCGTCCCGCGCGGCGGGCTGGACCACCGTACGAGCGGCTCCGCCGCCCGACGTACCCGTGACCTCGAACAGCCAGGCCGGAACCAGACCCCGCGCCCCGTCCACGGTCCCCGCGGCCAGCCCCAGCACCGCCGAGCCGACGGTCTCCGTCCGCGGCGGCTTCATCGGGCGCGGATCCGGATTGCACGGCGGGGTGTCGCCCGGCCCGACCGGGGTCTCCGGTTCCAGCGGCACCGACGTGGCGCACGCGCTCGGCCCGGTCCCGGTCCCGGGAGCCGGGCCCGACGCGGCGTTCAGCCGGTCCAGCGCCTCCTGCGCGCCGACCACCGGCTGCTCGGCGGACCGTACCGGGGCCTTCAGCTCACCGGTACCCGCCACCACCTGCCCGTCCGGGCCCACGCTGACCGTGCTCTGCCAGCCCTGCGTGGGCAGACCGCCGACCACCGGGTCCGCGGTGACCACCCGTACGGAGCCCTGGACCTGCCGGGCGTCCAGCTTCGCCCCGTTCTGGCCCGCCGCCGCGAGCAGCGGGGCCGCGGCCTTCTTCGCCGCCTCCTCGCTCAGCGGCTTCGCCGTGTCCGCCGCCGGGGGCGGGACCGCGTCCGATCCGGGAACGGACGCGGCCCCCGGTGCCTGCGCGCCGCCACCGGGGAGAGTGGCGGGCCCGCAGGTGTCCTTGCCGCGCGTGCAGTTGTCCGTACCGCCCGCCTGGTAGCGGGTGAAGCTCCAGGTCCCGGGCGCCTTGAGGTTCACCTGGAGGCGCGGCCCGGAGGGATCCGCGACTACCCCCGCCTGCCACAGCTCGCCCGACAGCCGCGGGGCGCCGCTGATGCCGAGGGCCGACGCGAGCCGGGCCACCTCGGCCTCGGTCACGTCACCGCCCGCCGCGAAGGAGGGCGCGGTGCCCGGGCCCTGGGGGAGCGGGCCCTGCGACCGGTAGGTCACCCCGGAACCCGAAGGATCCGGTTCGCCCGGCGCGATGCCGGGCGCGCTCGGGCCGGGGGAGGGCGCGGTGGCCGAACTCCGCGAGGCCGCGGAAGCCGCAGCGGAGTCCTTGCCGGTGCCGCCGTAGGCCGTGGTCGCCCAGTACGCCGTACCGCCCCCGGCGAGCACCACGGCGGCCGCCACCGAGGCGACGGCCCACGCGGGGCGCCTGCGCCGCGCGCCGCGCGCCGGTTCGGTCTGCTGTTCGGTCCCGCCGGTCGGGCCGGATTCTTCGGTGCTCACCGCATCGCTCCTTTTCCTGCCTCTGTCTGACTCGCCGTACGTGCGTGATGCGAGTGGGACGGAACAGGAGCGAAACCGGTTCCCCGGCTTCCGGAGGAGGGCCGCGAGACGCTCCGGGGACTCAGTCCCCGTAGGCGGCGGTCGAGGCGATCAGCAGGGCCGAGGCGGGCGGCACGCTGACCCCGAGGATCTGAGAGGGTGCCACCCGGGCCCGCGCCGGGCCCGCCGGGACCGGCCAATGGGGTGCCATCCGGGCACAGTCGCCGAGCAGTCGGGCGAATCCTGGCTGACGCGACACTTCCGCGCCCGGCTCGGCGGCGGTGTACTGCGGGTACCCGAAGCCATCGGTGTAGGTCATGACGGCACCGTAGGCAGCACGCGCGGCGCGAAGAAAGACCTACTACGGGGTAGTTTCTGCCGGTCGGCCTCACGCCGTCCACCGGGTAGCTTTGACTGTCCCCTTGCCGCCCTCCGCAGGAGCATCCACGCCGTGCGCATCGCAGTCACCGGCTCCATCGCCACCGACCACCTCATGACCTTCCCCGGCCGCTTCGCCGACCAGCTGGTCGCGGACCAGCTGCACACGGTCTCCCTCTCCTTCCTCGTCGACAACCTCGACGTACGGCGGGGCGGGGTCGGCCCGAACATCTGCTTCGGTATGGGGCAGCTCGGCAGCCGCCCGGTCCTCGTCGGAGCCGCGGGCTACGACTTCGACGAATACCGTGCCTGGCTCGACCGGCACGGAGTGGACACCGAGTCCGTACGGATCTCCGAGGTGCTGCACACCGCGCGCTTCGTGTGCACCACGGACGCGGACCACAACCAGATCGGCTCCTTCTACACCGGCGCGATGAGCGAGGCCCGGCTGATCGAGCTGAAGGCCGTCGCCGACCGGGTGGGCGGGCTCGACCTCGTCCTGATCGGCGCGGACGACCCCGAGGCGATGCTGCGCCACACCGAGGAGTGCCGGACGCGGGGGATCCCCTTCGCCGCCGACTTCTCGCAGCAGATCGCCCGGATGGACGGCGAGAACATCCGCACCCTGATGGAGGGGGCGACGTACCTCTTCTCCAACGAGTACGAGAAGGGCCTCATCGAGTCGAAGTCCGGCTGGACCGACGCGGAGATCCTGGCCAAGGTCGGCACCCGCGTGACCACGCTCGGCTCGAACGGCGTCCGCATCGACCGGGTCGGCCACGAGCCGATCGTGGTCGGCTGCCCCGAGGAGACCGCGAAGGTCGACCCGACGGGCGTCGGCGACGCCTTCCGCGCCGGGTTCCTCACGGGGCTGGGCTGGGGCGTGGGCCTGGAGCGGGCGGCGCAGGTCGGCTGCATGCTGGCGACGCTGGTCATCGAGACCCTGGGCACGCAGGAGTACACCCTGGCCCGGGCCCACTTCATGGAGCGCTTCGCCAAGGCGTACGGCCCCGAGGCGGCGTCGGAAGTCCAGTCCTACCTGTCCTGACGGCGGCCCCGAACCGCGCCCTCGACCGCCGGGCGGGCTGGCTGTGCCTTCCAGGCGCACCCCAACCCCCCCGGCGGCGCCCGGCTCCGCCACCCCCGGCCTTGCGGACCGGGAGTGCAGCCACCCGTCCCAGCCTCGCCGGCGTTTGAGGCGCCGCCGGAGGCAGCCGCAGGCCCACGCGCCGGCCCCTCGCTCGTCGGCGCGGCTGACAGACGCCCTCAATCGCCGGGCGGGCTGGAATCGCCCTCCGGGCACCCGCCCCCGGCGGCGGCCGGACCCGCTACGCCCGGCGGCGGACCGTGTACGCGACTCCCGCCCCGCCAGGGGCCGGGGCTTCGCCCACGTACTCCTGCCCCCGCATCCCGCACCACGCCGGGATGTCCAGCCGGGCCACCTCGTCGTCCGACAGGACCGTCACCGTCCCGCCCACCGCCACGCCCCCGATCGCGTTGGCGAGCTCGATCACCGGCTGCGGGCACCGCAGCCCCAGCGCGTCCACCACCAGGGACTCGGCCCCGGTCACCGACACCGGGTCCGGCGCCACGCCGAGGCGTTCCCTTACGCCGCCCACCGCGCCCGGCAGCACCTCCAGGAACCGGTTCACCTCCTCGGCCGTCGTGCCCACCGGCAGCGAGACCCGGACGTTGCCCTCCGACAGCACCCCCATCGCCTTCAGCACATGGCTCGCGGTCAGCGTCGAGCTCGTGCACGAGGACCCGGACGACACCGAGAACCCGGCCCGGTCCAGCTCGTGCAGCAGGACCTCCCCGTCGACGTACAGGCAGGAGAAGGTCACCAGGTGCGGCAGCCGCCGCACCGGATCGCCGACCACCTCCACGTCCGGGACCAGCCGCGCCACCCGCCGCCGGATCCGGTCCACCAGGACCCGCAGCCGCTCCGACTCGGCCGCCGCCTCCGCCCGTACGGCCCGCAGCGAGGCCGCGGCCGCCACGATGGCCGGGATGTTCTCGAACCCGGGGGAGCGCCCCGACTCCCGTTCCCCGCCGGGGCCTTGGGGAGCGAAGCGGACGCCCTTGCGGACCGCGAGCAGCCCCACTCCCGCCGGACCGCCCCACTTGTGCGCGCTCGCGGTCAGCAGCGACCACCCCTCGGGCGCCGGACCCCAGGGCAGGGACTGGGCCGCGTCCACCAGCAGCGGGACCCCGGCGGCCCGGCAGCGGGCGGCCACCTCCGGCACCGGCTGGACCGTGCCCACCTCGTGGTTGGCGGACTGCAGGGCGGCCAGCGCGGTGTCCGCGCGCAGCGCCCGTTCGAACACGTCGGGGTCCACCGCGCCGACGCGGTCGACCGGGACTTCGGTGAACTCTCCTCCGCGTGCCCCGACTGCCGCCGCCGAATGGAGGACAGAACTGTGTTCGACCGCGGACACCACCAGGTGGGTTCCGACGCGCCGACGGCCCGCCAGGGCGCCCTCGACGCCCGCGTGAACGGCGTGCGTCCCCGAAGGAGTGAAGACGAGTTCGTCCGGACGGCACCCCACGGCCTCCGCGGCGGCCTCCCGCGCGGCGTCCAGCAGCAGCCTGGCCCGCCTGCCCTCCCGGTAGAGCCGGGCCGGATCGGCCCAGCCCTCGTCCAGCGCGGCCTGCAGCGCCTGCCGGGCGACCGGGTGCAGCGGGGCGGCGGAGGCGACATCGAAGTACGGCATCCGCCCACGCTAGCCGCAGCCCCCGCGCGCCCCGGTGTCGCCCGAGGTCAGGGCCCGTCAGATACCCTCCGGAGTCCGCCATTCAGGGGCAGATGGACCCTCCCCCGTACGGCGGATCCACCCCTTCGGGGGCAGTAGCGGCGCGTTGGGCACCCTCCCCGCGCGACCCCAAATAGCGTCCAGTAGGGTTTGGTCCGCATAAACATCCAAACCCCTGCCTGCGTCAGGGCCGGCGACCGACCCGAACACGGCCGCGGCCGACCGCGCGGGCCGAGACTCTCGGGAAGGCGCTACGTGAGTCCCTACGGCTCCGACCGCTCGCCGCGGCGCCCGATGCGGCGGAAGCTGCTGCAGGCGCTGACTGCGGGCGTGGTCCTGGCGACCGCCACTGGTTGCTCGTATTCATATAAGAACTTCCCCAACCTCGGTATGCCGGACCCGGTCACCAAAGAGGCGCCGATCATCCTCTCCCTGTGGCAGGGGTCGTGGGCGGCCGCTCTGATCACGGGCGTCCTGGTCTGGGGCCTGATCATCTGGAGCGTCATCTTCCACCGGCGCAGCCGGACGAAGATCGAGGTCCCGCCGCAGACCCGGTACAACATGCCGATCGAGGCGCTGTACACCGTGGTCCCGCTCATCATCGTCTCGGTGTTGTTCTACTTCACCGCGCGTGACGAGTCGAAGCTGCTCTCCCTCTCCGCGAAGCCGACCCACACGATCAACGTGATCGGCTTCCAGTGGAGCTGGGGCTTCAACTACGTCGAGAACGTCGACGGCGATGCGGTGACCCCGAAGGCCGGTGAGGTCCCGAAGGAGCTCGCCTCCATCCCGGACCGCTTCACCAAGGCCTTCCCCGCGGGCGCCGAAGGCGTCTACGACAAGGGCGTCCCCGGGTCCCGCGACCCGGACACGAAGAACCCGGGTCCGACCCTCTGGCTGCCCAAGGGCGAGAAGGTCCGCTTCATCCTGTCGTCCAACGACGTCATCCACTCCTTCTGGGTGGTCCCGTTCCTGTTCAAGCAGGACGTCATTCCGGGCCACACCAACGTCTTCGAGGTCACCCCGACCCAAGAGGGCGTCTTCATGGGCAAGTGCGCCGAGCTGTGTGGCGTCGACCACTCCCGGATGCTCTTCAACGTCAAGGTCGTCTCCCCCGAGGAGTACCGCAAGCACCTCAAGGACCTTGCGGAGAAGGGGCAGACCGGTTACCTCCCGGCCGGCATCAAGCAGACCGACCCGGCCCGCAACGCTGAGGTGAACAAACTGTGAGCATCCTCAATCAGCCTCAGGGTGCCGCCGCCGACTCGTACGAGAACGAGCTGCCGGTACGGCGCAAGCAGCCGGGCAATGTGGTCGTGAAGTGGATGACCACGACCGACCACAAGACCATCGGCACGATGTACCTGGTCACGTCGTTCGTGTTCTTCATCATCGGCGGGATCATGGCGCTCTTCATGCGCGCCGAGCTGGCCCGTCCGGGCACGCAGATCATGTCGAACGAGCAGTTCAACCAGGCGTTCACCATGCATGGCACGATCATGCTGCTGATGTTCGCCACCCCGCTGTTCGCGGGCTTCGCGAACTGGATCATGCCGCTGCAGATCGGCGCGCCCGACGTGGCGTTCCCGCGGCTGAACATGTTCGCGTACTGGCTGTACCTCTTCGGCTCGACCATCGCCGTGGCGGGCTTCGTCACCCCTTCGGGTGCCGCCGACTTCGGCTGGTTCGCCTACTCCCCGCTGTCGGACGCCGTCCGCTCGCCGGGCATCGGCGCCGACATGTGGATCATGGGTCTGGCCTTCTCCGGCTTCGGCACGATCCTCGGTTCGGTCAACTTCATCACCACGATCATCTGCATGCGCGCGCCCGGCATGACGATGTTCCGCATGCCGATCTTCACCTGGAACGTGCTGCTGACCGGTGTCCTGGTCCTGCTCGCCTTCCCGGTGCTGGCCGCCGCGCTCTTCGCGCTGGAGGCGGACCGTAAATTCGGTGCGCATGTGTTCGACGCGGCCAATGGCGGCGCCCTACTGTGGCAACACCTCTTCTGGTTCTTCGGCCATCCAGAGGTGTACATCATCGCGTTGCCATTCTTCGGAATCATTTCCGAGGTCATCCCGGTCTTCTCCCGCAAGCCGATGTTCGGCTACATCGGTCTGATCGGTGCGACGATCGCGATCGCCGGCCTCTCGGTGACGGTGTGGGCCCACCACATGTACGTCACCGGTGGTGTGCTGCTGCCGTTCTTCTCGTTCATGACCTTCCTGATCGCGGTCCCGACCGGTGTGAAGTTCTTCAACTGGATCGGCACCATGTGGAAGGGCTCGCTGTCCTTCGAGACCCCGATGCTCTGGGCCGTCGGCTTCCTGATCACCTTCACCTTCGGTGGTCTGACCGGCGTCATCCTGGCCTCGCCCCCGATGGACTTCCACGTCTCCGACTCGTACTTCGTCGTCGCGCACTTCCACTACGTCATCTTCGGCACCGTGGTCTTCGCGATGTTCTCCGGCTTCCACTTCTGGTGGCCGAAGTTCACGGGCAAGATGCTGGACGAGCGCCTCGGCAAGATCACCTTCTGGACGCTGTTCGTGGGCTTCCACGGCACGTTCCTGGTGCAGCACTGGCTGGGCGCCGAGGGCATGCCGCGTCGTTACGCGGACTACCTCAACGCCGACGGGTTCACCGCGCTGAACACGATCTCGACGATCAGCTCGTTCCTGCTCGGCCTGTCGATGCTCCCCTTCATGTACAACGTCTGGAAGACGGCGAAGTACGGCAAGAAGGTCGAGGTCGACGACCCGTGGGGCTACGGCCGCTCGCTCGAATGGGCGACGTCCTGCCCGCCGCCGCGGCACAACTTCCTCACCCTGCCGCGGATCCGTTCCGAGTCCCCGGCGTTCGACCTGCACCACCCGGAGATCGCGGCCCTCGACCACCTCGGGGACCACGGCGTGGCCACCAAGGCAGTCGCCGGTGGCAAGGAGGCGGGCAAGTGAAGATCCAGGGCAAGATGTTCCTCTGGCTCTCCTTCTTCATCCTGATCATGGCCGTCGTGTACGGCGTGTGGTCGAAGGAGCCCGTCGGAACCACCGCGCTCTTCCTGGCCTTCGGCCTGAGCGTCATGATCGGCTACTACCTGGCCTTCACGGCCCGGCGCGTGGACGAGATGGCCCAGGACAACCTGGAGGCCGACGTCGCCGACGAGGCGGGCGAGCTGGGGTTCTTCTCCCCGCACAGCTGGCAGCCGCTCTCGCTGGCCATCGGTGGCGCCTTCGCCTTCATGGGCGTCATCTTCGGCTGGTGGCTGATGTACTTCTCCGCGCCGCTGATCGTGATCGGTCTGTGGGGCTGGGTGTACGAGTACTACCGGGGCGAGAACGCCAACCAGTAGTGCCGCTCGCATGACCCACGTGGGGCCCGGACACCTCGTCGAGAGGAGTCCGGGCCCCTCGTTTGCAGTCACCCCGCGCGCCGTAATAGTCATATCTTCATAGCGTGGTCTCATGAACCACTCACCGCGTCTTTGGACGGTTATCGGCTGCTCCCTGCTGGTCGCGTCCCTCGGGGCCGGCGCCACCGCATGCGGGTCGGGCGAGGACAACCCGCTGTCAGCCCGCCCCTACGACGCGGGCGACGAGGTCGCCTTCAACCAAGCGTCGGGCGGCCGCCCCGTCGACCCCGACCGCCCCCTCGAAGTCACCGCCAAGAGCGGCGACGGCCGGATCACCGACGTGAGCGCCGTCGACACCCACGGCCGCTTCCTCGCGGGCGAACTCTCCGCCAAGGGCGACCGCTGGCACAGCACCGCCCCGATGGCGGCGGGCGTCCGCTACACCGTCACCGTCGGCACGGAGGACGAACGGGGCTCCCAGGGGCAGCGCACGATGACCTTCGAGACCACTCCGGCCAAGAAGGTCCTCCACGTCGAATTCGGCCCGGAGGCGGGTAAATACGGCGTAGGCCAGCCCCTGACGGCCGAACTGACCGAACCGGTCAAGGACAAGGCCGCCCGCGCGGTCATCGAGCGGGGCCTGATCGTGGACTCCGCCACCAACGTCCAGGGCGCCTGGCACTGGGTGGACGACAAGAAGCTCCACTTCCGGCCCAAGGAGTACTGGCCCGCCAACTCCACCGTCTCCGTACGGAGCAACCTGGAGGGCGTCAAGATCGCCGACGGCCTCTACGGCGCCGCCGCCAAGTCGCTCAAGCTCGACATCGGCGACCGGGTCGAGGTCGTCACGGACGCCTCCTCGCACTACCTGACCTTCAAGCGCAACGGCGAAGTGATCAACACCATTCCGGTCACCACCGGAAAGCCGGGCTTCTCCACCCGCAACGGCGTCAAGGTGGTGCTGGGCAAGCAGTACTTCGTCCAGATGCGCGGCGACACCGTCGGAATCGGCGGCAGCGAGAACTACAACCTCCCCGTCTACTACGCCACGCGGGTGACCTGGAGCGGTGAATACGTCCACGCCGCGCCGTGGTCGGTCGGCTCCCAGGGCTACGAGAACGTCAGCCACGGCTGCACCGGCATGAGCACCGGCAACGCCGCCTGGTTCTACGAGAACATCAACGAGGGCGACATCGTCAAGGTGATCAACAGCATCGGCGACGACATGGACCCCTTCGGCAACGGCTACGGCGACTGGAACCTGGACTGGAAGGAATGGCGCGAGGGCAGCGCCCTGCTCAAGGGCACCCAGGACGGCCGCAGCCCGATCGACGCCGCCCGCCTGCGCCCCCAGGTCTGACGCGCCGTCCGCCGCGTCCGCCGCGTCCGCCGCGGAGCGCGAAACGGCCCCTGGAAGCCCTTAGGAGGGCTCCAGGGGCCGTTTCGCGGCCTTCAGGCGCTCAAGGACAGCCGCGTGCGCAGGATGTCGGCCAGCGCCTCCGCGAACTCCACGGGGTCCACCGGCAGGGTCACCGCCCGGTCCGCCCGGCTCCAGGTGGCCAGCCAGGCGTCCTGCGGACGCCCGATCAGCAGCAGTACCGGGGGACACCGGAAGATCTCGTCCTTGATCTGGCGGCACACGCCCATGCCCCCGGCCGGAACGGCCTCCCCGTCCAGCACGCAGGCGTCGATGCCGCCCGCGTCCAGCTCCTTCAGGACGGCGTCCATGGTGGCGCACTCCAGGAACTCCACCGGCGGCAGGTCCGCTGCGGGCCTGCGCCCGGACGCCAGCCGCACCTGCTCCCGGGTGTTGGCGTCATCGCTGTAGACCAGAACCCGCGCAGTCGCCCGCATTTCGTTCCTCCACGTGTCACATGAATCACGTTGATGATGTCGCGGATGCTACTCCGTCCGACACCCTGTCAACATCGGTTCGCAGGGGCCTCCGATGGGCCGTTCGGGCCTTGCACATGCCCCGGACACTCCGAACGGCACCCCCCGGGGTGAGGGCGGGATAAGCGACCGACATAATGTCGGTCGTGGCGACAGCAACGACAGTAGATACCGGGCACGCGCACCCGACGGTCAACAGGCCGAACCTCGTCAGCGTTGGAACGATCATCTGGTTGAGTTCCGAGCTGATGTTCTTCGCGGCCCTCTTCGCGATGTACTTCACCCTGCGATCGGTGACAGGCGCCGAGTACTGGGCAGAACAGGCCTCGGCCTTGAATCTGCCCTTCTCGGCGACGAACACGACGATCCTGGTGCTTTCCTCGCTCACCTGCCAGCTCGGCGTATTCGCCGCCGAGCGCGGTGACGTGAAGAAGCTCAGGACGTGGTTCATCATCACGTTCGTCATGGGTGCGATCTTCATTGGCGGCCAGGTGTTCGAGTACACCTCGCTGGTCAAGGAGGAGGGCATGAGCCTCTCGTCCAGTCCGTACGGCTCGGTGTTCTACCTGACCACCGGCTTCCACGGGCTGCACGTGACGGGTGGCCTCATCGCCTTCCTGCTGGTCCTCGGCCGGACGTACGCGGCTAAGAGGTTCACCCACGAACAGGCCACGTCGGCCATCGTCGTGTCCTACTACTGGCACTTCGTCGATGTCGTCTGGATCGGCCTCTTCGCCACGATCTACCTGATCAAGTAGCGAACACGTCGCCGGGCCCGTCCCGGCACTCCATCCAGACACACCGACGCAGAAGATCCTGACACCGGGGTAATCCGTGAAAAAGCTCTCCGCACGACGACGCCATCCGCTGGCGGCGGTCGTCGTTCTACTCTTCGCCCTGGCGGTCACCGGGGGGCTGTATGCTGCCTTCGCGCCCGCGGGCGACGCGCAGGCAGACGAAACCTCCCAGTCCCTCGCCATCGAGGAGGGCAAGAAGCTCTACGCCGTGGGCTGCGCAAGCTGCCACGGGACCGGCGGCCAGGGTTCCTCTGACGGCCCGAGCCTGGTGGGTGTCGGCTCCGCGGCCGTCGACTTCCAGGTGAGCTCGGGTCGCATGCCCGCCCAGCAGCCCGGCGCCCAGGTGCCGAAGAAGCCGGTCATCTACACCCAGGCGCAGACCGACCAGCTGGCCGCGTTCGTCGCGTCCCTCGGTGCCGGTCCGATCACGCCGACCTCGAAGCAGTACGACCCGGCGGGCGCGGACATCGCCGCCGGTGGCGAGCTGTTCCGAAACAACTGCGCCCAGTGCCACAACTTCACTGGTGAGGGTGGCGCGCTGACGCACGGCAAGTACGCCCCGAACCTTGAGGACGTACCGCCGAAGCACATCTACGAGGCCATGCTCACCGGCCCGCAGAACATGCCCTCCTTCCCGGACAGCACCATGCCGGAGAAGCAGAAGAAGGACATCATCGCGTACCTCCAGAACGTGAACGGCGAGAAGTCGAACAGCCCCGGTGGTCTCAAGCTCGGTGGCCTCGGCCCCGTGTCCGAGGGTCTCTTCGGCTGGATCTTCGGTCTGGGTGCGCTGATCGCTGTCGCCGTCTGGGTCGCGGCCCACACCGCTAAGGCCAAGAAGTCATGAGTAGCCAAGACATTCCCGAAGAGAAGCACCTGCCGAGCGAGCAGGGCGACGCGCACCACGGTGGCGTAGCGCTGGCGGACGACCCGTTCGCCGACCCGGGCCTCCCGGCCCACCGGCCCCGTATCCAGGACATCGACGAGCGGGCGGCCAAGCGCTCCGAGCGCACGGTCGCGATGCTCTTCACGCTGTCGATGCTGGCCACGATCGGCTTCATCGCCTCGTACGTGACCCTGCCGGTCGACAAGATCGTGTTCATCTTCCCCATCGGGAAGGTGAGCGCGCTCAACTTCGCCCTCGGCATGACCCTGGGCACGGCGCTCTTCTGCATCGGCGCGGGCGCGGTCCACTGGGCCCGCACCCTGATGTCCGATGTCGAGGTCGCCGCCGAGCGCCACGAGATCGCCGCACCGCCGGAGGTCAGGGCGCAGGTCCTGTCGGACTTCGCCGACGGCGCCAAGGAGTCGGCCATCGGCCGGCGTCCCCTGATCCGCAACACGATGCTGGGCGCGCTGGCCATGCTGCCGCTGTCCGCCGTCGTGATCCTGCGCGACCTGGGTCCGCTGCCCGAGGACAAGCTCCGCAAGACGCTGTGGGCCAAGGGCAAGCTGCTCATCAACGACAACACGAACGAGCCGCTGCGTCCCGAGGACATCATCGTCGGCTCGCTCACCTTCGCCAGGCCCGAGGGCCTGGAGGAGGACCAGCACGACTTCCAGACGCAGATCGCCAAGGCTGCCCTGATGATCGTCCGCATCAAGCCGGAGGACATCAAGGACAAGCAGGAGCTGGAGTGGTCCCACGAGGGCATCGTGGCCTACTCGAAGATCTGCACCCACGTCGGCTGCCCGATCAGCCTGTACGAGCAGCAGACGCACCACGTGCTCTGCCCGTGCCACCAGTCCACCTTCGACCTCTCCGACGGCGCCCGTGTCATCTTCGGCCCGGCCGGTCACGCGCTTCCGCAGCTGCGGATCGGCGTGAATGACGAAGGCTTCCTCGAGGCGCATGGCGACTTCGAAGAGCCCGTCGGTCCTGCATTCTGGGAGCGCGGATGAGCACTGCCACTCAAACCACGGAGCGCAAAGCGCCTGCTGGTGAACGTGTAGCCGACTGGGCGGACGGCCGCCTGGGCATCTACAGCCTCGCCAAGTCGAACATGCGCAAGATCTTCCCGGACCACTGGTCCTTCATGCTCGGTGAGATCTGCCTGTACAGCTTCATCATCATCATCCTCACGGGTGTGTACCTGACGCTGTTCTTCCACCCGAGCATGAACGAGGTCGTGTACCACGGCTCGTACGTGCCGATGCAGGGCGTCCAGATGTCCGAGGCCTTCGCCTCGACCCTGGACATCAGCTTCGACGTGCGCGGCGGTCTGCTCATCCGGCAGATCCACCACTGGGCGGCGCTGATCTTCGTCGCCGCGATGGTCGTGCACATGATGCGCGTGTTCTTCACCGGCGCGTTCCGCAAGCCGCGTGAGGTCAACTGGATCTTCGGCTTCCTGCTGCTGTTCCTCGGCATGTTCACCGGATTCACCGGTTACTCGCTGCCGGACGACCTGCTCTCGGGTACCGGTGTCCGCTTCATGCAGGGCGCCATCCTGTCCGTCCCGGTCGTCGGCACGTACCTGTCGATGTTCCTGTTCGGCGGGGAGTTCCCGGGTGGAGACTTCGTCTCGCGCTTCTACTCGGTGCACATCCTGCTGCTGCCCGGCATCATGATGGGCCTGCTGGTGGCCCACCTGATCCTGGTCTTCTACCACAAGCACACCCAGTTCGCGGGCCCCGGCAAGACGAACAAGAACGTCGTCGGCATGCCGCTGCTCCCGGTGTACATGGCCAAGGCCGGAGGCTTCTTCTTCCTGGTCTTCGGTGTCATCGCGGCCATCGCGGCGATCGCCTCGATCAACCCGATCTGGGCCATCGGCCCGTACCGCCCGGACCACGTGTCCACCGGTGCGCAGCCCGACTGGTACATGGGTATGCCGGAAGGCCTCATCCGTGCGATGCCCGGCTGGGAGATCAACCTCTGGGGTCACACGCTCGTCCTGGGCGTGTTCATCCCGCTGCTGCTCTTCCCGCTGGTGCTGTCCTCGATCGCGATCTACCCGTTCATCGAGGCCTGGGTCACCGGGGACAAGCGCGAGCACCACATCCTGGACCGCCCGCGCAACGTGCCGACCCGTACGGGCTTCGGTGTCGCCTGGATCGCGGAGTACATCGTGCTCCTCATCGGCGGCGGCAACGACATGTTCGCGCAGTACTTCCACCTGTCGATCAACTCGATCACCTGGTTCGTGCGGATCGGTTTCTTCGTCGTCCCGGTCATCGCGTTCATCATCACCAAGCGGATCTGCCTCGGCCTCCAGCGCCGGGACCGGGACAAGGTGCTGCACGGTCGCGAGACCGGCATCATCAAGCGCCTGCCGCACGGTGAGTTCGTCGAGGTCCACGAGCCGCTCTCGCAGGGCAAGCTGCACACGCTGACCTCGTACGAGCAGTACGGGCCGATCGAGATCGGCCCGACGGTCGACGAGAACGGTGTCGAGCGCAAGGTCAAGCCGCTGGAGAGGCTCCGCGCCAAGCTGAGCAAGGGCTTCTACGGCGAGAACAACCAGATTCCGAAGCCTTCGGCGGAGGAGTACAAGGAGATCCAGAGCGGCCACGGCCACCACTGATCCTGCTTGAAGGACTGATTCAGGTCAGTCTTCGCGTCGCCACGGCAAGAGCCCCGTCCAGTCACTGGACGGGGCTCTTTGCCGTCCTCCCGCGCTGGATAGGCTGGGGCCTCATCCATCGGCTGTGGACCATCAGGAGCGGACCATGAACGTTGTGACCCCGGCAGGCGGCGGCAGCGTGGCGGCCCGCACCTGGCCGGCCGTACTGGACGCCCTGCTCGAAGGCCGCGACCTCGGTGCGGACGACACCGCGTGGGCGATGGACCGGATCATGCGGGGCGAGGCGACCGACGCGCAGATCGCCGGCTTCGTGGTGGCGCTGCGGGCCAAGGGCGAGACGGTCGCGGAGATCAACGGCCTCGTACGGACCATGTACGAACACGCCAACCTGATCGAGGTCCCCGGCCGCACGGTCGACATCGTCGGGACGGGCGGCGACGGCGCCAAGACCGTCAACATCTCCACGATGTCCGCGATCGTGGTCGCCGGTACGGGCGCCAAGGTGGTCAAGCACGGCAACCGCGCCGCGTCCTCCGCGAGCGGCGCCTCGGACGTCCTGGAGAAGCTGGGCGTCAACCTCGACCTCACCCCCGCACGGGTGACCCAGGTGGCCGAGGAGGCGGGCATCACCTTCTGCTTCGCCGTCAAGTTCCACCCGGCCCTGCGGTACGTGGCCAACGCCCGCAAGGAACTGGGCATCCGCACCACCTTCAACGTCCTCGGCCCGCTGACCAACCCGGCGCGGGTACGGGCCCAGGCGACCGGTGTCGCCGATCCCCGGATGGCCCCCATCGTGGCGGGAGTGCTCGCCGAGCGCGGCTCCTCCGCGCTGGTCTTCCGCGGCGACGACGGCTTCGACGAGCTGACCACGACCGCGACCTCCCGGGTGTGGTGGGTGCGCGACGGCGCGGTCACCGAGCACCGCTTCGACCCGCGCGACCTCGGGATCCCGGTGGTGGACGTCTCCGCGCTGCGGGGCGCGGACCCCTCGTACAACGCGGACGTGGCCCGCAGGCTGCTGGCGGGCGAGAGGGGCCCGGTCCGCGAGGCCGTCCTGCTGAACTCGGCGGCGGCCCTGGTCGCCCTGGACCCGGGCGCGGGCACCCTGGAGGAGCAGCTGGCGGCGGGCATCGTCCGGGCGGCCGAATCGATCGACTCCGGCGCGGCCGAGGCGGCGCTGGCACGCTGGGTGCGGGCGAGCAACGCGTAGCGCGTCCGGGCCGCCGTACGGCGGTTTCGCGTCAGGCCCCGGTTCCGCCATGCGGACCGGGGCTTGTGCGTGCGGGATCTTGTGGCAGGATGCTCAGCAGGTCACGAGTGACAGCGTTTAGGCCCCGGCTTGCTGTCCGGCAACCCTCCTTCCGTGGCGGGGTGCCCCGGGTGATGACCAGGCCGTAGGCAGCAAGGCTTGCGGCAAGCGCGGATCCCTCGATTCCAGGGGTCCTGGTCTCTCGAGGAGCGTTTTTTCGTGAGCAAGCGAATGCGATAGGGCGACTCCGCCCCTTCTTCACCCCCGGAACAGGGTCCTGTCCGCGTACCGCGGCGCGCCCACCGTCCCCCGGGGTCTTCCCGTACCCCGCCGCACCCGGCCGCGTACGGGCCGTCTGAAGCCATTCACCCCTGCCTGCCGGGAGATACCGCCATGTCCGCTTCCCCGAACGCCGCTGCCGCCACCGCTGCCGCCACCGCTGCCGACACCGCCACCGCTGCCGACACCGCCTGCGACGCCGCCTGTGCCGAGCCGCTCCAGGTGCTGGGCCGCGACGTCACCGTCCCGCTCGTCACCGGCGGCGAAGTCACCTACGCGGCCCTGGACTACGCCGCCAGCGCCCCGGCCCTGCAGCGGGTCTGGGACGACGTGGCCGCGTACGCCCCGTACTACGGCAGCGTGCACCGGGGCGCCGGGTACCTCTCGCAGCTCTCCACCGACCTCTTCGAGCAGAGCCGGGTCACGGTCGCGGAGTTCCTCGACTGCCGCCCCACCGACCAGGTGGTCTTCACCCGCTCCACCACCGACTCGCTCAACCTGCTCGGCCAGGTGCTGCCCGCCGACTGCCAGGTGTTCGTCTTCGAGACCGAGCACCACGCCTCGCTGCTGCCGTGGCGTGACGCGCAGGTCACCTACCTCAACGCCCCGCGCACCCCGGAGCAGGCCGTCGCCACCCTGGAGCGCGCGCTGGCCGACCGCGACCCCTACGGCCCCGCCTTGGTCTGCGTCACCGGCGCGTCCAACGTCACCGGTGAGCTGTGGCCGGTCAAGGAACTCGCCGCCGCCGCCCACGCCCACGGCGCGCGGATCGTGCTGGACGCCGCGCAGCTGGCCCCGCACCACCCCGTGTCCGTCCAGGAGCTGGACGTCGACTGGATCGCCTTCTCCGGCCACAAGCTGTACGCGCCCTTCGGCTCGGGCGTGCTCGCCGGGCGGGCCGACTGGCTCCAGGCGGCCGACCCGTACCTCGCGGGCGGCGGCGCCTCCCGCAAGGTGGCCCGGCGCGAGGACGGCGGCGTGGACGTCGAGTGGCACACCACCGCGGCGCGCCACGAGGCCGGTTCGCCGAACGTCATCGGCGTCTACTCCATCGCCTCCGCCTGCCGCGCCCTGACCGAGGCCGGGTTCGACACGCTGGTCGCCCGTGAGCGGCACCTGATCGCGAAGGTCCGCGAGGGCCTGGCCGGCGTCCCGGCCGTGCGGGTCCTGTCCCTGTTCGGGGACGACGCGCCGCGCGTGGGGGTCATCTCGTTCGTGGTGGACGGCTGGAACAGCTCGCACTTCGCGGCGGCGCTGTCCGCCGAGTACGGGATCGGGGTGCGCGACGGCCTGTTCTGCGCCCACCCGCTGGTCCGCACGCTGCTGGGCAGCGCACCGCAGGAGCCGGGCGAGTGCGGGGCGCCGGAGGCGGAGCCGGGCGAGCTCTCGCTGAACGCGATCCGCGTCAGCTTCGGCGCCGGTACCCCGGACGAGCACGTGGAGCGGTTCGTGGGGGCCGTGCGCGAGCTGGTCACCCAGGGCGCGCGGTGGACGTACCGCACCGAAGAGGGCCGCTGCGTCCCCGCCGTCTGACGTCGTCGCCTCGATCGGCGGCGGGGCCGTCCACGCGGGCCCGGTTCCGGCCGGGACCGGGCGGCCGGGGCGCGGGGACGCCTCAGGCGGGCGGGCCGGCGGTCAGCCGTCCAGGCCGATCGCGAAGGCCGCTTCCAGGTCGTGCTGGGAGTAGGTGCGGAACGCCACGTGGGTGTCCGTCGCCTCCACGCCCGGGATCTTGCTGATGCGGCCCGGGATGATGTCCGCCAGGTCGTCGTGGCGGTGCACACGGACCAGGGCGATCAGGTCGTAGGTCCCCGTGACGGAGTAGACCTCGCTGACGTTCTCCAGCGCGGCGATCGACTCGGCGATCTCGGGGATGCGGTCCACGCTGGTCTTGATGAGCACGATCGCGGTGATCACGGCTGGCTGTCTCCCTCGGTGGCCGTCGCTGGTCGCCTCACTCTAGTCGTACGCCGATATCGGACCCAGGCGTAGAGGAAGCCGACCGAGAAGCCCACCACGTGGGCCAGGTAGGCCACTCCGGGTCCGCTGCCCGCGCGCTGGGCCGCCAGCCATTGCAGGCCGAACCAGAACAGCAGCACGATCCAGGCCGGGAAGCGCAGCGGCACGAAGAAGAGGAACGGGAACAGGCTGGTCACCCTGGCCTTGGGGAAGAGGCAGAGGAAGGCGCCCAGGACGGCCGAGATGGCTCCCGAAGCGCCCACCAGGGTCTGGTCGGAGGACGCGTTGGCCGCCGCGTACGCCGCCAGCGCGAGGTAGCCCGTGGTCACGTAGAAGGCGAGGAAGCGGATCCGGCCCATCCGTTCCTCGGCCATCGCGCCGAAGACGTACAGGAACAGGCCGTTCCCCAGGAGGTGCAGCCAGCTGCCGTGCACGAACAGCGCGGTCAGCGGGGTGAGCGCGGCGCGGCCGGAGCCGGTGAGGAGTTCGTCTGGCACGACGCCCCAGCGCCGGAAGTACGCCGTCCCCGCGGCCACCAGCCGCTCGCCCGTGCCGTAGACCGGGTTGAGCCCGGAGGCCGGGCCCAGGACGAAGACCACCGCGCAGCCCACGATCAGCGCGTACGTCACCACGGGCCCGCGGGCGGCCTCGCGCAGGGTCGGCCAGCTGAGGGTCATGGGACAGAGCATGGCGTAAGCGGAGGGACCCGGGCAGCTTGCCCCGCCGCGTCTCGCATGGAGGACGGGACTCCACGGGAGGGTGACGTCAGGCCGTAGGGTTACGTGCTGCGGTCCCGCCGAGAGGCGCGGACCGCTTTAATTGAAACAACGACGAAGGAGAGAGCGGCCTGATGACGGTTCCCCTGCCGACCGAGACCACCCGGTGGCGCTGCACGCTGTGCGGCAACCTCACGCGGTTCGACGTCACCCGCTCGTCGAAGGTCGTGGAGTACGTCCACCTGGACCTCGCCGGGGAGCCCAAGGTCGAGGAGCGCGAGGTGGTCAATGAGACCATCGAGTCGGTCCGCTGCCGCTGGTGCAACGCGGTGGACCAGATCGAACTCGTGGCACGGCCGGGTGCCGACTCCTGACGGAGTCGGTGCCCTCGGACCAGAAGTAACGGTAGGGGTGACGGATCGTGGAGCCAGCAAGCGGCGCGGAGTCGGCCGACGCGGCCGGTGACGCCGCGGAGGTGCTCGACCGACCGCTGCCCGAAGGCGTGCGGCGCCGGGTGGTCGCGCTGGTCTCGGACGCCTTCGGCGGCCTGACGGTCGCCGACCTGCCCGGCCAGTTGCGCCAGTACGCCCGGTTCACGCCCTCCCGGCGGGCCAAGTTCGCGGGCAACGCGATGGCGGCGGCCGTGGAGAGCGACGCCGTCTTCCGCGGCCGGGTCGCCGAGAAGCTGCGCGAGGGCCAGCCCGAGCTGACGGCCGCGCTGGAGGCGGGCGCCCCGCCCGCCGCCGCGGACCCCCTGGACGTGGCGGCCGCCGCGTACGTCCTGCGGCCCGGAGGCTGGGTCAAGCTCGTGGCCGCGGCGGGCGAGGAGGCGCAGCGCGCCGACGCCGAGCGGGTCGGCGAGGAGACCCAGCGCGAGCTGGAGCGGCTGCGCGAGGAGCTGGCACATCTGCGCGAGACGCAGCGCGCGGGCGGCGAGCAGGTGCGCACCGAACTGGACGCCTCCCGCAAGGAAGCGGAATCGCTTCACCGCAAGCTGCGCAGCGCCCTGAACGACGTCAAGCGCGGCGAGGCGGCCCTGCGCAAGGTGGCCGCCGAGATCGACGGGATCCGCGGCGAGAGCGCCGCGCGGGTGGCGACGGCCGAGAGCGAGTCCCGGCGGCTGAAGTCCCGCCTGTCGGAGGTGGAGTCGGCCCTGGAGACCTCGCGCCGGGCCACCCGCGAGGGCCGCAGCATCGAGGACATGCGGCTGCGGCTGCTGCTGGACACCGTGCTCGACGCGGCCCAGGGGCTGCGCCGCGAGCTGGCACTGCCGCCGGTCTCGACGCGGCCCGCGGACACGGTGGAGGCGGTGGAGCCGGGCCGGATGACCCCGAAGGACATCGCGGCGCGGGCGCTGTCGGAGACCGATCCGGCGCTCCTGGACCAGCTGTTGGCGCTGCCCCAGGCCCATTTGGTGGTGGACGGCTACAACGTCACCAAGACCGGCTACCCGACGATGCCGCTGGAGAAGCAGCGGCTGCGGCTGCTGGGCGGGCTGTCGATGCTGGCAGCGCAGACCGGCGCCGAGATGACCTGTGTCTTCGACGGCGCCGAACTGGCCGCGCCGGTGCTGCTGGCGCCGCCGCGCGGGGTGCGGGTGCTGTTCTCCAAGGCGGGCGTCACGGCGGACGAGTTGATCCGCCAGCTGGTGCGCGCGGAACCGCCCGGGCGGCCCGTGGTGGTGGTCTCCACCGACCGCGAGGTGGCCGACGGCGTGGCCAAGGCGGGCGCCCGGCCGGTCACGTCCGCCTTGTTGCTCAAGCGGCTTTCGCGCGTTTCGTAACTCCTGGGCTGGATCGCCCAATTGCCGGAATTTTCGGAACGTACCGTCAAGTGGCCGCTACAGCGCGTGCGGTATAGGTAAAGAAGCTGGTAGGCGACCGAATTTTCCCTCGTCAGGATTTGAATTGATCACGGGAGGGTCACTATGGTCGGCCCAAACCTTCGTGCGATGGATCACTCATTCGGGGTACCGGGCGAAGGGGCTGCCGAGTGTGCGCGCTCCGGTGGCTCTAGGAAGAAGGAGCTCGCCCCCGTGGCGTCCCACCGTCGACCCAAGCAGCCGAGCCGCCTCCGCGTGACCGTTCTGACGGCCACCGCCGCCGCGGCCGTCGTCGTGTCCGCCAACGGCGCCTCGGCCGCCCCGCAGCCGAGCAAGGACGAGGCCAAGGCCAAGGTCGACACGCTCTACACGGAGTCCGAGCAGGCCGTCGAGAAGGCCAACGGAGCCAAGGAGCGCCAGGACAAGCTGGAGAAGGAGATCGGCCAGATCCAGGACCAGGTGGCCAAGGGTCAGGACGAACTCAACACCCTGCGCAACGCACTCGGTTCGATGGCCAGCGCCCAGTACCGCAGCGGCGGCATCGACAGCTCGATGGCGCTCTTCCTCTCCGCGAACCCGGACGAGTACCTCGACAAGGCCTCCACCCTGGAGCAGCTGAGCGGCAAGCAGGTCGAAGCCGTCCAGAAGATCCAGGCGAAGCAGCGCACCCTCGCGCAGCAGCGCCAGGAGGCCTCGGGCAAGCTCGCCGACCTCGACGCCACCCGCAAGGAACTGAACGAGAAGAAGAAGACCGCCCAGGACAAGCTCTCCGCGGCGCAGGCGGTCCTCAACTCCCTGAGTGCGGACGACCGCGCGAAGCTCAGCGATCAGGAGAAGCGCGCCAGCAGCGGGGACGCCGACAAGGCGAACGCGGGCGGCGGCGCCAAGGGCTCGGGCCGCGCGGGCCAAGCCCTCGAGTACGCCAAGACCCAGCTCGGCGACGCGTACCACATGGGCGACACGGGCCCCGACTCGTGGGACTGCTCGGGCCTCGTCCAGTGGGCCTACGGCCAGGCCGGTGTGGACCTCCCGCGCGTCACCAACGACCAGGCGAACGCGGGCCGGCACCTGAGCCTGAGCGAACTGCAGCCCGGCGACCTGATCCTGTTCTACGGCGACCTGCACCACGTCGGCCTGTACGCGGGCAACGGGATGACGCTGCACGCCTCCAACCCGCGCGGCGGCGTGAAGTACGAGGCCGTCCGCAACATGCCCTTCCAGTTCGGTGTCCGCGTCGGCGGCTGACCCCTCCCCACGGGGCGCGCCGTACACCGCCCATCCGGGCGAATTACCCGCCCCCGCTCGGCCCCCTCGCCCCGCCGGTGACCTGCGTCTCCGGCGGGGCGTCACTGTGCGTGCCCGCTGACGGTCGTTGGCCGGTGCCGCGCCGCGCCGCTACTGTCTGCCAGCGCGGAACCCGGCACACGGCCGCCCACGGGGGGCGGACCCGGGCCCCGCGCTAGCGCAAGGGAGCGGCACACCGTGGCATCCCATCGCCGGACCGCGCCTACGGGCCCCGAGCGGAGCACCAGGGTCACCGTCCTGACCGCCGCCGCGGCCACCGCCGCGGTCGCCATGACGGGCGTACCGGCCAGCGCGGCCCCCGCCGACCCGCCGGCCGCGACCCGGGCCCAGGTGGACCGGCTCTTCGAAGAGGCGGAGCAGGCCACCGAGCGCTTCAACGCGGCGGGGGAGCGCAGCGCGAAGCTGCGCGCCGAAGTCCTGCGCGCCCAGGACGCGGTGGCCCGCGGCCAGGACCGGATCAACACCATGCGCGGGGTCCTCGGCAGCTTCGCCGGGGCCCAGTACAAGTCGGGCGGCCTCGACCCCGCCGTCGAACTGATGCTCTCCGAGAACCCGGACGACTACCTCGACAAGGCCAGCGCCCTGGACCGGCTGACCGGTCGCCAGGCCCACCAGCTCGACGAACTGCGCGAGGAGCAGCGCGCGCTGGACCAGGAGCGGCGCGTCGCCTCCGGCAAGCTCGCCGAACTCGACGAGCTGCGCGCCGACACCGCCCGCCAGAAGCGCTCCGTCACCGCCAAGCTCGCCGCCGCGCGGCGGCTGCTCAACGCGATGCCCACCGAGGAGCGGGACTCCTTCGAGCGTTCCTCGCGCTCCGGCGGACACTCCGACGCGCTGCTCGACCTGCCCGGCCCGGGGGCGGCCTCCTCGGGGCGCGCCGCGACCGCCGTGATGGCGGCCCGCGCCGCCGTCGGGCGCCCGTACGTGTGGGGCGCGACCGGACCCTCCGGGTTCGACTGTTCCGGGCTGATGGTGTGGTCGTACCGGCAGGCGGGCGTCTCGCTGCCGCGCACCTCGCAGGAGCAGCGGCACGCGGGCCGCCGGGTGTCCCTGTCGGAGGCCCGGCCGGGCGACCTGGTGACCTACCGCTCCGACGCCAGCCACGTGGGCATGTACATGGGCAACGGCCAGGTGGTGCACGCCCCGTACCCGGGGGCCGCCGTGCGCTACGACCCCGTCGGGATGATGCCGGTGTCCTCGGTGACCCGGCCGTGATCGCGCCCTGAGCCCGCGCGGGCCGGCGCGTACGATCACGGGATGCTCCGGGGTCCCGTACGCGCGCTGTTCCTGCTGCTGGCCGTCCTGCTGGGCTGCGGGTCGGCGGCCTGTGGCGGCCCCGCGGGCGGACCGCGCGAGGACGCCGCCGGGCTCGCGATCCGGCGGGCGGTGGCCGACTGGTCGGCCCGGCCTCCCGCGGCGCTCGCCGCCCTCCCGCTGGAGGGCTGGACGTACGAGGTGACCTCGGTGCGCCGGGACGGCGTACGCGCCTCCGCCGCGGCCCGGCTGCGCTACCGGCTCGCCGGGTACGACGCCGCCCCGGCGGGCTCGGACCGCTCCCTCGCGCTGAGCGAGGACGGCGGCCGGTGGAAGGTCACCGGCGACCGGCCCGCGGCCGGGGCCCCGCCGCAGCTGTGGGACCAGGGGCCGGTGACGGTGGTGCGCGGGGAGCACGTGCTGGTGCTGGGCGGCGCCGGGCGGTCCCGGGCGGAGCTGGAGGCCGTCGCGGGGGTGGCCGGGCGGACCGTCCCCGAGGTGAGCGCGGCCTGGCCCCGGCCGTGGGCGGGCCGGGTGGTGGTCGTGGTCCCCGGGTCCCTGGACGCGATGGCGGCGCTGCTGGGCCGCCCCGTCGACGCCTACCGGGGGCTCGCGGCGGTGACCACCGCGCTGGTGGGCGCGGCCCCCGCCCCGGCCGACCGGGTGGTGGTCAACCCGCAGGCGTACGGGGAGCTGAGCGAGGAGGGCCGCCAGGTGGTCCTCACCCACGAGAGCACCCATGTCGCGACCCGCTCCGCGACCACCGACACGACCCCGCTGTGGCTCTCGGAGGGCTTCGCCGACTGGGCGGCGTACCGCTCGGCGGGGCGCACCCCGGCGCAGGCCGCGCCCGCCCTGCGCCGGGCCGTGGGCCGGGGTGAACTTCCGTCCGCGCTCCCCTCGAACGAGGAGTTCACCTTCGGGGGTGACGCGCAGGCGCTGGCCCGGGCCTACGAGGGGGCCTGGCTGGCCTGTCGGCTGATCGCCGACCGGTGGGGCGAGGCGGCCCTGGTCAGGCTCTATGAGAGCGCGGGCCGCACCGCGCTGCCGATGGCCCTGCGGACCACCCTGGACACGGACCTCCCCCACCTCACCCAAACGTGGCAGTCGACCCTGAGGAAGGAGCTCCGGTGAGCGGTAGCCTCGCCGCACGATGCACAAGACGCTGATCGTGACCAACGATTTCCCGCCACGGCCGGGCGGCATCCAGGCCTTCCTCCACAACATGGCCCTGCGGCTGGATCCGGACCGGATCGTCGTCTACGCCTCCACCTGGAAGCGCGGTGCGCAAGCCCGCGCGGCCACCGCCGCCTTCGACGCGGAACAGCCCTTCCCGGTGGTCCGCGACGGGGCGACCGTGCTGCTGCCGACGCCCCGGGTCACCCACCGGGCGGCCGGTCTGCTGCGGGAACACGGCTGCGAGGCGGTCTGGTTCGGCGCCGCGGCCCCGCTCGCCCTGATGGGGCCCGCCCTGCGCCGGGCAGGGGCCCGGCGGGTGGTCGCGACCACCCACGGGCACGAGGCGGGCTGGTCCCAGCTGCCCGGCGCCCGCGGGCTGCTGCACCGGATCGGCGAGGGCACGGACACGATCACCTACCTCGGCGAGTACACCCGGTCGCGGATCGCGGGCGCGCTGACTCCCGGGGCGGCGTCGCGGATGGTGTGGCTGCCGCCGGGCGTGGACGAGAAGACCTTCCACCCCGGCTCGGGCGGTGACCTGATCCGGGCCCGGCTGGGGCTCGCCGGCCGGCCGGTGGTGGTGTGCGTGTCCCGGCTGGTGCCGCGCAAGGGCCAGGACACCCTGATCCGGGCGCTCCCCCTGATCCGGGCCGAGGTGCCGGAGACGGCGTTGCTGATCGTGGGCGGCGGGCCCTACGAGGGCGCCCTGCGGGCGCTCGCCGAGGCGGCGGGGGTCGCGGACGCGGTGCGCTTCACGGGGGCCGTGCCGTGGCGGGAGCTGCCCGCGCACTTCGGGGCGGGCGACGTCTTCGCTATGCCGTGCCGGACCCGGCGGGGCGGGCTGGACGTGGAGGGCCTGGGCATCGTGTACCTGGAGGCCTCGGCGAGCGGTCTGCCGGTGGTCGCGGGGGACTCGGGGGGCGCGCCGGACGCGGTCCTGGACGGGGAGACGGGGTGGGTGGTGCGGGGCGGTTCCGTGCCGGACGCGGCGGACCGGATCGTGTCGCTGCTCCAGAACCCGGCCCTGGCCCGCCGCATGGGGGAGCGGGGCCGCGCGTGGGTGGAGGAGCGGTGGCGCTGGGACCTGCTGGCGGAGCGGCTGCGCGGGCTGCTGTGACCGGCGGCGCCGTTCACGGGACTTCTCCGCCCCGGACCGCGCACCCCGGACCTCGTGCCCCGGACCGCGCACCCCGACCTCGTGCCCCGGACCCCGGACGCCGCGCCCCGCACCGCGCCCCGGACGTCGACGAGGTGGAAGGATGCCCTCGAACGGGGCGGGGCGGAGGTCGGCCGCCATATCTGACTGTCACTCAGATGTGTGGCGGTACCGCGTCTGGGTGGACGGCCGGATTCCGCCCATGATGCGACCATGACATCACATCTGACGCGCCGTCATCTCCTGGGGATCGGCGCCCTCCAGACCGCCGCCGCCCTCGGGTTCACCCGGATCGGGCTGTCCGCCGCGGCCGCCGCCGAGCCCCCGGCCGCGCAGTACGCCCCCGCCATCGTCGTCGGGTCCGGCTACGGCTCCGCCGTCGCCGCCCTGCGCCTCGGGCAGGCGGGCGTGCGTACCGTCGTCCTGGAGATGGGAAGGCTCTGGGACACCCCGGGGCCCGACGGGAAGGTCTTCCCCTCCACCTCCGCCCCCGACCAGCGCTCCATGTGGTTCCGCACCCGCACCGAGGCCCCGCTCGCCACCTTCCTCTGGCTGGACGTGGTCAACCGGAACATCTCCCCCTATCCGGGCGTCCTGGACCGCGTGAACTACGGGGACATGTCCGTGTACGTGGGCCGGGGCGTCGGCGGCGGCTCCCTCGTCAACGGCGGTATGGCGCCCACCCCCAAGCGCTCGTACTTCACCGAACTGCTGCCCCGCGTCGACGCCGACGAAATGTACGGCACCTACTACCCGCGCGCCCGCCAGATGCTCGGGGTCAACGACATCGACCCGTCCTGGTTCGAGTCCACCGAGTGGTACCGCTTCGCCCGGATCTCCCGCAAGCACGCCCAGAACACCGGCCTGAAGACCACTTTCGTGCCCAACGTCTACGACTTCGAGTACATGAAGCGGGAGGCGGCCGGGACCGCCACCAGGTCCGCGCTCGCGGGCGAGGTCATCTACGGCAACAACCACGGCAAGAAGAGCGTCGACAAGACCTACCTCGCCGCCGCCATCGGCACCGGCAACGTCACCATCGAGACCCTCCAGCGCGTGGTCGCCGTACGCCGGGACCCGGCGGGCGGGTACGTCCTCACCGTCCGGACCAGCGACCTGACCGGCCGGGTCACCCAGACCCGTGAACTGGGCTGCAAGCAGCTCTTCCTGGGGGCGGGCAGCCTCGGCACCACCGAGATCCTGCTGCGCGCCCGCGAGACCGGCACCCTGCCCGCCCTGAACGACCAGGTGGGCCTCGGCTGGGGCCACAACGGCAACGTGATGACCGCCCGGGCCAACCACCTCTGGGACACGGTCGGCGCCAACCAGGCCACCATGCCCGCCCTGGGCATCGACGACTGGGACAACGCCTCGAACCCCGTCTTCGCCGAGATAGCCCCGCTGCCCATGGGGATCGAGCACTGGATCTCGATGTACCTGGCGATCACCAAGAACCCGGAGCGCGGCCACTTCACCTACGACGCCGCGAGCGACTCGGCCCGGCTCCAGTGGACCCGGGACCAGAACACCCCGTCCGTGAACGCGGCGAAACGGCTCTTCGACCGGGTCAACCGGGCCAACTTCACGATCTACCGCTACGACCTGTTCGGCGAGAACAGGGCCTTCGCCGACAACTTCACCTACCACCCGCTGGGCGGCTGCGTCCTGGGCAACGCCACCGACGACTACGGCCGGGCCAAGGGCTACCAGGGCCTGTACGTGGTCGACGGCTCGCTCGTCCCGGGCTCGCTCGGGGTGAACCCGTTCGTCACCATCACCGCCCTCGCGGAGCGGAACATGGCGCGGATCCTCGCCGAGGACCCTCGCTAGCGCCGCGGCCGGCCGGGCCGGGGGTCAGCCGCGGTAGAGGGCCTCGACCTCGTCCGCGTAGTCCTTCGCCACCACATTGCGCTTGAGCTTCAGCGAGGGCGTGAGGTGACCCGACTCCTCCGTGAACTGGGAGGGCAGAATGCGGAATTTCCGCACCGATTCCGCCTTGGAAACCGCCGCGTTGCCGTCGTCCACGGCCTGCTGCACGGCCGCGTTGAGGTCCGCGTCCTCGCGCAGCGACGCCGCCGTCGACCCCGCGGGCTTGCCGTTCTCCGCCGCCCACCGGCCGAGGAACTCCTCGTCGATGGTCACCAGCGCGGCCACGAACGGCCTCGCGTCGCCGACCACCATGCACTCGGCGACCAGCGCGTGGGCACGGATCCGGTCCTCGATCACCGCGGGAGCGACGTTCTTGCCGCCCGCGGTGACGATGAGTTCCTTCTTGCGGCCGGTGATCGCGAGGTACCCGTCCTCGTCGAGGGTGCCCACGTCGCCGGTCCGGAACCAGCCGTCGACCAGGGCGTCGGCGGTGGCGGTCTCGTTCTTCCAGTACTCCTTGAAGATGTGCTCGCCGTGCAGCAGCACCTCGCCGTCGTCGGCGATGCGCACGACCGACCCCGGGAGCGGCTGGCCGACCGTACCGATCTTCGTCCGGTCCCACGGGTTGAAGGCGGTCGCGGCGCAGGACTCCGTCAGGCCGTAGCCCTCCAGCACGGTGAAGCCGATGCCGCGGAAGAAGTGGCCGAGCCGCTCGCCGAGCGGGGCGCCGCCGGAGATCGCGTACTCGCCGCGTCCGCCGAGCACCGTGTGCAGCTTGCCGTAGACCAGCTTCGTGAACACCTTGTGCTTGAGCTTGAGGCCGAACGACGGGCCGCCCGGGGCGTCCAGCGCCTTGCTGTACGCGATCGCCGTCTCGGCGGCCGCGTCGAAGATCTTGCCCTTGCCGTCGGCCTGCGCCTTGGCGCGCGCCGAGTTGTAGACCTTCTCGAAGACCCGCGGCACGCCGAGGATCAGCGTCGGCTTGAAGGACTGCAGCTCGTCGGTGAGGTTCTTGATGTCCGGTACGCAGCCCAGCCGGATGGGGGCCAGCACGGCCGCCACCTCGACCAGGCGCCCGAACACGTGGGCCGCCGGGAGGAACAGCAGGACCGAGCACTCGCCGGTGCGGAAGAGCGGGCTGAGCCGCTCCACCACGTTGCCGCACTCGGCGAAGAAGTTGCGGTGGGTCAGCACGCAGCCCTTGGGGCGGCCGGTGGTGCCCGAGGTGTAGACGATGGTCGCCGGGTCGTCGGCGTTCGCCAGGCCGCTGCGCTCGTCGACCTCGGCGTCGCTCACGTCGGCGCCGGAGGCCTTCAGGGCCGCTAGGGCGCCCGCCTCGATCTCCCAGACCTCGCGCAGCTCGGGGAGCCGGTCGCGCAGGGCGGCCACGGTCGCGGTGTGCCCGGGGCTCTCGACGATCACGGCGGCCGCGCCGGAGTCGCCGAGGATCCACTGGATCTGCTCCGGCGAGCTGGTCTCGTACACCGGGACGGTGACGGCGCCCGCGGTCCAGATCGCGAAGTCGGTCAGCACCCACTCGTAGCGGGTCCGCGAGATCAGGGCGACCCGGTCGCCGGGGCGGATGCCCGCGGCGATCAGGCCCTTCGCGACGGCGTGGACCTCCGCCAGGAACTCGGTGGCGGTCACGTCCTGCCAGGCGCCGTCGACCTTGCGTGCCATCACGGCGGTGGTCGGATGCTGAGCGGCGTTGCGGCGGATGAGATCCGTCAGGTTCCCGTCCGACGGGACCTCGTACAGGGCCGGAAGACTGAACTCGCGCAAGACTGCTGCTCCTCTGGGCGCCATCGCCACCATGTGGACCGACCGGACGTTACCCACGAGTAGTGGGTTCCCGATAGAGGGAACCGGCCAGATGTTCCGTGCGTCACACGACACGGCCGTGCCCGGCCGACCCTAGTCGACGCTCTCCGTGACCCGGAAGTAACCGCAGGTCCGGGCAGCTGTACGAGATCCCCTGTTCCCGGATCCCCGGCACGCCTAGGGTGGCGGCATGGGTGGCACGAGCAGTACGAAAAGCGGCGACGGGCGCCGGACGGGCAAGAGCGGCACGCGGGTCCACGTGATCAGCGACGTCCACGGCAACGCCGCGGCCCTGGCGCGGGCCGGAGAGGGCGCCGACGCCCTGATCTGCCTCGGCGACCTGGTCCTCTTCCTGGACTACACCGACCATTCGCGCGGCATCTTCCCCGACCTCTTCGGCGTCGAGAACGCCGACCGGATCGTGGCCCTGCGCACCGAACGCCGCTTCGACGAGGCCCGCGCGCTGGGCCGCGAGCTGTGGGCGGGCCTGGACCGCGAGCGGGTGATCGAGGGCGCGGTGCGCAGGCAGTACGAGGAGATGTTCGCCGCGTTCCCCACCCCCACCTACGCCACCTACGGCAACGTCGACATCCCGGCGCTCTGGCCGCAGTACGCCCGCCCCGGCACCACCGTCCTCGACGGCGAGCGCGTGGAGATCGGCGGCCGGGTCTTCGGCTTCGTCGGCGGCGGCCTGCCCTCCCCGATGCGCACCCCGTACGAGGTGGACCCCGAGGAGTACGCGGCCAAGATCGAGGCGCTCGGCGAGGTCGACGTCCTGTGCTCGCACATCCCGCCCGAGGTCCCCGAACTCTGCTACGACACCGTCGCCCGCCGGTTCGAACGCGGCAGCGCGGCCCTGCTCGACGCCATCCGCAGGACCCGCCCCCGCTACGCCCTCTTCGGGCACGTGCACCAGCCGATGGCCCGCCGGATGCGGATCGGCGGCACCGAGTGCGTGAACGTCGGGCACTTCGCGGCGACGGGAACGCCCTGGGCCCTGGAGTGGTGAGGCCCACCCGCGCGGTAGCCTTCACGCGGCGGCCACAGGCCGCACACTTCCTCGAACGTCCCCCAGCTGCCGCTGGGAGGTACCCCCAGCCCGGAGGAGCGACCGCGATGGCGGAACACACCAGCTCGAGCATCACGATCGAAGCGGCGCCCGCCGACGTCATGGCCGTGATCGCCGACTTCGGACGGTACCCCGAGTGGACCGGCGAGGTGAAGGAGGCCGAGGTGCTGGCCACCGACGCCGCGGGCCGCGCCGAGAAGGTGCGCCTGCTCCTCGACGCCGGAGCGATCAAGGACGACCACACCCTCAACTACGCCTGGAAGGGCGCGGACGAGGTCAGCTGGACCCTGGACAAGTCGCAGATGCTGCGCCAGCTCGACGGGTCCTACCGGCTGGCCCCGCTGGACGGCGGCGCCCGCACCGAGGTCACCTACCAGCTGACCGTGGACGTCAAGATCCCGATGCTCGGCATGATCAAGCGCAAGGCCGAGAAGGTCATCATCGACCGCGCGCTCGCGGGCCTGAAGAAGCGCGTCGAGTCCGTCGAGGCCTGAGCCCCGCCCGGCCCACCGGCCGCCGCCCCTCCCGCTGTATCCGAACCGGAGCCGTCGTACGTGCACACCTTGCTGATCACCGGCCCCGGGGGCTCGGGACGGACCACCGTCACGGCCGCCACCGCCCTCGCGGCGGCCCGGCGCGGGCGGCGGGTACTGGTCCTCTCCGGCGACCCCGGTGACCCGCTGGGCGCGCTCCTGGGCCCGGCGCTCGGCGCGCCCGTCGAGGTCGGGGCCGGGCTGGACGCCGTACCGGTCGCGGCCGAAGGGCTGTGGGCCGCCCGGATCGACTCCGGGGACGAGGTCCGCGCCGAGCTCGTCGCCCTCCAGGAACGCGGCTCCGCCGTCCTCGGCATGCTCGGGGCCCGGCCCCTGGGCGCCGAGGAACTCACCGAACTCCCCGGCGCCGAACAGTTCGCCCTGCTGAGGGCGCTGCGCCGGGCGGCCGGAGCGGCCCGGTCCGGAGCCTTCGACCTGGTCGTCGTCGACATGCCGCCCGTCCACCAGGCCATCGCCGCCCTCGCGCTCCCGGCCCAGCTGCGCCGCTACCTGTCCCGGCTGCTGCCCGCCCAGCGGCAGGCCGCCCGGGCGCTGAGGCCCGTACTGGCCCAGCTGGCCGGAGTGCCGATGCCCGCGCAGTGGCTGTACGAGGCCGCCGCGCGCTGGGACGAGGAGCTGGCCGCCGTGCAGGCCGTCGTCGAGGCGGACACCACCTCCGTACGGATGGTGGCCGAGCCGGGCCCCGGCGCCGACGCCGCGCTCCGGCTCGGGATGCTCGGCCTGGCCCTGCACCAGCTGCCCGTCGGGGCGGTCGTGGCCAACCGGCTCGTGCCCCGCGGCTCCGCGGACCCCTGGCTGGCCGGGCTGGCCGCGCAGCAGGACACCTACGTCGCCGCCTGGGCGAAGGCCCACCCCGGTGCGGCCGGGCCGGGCCTAGCCCACCTGGGCGCCGACCCGGGCGGACCGCGGGAGCTGGCCGCGCTGGACTGCGACGCGCTGGCGGCCGTGCCCCGCGGAACGCGCCCGGAGTGGGCCGTGGAGGACCGGACCGCCGAGGACGGGGTGCTCGTCTGGGCGGTCCCGCTGCCCGGGGCCCAGAAGCCGGACCTGGACCTGGTCCGGCGCGGGGACGAGCTGCTGCTGACGGCGGGCCCGTTCCGCAGGATCGTTTCCCTGCCCTCGGCCCTGCGCCGCTGCACCGTCTCGGGCGCCGGACTGCACGAGGGGACCCTGCGGATCCGGTTCACCCCGGACCCCGGCCAGTGGCCGCTTCGCCCCTGAACGCCGTGCCCCCGTTCGGGTAACGTCGAGGGTGTTCCCCCAGCGCCACCGCGCCGCCGCCGTATCCAGCCGTATCCAGGAGAGTCCGCCATGAGCGAGGCCACCGACCGTCCCGCAGACGACGACGCCTGGGCCGAGGCGTGCGCCGAAGACCTGGCCGCCGAGCGGGAACGACGCCGCTCCGGGCGGGACGGCGGCGCCACCGTCCCCGGCAGCGCCGCCGAGGAACTGTTCAAGCTGTTCGACGCGGTCGCCGACAAGGTCGCCGGGCTGAACAACCCGCTGATCGGGATGGCCGCCCAGGGTGCCGCCCGGCAGTTCGTCAGCCAGGCCAAGAGCGCCGTCAAGCCCGTCGTCGAGCGCAACCCCGAGGTTTTCGACCACCTCGCGGCCGCCGGATCCGAGCTGCTCGCCGCTTACCGCTCGGCCGTCGAGGGCCACGAACGCCGCTGGGCCCGGGACGAGCCCTCGCCGCGCACGGATCCGCAGGCAGGACCCAAGAACGACGACGACGGATCCGGGCCCGCCGAGCGCATCGATCTCGACTGACTCCCGTCCAGCCCTCGGGTACCGTGGGCCCTGGCGGGGCTTGACCGGAAACCGAGGGACTAATGGGACTCACCATCGGCGTCGACATCGGCGGCACGAAGATCGCGGCCGGCGTGGTCGACGAAGAGGGCACCATCCTTGAGACGTACAAGGTGCCCACCCCGCCGACCGCGGACGGCGTGACCGACGCGATCTGCGCCGCAGTGTCCGAAGTCGGCAGCAGCCACACCATCGACGCCGTCGGCATCGGCGCCGCCGGATACGTGGACGACAAGCGCGCGACCGTGCTCTTCGCGCCCAACATCGACTGGCGGCACGAGCCGCTCAAGGACAAGGTCGAGCAGCGCATCGGTCTGCCGGTCGTCGTCGAGAACGACGCCAACTGCGCCGCCTGGGGCGAGTACCGCTTCGGCGCCGGCCAGGGCCACGACGACGTCATCTGCATCACCCTCGGCACCGGCCTCGGCGGCGGCATCATCATCGGCAACAAGCTGCGCCGCGGCCGCTTCGGCGTCGCCGCCGAATTCGGCCACATCCGGGTCGTCCCCGACGGCCTGCTGTGCGGCTGCGGCAGCCAGGGCTGCTGGGAGCAGTACGCCTCCGGGCGCGCGCTCGTCCGGTACGCCCGCCAGCGGGCCAACGCCACCCCCGAGAACGCGAAGACCCTGCTCGCGCTCGGCGACGGCACCCCCGAGGGCATCGAGGGCAAGCACATCAGCGAGGCCGCCCGGGCGGGCGACCTGGTGGCCATCGACTCGTTCCGCGAACTGGCCCGCTGGGCCGGAGCCGGACTGGCCGACCTGGCCTCGCTCTTCGACCCGTCGGCGTTCATCGTCGGCGGCGGGGTCTCCGACGAGGGCGACCTCGTCCTCGACCCGATCCGCAAGTCCTTCAAGCGCTGGCTGATCGGCGGCGCCTGGCGCCCGCACGCCCAGGTCCTCGCCGCACAGCTGGGCGGCAAGGCCGGGCTCGTCGGCGCGGCGGACCTGGCCCGCCAGGGCTGAGCCGTCCGGCTACGGCATTCTGCCCGTCGCGCCCCCCGGGGGAGCGGCGGGCAGCTGCGTAGGTTGGCCGGTATGAGTCTGCCGACGCCGCCTCCGCTGCCCAACTCCCGTACCGAAGCCGACGGTTCCGCCGTGATCCGGGTCCTCGGCTACAACGTGCGCTCGCTGCGCGACGACGAGGACGCGCTGGTCCGGGTGATCCGGGCCTGCGCACCCGACCTGGTCTTCGTCCAGGAAGCCCCGCGGTTCTTCCGGTGGCGCAAACACGCGGCCCGCCTCGCCGCGAAGACGGACCTCGTGGTGCTGAGCGGGGGCGCCACGGCCGCCGGGCCGCTTCTGCTGTGCTCGCTGCGGGCCTTCGTGGAACGTACGGAGGACATCCTGCTGCCGCTGACCCCCGGGGAGCACCGGCGGGGCTTCGCCACGGCGGTGGTCCGGATCGGCGGCGTACGGCTCGGGGTCCTGAGCGCGCACCTGTCGCTGCGGGCGGCGGAACGGTACGAGCAGGCGGGGATGCTGCTGGAACGGCTGGCCGCGATGGACGCGCCGTACGTGGTGGCCGCCGGTGACATCAACGAACGGCCGGAGGGGCCCGCGTTCCGCCGGCTGGCGGGGGAGCTGCAGGACTGCTGGACGGCGGCGCCGTGGGGCGGGGAGCTCACGTCGGAGCACGTGCCGGGGGGCCAGCGGATCGACGCCGTGTTCGCTTCGCGCGGGGTGGAGGTGCTGGGCTGCGGGGTGCCCCGGGGGCTGGCGGGGGTCTCCGACGCGGACCTCTCCGCGGCGACGGACCACTACCCGGTCCTGGCCGCCCTCCGCCTACCGGCGAGGTAGCGCCCGCCGCCGCCCTCGATCGCCGGGCGGGCTGGTTCTGCGCAGGGCGACACGAGCCCGCCCGGCGTTTGAGGGCCGCCTCAGCCCGCCCGGCGCTTGAGGGCGGCGGGTGGGGTCAGACCACCGCGCCGCGGCCCGGGTGGTCGTCTTCGTCGTCGTCCCCACGGGTCATACGGGCCACCAGCGTCCCGAACCCGCCCAGGAAGCCACCGACGCCCAGCGCCGTCAGCCACCAGGTCATCTCCCACTGGAACAGCACCGCCAACAGCAGCAGCACCGGCCCGCCCACCACCGCCAGCCAGGCGAAGCGGGACGTGGTGTCGCCGGACGGCAACGGCGGCGGCTCCGGCGGGACGAAGTGTCCCTCGTCCGAGGCCCCCGCCCCCGCGTCGGCGGCCGGCTCCGGCAGCGCGTGGTCACGCGGCCCGACGCCCACGCCCGGCGCGAACACCACCGAGCTGCCCAGCACCGGCGGCCCGGCCGGTCCGGTCGGCCCGGCGTCCTTCTCCGGCGGCTTCGGCGTCACGGCCGGCTCCGGCTGGACGTCCTCCTCCGGCAGCATCAGGTTCTCGATCGGTCTGTACGGCCGTGCGCCCGGCGGGTCCGGCGGTTCCTGCCCGTACCCGGCGACGATCGCCGCCCACGCCGCTTCCTCGTCCAGTGGAGGCACGCCTCCCGACGACTCCTCGTGCTCAGCCACCGCTGGCCGCCCCCTCCCTGCCGACGCTCTCCGCGAGCCGCCCGATGAACGCGTAGCTGTCCGCGAAGATCCGCTCCGCGTCATGGTCCAACGTCGCGACGTGGTAGCTCTGTTCCAGCAGGGTCTCGGTGACATCGGTGGAGGACACCCGCGCCAGCACCCGCGCCGAGTCCACGGGCGGTACGACATGGTCCTGCGGGCTGTGCAGAAGCAGCATCGGCTGGGTCACCTGGGGCAGCTCGGTGTCCACGAGCCGCAGGAACTGGCGCAGCGAGTGCGCGGCCCGGGTCGGGATCCGGTCGTACCCGACCTCCTCGGAACCGCCCTTGGCGATGTCACTGGCGATGCCCGGCGTGGAACGGACGAAGTGCCGGGCCACCGGCAGGGCGAACGCCAGCGGGTCGTGCACCTTGTTGGCCGGATTGACCACGACCACACCGCTGATCGCGTCCCCGTACTTGGCGGCCAGCCGCAGCGTGAGCGCCCCGCCCATGGACAGCCCGAACACGAACACCTGCTCGCACCGCTCCAGCAGCTCCCGCAGGGCGCGGTCGACCTCGGCGTACCAGTCCTGCCAGCCGGTGAGCTGCATGTCCTGCCACCTGGTGCCGTGCCCGGGGAGCAGCGGCAGCGACACCGTCAGTCCGCGCTCGGCCAGATACTCGGCCCAGGGGCGCAGCGACTGCGGGGAACCGGTGAAGCCGTGGCAAAGAAGGACACCGACCTCTCCGCCCTCGTGGCGGAACGGCTCGGCTCCAGGGAGGACGGGCACCTGAGTCTCCTTGATCATCACGTTCTGGGGGCGGGTGCGCTGTGTGACTTCACCGTACGCGACCGCGCTGACACCGACCAGGGTCGTCGGGCCGCCAGGGGCCCGGTCACGGGTTAAGGTCTGTTCGACAGACAAAGGAAGGCTTTCGAGTTGATCTACGGCGCAATGAAGTTCTCCATCGGCGGCTCCCTGAAGCTCGCTTTCAGGCCGTGGGTGGAGGGCCTCGAGAACATTCCCGCCGAGGGGCCGGCGATCCTCGCGAGTAACCATTTGTCCTTCTCCGACTCCTTCTTCCTGCCCGCGGTGCTGGACCGGAAGGTCACCTTCATCGCCAAGGCGGAGTACTTCACCTCGCCGGGGGTCAAGGGCAGGCTGACGGCCGCCTTCTTCAAGGGCGTCGGCCAGCTCCCGGTGGACCGCTCCGGCGCGCGCGGCGCGGGCGAGGCCGCCATCAAGAGCGGCATCGATGTCATCGAACGCGGGGAGCTGTTCGGTATTTACCCCGAGGGGACGCGTTCACCCGACGGCCGCCTCTACCGGGGCAAGCCCGGCGGCCTGGCCCGGGTGGCGCTGGCCACCGGCGCCCCGGTGATCCCCGTGGCGATGATCGACACCGAGAAGATCCAGCCCCCCGGCAAGGTCGTCCCGAAGCTGATGCGCCCGGGCATCCGGATCGGCAAGCCGCTCGACTTCAGCCGCTACCACGGCATGGACGGCGACCGCTTCATCCTCCGCTCGGTGACCGACGAGGTCATGTACGAGATCATGAAGCTGTCCGGCCAGGAGTACGTCGACATCTACGCGACCGCCGCCAAGCGGCAGATCGCCGACGCCGAGAAGGCCGCCAGGGCCGACCAGGCCGCTGAGGCCGCCGCGGAGGCGGCCGCCGACGCCGAGAAGAAGTAGCGCACGCGCGGAACACGGGGGGACGGGCGGACCGGGCGGGGCCGCCCGTGAGGGGTGGGGGAGATGGCCAGACGCGAGCGCGTCGTACGGATGTCGGTCGAGCAGCCGCTGTGGCGGGCGCTGACCGCCTACCGGCTGCTCACCATGGTCTACGCGGTACTGCTCTTCGCCTTCTCCTACCGCGAGTTCACCCGTCCCTGGGTGGCCTCCTGCTACCTCGGCTTCCTCGCGCTGTGGACCCTGGTCACCTTCCCCAAGGTGGCCACCGCGGTCAGCTGCACGAAGCGGTTCCTCGGCGCCGACCTCACCGTCGCGGTCGTCGGCATCCTGCTGACCCCGCTCGCGGACACCCAGGCGAGGATCTCCGCGGGCGGTCCCACGCTCCCCTCGATCTGGGCCGCGGGCTCGGTCCTCGCCTTCGCCATCAAGGGCGGCTGGCGCTGGGCGGGTTTCGCCTCCTCGTTCGTGGCCGTCGCCAACATCGTGATCCAGCGGGGCGAACCGACCCGGGACACCCTCCACAACGTGCTGCTGGTGTGGGTCGCCTCCATCGCCATCGGATACGTCGTCGAGGTGGCCCGGGCCAGTGAGGCGACCCTCGCCCGCGCCCTGGAGATCGAGGCCGCCACCCGCGAACGCGAGCGGCTGGCCCGGGACATCCACGACGGGGTCCTCCAGGTCCTCGCCATGGTCCAGCGGCGCGGCGCGGAAGTCGGCGGCGAGGCCGCCGAGCTGGGGCGGATGGCGGGCGAGCAGGAGGTGGCGCTGCGCACCCTGGTCTCCAGCGGCCTGGTGCCCACCTCGCGGGTCTCCCGGGACGAGTCGCTGGGCGCCCTGGTGGCCAGCGTGGACGAGGACGAACCCGGCGCGGACGAGGGGGAGCTGGACCTGCGCTCCCTGCTCGCCCCGCACGCCGGGTCCCTGGTGAGCTTCGCGGAACCGGGCGCCCCGGTCCCGCTCCCGGTGCCCGCCGCGCGCGAACTGGCCGCGGCCGTCGGCGCCGCCCTCGACAACGTGCGCAAGCACGCGGGGGAGGGGGCGCGGGCCTGGATCCTGGTCGAGGACTGGGGCGACGAGGTGATCGTCACGGTCCGCGACGACGGTCCCGGCATCGCGGCCGGACGCCTGGACCAGGCCGCGGGCGAGGGCCGCCTGGGCGTGGCCCAGTCGATCAGGGGGCGGTTGCGGGACCTGGGCGGCACGGCCGAGCTGGTCTCCGTGCCGGGGCAGGGCACCGAAGTGGAACTGAAAGTACCGAGGGGGAGGACTCCGTCCCGATGAACACCGGACACACGGCACACACCGATCGCACGGCACACGCCGATCAGACCGAACGCGCCGAGCGAGGCGAGCTGAAGGTGATGGTCGTCGACGACCACCCCATGTGGCGCGACGCGGTCGCCCGCGACCTGGCCGCCGCCGGGTTCGCGGTGGTGGCCACGGCGGGCGACGGCCCCGAGGCCGTCCGCCGGGCGCACGCGGCCGCCCCGCACGTCCTCGTCCTCGACCTCAACCTGCCGGGCATGCCCGGGGTGCAGGTCTGCAAGGAACTCGTCGGCGCCAACCCGGCCCTGCGGGTCCTGGTCCTCTCCGCGAGCGGTGAGCACGCCGATGTGCTGGAGGCGGTGAAGTCCGGCGCCACCGGCTACCTGCTGAAGTCCGCGGGCGCCGCCGAGCTGATCGACGCCGTGCGCCGCACCGCGATCGGCGACCCGGTCTTCACCCCGGGCCTGGCCGGGCTGGTCCTCGGCGAGTACCGGCGCCTGGCCACCGACCCGGCGCCGGTGGCCGCCGACGAGCCGACGGCCCCGCGGCTGACCGACCGGGAGACCGAGGTGCTGCGCCTGGTGGCCAAGGGGCTGTCGTACAAGCAGATCGCGGAACGGCTCGTCATTTCGCACCGCACGGTGCAGAACCACGTGCAGAACACCCTGGGCAAGCTCCAGTTGCACAACCGGGTGGAGCTGGTCCGGTACGCGATCGAGCGCGGCCTCGACGACGCGTAGCGCTCCGCGTAGATCGTACGAATTCCCGTACGAGTGAACGTGAGTACGCAACCACCCTTAAATTCACCGGAATTGACCCTCCGCACGCGGTTCAAGTGACCTGCGTCACCACTAGCGTGGCCGCCGTGCGGGCTCAGCGGGCTCAGTGGGCCCCTTGGCGAAGGGAAGATTCCATGAAGGTCGGAGTGCTGACCGGCGGCGGCGACTGCCCCGGACTCAACGCGGTCATCCGCGCGGCGGTGCGCAAGGGCGTCCAGGAGTACGCGTACGACTTCGTCGGTTTCAAGGACGGCTGGCGCGGGGCGGTCGAGGGCGACACCGTGCCGCTGGGCATCCCGGAGGTCCGCGGCATCCTGCCCCGCGGCGGCACCATCCTCGGCTCCTCGCGCACCAACCCGTTCAAGGTGGAACAGGGCGTGCGGCGGATCAAGGAGAACCTCACGAAGTACGAGGTCGACGCCCTCATCGCGGTCGGCGGCGAGGACACCCTCGGGGTCGCCGCCCGGCTGTTCGACGAGTACGGCATCCCCTGCGTCGGCGTACCCAAGACCATCGACAACGACCTGTCGGCGACCGACTACACCTTCGGCTTCGACACGGCCGTCGGCATCGCCACCGAGGCCATCGACCGGCTGCACACCACCGCCGAATCGCACATGCGGGTCCTGGTCGTCGAGGTCATGGGACGCCATGCGGGCTGGATCGCCCTGCACTCGGGCCTGGCGGGCGGCGCCAACGTCATCCTCATCCCCGAGCAGCGGTTCGACGTGGACCAGGTCTGCTCGTGGGTGACCTCCCGGTTCAAGGCGAGCTACGCGCCGATCGTGGTCGTCGCGGAGGGCGCCATGCCCAAGGACGGCCAGATGGTGCTCAAGGACGCCACGAAGGACTCCTTCGGGCACGTCCGGCTGTCGGGCGTGGGTGAGTGGCTGGCGCTGGAGATCGAGGCACGGACCGGCAAGGAGGCCCGTACGACGGTGCTCGGCCACGTGCAGCGCGGTGGTACGCCGAGCGCCTTCGACCGGTGGCTCGCGACCCGGTTCGGCCTGCACGCGATCGACGCGGTGCGGGAGCGGGACTTCGGCAAGATGGTCGCCCTCCAGGGAACGGACATCGTCCGGGTGCCGATCGCCGAGGCGACGGCGAAGCTGAAGACGGTGGACCCGGCGCTGTACGCGGAGGCCGGGGTGTTCTTCGGCTGAGGCCGGCGGGGCGCCGACGCCGCCGACGCCGATGCCGCCGACGGGGCTGACAGGCGTGCCCGGAGCATGGGTCGTATCGTGACGAACGGCATGGATACGGCCGTACGCGGCCCATGGTCCGGCGGTCCTACGGACGGGAGCAGGCGTGGAGATCCTGGCATTCGGTGTGACGGCCGACGAGAAGCCGCTCCTGGAGCGCGCCTTCGCGGGACAGCACGAGGTCCGCGCTCTGGACGTCTTCCTGAGCGAGGACACCGCGCCGATCGCGGCGGGCTACGAGATCGTCTCCTCCAGCGTGAACGCCGGGCTGAACGGGCGGGTGCTGCGGACCCTGGCCGCGGGCGGGACCAGGATGATCGCCCAGCGCTCGACCGGGTTCAACAACATCGACCTGGAGGTCGCGGCCGAGCTGGGCCTGACGGTCGGCCGCGTCTCCTCCTACTCGCCGTACTCGGTCGCCGAATTCGCCTGGACCCTGGCGATGGCGGTCAACCGGCGGATCGTGCGCGCCTCGAACCGGACCCGGGACTTCGACTTCCGGCTGAACGGCCTGATGGGCCGGGACCTGAGGGGCCGAACGGTGGGCGTCCTCGGCACCGGGAAGATCGGCGAGGCGTTCACCCGGATCGCCCACGGGTTCGGGATGAACCTGTTGGGCTGGGACGTCGCGCAGAACCCCGCGTGCGTGGACCTGGGCATGAAGTACGTCGAGAAGGAGGAGCTGTTCGCGGCGGCCGACCTGATCAGCCTGCACGTGCCGCTGCTGGACTCGACGCACCACATCGTCGACTCGGCGGCGCTGCGGATGATGAAGGACGACGCGATGCTCGTGAACACCAGCCGCGGCGGCCTCGTGGACACCGACGCACTCGTCGGCGAACTACGGGCCGGGCGGTTCTCGGGGGTGGGCCTGGACGTGTACGAGGCGGAGGCCGGGGTGTTCTTCCTGGACAAGTCCCTCGACGCGGTCGAGGACGACACGCTCGCGCGGCTGGTGACCTTCCCGCACGTGGTGGTGACCTCGCACCAGGCGTACTACACACGGGACGCGGTGGAGCAGATCATCGCCACGACCGTCTCCAACGTGGGCGACTACCTGGCGGGCCGCCGCTCGGAGAACACTCTGGTCCCGGGGGCCTGACCGCGCTCCCGGACACCCCTTCCCGGGAGCGCGGCCCGCCCCTACGATCACCGCGTGGACATCCCCATAGTGATCCGCTGGATCTTCCTCGGCCTCTTCGTCTTCGGCCTCTTCATGCTGATGCTCAGCGTGAACCGGTTCCGCCGGGGCGGCCTTTCCGGCCGCCCCGACGCCGCCTGGGAGATCGCCGACCAGGGCGCCTCCCTGCTCTTCGCCGCCGCCATGGTCGCCGGGAGCTGGACGCTGGCCGTCTACAGCCTGCTCCTGGCGGGACCCGTCATGATCGCGAAGCACGCCCGGTCGTACCTGCGCCACCGACGGGCACCGGCGGCCTGATCCCGCGCACCCCCGCCAGCAGCTCGCGCACCAGGTCCGCGCCCCGCAGGGTCAGCACCGACTCGGGGTGGAACTGGACCCCCGCGAAAGCGCCCGCGGAGCCACTGGCCGGGCCGTCCGCCGAGCGCAGCGCGTGCACCTCGTACGTCCGCGGGTCCCGGGCGACCTCCACGCCCGCCGCGGCCAGCCTGGCCGCCGCCGGGTCGTCGCAGCGGGCGGTGTAGGTGTTGTAGAACCCGACCACCTCCCGGGTCCCGAACACATCGACGCCGGTCTGCGCCCCCTGGGCCGGTTCCGCCTTGCGGACCAGCGGGAGCCCCAGTTCGGCGGCCAGCAGCTCATGCCCGAGGCAGACGCCCAGGATCCCGCCCCGGTGGCCGGCCAGCAGCTCCCGGGCCAGCGCCCGCAGCGTGCGCATCCGGGGGTCGGCGGCGTCCTGCGGGTTCCCCGGGCCGGGGCCCAGCACGACCGGGCCCGCCCACGCGAGGGCGGCGGCCCGCAGCCCCGGGTCGTCGTAGCGGCGTACGGTCACCTCCAGCCCGCACACCCGCAGCACGTGCGCCAGCATCGCGGTGAAGGTGTCCTCCGCGTCGATGACCAGGGCGTGCCCGTCCGCCTCGGCGGCCCGCTCCTGCATCCGCAGCCAGAACGGCGCCAGGTCCCGGCGGCGGTCGGCCAGGGCCGCCGTCACCCGGGGATCGTCGCCGAGCCGGACCGGCCCCGCGGCGGGCCGGGGCGCGGCCGGGCGGACCCCCAGCGCGGCCAGCACCCCGGCGGCCTTGGCGTGCGTCTCGGCCACTTCGCCCGCCGGGTCGGAGTGCCGCACCAGCGTCGCGCCCACCGGCACGCGCAGCGTCCCGTCGGGGGAGATGTCGGCGGTGCGGATCAGGATGGGGGAGTCCAGGCTCTGCGTCCCGTCGGCGGCCCGGCCCAGCAGGGCGAGCGCGCCCGCGTAGTATCCGCGCCCGCCGGACTCGTAGCGCTCGATGACCCGGCAGGCGTTCTGCACCGGGGAGCCGGTGACGGTCGCCGCGAACATCGTCTCGCGCAGCACCTCCCGCGCGTCCAGGGTCGAGCGTCCGCGCAGCTCGTACTCGGTGTGCGCGAGGTGGGACATCTCCTTCAGCCGGGGTCCGACGACGACCCCGCCCCGGTCGGCGACCGTGCACATCATCTTCAGTTCCTCGTCGACGACCATCGACAGCTCCTCGGTCTCCTTGCGGTCGCCGAGGAAGGCGAGGAGCGACTCGGCCGTGGGGCCTTCGGCGGGATAGCGGTAGGTCCCGCTGATCGGGTTCATCACCACCGTGCCGCCGGACATCCGGACGTGGACCTCGGGGCTGGCCCCGACCAGGGTCCGCCCGGTCGGGCCGCCCGTGTGGACGACGTACGTCCAGTACGCGCCCCGCTCGGCCACCAGCAGCCGCCGGAACAGGGCGAGCGCGTCGGCCCGGCCGTAGCCCGGGATGCGGCCCTCGTAGGTGCGCCGGATGACGAAGTTCGCGCCCTCGCCGCGGCCGATCTCGTCCTCGATGACCCGCTCCACGGTGGCCGCGTACCGCTCGTCGGGGACGTCGAAGCCGCCGCCCTCGACCCGCACCTCGTGGTCCGGGAGTGCCGCCAGGGCCTCGTCGAGCGGGAGCGCGTACGCCTCCTCGGCGACCAGCACGCTCAGCGGGGTGCCGTCGTCGCGTACGTCGAAACCGCGCTCGCGGATCTGCCGGAAGGGCACCAGGGCGAGCGTGGGCAGGTCGCCGACCGGGAGGTCGGCGAGGCGCTCGGCCTCGTGCACCGGGCCGATCAGCACCTCGACGGTGTCGTGGTCCAGACCGGGGGTCCGGCGGCGCAGCAGCGCGAACGGCGGGCCGGAACCGTCGAGCAGCCGGTCCAGCGGGTTGAGGGGACGGTCGTTCGCGGGGCTGTCGATCGCAGGGCGGTCGTTCATGGTCGGGCGTCCTTCCCAGTGGTGTGCGTGGAGAGGAGCGGCCCGGGAAACACCGAAGGCCGCCCCCCGGGGCGGCCTTCGCGTCTGTCGAGTGGGTACGCGAGTCAGTGGGCCGCCGAAGGAGCGGTCCACCACCAGTTCTGGTTCGAGTTCGCGTACATGACCGGCACCCTAGCCCACGCGGTCCACCGACGAGGGACGTCCGTCTCACGATCCGATCGCAGGGCTGGACGGCCCCTGTGACGACGTAATGTGTACGAGGTGACCGTGAACGCTGAAACCCAAGCCCCCGCCGCCAAGGCGACCTGGCGAGACCTTCCCGCGGCGCAGCAGCCTTCGTACCCCGATGCCGAGGCTCTGCGCGCTGTCGTCGCGGACCTCGAGTCGTATCCTCCGCTCGTCTTCGCGGGTGAGTGCGACCAGCTGCGCGCCCGACTGGGAGCCGTCGCCAAGGGCGAGGCGTTCCTGCTCCAGGGCGGCGACTGCGCCGAGGCATTCGACGGCGTCTCCGCCGACCACATCCGAGCCAAGCTCAAGACGCTGCTCCAGATGAGCGCCGTCCTGACCTACGCGGCCTCCGTGCCCGTGGTCAAGATCGGCCGCATCGCGGGCCAGTACTCCAAGCCGCGCTCCAAGGACACCGAGACCCGCGACGGCGTCACGCTGCCGACCTACCGCGGTGACTCCGTCAACGGCTTCGCCTTCACCGAAGAGTCCCGGATCCCGGACCCCGAGCGGCTGAAGCGGATGTACAACGCCTCCGCCTCGACCCTGAACCTGGTGCGCGCCTTCACCACCGGTGGTTACGCCGACCTGCGCCAGGTGCACGCCTGGAACCAGGACTTCGTGAAGGCCTCCCCCTCCGGGCAGCGCTACGAGCAGCTCGCGCGGGAGATCGACAACGCGCTGAACTTCATGAAGGCCTGCGGCACCGACCCGGCCGAGTTCAAGGCCGTGGAGTTCTACGCCTCCCACGAGGCGCTGCTCCTCGACTACGAAGGCGCGCTGACCCGCACCGACTCGCGCACCGGCAAGCTCTACGACACCTCGGGCCACATGGTCTGGATCGGTGAGCGGACCCGCCAGCTGGACCACGCGCACATCGAGTTCTGCTCGCAGATCGCCAACCCGATCGGCATCAAGCTCGGCCCCACGACCACCGTGGACGAGGCGCTGACCTACATCGACCGCCTCGACCCCGAGCGCGAGCCGGGCCGGCTGACCTTCGTCGTCCGCATGGGCGCCGACAAGGTCCGCGACAAGCTCCCCGCGCTGGTCGACAAGGTCACCGCGTCCGGTGCCACCGTCGGGTGGGTCACCGACCCGATGCACGGCAACACCTACGAGGCGGCCTCCGGCCACAAGACGCGCCGTTTCGACGACGTGCTCGACGAGGTCAAGGGCTTCTTCGAGGTGCACAAGGAGCTGGGCACCCACCCGGGCGGCATCCACGTCGAGCTGACCGGTGACGACGTCACCGAGTGCGTCGGCGGCGGCGACGAGATCTTCGTCGACGACCTGCACCAGCGCTACGAGACGGCCTGCGACCCGCGGCTCAACCGCAGCCAGTCGCTGGACCTCGCGTTCCTGGTCGCCGAGATGTACCGCGACCAGTAGGAATCGCGACGAGTTGGTAGCTTCCTGTGACGGCGGGGCGCGGATCGATGTGATCCGCGCCCCACCGTCGTGCCCAGGCCTTTTAGGGAACCCTAAGTTTAGGTAGGGTTAGGTAAGCCTCACCGAACAGGGGATGGCTGGCTGACTCGGTCCGGGAGGTGAACCGCGTGTACGTCTGCTCTTGCTTCGGCATCACGGACAAGCAGGTCAAGGCTCACGCGGACGCGGGCGCGTGCTCGCCCCGCCAGATCGCCTCCGCCACCAAGGCGGGCACCGACTGCGGCGCGTGCGTGCGGACCATCCAGGGCATCCTCGGCCGGGGCGCGTGTCCCCGCCGCGAGCTGCTGGAGAAGGGCAACGCTGCCGCCGTGCTGGCGGCCGACCCGGCGCTGGTCTCCGGGACGGCACCGGCCGAACCGGTACTCGCCGAAGCCGCCTGACACCCGTCCGGCCGATTCGGCCCGTGCTGGTGCGGCACCAGTGCCGCACCGGGCAACGTTCGCCCCGTCGTGCACTAGCTTTCCGGCTGCTCCAGCAGCTGTGCGATGTAGAGCGGCTCACCGATGGACTCGATCAGCTCAAGCTGGGTGTCGAGGTAGTCGATGTGGTGCTCCTCGTCCTCCAGGATCTCCTCGAACAGCCGCGCCGAGGTGATGTCACCCTTGCCGCGCATGACCTCGATCCCGCGCTTGAGGCGGTCGATGGCCTCGACCTCGACCTGCCGGTCGGCCTGGAACATCTCGGTCAGGGTCTGACCGACCCGGACGTGGAAGAGACGCTGGTAGTTCGGCAGACCGTCGAGCATCAGAATGCGCTCGGTGATCTTGTCCGCGTGCTTCATCTCGTCGATGGACTCGGCGCGCGTGTACTTGGCGAGCTTGGTCCAGCCCTTGTTGTCCTGAATGCGGTAGTGCAGCCAGTACTGATTGATGGCCGTCAGCTCACCGGTCAGCTGCTCGTTCAGGAATTCAAGAACCTCGGGGTCGCCCTGCATGGCAGCGGGCTCCTTCCGGACGGTGTGACGGGATAGGTGCGCGCATCCTCGCACCGCCGCCCGGGGCCGTCCAGTAAGTGCCTCCTTAGTGGGAGTTACTGGGACTTGCCCGAATCAGGGCGGACCTGGTCATGACCACCCTGCCCAGTCTGTCACCATGGACTCATGGGTCAGCCGGAAAGCCGCGAATCTCCGGAAGCAGAGCAGCTGGAGCTTCCTCCGGGGCAGCGGCTGCAGAAGGGCTGGCCGGTCACCCACTACGGTCCCGTACCCAAGTTCAAGCCGGACCGCTGGGAGTTCAGGGTCTTCGGCGCCACCGCCGACGGTGACAAGCACTGCTGGAACCACGAGGAGTTCGCGGCCCTGCCCTTCGCCTCCGTGGTGGCCGATCTGCACTGCGTGACGAAATTCAGCATGCCGGGTGCCGAATGGGGCGGTGTGTTGACCCGCCGCCTGCTGGAACTGGCTCCGCCCGCCCCGACGGTCACCCACGTGATGGTGTGGGCCGAGTACGGCTTCAGTTCGAACATGCGGCTCGCGGACTTCGCCTCCGAGCGGGCCGTCTTCGCCACCCATCAGGGCGGTGAACTCCTCACCGCCGAACACGGTTTCCCGCTGCGGCTGGTCGTCCCGCACCTGTATGCCTGGAAGGGCCCCAAGTGGGTCCGCGGGATCGAGTACATGACCGCCGACCGGCGCGGGTTCTGGGAAGAGCGCGGCTACCACAACATCGGCGACCCCTGGCGCGAGCAGCGCTACTCGTACCAGGAGGAGCCGGGCGACGGCCCCGAGCTCTGACCAGTGGCACCGCCGACGGTGCTCGGTACCGCTCAGTGGTACGGGTGGACCACCGCGTGGCCCTTGCCGCGGCCGATCAGCCACTTGTTGACCGGGGTGGTGACGACGAAGGCCGCCGCGAGCGAGACCGCCAGGACGATCCAGAACAGGGCCTGTGACAGCTGCGCGTCCATCGCACCCGGCCAGAGCGCGATCACGCCGTTGTCGATCAGCTCCATGACGGCGATCGAGACGGTGTCGGCGGCCAGCGCCACGCGGAAGGCGGTCCGCGGGTCCACGCCCGCCGCCAGGATTCCGCGCAGGGTCAGCGCGTAACCGAAGACGAAGGCGAGGACGATCGCCAGGACCATCGTCGCCACGTTCCCCCAGCCCAGGGCCGTGCCGACGATCATGCCGAGCACTTCGCCGATGGCGCATCCGGTCAGGCAGTGGAGGGTGGCCTTGGCGGCCATCGCCCATCCGCCGTGTCCCGGGCGGTGGTGCGCGGGCTCGTGCCCGTGCTGGTGCTGGTGCTCGTGTGCGTGATCCATGACGACCCCCAGTGAGGAACGCGGAATGCGGTCCTGTCGATAGGGCGGAACCGTATACCCCCCAGGGGTATTCCCATGACTCTGGGGAGTGTGGGATCAGTGGAGTGCGCGCAGTTCCTTGAGCAGGGCCACGTCCGCCGCGTGCCCCTCCTTGCCGCCCGGCGTCTCGATGATCAGCGGTACGCCGTCCGTCGCGGGGTGCGAGAACAGCTCGGCGAAGGCGTCGCGCCCGATGTGGCCCTGGCCGATGTTCGCGTGCCGGTCCTTGTGCGCGCCCACGCCCTCCTTGGAGTCGTTGGCGTGGATCAGTTTCAGCCGTCCCTCGCCGACCGCGTCCACGAGCAGGTCCAGCGTCTGCTTGGTCCCGCCCGGCTCCGCGAGGTCGTGCCCCGCCGCGAAGATGTGGCAGGTGTCGAGGCAGATGCCGAGCTGGGGATGGGCGTCGAGGGCCTCGAAGTACGGGCCGAAGTCCCAGGTCCGCGAGCACAGCGAGAAGCCCTGCCCGGCCGTCGACTCCAGCAGCAGGAAGGGGTCGTCGTCATGCGTCAACTCGTCCAGCAACGGCAGCATGTGCTCCCTGACCTGCGCGAACGCGAGTTCGCGCGGGCGGCCTCCGGTCGCCGAACCGGTGTGCACGACCACCCCGCGCGCGCCGATCTCCCGGCCCCGGCGCAGCGAGTGGCGCAGGGACTCCACCGACCTCTCCACCGTCGCCTCGGTGTGCGAGCCGAAGTTGATCAGGTACGGCGCGTGCACGTACACGGGGAGGGACTCCTCGGCGCACCGCGCGCGGAACAGCTCGTCCTGCTTCGGGTTGCCCGCCGGGGTGGCCCAGCCGCGCGGGTTGGCGACGAAGACCTGCACGGCCTCGGCGCCCATCTCCCGGGCGTAGGCCAGACCCACGGACGCGAGGCCGCCCGCGACTGGGACGTGCCCGCCCACCGGATTGCGCTGCTCGGACATCTACAGGCCCTTGGTCTTGACGGTGATGGTGCTGCCCTCGGCGGCGCTCTGGCCGCCCGGCACGGACTGGGTGTCCACGGTGTTACTGAAGGACAGGAACGGCCGCTCGACCCTCACCTTGAAGCCCGCGCCCTCCAGCGCCCGCTTCGCGGCGTCCACATCCTGGTTGGTGACGTCCGGTACCTGGACCTGGCGCGGGCCCTTGGACACGGTCAGCGTGACGGTGTCGCCCGCCGCCGCCTGGGCGCCCGCGCTGAGCGACTGGTTGGCGACCGAGCCCGCCGGGCTCGCCGAGTTGACCTGCTCGGGCGCGATCTCGACCTTCAGACCGAGGTCCTCCAGACCCGTCCGGGCCTGCTCGACGCCCGCACCGACCACGCTCGGGACCTGCAGCGGGCGGCCCTTGCTGACCACCAGCGCCACGGCCGTGTCCGGGGCGCGCTGGTCGCCGCCCGCCGGGTCGGTGCTGATGACCGCGCCCTGGGGGAGGTCCTGGCTGAAGGCCTGGGTGACCAAGCCGGGCGCGAGGCCCGCCCTGGTCAGCTCGGCCTTGGCCGCGTCCAGGGGCTTGCCCCTGACGTTGGGGACGAGGACGACCTCGGGGCCGCGCGAGACGGTCAGCGTCACCGACCCGTTGCCGCGGATCCGCTTGCCGCTCTCCGGATCGCTGTTCATCACGGTGCCGCGCTCGAAGGTCCCGCTGAACTTCCGGTCCACCCCCTTCACGCCGAGACCGGCCGCCGAGAGCTGGGTCCGGGCCTGTTCCTCGGTCTTGCCGAGCAGGTGCGGGACCTTGGTGAACTGGCCCGCGCTGATGTACCAGACGCCGGTGCCCAGGGCCACGGCGAGCAGGGCCCCGGCGATGCCCAGGTAGGTGGTGCGCCGGGGACGTGGACGGCGTACGGCGTGCTGCCGCTGCGGCGGCTCCGGGCGCTCCAGCCGGGAGGTGTGCTGGGTGGGGGCGGCCGCGGGGGCGCTGCGCGGGATCACGCTGGTGCGGTCCTCGGCCGCCGTGCGCTCCTCGGCGCGGGCCTGCGGCGGTACGGCGTCCAGTTCGACCTCGCTGAGGACGGAACGGGCCTCGCGGGCCAGGGAGAGCAGGGCCACCGCGTCGTACGGGCGCAGCTCGGGGTTGCGGGCGGCGGCCGCGGCGACCAGCTCGTCCAGCACCACCGGCAGCCCGGGGACGGCCGCCGAGGGGGACGGCACGTCCTCGTTGAGGTGGCGGTAGATCACCTGGGCCGGGGTGCCGCCGGTGTGCGGCTTGGCGCCGGTGAGCATCTCGTACAGGACGACACCGCAGGCGTAGACGTCGACGCGGGTGTCGGTCAGGCCGGTCTCGATCTGCTCGGGGGCGAGGTAGGAGACGGTGCCGAGGATCGAGCCGGTGGTGTCGGTGACCGCGTCGACGCTGCGGACGAGGCCGAAGTCGGCGACCTTCACCCGGCCGTCGTCGCCGATCAGGACGTTCTCGGGCTTCATGTCCCGGTGCACGAAACCGGCGCGGTGGGCGGCGCCGAGGGCGGCGAGCACCGGCTCCAGGATGTCCAGCGCGGCGCGCGGCTGCAGTGCGCCGCGTTCGCGCAGGACGTCCCGCAGGGTGCAGCCGGAGACGTACTCCATGGCGAGGAAGACGTACGGGCCGTCCGTGCCCTGGTCGAAGACGCCGACCACATTGGGGTGCGCGAGGCGCGCCACGGATTTGGCCTCGCGGATGAAGCGCTCCACGAAGGCGGCGTCGGCGGCGAGGGCCGGGTGCATCACCTTGAGGGCGAGCACGCGGTCGAGGCGGGTGTCGAGGGCGCGGTAGACCGTGGCCATGCCGCCTGCCGCGATGCGGGCGTCGATGCGGTAGCGGCCGTCGAGCGCGCGCCCGACGAGGGGGTCGTCCAGGGTCGTATCCACCCGGCGATTCTACGAGTGGCCCGCGGCCCCCCACCCCCCGCTCCCCACCTTGCAGCCCACCTGTGACGCACCCCTCGGCCGAGGGCCCCTGCCGGACCCGGCCTGTCGGGCGGGCGCCGAAGCCCCCATCCGGCCCGCCGCGCCGCGCGGCCTCGCCGGAGGCCGGGTCCTGTGCCGGGGGCCGCGCCTATCCAGCCCGCCCGGCGTTTGAGGGCCCGCCGGAGGCTGCCGGTGCGCAATGCCGGGCCGTACGTGGCCGGGGCGGGTGGGGCCCTGCGGGCTGGCTCGCCCTCCGGGGGGGGGCGGCCGGTGGGGCTGGACGTGCGGCCCGGTGGGGCTGGACGTGCGGCCCGGAGGGGCTGGAGGTGGCGCCCGGTGGGGCTGGAAGGGTGGGTTAGAAGGCTGGGCGTTCGGGGTCCAGGGTGGGGCGGCCTTCGGTGGGGGTGGACGCCGTGGCGAAGTGGCGGCGGGGGATCCGCCCCGCCCGGTACGCGAGCCGCCCCGCCGCCACCGCGTCCCGCATCGCCGCCGCCATCAGCACCGGCACCTGCGCCCGCGTCACGGCCGACGCCAGCATCACCCCCGCGCACCCCAGCTCCATCGCCAGGGCCGCGTCGGACGCGGTCCCGGCCCCCGCGTCGAGGATCACCGGCACCCCCGCCCGTTCCGTGATCAGCTCGAAGTTGTGCGGGTTGCGGATGCCCAGCCCGGACCCGATCGGCGACCCCAGTGGCATGATCGCGGCGCAGCCCACGTCCTCCAGCTTCCGCGCGAGCACCGGGTCGTCGTTGGTGTACGGGAGGACCGTGAAGCCCTCGTCGACCAGGGTCTCGGCCGCGTCCAGCAGCTCGACCCCGTCGGGCAGGAGGGTCCGCTCGTCGGCGACCACCTCCAGCTTGATCCAGTCCGTGCCCAGCGCCTCCCGCGCCAGCCGCGCGGTCAGCACGGCCTCGCCCGCGGTGAAGCAGCCCGCGGTGTTCGGCAGCACCGCGATGCCGAGCCGGTTCAGCACGGACAGCACGGAGCCCTGGACCGTGGGGTCCAGGCGCCGCATCGCGACGGTGGTGAGTTCCGTACCGGAGGCGAGCAGCGCCCGTTCGAGCACGTCGAGGCTGGGCGCTCCGCCCGTGCCCATGATCAGGCGGGACGAGAAGGTCCGGCCCCCCAGGACGAAGAGGTCGTCGGTCATGGCTCAGCCTCCCTGGACGGCGGTGAGGACTTCGACGCGGTCGCCGTCGCCGACCGGCGTGAGCGGCCACTGGCCGCGCGGGACCACGCTCTCGTTGAGCGCGGCGGCGACCCCCCTGGGGGCGGCGCTCAGGGTGGCGACGACGGCGTCGAGGGTGGTGCCCGCGGAGATCTCGCGGGGTTCGCCGTTGACGGAGATGACACAGGTGCCGGAGACGGTCATGCGGGGGACTCCTCGCGTACGGCGGAGAAACGGCGGGGGCTGAAGGGCCGGGCCACCTCGGGCAGCTCGCCGGTGGTGAGGACGTCGGCCATCACCTCGCCGGTCAGCGGGGTCAGCAGCACGCCGTTGCGGTAGTGCCCGGTGGCCAGGTGCAGCCCCGGCAGGTCGGTGGGGCCCAGCAGGGGGGCGTTGTCGGGGGAGCCGGGGCGCAGGCCCGCACGGGTCTCGGTGAGCGGGAGTTCGGTGATCCCGGGCACCAGTTCGTGCGCGTCGCGCAGCAGCTCGTACACCCCGCCCGCGGTGACGGTGGTGTCCCAGCCCAGTTCCTCGCTGGTGGCGCCGACGACGAGTTCGCCGTTCTCGCGGGGGACCAGGTAGACGTGGCTGCCGCGGACCACGGCCCGTACGGTGCGGGACAGGAAGGGCGCGTAGGCGGGCGGTACGAAGAGCCGCAGTACCTGCCCCTTGACCGGCCGCACCGGAGGCAGCACCTCCGGCGGTACGCCGTCCAGCCTGCCGCTGAGACTGCCCGCGGCCAGCACCACCTGACCGGCGGCCACCTCGGTGCCGTCGTCGAGCACCGCCCCGGCGGCCCGGTCGGCGGTGACGCCCAGCCGGGCCGCGCCGGTCCGGTGGAGGGTCACCCCGGCGCGTTCGCAGGCGGCCAGCAGGGCGGCGGCGAGCCGCCGGGGGTCGACCTGGTGGTCGCCGTCGACACGCAGGCCGCCCCGGACGCCCGGGGCCAGCATCGGCTCCAGGCGGCGGCACTCGCGGCCGGTCAGCCACTCCGACTCCAGGCCGCAGCGGCGCTGGAGGGCGTGCAGTTCGCGCAGGTGGACCCGGTCGTCGGCGTCGAGGGCGACGGCGAGGGTGCCGCAGGCGCGGTAGCCGATGTCCAGGCCGCCGCTGGCGTCGGCGAGGTCGGCGGCGAAGCGCGGGTAGCGCTCGGCGGAGGCGAGGTTCAGGGCGAGCAGGGTCTCCTCGCCGTAGTGCAGCTCGGTGACGGCGGCGAGCATGCCCGCCGCGACCTGGGCGGCGCCGCCGCCGGGCGCCGGATCGGCCAGGGCGACGCGCAGCCCGCGCCGGGCCGCCTGCCAGGCGGTGACCAGGCCGATGATGCCGCCCCCGATGACGAGGACATCGCATCCCCGGCCGGATGTTCCGAAAGAGTGCATGGGCGTCCAGCCCCTCCCTTCGCCGGCATGACCCGGATCAGGTTCGTACGGTCGGAGGCCGTCCAGCCTCCCTCTCAGCCCGGTCCGCCCGGACTCCCGCGATAGGTACGGTGGCCAGACTAACCCCGCCCCCGGGGCCCGGTAAGGCTGCCTCCTATTCCTGACTGATCGTCAGATGATTAGGCTGGGCGGCGTGAACGAGCAGACGCACAAGAGCCCGCCCGCCGTGGTGATCGTCGGCGCCGGAATGGCCGGGGTGCAGACCGCGGTCGCCCTGCGCGAGCAGGGCTTCACCGGACCGGTGACCCTGCTGGGCGCCGAACCCCACCCGCCCTACGACCGGCCCCCGCTCTCCAAGGCGGTCCTCCTCGGCACGGCCGAGGGCGCCGCCTTCGACGTGGACTTCGCCGCGCTGGACATCGAGCTGCGCCTCGGGGTCGAGGCCACCGCCCTGCGCGCCGCCGACCACGCGCTCGACACCACCGCGGGCCCGGTCCCGTACGGCGTCCTGGTCCTGGCCACCGGCGCCGAACCGCTCACCCTGCCCGGCACCGACGGCCTGCCCGGCGTCCACCTGCTGCGCACCCTCGACGACGCCCGGCGGCTGCGCCCGGTGCTCGCCGCCGCCCCCGAGGCCGTGGTCATCGGCGCGGGCTGGATCGGCGCCGAGTTCGCCACCGCCGCACGCCGGGCGGGCTGCGCCGTCACCGTGGTCGAGGCCGCCGACCGGGTGCTCGCGGGCGCCCTGCCCGCCGAGGTCGCCGCCCCCATGGCCGACTGGTACGCCCAGGCCGGAGCCCGCCTGATCACCGGCGCCCGGGTCGCCGGGATCGAACCGGGCGGGGCCGGAGCCCCCGGCCGGGTGCTGCTGGCCGACGGCGGCGAGCTGCCCGCCACCGCCGTGGTCGTCGGCATCGGCGCCCGCCCCGCCACCGGCTGGCTGGCCGGGACGGGCGTGGAGCGCGGCCCCGACGGCTCGGTCACCGCCGACGCCCACCTGCGGACCTCCCTCGCCGACGTGTACGCCGTCGGCGACTGCGCCTCCTTCCCCTCCGCGCGCTACGGCGCCCGGCTCCTCGTACACCACTGGGACAACGCCCTGCAGGGCCCGCGCACCGTCGCCACCAACATCCTGGCCGCGGCCGCCGGGGTCCCCGCCGCCGTCTACGACCCCGTCCCGTACTTCTGGTCCGAGCAGTTCGGCCGCTTCGTCCAGTACGCCGGGCACCACGGCGGGGCCGACACCCTGCTGTGGCGCGGGGACCCGGCCGGGGCCACCTGGTCGGTGTGCTGGCTGCGCGAGGGAGCGCTGGTGGCGGTGTTCGCCGTGGGCCGCCCCCGGGATCTGGCGCAGGGCCGCAAGCTCATCGAGTCCGGGGCCCGGGTGGATCCGGAACGGGTCGCGGACCCCGCCGTTCCGCTGAAGGCGGCGGCCCTCTGACGTGCTCCGGACCCCCGCACGGACCGCCCGACTACCGGCTGTCCGTCCCGGATGGCACGCTTGTCCTCGTGACCGAGATTGACGCAAAGATCGAAACCCTCGTCCCCGCCTGGCTCTACCTCCCCGACATCGCGGAGATGCTCGGCATCGAGGTGACCAAAGTCCGGCAGATGGTGAAGGAGGGCCAGCTCCTCGCGGTGCGCCGCGGTGAGAACCGTTCCCTCCAGGTGCCCGCCGCCTTCATTGACGGCGACAAGGTGGTCAAGGGCCTCGTCGGCCTGCTGACCGTGCTGCGCGACGACCGCTTCTCCGACGACGAGATCCTGGAGTGGCTGTTCACCGCCGACCCCACCCTGCCCGGCACCCCTGTACAGGCCCTGAGCGAGAATCGCGGCACGGAGGTGAAGCGCCGCGCTCAGGCGCTCGCCGTCTGACCTGATCCGCTCCACGCGGTGTACGGGCCCGCCCGCGGCCCGTACACCGCGACCATCACGGGGGTTTCCCAATGCAGCAGCTGTCCGATGCCCGGCTCTACCTGTGCACGGACGCCCGCAAGCGACAGGGCGACCTCCCCGAGTTCCTCGACGCCGTCCTCGCGGGCGGGGTCGACATCGTCCAGCTCCGCGACAAGGGCATGGAAGCGGGCGAGGAACTGGAGTACCTCCAGGTCTTCGCCGAGGCAGTCCGGCGCCACGGCAAGCTCCTCGCGGTCAACGACCGCGCCGACGTCGCCCACGCCATCGGCTCCGACGTCCTGCACCTGGGCCAGGGCGACATCCCCGTCCCCGCCGCCCGGGCGATCCTCGGCGGCGCCGTGCTGATCGGCCGGTCCTGCCACGCCGAGTCGGAGGTGGACGCCGCCGTCGCCGAAGCGGGCGTCGACTACTTCTGCACCGGCCCCTGCTGGCCCACCCCGACCAAGCCCGGCCGCTTCGCCCCCGGGCTCGACCTGGTCCGGTACGCGGCCTCGCTGGCCCAGGAGCGGCCCTGGTTCGCCATCGGCGGGATCGAAGCCGACACCCTGGACGAGGTGCTCGACGCGGGCGCCGAGCGGGTCGTGGTCGTCCGTGCGATCACCGAGGCCGCCGACCCGGGCGCGGCCGCCGCCTCGCTCGCGAAGCGGGTCCGCGCGCGCCTGGGCTGAACCGCCGCGGGCATCGCGGCGGGAACCGCCGGATCAACCGGGAGACCAGCGGCCCGGCCGGATCTGTCCAAAAACGTGTCCAATCGGTGGACGCCGCTTCGGTCGCCGCGGAGCCGCGTCTAACCTGCGCATATGGCCCTTGGTACCGCTTCCACCCGCCCGGACCGCGCACGCACCGTCCGCGACATCCTCGCGTCCGGCATGCCGTCGTACTCCTTCGAGTTCTACGCGCCCCGGACCGAGAAGGGTGAGCGCAGCCTCTGGAACGCCCTGCGGCGCATCGAGGCGGTCGCCCCGGGCTTCGTCTCCGTGACCTACGGAGCCGGCGGTTCCACCCGTGGCGGCACGGTCAAGGCGACCGAGCGGATCGCCGCCGACACCACGCTGACCCCGGTCGCGCACCTCACCGCCGTCGACCACTCCGTCGCGGAGCTGCGCAACGTCCTGGGCCAGTACGCCGACGCCGGGATCCGGAACATGCTCGCGCTGCGCGGCGACCCGCCCGGCGACCCGCTGGGCGACTGGATCGAGCACCCCGAGGGCGTGCTCTACGCCGCCGATTTGGTCCGGCTGATCAAGGAGTCCGGCGACTTCTGCGTCGGCGTCGCGGCCTTCCCCGAGATGCACCCGCGCTCCCTCGACTGGGACACGGACATCCGGCACTTCGTGGACAAGTGCCGTGCGGGCGCCGACTACGCGATCACGCAGATGTTCTTCGATCCGGAGAACTACCTCCGACTGCGCGACCGCGTGGAAAAAGCGGGCTGCGAGACCCCGATCATCCCTGAAGTCATGCCTGTTGTGAACGTGAGGACCCTCGACCGGCTGCCGGAACTGAGCAACGCCGTCTTCCCGGTGGAGTTGAAAGATCGCATGCTCGCGGTCAAGGACGATCGAGCCGCTGTACGCTCCATTGGCATCGAGTTCGCCACGGAGTTCTGCGCGCGGCTGCTGTCCGAGGGCGTACCAGGACTGCACTTCATCACGCACAACTCCACGGCGACACTGGAGATCTACGAGAACCTGGGCCTGCATCAGCGGGCCTGAACGGCCGTACCCGTGGGCGGCCTACCCGAGAGGGGCCATGCATGGGAATGACGGTCCTCTACATCGCGTTCGGCTTCGTCGCGTTGTGGCTGCTTGCCGAGGTACTGCTGCAGTACAAGGCCAGGCTGCGCTGGCGGCTGCTCGCCTTCGGCGGCTTCGTCGGCGTGGTCGCCGGGGTGGTGCTGCCGTCGGTGCTGGTCATCGCCGCGGGCGCGACCGCCTTCGCGGTCGGCCAGGCCCTGGTGACGCTCTCCTTCCGCAAGGGGTTCGTGGCGGGCTGGGCTCTGCGCCGGGGCGGGGCGCCCGTACGGACCGCCTCCAAGCGGCGGCGCGGGGCGGGCGGCGCACCGCGTGAGCCCGCGCTGGAAGTGACCGGGCTGGAGTACGGGCCCGAGGGCGCGGCCGGCGCGCAGGGCGACGAGGACCGGGACTTCGGGTCCGAGGGCCGGGGTGCGGACGGGGTCCAGGCCACCCAGGCCTTCGCCGCGGCCCAGGCCGCCGACGCGGGGCAGACGGCGGCCTTCGCCTCCCCGTTCGGCGCGGGCGAGCAGGACGCCCACCAGTACACGCCCTACTACGACCAGCAGCCCCAGCAGTCCCCGCAGGGGCAGGGCCAGGGCGACGGGTACGACTACCACACCGGCTACCCGGCGGCCGGGGAGCAGCCGGTGTACGCCGCCTACTCCGACCCCTACATCGGCACCGGCGGGCTCGCCCAGCCCGCGCCGTACGCTGACTACCCGCCGTACGCGGCCGACCCGTACGCGGCCGACCCGTACGCCGCCGACCCGTACGCGGCCCAGAGACCGGCGGTCTACGAGCAGTACTCCATGGACACCCCGCCCGGTGGTGTGTGGGTGCCGCAGCAGCGCTACACCGAGCAGGACGCCCCGTACCAGCAGCAGCCGCAGCAGCAGGACCCGGCGGATCCGCAGCAGCAGCAGCAGCCCTACCCGTACCCGTACCAGGGCACGGGGGAGTACGAGCCGTACCGCTACTGACCCCGGCCGCCCCCGCCGCCCCGGCCCCCGGTGCTCACCGGGAGCCGCGGAACCCGGCCCCCTCCACGATCAGGCCCGCCACCAGGGCCCCCGTCATCCCGGCGTGCGCCAGCCCGCCGCCGGGGTGCGCCCAGCCGCCCGCCAGGTACAGCCCGGGCAGGGCCGTCGCGTTGGCGGGGTAGAGCATCCGGCCGTCCGCGCCCGCGAGGGCGGGCGGCGGAACCGCGCCCCCCGCGGCGCCCGTGGCCTCCGCGACATCGGCCGGGGTGCGCGCCTCCTGCCACAGCAGCCGCTCCCGCAGCCCCGCAACGGCCCGCCCGGCCGCCGCCAGCAGCTCCTCGGCCGGTACCCCGGAAGCGGTGCACACAGCGCTCACGGTGACCGCCTCGTGGTCCGCGTCGGGGCGCGTGGCGGGGTCGTCGGGCCGCAGCACGGTGACGGGGCGGGCACCGGGGGAGTGCACCACCGTCCGGTGGGCGGTGTCCGGGGGGCGCGGGCCGCGCAGCGCGAGGAACAGGGTGGTCCGGCTCAGCGCCTCCGTGCGCGGGACGACCGCGCCCCCGGGCCAGGGCAGCGACCCGGGCAGCAGCGGGACGAGGAGCCCCCGGGGATCGGCCCCGCAGACCACCGCGTCGGCTTCGGCCCGGGTCCCGTCGGCCAGCAGTACCCCGGCCGCCCGGCCGTCGCGCTCCAGCACCTCCCGTACCGGGGCGCCGAAGCAGAACTCCACCTTCCGCTCCCGGCAGCGCTCGTACACGGCGGTGGCCAGCTCCCGGATCCCGCCGCGGACGTACCAGCTGCCGAAGGTCTGCTCCATGTACGGGAGCACCACGGCGGAGGCCGGAGCGGTCCGCGGGTCCACGCCGTGCCCCAGCACCATCGCCTCCAGCAGGGTGGCGAGCGGCCCGCCCAGCTCCCGCCGGGCCACCTCGGCCAGCGTCGGCGGGCGGCGGCGCAGCAGCCCGCTGCCCCGCAGCGCGGGGTAGGGGTCGCGGGCCAGTACCTGCCAGTCGGGCCACAGGGGCTCCTCCAGCAGCGGGCGGCGGGTGGCGTCCCAGGCGCTGCGGGCCCGCCCGAGCACCCCGCTCCAGCGCTCCCCGGCGCCCGCGCCGAAGGCTTGGTCGAGGACGGTGGCGACGCCGCCGCGCGAGGCGTTGGGGAGGGTGACGTCCGTGCCGTCGGCCAGCAGGTGCCGGGCCGAGGGGTCCACCTGGACCGGCTCGGCGCACTCCTCCAGAGGGCGCTTTCCGGTCTTCACGAACAGGTCGCGGTAGACGGCGGGGAGGTGCAGCAGGCCAGGGCCGGTGTCGAAGACGAAGCCGTCGCGCTCGAAGCGCCCCACCGCTCCGCCGTAGGTCGCCGAGCGCTCGTACACCGTCACCCGGTGGCCCGCCACAGCCAGCCGGGCGGCCGTCGCCATCGCGCCCATCCCGGCGCCGATCACCGCAATTCGTGCCATGCGTCCGACCCTACCGAGTCACCCCGGTGGCCTCGTCGGCGAGGCATGGGCCAGCCGTTTCTCCTCGCGGCGCTGGGCCCGGCGGCGCCGGAAGCGGCGGATCCGGCTCCAGAGGTAGAAGAGCAGGGCGAGCCCGATGAGCAGCAGCACCCCGGCGATGACGGCGGCGGCCTGCGGGTTGAACATGGCGAAGGTGACGATCCCGCCGACCCCGAGGTCCTCGGCCGTGCTCAGCGCGATGTTGGTGAACGGCTCGGGCGAGGTGTTCACCGCCATCCGGGTGCCCGCCTTGACGAAATGGCTGGCCAGCGCGGTGGACCCGCCGACGGCCCCGGCGGCGATGTCGGAGAGGGAGCCGCTCTGTCCGGCCAGCAGCGCGCCGACGACGGCCCCGGAGACGGGGCGGATGACGGTGTGGACGGTGTCCCAGAGCGAGTCCACGTACGGGATCTTGTCGGCGACGGCCTCGCAGAGGAACAGGACGGCCGCGACGATGAGGACGTCGGTGCGCTGGAGCGAGGCGGGCACCTCGTCGGTGACCCCGGTCGCGCCGAAGATGCCGAGCAGCAGGACCACGGCGTAGGCGTTGATTCCGCTGGCCCAGCCGCTGGTGAAGACCAGGGGGAGGACACTCACCCGGTCATCATGCAGCACCCGGGCCCGGCCGGGCGTTGCGAACCGCCAGACGGGACGGGGCCGGACCGGAAAGGGGATGAGCGCCGTTCAGGCGCTCATCCCCTCACCGAAAGTTTTGCGGGGCCCTACTGGCCCTGCTCGTCACGGCGTCGCTGCCACCGCTGCTCGATCCGGTTCATCATGGTCCGGCGCTGCCGGTTCTGGTCGTGGCCCGCGTCACCGGCGCCGGCCACGGGATGCTCGCCAGGTTTGGGTGCCTTGCGCCATCCGGTGACCGCGAGAACCGCACAGCCCAGCATGACGAGGAACCCCACCACACTGACCCAGATCAGGTTCTGCGCGACCATTCCGGTCATGAGGAGCGCGATACCCACCAGAAAGCCTGCGACTGCCTGGTAGACCCGTCGTCGGGTGTACGTACGCAGCCCGCTTCCCTCAAGCGCTGTCGCGAACTTGGGATCTTCGGCGTACAGCGCTCGCTCCATCTGCTCGAGCATTCGCTGCTCGTGCTCCGAGAGCGGCACGGGAGTCCTCCTCATCCGTCGGTCGCGCGGGGTAGCGACCAGGGGTCCCCTCCAGGATAGGCAGGGAATCGCCCCCGTGAAACCCGCCCCTCTACGCCATTTCGCCAAACCGTACCGTCGTAAGGGCGGTCGTTGAGGCGCTTATTCCCCAATGGCCCGTCCACCATGCCGACGGTGTCCCCCGATCATACGGGGCCGACCGGCTGAACGGGGTGCCGACGGCACACTCCGTTCACGGCAGCGCCGCAGATCAGACGCGCTTCTCGCCCAGGACGTGCAGCTGCGTGGCGACCGCGTGGAAGGCGGGCAGCTCGGCCGCCGCTTCCTCCAGGCGCAGCAGTGCTTCGACGGCTCCCGGCTCGGTGTCCACCAGGACTCCGGGGACCAGGTCGGCGAAGATCCGCACGCCGTGCACGGAGCCGACCGCGAGGCCCGCTCCGGCGACCAGTTCGCTGAGCTGGTCGGCGGTGAACCGGCGCGGCATCGGGTCACCGGCGCCCCAGCGGCCCGCCGGGTCGGTCAGGGCCGTCCGGGCCTCGGTGAAGTGCCCGGCCAGCGCGCGGGCCAGGACGGCTCCGCCGAGTCCGGCGCCGAGCAGGCTGAGCGTGCCGCCGGGCCGCAGCGCCGCGACGGCGTTGGCCACGCCCTCGGCCGGGTCGTCGACGTACTCCAGCACGCCGTGGCACAGCACCACGTCGTACGCCTCGCGGTCGACGACGTCGAGCAGGCCCTGGGCATCGCCCTGGACCCCGCGGACCAGGTCGGCGACCCCGGCCTCGGCGACCCGGCGCTCCAGCCCGAACAGCGCGTTCGGGCTGGGGTCGACCACGGTCACGCGGTGGCCGAGCCGGGCCACCGGGACGGCGAACTTGCCGGTGCCGCCACCGGTGTCCAGTACGTCGAGCACATCCCGCCCGGTCGCCTTGACCCGGCGGTCGAGGGCCTCCTTCAGGACCTCCCACACCACGGCGGTGCGGAGGGAGGCACGGGGGCGGGAAGTGTCCGACACGGCTGATGGCTCCTCGGCGCTGAAGGGTGAGCGGTCCGGCCCCACCCTATTGCCTTCGCCGTCCGCTCAGGTCATCCCAGCTCGGGGCGGCCCGCCCGGGGTTCCGGCAGGGTCGGCCGGAGCTCCAGCATCCGTTCCACCAGCCGCAGGAACATCCCCGTGGCCCGCACCAGGTCGTCCGCGTCGCGGGTGCTCGCCGCGTCGGCTATCCCCGCCTCGGCCCGGGCCCGGCGGGCGGCCCCCGAGGCGAAGAGGGCGCTCCACTCCGTCAGCTCCGGGGCCACCTGGGGGAGCACCTCCCAGGCGCTGCGGATCCGGGGCCGCCTGCGCGGGTGCACCGGTTCGGGCCGCCCGCGCGCGGCGAGCACCGCCGCGGCGGTGCGCAGGGCCGCGAGGTGGGCGGTGGCATAGCGCTCGTTGGCCCGGGGCAGACGCGCGGCCTCGGCAAGCCCGCGACGGGCCTTGTCGAGCAGCTCGACGGCGGCCGGAGGGGCAGCGGACTTGCGCGCGACGGGATGGACAGGGGACGGGGACGGTGTGGCCATGACGAACCTCCTGTCGTTGCGTGGAGCGTTGCGTGCACCCGTACGGGGTGCGGACTTCCCCTCCATCGTGAGGGCACCCACTGACAATCGTTCTGACCTGCGGGTTCCCCCCTTTGGCTGGACAACACCCCCCGGATGTGCGGTTCGTGGAGCCATGGTGATAGTTTTTGCACTGACCAGTCAGTTCAAAAAGAGGGGGAGGGTGTGGACAGCCCGCACGGAGCGGCCGTCAAGGCCGAGGACTTCGGACTCAAAGGCCCACGAGGCTGGGTCTTCCGGGGAGTGTCGTTCGACGCTCCGGCCGGTTCGCTGATCGCCGTCGAGGGGCCCTCCGGCAGTGGCCGGACCTGCCTGCTCCTCGCGCTCACCGGCCGCATGAAGCCCACCGAGGGATCCGCCGAGATCGGCCGCCACCGGCTGCCGAAGAAGATGGCCGCGGTCCGCCGGATCGCCGCCCTCGGCCCGGTCCCCGGGGTCACCGACCTCGATCCCGCGCTCACCGTCGCTGAGCAGCTGCGCGAGGGCGCCCTGCTCCAGCGCCGCTACGACGCCCCCGTCCGGGCCCTGTTCCGCCCCCGCGCCGAGCGCGCGTCGAGCGCCGCGGCCCGGATCGAGGCCGTCCTGGCCGCCGTAGGACTGCGCCTGGAGAGCCTGCCCAAGGGTCCGCGCACCTCCGTGCGCGACCTGGAACGGCTCGAAGCCCTGCGGCTCTCGGTGGCCATCGCGCTGCTCGGCGGCCCCCGGCTGCTGGCCGTCGACGACACCGACCTCAAGCTCTCCGACGCGGAACGCGCCGAGGCCTGGACCCTGCTGCGGCACATCGCCGACTCCGGCACCACCGTCCTGGCCGTCTGCAGCGAGGCCCCCGAGGACGCACTGGTCCTGCGCACGGCCGCGGCCCGCCCCGCGGCCACCAGCACGGACACGGGTACGGACGCCGACACCGAGCCCGTCACCGAGCCCGTCACCGAGCCCGTCACCGAGCCCGGAACGGCCCCTGCCACGGCCACCGCCGCCGAATCCGACGCCGACACCGACACCGGAACCGACACGAAGGGGGCGGCGGATGCGCTCGCCGAAGCTCGCCGCGCTTGAGCTCAAGCGGTTCGGCCGGGGGAAGCTGCCCGCCGCCGCGCTCGTGGCCCTCCTCCTGCTCCCGCTGCTCTACGGCGCCCTCTACCTCTGCTCGTTCTGGGACCCGTACAGCCGCCTCGACAAGATCCCGGTCGCGCTCGTCAACGCCGACAAGGGCGCCGACGCCGCGGGCAAGCACATCGACGCGGGCGGGGAGATCACCAAGAAGCTGCACGCCAGCAAGACCTTCGACTGGCACGAGGTCGACGCGGGCGAGGCCGCCAAGGGCCTGGAGAAGGGGAAGTACTACCTCTCCCTGACCATGCCCGCCGACTTCAGCAAGAAGATCGCCTCCAGCTCCGGCGACGACCCCACCACCAGCGCGCTCCAGGTCCGCACCAACGACGCGAACAACTACATCGTCGGGTCGATCTCGCGCACCGTCTTCGCCGAGGTCCGTTCCGCCGCGACGGCCAACGCCTCCCGCGGCTTCCTCGACAAGATCTTCGTCTCCTTCTCCGACCTGCACGACAAGACCGCCGAGGCCGCCGACGGCGCCGACAAGCTCAAGGACGGCGCGGGCAAGGCCAAGCAGGGCGCCCAGGACCTCGCCGACGGTCTCGACACCGCCAAGGAGAAGACCGGCGAACTGGCGGGCGGCATCAGGAAGCTCGACACCGCCGCCGGACAGCTGGAGACCGGTACGCGGGACATCGCGTCCGGCACCCAGACCCTCGCCGACAAGGTCCACGGCGCCGCCGACAAGGCCCGCCCGCTGATCAAGGACCCCAAGCAGCTCTCGGACACCGCCGAACTGGTCGCCGACACCGCGCACACCGTCAACAACCACCTCGACACCTTCGCCAAGAAGGCCCCCGAGGCCGCGCGCGTCACCCAGCGGGTCTCCACCGGCGCGGCTTCCGTCTACGCCGACGTCTGCACCAAGGCCACCGGCCCGCAGCCCGCCTCCTGCCCGCAGCTCAAGAAGGTCAAGGACGACGCGGCCGAGGCCGCCGAACTCTCCGCCGATGTGAACACCCTGGTCAAGGACGCGAACGGCGACCTCGGCAAGCTCAAGGGCCAGCTGACCACCCTGGAGAAGCAGGCCCGCGACCTCGCCGAGAAGGCCCCCTCCCTCTCCTCCGACCTCGACGCGGCCGTCACCAAGGTCGACGCCCTGAACACCGGCGCCCACAAGGTCGCCAAGGGCATGACCCAGCTCCACACCGGCCTCGGCACCGCCGCCAGCGGCTCCTCCGGCCTGGAGAGCGGCGTCGGCAAGCTCGGCGACGGCGCGCACAGCCTCGACGGCGGCATGTTCAAGCTGGTCGACGGCACGGGCGACCTCGCCACCGGGCTCCACGACGGCGTGGGCAAGATCCCCGACTACGACCAGCCGCAGCGCGACGCCCGCACCGAGGTCATGGCCGACCCGGTCAAGCTGGCCAGCCAGTCCCTGCACAAGGCGCCCAACTACGGCACCGGCTTCGCCCCGTACTTCATCCCGCTCTCCCTCTGGGTCGGCGCGATGGTCGCCTACATGCTGATCGCCCCGCTCAACAAGCGGGCCCTGGCCGCGGGCGCCTCGCCCTGGCGGGTGGCCCTGGCGGGCTGGCTGCCGGTGGCCGGGCTGGGCGTCGTACAGGTGGGCGCGCTGATGTCCGTACTGCACTGGGGACTGGGCCTGGAGATGGCCCGGCCCGCCCTCACCATCGGCTTCCTCGCCGTGACCACGGCCTGCTTCTCGGCGATCGTGCAGTGGATGAACGCCAAGTTCGGGGCGGCCGGGCGGATCCTCGTCCTCGTCGCGCTGATGCTCCAGCTGACGTCGGCGGGCGGCACCTACCCCGTTCAGACCAGCCCCGGCTTCTTCGGCTGGATCCACCCCTACCTCCCGATGTCCTACGTCGTCGAGGGCTTGCGGCGGCTGATCAGCGGCGGCGACCTCGCCCCCGTGTGGCAGGGCTTCGGAGTCCTGGCCGCCTTCACCGTCGGGGCCCTGGCCCTCACCGCCCTCGCCGCCCGCGGCAAGCAGGTGTGGACCATGGACCGGCTGCACCCCGACCTGAGCCTGTAGAGAGCCGGGGACCTGTGAGAATCAGCGCCATGGACAGCAGCAGCACCGGTACTGGCTCCGGTCGACGCCAGGCCACGCGGCAGAAGCTCTACGAAGCGGCCGTCACCCTCATCGCCGAACAGGGGTTCTCCGCGACTACGGTCGACGAGATCGCCGAACGGGCGGGAGTCGCGAAGGGCACCGTCTACTACAACTTCGCGAGCAAGACCGATCTCTTCGAGGAGCTGTTGCGGCACGGGGTCGGACTCCTGACCGTCTCCCTGCGGACCGCCGCCGAGGAGACCGAGGCGCGCGGAGGCACCCGGGTCGAGGCGCTCGACCAGATGATCCGGGCCGGGCTCGTCTTCATCGACCGCTACCCGGCCTTCACCCAGTTGTACGTCGCCGAACTCTGGCGGACGAACCGGGCCTGGCAGTCCACCCTGATGGTGGTCCGGCAGGAGGCGGTGGCCGTGGTGGAGACGGTGCTGCGGGAAGGGGTCGAGCGGGGGGAACTCAGCGCGGAGATCGACGTGCCGCTGACGGCGGCGGCGATGGTGGGGATGGTGCTGGTCGCCGCGCTGGACTGGCAGTCCTTCCAGAGCGAGCGGTCCATCGACGACGTGCACTCGGCGCTGTCGCTGCTGCTGCGGGGGCGGGTCAGCGGGAGTCGCTGAGTCGGCGGTGTCCCCCGGGCGGGGCGGCCGCGTAGAACTGAGTATCCGTACCTAGGCGTGGAAATGAGTACGCGCACGGATGGGCCTCCACCTGCGATGACCGCAGACTGGGGGTGACGGACGGGGCCTCGGCCCGCACCGCGGACACGGGGCCGCGGAGCGGGCCGGTGTTCCGCCGACGGGGGACGGGGGACGGACGCCGGTGCGGTGGGCTCGGGGGGATCGAGCCCACCGCACCGGCGTTCCGCGTTTCCCGTGTCCTCGATCGCCGGACGGGCCGGGTTTCGCTCGGCTCCGCGAGGGCGGGTCCGTCAGCCGCGGCGGCGGGTGAGGCGGGTGCCGAGGGGGCGGACGAGCCGGGTTCCCAGGCGGCCGAGGCGCAGGGTGGCCGTGGACCAGCGGGACGCGGCGGACCAGCGGACGCGGACCGCCGAGCGCGGCGCGAACACCGCTCGCAGACGGCTGCGCCGCGAGACCCCGGCCAGCAGGGCCGCGCGGGCCGCCAGGACGTCGGGCCCCAGCGGGACCGCCACCGCGCCCGGTGGCGCGTACAGCTCCCGTTCCACCGCCCCCGCCACCCGCCGTACCGCGTCCGCCGCGTCCGGGGCCAGTCGTCCCCGCTCCACGATCCGGGCCGCGGCGGCCCGGGGGGACAGGGCTTCGTCGGGGATGATCCCGACGTCCCACGCCGAGTCCCCCAGCTCCCGCCACGCGTCCAGCGGGTCCCCGCCGCGCAGCAGCCGCGCCCGTACCCGGCGCCGCCACAGCAACGGCAGCAGCGGCACCACGAGGACCACCACCGCCGACGCCGACCAGGCGAGGACGGTACCCGCCGACACCCCGCCGCCACCCGAACCGGCGCCCGCCGCGACCGCCGGGTTCCCGCACTCGCCGAGCTTCTTCAGCTCCGGCGGGCAGTCGTCCGACTGCGAAGGGGCCGCGCTGGGCGCGGCCGCCGACGCCGACGGCAGCGGCGCCGGGGCGGACGGCTGCGAGACCGGAGTGTCGGGCCGGGTGTACGACGGGGTCGACCCGCGCTGCGGGGTCGGCTCGAAGCGGGTCCAGCCCACGCCCTCGAAGTACAGCTCGGGCCACGCGTGCGCGTCCCGCATGCTCACGGCCACGCTGCCGTCGCCCTGCCGGGTGCCCGGCGCGAAACCGACCGCGACCCGGGCCGGGATCCCCAGCGAGCGGGCCATCGTCGCCATCGAGAAGGAGAAGTGGATGCAAAAGCCCCGCTTGTCCTCCAGGAACTTCACGATGGCCTGCGAGCCACTGCCCGAGGCGACCTTCGTGTCGTAGGTGAACCCGCCGTTGACGGCGAAGTAGTCCTGGAGCGCCACCGCCTTCGCGTAGCTGCCCCGCGCCCCCTGCGTGACCCGCAAGGCCGTGTCCGTGACCGCCCTCGGCAGGTTGTCCGGCAGCTGCGTGTACTCGCCGAGGAACTGGGGGGAGGCGGGCGGCGCCGCCGCCAGCTGCTCGGCCGTCGGCCGCAGCTCCAGGCTGCGCACGGTGTACTGCGCGCCCTGCGTGTTCTGGTACTTCTCCCTGCTGAGCTGCTCGCCGACCAGCGTCCGCCCCACCGGCTCGTACCGCCAGCGCCCGCGGACGTCCACGCCGGTCGCCGGGTAGGGCATCGGCAGGTAGCGCTGCGCGTAGGTGCCCGACGCCGAGACGTTGGTGCGGACCTCGGTGGCGCCCGCGCGGACGTCCCCGCTCAGGCCCGGCGGCTCCGGCAGCCGCGCGGGGAGTTCGGTCAGCGGGCGCGCGGACGCCTCCCACTTGACCCCGTCGAACCGGTCGAGCGAGAGGATCCGCAGGTACTGGTTGGAGAGTTCCTTGCTGTCCGACCGGTACTTCAGCACCTCGCGGTTGTCCTGCGTGTTGAGGCTGTCCTGGAGGGCCACCAGCGGATTGACCGCCTGCGCCGTTCCGACGCCCAGGCCCCCGCCGCCACCGCCCGAGCCCTGCGCGTCCAGCAGCCCGCCGCCCATCGCGGGCAGCGCCGCCGACACCGCGAGGGCGATCCCGAGGGTGAGCGCGCCGATCCGCCGACCGGTCCGTACGGGGGCCAGCGGCCGGCTCCCGCCGCCCGCCCCGCCCGTACGGCCGCCCGCACCGTCCGGGGCCGCGCCGCCGAAGACCCGGCCCCAGCGGGCCAGCCGGTCCCGGCTCTCGGCCAGGAGCAGCAGCAGGTAGCCGCAGGCCGACAGGACGAACCACAGCCAGGACGCCCCGCCGCCGCCGCTCAGCCCGGCGCCCACCGAATACAGCGCCAGCAGCGGCAGCCCGGCCGCCGCGGCGGCCCGTAGCGTCACCGCCAGCGTGTCCACGAGCAGCGCGATCAGCAGCACCCCGGAGATCAGCAGCAGCCGGATCCCCTCCGTCAGCGGCGCGGGCGCGGCGAACTCGCCCACGTCCCGCAGCCCCTGCCGGAACAGTCCGCCGAAGTCCGTCACCAGGTAGGCGAGCGGCCCGGACCCGGTGGGCTGCCCCCGCCCGGCGAACAGCAGGAGCAGCAGGACCGCGCTCACCAGCAGCTGCGTGGCCACCGTCAGCGGGCGGGCCAGCGGCACCCGCCGGGCCGCCGCGCCGACCCCGCTCTGGACGGCGGCCAGCACCGCCGCCTGCAGGATCCAGGTCGTGGGACGTACCAGGGGCAGCATCGCACTGGCGGTGAGCAGGGTCGCCAGCAGCGCGAAGAGGGTCAGTCTCGCCCGGCCGCTCATGCTGTGCCTCCGCTGGTGTTCACGTCATGGCCCGGTCCGTGGCCCTGGCCGGTGGCCGCCTGCCGCCACAGTTCGGCGAAGGCGGTCGCGGGGGGTACGGCGACCGCGGTCCAGCCCGCGTCGCGCAGCTGCCGCAGCCGTTCGGCCTGCGGGTTCGGCGTCCGCTCCGGGGCGGCGCCCGGAGCGGCCCAGGCGTCGGAGTCGATCACGAAGGCGACCGCGCCGCCGGACCGGCCGCGCATCTTCGCCGCCAGCGAGGTCTGTACGTCGTCCAGCTCACCGAAGAATGCGATCAGCAGCCCGTCGTGGCCGGCGCGCACCTGGTCGTGGGCGCGGGAGAGCCCGGCCCCGTCGGAGTGCCCGACGATCGCGAGGGTGTCCATCATCAGGCCCGCCGCCTCGGCGGACTCCTGGCCGCCGGAGGAGAAACCGCCCGCGCCCTCGCTGGGCACCGAGTTCCCGGTGTCGGTCAGCAGCCGGACCGAGAACCCCCGCTCCAGCAGGTGGACCAGGGCGGAGGCGGCGCCGGAGACGGCCCATTCGAAGGCCGAGTCGGGGCCCGCGCCCTCGTAGGCGAGCCGCCGGGTGTCCAGCAGGACGGTGGCCCGGCTGCGCTGCGGCTGCTCCTCGCGGCGGACCATCAGCTCGCCGTAGCGGGCGGTGGACCGCCAGTGGACGCGGCGCAGGTCGTCGCCCTGCCGGTAGCCGCGCGGGATCACGTCGTCGTCACCGGCCAGCGCGAGCGAGCGGAGGCTGCCGTCGCCGTAGCCGGAGGAGTCGCCCGCCAGCCGTACGGCGGGCAGCGGTTCGGTGCGCGGGATGACGGTGAGGGTGTCGTAGGTGCTGAACGAGCGGGTCAGCTCCACCAGCCCGAAGGGGTCGGCCAGGCGCAGCTGGAGCGGCCCCAGCGGGTAGCGCCCGCGCAGGTCGGAGCGGACCCGGTAGGACACCTCGCGGCGGCCGCCCGGCTCCACCCGGTCCAGGACGAAGCGGGGCCGGGGCCCGAGGACGTACGGCACCCGGTCCTGCAGCATCAGCAGGCCCGTGGGCAGCCGGGAGACGTTGTCCATCCGCAGCTGGACCCGGGCCTCGGCGCCCGCGGGCACCCGCATCGGGGTCAGGCGCCGGCTCCCGGTGACCCGGTAGCGGGTCCGGTGCAGGGCGAGGACGCAGATCAGCGGCAGCAGGGCGATCAGCAGCCCGACGCGCAGCAGGTCGGCCTGGCCCAGGACGTAGGCGCAGACGGCGGCGGCGATGCCCGCGGCCAGGAAGGACCGGCCGCGGGTGGTGAGCCCGGAGAGCGCCGTGCGCAGTCCGCCGCTCTCGCCGGCACCGCCAGGGGTACCGGCGCTCATCAGAAGCCCCGGACGTCCGCGCCGGGCGGCTGCTCGCCGCGCGCGGTGGCGGCCGGGACCGGGGTCCGCTGGAGGATCTCGGCGATCACCTGTTCGGAGGTCCGGCGGCTGAGCTGGGCCTGCGCGGTCGGCAGCAGCCGGTGCGCGAGCACCGGGGCGGCCAGCGCCTGTACGTCGTCGGGCAGCACGTACTCCCGGCCCGCGAGGGCGGCGGAGGCCTTGACGGCGCGCAGCAGGTGCAGGGTGGCCCGGGGTGAGGCGCCGAGGCGCAGCTCGGGGTGGTGGCGGGTCGCGGAGACCAGGTCCACGATGTAGCGCCGGACGGGCTGGGCGACGTACACCTCGCGGACGGCGTCGATCAGCTTGAGGATGTCGTGCGCGTGGGCGACGGCGGCGAGGTCGTCGAGCGGGGACTGGCCGCCGTGCACGTCGAGCATCTCCAGCTCGGCCTCGGGGCTGGGGTAGCCGACGGAGACGCGGGCCATGAAGCGGTCGCGCTGGGCCTCGGGGAGGGGGTAGGTGCCCTCCATCTCCACCGGGTTCTGGGTGGCGACCACCATGAACGGCGAGGGCAGCCGGTAGGTCTTGCCGTCGGTGGTGACCTGGCGTTCCTCCATCGACTCCAGCAGTGCGGACTGGGTCTTGGGGGAGGCGCGGTTGATCTCGTCGCCGATCACGATCTGTGCGAAGACGGCGCCGGGCTTGAACTCGAACTCGTGGGTCTGCTGGTCGTAGATGCTCACGCCGGTGATGTCGGAGGGCAGCAGGTCCGGGGTGAACTGGATCCGCTGCACCGAGCAGTCGATGGACTTGGCGAGGGCCTTGGCCAGCATGGTCTTGCCGACCCCGGGCACGTCCTCGATGAGCAGGTGGCCCTCTGCCAGGAGCACGGTCAGCGCGAGGCGGACGACCTCGGGCTTGCCCTCGATCACGCTCTCCACCGACTGGCGGATCCGCTCCGCCGTGGTGGTCAGATCAGCGAGGCTCGCTCGGTCGTCGTACGTGGTCACCTGGTTCTCCTCGGCCCTTTTCCCCTGGGCCGACGCCCGTTCGCGCTTGTCCGGCCCACCCCGAAAAACACATTGTTGACGGCGTTACGGCCTGGTGTCACTCAGGAGACGGGACTGATCTCGCGCAGGAGTCCGGTGTGCACGTCGAAGACGAAGCCTCGCACATCGTCGCGGTGGGGCAGGAAGGGGTTGGTGCGGACACGCTGCATGGACTGCCGGACGTCCTGGTCCACGTCGCGGAAGGCCTCGACGGCCCAGGCGGGGCGCTGGCCGACCTCGTCCTCCAGCTCGTGCCGGAAGTCCTCGGTCAGGTTTTCGAGGCCACAGCCGGTGTGGTGGATGAGTATCACGCTGCGGGTGCCCAGGGCCCGCTGGCTGATGGTGAGGGAGCGGATGGTGTCATCGGTGACCACGCCGCCCGCGTTGCGGATGGTGTGGCAGTCGCCGAGTTCCAGCCCGAGGGCGGCGTGCAGGTCGAGGCGGGCGTCCATGCAGGCCACGACGGCCACGCGCAGGACCGGGCGGGCGTCCATGCCGGGGTCGGCGAATTCCGCGGCGTAGCGGGCGTTCGCGAGGACGAGGCGGTCGGTGACGCTGCCGCTCTCCGGGGACTCGGGAGCGGAGCCTGAGGGCAGGTGTGCGGAAGTCGTCATGGCTACGACGGTAGTGGTCACCGCTGGTAAAGGCAGGGAGCGAGGGTGGACAAAGAACGTCAATGGACCTTGTTGTGAGCTAACCCACAAGGGTGGGGTGGAGGCGGCCGTCCGGGTGATTCACGGCTTTTGTGGCTTCATCGGGAGAGCGGCGCACGGCGCGCGGGGCGGTTCGTTGACCGCGGCGACCGTTGGACTAAAGTGACGCGAACCGGCCGGGGCCCGGCCCTCACCGGCCTCCCGGCCACCGATGGAACTCCGCGTGCGCGGCGCGTACGTACGGCCCGGCCTCTCCGGCTCTCCGGCCCGCCCGGTGGTGCGTGCGCCTGCCGCGCCGTTATCTGAGAGGGCGCTTTGACTAGCGAGTCCCGACATGTCCCGGTGATGCTCCAGCGGTGCCTGGACCTGTTGGCCCCGGCGCTGGAGAGGCCCGGGGCCGTCGTCGTCGACTGCACCCTCGGCCTCGGCGGCCACAGCGAGGCCCTGCTGACCCGGTTCCCCGAAGCCCGCCTGATCGGGCTCGACCGCGACAAGGAAGCCCTGCGGCTCTCCGGCGAGCGGCTCGCGCCGTTCGGCGAGCGGGCCACCCTGGTGCACGCGATCTACGCCGACCTGGCCGAGGTGCTGGACAGCCTCGGCACCCCCACCGTCCAGGGCATCCTCTTCGACCTCGGGGTCTCCTCCATGCAGCTGGACGAGGCCGACCGCGGCTTCGCCTACGCGCAGGACGCGCCGCTGGACATGCGGATGGACCAGACGACCGGCATGAGCGCGGCCGAGGTCCTCAACACCTACCCGCCGGGCGAGCTGGTGCGGATCCTGCGCCAGTACGGCGAGGAGAAGCAGGCCAAGCGGATCGTGTCCGCCGTGGTGCGCGAGCGCGGCACGAACCCCTTCACCAACAGCGCCCGGCTGGTCGAGCTGATCCGCGACGCGCTGCCGCAGGCCGCCAAGCGGACCGGCGGCAACCCGGCCAAGCGGACCTTCCAGGCCCTGCGGATCGAGGTCAACGGCGAGCTGTCCGGTCTGGAGCGCGCCATTCCGGCGGCCGTGGACCGGATCGCCGTCGGCGGCCGGATCGCGGTGCTCTCCTACCACTCGCTGGAGGACCGCCTGGTCAAGCAGGTGTTCGCGGCGGGCGCCGCCAACACCGCGCCGGCCGGGCTGCCCGTCGTACCGGAGAAGTACCAGCCGAAGCTGAAGCTCCTGACCCGCGGCGCGGAACTGCCGACGGAAGAGGAGATCGCCGAGAACCGCCGGGCCGCCCCGGCCCGCTGCCGAGGCGTCGAACGCATCCGGGCGGCCGAGCTGTGACCCCCGGCGGGCGGGCGGCGACCGGGTACGGCCGGGCTGCGGGGGCCGGGCGGCGACGGGAGGGGGCCGGGTGAGCAAGGCCGGGCGGACGCCCTTCGTGCTGCTGGTCGTCGTACTGCTCGCCGGCGGGCTGATCAGCCTGCTGCTGCTGAACTCGGCCCTCAACCAGGGCTCCTTCCAGCTCAGCAAGCTGAAGAAGGAGACCACCTCGCTCACCGACGAGCAGCAGGCCCTCCAGCGCGACGTGGACGCCCAGTCGGCGCCCGACGCGCTGGAGCGGCGGGCCCGCGAGCTGGGCCTGTTGCCCGGCGGCGGCCCGGTCTGCCTCGGGACCGACGGCAAGGTCAGCGGGACCCCGGCCACGGCCGAGGTCCCCGCCCCGCCGTCGCCGCCCCCCTCCGCCCCGCCCGCCGCCACTCAGAACACCCCGCAGGG
>NZ_JASISO010000027.1:0-1193 GCF_030063135.1 Streptomyces sp. G-G2
CTCAAGGGCCGCAGCGATCCGCGACCCCCCGTCGCCCGCCCCCGGCACGACCGGCCCCGGGCCCGACCCCGCAGCCAACCCGGCCCCCGCCGACGCCGACGGCAACGGCAACGGCAACGGCGACGCCCCAGGCGACGGGAAGTCAGGAACCAGCTGCCCCGCAGCCTTCCGCAGGGCCGCCCACCGAGCCTCCCGCACCCCACTGTCGTGCCAGCTGCCCGCCTCCCCCCGCACCGGCCGCTCCCGCCACCCGTGCACCACCAAGGCCACCGGCACCGCCAGCGCCAGCGTCCACCCCGCCGCCGCCGCCCCGGTCGCCCACCACACCGGCCCGAAGTGGGCCAGTTCCCGCGATCCCAGCGGCCCTCCGGCCATCGCCGCGAGCGCGCCCAGCAGCAGCCCGCACACCAGCGCCCCCAGCGCCGCCGTCAGCGCGGTCTCCCCGTAGGACACCTCCCGCGCCCTCCGGACGGCGAACCACCCCACCAGCAGCCCCGCCACCACCGGCACGGCGCCGACCGCCCAGGTCAGCGGCGTACCGGGGCCCTCCGGCGGAAGCCCCGCCAGTAGCGGGAACCCCGGCATGGCGGGTGATCCGGCGAAGCCGAGCGGGGTCGCGGTCGCGCCCGTACCCACGGCGAAGCCGGGCCCGAGCGCGTACGCCGCACCCCACACCGCCGCGTTCGGCACCAGCGCCAGCGCCACCAGCAGTACGGCGAACCGGCCCGACCACACGCCCGTCAGGGACAGGAAGGACGACTGGACCTCCCCGCCGTGCCAGGCGAGCGAGGCCGAGACCAGCAGCGCGCCCCCGCCGACGAGTACGAGCGCCCCCGCGCTCCCGGACCGCAGCGCCAGCGCGTACCGGGGGCGCGCGAGCGCCCTCCGCACGCCCCTCGGCACCCAGGCGGGCCAGGCGGCGGCCGGCCTCCCGCGGGCGGCCCACACCCCGGCGGCGGCGGAAACCACCGCCACCAGGGGTACGTGCCAGGCCGCGCTGAGCGGATCGGCGGGCACCGGCCCGCGCGCCGCGTACACGGTGGCGCCCGCCCCCACCGCCAGATAGCCGCAGAGCACCGCGGCGAACACGGTGCCGGCGGCCAGGCTCCCGCCGCCTCCCCCGCCGCCCCCGAGCACAAGAACGACCACGCCCGGGACCACGGCCGAGAGCCGGAACAACGGCGGGACCAGGA
>NZ_JASISO010000027.1:1203-111657 GCF_030063135.1 Streptomyces sp. G-G2
GCCCGCCGCATGAGGAGGATGGGCAGTCCCAGCAGCAGCAGGGGCGTGACCCCCACCGGCGCCGGTACCCCGGACAAGGTGTCGTACCTGATCAGCTCGGTCCCGTGGGCGAGCAGCCACAGCCCGGCCGCCACGTGCAGGGCCCCGCCGGGGCCGCTGTCGGGGTACGGCGAACTGATCCACAGCACGATGACGAGGACGGCGACGCAGCCGAGCCCCAGTCCGGCGGCCACGGCGCCACTCAGCACACATGCGGCGGCGGCCGGGGAACGGCGCCGTCCGCCGGACCGCGGCGCTGTCGGCAACGACGTCCCGCGTTCGGTCACTTGGGTCACCCCGCCATGGTGCCAACGACACGCGCAATGGGCGGGTAACAGGCGAATGCCCGTGGTGTCGCTCAATATACGCTTATGTACTTTTTCGCCCAGGACTGCCAGGTCGCGGGGAGTGTGGCATGACACAAAGCATCGAGAAGACCTCGGAGCTGCGCCTTCCCTCCCCCAAGGAGCGCCGCAGACTGCGCGAGGCGGCCGATCTGACGCACGATGAGATCGCCACCTCGGTCGGCGTGACCCCGTCCACGGTCCGCTCCTGGGAGACCGGGCGCACGACACCCCGGGGTCGCAAGCGCGAGGCGTACGTCAAGCTCCTGACCGCTCCGGTCGCCAAGCCCCCCGCCGAGCCGCCGGTGACCGGCGCCGCGGGCGATCCGGTGCACAACTCCACCGCCCTCCGGGTCGCCGGGGCGGTACGCGCCTTCGCCAAGGCCGGACCGGTACGCGCGACCGCCTCGCCCCAGACCCGGCCCAAGCCCGCGACCAAGCGGGCCGCGAAGCCGCCCTCCGGAACACCCCGGCACGCGGCGCCCGCGCCGCCGGAGCCCCTCGCCGAGCAGGAACCGGCCCCGGCCCCGGCCCCCGAGCACAAGAACGACCACGCCCGGGACCACGGCCGAGAGCCGGAACAACGGCGGGACCAGGAACAGGAACAGCAGCGGGAGCGGGAGCGGGAGCCGCAACGAGCACCGGACCGGGAGGAGGCGCACGAGCCGGAGGTCGCCGAGCCGGGTCCCGCCCCACAGGCCCCGCCCCGCACCCCCACCGAGGCCTTCGACGCGCTCTACGCCTATGCCGCCCCCGCCCTCGTCCGGCAGACGTACCTGCTCACCGGCCGCCGCACCCTCGCGCGCGCTTCCGTCGAGCGGGCCTTCCGCCACGCCTGGGAGCACTGGCCGGAGGTCGCCACCGACCGAGATCCGGTCGGGTGGGTGCGCGCGGCGGCGTACGAGCGCGCGCTCTCGCCCTGGCAACAGCTGCGGCGCTCGCCCCGCGACTCCGGCAAACCCCCGGCCGACCCCGCCGACCGGATCCTGCTGGGCGCGATGCTCACGCTGCCCCCGGCCCACCGGCGTACCGTGCTGCTCTACGACGGGGTCGGGCTCGATCTCCCGGACACCGCCGCCGAGACCGAGGCGAGCACCCCGACGGCGGGGAACCGGCTGGTCAACGCGCATGCCGAGCTGGCGGACCGGTTGCCCGAGCTGGTCGACGTACCGCCCGAGAAGCAGTCGGCGCTGCTGCGCGAGCGGCTCGGCTCGCTGACGCCCGCCGTCTCCCTGGAGCCGCGCCCGGGCACGCTCGTCCGGCAGTCCGCCGACCACCGCGCCCGGTTCTGGACCCGCGCGGTGACCGGGCTGACGGTCGCGATCGCGGTGGCCACCGCCTATACGGTCGTCACGGCGCCCACCCGCTACGAGCCTCCGCACCCTCCCGGCGCCAGTGTCAGCGGGGTGCCCCCGCACGGCGGCCCGCCGCGGCTCACCGACGAGAGCAGGCAGCTGCACGACAAGCTGCGCTCGGAACCGGCCGCCGGACCCCACCGCCTGCACCCGAAGGTCGAGTAGGCACGGAAAACGGGCGTGGCCCGCGCCCCCGAGGGGGTGCGGGCCACGCCCGTACGCACGTCAGCCGTCAACGGCGTCCGTGCGACTGCGCCAGGGCAGAGATCAGGCGCCCGCGGCGCTCAGGATCTCGCGCGCCAGCTTCGCCGTCTCGGTCGGCGTCTTGCCGACCTTGACGCCGGCGGCCTCGAGGGCCTCCTTCTTCGCCTGGGCGGTGCCCGAGGAACCGGAGACGATGGCACCGGCGTGGCCCATGGTCTTGCCCTCGGGGGCGGTGAAGCCCGCGACGTAACCGACGACCGGCTTGGTGACGTTCTTCGCGATGAAGTCCGCCGCACGCTCCTCGGCGTCGCCGCCGATCTCACCGATCATGACGATCAGGTCGGTGTCCGGGTCGGCCTCGAAGGCCGCCAGGGCGTCGATGTGCGTGGTGCCGATGACCGGGTCGCCACCGATGCCGACGGCGGACGAGAAGCCGAGGTCGCGCAGCTCGTACATCATCTGGTAGGTCAGCGTGCCGGACTTGGACACGAGACCGATGCGACCGGGCTTGGTGATGTCGCCCGGGATGATGCCCGCGTTGGACTGGCCCGGGGTGATCAGACCGGGGCAGTTCGGACCGATGATCCGGGTCTTGTTGCCCTTGGACGACGCGTACGACCAGAAGGCGGCGGAGTCGTGCACCGCGATGCCCTCGGTGATGACGACGGCCAGCGGGATCTCGGCGTCGATCGCCTCGACCACGGCGGCCTTGGCGAAGGCCGGGGGCACGAAGAGGACGGAGACGTTGGCGCCCGTCTTCTCCATCGCCTCGGCGACGGAGCCGAAGACCGGGATCTCGGTGCCGTCGAAGTCCACGCTGGTGCCCGCCTTGCGCGGGTTCACGCCACCGACGATGTTGCTGCCGTCAGCCAGCATCAGCTTGGTGTGCTTCATGCCCGTGGCACCGGTCATGCCCTGGACAATGACCTTGCTGTCCTTGTTGAGGAAGATAGCCATGTGAGTCTGTGACCTCTGCCCTTACTTCGCAGCCGCGAGCTCGGCGGCCTTGTCGGCCGCGCCGTCCATGGTGTCCACGCGCTGGACCAGCGGGTGGTTGGCGTCCGAGAGGATCTTGCGACCCAGCTCGGCGTTGTTGCCGTCGAGGCGGACGACCAGCGGCTTGGTGACCGCCTCGCCCTTGCTCTCCAGCAGGGCCAGGGCCTGGACGATGCCGTTGGCGACCTCGTCGCAGGCGGTGATGCCACCGAAGACGTTGACGAAGACGGACTTGACGTCCGGGTCGCCGAGGATGATCTCGAGGCCGTTCGCCATCACCTCGGCGGACGCGCCGCCGCCGATGTCGAGGAAGTTGGCGGGCTTGACGCCGCCATGGTTCTCACCGGCGTACGCGACCACGTCGAGGGTGCTCATGACGAGACCCGCGCCGTTGCCGATGATGCCGACCTCGCCGTCGAGCTTGACGTAGTTGAGGTTCTTGGCCTTGGCGGCCGCCTCGAGCGGGTTCGCGGCAGCGTGGTCCACGAACTCCTCGTGGCCCGGCTGACGGAACTCGGCGTTCTCGTCGAGCGAGACCTTGCCGTCGAGCGCGATGACGCGGCCGTCGGCCACCTTCGCCAGCGGGTTGACCTCGACGAGGAGCGCGTCCTCGGCGATGAAGGTCGCCCACAGGGTCACCAGGATCTCGGCGACCTGCTCGGCCACGGCCTCGGGGAACTTCGCCTGGGCGACGATCTCGCGGGCCTTCTCGATGGTGACGCCCTCATTGGCGTTGACCGGGACCTTCGCGAGGGCCTCGGGGGTCTTCTCCGCGACCTCCTCGATGTCCATGCCGCCCTGCACCGAGGCCATGGCCAGGAAGGTGCGGTTGGTCCGGTCGAGGAGGTACGAAACGTAGTACTCCTCGGCGATCTCGGGAGCGGTCTCGGCGATCATCACCTTGTGGACCGTGTGGCCCTTGATGTCCATGCCGAGGATGTCCGTCGCTCGGGCGACGGCCTCGTCCGGGGTCGCGGCCAGCTTGACGCCGCCGGCCTTGCCGCGGCCGCCGACCTTCACCTGTGCCTTGACGACAGACTTGCCGCCCATGCGCTCGGTCGCCTCGCGGGCTGCCTCAGGCGTGTCGATCACTTCACCGGCCAGCACCGGTACACCGTGCTTGGCGAAGAGGTCCCTCGCCTGGTACTCGAACAGGTCCACGCGCGTCCGTCCCTTGTCGTAAAGATTCGCAGTGATTCGCGTTGTCTGCTATCTGCGTGGGCGTGCCGCGGAGGGCAACGTGACGGCGCTGTCACAAGGGGAGCGCACACGGTGACCGTGGACGCGGCATGTCCGTCCCGCAGGTTATCCCCGTGGGCCGTAGGTCCCTAAATCGCAGATCACACCTGAGCGGTGATACCTGTCACAGATCGCCTCACCGTTGATCTGCATATTCGTGTGATCTGCCTCTTCCGAGGCGTACGGGACCGGCTCCAGGCACCCCCACCCGCGCTCCCGTGTCCCTACCCGGCCGCGGGGACCGGCAGCGGCTTCTTCTCGATCGCGGCCGCCATCACCTCCGGGAAAAGGTCGGGGGTGCAGGCGAACGCCGGGGCGCCGAGGGCCGCGAGCGCCGCCGCGTGTTCGCGGTCGTAGGCGGGCGCCCCTTCGTCGGAAAGTGCGAGCAGGGTGACGAACTGGACGCCCGCCGCCTTCATCGCCGAGACGCGGCGCAGCATCTCGTTGCGGATGCCGCCCTCGTAGAGGTCGCTGATCAGGACGACGACGGTGTCGGCCGGACGGGTGATCTTCGACTGGCAGTAGGCGAGGGCGCGGTTGATGTCCGTGCCGCCGCCGAGCTGGGTGCCGAAGAGGACGTCCACCGGGTCGTCGAGCTGGTCGGTCAGGTCCACGACGGCGGTGTCGAAGACGACGAGCCGGGTGGCGATCGAGCGCATCGAGGCGAGGACCGCGCCGAAGACGGAGGCGTAGACGACGGAGGCCGCCATCGAACCCGACTGGTCGACGCAGAGGATCACCTCCTTCTTCACGGACCGCGCCGCCCGGCCGTAGCCGATCAGCCGTTCGGGGACGACCGTGCGGTATTCGGGCAGGTAGTTCTTGAGGTTGGCCCGAAGGGTGCGGTCCCAGTCGATGTCCCGGTGCCGGGGGCGGCTGATCCGGGCCGACCGGTCGAGCGCGCCGCTCAGGGTGGCGCGGGTGCGGCCGGAGAGCTTCTTCTCCAGCTGCTCGACCACCGTGCGGACCACGGCCCGGGCGGTCTCCCGGGTGGTGTCGGGCATCGCCTTGTTGAGCGAGAGCAGGGTGCCGACAAGGTGCACGTCGGGTTCGACGGCCTCCAGCATCTCCGGCTCCAGGAGCAGGGCGGCCAGTCCGAGCCGCTCGATGGCGTCGCGCTGCATGACCTGGACGACCGGTGCGGGGAAGTACGTACGGATGTCGCCGAGCCAGCGGGCCACCGCTGGGGCGGAGGCGCCGAGTCCGGCGGACCGCGGCCCCGACCGGCTGCGGGCCTTGGCGCTCCCGGCGCCGTTCCCGGCGTCGGCGTAGAGCGCGACGAGGGTCCCGTCCATCGCCGCGTCCCGGCCGGTCAGCGCGTGGCCGGTGCCGTCGGCCTCGCCTCCGCCGAGCACCAGGCGCCACCGCCGCAGCCGCTCCCCCGCCGCGTCCGACGCGCGTTCCACCGCCGTGTCCGCCGTGTCCGCCGTGTCCGCCGTGTCCGCCGTGTCCATCAGGCCACCCCCGCCGCGTCGTTGTCCCCGCCACCGGCACCCGCCAGCAGCATCCGGACGAGCGCCACCACCGCGTCCGCCCGCTCCGTGTCCAGTTCCGGGCCGAAGCCCTCGGGCGCGGTCCCGCCCGTGCCCGCGCGGCCGCCCGGAGCACCGGGTCCGCGCCGCACCAGCTCGCCCAGGGTCCGCTTCACGCCCTGTTCGTACGCGCCGAACGTCCGCCGCAGCAGGGGCAGTACGTCGATGAACGCGCCCTCCGGCACCCCGGTCAGCCAGGTGTCGATCAGGCCGAGCAGTCGCTCGTCGTGGACCAGCAGCGTGCCACCGCCGGAGGCGCCGCCCGCGAAGCCCTCGATCCACCCCGCCGCGTCGGCCGGACCGGCCGCCGGGGACAGCGCGAGGCCCATCAGCCGGGCGCTCTCCCCGGCCGCCAGAGCCCCCTCGTCGAGCAGCAGCCGGACCGCCCGGCCGCGGATCAGGCCCGGCACGGTGTCCCGGCCCGCCAGCGCCCGCAGCACCCCCGACCAGCGTCCGCGCAGCCCCCCGTCGGTGCCGGGGTCGGCGTCGGGCCCGGTGCGGGTGCCCCCGTCGGCGTCGGTGCCGGTGTCGGGGTCGGCTAGCAGGGCGACAGCGCCGTGCACCGCGTCCACGTGCCCGCGCAGTTCCGCGGCGGCGTCCGCGGCGAGCCCGGTGGCGCAGGCGGGCGGGAGCGCCACGCAGATCCGCTCGGCGAGCCCGGCGGCGACCGTGCCCAGCGCGGCCGTGTCCGTGCCCCGTACGTCGCCGTAGCGCAGGGAGCGGGCCAGGGCGGGCAGCGCCCGGGCGAGCCGGGCGACATCGGTGTCCAGCGCGGCCCGGTCGGCGAGCGCCCGCAGCACGGCGGGCAGCGCCCGCGACAGCCCGGCCAGCAGGCACCGCTCGGCCAGGGCGGTCACCTCCCCCAGCTCCCCGGCGGCGGCCGCGTCGGCCTCGGCCTTGGCGGTGGCCGCGGCGAGCACGGTGGTGCCCCAGATCCCGGCCTCGGCGACCCGCACCGACAGCTCCGGTTCCCAGCGCAGGCGCCAGCTCTCCCGGAAGGTGCCGGTGCTGCCCCGGGAGGCGGTGGGCGTGCCCCAGCCGATGCCCAGCAGCCGCAGCCGGTGCAGGAGCAGGCTCTTGGCCGCGTCGGTGTCCTTGCGCAGGTCCAGCTCCAGCTCGCGGTCCTGTGCCTCGGCCTTGAGCCGCAGGGAGCGCTGGAGCCGGGTCAGGTCACGCTGGAGGGGCACGACGGGCGCCGCGTCCGGGACTTCACCGAGTACGTCGCCCACGACGAGGCGGTCCTGGATGAGCGCGAGCGGTATGTCGGAGCCCTCGCACATCACCGCCTTGGCCGCTTCGAGGGTCTCGCCGAGGCCGGGCAGCGGGCGGCCGCGCATCGCGGCGAGGGTCTCGGCGAGCCGGACCGCCTCGATGACGTGGGCCGAGGACACCTGCCGGTCCGCCGCGCGGAGCAGCCCGGCGACCTTGGTGAGCCAGCGCTCCACGGGCCGGTCGCGGGCCTCGAAGAGGTGGCCGTACCAGCCGGGCGAGGTGATGCCCGCGCCGTACCCCCCGGCCCGGGCGAGCCTGCGGTGGGTCCAGGGCACCCAGGTGGTCTCCACCTTGACCTTGGGCAGGCCGGTCAGCAGCGCCTTGTCGGCGGCCGCCGTGGTCCTCGCGCGCAGTGCGGGCACGTGCCAGGCCCCGCACACCACCGCGTAGTCCTCGCCGAACTCCCGGCGGGCGGCCCGCATCCGCTGACGCATGCAGGCCTCGCGCACCGGGTCGTGGGGGTGGCCGCCGTCGCCGTAGACCTCGCGCAGGGCGGTCATCGCCTCGGCGAGCGCCTCGAACGCGGCCAGCGGGTCGGTCCGGCCGTCGCTGCCCCGGTGCTCGACCACGTCCTCCCACCAGCGCTCGGGGTCCTCGTACCCGGCGGTCTCGGCGAGCACCCCGAGCGGATCGAGCCGGACGGCCCCCGCCGCGTGGCCGGCCCGCGCGTCGTCGTTGTCGTCGCTGCCCGGCGCGGCGGCGAGGGAGTGGGCGGCCGGGAGGTCGATGAAGCGGACCGGGACCTCCCGGCGCTGCGCCCAGCGCAGGGCGACCCACTCCGGGGAGAAGGCGGCCAGCGGCCAGAACGCGGCCCGCCCGGGATCGTCGGCGGCGTGCGCCAGCAGCGCCACCGGCGGCCGCATCCCGGGGTCGGCGGCCAGCGGCAGCAGCGCGTCCCCCTCGGGCGGCCCCTCGATCAGTACGGCCCGCGGCTGCGCGGCGTCGAGGGCGGCCCGTACCGCCCTGGCCGAGCCGGGCCCGTGGTGCCGTACGCCCAGCAGCAGCGGCCCCCCGGCGCCCGGGCTCATGCCGTCACCTCACGGCAGGCGCGGTAGAAGTCCTTCCAGCCGTCGCGCTCACGGACCACGGCCTCCAGGTACTCCTGCCAGACCACGGTGTCGGCGGCCGGGTCCCGGACGACCGCGCCGAGGATGCCCGCCGCCACGTCCGAGGGGCGCAGGACGCCGTCCCCGAAGTGGGTGGCGAGGGCGAGGCCGTTGGTGACCACGGAGATCGCCTCGGCGGTGGACAGGGTGCCGCTCGGCACCTTCACCTTCGTGCGCCCGTCGTCGGTGATGCCGCCGCGCAGCTCGCGGAAGACGGTGACGACGCGGCGGATCTCCGCCAGGCCCTCGGGCGCGGCGGGCAGGTCCAGGGCGCGGCCCATCTGGTCGACGCGGCGGGCGACGATGTCCACCTCGTCGTCGGCGGTCGCGGGCAGCGGCAGGACGACGGTGTTGAAGCGGCGGCGCAGGGCGCTGGAGAGTTCGTTGACGCCGCGGTCGCGGTCGTTGGCGGTGGCGATGAGGTTGAAGCCGCGCACGGCCTGCGCCTCGTCGCCCAGCTCGGGTATGGGCAGGGTCTTCTCGGACAGCACCGTGATCAGGGAGTCCTGGACGTCCGCGGGGATCCGGGTCAGTTCCTCGACGCGGGCGGTCATGCCCTGGGTCATGGCCCGCATGACGGGGCTGGGGACGAGGGCTTCGCGGCTGGGGCCGTGGGCGAGCAGCCGGGCGTAGTTCCAGCCGTAGCGCATGGCTTCTTCCGGGGTGCCCGCCGTGCCCTGGACGAGCAGGGTGGAGTCGCCGCTGACGGCGGCGGCGAGGTGTTCGGACACCCAGGTCTTCGCGGTGCCCGGGACGCCGAGCAGGAGCAGGGCGCGGTCGGTGGCCAGGGTGGTGACGGCGACCTCGACGATGCGGCGGGGGCCCACGTACTTGGGCGTGATGACGGTGCCGTCGGGGAGTTCACCGCCGAGCAGGTAGGTGGCGACGGCCCACGGCGAGAGCTTCCAACGGACCGGGCGGGGCCGGTCGTCGGCCGCCGCGAGGGCTTTCAGTTCGTGCGCGAAGGCGTCTTCGGCGTGCGGGCGCAGCACCTCGGTACCGGCGCCGTTCTCGGGCGTGGTCATGGTCCCCCTCCAATGCTCGGCAGCCGTTCCCGACTGCTGTGACCACGGTGCACCACGCCACTGACAACGACCCTTGTTCGAGATGTTGTTGCAGGTCAGAGCGATTGTCAGTGGGGGTCTCTACGGTGGGACACATGACTGAGCAGGGGGTCCGCTGGACGGCGGAACAGGTACTGGCTCTGGCTCCTGACGTCGCGTCACGAAAGGCGGGGGCCACGCTGGGTGGGGCAGGTCCATGGTCGAATACCGGAGGTTCCGCTTCCGGTTCAGTGTGGGGGTGGTGCAAGGGAAGTGGCGGTACGCCGTACCGGACGGTCGTGGACCTGAAGGGCCCGGCGTACACGTGCACCTGCCCGAGCCGGAAGTTCCCGTGCAAGCACGCGCTGGGGCTGTTGCTGCTCTGGTCGGCGGAGGGCTTCGGACCGCCGGCGCAGGCTCCGCGATGGGCGGCGGCATGGCTGGCCCGGCGGGCCGACCCGGCCGACCGGCCCGCCGCCACGGCGGGTCCGGGAGCGCCCGCCGACCCGGCGGCCGCACGGCGGCGCGCAGAGCGCCGGGCGGCCCGGATCGGCGCGGGAGTCACCGAACTGGAGCAGCGGCTGGCCGATCTGCTGCGCGGCGGACTGGCTGGTCAGGAGCACGCCGGATATTCCCTGTGGGAGGAGACGGCGGCCCGTATGGTCGACGCACAAGCACCCGGACTGGCCGCACGGGTACGGGAGTTGGGGACCATCCCGGCTTCCGGTACGGGCTGGCCGGGACGGCTGCTGGAGGAGTGCGCGCTGCTCCATCTGCTGGACCGGGCGTGGCTCGGGGTGGGGGGCCTGCCCGAGCCGCTGGCCGCGACGGTACGGGCCCGGGTGGGCGTGTCGGGGGCCGCGGAGGGGGACGCGGTCCGGGACCGGTGGCTGGTCCTGGCCCAGTACGACACCGTCTCGCCGGACGGCCGGCTCACCACGCGCCGGATCTGGCTGCGCGGGGTGGCGACCGGGCGGGCCGCGCTGGTCCTGGACTTCGGTCCGCCCGGGCGGCCGCCGGGGCTCGCGCTGCCGGTAGGCCTCGCCCTGGACGCGCAGGCCCGGTTCCGGCCGGGATCGGCGGGGCTCCGGGCGGATTTCGGGGAGCGGTTCGCCGCGCCCGAGCCCTGGCCGCGGACCCCGGAGGCGATATCGACGGGGGCGGCGCTCGACGCGTACGGAGCGGCGCTGCGCGATGACCCCTGGCTGGACTCCTGGCCGGTGGTCCTCGGCCCGGTGATCCCGGTACCAGGGGAACGGGGATGGCAGCTCGCGGACGTGGAGGGGACGTCCGCGCTGCCGGTGACGGTGGCCGCGGGGCGGTCCCGGTCGGGGCTGTGGCAGTTGGCAGCCCTGTCCGGGGGCGGCCCGGTGACGGTGTTCGGCGAGTGCGGACACCGCGGGTTCACCCCACTGACGGCCTGGGCCGAGGGCTCTTCGGAGCCCCTCGCCCTGGGCTGAGCACAGCGGGACCGACGGCGCGGGGGCGCCGCCGGAAGCACGAACGAGCAAGCCGGGGGGCTGCTGTGAACGACAACCACGCCAGCTGAGGACACACCGAAGCCATACGACAACACACCGACAACACACCGACGACACACGGACGATGACGTGAAGAGCTGCTCCGGTCCCGCGGAGGGGGCGGGACCGGAGCGCACGACCCGGACGTACCGATCAGCCGGAAAAACCGACGAGGGAGGGGCACATGAACGGGGACGGGGACACGGACGGCCGGAAGGGGGACCGGGCGGCGGACGGCCCGGACTGCGGGGTCACGGACTGGGAGGAGCTGGTCGGCGCCGCGCTGCTCGGCACCGATCGGCGGCGGGGCGGCGGGGCGACCGGCTCGCCCGGGGCGCTGCTGGACGCGGCGGCGGTGGCGGCGGTCCGCCGCCGCGCGGGGCTCCGCCCGGCCGAGGCGGGCCCACGGCCCCGGCCCGCGGCGCCGGATCCGCGGCCCGCTCCGCCGGATCCCGCGCGGCGGCGGCGCGCACAGCTGCTGGCGGGCCGGTCCGCCGCGGGGAGCGGCGGCAGGCGCGGGGCGGCCCCGGATCTGACGGAGCTGCTGCCGCAGTGGCTGGCCGCGGCCGTGCGGCACGGGTACCGCGCGCCCGCCGCGCTGGTGCCCGCGCTGCTGGCCGCGGCCCGGGCCCGTACGGACCTGCGTCCGCAGGCACTGGCCCTCGCCGGGGGGCGGGGACGGTGGCTGGCCGGGCTCAATCCGGAGTGGCGCTTCGCGCTGCGGGGCGGAGCGGGGGGCGGCGAACTGCCCGCCCCCGACGACCGGTCGGCGGTGGAACGGCTGTGGCAGGAAGGGCTGTTCGCGGAGCGGGTGGCGCTGCTGGGCGCCGTCCGGGCGCACGAGGCGGCGGCCGCACCGCTGCTGCTGTCGACGACCTGGGCCACGGAACGGGCCGAGGACCGGCTGATGTTCCTCGATTCCCTACGGGTGAGCCTCTCGGACGGTGACGAGCCGTTCCTGGAACAGGCCCTCGGCGACCGCAGCCGCAATGTCCGGGCGACGGCTGCCGAACTGCTCTCCGCGCTGCCCGGATCGGCGCTGGCCGCCCGGATGGCCGAGCGGGCGCTGGCCTGCGTGGGCCCGGAGGGTGTGAACCCGCCGGTGGAGTGCGACGAGGGGATGCGGCGGGACGGGGTGGTCGAGCGGCCGCCCGCCGGGCGCGGGGAGCGGGCCTGGTGGCTGGGCCAGCTGGTGGAGGCGGCTCCGCTGTCCTGCTGGCGGGAGCGGTTCGGCGGCCGGGATCCGGCCGGGATCCTGGCCGTACCGGTGGCCGAGGGGTGGGCCGAGGAGCTGCACGCGGCCTGGTGCCGTGCGGCGGTCCGCCAGCGGAACCCGGGGTGGGCGAAGGCCCTGCTCGGGTCGGCGTCCGCGTCGCCCGCCGCGGGGCCCGCCACGGCCTCGCTCGCGGAACGGGCGAAGCTGCTGGAGACCATGCCGCAGGCCCAACAGGCGCTCTGGGTGGCCCAGTTCGTCCGGGCGCACGGATTGTCCGAGGCATTCCAGCTGCTCGGGGTGTGCATGGTGCCGTGGGCGGGCGAGCTGGGTGAGGCGGTGGTGGACGCGCTGGCCACGGCCCGGGACACGGGCGGTTACCCGTGGAGCTTCAGCGGGGTGATGGGCCTGGCGGAACGCTGCCTGGATCCGGCGGCGGCCGACCGGCTGGAGTCCTTGCTGGCGTCGGATCCGGACCCGGAGATATCCGCCGAGGCCGGGATGGCCACGCCGGGGGCCGAGGCGTACTGGGCCGAGGCCTTCCTGCGGCTGGTGTCCACGCTGCGGCTGCGCGCGGCGATGCTCGCGGAGCTGGCCCCGGCGGCCTGACCCGCGGCGGTGCGGCGGGCCGGGCCGCCCGGGGCAGCGGCATCGGCGGGGGCGAAAGGAGCGGGGGACGGGGGACGGGGGAAAGGAAAGGGGTCAGCTCTGGCGCACGTTCGCGCGGACCCATTCCACGATGGCGGTGGTGGTCGCGCCCGGGGTGAAGATCTCGGCCACGCCCTTCTCCTTGAGCGGGGCGATGTCGTCCTCCGGGATGATCCCGCCGCCGAAGACCTTGATGTCCGCCGCCTCGCGCTCCCGCAGGAGCTCCAGGACACGCGCGAACAGCGTGTTGTGGGCGCCGGAGAGGATCGAGAGACCGATCGCGTCGGCGTCCTCCTGGATCGCGGTGTCGACGATCTGCTCCGGGGTCTGGTGGAGCCCGGTGTAGATGACCTCCATGCCCGCGTCCCGCAGAGCCCGCGCGATCACCTTGGCACCCCGGTCATGGCCGTCGAGGCCCGGCTTGGCCACCACCACACGGATCGGACCGGTCACACCCATCGCACTGCCTCCCGAGTGAACGAACGTTAAGTACAGCATCGCGCACCGCGCCGTTTCGCGGTCAACCAGGAGGGGGAAATCACACGTGGGACAGCATTGATTCACTCGGGACACCAGCACAGTCGGTCGCAAGGGGAGCCGCAACGAGTCGCCTCGTCACCGCGCCGTCAGCCGCACGGCACGGTGGCGAGGCACGTTGACCACGCCGCGGGCACGGGGAGTCGCCGCGGGCAGCGGGAGCCGCACCCCCCGCACCGACAGCCGCACCCGGAAGCCGCCAGGGGGAGGCCGTCGATGGGGCTGCCATTCGTCTTCACATCCATACCCGCGTCGGGCGCCGCGCTGCGCGCCGCCGCGCTCGAACTCATCGTCCTCGCCGGGCACCTGGTCCTCTACCCGACCGGGATCCTGCCGGAGCGACCGGCCCGGGCGGCCGCCGCGGCTCCCGGGGCGCGTCCGCCGGTGCTGCTGCTGCACGGCTTCACCGACAACCGGTCCGTGTTCGTGCTGCTGCGCCGCGCCCTGGGCGGGGGCGGCCGGCGCCGGGTGGAGACCTACAACTACTCGCCCTTCACCCTCGATCTGCCGACGGCCGCGCACCGGCTCGCCGACCACGTCGAGGAGATGTGCGCGCGCACCGGAGCGCGGCGGGTGGACATGGTCGGGCACAGCCTCGGCGGGCTGGTCGCCCGCTACTACGTCCAGCGCCTAGGCGGCGACGCGCGGGTGCGCACCCTCGTCACTCTCGGTACACCTCACGCGGGCACCCGGGCAGCCCCCTGCGGGGATCTGCACCCGCTGGTCCGCCAGATCCGTCCCGGCTCCGCCGTGATGGAAGAGCTGGCCGCGCCCGCGCCCGGCTGCCGGACCCGGTTCGTGGCCTTCTGGAGCGAGTTCGACGCGCTGATGGCTCCGGTGGAGGCGGCCCGAATCGACCATCCCGACCTGCGCGCGGAGAACGTACAGGTCACAGGCATCGGCCACCTCGCGCTGCCGAAGCACCCGACGGTCATCGCCGCGGTCCACCGCGCCCTCGACGGTCCGGCGCGCGCCGTCGCCTCCGCCCCCGGAACCGCCTCCGTCGCCTGAACCGACGACGACCGCCGATCGAACGCATTTCGAACCCAGGGCCAAGGCTGCGCCTATGCGCGACCGAAAGACGGCTGAATGCCCGGTTCCGGAAACTCGGGCACCCCTGGAAGATTGTCGTTGCCTGTAACCGACGGGTACAGTCACGCCACTGCTCTCCTCCGGGGTCCTCGCACCCCCCGGCCACCCAGGCTCCCACCGCCGAGGCGAAAGAGAAGTTGGTGAACGACAGCCCCACGTCGGGCCAGTATCCGGAAAACGGTTACGACGGCCTTTCCACCACCACCTTCGCCGGGGACGTTTCCTACGCTCCCTTCGAAACGCAGGGCCAGGGGTACGCCTACGGCGCCTACGCCTCCTCGTACGAGACCGGCGCCTACGACTCCAGCGCCTGGAACACCCCCGCGCAGGACGGTTATCTGACCGGCATCCCCGCCCAGGCGGCCGCCGAGGACACCACCGGCCAGTGGGATTCGAGTGCCTGGAACACCGGCACCGCCCCGTACCAGCCCGCCGCCTTCGGCCACGACACCGGCAGCCCGAGCGGCCAGTGGGCGATGCCCGGCTACGGCACCGCGGGGACCGAGAGCGGCGCCTACGACGCCACCGCCTGGAACAGCGTGGCCCAGGAGGAACTGCCGCAGCAGTTCCAGCCCGAGGCCGCCCACCAGGACGGCTACGCGCACGAGGCCACCGCCACGTACGAGACGGTCACCGCGGGCGGCTACGACACCTCCGCCTACGAGGCGCCGTACGACACCACCACGTACGACACCACCGCATACGAGAACACCACGTACGAGAACGCCACCTACGACACCACCGCGTACGACAACGCCGGGTACGAAGCTCCGCACGAGCCCGCGACCGACCCGGACGGCACCGGCTCCAGCTCCGGGCCCGCCGAGTTCGACTCCGAGCCGGCCGAGTTCGACGCCGGCTCCGGCCCGGCCGGCTCCGGCCCGGCCACCGCCGTGTTCGAGGCCATCCAGGACATGCCCACCCAGACCATGACCACCACGCCGCCGGTACCGCGCTCCGCGCGCCGGGCCGCGCCCGCCAAGGGCGGCACGGGCGGAGCGGGTTCCACCGGTTCCGCCGGTTCCGCGAGTGCCGGGGGCGCCAGCCGCCGCCGGTCCCCGGCGAAGCGCTCCGCGCTGCTGACCGTCGCCGTGCCCTCGGTCTGCGTCATAGGAGTGGCGGGGGTGGCCGCCGCCGCGGTGGGCGGGCTCCCCTCGGGCGAGAAGCGCGGCGAGGACACCACGACGATGGCCGCGCCCGACCCGGCGTCGGTCAAGCCGGTCGCCGCCAACAGCAAGCTCGACACCCAGCTCGCCGCGCTCAGCGCCGACGCGGGCGACTTCGCGGACCGCGCCAGCCGCACTCAGGAACGCATCGACCTGAAGGAACGCCAGGCACTGGACAAGAAGAAGCGCGAGGAGGAGACGGCGGCCAAGGAAGCGGCCCGCCCCAAGTTCTCGCTGCCGGTCGAACAGCACGGGCTCAGCGCCGGGTTCGGCCAGGCGGGCGGCATGTGGATGTCCGTGCACACCGGCATCGACTTCCCGGTCTCCTACGGCACCCCGGTCATGGCCGCCACCGACGGCGTCATCCGCACGCAGTGGAACAGCGCCTACGGCAACATGGCCATGGTGGTCTCACCCGACGGCACCGAGACCTGGTACTGCCACCTGAGCAGCACCAAGATCCGGTCCGGCAAGGTCAAGGCCGGTGACGTCATCGCGTACTCCGGCAACTCGGGCAACTCCACCGGCCCGCACCTCCACTTCGAGGTGCGCCCGGACAGCGGGTCCCCGATAGACCCGCAGGCATGGCTGCGCAGCCACGGCCTCAACCCGAACTAGTGCTGCCCCGCGGAAGTTCGTGGGGGAAGGTATCGAGGTAGAGGCCACAGGCACGGCCCAGTGCCTCCTCGGGTGAGCCGCTGGGCAGGAAGTCGTCTTCGTAGCCGTCGCGGCGGGCGAGGTAGATCGCCGCACGCCCCCTGGCTCGGTGCCTCGGCTGTATGGGCCGTCAACGGCTGGCAGGTGGTACCCGGCCTGCTCCCAGACTTCTCCTGGCTGCTCCAGGCACTGCGCAAGGACCGCACCCCATAGTCGGCCCGGACACCTGCCCTCACACACAGGCTCCCGCACGGCCGTCCGACACGTCTCCACCAGGTCGTCACCGCCGCGAACCCGATCGTCCGCACATAGCTGATTCGGACGAGGTCGCATGCCCTCTCCACGAACTTCCGCGGAGCTGCACCAGGACGTCTTCGTACGGGCGGCGGCTCCGGGCCGCCGCCCCGCCGCCCCGCCCGTCCCGTCGCCCCGCCGGCCCGCCTTCCTACAGTTTCTGCACGGGCGCGTAGCGCAGCAGCAGCCGCTTCGGCTTGTCGTCCCCGAAGTCGATGGTGGCCTGCGCGTCCGCGCCGATCCCCTTGACCTCCATCACCGTGCCCAGCCCGAACTGGTCGTGCGTGACCCGGTCCCCCACCAGCAGGGTGACGACGGGCTTGTCCGTGGTCCGGCGCGTCGCGAAGCCCGAGGCCCCCGCCTTGGACCGCGCGGACGACAGGAACGACTCGGGCGACGTACCGAACGAGGACGAGGTCCCGCCGCCGCCCGAACGGGAACCGGACGAGCTGCGCATCGGTCCAGCGGGCTTCTGCGCTCCCGTCCTCTTCCACTGGAGGTACTGCTCCGGGATCTCCTCGAGGAACCGCGACGGCGGGTTGTACGAGGGGGTGCCCCAGGCACTGCGCATCGAGGAGCGGGTGAGGTACAGCCGCTCGCGCGCGCGGGTGATCCCGACGTACGCGAGGCGCCGCTCCTCCTCCAGCTCCTTGGTCTGGCCGAGCGCCCGCATGTGCGGGAAGACCCCGTCCTCCATGCCGGTCACGAAGACCACCGGGAACTCAAGGCCCTTGGCGGTGTGCAGGGTCATCAGGGTGACGACGCCCGTGCCCTCGGTGTCCTCGTCGGGGATCTGGTCGGAGTCGGCGACCAGCGCGACCTGCTCCAGGAACTCGGCCAGCGTGCCGGGTCCCACGACCGGCGCCGCGGCGAGCCCGGCGTCCGGATCGGCGTCGGCCCCCGCGTACGGGACGGCCTCCACCTCGGCGGCCGACGCGGCCCCCGCGGCCGGGGCGGTTTCCACGGCGGGCGCCGCGTCGGCCCCCGCCGCCCGCGCCTGCTCGAACTCCAGCGCCACGGCGGCGAGTTCCTGAAGGTTCTCGATCCGCGTCTCGTCCTGCGGATCGGTCGAGGCCTGGAGTTCGGCGAGGTACCCCGTACGCTCCAGGACCGCTTCCAGCACCACCGCCGGACCCGCGCCCGAGTCGACGATCGTGCGCAGCTCCTCCATCAGCACGTTGAACCGCTTCACCGCGTTGGTCGAGCGCGCGGCCATGCCGTACGCCTCGTCCACCCGCTTGAGCGCCTGCGGGAAGGTGATCTTCTCGCGCAGCGACAGCGCGTCGATCATCGCCTCGGCGCGGTCGCCGATGCCGCGCTTGGGCACGTTCAGGATCCGGCGCAGCGGGACGGCGTCCTCGGGGTTCGACAGCACCCGCAGGTACGCGAGGACGTCGCGGACCTCCTTGCGCTCGTAGAAGCGCACGCCGCCGACGACCTTGTAGGGCAGGCCGACCCGGATGAAGATCTCTTCGAACACGCGGGACTGGGCGTTGGTCCGGTAGAAGACGGCGACGTCGCCCGCCTTCGCGTTGCCCGCGTCCGTCAGCCGGTCGATCTCGTCGGCGACGAACTGCGCCTCGTCGTGCTCGGTGTCCGCGACGTAGCCGGTGATCCCGGCGCCCGATCCGGCCTCGGTCCACAGGTTCTTCGCGCGGCGGTTCTCATTGCGCTCGATGACCGCGTTGGCGGCGGAGAGGATCGTCTGGGTGGAGCGGTAGTTCTGCTCCAGCAGGATCGTCTTCGCGTTCGGGTAGTCCTCTTCGAACTGGAGGATGTTGCGGATGGTCGCGCCGCGGAAGGCGTAGATCGACTGGTCCGCGTCACCCACCACGCACAGCTCGGCGGGCGCCAGGTCCGGGTAGCCGGGGCCGACCAGCTCGCGCACCAGGGTGTACTGCGCGTGGTTGGTGTCCTGGTACTCGTCCACCAGGACGTGGCGGAAACGGCGCCGGTAGTGCTCGGCGACGTCCGGGAACGCCTGGAGCAGGTGCACCGTGGTCATGATGATGTCGTCGAAGTCGAGGGCGTTGGCCTCGCGCAGCCGCGCCTGGTACATCGCGTACGCCTGGGCGACGGTCTTCTCGAAACCGTCGACCGCCTGTACGGCGAACTCGTCGGCGTCGATCAGCTCGTTCTTCAGGTTGGAGACCTTGGCGCTGAAGGACTTGGGCGGGAACCGCTTCGGGTCCAGGTCCAGGTCCCGGCAGACCAGCGCCATCAGGCGCTTGGAGTCCGCCGCGTCGTAGATCGAGAAGGAGGAGGTGAAGCCGAGCAGCTTGGACTCGCGGCGCAGGATGCGCACGCACGCGCTGTGGAAGGTCATCACCCACATCGCGTTCGCGCGGGGGCCGACCAGGTCCCCGACGCGCTCCTTCATCTCACCGGCGGCCTTGTTGGTGAAGGTGATCGCCAGGATCTGGCCGGGGTGCACCCCGCGGGCGCCCAGCAGGTGGCCGATGCGGTGGGTCAGCACCCGGGTCTTGCCGGAGCCCGCGCCCGCCACGATCAGCAGCGGGGAGTCCGCGTGCACGACGGCCGCGCGCTGCTGCTCGTTGAGGCCGACCAGGAGCGCCTCCGGGTCGATGACCGGGCGCGGGGAACCGCCCCGGTAGTACGCGTCCTGGTGCACGGGCGCGTCGAATCGGCCCCCGAAGAGGTCGTCGGCACCCGCTTCCGGGGCGTGGTCCTCGGGCGGCGGCGGAGGCTCCTCGTGAGAGGGGGTGAGGTCCGCCAGGAAACTGTCGTCAAAGAGGCTGCTCATCGCCTTCCGAGTCTAGGGCCCGGGACCGACAGCCGGTCCCGGGCCCGGTAAATCGGTCCCGTACCCGCCGGACGCACCCTGCACATCGGTCCCGCGCCCGCCGGGCGCACCGCCGACGGACCCCCTCCCCCGTCCGCCCCGGGACCCTTCCGACCCCCGGCCGAACCCGGTCGAGGGCGGTCGAAAACGGGCCGGAACCACCCCGTACGCTCGAACCCATGTCCGTACTCATCAACATCTTCCTCGGCCTGCACATCATCGGGATCGCCTCCCTCCTCGGCGGCTTCCTGACCCAGATGAAGGCGATGAGCGCGGGCACCGCCCGCTTCGTGCCCGCGATGCTGCACGGCGCGCTGACCATGCTGCTCACCGGCGTGGCCCTGGTCGGGTTCCGCCAGATCGACGGCGGCAGCGTCGACAACATCAAGATCGGCGTCAAGCTCGCGGTCCTGTTCGTGATCCTCGCGCTCGTCTACGTCAAGCGCGACGAGGAGCGGATCGACAAGGGCCTGTTCGGTGCGGTCGGCGCCCTGACCATCACCAATATCTTTATCGCCGTTCTCTGGCACTGACCGGTCCGACAAGGACAGCTCCGGGCAGATCCGGGCAGTTGTGGTCATTCCGTCATCGGGCCGTTACTTCCAGGTTTAGCGTCCTCCCCCAAGACCCGCACGACGGATCAGCAGGGAAGGACGTGAGGCCCTCGTGGCCAGTCATCGAAAGCCCAGGCAGCGCCCGCTCCTCTCCGGCGGCACCCTTCGTACCGCCGCCACCCTCGCCCTCGCGGGCGCTGCCACGGCCACCGCCTTCGAGGGCACCTCGCAGGCCGACCCCCAGCTCACCCCGGCGCAGGTCAAGGCCCAGGTGGACCAGCTGTACCAGGAGGCCGAGACCGCCACGGAGAAGTACAACGGGGCGAAGGAGCGGGCCGACGCGGCCCAGAAGTCGCTGGCCGGCCTGCGCGAGGAGGCGGCCCGCAAGGCCGACCGCCTCAACACCGCCCGCAGCGCGCTCGGTTCGCTCGCCGCCTCGCAGTACCGCAGCGGGAGCCTGGGCACGGCCGTCCAGCTGGCCCTCGCCGACGATCCGCAGGACTACCTCGACCGGGCCTCGTTCATCGCCCGCGCCGGGGACCGCAACGCCGCCGAGGTGGCCTCCGTACGCCGCCAGCTCGACGAGGTCGGGCAGCTGCGCGACAAGGCCTCCGGCACGCTCGCCGAGCTGCGTGCCCGGGAGAGCGAGCTCGCCGGCCAGAAGACCCTCATCGAGGGCAAGCTCGACACGGCCAAGCAGCTGCTCGCCAAGCTCACGGCCGAGGAGCGCGCGCGGTACGAGGCCCAGGGCGCCGGACCGGTCGGCGCGGCGCCGGGCTCCGGTCCGGCCGTCGCTCCCCCGCCGCCCGCCGACGGCTCCCGCGCGGCCAGGGCGGTGGCCTTCGCGCACGGCGCGCTCGGCAAGCCCTACGTCTGGGGCGCCACCGGCCCCAACGCCTTCGACTGCTCGGGGCTGACCCAGGCGGCCTGGGGCGCGGCCGGGGTCACCCTCCCGCGCACCACCTACACCCAGATCAACGCGGGCCACCGGGTCGCCCGCGACCAGCTCGCCCCCGGTGACCTGGTGTTCTTCTACTCCGGAGTGAGTCATGTCGGGCTCTACGTCGGCAACGGCCAGATGATCCACGCGCCGCACCCCGGCGCCCCGGTCCGGATCGCGCCGATCGACTCGATGCCCTGGGCGGGCGCCTCCCGCCCGGCCTGAAGGGACGGCCGACCGGGTCAGACCAGGCGGCGCGCCGTCGCCCAGCGGGTCAGCTCGTGCCGGTTGGAGAGCTGGAGCTTCCTGAGCACCGCCGAGACGTGCGACTCGACCGTCTTGACCGAGATGAAGAGCTGCTTGGCGATCTCCTTGTACGCGTAACCGCGCGCGATCAGCCGCAGCACCTCGCGCTCGCGCTGGGTGAGCCGGTCGAGGTCCTCGTCGACCGGCGGCGCGTCGGTGGAGGCGAAGGCGTCGAGGACGAAGCCCGCCAGCCGCGGCGAGAACACCGCGTCCCCGTCCTGCACCCGGAAGACCGAATCGACCAGGTCGGTGCCGGTGATGGTCTTGGTGACGTAGCCGCGGGCACCGCCGCGGATGACCCCGATGACGTCCTCGGCCGCGTCCGACACGGACAGCGCCAGGAACCGCACCGGGTTCTCGGGCGCCGTCATCAGCGGGGCGCAGCGGCGCAGTACCTCGACACCGCCGCCACCGGGGAGGTGGACGTCGAGGAGGACCACCTCGGGCCGGGTCGCGGTGATGACGGTGACGGCCTGGTCGACGTCGGCGGCCTCGCCGACGACCTCGACGCCGGTCCGGGCGGTCTCGCCGATCTCGGCCTGCACGCCGGTGCGGAACATCCGGTGGTCGTCGACGAGCACCACCTTCACCCGTCGGGTCTCGCCACTGGTGTTCACGTTGTCCTCGGTCATGCCGGCTTCGCCGCCCTCTCCATCTCCAGTTCGACTTCCGTGCCGCCGTCGGGCGCGGACCGCAGCCGCGCGGTCCCGCCGTTGCGCTGCATCCGGCCGATGATCGATTCTCGTACGCCCATGCGGTCGTCCGGTACCGCGTCGATGTCGAAGCCGGGCCCCCGGTCCCGTACGGACACGAACACCGTCTGTCCCTCGACCTCCGCGTAGACCTGGACGGGTCCGCCCTCGCCACCGTACTTGGCGGCGTTGACCATCGCCTCGCGCGCGGCCTGGACCTGCGCGGCGAGCTTCTCGTCGAGCGGGCAGTCGCCGACGACCACGACCTCGATGGGGACGCCGTGGTGGTCCTCGACGTCGGCGGCGGTCTTCTTGACGGCCTCGGCGAGGGTGTCCGGTTCCTCGGCCTCGTCCTTGCCGGTGCCCTCGGGCTTGTAGAGCCAGTTGCGCAGTTCCCGTTCCTGGGCGCGGGCCAGGCGGCGGACCTCGCCGACGTCCTCGGCGTTGCGCTGGATCAAGGTGAGGGTGTGCAGCACCGAGTCGTGGACGTGGGCGGCGACTTCGGCGCGCTCCTGGGCGCGGATGCGCATCAGGCGTTCCTCGGAGAGGTCCTGGCTCATCCGGATCAGCCAGGGACCCGCGAGCAGCGCGATCCCCACGAGGACGGCGAGGGCGGCGGTGAGTACGTTGCCCAGTTGGGCGGCGGATCCCCGTACGACGATGAAGACGGTGAGGCCCACGCCGACCAGGAGGACTCCGGCGAGCGCCCGGGCGAGCTGGAGCAGCCGGGCGTTGCGCCCGGCGGCGGAGGTCCAGTTCGCGCGGCGGGCGTTGTCGGCCTGGCGCCACACCAGCACCACACCGGCGGCGACGAGCAGGGTGGGCCAGATGTAGCGGTCGGCCTGGCGGTCACCGGCCTGGAGCTTCGAGATGAAGATCCCGGCGCCGATGAACAGGGCGATCAGCGAGGTGACCTGCCCCCGGTCGGGTTTGCGCAGCCGCCTGCTGCCGTCGGCGAGGGTCTCGAAGAAGGAGCGGTGGCCGGTGCTGCCGCCGATGCCGAGCGGTACGAAGACCCAGAACGCGGCGTAGAGCAGGACTCCGAGGCCGTCGCCGAACAGGAACGTGCCGAGGAAGGCGAGCCGGACCCAGAGCACGGGCAGCCCGAGGTGCCCGGCGAGACCGCGCGCCACCCCGCCGAGCATCCGGCCGTCGGCGCTGCGGTAGAGCCTGCGCTGCGGGGCGTCGGGGTTCTCGGCCGGGGGCGGGACGTGCGGCGGGCGGGGGACGGCTGCTACGGGCATGCCACCGATGGTCACACGCGCGGGGGGTCCGGGACATCAGGGCAGCCCCCCACTTGCTTCGGGGGGATATCAGGGTTGTGCCAGGGTCGGCCCCGGTGCCGCGCGGCCGGACCGCCCGGCACCATGGACCCATGACCGAAGCGCACGACTCCCCTCCGCCGCCGGCGCCGGATCCCGCCGACCGGCCGCCGCTGCGCCGCAGCAGGCGCGACAAGGTCCTCGCGGGCGTGTGCGGGGGACTCGGCCGGTACTTCGACCTGGACCCGGTGGTGTTCCGGGTGGTGCTCGGTGTCCTGGCGGTCACCGGCGGCGTCGGCCTGATCTTCTACGGCTTCGCGTGGCTGCTGCTGCCCCAGGAGGGCGGCGAGGACAGCGAGGTGAAGAAGCTGCTGACCGGCCGGGTCGAGGGCGCCACCCTGGCGGCGGTGTTCGCCGCGCTGGTGGGCTGCGCGCTGTTCCTGACCATGGCGGACAACGGGGTGATGGGGGTCTTCTCGGTCCTGGTGATCCTGGCACTGGCCGGGGCCTCGTACTGGTCCCAGCGGCGCCGGCACACCAACGTCCCGGAGGCGGAGGCGGCCGCCCCGCAGGGCTCGGCGCAGCGCCCGGCGCACCGGCCCGCGCCGCCGGAGACCCAGGCACCGCCGACGCCCGGCGCCCCGTCCTGGTGGCGGGATCCGCTGGTGAAGGACGGTACGACCGGGCCGGTGGGGTCCACCGGCTACCTGTGGGGGCCGGACGACGCGGTGGGCGCGGACGGCGCGGACCGGGCGGCCGCTCCGGCGCGCGCCGCCGCCCCGGCCGCCCCGCGCGGCGGGATCGGCGGGCGGGTGTTCGTCCTGGCGATGGCGGCCGCGATCGCGGGCGCCGCCGCCGAATGGCACTCCGTCCCGCTGGGGCACGCCCTGCAGACCGGGTTCGCGGCCGCGCTGGCCGTGTTCGGTCTGGGCCTCGCCTTCAGTTCGGTCAAGGGCCGGACCGGTTTCGGCACGGTCCTGCTGGGCCTGGTGACGGCGGTGCTGCTGGCCGGGGCCGCGGCGCTGCCGCGGGAGATCAGCACCGACTGGCGCCAGGTGGAGTGGCGTCCGGCCGCGGTGGCCGACGTACGGCCGGCGTACACGGCGGGCACCGGGCTGGCCACGCTGGACCTGAGCCGTCTGGACGTGCCCAAGGGCACCACCCTGGCGGTGACGGCCTCGCTGGACGCGGGACGGCTGAAGGTGGTCGTGCCCCGCGAGGTCACCGCGAAGACGACCGTCACGGTCGACTGGGCGAACATTCGGGTCCCCGGGGACGACAACCCGGAGCGCATCGAGCACGCCAGGACCAAGACGGCGACGCTGGCACCCGCCCCCGGTACCGAGGCGGGCGGGACGATCGAGCTGCACCTGGAGACGGGTGTGGGACAGGTGGAGGTGACCCGTGCGGCGTCATGAGTTCCAGCCGGGACGGCTGCTGGCGGGCGTGGCCCTGCTGGCCGGGGGCGTGCTGTACCTGCTCGACGCGAGCGGCGAGCGGGACGTGCCCTGGTTCCTGATCTTCCCGCTGGCCTTCGGCGGGCTCGCGCTCGCGGCGCTGGTCGGGGTGACGACCTACGCGGTGCGGCGGGACCGGCGCGACCGGATCAGACCGTCCAGCGACAGGTAGGGCGCCCCGGCGAGGATCAGCGGCAGCCAGGCCATCAGGTAGACCAGGTCGTTGCCGTAGTAGTAGGGGGTGACCGCCCAGGACACGGTCAGCCACAGGCTGAGCGAGATCAGGGCGCCCCCGGCGGCCGCGAGCCGGGTCAGCAGCCCCGCCAGGACGGCCAGGCCCACCAGCAGTTCACCGATGGCGAGCAGGACCGCGAAGCCGACGGGCGCCTTGAGCGCGAGGTCCACCAGGGCGGGGACCGCGGAGGTGTCGCGCACCCCGCGCATCAGGTCGCCGATGGAGCCGTCGCCGGAGGCCGACAGGAACGCGGAGTCGGTCAGCTTGTCCAGGCCCGCGTAGACGAAGGTCACTCCGAGGAAGATCCGCAGCGGGAGCAGCGCGTGGGCCGCGCCCGCGGCCCGGAGGGTGGACAGGCGGTCGGCGCGTTCGGTGCCTTCAGGGGGTTGGCTCACGCCTCATTGTTTACCCCGCGCGCGCCCGGCGTGCCAGAGGAGCGGGCGTCTCCCGTGCGTTTCATTCCGCCACGTCGATGCTGCACCGGTTGGACTCCACCCCGGCGGCCGTGACCACTTGGATGTCGACCCGGCCCGGCTCCACCTCCGCCGGGACGGGCACGGTCAGCACCGTATCGGAGGGGGTGGTGAACCCGCCCGCGACCGGCACCAGCGGCACGTGCACGTGCACCGTCCCGATCCGCACCACGAGCCGCGCCAGCATCTCGGGCGTCTGTGCCCCGGGCGGTACGAAGCCCACGCCCCGGATCTCGATGTCGTCCCCGGGACGTACCGAGGCGTCGATGTCCCCCGGTTCCCGGGTCCGTACGACCGACAGCACCAGCGGACGGCTGCCTTCCGCGTACTTCGCGGCCAGGTACACCGCGGCCGACAGCGCGACCAGCAGCGCGAGCGCCCACGGCAGCCGCGGCATCCGGTCGGGGAACCGGGCCAGGGTGACCGCCGCGAAGGCCAGCACCACCGTGGAGACCAGCGCGTACTGCGCGTCCGGCAGGCTCCCGCGCCCCGCGTCGTCGGTCAGCAGGTCCGCCCCGCGCGGCCGGTCGGCGGGCAGCTTCTGGAGCCGCTGGCCCATGATGCGTACGGAGACCACGCGCCGCACCAGCACGGAGACCCCGGCGGTCAGCGCCACCACCGCCAGCAGCGGCAGCGCCCGCCACAGCCCTAGCCCGGCGTAGAGCGCGGCCCGCTCCGGCCCGGGCGTGGAGGCGGCCAGCCGCAGCGTGGGCAGCAGCGCCGCGAACGCGGTCAGCACCAGCCACGCGCCCGCCACCGTCTTGGAGGTGGAGAGCCGGTTGTCCTCGCCGACCAGCGGGGCCAGCAGCCCGCCCCGCACGGGCTGGGCCCGGGCCGCCACCGTCAGCAGTCCGGCGAGCACCACCGCGGCCAGCAGCCCGGCGGTGCGCGCGGTGCTCCAGCCGTTGCCGACGGCGGTGCCGACCTGGACCAGCAGCAGCACTCCGGCGGCGATCCACACGCCCAGCACGGCGCGGCGCGAGAGCAGGTACAGCCAGGAGTGCCCGGCCTCCCGGCCGCGCGCGGCCACCGTCCGGGCGGACAGGGTGAGTTCGTCGGAGACCCACTGGCGGGAGGCTCCGGCCGAGCGGGCGACGGCGGCGGGCAGGCCCATGCCCGCGGCGAGCCCGTCGCGCTGCTCCAGGAACGCCTCGACCGCGCGCCGGTGGCCCTCGCGGGCCCCGTGCGGGCAGTCGTCACAGGTACAGCCGCCGCCGTGGGTACTTCTGTGGATCTCTTGGACAGCCACGTGCGTGCCGCCTCTCTGACTACCTTCGTCCAACTACCGGGCAATGCCAGCGAATTGTGCACCACTGCGGCAGTGCTCCGGATTGCGCACGATGTCAGAGCAGGTGATTAACCGTTCATGATGTTGACGCCACCCGCTGTCTCCTGCTGCCACAGCGGCTGACAGTTGACCCACGCCGCCAGGTCCGTGCCGAACTGCTGCCTGGTCAGGGCCGCATTGTGGTGGTCGATGAGCACCGGCTTCCCGGCCGCCCGCGCGATCAGCTGCACCTGGGCCGCCCGTTCGGCCGCGATGAACCACCACACCGCCGCGTCCACCGAGCTCCCGACCGTCAGCAGCCCCTGGTTGCGCAGGACGAGCGCCTTGTACGGGCCCAGCGCCCGCCCGATCCTGTCCGGGTCCCCGCCGCCGCCCGCGTACTCGTCGAGCAGCGCGTGGTCCTCGTAGAAGGCGCAGGCCTCGTGGGTGACCGGGGCCAGCAGCTCGCCGAGGGCGGCCAGCGCCCTGCCGTACGGGGCCTGCGCGCGGACCACGGCCACCACCTCGGGCCGGGCCCGGTGCACCGCCGCGTGCACGGCGAAGGCCAGCTGGTTGACCCGCCGCTCCCCCTGGACCACCCGCCCCCCGGCATCGACCAGCAGCAGGTCCTCGGGTCCGAGCCCGGCGAAGGCCCGGCCGAAGGGGTTCACCCAGCAGCAGTCCTCGAACTCCGGGTCGCGGGCGGTGACGTGCCCGCCCACCCCGTCCTCGTACCCGAGCCGCCCCAGCAGCCGCAGCGCCGCCGCGAGGCGTTCCTTGCGGTGCGCGCGCTCCTGCTCGGGAGTGCCGAAGACCGGCGGCATCTCGAAGCCCAGCCGCTCCACGGGCACGGGTGCGGGTGCGTCTCGCTCGGCCATGGCCCCTCCTTCAAGGTCGCGGCGCAAGGTACCGGGGGCCGGGCCAAGAGACCAGAGGAACGGCGGAGCCCTCAGCACGCACCCGGCGGGTCGCGCCGCAGCTCGGCCCAGACCGTCTTGCCGACACCCTGCTCGGCCACGCCCCAGGCGGCGGCGAGCGCGGCCACCATCGCCATGCCGTAGCCCGACTCGGCCCCGCGGCGCGGCGGCCGCACCTGCGGCCACAGGTCGGCGCGCGCGTCCGTCACCTCGATCCGCAGCAGGCTGGGGATGATCACGAGGCGCAGCTCGATGTCCCGCCCGGGGGCCGCCCCGTGCCGCACCGCGTTGGCGGCCAGCTCACCCACCACCGATCCGGCGTCGTCGGACAGGGCGGAGCTGTGTACGACGCCCCACTCGTCGAGCTGTACGAGCGCCAGGTGCCGGGCGAGCCGGGCGCCGCGCTCCGTGGGGCTGAACCGTTGGGCGTACGCCTTCGCGAGAAGATCTCCGGGCACGACCGTTCCTCTCCGTAGCGGATCCACTACCAAGCGATATGAGCGTGGCCTAGGCTTTACATCCCTTCAACTAGCCAGTTTCGAAGGAAGAGTTAGGTGACGTCATGGTCAACCGCAAGGAACTGAACCCCGAGAGCGGGCCGCGAGCGGCTTACGGGGCACGTCTGCGCAATCTGCGAGAAGGTCGCGGGTGGAGCCAAGAAGACCTGGCTGCCCGGATCGAGTACTCCAGCCAGCACATTTCCGCGGTTGAAACTGGGCGCAAACCGCCAACTCTGCGGTTCTCACGACAGGCTGACGGGGCCCTCGGTACCGGAGGCTCCACTGAGACCTTCGAACGCCAGTGGCGCGAGATCCGGCACGGCGCGCTACTGGAGGGCTTCCCCGAGTACGTCGGCTGCGAAGGCCGTGCAGTCGAGATCCGGCTGTACGAAGTCGGAGTCATTCCCGGCCTGCTCCAAACGCCCGAGTACGCGGGGACCCTCGCGGCGAGCGACATCAGGCGAGGCGTAGTCACGGCCGATCAGGCACAGGAACGTACCTCGGTCGTGGCGGAGCGACAGGCAGCCCTCGCCCGAACGCCTCCGCCACTCGTGTGGGCGGTACTGGACGAAAGCTGTCTTCGCCGAACCGTCGGGGAACCTGACGTGTGGGACGCGCAGTTGGCTCGGCTGATGGAGTTCGCCGAACTGCCGAACACCGTGCTCCAGATCGCCGAGTTCACCATGGGGGCCCGGCGCCCCCTGAGCCTGCCGCTGTACATCCTGACGATGGCGGACCGCTCGCTCATGTCGTATGCGGAGTCTGCCCAGCGGGGCCATCTGGAACGGGACGGCAAGTCCGTCGTGCCCATCCTGTCGGCCTACCATCAGCTACAGGCCGAAGCGCTGCACCAGGCCGCATCCGTGGCCATGATCAGTCAGTTACGAAAGGGCACCCCGTGACGACCGAGACCGAAACCCTGCACTGGTTCACGTCCTCGTACAGCGAAAACGGGGGCGCCTGCGTGTCGGTCGCCACCGACCTCGCCGCATCGCACGGCACGGTCCCCGTCCGGGACAGCAAGCGCCCCGACGGCCCCGTCATCGCATTCTCGCGCAACGCCTTCACGGGACTGCTCGACCTGGCCCGCGGGGCGGACGTCTAGAAACGGCGGAGCCGCCGTCCCCCTCGGAGGGGGGACGGCGGCTCCGGTCGTCCGGGCGGGAGGGACTACTCCCACTCGATGGTGCCCGGGGGCTTGCTCGTGCAGTCCAGGACCACGCGGTTCACGTCCGGCACCTCGTTGGTGATGCGGGTGGAGATCTTGGCCAGCACCTCGTACGGCATGCGCGTCCAGTCCGCGGTCATCGCGTCCTCGGAGGAGACGGGGCGCAGCACGATCGGGTGACCGTAGGTGCGGCCGTCGCCCTGGACGCCGACGCTGCGGACGTCCGCGAGCAGGACGACCGGGCACTGCCAGATCGCCCGGTCCAGGCCCGCGGCGGTCAGCTCGTGGCGCGCGATGGCGTCGGCCTCGCGGAGCAGGTCCAGACGCTCCTTGGTGACCTCACCCACGATGCGGATGCCGAGGCCGGGGCCGGGGAAGGGCTGGCGCTGGACGATCTCGTCCGGCAGGCCCAGCTCCTGGCCCACCATGCGGACCTCGTCCTTGAACAACTGGCGCAGCGGCTCGACGAGTTCGAACTCGATGTCGTCGGGGAGCCCGCCCACGTTGTGGTGGGACTTGATGTTGGCCGTGCCGCTGCCGCCGCCGGACTCGACGACGTCCGGGTACAGGGTGCCCTGGACCAGGAAGGCCACGTCGGCCCCGCCCTCGGCGATGATCTCGGCCTGGGCCTGCTCGAAGACGCGGATGAACTCGCGGCCGATGATCTTCCGCTTGGTCTCCGGGTCGGAGACTCCGGCCAGCGCGCCCAGGAAGCGCTCCTGCGCGTCGACGACCTTCAGCTGGACGCCGGTCGCGGCGACGAAGTCCTTCTCGACCTGCTCGGTCTCGCCCTTGCGCATCAGGCCGTGGTCGACGTAGACGCAGGTGAGCTGGGAGCCGATGGCCTTCTGGACGAGGGCCGCGGCGACCGCCGAGTCCACGCCGCCGGAGAGGCCGCAGATGGCGCGCTTGTCGCCGACCTGCTCGCGGATGGCCGCGATCTGCTCCTCGACGATGTTGCCGGTGGTCCAGGCGGGGGCGAGGCCCGCACCGCGGTAGAGGAAGTGCTCCAGGATCTGCTGGCCGTGCGTGGAGTGCATGACCTCGGGGTGGTACTGGACCCCGTACAGCTTCTTCTCGTCGTTCTCGAAGGCCGCGACCGGGACGACGTGGGTCGACGCGGTGACGGTGAAGCCCTCGGGGGCGGCGGAGCAGGCGTCGCCGTGGGACATCCACACCGACTGGTTGTCGGGGGTGCCCTCGAAGAGGGTGGAGCCGGGCTTGGAGACGGCCAGTTCGGTACGGCCGTACTCGCGGGCGCCGGTGTTGTCGACGGTGCCGCCGAGGGTGGTGGCCATCAGCTGGAAGCCGTAGCACATGCCGAAGACCGGGACCCCGGCCTCGAACAGGGCGCGGGAGTCGTCCAGGCGAGGGGCGCCCTCCTCGTACACGGAGGACGGACCGCCGGAGAGGATGATCGCCTTGGGGTTCTTGGCCAGCATCTCTGCCACGGGCATCGTGCCGGGCACGATCTCGCTGTAGACCCTGGCCTCACGGACGCGGCGGGCGATGAGCTGGGCGTACTGGGCGCCGAAGTCGACGACGAGAACCGTGTCCGGGGCGCTGTCGTGGGCGGCGGAGGGTGCTTCTGGCACGGGGCAGGCCTTCCGGCGGAAGAGGTGGCTGTTTTGTCGATTCTAACGGTGGCGGGGTGGGCCCTTTCGTCTCACCATCCGAACCCGGTTGGCCGGGCGGGGTACGGAAGGTAATAATCCGTACCGTGCGCGAGCAGCTGAGCTTCCTCTTTACCTATGGCACCGGCCGGTCCGGTCGCCATGGGTCATCGTGATGCTCGCCTGAGCCACTGACTTCCCAGAGCGCCCCGGTCCGACAGGACCGGGGCGCTCCGGCGTTCTTCCGGACCTGCGGGCCCCCGACCACACCGGAGGAACCCGTGTCCGTCGCCACCACCCCCGTCCCCGTCCCCGCCACCTCCCCCGCCCAGCTGATCGCCGGTTCCCGGGAGCGGATCGACGCCCTCGACGACCGGATCATCGGTCTGATCCAGGAGCGGATGGCAGTCTCGGCCGTCATCCAGGACGCCCGGATCGCCTCGGGCGGGCGGCGGGTGCACCTCTCGCGCGAAATGGAGGTGCTCTCGCATTGGAGCAGTGCTCTCGGCAAGCCCGGAACCGCTTTGGCCATGACTCTGCTGGAGCTGTCCCGCGGCCGCGTGTGAACCCGCTTCCCGCGGCCCCCGACGTCCCGCGCGCGCCTGTTCGTCACTCGTCCGAGCCGTGACCGGCCCCCGGCCCGCCGCGTTGATGGCGGTGTCCGTGCCAGCCAGGCGCGGGCCCGCACGAACCACGCGTGGCTCCGCCGGAGCGATGGAGACGCCCGCCCCGTGGAGCGGGCGTCGTGGGACCTCGCTCCTACGCGTGACCGGACGGCAGGGGACAGCAGCCCGGTCACCCATAAAAAACGGCCGGTCCAGGGGACGCCCCGGACCGGCCGTTCTTTCATGTCCCCGCGTTCCCGCGTTCCCGCGTCCCCGCGTCCCCGCGTCCCCCGGTTTCCCCCCGGGGTTCGCTCACGGGTACGCCGTTACGCGCGCCCGGTGCGGCGCCGGAACGCCACGTACAGCGCGCCACCGGCCGCCAGCAGCACGACCGCGCCCAGCGCCATCGTCCCGGCGGAGCTGCCGGTGGAGGCGAGGCCGCCGTTGGGGCCGTGGTTCGGGGTGGTGGCGGGCGGGGTCGCGGAGCCCGAGGCCGGGGTGGACGGGCCCGGCGAGGCGGAGCCGGAGGCCGAGGGCGACGGGCTGCCGGTCGGCCCGGGGGTCGGGCCGGTCCCGCCGCCCTTGGCGTTCAGGACGACCTCGGCCGTGTTGTTGTCCGTCTTCGGGTCGAAGCGGTGCGGCGTGACCCCCTGCGGGGTCTCCGCGCCGACGCCGACCGAGCCCTTGGCCCCCTCGATCACCTGGTCCACCCTCAGTTCGAAGGTGTAGCGGACCTGGTCGTTCTCCAGCACCGCCGACGCGCTCGCGCAGAAGTAGCGGGGCGCGCCGAGCTGCTGGGCGGCGGTGCGCTCCGTGCCGTCCGCGTTCACGGCCCGGCAGGCGTCGGGCTTCTTGGTGACGGTGGTCCCGGCCGGGACGCGGATGTCCGTACGGGCCACGGGCGCGCCGTCGCCGGGGCGGCCGGTCCAGGCCGGTCCCTGGCTGCGGAAGCCGAGGTCGGCGGTGACCGTCTGGCCCGCCTTGCCCTGGAGGGTGGCGCCGGTGGCGGCGAAGTCCGCGGTGTTGGCGGTGCGGAAGGCGAACTCGCGCCGGTTGTCGCCCGGTTCGAGGTCGGTGGCCTTCTTGGCGACGGTGCGCTTCTTGACGGCCAGCTTCTTGCCGGTGGAGCCGGGGGCGCCGCTGCTCCCGGCGGTCCCGGCGGTCCCGGCTGCGGGTGCGGACAGGGCGCTGCCCGTGTCCGGGCGGCTGCCGGTCTCGTAGATCCCGTAGCCGAGCTGGTCCTCGTAGGCCCGTGCGGTGGCGCGCAGGGTCAGCGGGTCGGCCAGCTCGTACTGCTCGCCGGGGCCGAAGTCGCCCTCGAAGGTGCAGCGGGTGACGGCCGTGACGCCGCCGCCGCGGGTGGTGCAGTTGTCGTACGCCTCCAGGAACTCCATGCCGCGGGTGGCGGCCAGTTCGAGGACCACGCCGTGGGCGGCGCGGTTCCCGGTGTTGGCGAAGGCGAGCGGAACGGGCTGCTTCTGCCCGGTCACCAGGTCGGCCGTGAGCGGGAGCTTCTCCATCACCAGGTCGGGACCGCCGACGGTCACCTCGGTGGTGACGGGTGTGATGGTGGCGCCCTTGACCGAGCCGGTCACGGTGAGGGCGCCGTGGGCGCCGTCCGCGCCGCCCCTGGCGGCGCCGAGGAGCAACTGGAAGCCGGGGCGGGCCCCGGCGGTGCCGGTGACCTCGCAGATCAAGGTGGTGACGGTCCGCGCGCACGCCGGGTTGGCGGACGGGGCTTCCCGGACGTCCGCGACCCCGGTCAGCCTGCCGAGGTCGACCGCGAAGGTGAACGTGCCCTGGAAGCCGTCCGCCGCGGCCGGGGAGTCCAGGGAGAAGGCGAGGAGCGATTCCTTCGCCACGCCCGTCGGCGTCCCCGGGTGGAGCCGGAGGCCGATCTCGGACGGACCGGTGAGCGGAAAGACGGGTTCCGCGGCGGCGGCGGGGGTGGTCAGCCCCAGAGCCACCAGACCGGCCGCGGCCAGCAGGGAGATGCGCTTTCTCATGACCATCGAGACCGCCGAACGCAGACGGCAGTTGCCTGGTTCCCCATGTGACAGGCATCACTGGCAACCATCCGGAGCGGTCACGTGTCACTTGTGTACGGAGTCTGCTCTCGGAGGGGGAGAGCAGACTCCGTTGCCGTGTCCCGGCGCGCTCAGCTGTCCCGGTTCCTCGGCGGGACCGGGGGCATCGCGACGAAGGGCAGCCGCAGGGCCGCGAAGGCCTCCTTGGGGACCGCCGGACGGACCGGTTCCACCGCCGCGAGGCGCTCGTACGCCGCGCCCTGGTCCGGACGCGGGTCCCGCTCCCCCTTGTTGGGCCAGAACGACATGGCCCGCTCGGCCTGGGCGGTGATCGTCAGCGACGGGTTCACGCCGAGGTTCGCGGAGACCGCCGAACCGTCCACCACCGAGATGCCCGGGTGCCCGTACAGCCGGTGGTACGGGTCCACCACTCCCTCCTCGGGGGTGGCGCCGATGGGGCAGCCGCCCAGGAAGTGCGCGGTCAGCGGGGTGCCCATCAGCTCGCCCACATTGCTGCCGGGGAAGCCGTTGATCTCCTCGGCGAGCAGGGTGGCCGCCTGCGTGGCCTCGGCGATCTGCACCGGATTGGGCGCGCCGTGGCCCTGGCGGGCGGTCAGCAGGCCCTTCCCGATCCCGCCCGGTTTGCGGTAGGTGGTCAGCGAGTTGTCCAGCGACTGCATGACCAGGCCGATGATGGTCCGCTCCGACCAGCGGCGGTTGGAGAGGGAACGGGCGAACTGCACCGGGTGCCTGGCGGTGCGGGCGAACCAGGCGCGGACCCGGTGCTTGCCGTAGGGGACCTGGAGGATGGTCATGAACCCCATGGCGTTGGAGCCCTTGCCGTAGCGGACCGGCTCGATGTGGGTGTCGGCGTTGGGGTGCACCGAGGAGGTGATGGCCACGCCCCGGGTGAAGTCGGCGCGCGCGTCCGGGCCGTGGCGCCTGCGGTAGCGGCGCTCGTCGGTCTGCGCGCCGACCAGGCCCTCGGAGTTGGTGCGGGTCAGGTCGCCGAGCCGGTCGGAGAGGCGGGGCAGCTCGCCGCGGTCCTTCATGGTGTGCAGCAGGGTCTGCGTGCCGTACGTACCGGCGGCGACCACGACGTGGCGGGCGCGCAGCACCTTGGCCGGGGCCTTGCGGCGGCCGTCGGTGGGGACGGTACGGACCCGGTAGCCGCCGTCGGGGTGGTCGGCGAGGGCGGTGACCGTGGTCATGGGGTGGATGACGGCGCCCGCGCGCTCGGCAAGGTGCAGGTAGTTCTCGTTCAGGGTGTTCTTGGCGCCGTGGCGGCAGCCCGTCATGCACTCCCCGCATTCGGTGCACGCCGTGCGGGCGGGGCCCGCGCCGCCGAAGTAGGGGTCGGGGACCTCCTCGCCGGGGCGCACCGCGCGCTGGCCCTCCGCGTCCTCGCCGTCGCCGAAGAAGACGCCGACGGGGGCCATGTGGAAGGAGTCCGCGACGCCCATCTTCTCGGCGGCGGCCTTGAGGTGCACGTCGGAGGGGGTGGTGGTCGGGTTGAGCCGGACGCCCAGCATCCGCTTGGCCTGCTCGTAGTACGGGGCCAGTTCGTCCTGCCAGTCGGTGACGGCCGCCCACTGCCGGTCCTCGAAGAAGGCGGTGGGCGGTACGTACAGCGTGTTGGCGTAGTTGAGGGACCCGCCGCCCACTCCGGCGCCCGCGAGCACCATCACGTTGCCGAGCAGGTGGATGCGCTGGATCCCGTACAGCCCGAGGGCCGGTGCCCACAGGTAGTTGCGCAGGTCCCAGCTGTTCTTGGGCAGGCTCTCGCGGGTGAAGCGGCGTCCTGCCTCCAGGACGCCGACCCGGTAGCCCTTCTCGGTGAGCCGCAGTGCCGAGACCGACCCTCCGAAGCCCGATCCGATGACGATCACGTCGTAGTCGTATGCCTGGTCGTACGACACTGCTGTGCCTCCTAGGGCGTACTGGCGTACTAGCGCAAGCGGAGAGCCTTCATGACCTTGAGGCTGCGGGTCATGAACGCGGCGTACTTCTCGTCGTCCATGCCCAGCGAGGGCGCCATCGGCAGCAGCCGCTGGTGGGCGACGGTCTGGGCCTCGGTGTACTTGAGGATGCCCTCGGAGCCGTGCCTGCGGCCGAGGCCCGAGTCCTTCATGCCGCCCATGGGGGCCTGGGCGCTGCCGTAGGCGGGGGCGTAGCCCTCGTTGATGTTGACGGTGCCGGTGCGCAGCCGGGCGGCGACCGCGCGGCCGCGGCGGGCGTCCTTGGTCCAGACGCTGGCGTTGAGCCCGTACGAGGTGGCGTTCGCCTGCGCGACGGCGGTGTCCTCGTCGCTGAAGCGGTAGAGGGAGACGACCGGACCGAAGGTCTCCTCGGCGCACACCGCCATCGGCGCCTCGACGCCGTCGAGGATGGTGGGCTCGTAGAACAGCGGGCCGATGTCGGGGCGGGCGGTGCCGCCCGCGACCAGGGTGGCCCCCTTGGCGACGGCCTCGTCGACGTGCCGCCGTACGGTCTCCAGCTGGCGTTCGCCGACCAGCGAGCCCATGTCCGCGCCGTAGGCGAGGGAGTTGCCGAGGCGCATGGCCCTGGTGCGGGCGGCGAAGCGCTCGACGAAGGCGTCGGCGACCGACTCGTGGACGTAGAGCCGCTCGATGGAGATGCACAGCTGGCCCGCGGAGGAGAAGCAGGCGCGGACGGCACCCGCGGCGGCCTTCTCCACGTCGGCGTCGTGCAGGACCAGCATGGCGTTCTTGCCGCCGAGTTCGAGGGAGACCCCGACCAGTCGGGCGGCGGCGCCCTGGGCGACTTCGCGGCCGGTGCGGGTGGAGCCGGTGAAGGAGACGTAGTCGGCATGGCGGACCACCTCGGGGCCGACGACCGGGCCCTCGCCGAGGACGATCTGGAAGACCTCGGCGGGCAGGCCCGCCTCGATGAGCAGGTCACGGGCCCACAGGGCGGTCAGCGCGGTCTCGGTGTCCGGCTTCATCACGACGGCGTTGCCGGAGACGAAGGCGGGCAGCGCGTCGCCGACGGAGAGTTCGAGCGGGTAGTTCCAGGGGGCGATCTGGCCGACGACCCCGCGCGGCTGGCGCAGTTCGACCACCTTGGTCAGGGTCGGCATGGCCCCGGTGTGGCCCTTGGGGCGCAGGTAGACGGGGGCCTTGCGGCCGTAGTGGCGGGCCGCGATGGCGACGGCCTGCACCTCCTCGTGGGCGTGCAGCCGGGCCTTGCCGGTCTCCAGCTGGATGAGGTCGAGGACCTCGGCCTGCCGGTCGAGGACCAGGTCGTGGAAGCGCAGCAGGACGGCGGCACGGCGGCGTACGGGCACGGCGGCCCAGGCGGCCTGGGCGGCGCGGGCCCGCGCGAAGGCCTCGGCGACGTCCTCGGGGGTGGCCTCGGGCAGCTCGGCCAGCCGGTCCCCGGTGAAGGGGGTGTGGTTGGCGGTGCGGCCGGAGCCGAGCACGCCCCGGGTGAGCCGGGCCACCAGGTCCGGGGTCACGACGTCGGCGGCGGTCCGGGCGCCCGCCGGGGCGGGGGCCACCGGGTTGGTCGTGGCGCGGAGGGTGGCTGCGGGGGCCTGCGAGTCCGTCATGGCGGTGAGCGTATTGCGCCGCGAGGGCTTTGGGTACCCGTGGGTAACCGGATTTTGCCATTTCGCCAGTGATCGCTGGCAGGATCCGCGCGATTGGCGCGATCAGCGCGACCCGCGGGAGCCCGGCGCCCGGCCGGCCGGCCCCGGCCGGGGGCGGGCTCCCGGCCGGTCGGCCCGTACCGCGGCAGGCTCGCGGGGGCGGCCCGTACCGGCGGTCAGCCTCCTTCGGGCGCGGGCTCCCAGCCGCTGACCAGCGTGTCGAACTGCTGGCGGGTCTTCGCCCAGTCCGACAGCGGCCCCGACATGTAGACGGCGTACTCGGTGCCGCTCGGAGCGATGTACATCTGCTCGATGGCCCGGCGCGGCCCGGCGTGCACGCCCTTCTCGGTCCAGGTGAAGTCCCACAGGGCCGCGCGGGTGCTGTCCCGGAAGGTGTTCTGGTTCAGCTTCTGCCGCTTGTAGTCGGTCCGCAGGCTCAGCTGCTTCTCCAGGTCGAGCAGGTGCATGTACGGATTGTCGTAGTCCGGTTTGGTGTCGGAGGCGATCCGGACGAAGTGCTTGCCGTTGTCCGGGGTGTAGTCGATCTGGTTCCCGTCCAGCTGGCGCGTCCAGCCCTTCGGCACCATCAGGGTGAAGCCCGCCGGGTCCTTCACCCGCTGCCAGCCTTCCGGGACCGTGGCCTCGACGGGCTTGACGGGCTCGTCGGCCTTGGCGTCGCCGCTCTGCCCGCCGGAGCCGCTCGCCGTACGGTCCCCGCCCTGGGCCGTGCCCTGGTGCGCCTCCGTGTACTTGAGGATCCCGAAGGCCCCGGCCCCGCCCAGCAGGGCGGCCACCACGGCCACCACCGCCGCGCGCCGGATCCGGCCGGTGGGACGGTCGGCCGTACGGGGCGCGGGGTGCGGCGGCGCGGGCGCGGTCGGGGCCTCCGTCCCGAACACCGCGGTCGCGGCGGCGGGCACGGGCGCCCCGGCGGGCCGCTCGGGCTCGGCGGCGGACGGGAGGGCGGGCCGCCCCGACGGCGCGGGGGTGGCCAGCTCCTCCGGAGTCAGGGCGCGGGTGGGAACGTAGGCGTGCGCCGACTTCGGCTCGCGCCCCTCCATCGCCTCCACCAGCATCCGCTCGGTCTCGGCCGCCGAGGGCCGCTGCGCCGGATCCTTGCGCAGCAGCGCCGTGATGACCGCGCCCAGCGCGCCCGCCTGACGCAGCGCGGGCGGTTCGTCGTTGACGACGGCCTGCAGGCTGGAGATCGGCGAGGTGCGGCGGAACGGCGAGCGCGCCTCGACCGCCGTGTAGAGGGTGGCGCCCAGCGACCACAGGTCGGAGGCCGGGTCGGGGGCCCCACCCGTGACCCGTTCGGGGGCCAGGTAGTCGATGGAGCCCACGAGTTCACCGGTCCGGGTGATCGAGGAGTCCCCCTCGATCGCCGCGATCCCGAAGTCGGTGAGCAGCACCCGCCCGTCCTTGGCGAGCAGGACGTTGCCCGGCTTGACGTCCCGGTGCAGTACGCCGACCGCGTGCGCGGCCCGCAGCGCGCCCAGCACGTGCAGCCCGATCCGGGCCGCCTCGCGGGGCTCGATCCGCCCGGCCGCCTTCGCCGCCTCGGCGAGGGAGGGCCCGTCGATGTACTCCATGACGATCCACGGCCGGTCGTCGTGCTCGAAGACGTCGTGGACGGTGACGACCGCCGGGTGCGCGATCCGGGCGGCGGCCCGGGCCTCCTTCTGGGTCCGGGCGTGCAGGACGGCCCGGTCGGCCTCGGCGACGTACAGACCCGCCGTCAGTTCCTTGACGGCGACCGTTCTGTGCAGCAAGTCGTCGTGCGCGCGCCACACCCTGCCCATGCCGCCGCGGCCGATCGCCTCGGAGAGCCGGTACCGGCCCACGAGTACCGTGCCCGCGCCTGTCCTGTGTTCCACTCAACCCCGCCGCTCTCAGCCTTCGGGCCAGATTACGGAGCGCGCGGCCACTGCCGGAACCGCGCGGGGCCCGTAAGACAGCACTGTGACGCAATCGCCGTACTGACCGCCTGTCAGCAGGCCCTCAGGAACCCGGCCGGTAACTCCCCGTGGCCTTCTCGAAAACCTCGGTCACCTTGTCCTGGGCGTCCTGCGGGCCGAGGACCATCACCACGTGGTAGCGGCCGCCGAGGGCCACGGCCCGGTTGCGCACGTACACGGAACGGCCGCCCCCGTCGGTCCAGGTGTACTGGCCCTCCGCCATCAGCTGTTGACCCACCTTGGTCTGCTTGACCCCCGTCGAGGTCGCCCACGTCGAGGTACGGAAGGGCTCCAGCTCGCGCTCCTTGTCGCGCTGGTAGCTCAGCGGGTCCGGATTGCCCTCCACGGCGTCGCGGCCCGGGGTGAGGACGAGCACGAAGTCGCCATTGGTGTACCGGACCTGGCCCATGTCGTTGACGCCGTGGCGCTCCCACCCGTTGGGCACGAAGACCTGGAAGCCCTCGGGGTCCTGCTGGGCCGTGTACCCGGCGGGGGCGTTCGCCGCGGGGGGCTGCGTCGAGGGAGTGCCGTTCTGGGGCGCGGGCTTGGACTGGGGCGTGCCGGTGGGGGTGTTGGCGCCGCCGCCGCCCGGCTGAGCGGTCCCGGCGCCCGCGGAGGGCCTGGGGCTGCCCTGCGCCTCGGCGCCGGGGCCGTCCGTGCCCGCCTTCGGCATGAAGAAGAGCGCGTACGCGACCCCGCCCGCCAGGGCCACCAGGACCAGCAGCAGCAGGTTGCGGCCCAGCGAACGGCCGCCGCGGGCGCGGGGGGCGTGCTGGGTGCCGCGGTGGCGGCCGTGCGAGAGGTCGCCCCGGCGGCGTACGACGGGCAGCCGCGCCGGGTCGGGTGCGGGCAGCGGGAACGCGAAGCCGCCGTCCGGCTCGGGCGCCGACCGTACGAGCGAGCGCAGCCAGCCGCGCAGCTCCTCGAAGTCGGGGCGCTCGGTGGGGTCCTGACGCAGCAGCGACTCGACGACCGGGCGCAGTGGGCCGCACTCCTCCGCGAAGGCGGGGGGTTCGGCGCAGATCATCTCGACGAGTTCGGCGGCGCTGTCCTCGGGGTAGGGGGCGTGGCCCTGGACGGCCCGGTAGAGCAGCGCGCCGAGGGCCCAGAGGTCGGTGGCGGGGCCGATGGGCGCGGCGAGCTGCCAGTTCGCGTGCACGGGGCCCGCCTGTTCGGGGGCCCAGCGCTCGGTGACGGCCCCGACCACGGCCATGCGCGTGAGCCGTGCCCGCTCGGCGTCGAGCGGAGTGAGCGCCTCCCGCCCGGTCCATCCCGGCCCGGCCCCGTCCCCCGGCCCCGTCCCGGTACGGGCTCCCGGCCCCGGGCCGGTACCGGTACCCGGCGCCCGTCCTGAACCGGTCCCCGGGCCGTGTCCCGTGCCGGTCCCGGGCCCCGGGGCCCGTCCTGTGCCGGTGCCCGGCGCGGACCCTGGATCCGTACCTGACCCGGTTACGGGACCCGGCCCGGCGGGTACCTCCGCCTCGCGGAACCCCTGCGGCAGCGCAAGCCGCCTCCCGGACCCGACACCCCGCTCCCCGTCCTGCCAGCCGACCCCGTCCTGTGCCCGAGCGGCAGCGCCGGGGGCGTTGTTCGCGCCGGGGGTGGAGGCAGTGCCGGGGTCGGGGGCGTGGCCCGTGTCGGGGCCGGGGGCGAAGCGCTCATCGGAGTCGGGAGCGGGGGCGGAGCCGTCACCCCACTCCGCACCGGGGGCCCGGGTCCAGTCGGCGTCGGAGCCCGGTACCGGGCCAGTGGGCGTGCCGGGGTCCGGGGCCCGGGGCGGGGAGCCGGGCACGTCGTGCTGGGCGGCGTACGGAGCCGCGCCGGGAGGCGAGACCCAGTCAGCGCCGGACGCCGGGACCGCGCCGGGGGCCGGGCCCGACGGTTCACCGGGACCCGGAACCGCGGCCGGACCGACGGCCGAACCAAGCACCTGGGCCCAGTCGGCACTGAGTACCGGGAGCGGGTCGGCGCCGACATCGGACGCCGGCCCCGAAGGCGCACCGGAGCCCGGGGCCGGACCCGCGGCCCGGGCCGCGTCGGAGCCCGAAGCCGGAGCCCAGCCGGCGCCGAACGCCGCGGCCGGGCCGGAACCCGCACCAGGACCCGGGACCGGACCGGCGGCCTGGGCCGCGTCGGGACCCGGAGCCGGGGCCGGGCCGGAGCCCACGCCGGGGGCCGGGGCCGAAGGCTCACCGGGACCAGGAGGCATACCGGGCGCTGCGACCGACGGCGGCGGCGGCGGGGAGAGGGCCTCGGACGGGCGGGGGGTGGCGCCGTGCCATGCCGGGGTGGACGGGGTGGGGCCTCCGTAGGGGTACGAGTAGCCCTGGGGCAGGTTCGCCCCCTCGGGCGGCGCGGCACCGCCCCGCCGCTCCTCGCTCATCCGCGCGGCAGCCTGCGCCCCCGCCCGGTACGCCGCGATGGCCCCGGCCCGCGCGGCGGCCTTGAGGTCCGGCCGCTCGGTCGGCGGCTCCGGGGTGATGTGATCGGTGTACGTCGGCCCGTTGCGCGGGGTCGGCAGCGGCAGCGGCAGCGGCAGCGGCACCGTGTCGTACCCGGGCGCCACCAGCGGCGCGTACTCCGGCCCGTCACCCTGACGCCCGTAACCCGAGCCGGAAGCGGACCCGGCCCCCGGCCCGTACCCCGGATCGCCAGAACCACGCCCGTACCCCGGATCGCCCGGCACCGCCACGGCCCCCGGGCCCGGCCCGGGGTCCCGCTCCGCGTCCCGGTCCCGCTCCGCGTCCGGGTCGCGCTCCGCGTCCGGGTCGCGCTCCGCGTCCGGCGGGTCCGAGGCGAAGCGGCCGAGGCCCGGGTCGCTTCGGCCGCCCTCGTCGCCGTACGGGTCGTCACCGGGGTCGCGCTGGGCGTCGTAGGCCGTCGGCCCCAGGTCGGGGCCGGCGAACTCGGAGTTTCCGTACGCCGGTTCGGCGGGCCCCGGGCCGAGCGACGGCCGCGGCCTCGGCGCCGGGACGCCGCGCGCCCACGCCGCGTCCTGCCGCGCGCCCACGCCACCGGGGTCCGGGCCGACCGGACCGGGCGGGTCCGCCACCGGCACCGGGTCGTACCCGCACAGCGCCTCTTCCGCCGCCCCGGCCGCCAGGCCGGTCAGCATGACGCGCCCGTCGTCGCAGATCAGCACCGTCCGCACGGTGATGTTCCGGTGCGTCCAACCGTGCGCGTGCAGCACCGCGAGGGCCGCGAGCACGTCCGCGGCCACTTCCGCCGCCCGGTACGGGCTCAGCGGTTCGTCCGCGATCAGCGACGCCAGCGACCGGGCGGGCACCAGTTCGCTCACGATCCACAGCGAGTTGCCCTCGGCGAACACGTCGAAGACCTGGTCCAGCCGCGGATGGTCCGGCACCCGCGCCGCCGCCTGCGCCGCGGCGATCGCTCGCCGCACCGCGGGCAGTTCGGAGACGGGCCGCCGACCGGCCGCGGGCGCCCGGTGGCCGTCGAGCATCTCCGCGTCGACGATCTCCGGCAACGGCACCTGCCGGACCAGTACTTCCTGCCCGCTGCGCGTGTCGAAGGCCCGCGTCTCGACGAGTTCGTACTCGTCCGGCGCGCCCGCCGGCGGCAGCGGCAGGCGGTACCGCTCGGCCAGGATCCGGCCCGCGTACTCCTCCATGTCGCCTCCCCCGAGCGCGTTGGTGAGCGGGTGCCCGGTCTGCGCGGTGTGCGCCCCCGTGGCCCCGCTGACACGATACGTCGCCCGGGGCGCCCGCGTCCCGGGCCTGCCGAGGCCCGTGACGTCAGCGCGACACCGGCTCGGCCGTCACCGGCTCAGCCGACGGGCTGGAACGTGTCGAATGCCGTGTTCCGCAGCTGCGTGCACTCCGCGCCGTCCCACTGGTCCGCCGCGCAGCTGATCATGATCGCGTAACCGTGCTTGGCATCCATCTTGAACCCGCGGTTGAGCACGCGGACCCTCATGCCGTTCTGGGTGCGCTCGAACTCCCAGTCCGCGACGGTCGGATACCCGCGATAGTCCACGGCACGCAGTCCGAGCTGCTTGTAGTCCTTGCTGCTGCCCCCCACCGCCGGGGCGAGCTGGGACCAGGCGAGGCGGGCGTCGTCCGTGGGGCTCTTGTTGAAGTCGACCTGGATGCGGGGGAAGCCGCCGTCGCGGCTGTATATCCCGCCGGAGGACACGCCCGCGGTGTCGGTCTGGTGGAAGCCCTGGGGCATCGCCATGGAGAAGTGGAACTGGTTGTTCGTCACCGTGGCGAACCCGGCCGGCACGCCGTTGCCCGTGCCCTGACCCTGGCTCTGGCCCGTGCCCTGGCTCTGACCCTGCGCCTGTCCCGGCGTCTGTCCCTGGCCCTGGCCCTGGCTCTGGCCCTGCGCCTCGCCCTGGGGCTGGCCCGGGCTCGGCTGTCCGGCGCTGCCGCCGTCGGGGCTGGGCGTTCCGCTGCCGGCACTCGTACCGGCAGCGGTCTTCGGGCTGGCCGACGTACCGGTACCGCCCCCGGCGCCGCCCTTGCCGGCCTTCTTGTCGCCGGAGTCGTCGCCGCTGAAGGCGTAGACGACGAGGGAGCCGATGACGGCCAGTACGACGACCAGCCCGGCTATCGCCAGGGCGATCGTGCGGCGGGACATGACATCGGTGAGCGGGGCCGCGACCGGGGCGGAGCGCGGCGTACGGGCCGGGGTGGCCGGGGCCTGCGCCGCCGACGCGGCGACCGCGGCCGAGGCTGCCGCCGCCTTCTGCTCGGCGGCCGCCTCGGCGGCGGCCTTGCGCGCCGACTTCAGCGCGGCGCGGGCGCGTTCGCGCCGCTCGCGGTCGCGTTCCTTCTTCTCGGCCCTCTCCGCCTTCTCGGCGGTCTTCTCAGCGGCCTTCTCGGCGGTCTTCTCGTCCACCGCCCGCTGGGCGTCCGCCAGGGATATCTGGCGGGTCTCCTCCACGGCCGGGATGAGCGGCTCGGGCGGGGCCTCGGGCGCGTCGAGGACGGCGTTCAGCAGGGCGCGGGCACCGGCGTCGTCGAGCCGGTGGGCCGGGTCCTTGGCGAGCAGGCCGTAGATGACCTCGGTGAGCGGGCCCGCGTTCTTCGGCGGATCGACCGGCTCGGTCATGACGGCGGTGAGCGTGGCGAGCGCGGACCCCTTGTCGTACGGGGGTACGCCCTCCACGGACGCGTAGATCAGACCGCCGAGCGACCACATGTCGGCGGGCGGGCCCGGCTTGTAGCCACGGGCGCGCTCGGGCGAGATGTAGGAGGGCGCGCCGACGAGCATGCCGGTGGAGGTGACGGAGGGGTCGCCCTCGACCTGGGCGATGCCGAAGTCGGTGAGGACGACCCGGCCGCTCTCGGAGATGAGCACGTTCGACGGCTTCACATCGCGGTGCAGGATGCCTTCGCCGTGGGCGGCCTTGAGTACGTCCAGCACGGCGAGGCCGACCTCGGCGGCGCGCCGGGGCGTCAGCGGGCCGCGCTCGCGGATGAATTCGGCGAGGGAGAGCCCCTCGATCAGCTCCATCACGATCCAGGGGCGGTCGTCCTCGTCGACCACGTCGTACACGGTGACGGCGCCCGCGCTGCGGATCCGGGCGATGGCCTTGGCCTCGCGCAGGGTGCGGGTGACGAGGCGGCGCTTCTCGTCCTCGTCCACGCCGTGGCCGAACCGGAGTTCCTTGACGGCGACGGTGCGGCCGAGGGTGACGTCCTTGGCGCGCCATACGGTGCCCATGCCGCCCTTGCCGAGCACGCGGCCGAGCCGGTAGCGCCGCGCGAGCAGCCGCCCTTCGTCCTCGCCGGAGCCCGCGCCGGAGCCGGACCCCGGGCCGGCCTTCCGTCCGGCGGCATCGGCCACCCCGGCCCCGCCGCCCTTGCGCCCGGCGGAGTCGGCCGTAGCGCCTGCGCCGGCACCCTTCGGCCCCGGGAGGGCCTCCGGCTCGGGAAGGTCCTTCGTCACGGCGTCCGCCCGGGGACCCGCCCCGGCGTCGCGCACGATCCCGGGTACCTCGGTCGCGTCGGCGTCGTCCGCCGGCTGCTCGTCCGCACCGGTCTCGCCCGGAAGGGCATCCTCCGGCTCCGCCGGTACGGCATCCTCCGGCTCCGCCGGAGCGGCCACCGCGTCCTGCTGCTCCGCCGGTTCCTCGTCCGCGGCGGCTCCGCCGGTCACGGCAGGCTCCGCCCCCGACGTGTCGTCAGCGGGCGCGACCGAGTCCGACACCGGGTCAGCGGCCTTGCCACCCGTGCCCGCACCCCCCGGCTCCGCCGGACCCGACTCCGATGAAGCGGAATCCGACGGGGAGAGCGGAGCCGGTATGTCGGCTGCCGTTCCCACAGGGGACTCCGGCTTGCGCTTGTGCTCCGGCTTCGACATGCGTCCCCTCTGCGATCGTGCCGCCTTCTCCGGCCGGCCCGTCATCCCGCTGGGCCCGACGTAACCCGCCCCGGCCGAAACCTCATTGTTCCTCACTCCGCAACGGACGGGTGTCCCGGGTCTACGGTTCCCCGGCCCGCGGCGTGGCTTCGGCACGGCTTCCACACCGCTTCGGCACGACTTCGGCACGTCAGAGCGGAACGATGTCCGGCGCCCCCAGCCTGGCCGCGTCCGCCGTCTGGTCGTCCGGCTGGCGCTGCGACTCCCGTTCCGCCTGGACCCGCTTCTCGTAGTGCGCCACTTCCTTCTCGGTCTGCGCCTCGTCCCAGCCCAGCACCGGCGCCATCAGCTCCGCGCACTCCCGCGCGGACCTCGTCCCCCGGTCGAAGGTCTCGATCGAGATCCGGGTCCGCCGGGTCAGTACGTCGTCCAGGTGCCGCGCCCCCTCGTGCGAGGCGGCGTACACGATCTCGGCCCGCAGGTAGTCGTCCGCCCCGGTCACCGGTTCCCCCAGGGCCGGGTCCGCCGCGATCAGGTCGAGCAGTTCCTCCGTCAGCGAGCCGTACCGGTTCAACAGGTGCTCCACCCGCACCACATGAAGACCCGTCCGGGCGGCGATCCGGACCCGCCCGTTCCACAGCGCCCGGTACCCCTCGGCGCCGACCAGCGGCACGTCCTCGGTGACGCATTCCGCGACCCGCTGGTCCAGCCCGTGCACCGCCTCGTCGACCGCGTCCTTGGCCATGACCCGGTACGTCGTGTACTTGCCGCCCGCCACCACGACCAGCCCCGGCACCGGGTGGGCCACCGTGTGCTCGCGCGAGAGCTTGCTCGTGGCGTCCGACTCCCCGGCCAGCAGCGGCCGCAGGCCCGCGTACACGCCCTGGACGTCGTCGCGGGTCAGTGGCACCGCCAGGACCGAGTTCACGTGTTCGAGCAGGTAGTCGATGTCCGCGCTGGACGCCGCCGGGTGCGCCTTGTCGAGGTCCCAGTCGGTGTCGGTGGTCCCCACGATCCAGTGCCGCCCCCACGGGATGACGAAGAGGACGGACTTCTCCGTGCGCAGGATCAGCCCGGTCGCCGAGTGGATCCGGTCCTTCGGCACCACCAGGTGGATGCCCTTGGAGGCGCGGACGTGGAACTGCCCGCGCTCGCCGATCAGCGCCTGCGTGTCGTCCGTCCACACCCCGGTGGCGTTCACGATCTGCTTCGCGCGGATCTCGTACTCCCCGCCGCCCTCGACGTCCTGGACGCGCGCGCCGACCACTCGTTCGCCCTCGCGCAGGAAGCCGACGACCCGGGCCCGGTTGGCGCACTGCGCCCCGTACGCCGCGGCCGTGCGCACCAAGGTGGCCACATAGCGCGCGTCGTCCATCTGGGCGTCGTAGTACTGGAGGGCTCCGACCAGGGCGTCCTTGCGCAGCGCGGGTGCGATCCGCAGGGCTCGCTTGCGCGAGAGGTGCCGGTGCAGCGGCAGGCCCCGGCCGTGGCCGCTGGAGAGCGACATCGCGTCGTACAGGGCGACGCCCGAGCCCGCGTACAGCCGCTCCCAGCCCTTGTGCTGGAGCGGGTACAGGAACGGCACGGGCTTGACCAAGTGCGGCGCGAGGCGTTCCAGCAGCAGTCCACGCTCCTTGAGGGCCTCCCGGACGAGCGCGAAGTCGAGCATCTCCAGGTACCTGAGTCCGCCGTGGATCAGCTTGCTGGAGCGGCTGGAGGTGCCCGAGGCCCAGTCCCGGGCCTCGACCAGGCCGGTCGAGAGGCCCCTGGTGGCCGCGTCGAGCGCGGTCCCGGCCCCCACCACGCCCGCGCCCACCACGAGTACGTCGAGTTCTCGTTCGGCCATCCGGGCGAGCGCCTCCGCACGCTGCGCGGGTCCCAGTGTCGCTGTCCTCACGGCTGCCTCCCGTTGATGCGGGTGATCCCGCTCATATCCCCCTTGGTCATGATTCTGACCGGACACCCCGACATCGGCCACCGCCTGTGGACAACACAGCGGTGACTGCCACCCCACAATGCCGCAGATCGGTCATATATACGCCTAGTCTGACATAGCGCCAGCTCCCCCTGTCCACAGGACGTGCGCGTTCAGCCCCCTCACGTCAGGGGAGGAAGGACGGCAACCCCATGCCCGCTGACCTCGCCGTCATCGGACTCGGCCACCTCGGCCTCCCACTCGCCCAGGCCGCCGTTTCCGCCGGTATCGAGACCGTCGGATACGACAGCGGACCCACCACCGACTCCACTCTCACCGCCGCGGAGATCCGCCGCATGTCGGCGGCGGGCTTCCGCGTCACCACCAACCCCGCCGAACTCGGACGGGTCCGTACCGCCGTCATCTGCGCGCCCACCCGGCTCGGCGCCGACCGCGCGCTCGACCTGTCCGCCGTCGGCGAGGCGGGCCGCGCCCTGGCCGCCCGGCTGCGCCCGCACACCACCGTCATCCTCGAATCCGCCGCCCATCCGGGGGTCACCGAGGAATACTTGCGCCCCATCCTCGAAGGCGGCTCGGGTCTGCGCGCAGGGCGCGACTTCCACTTGGCCTACTCCCCCAGCCGCCACGATCCCGGCAACCGGACGCACGGCATCGCCAACACCCCCAAGGTGATCGGCGGCCTCACCCCGGCCTGCACCGAGTCGGCGGCCGCCTTCTACGCGCGCCTCACCGAGAAGGTGGTCCGCGCGCGCGGCCTGCGCGAGGCGGAGACGGTCCAGCTCCTGGAGACCAACTACCGGCACGTCAACATCGCCCTCATGAACGAGATGGCGGTGCTCTGCCACGACCTCGGCGTGGACCTGTGGGACGTGATCCGCTGCGCGGAGACCAAGCCGTACGGGTACCAGGCCTTCCGCCCCGGTCCCGGCGTCGGCGGCCACGGCATCCCGCTGGACCCCAACTACCTCCCACACACCACCCGCACTCCCGGTCACCCCCTGCGCATGGTCGGCCTGGCGCAGGAGATCAACGACCGGATGCCGCAGTACGTCATCCAGCGCAGCGCCACCCTCCTCAACGAGCACGGCAAATCCGCGCGCGGGGCGCGGGTGCTGCTCCTCGGGGTGACCTACAAGCCGGACCTGGCCGACCAGGAGGGCTCCCCGGCCCGCGAGATCGCCAGCAGACTGGTCGACCTGGGGGCCCTGATCAGCTACCACGACCCGTACATCGCGGGGTGGCGGGTACGCGAGCAGCCCGTACCGCGGGCCGAATCTTTGTACGAGGCCGCGGCGGACGCCGATCTGACGATCCTGCTCCAGCACCACCGCACCTACGACCTCCAGGGCCTGGCGGTCAAGGCACAGTTGCTGCTGGACACCAGGGGCGCGAGCCCGGCGGGGGCCGCGCACCGGCTCTGAACCACCGGGAATCCCCTCCGCGGCTGTCGGTGGCGGCTGCGAGCCTGCGGCGAACTTATTTCGCACTTACGTCCCCATGGCCATTCGTGGGGCACCCGTGCGCCCGTATCCCTGGGGGGGATCTCTTCATGAGCCAGCAGTTCCAGCCGCCCGCGCCCCACTCCGTCACCCCGGCCCCCGGCTACCCGGCCCCGGCCGCCCCGAAGGGCAATGTCGTCCTCGGCGTCGTCGCGGCCGTGGTCGCCGCCCTGGTCGCGGCCGGCGTCTACGGCTGGATCATCGGCGCCACCGAGCACGAGATCGGCTACGCGGCGGTCGGCGTCGGCATCCTCGTCGGCTTCGCGGCGGGCAAGCTCGGTGGCCGCAACCCGGTCCTCCCGGTCGTGGCAGCCGTCCTGTCCCTCGGCTCCGTCTACGCCGGGGGGCTCGTCGGCGAGGCCGTCATGGGCTCGAAGCAGCTCCCGCTCAGCGCGACCGAGCTGCTCACCCAGCACCTCGACGTGGTGCAGGAGGCCTGGAAGGCCGACGCGGACTTCATCTCGATCGTCTTCTTCGCGATCGGCGCGGTCGTCGCCTTCCAGACGGCCCGCAAGGCCGCCGCCTGACCCGCACCACCCGCCGCGCGAAGGGCCTGGCCCGACCCGGCGCCCGCGCGAACGCCGCAGGGCCGGCACCCCGGGTGGGGTACCGGCCCTGCGCGCGTACGACCGTAGGCCGGGCGGGTCGGTCAGCGGCGGTGCTGCGAGTCCGCGACCGTGACCTCGACGCGCTGGAATTCCTTCAGCTCGCTGTAGCCGGTGGTGGCCATCGAACGGCGCAGGGCGCCGAAGATGTTCATCGAACCGTCCGGGGAGTGCGAGGGGCCGGTGAGGATCTCCTCGGTGGTGCCCACCGTGCCGAGGTCGACCTTCTTGCCGCGCGGCACGTCCTCGTGGACGGCCTCCATGCCCCAGTGGTGGCCCTTGCCGGGCGCGTCCGTGGCACGGGCCAGCGGGGAGCCCATCATGACCGCGTCGGCGCCGCAGGCGACGGCCTTGGGGATGTCGCCGGACCAGCCCACGCCACCGTCGGCGATGACGTGCACGTAACGGCCGCCGGACTCGTCCATGTAGTCGCGGCGGGCCGCGGCCACGTCGGCGACGGCGGTCGCCATCGGGACCTGGATGCCCAGCACGTTGCGCGTGGTGTGCGCGGCGCCGCCGCCGAAGCCCACCAGCACGCCCGCCGCGCCGGTGCGCATCAGGTGCAGGGCCGCGGTGTAGGTGGCGCAGCCGCCGACGATGACCGGGACGTCCAGCTCGTAGATGAACTGCTTGAGGTTCAGCGGCTCGGCGGCGCCCGAGACGTGCTCGGCGGAGACCGTGGTGCCGCGGATCACGAAGATGTCGACGCCCGCGTCGACGACCGCCTTGGAGAACTCGGCGGTGCGCTGCGGGGAGAGCGCGGCGGCGGTGACCACACCGGAGTCGCGCACCTCCTTGATGCGCCGCTTGATCAGCTCGGCCTGGATCGGCGCCTCGTAGATCTCCTGGAGGCGGCGGGTGGCCGCCTCGGTGTCCAGCGCGGCGATCTCGTCGAGCAGCGGCTGCGGGTCCTCGTACCGGGTCCACAGGCCTTCGAGGTTCAGTACACCCAGACCGCCCAGCTCGCCGATGCGGATCGCGGTCTGCGGGGAGACCACCGAGTCCATGGGGGCGGCCAGGAACGGCAGCTCGAAGCGGTAGGCGTCGATCTGCCAGGCGATCGAGACCTCCTTCGGGTCTCGGGTACGGCGGCTGGGGACGATGGCGATGTCATCGAACGCGTACGCCCTGCGGCCGCGCTTGCCGCGCCCGATCTCGATCTCAGTCACGTGTGGTGGCCTTTCCTCTGGGTCTGCCCGTCCAGTATCCCCGACCCGCGGGGGACCGCGTTTCGGTGACCGCTGTACGGACGGCTGTACGGGCGCACGACGAAGGGGGCGGATCCGGAAATGCCCGGACCCGCCCCCTCGCGACGTGTCAGCCCTTGCGGCTGTAGTTCGGCGCCTCGACGGTCATCTGGATGTCGTGCGGGTGGCTCTCCTTGAGCCCGGCCGAGGTGATCCGGACGAACCGGCCCCGGTCCTGGAGCTCGGGAACCGTACGGCCGCCGACGTAGAACATCGACTGGCGCAGGCCGCCGACCAGCTGGTGGACGACGGCGGAGAGCGGACCGCGGTAGGGCACCTGGCCCTCGATGCCCTCGGGGATCAGCTTGTCGTCGCCGCCGACGCCTTCCTGGAAGTAGCGGTCCTTGGAGAAGGACTTGCGGTCGCCGCGGGACTGCATCGCGCCGAGCGAGCCCATGCCCCGGTAGGACTTGAACTGCTTGCCGTTGATGAAGAGCAGCTCGCCCGGGGACTCCTCGCAGCCCGCGAGCAGCGAGCCGAGCATCACCGTGTCGGCGCCCGCGACCAGGGCCTTGGCGATGTCGCCGGAGTACTGGAGGCCGCCGTCGCCGATGACGGGGACGCCCGCGGCCTTGGCGGCCAGCGCGGCCTCGTAGATCGCGGTGACCTGGGGGACGCCGATGCCCGCGACCACGCGGGTGGTGCAGATGGAGCCGGGGCCCACGCCGACCTTGATGCCGTCGCAGCCCGCGTCGATGAGCGCCTGGGCGCCGTCACGGGTGGCGATGTTGCCGCCGATGACGTCGACCGAGGAGTTCGACTTGATCTTGGAGACCATGTCGCCGACGAGGCGGGAGTGGCCGTGGGCGGTGTCGACGACGATGAAGTCGGCGCCCGCCTCGATCAGGGCCTGGGCCCTCTCGTAGGCGTCGCCCGCGACGCCTACGGCCGCGCCGACCAGCAGGCGCCCGTCCTTGTCCTTGGCGGCGTTCGGGTACTTCTCGGCCTTGACGAAGTCCTTGACCGTGATGAGGCCCTTGAGGATGCCCGCGTCGTCGACCAGCGGAAGCTTCTCGATCTTGTGGCGGCGCAGCAATTCCATGGCGTCCACGCCGGTGATGCCGACCTTGCCGGTCACCAGCGGCATCGGGGTCATGACCTCGCGCACCTGGCGGGCGCGGTCCGACTCGAAGGCCATGTCGCGGTTGGTGACGATGCCGAGCAGCTTGCCCGCCGGGTCGGTGACCGGGACACCGCTGATGCGGAACTTCGCGCACAGCTCGTCGGCCTCGCGCAGCGTCGCGTCCGGGTGCACCGTGATCGGGTCGGTGACCATGCCGGACTCGGAGCGCTTGACCAGGTCGACCTGGTTGGCCTGGTCGGCGATGGAGAGGTTGCGGTGCAGTACGCCGACGCCGCCCTGACGGGCCATGGCGATGGCCATGCGGGCCTCGGTGACCTTGTCCATCGCGGCGGACAGCAGCGGGACGTTGACCCGCACGTTCCGCGAGATCAGGGAGGAGGTGTCGATCTGGTCAGGCGCCATGTCCGACACGCCCGGCAGGAGCAGCACATCGTCGTAAGTGAGCCCCAGCGTGGCGAATTTGTCGGGCACTCCGTCGGCGTTGACAGTCATGACACCTTCCCAGATGGTCTTGCTCAGCGCGGATGTCCATGCTAACGGGATCCCAGAGCGTCTGATTCCACGACCAAGATCGACCGGAAGATTCGTGGTTTCCTACGGACTTTCCCCGAGCTTAGGGCCGCGCGCCGCGGGGGGTCTACGGGGGCGGCGGGCGTACGCGCCCCACCCGCCCCGTGCGAGCACCCCGAGCGCGGGCCCGCGGCCCGCCGGCGGGCCCGCGCTCGGCCCGGCGAGGGGCCGTGCGGCCCGCCCGGCCTACTGCTCGGCGAGGGCGCGCAGCCTGCTGAGCGCGCGGTGCTGGGCGACGCGGACCGCGCCCGGGGACATCCCGAGCATCTGGCCGGTCTCCTCCGCCGTCAGCCCGACGGCCACCCGCAGCACCAGCAGTTCCCGCTGGTTCTCCGGCAGATTGGCCAGCAGCTTCTTGGCCCAGGCCGCGTCGCTGCTGAGCAGCGCCCGCTCCTCGGGACCGAGCGAGTCGTCGGGCCGCTCCGGCATCTCGTCGGACGGAACGGCGGTGCTGCCCGGGTGCCGCATGGCGGCCCGCTGGAGGTCGGCGACCTTGTGCGCGGCGATCGCGAAGACGAACGCCTCGAAGGGGCGGCCGGTGTCGCGGTAGCGGGGCAGGGCCATCAGGACGGCGACGCAGACCTCCTGCGCCAGGTCCTCGACGAAGTGCCGGGCGTCACCGGGCAGCCGGGACAGCCGGGTGCGGCAGTAGCGCAGTGCGAGCGGGTGCACGAAGGCGAGCAGGTCGTGCGTGGCCTGTCCGTCGCCCTCGACGGCACGGCGTACGAGCGCGCTGACGGCCCCGGCGCTGCCGCCCTGGGCGGTGCCGGTCGGGCCATTGGCCGTGGTGGACCCCTCGGCCTCGTCGTCGCGCATCAATCCATGGTGCCTTGGCGCCGGAGCATTCGCGGCACCGTGGCCCGTGTTGTGCATCGAAGCGTTATGAGCGGGTGCGCCTGAAGTCATCGCCCGCGCCCTCCCCTCCCGCTCGGCAGAATGGTCCCGGGCCACGGCTTCGCGCCGGGGCCACACCCTCAAGGATGCGGCATCGCGCCCGAAGCGACACGTCCCACGGATTGTGCCTCGCGAATCCCGCGCGCGCACCGGCTGCGACACGACCGGTCGTACGGCTCCCGATCAGCGCAGGAACAAGCCTGCGCCCGGCCCGTGAGGGGCCGGGCGGAACGGCGTACTGAATCCGGCGTACCGGATCTGGCACAGCGGATCCGGCGGACCGGATCCAGCGGACCGGATCTAGCGGACCAGGCCCCAGCGGAAGCCGAGTGCCACGGCGTGCGCCCGGTCCGAGGCGCCGAGCTTCTTGAACAGCCTGCGGGCGTGGGTCTTGACCGTGTCCTCGGAGAGGAAGAGCTCGCGCCCGATCTCCGCGTTCGACCGGCCGTGGCTCATGCCCTCGAGGACCTGGATCTCGCGCGCGGTGAGCGTGGGCGCGGCGCCCATCTCGGCCGAGCGCAGCCGCCGGGGGGCGAGCCGCCAGGTCGGGTCGGCGAGTGCCTGGGTGACCGTGGCCCGCAGTTCGGCGCGCGAGGCGTCCTTGTGCAGATAGCCCCGGGCACCGGCGGCGACCGCGAGGGCCACGCCGTCCAGGTCCTCGGCGACCGTCAGCATGATGATGCGAGCGCCCGGGTCGGCCGAGAGCAGTCGCCGGACGGTCTCGACACCGCCGAGCCCTGGCATCCGTACATCCATCAGAATCAGATCGGAGCGGTCGGCACCCCAGCGGCGGAGGACTTCCTCGCCGTTGGCAGCCGTCGTCACACGCTCGACGCCGGGCACGGTGGCAACCGCGCGACGGAGCGCCTCTCGGGCAAGCGGGGAGTCGTCGCAGACGAGGACGGATGTCATGACCGCCCTCCGCAGCTGCTGATGCGCGTCACCTTGAGCCTCCAGGCTGGTACGTATCGTCACCGTTGCGGTCGATGCCCCCGGACACCTGTCCGAGAACTTCTTGGTTCAACCGCCTTCGCACTCTCAACGACGGTCACTCGAAAGAGTTACGGGTCGGACGGACACCTTCGGCACTCTACGTGAGGAACCGAACACGGCGTAGACGCCACGCGTCGCGCGTCCGCCATCTGGAGCTATGCCCTATTTGGCGGCTTTCCTTCCGTTTGCCATGTGTCTGACGCTAGATTCCCAATGAGTCATATTTACATCTACTACGACAGTAGATGTGGAGACATGGACCATATCCGCCTCAGTACCGGCACCAAGAGGACTACCCATGGCAGATTTCTCCCGCCTCCCCGGACCGAACGCCGACCTCTGGGACTGGCAGCTGCTCGCTGCCTGCCGGGGGGTCGACAGCTCCCTCTTCTTCCACCCGGAAGGCGAGCGGGGCGCGGCCAGGAGCGCGCGCGAGACCTCGGCTAAAGAGGTCTGCATGCGATGCCCGGTGCGTTCGGAATGCGCAGCGCACGCACTCGCCGTCCGCGAGCCCTACGGAGTGTGGGGCGGCCTCACCGAGGACGAACGCGAAGAACTGATGGGCCGGGCCCGGCACCGCCTCATCCCCGCGACCAGCGTGACGGGGCCCGTAGCGACCGGGCCCACCGTGACCCACTGATCCATCCGGTCGGAGGAAACGCCCGAAGGAACGTTTCCTCGCATCGTCGGAACCACCCGTTCGAACCACCCCGCGAGGCCGCCCGTCGGAACCACCCCGCCGGAGCCGCCCGCCCGGCCGTACCGCCGTACGGCCGTCAGCGGGCGGCGGCACGCTCCAACTGGTCCAGGGTCGCCGCCACGGCGGGGACCCTGGCCAGGTCCGCCAGCGTCAGCGCCACGATCTCGCGCTCGACCTCGGGCTCCAGCGCCAGCGCGGCCACGCCCTTGGCCCGTACGGACTCCACGGCGAGCTCGGGCAGTACGGCCACGCCCAGGCCCGCACCCACCAGGCCGACCACGGCCGGGTAGTCGTCGGTGGCGAAATCGATCCGCGGGGTGAAGCCCGCGGCCTCGCACACGTCCACCAGATGGCGGCGGCAGCGCGGGCAGCCCGCGATCCAGGGCTCGTCGGCCAGCTCGGCCATGCCCACCCGGGCCGCGCCCGCGAGCCGGTGCCCCTCGGGAACCAGGCCCACCAGACGGTCGGTCAGCAGCGGGCGCACCACCAGGTCGTCCCATTCGGACGGGCCGCCCTCCGGCGCGGAACCGGCGTACCGGAACGCCAGCGCCACATCGCAGTCGCCCTCGCGCAGCATCTCCACCGAGCGCGGCGGTTCGGCCTCCACCAGCGAGATCCGGGTGCCCGGGTGCTCGGCGCGCATCGCGGCGAGCGCGGTCGGCACCAGGGTGGAGCTGCCGCTGGGGAAGGAGACGAGCCGGACCCGGCCCGCGCGCAGCCCGGCGATGGCCGCGACCTCCTCCTCGGCGGCGGTCAGCCCGGCGAGGATGCCCGCGGCGTGGCGGACCAGCGCCTCCCCGGCCTGGGTCAGCCGCGTCTCGCGGCCCGCCCGGATGAGCAGCGGGGTCCCGGCGGACTGCTCCAGCGCCTTCATCTGCTGGGAGACGGCGGGCTGGGTACAGCCCAGTTCGCGGGCGGCGGCGGAGAAGGAACCCGCGCCGGCCACGGCGCGCAGGACTCGGAGATGACGTGCCTCGATCACCCTCCGAGCATAAGGCTTGCTTTGGACTTGGCGCCATTGCCCCATGGACGGCTTTGAGGGCGCTCGGCTAGCGTGCACTCCATGGAGCTGATTTCCCTGAACCTGGGCCGCGCGACGGTCGTCGACTACACCGACGCGGAAGGCGGGCTCACGGGAAGCGACAAGAAGCCGGTGGCCGGCCCCGTGCGCGTCTTCGCCCCCGGCCCCCGGGGCGCGGGTGCCAGCGGGGTCGAGGGTGACGCCGTCTGCGACCTGCGCCATCACGGCGGGGACCACCAGGCGGTCTACGCGTACGCGCGCGAGGACCTGGACTGGTGGGAGCTGGAACTGGGCCGGGCGCTCCCCGCGGGGGTCTTCGGCGAGAACTTCACCACGACGGGGATCGACGTCACCGGGGCACTGCTGGGCGAGCGGTGGCGGGTCGGCCCCGACCTGGTCCTCGAAGTGGCCTCGGCCCGCATACCGTGCCGGACCTTCCAGGGTTTCCTGGAGGAGGCGAGCTGGGTCAAGCGGTTCACCCAGGAGGTCAGGCCGGGCGCATACCTGCGGGTGCTCCAGGAGGGCGAGGTCTCCCCGGGCGACCGGATCGAGGTCCTCCACCGGCCGGAGCACGAGGTGTCGGTCGGCTTCTGGTTCCGCGCGTTCACCAGTGAGCGGGCGCTGCTGCCGCGCACACTGGCCGCGGCGGACGTGATGGACCCGCGCTCGCACGAGAAGGCCCGCGACTACGCGGCGAAGTACGGGGACGGCGGCGGCGGGGTGTGAGGGCGGCGTGAGGGCGCCAGCTCCTACGGCTAGGTTGCCCGTATGACGACTGCGTTGATCACAGGATCCACGGCGGGCATCGGCGCCGCCTTCGCCCGCAAGCTCGCCGCCCAGGGGCACAACCTGGTGCTGGTGGCCCGCGACACCAAGCGGCTGGGCGAGCAGGCCACCGAGCTGCACGACCGGCACGGCATCGAGGCCGAAGTGCTGAGCGCCGACCTCTCCACCGAAGAGGGCATCAGCGCGGTCGAGCAGCGTCTGGCCGACCGCAAGCACCCCGTGGACCTGCTGGTGAACAACGCGGGATTCGGCAACAAGGGCCGCTACCTGGAAGTCTCCATGGCCGACGAGCTGACGATGATCAAGGTGCACATCGAGGCCGTGCTGCGCCTGACCTCCGCCGCGACCGAGTCGATGCGCTCGCGCGGACGCGGCGGTGTGGTCAACGTGGCCTCGGTGGCGGCCTTCCTGCCGCGCGGGACGTACGGGGCGAGCAAGGCCTGGGTCGTGCAGTTCACCCAGGGCGCGGCGAAGGACCTGGCGGACTCCGGGGTCCGGCTGATGGCCCTGTGCCCGGGCTTCGTCCGTACGGAGTTCCACGAGCGGGCCGGGATGGGCACGGACAACATCCCCAACTGGATGTGGCTGGACGCCGACAAGCTGGTCGCCGAGGCACTGGCCGACCTGGCGCGCGGGCGGACGGTGTCGATCCCCGACCCCCGCTACAAGGCGCTGATGAGCGTGGTGAAGCTGGCGCCGCGCGGGCTGCTGGGCGGGATGTCCTCCCGTACGGGCCGCAAGTACGGCCCGCAGTAGAACGGCCTTCCGGCGGGCCGCCGGGGGCCCGCAGCGGGCCCGCCCGCGGCGGCCCTTCGCCGCAGGGTCATTTGTCGCGAACCTCCCTAGACTGGATGGGTTGGGGGTCCCATCCCTCCAGGGAGAACGCCATGACATTCGTACAGATGATCGACTACGAGACCCAGCGGTTCGATGAGATGAACGCGCTCATCGACCGCTGGGCCGAAGAGACCACGGCCACGCGTACGGCCACGCACAGCATGATCGGCAGGGACCGCGAGTCCCGGAACCACTTCGTCGACCTCGTCGAGTTCCCCTCGTACGAGGAGGCCATGAAGAACTCCACGCTGCCGGAGACGGACCGGATGTTCCAGCAGATGGTGGCCCTCTGCGACGGGATGCCCCGCTTCACCAACCTCGACGTCGTCCGCGACGAGCACCTCAACAAGGTGCTCGTGAACCGGATGTACGAGGAGGTGGCGGAGCAGGGGAAGTTCGAGGTCGTCGACGAGTGCGTCGCCGCCGACTACGTGGACCACGACATGATGCGCGCCGCGGGCGAGGGCGACGGCCGCGAGGGCGTGCGCAAGACCATGGGCATGTGGCGCGACGCCTTCGACTTCACCTTCGACCTCGGTCACCAGCTGGCCGAGGGCGACCACGTCACCACCCTGTGGACCTGGAAGGGCACCCAGAAGGGCCCGTTCATGGGCGCGCCGTCGACCGGCAGGACGGTCAGCATGAAGGGCTGTACGACCTTCCGGATCGCGGACGGCCGGATCGCCGAGGGCTGGTGGTACTACGACGCGCCGGGCCTGATGCGGCAGCTGGGCGCGTGAGCGGGGGGGCCGGGACGGCAACGCGGAAGGCCCCGCTCCAGGGGAACGGGGCCTTCTCACGGTGCTGTCGGATCACCGGGCTACCGGATCACCGGGCTACTGACGAGGTCAGTGGCTGTGGCCGTGGCCGTGACCGGCGTCGCCCTCGTCGTCAGCGGGCTTCTCGACGACCAGAGTCTCGGTCGTGAGCAGCAGCGACGCGATGGAGGCGGCGTTCTCCAGGGCGGAGCGGGTGACCTTGACCGGGTCGATGACGCCGGCCTTGACCAGGTCGCCGTACTCGCCGGTGGCGGCGTTGAAGCCCTGGCCCTTGTCCAGCTCGGCGACCTTCGCGGTGATCACGTAGCCCTCGAGGCCCGAGTTCTCCGCGATCCAGCGCAGCGGCTCGACGGCGGCGCGGCGGACGACCGCGACACCGGTGGCCTCGTCGCCGGTCAGGCCGAGGTTGCCCTCGAGGACCTTGACGGCGTGGACGAGCGCGGAGCCACCGCCGGAGACGATGCCCTCCTCGACCGCGGCGCGGGTCGCCGAGATGGCGTCCTCAAGGCGGTGCTTCTTCTCCTTGAGCTCCACCTCGGTGGCGGCGCCGACCTTGATGACGCAGACGCCGCCGGCGAGCTTCGCCAGGCGCTCCTGCAGCTTCTCGCGGTCCCAGTCCGAGTCGGTGGACTCGATCTCGGCCTTGATCTGGTTGACGCGGCCGACGACGTCCTCGTGGCTGCCGCCGCCGTCGACGATGACGGTGTCGTCCTTGGTGATCGTGACGCGGCGGGCGGAGCCCAGTACGTCCAGACCGGCCTGGTCGAGCTTGAGGCCGACCTCCTCGGCGATGACGGTGGCGCCGGTGAGGGCGGCCATGTCCTGGAGCATCGCCTTGCGGCGGTCACCGAAGCCGGGGGCCTTGACGGCCACGGCGTTGAAGGTGCCACGGATCTTGTTGACGACGAGGGTGGAGAGCGCCTCGCCCTCGACGTCCTCGGCGATGATCAGCAGCGGCTTCGAGGCGCCCGCCTGGATGACCTTCTCCAGCAGCGGCAGCAGGTCCTGGATGGACGAGATCTTGCCCTGGTTGATCAGGATGTACGGGTCGTCGAGGACGGCCTCCATACGCTCCTGGTCGGAGACCATGTACGGCGAGAGGTAGCCCTTGTCGAAGGCCATGCCCTCGGTGAACTCCAGCTCCAGGCCGAAGGTGTTGGACTCCTCGACGGTGATGACACCGTCCTTGCCGACCTTGTCCATCGCCTCGGCGATGAGCTCGCCGACCTGGGTGTCCTGCGCGGAGAGCGCGGCCACGGCGGCGATGTCGGACTTGTCCTCGATCGGGCGGGCGGTCTCCAACAGCTCGGCGGAGACGGCCTTGACCGCCGCGTCGATGCCCTTCTTCAGGGCGGCCGGGGAGGCACCCGCGGCGACGTTGCGCAGACCCTCGCGGACCAGGGCCTGGGCCAGCACGGTGGCGGTGGTGGTGCCGTCACCCGCGATGTCGTTGGTCTTGGTCGCCACCTCCTTCACGAGCTGGGCGCCCAGGTTCTCGAACGGGTCGTCCAGCTCGACCTCACGGGCGATGGTGACACCGTCGTTGGTGATGGTGGGGGCGCCGAACTTCTTGTCGATGACGACGTTGCGGCCCTTGGGGCCGATCGTCACCTTGACCGTGTCGGCAAGCTTGTTGACGCCGCGCTCCAGAGCGCGACGGGCATCCTCGTCAAACTTAAGAATCTTCGGCATGGGAGCGGTTCAGCCCTCTCGTTGCGATCCCCGGCCGCTCACCGCGACCGCCTTGAACGAACTGCGCCCCTCGCCGCCCGGCATCAGCAGGGGAGACCAGGGGCGCAGCTCAAAGCAAAACTGGAGAAGTGATTACTTCTCGACGATCGCGAGCACGTCGCGGGCCGAGAGGACGAGGTATTCCTCGCCGTTGTACTTCACTTCGGTGCCGCCGTACTTGCTGTACAGCACGACGTCGCCGACGGAGACGTCCAGCGGAAGACGCTGGCCGTCCTCGAAGCGACCCGGGCCCACGGCGAGGACGACGCCCTCCTGGGGCTTCTCCTTCGCGGTGTCCGGGATGACCAGGCCGGAGGCCGTGGTCTGCTCGGCGTCGAGCGGCTGGACCACAATGCGGTCCTCGAGCGGCTTGATGGCAACCTTGGAGCTGGTGGTCGTCACGTTCCGGTCTCCCCCTTCGGAGATCTCACGGGGTTAACTGTTTGGGGTGGCGACCAGGTCGATCCGTCGTCGCGGGTGCCGGACCTGCCTGTCGCTGTGTTGGCACTCACCAGTGGTGAGTGCCAGGTGCGACACTATTCCGGCGATTAGCACTCGGTCAAGCGGAGTGCCAATTACGAGCGTCCGGCGTTGCGTGCGATCCCTCGCCCCCAGGGGTTCGCGGCCCGATATGTGACGCTTGGCGGGTGCGCATTCTCGTGGTCGAAGACGAAGAGGGGCTGGCCGAGTCCCTGCGGCGCGGACTGTCCACAGAGGGCCACTGGGTCGAGGTCGCGCACGACGGCCACCGCGGCCTGGACCTCGCGCTCAGCGGCGGCCCGTACGACGTGGTCCTGCTGGACCTGATGCTGCCCGGGCTCAGCGGGTACGAGATCTGTACCCGGATGCGCGCCCACGGCGATTCCACCCCCGTGCTGATGCTCACCGCCAAGGACGGCGAGTACGACGAGGCCGAGGGCCTGGACTCGGGCGCCGACGACTACCTCACCAAGCCGTTCTCGTTCGTCGTACTGGGCGCACGCGTCCGGGCGCTGGCCCGGCGCGCCGGGGCCCCCGCGCGCACCACCCTCCAGGTGGGGGACCTCTTCCTCGACCCGGAGGCCCGGCGCTGCCGCCGGGGCACCCTGGACATCGAGCTGACCGCCCGCGAACTCGGCGTACTGGCCTGCCTCATGGAGCATCCGGGGCGCGCGGTGGCCAAGCAGGACGTCCTCGACGAGGTCTGGGGGGGCTCCGGCGGCGCCGAGGGCATCGACCCGAACATCGTCGAGGTGTACGTGTCCTCGCTGCGCCGGAAGATCGACGCCCCCTTCGGGCGCCGCTCCATCCGCACCGTCCACGGCACCGGCTACCGCATGGCCCCCGACGGTGGTTAGGCCGTGCCCCGGATCGGGCCCCGGATCGGGCCCCGGGCGCCCGTGCTGAGCAGCGTCCGGGCCCGCGCGGCCGTCGCCGCCGCCCTCGCGATGGCCGCCGTCCTCGCCGCGGGCGGGATCTGGCTCTACAGCCTGCTGCGCGCCAACCTGCTCGACAACACCACCGGCCGCACCGAACTCGCCGCCCGCAAGGTGGCCGCCCAGCTCGACACCCGCACCCCGACCCTGCCCTCGGGCAGGGTCGCCGCGCCGGAGAGCGGGGTGGACCTGGTCCTCGTCCTCGACGCGCGGGGCGGTCTCGCCGCCGCCAGCGCGGATCCGGGTCCCCTCCCGGCGGAACTGGCCGCGCTGCGGCCCGCCGCCGGGAACGACTCGCGCGCGGCCGTGCTCCCGGCGCCCCCGCCCGGCGGCGGGGAGCGGCGCGCGGTGGTGGTGGTGACCGCCCCCGGGCCGCCGGGCGGCGCCGACCCGGGGGCCCCGCACTACGTGTACGCCCTGACCGTCCTCGGCGACGTCGACGACGCCACCCGCTCCATCGCCCTCGGCATGCTGGGCGGCGCGCCCCCGCTGATCGCCTTCGCCGCCGGGCTCGCCTGGTGGGTGGCCGGGCTCGCGCTGCGCCCGGTCACCGCGATCCGTGACGGGCTGGCCGCGGTCACCGCGAGCGAGCTGGACCGGCGGGTGCCCGATCCGGGCGGGGCGGACGAGATCGCCCGGCTGGCCCGGACCGTGAACGACACCCTGGACCGGCTGGAGCGCTCCGACGCGCGCCAGCGCCAGTTCACCGCCGACGCCTCGCACGAGCTGCGCAATCCGCTGGCCGCCGTACGGTCCCGGCTGGAGGTGGCGCTGGAGCGCCCCGACCGGGAGTCGGTGGCGGCCGCCCTGGCCGATACCGAGCGGCTCCAGCGGATCGCGGCCGACCTGCTGCTGCTGGCCCGCCTCGACGGGCGGCCCGCGCCGCGCGCCGAGCCGGTGGACCTGGCGCTGCTGGCGGCGGAGGACGCGGCCCGGCGGCGCGCGCCGAGGGTGCGGCTGCGGCTGGAGGCGGGGGCGCCCGTACCGGCGGCCGGGGATCCGGCGCGGCTGGAGCGGGCGCTGGCCAACCTGGTGGACAACGCGTTGCGGCACGCCCGCGGCGAGGTCGTCGTACGGGCGTACGCGCGGGACGGCTGGAACGTGCTGGAGGTCGAGGACGACGGGCCGGGCATCCCGGCGGCGGACCGGGACCGGGTCTTCGAGCGGTTCGTCCGGCTGGACGCCGACCGGGGGCGGGCCAGCGGCGGCACCGGGCTGGGACTGGCGATCGCCCGGGAGATCGCCCGCTCGCACGGCGGCGGCCTGACGGCCGAACCGCCCGCGGGGCCGGGTCCGGGGGCCCGGCTGGTGCTGCGCCTGCCGGGCCTTTCGGCCGGGTCCTGAAGGGACCTTCAGGACCCTCAGGGTTTCTTCAGCGGCCGGGCCCCAGCATCACTGGCATGAGCGCGCATCGCAGGAAGACGGGCCGCGGCCGACGGCCGACACCGCGACGGATCGGGCGCACGCTGCTGATCACGGGCTGCGCCCTGACCGTCCTGGCGGGCGCGACGGGCTGGTACGCGTACCGCGACCTGGCCGGGAGCATCGGCAGTTCCAAGGCGCTGGAGGGCGCGGAGAAGTCCGGGCGCGGCGATGTGAACATCCTGCTGATGGGCCTGGACAGCCGCCGCGACCAGAACGGCGAGCCGCTGCCGGAGGCGGTCCTGGACAAGCTGCACGCGGGCAGTTCCGACATCGGCGGCTACAACACGAACACCCTGATCCTGTTGCACGTGCCCGCCGACGGGAGCAGGGCGAAGGCCTTCTCGGTGCCGCGCGACGACTTCGTGACGATGCGCGGGGTGCCCGGGGACACCGGCAAGCAGAAGATCAAGGAGGCGTACGGGCGGGCGAAGGCCGTGCGCGAGGAGCAGCTGTCCGGCCAGGGGGTCAAGGACGGGCGGCAGCTGGAGCACGAGGGCCGGGAGGCGGGTCGCAAGGCGTCGATCGAGACGGTACGGGCCTTCCTGGGCGTGCCGGTCGACCATTTCGCCGAGCTGAACCTGGCCGGTTTCTACCACCTGGCGGACGCGCTGGGCGGCGTACCGGTGTGTCTGAACAAGGCCGTCAAGGACAAGAACTCGGGCGCGGACTTCCCGGCGGGGCGCCAGACCCTCGACGGGCAGCAGTCGCTGGCCTTCGTCCGCCAGCGGATGGGGCTGGACGGCGGGGACCTGGACCGGACGAAGCGGCAGCAGGCCTTCCTGGCGGGGGCGACGCAGAAACTGAACGACGCCGGGACCTTCACGGATCCGGTGAAGCTGATCAAGCTGATCAACACGGCGAGGCAGGACGTGGTGACCGACGAGGGCTGGGATCTGCTGCCCTTCGTCAAGCAGGCGAAGAACCTCTCCGGCGGCCGTGTGGAATTCGCGACACTGCCCATTGAGGGGTTCGGAAGCAACCATGGCGCCGACATCAACGTCGTAGACGATATGAAGATAAAGCGCCTGATTGCCGAGCAGATAGGGCCCAGGGCCGCCGCGAGCCCGAGCGTACCGGGCGCCGCTGCCTCGTCACCGGGTGCGCGGACACCCGACGCGCCCCCGCCCGGGCCGTCGTCACCCGCCGAGCAGAAGGGCGCCATCGACGGCGGCGGCATCCCGTGCGTGGACTGACCCCGCGTACGACGTCGGGTGCCCGCCGTCGTACGGAAGCGCTGCTGCTGGCCCTGGTCGTCGCCATCACGGTCTTCGGACACGTGAGCGCGAGCCTGGCCATGAACGGGCAGCTCCCCGCCAACCTCACCGGCTTCGTGGTCAGCATGGCGCTGTTGTCGCTGGTGGGGCACCTCGGCGTGCGCCGGTTCGCCGCCTACGCCGATCCGCTGATCCTGCCGCTGGCGATGCTGCTGACCGGGCTCGGGCTGGTGCTGCTGCACCGGCTCGACCAGGCGTACATCGAGCGGTACAACTCCCCGACCTTCGCGCCCGGGCAGCTGATGTGGTCGGTGGTCGGGGTCGCCGCGTGCCTGGGGGTGGTGGCGCTGCTGCGCGACCACCGGCTGCTCCAGCGGTTCATTTACATCACGATGGCCGTCTCGCTGGTGCTGCTGATCGCGCCCGCGTTCTTCGGCGCGGACAAGTACGGCGCGAAGCGGTGGATCGTCCTCTTCGGGCTGTCGCTCCAGCCGGGCGAGTTCGTGAAGATCATGATCTCGATCTTCTTCGCGGGCTATCTGGTCATCCACCGCGACACGCTCGCGCTGGCCGGGCGCAAGTTCCTCGGCGTGCGGCTCCCGCCGATGCGCCAGCTCGGCCCGATCATCACGGTGTGGATCGTCTCGCTGCTGGTGCTCGTCTTCGAGCGGGACCTCGGCACCTCGCTGATCTTCTTCGGGGTGTTCGTGGTGATGCTCTACGTCGCCACCGAGCGCACCAGCTGGATCGTCTGCGGCGGGCTCATGGCCGCGGTCGGCGCCTTCGTGGTGGGCGCGACCGAGCCGCACGTGAAGGGACGCGTCGCCGCCTGGCTGGACCCGCTGTCGTACTACGCGAACCCCCGGCCGCCGGGGATCACCTCGGACCAGTCGGCGCAGGCCCTGTTCAGCTTCGGCACCGGCGGCGTGTCCGGGACCGGGCTGGGCATGGGGCACCCGGAGCTGATGGGCTTCGCGGGGCGCAGCGACTTCATCCTGACCACGGTCGGCGAGGAGCTGGGCCTGGCCGGGGTGATGGCGGTGCTGCTCCTGTACGCGCTGCTGGTCCAGCGGGGGCTGCGGATGGCGCTCGGCGCCCGCGACCCCTTCGGCAAGCTGCTGGCGGTGGGCCTGGCCTCGGCGCTGGCGCTCCAGGTGTTCGTGGTCGCGGGCGGGGTGACCGGGCTGATCCCGCTGACCGGAAAGGCGCTGCCGTTCCTGGCGAGCGGCGGTTCGTCACTGCTGGCGAACTGGATCATGATCGGGCTGCTGATCCGGATCAGCGACAGCGCGGAGCGCCAGCGGGAGGCCGACTCCCGGCCGATGACCGGGCCACCGGCGACGCTGGCGGCGTGAACGACGTACCCCTTGGGTCCCCCGCCGGTCCCGGCGGGGGACTCAGTCGCGTTCGAAGACGTGCACCTGCCCCACGGGGACGAAGCCGCGGCGGGCATACCAGTGGCGGGGCCAGTCCGCCGCGTCGGCGGTGAGGAAGCGCGTACCGCAGTGCGCGTCGGCGGCCCCGCGCAGGGCGGCGGCGAGGACGGCGTCGCCGTAGCCGTGGCCGAGGTGGGCCTCGGCGGTGACCAGGTCCTCGATCTGGGCGGTGCCGGAGGCCGGGTCGAGGTACAGGTCGGCCCAGGAGGCCACCTCGCCCCCGGGGGTGCGGGCGGCGAGGAAGCGCACGGTGTCGGCGCCCCGGTGGCGGGCGCCGCGCCGGTCCACGAGCTGCTGGACCAGCTCGTCGTCGGCGCCGGGCACGAACCCGCGCCAGCGCAGGGCGAGCGGCGCGCGGAGGGCATCGAGGTCCACGTCACCGGCGGTGCCGGGAGCGGGATCGGGGGACGGGCCCGGTGTGCAGCATGACCACGAGGGCGCAGTGTTCGTACCCGGCGCGCCGCATGGGCTCCGCGCAGGCCAGGCCCGGCGCGTCGTCGAGGACGCCGACCAGCCGGGAGGGCAGGTGTCCCAGGGCCCGCTCGGCGAGGGCGGGCAGCGCCTCGGGGTCCAGCTCGGCGGGCCGGTCGATGACGACCTGGTTGTCGCCGCGGGAGCGGTGGAAGGTGTCGTCGAGCGCGGCGAACCCGCCGGGCAGGTCGAGGGTCCGCTCGGCCTGGCGCCGGGCGAACCCGGTCAGGAACCCGTTGATCAGGGATGCTTCGGCTCCGCGCATGGCGGCAGCCTAACCGGGGGGCCGCGCATTCCCCGAAGGGGTTCAGAGGTAGTCCTCCAGGCGCCCGATCCGGTAGCCCTGCTCCTGTATGCGCTGGAGCATGTGGGTGGTCATCTGGACCTCCGTCGCCCCCTTCAGTTCGGCCGGGCCGCGGAAGTGGGCGAGGACTATGTCACCCGGTTTCAGGGCGCTGCCCTCCGCGTACTGGAAGCCGTTGATCTGCATTGAGACCCGCCACAGGACCGCGTACGAGAGTCCGCATTCCGAGGCGGCCCGCAGGGTGTCGTCGTTGTAGTTGCCGTACGGCGGGCGGAACAGCGGCGGCTTGGTGCCGAACCGCTTCTCCAGGCGTTCCTGCTGACCGCATATCTCCTTCTTCTGCGCCGCGAAGGACAGCGTGCGCAGGTTCGGGTGCGTCAGCGTGTGGTTGTTGATCGTGCTGCCCGAGCCGTTGTCGCGCAGCGTCTGGAAATGCCCGTAGTCCGACGAGGCGATGTTGTCGGTCAGGAACATGCTGATCGGCAGCTTGAGGTCGGCCGCCATCTTCAGGAACTCGGGGTCCTTCTCCGCGCCGTCGTCGAAGGTCAGGAAGACGGTCTTCTCCCCGGCGGGCACGGGTATTCGGTCCACCACGGGTATCTTGCCCGGCCCGGCCTTCGGGAGCTGCGGCTTCTGCGCGGGCTTGGCCGCGAATTCCAGGGGCTTGTCCAGGCCCCACCGCCTGTGCGCGTCGTTCGCGGACGCGCTCGCGGAGGGCGCGGGGGACGGCGTACCGCCGCCGCCCGTGCCCGTACCGCTCGTCGCGGTCCCCTGGGACGCGTCCTGCGTCTTGCGGCCCAGCCGCTCGATGGGGTCCACGCTGTTCCCGCACCCCGAAAGGGACAGCGCGAGCGCACCGGCCGCCAGCGTTCCGGCCGTCAACCGGCGCGCGATGCTCACAAGTAGTCCTCCAGGCGGGCCACGGCGTATCCCTTCGCCGTGACGGTCTTCATCATCTGGCGGATCATGTCAGGCATCGTGCCCTTCCAGTCCTCCCGCCCCCGGAAATGGGTGAGGATGATGTCACCAGGGTGCAGGTCCTTGTCCTCTTCCCGCCAGTCCATCTTGTCCACGAACGCCTCGGCGTTCCAGATCGGTGCGGCCTTGATCCCGCAGGACTTCGCCGCGCGCAGGGTGTCCTCGTTGTAGTTCCCGTACGGCGGGCGGAAGAGCGTCGGCCGCTTGCCGAACTCCTTCTCCATGGTGTCCTGCATGCCGCAGATCTCCTGGCGCTGCTTCTCGTAGGAGAGGGCGGGCAGGTAGCGGTGGTTGAGCGTGTGGTTGTTGAGCGAGACGCCCTGGGACTGCATCTGCTTGAAGTACGCGTAGTTGTCGCGCACCAGGTAGTCGCTGAGGAACGCCGTGAACGGGATCTTCAGCTCCTGCATCATCTTCAGGAACTCGGGGTCCTTCTCGGCCCCGTCGTCGATCGTCAGGAAGACGACCTTGTCCTCGGTGGGCACGGTCGTGAAGACCGGCGGGAGGCTGTCGCCGTCCTCCACCTCGAAGCCCTTGCGGAAGGTGATCTCCGGCTTGGTCTTCGGCGCCGCGGGCGCGGCCAGCGGTGTCGTGGCCAGCCCCCACTTCTTGGCGGCCAGCGCCCGTGCCTGCTGGAGCTGCTCGGCGCTGACCGCGGCGCCGCCCCGGGCGCCGGACGCGCCCGCCTGGCCGGACGCCGTCTTCGCCTGCTTGTCCTTGACCGCGGGGGCGGAGCCGGTGGAGCCGCAGGCCGTGCCGAGGGCGGCGACCAGCAGCGCGGCCAGCGCCGCCCCGTACCGGCCGCGCGTGCCCGCGACCCGGTGACCAATACGCGACGTATCTTCCTTTTTTCCTACTAGCTGCATAGCAGCGCATCCTGGCACCCGGACCCCGCCCGCCCGCGGCGACACCGCGACCGGCGCCGGACGATCCACCGGGTGGCCCACACTGTCCGACAATGAACCGGTGAACCCCGAAGAATTCGCCGCCCTGCTCGCCCCCGAGGGCCGCGCCCTGCTCGACTCGCTGCACGACTACGACCCGGCGCGGGAGATCGCCGTGGCCACCCGGCTGCGCCGCGAGCACCCCGCCACCCTGGTCTCCGCCGCCCTCGGCCAGGCCCGGCTGCGCCAGCGCGCGGTGGCGAAGTTCGGCGCCGAGGACGCCCGCCGCATGTACTTCACGTCCGGGGGCGGCGAGATGGCCACCCGCGCCCCGGTGGCCGCGTACCGCGCCGAGCGGATGGCCGCCCTCGGCGTACGGTCGGTCGCCGACCTGTGCTGCGGGATCGGCGGGGACGCCCTGGCCCTGGCCCGCGCCGGGATCCGGGTGCTCGCCGTGGACCGGGACCCGCTGACGGTCGCGGTGGCCCGCGCCAACGCGGAGGCGCTGGGCCTGGCGGACCTGATCGAGGTCGTGGAGGCCGACGTCACCGAGGTCGACACCTCGGGGTACGACTGCGTGTTCATCGACCCGGCCCGGCGCGGCGGACGCGGGCGGATCTTCGACCCCGAGGGGTACTCGCCGCCGCTGTCCTGGGCCGTCGGGGCGGCGCGCGCGGCGACGTACGCGGCCATCAAGATCGCCCCCGGGATCCCGCACGAGGCGGTCCCGGCCGAGGCCGAGGCCGAGTGGATCTCCGACGGCGGTGACGTGAAGGAGGCCGTGCTCTGGTTCGGCACCGCGCCCGGCACCATCCGCGCCACCCTGCTGCCCGGGCCGCGCACCCTGCGGACGGCGGACCCGCTGCCGGACCCCGAGGCCGGGCCGGTCGGCCGCTACCTCTACGAACCCGACGGCGCGGTCATCCGGGCCCACCTGGTCGCCGAGGTCGCCGAACAGCTCGGCGGGCGGCTGATCGACCCGACCATCGCCTACATCACCGCCGACGAGCTGCGGGCGACGCCGTACGCCACCGCGTACGAGATCACCGACGTGCTCCCCTTCGGCCTCAAGAAGCTCAAGGCGCTGCTGCGCGAGCGCGGGGTGGGGATCCTGACCGTGAAGAAGCGGGGCTCGGCGATCGAGCCGGAGGAACTGCGCAAGAAGGTCAAGCCGCAGGGGCCGAACTCCGCGACGGTCATCCTGACCCGAGTGGCGGGCTCTCCGTCGATGCTGATCGGCGCTCCTGCGCCGGTACCTGAGCGCTGACCCCGGCGGGGAGCGCCCGGGCCGGCTCGCCGTCGGGATCGGGCCGCGCCGGTGACGCGGGGGAAGCCGACGGGCCCGGCCGCAAGGCCCGCAGGGCCCACCGGTAGTGCGCGGCGGCCTTCCCCGCGCCCAGCAGCCCGGTGATCCACAGGATCATCCCGAGGCCCATGAAGTACGCCACCTCGCCGTAGGTGTCCGTGCCCGGCCGGGCCGTGCCCGCGCTCCCGAAGGTCACCCACAGCCCGAGCCCGGACAGCGCCAGCGAGGACAGCAGCCAGCCCAGGCTCCGGCCCGGCGCCCGCAGCAGGGCGGCGTCCCCCGGTTCGCGCTCGAACCCGGCCCAGGCGCACAGCAGCCGGCGCACCTCCCGGTCCCGCTTGGCACCCCACACGAACCAGAAACCAGCCGGGACCAGCACGCCCGCGCCGAGCACCAGGAAGACGGCGCCGACGAACTTCTCGGCCGCGCCGCCCTCCTCGAAGGCCATCAGGGCCATGCCGACGAAGGACCAGCCGAGGGCGAAGACCGCCGACACCAGCCAGAGCGTCAGCAGGCGCGCCGCGCCCAGGCTGAGCCGCCCCAGGTCCGTCAGGAACCGGGCCCGGTCGGCCCGGACGACGGCATCGTCCAGCCATGCGCGCAGGTGCGTGGGCGGCGGCGGTGGCGGCAGGTCACGGCGGGGCATGCGCATGACGATAGCCGCAGTCCGGAGCGGTCCCGTCCGCAGCTGCGGTCAGGTCAGCTCGACGGACTCGAAGCGCCAGCGGTGCACCGGACGCGCGATCAGATCGGCCGCCGGTTCGGGCAGTTCGGGCAGTTCGGGCGACTCGCCCGCACCCGCCGGCCCGGTCTGCCACCAGGTGATGACCAGCACGCGCTCCTGCGGGGCCCGGAACACCTCTCGGCGCACCGGCTCGCGCGCCAGGACCTGCGCGCGGGCCCACTCCAGCAGCTCGCCGCCCCGGCCGTCGACGGCCCGGGCCTCCCACATGACGGCGGTGGTGGTGCTCATGAGTACAGGTTGTCCTTGCTCAGCTCGTGCACGTGGTCGTGGGAGTGGGAGTGACCGTGCTGCTGCTCGTGCTCGTGCTCATGTCCCTGGGACCGGGTCCCCGGCACGTGCGGGTCGGTCACCGGCAGCGAGGAGTCCGCCGACAGGTCCCAGTCCGAGGCCGGACGGTTCCGCTTGACCATCTCCGCGCCCAGCGCCGCCACCATCGCGCCGTTGTCCGTGCACAGCCCCGGCCGCGGCACCCGCAGGATGATCCCCGCGGCGTCGCACCGCTCCTGGGCCAGCGCGCGCAGCCGCGAGTTCGCCGCCACACCGCCGCCGATCATCAGGTGGTCGACGCCCTCGTCCTTGCACGCGCGGACCGCCTTGCGCGTCAGCACGTCCACCACCGCCTCCTGGAAGGACGCGGCCACATCGCGCACCGGCACCTCCTCGCCCGCCTTCCGCTTCGCCTCGATCCAGCGCGCCACGGAGGTCTTGAGCCCGGAGAAGGAGAAGTCGTACGCCGCGTCGCGCGGCCCGCTCAGCCCGCGCGGGAAGTTGATCGCCTTCGGGTCGCCCTCGCGCGCCAGGCGGTCGATGACCGGGCCGCCCGGGAAGCCGAGCTGGAGCACCCGCGCGATCTTGTCGAAGGCCTCCCCCGCCGCGTCGTCGATGGTCGCGCCCAGCGGCCGTACGTCGCTGGTGATGTCCGGGGCCAGCAGCAGCGAGGAGTGCCCGCCGGAGACCAGCAGGGCCATCGTGGGCTCCGGCAGCGGGCCGTGCTCCAGCTGGTCGACGCAGATGTGCGAGGCCAGGTGGTTCACCCCGTAGAGCGGCTTGCCGAGCGCGTAGGCGTAGGCCTTCGCCGCCGATACGCCGACCAGCAGCGCCCCCGCCAGACCGGGACCGGCCGTCACCGCGATGCCGTCGAGGTCGCGGGCGCTGACCCCGGCCTCCTTGAGGGCGCGTTCGATGGTGGGGACCATCGCCTCCAGGTGCGCGCGGGAGGCCACCTCGGGCACGACCCCGCCGAAGCGCGCGTGCTCGTCCACGCTCGACGCGATCGCGTCGGCGAGCAGCGTGGTGCCGCGCACCACCCCGACGCCGGTCTCGTCGCAGGACGTCTCGATGCCGAGGACGAGCGGTTCGTCAGCCATGGGATTCACCTTGTACGGGTCCGTCTACGGGTACGGAGCTTGCGGGATCGGAGAGTCGCATCACGAGCGCGTCGACGTTGCCGGGCTGGTAGTAGCCGCGACGGAAGCCGATCGGCTCGAAGCCGAAGCGCTCGTAGAGCCGCTGGGCGCGGGTGTTGTCCACCCGTACCTCCAGCAGCACCTCGGCGCATTCGAACGCGGTGGCGGCGCCGAGCAGATCGGTGAGCAGCCGGGCGCCGAGCCCGGTCCCCCACTCCTCGCGGGCGACCGCGATGGTCTGTACGTCGCCCAGGTCACCGGCGGCGGCGAGCCCGGCGTAGCCGACCAGCCTGCCGTCCCCCGCGGCGGAGCCGCCGTCGGGCATGGTCTCGGCGACCACGTAACGGCGGGTGGCCAGGGGACCGCGCGCGTGCGCCAGCTCGGACCAGAACATCCCGGCGGACCAGGCGTCCTCGGGGAACAGCTCGTGTTCCAGTTCCAGTACGGGCTCGATGTCCCACCAGCGCATCTCGCGCAGGTGAGCGGCGCCGCCGTGCGACGACGTCGTCGAGGGGCGGTGGCCGGGCGACGGGTAGGCCGTCACTGGGGGGTGACCACCTTGTAGTTCTTGGGCACCTCGGCGTCGGGGCGCCGCAGGTAGAGGGGGGTCGGCGGCAGGAACTCGGCCCCGGCCGCCAGCCGCTCGGCCGCCAGCGCGGCCAGCGCGCCCGCCGACTGGTGCTCGGGCCCGCGCGCGTCCGGGAAGTGATCCGGGTAGAGCAGCGCGCCCGCGCCGACCACGGGCAGCCCGGCGAGCCGCTCGGCGATCTCGGCGGGGCGGTCCACGGCGGGTTCGGTGGTCCGGGTGCGCGGATCGTCGTAGCGCGCCCAGTACACCTCCTTGCGGCGGGCGTCGGTGGCCACCGCGAAGGGGCCCTCGATCCCGGCGCTGCGAGCGGCGTAGGCGAGCCCGTCGAGCGTGCACAGGCCGTGCACGGGCACGCCGAGGACGGAGGCGAAGGTGGCGGCCGTGACCAGGCCGACGCGCAGCCCCGTGTAGGGGCCGGGGCCGACGCCGACGACGATGCCGGTCACGGCGTCGAGGGAGCGCCCGGCCTCGGCGAGCACCTTGTCCACGGAGGGCAGGAGCAGCTCTCCGTGGCGGCGGGCGTCGACCTGGTTCGACTCGGCCAGGACGGACTCGCCGTCGTACAGGGCGACGGTGACGGCGGGCGTGGCGGTATCTACAGCGAGCAAGAGCACGCGAACAGCCTACGACTCCGCGGCCCGGGCCCCTTCCGGCCGGTCGCGCGGCACCCCGGCTGCTACCGTCAGCGCGGGTGTGACCAATGGTGTGACCAAGCGGAGGACCCGGATCGGCCGGGGAAGCGGAGAGGTGGAGCAAGGTGGCACGCAGCAGCTCGGGAATCGTGGCCGGGCTCACCGCCGCGGCACTGGCAGCGGTCGGTTTCCTCGGCTACCAGGCGTCGGCGAGCGCGCCGGCCCACCCGGCCGCGGCCGCCCAGCAGCCGTCCGCTTCCGCGTCCGCCGCGCCGAGCCAGTCGGGCGCGCCGCAGGCGCCGGGCAAGGCCGCGCCGGTGCCCGCGGATTCGGGCTCGGGCGTGCGGGTCGTCTACTCGGCGGCCCAGAAGCGGGTGTGGCTGGTCGGCGAGCAGGGCACGGAGACGAAGACCTTCACGGTGATGCCCAGCACGGTGCATCCCAAGGCGGGCAGCTACGCGGTCACCTCGCGCAAGGGCGCGATCCCCGGGTCGGACGGGGTGCCGATCGAGCACGTCGTGCTGTTCGCGACGACGGACGGGGTCGTGGTCGGTTTCAGCGCCCGTACGGACGGCGCGACGCCGGAGCCCGACGCGACGAAGAAGACCGGTGGCATCCGGATGGCCCGCGGCGACGGCGACGCGATGTGGAACTTCGCGACGGTCGGCGTCAAGATCGTGGTCATGCCGTGAGGCACCGGACCGCCGGGTCGCCCGGACCGAGAACTTAGCCCGTACGAGGGACAGCTCAGGCCGCTTCGGATTCCGGAGCGGCCTGTGTGCGTCCGGGCGCCGCCGGAACCGGGACGGACGGCCGCGCCGGCGGGGTGGAGACAGCGGTGGCGGCCCGGCACGCGGCGAGCAGCGCGCCCATCGACGGTCCACCGGGGGCGGTGGGCCCGGTGGGGGCGAGGGGCGTGGCGTGCGCGGTGGCAGGGGTGGGCGACGGGCGGGGAACTCGCTCTTCTGCCGACATGGGCTGCCTCCTGGGCGTTCGACCGATCGTCGAAGTTAGGCATACCTAACCAGCTCTCGGTACCATGTCACCACGGCCCCCGCCGTCAGCGCAACATTTTGCCGACGAGTTGTCGGTACCTTGTCGGAACGTCCAGCGGCACTAGGCCCTGTCCCCGGTCCCGGCCGCGGCCGGGGCCGGGGCCGGGGTCCCGGCGAGGGCCGCGATCCCCGCGGTGTCGGCCCAGCGCGCGCCCACCCCGTACACCGTCACCTGCCGCATGTCGTCGAGGACCTCCTCGTGTCCGACGGCGCGCGCGATCACCACGTGCAGCCGGTCGTCGGACAGCTCCTCCACCTTGCCGTCGCCCCATTCGACGACGACCACGGATTCGGGCAGCGAGACGTCGAGGTCCAGGTCCTCCATCTCGTCCAGACCGCCGCCCAGCCGGTACGCGTCCACGTGGACCAGCGCCGGACCGCCGCCCAGCGGCGGGTGCACCCGGGCGATCACGAAGGTCGGCGAGGTCACGGCCCCGCGCACGTCCAGGCCCTCACCGAGCCCGCGGGTCAGGGTGGTCTTGCCCGCGCCGAGTTCACCGGTCAGCAGGACGAGGTCCCCGGGGCGCAGCAGCGCGGCGAGCCTTCGGCCCAGTTCCCGCATGCCCTCGGGGGAGTCGATCGTGATCAGGGTCGCGCCGGTCGCGGCCTCAGCCGCCCGGTCGTGCGGAGCTTGCAGCGGTGCTTCCATGCCCGCCAACGTTAGTCGCTGCCGGGACCGTGCCCGTGCGGGCCAGGACCTCGCTCAGCAGTGCGGTGACGGTGTCCGGGCGCTCCAGCATCATCAGGTGCCCGGTGTTCTCCAGGATCACCAGTTCCGCGTCCGGCAGTTCCGCGGCTATCGCCTCGCTGTGCTCGGGCGGGGTGATCATGTCCCGGTCCCCGGCGATCACCGTGACCGGAACGTCCGTGAAGTGCCGCAGCGCGGCGGTCTTGTCGTGCAGCAGGAACGCCGGGAAGAACTCCGCCACCACGTCGATCGGGGTCGCCTCGATCAGCCGCTCCGCGAAGCGGGCCACGGCCGGGTCCACCTCGTCCGTGCCGAAGGAATACCGCTTGATCATGCCCGCGAAGAGGTCGGCGGTGGCCCGGCGCCCCTTCTCCACGAGTTCCACCTGCGAGCAGAGCGCGCGCAGCACGCTGGGCAGCACCCGGCGCACCGCGCCGACGCTGACCGCGGGGAGCCCGTACGTCACCTCGCCGAGCCGGCCGCTGGAGGTGCCGACGAAGACCGCGCCGACCACCCGGCCGCGCACCAGCTCGGGGAACTGGTCCGCCAGCGCCATGATCGTCATACCGCCCATGGAGTGGCCGACGAGGATCAGCGGGCCCTCGGGAGCGGCGGCGTCGATGACGGCCTTCAGGTCACGGCCGAGCTGGTCGATGCTGACCGGCTCCCCGTCGGCCTGGGCGAGCCCGCGGGCCGAGCGGCCGTGGCTGCGCTGGTCCCAGTACACGGAGCGGACCACTCCGCGCAGGGCGGCGCGCTGGAAGTGCCAGGAGTCCTGGGCGAGGCAGTAGCCGTGGCAGAACACGACGGTGGCGGCCGGGGCGGCCTTGCGGCGCAGGCGGCGGCGCTTGGCGCCGTCCTCGGGCAGCTCGTCGGTCTCGTAGTGGATCAGGGTGCCGTCCTCGGCGCGGCAGGTGCCTTCGGCCCCGCGCAGCGATCCGTAGGGGCCGGACGCGTCGAGGGCGAGGCGCGCCTTCATCCGCATGCCGCGGCCGACGGTGAGCCGCTCGACGGCCACTCCGGCCGCCGCACCCGCCGCCACGACGCCGATCGCGGCGCCCGCCCAGCCCGCCTTTCGCCAGTTCTCGCTCACGCCGACCTCACTCAGCCAGGATTTCCAGTCACACCGGACATTCGACGTTCAGTAACCCAACCATTCACTCACGTCACAAGAATCACGCACGCCACGCACGTCATGCACGTCATGCACACCACGTACGTCACGCACACCACGCCCGTCAGGCATGGAGGTGCACCCGGGGCACCCGGGCCCCGATCCGCGTGACGATCTCGTACGCGATCGTCCCGGCGGCCCGCGCCCAGTCCTCGGCCGTCGGCTCGCCCGCGTCGCCCGGGCCGAAGATGACGGCCTCGTCGCCGGGGCGCACGTCCGCGCCGGGTCCGAGGTCCACCACGAACTGGTCCATGGCCACCCGCCCGGCCACCGTCCGCACCGCGCCGCCGACCAGCACGGGGCCGGTGCCGGAGGCGTGCCGCGGGATGCCGTCGGCGTATCCGGCCGGGATCAGGGCGAGGCGGGTGTCGCCCGAGGTCGTGTAGTGGTGCCCGTAGCTGACGCCATGACCACCGGGTACGTCCTTGACCAGCGCGACCGAGGCCTTGAGCGTCATCGCGGGACGCAGGCCGAGCTCGGCCGAGGTACCGAGTTCGGGGGCGGGCGAGACGCCGTAGACCGCGAGCCCGCAGCGCACCAGGTCGAAGTGGCTCTCGGGGAGCGTGAGCGTGGCGGGCGAGTTGGCGATGTGCCGGACCTCGGGGTCCACGCCCTCCTTCTCGGCGTAGGCCAGCATGTCGCGGAAGGCGGTCAGCTGGAGCTGGATCGAGGGGTGGCCGGGCTCGTCGGCGCAGGCGAAATGCGACCAGACGCCGGTGACCTTGACGGTGCCCTCGGCCTGCGCGGCGACGGCCGCGCCGACGAGTTCCGCCCAGTCGCCGGGCTGGCAGCCGTTGCGGCCGAGGCCGGTGTCGGCCTTGAGCTGGATCCTGGCCGTCCGCCCGGCCGCGCGCGCGGCCGCCCGTACCTCGTCCAGCGCCCACAGCCCGCTCACGGCGACGTCCACATCGGCCTCGACGGCCTCGCGCCAGGGCCCGCCGGGGGTCCACAGCCAGCACATGATCCGGCCCTCGATACCGGCCGCACGCAGCGCGAACGCCTCCTGCGGGGTCGCCGTACCGAGCCAGGCCGCGCCCGCCTCCTGGGCAGCCCTGGCACAGGCCACGGCTCCGTGGCCGTAGGCGTCCGACTTGACGACGGCCATCAGCTGGGCCCGGGGTGCCCGGTCGCGCAAAGCGCGTACGTTCGCCCTTACGGCGTCAAGGTCGATCTCGGCGTGTACGCGCGGCGGTGTCTCGTTCATCGCCGCCAAGTGTCTCAGAACCGCACCAGCGCGCCGCTCAAGCACCCAACGAGCCCACACCTTGACCAGGTCCCTCCCCCCACCACCGGCCCGGGGGGCCATCCCAGCCCGGGGGCCTCGTCCAGGACCGGGGCCCTCATCCAGCCCCGAGGGGGCATGTCCAGCCCGTCCGGCGTTTGAGGACCCGCCGGAGGCCCCACGCACCCGCGCCGACCCGGTCCGGAGCCCGGCAGCCAACGTGACGGCGCAAGCACCGTGCCTCCGGCGGGCCCTCAATCGCCGGGCAGGCTGAAACAGCACACCCCGGCACACGACACTCCGGCCCAGCCACCCGCGCCCCCGCCGGGGGGCCCTCAAGCTCAGGGCAGGCGGGGCCGGCCGGGCCCGCGGGCCGATGTCACGTCCCGCCAGGCCCCCGCCAGGCCAGCCGCGACCTCCTGCGCCAGCACCGGCGCCCCCCGCGCCGCCCGCCGCCCCGCCAGCCCGTGCAGGTAGGCCGCCACCGCCCCCGCGTCCAGCGCCGAGAGCCCCGCCGCGAGCAGCGACCCCGCCAGCCCGGACAGCACGTCCCCGCTCCCGGCCGTGGCCAGCCACGACGTCCCCGTCGGGTTCAGGAACACCGGCCCGGGCACCGGCCCCGCCACCGGCCCCGCCACCAGAGTCGTGGACCCCTTCAGCAGCACGACCGCCCCGTACCGCCCCGAAAGCTCCCGCACCGACGCCAGCCTCGCCCGCTCCACTTCCTCCCGCGCCACCCCCAGCAGCGCCGCCGCCTCCCCCGCGTGCGGGGTCAGCAGCGCCGGGTGCCGACGGGCCCGCAGCGCACCGGCGTCCAGCCCCCGCAGCCCGTCCGCGTCCACCAGCACCGGCACCTCGGCCCCGTCCCCCGCCAGCAGCTCCGCGACCTCGTCCTCCCTCCCCTCCCCCAGACCCGGCCCGACGACCCACGCCTGGACGCGCCCGCGCCCGATCAGCGTCTCCGGGTACCGCGCCAGCACCGCCTCCGCCGCGTGGGCGGGCCCGACGTACCGCACCGCCCCCGCACCGCCCCGCACCGCGCCCGCGACGGCCAGCACGGCCGCCCCCGGGTACCGGTCGGACCCGGCGACGACGCCCACGACCCCGCGCCGGTACTTGTCGCTCTCCGCCGTCGGTACGGGCAGCAGCGCGGCCACGTCGGCGTGCTGGAGCGCCCGCGCCTCGGGCCCGTCCGGCAGCTCCAGCCCGATGTCCACCAGCCGTACCACCCCGGCCCGTTCGGCCCCGGGATCGATCAGCAGCCCCGGCTTGTACGCCCCGAAGGTGACCGTCACGTCGGCCCGTACGGCCGCCCCCGCCACCTCCCCGGTGTCCGCGTCCACCCCGCTCGGCAGGTCCACCGCGACCACCAGCGCCCCCTCGGGCACCTGGGCCACCAGCGCGGCCGCCGCCTCCCGCAGCGCACCGCGCCCGCCGATGCCGACGAGGCCGTCCAGGACGAGGTCCACCCGCTCCGGCAGCCGTTCCGCCACCCGTCCCCCGGCGGCCCGCAGCGCGGCCAGTCCGCCCGCGTGCGCCCGCGCGGGATCCATCAGCACGGCCGACACCCCCGCGCCCCTGCGCGCGAGGCGTGCGCCCGCGTAGAGCGCGTCACCCCCGTTGTCCCCGGGCCCCACGAGCAGCGCCACGCGCGCCCCGTAGACCCTCCCGAGCAGCCCGGCGCAGACGGTGGCCAGTCCGGCCGCCGCCCGCCGCATCAGGGCGCCTTCGGGCAGCCGCGCCATCAGCTCGCGCTCGGCGGCCCGTACGGTCTCCACGCTGTAAGCAGTACGCATCTCCCCAGCGTGCCCGATCCGGGCCCGCGGACACCGCTGACCACCAGCGGCGACCCCCGCCCAGGGGCTCAGCCCTCGGCGATCACCACGGCCGAAGCCACCCCGGCGTCATGGCTGAGCGACAGGTGCCAGGACCGCACCCCGAGCGCCTCGGCCCGCGCGGCCACCGTCCCGGAAACCCGCAGCCTCGGCTGCCCGCTCTCCTCGACGTACACCTCCGCGTCCGTCCACAGCATCCCGGCGGGCGCGCCGAGCGCCTTGGCCAGGGCCTCCTTGGCGGCGAACCGCGCGGCGAGCGAGGCGATCCCGCGCCGTTCACCGCTGGGCAGTGTCAACTCCGCCTCGACGAAGAGCCGTTGCGCCATCCTCGGCGTACGCTCCAGCGACTCCGCGAACCGTTCGATCGCGGCCACGTCGATCCCCACACCGATAATCACTTCTACGAACTCGCTTCGCTCACTCCACGGTCACCGACTTCGCGAGGTTACGCGGCTGGTCCACCTCATTGCCCCGCGCCGTCGCCAGCTCGCACGCGAACACCTGCAACGGCACCGTCGCCACCAGCGGCTGGAGCAGCGTCGGGGTGGCCGGGATCCGGATCAGGTGGTCGGCGTACGGCACCACCGCCTCGTCGCCCTCCTCCGCGATCACGATCGTGCGCGCCCCGCGAGCCCGGATCTCCTGGATGTTCGACACGATCTTGTCGTGGAGCACCGAACGCCCCTTCGGCGACGGCACCACGACCACCACCGGCACGTCCTCCTCGATCAGCGCGATCGGCCCGTGCTTGAGCTCGCCCGCCGCGAAGCCCTCGGCGTGCATGTACGCCAGCTCCTTGAGCTTGAGCGCGCCCTCCAGCGCCACCGGGTACCCCACGTGCCGCCCCAGGAACAGCACCGTGTTCTTGTCCGCGAGGGAGCGCGCCAGTTCCCGGACCGGCTCCATCGTCTCCAGTACGGTGTCCACCGCGCCCGCGATCTCCGAAAGCTCCCGGATCACCGACTGGATCTCGTCGCCCCACTTCGTACCGCGCACCTGGCCGAGGTACAGCGCGACCAGGTAGCAGGCCACCAGCTGGGTCAGGAACGCCTTCGTCGAGGCGACGGCGACCTCCGGACCGGCGTGCGTGTACAGCACGGCGTCGGACTCGCGCGGGATCGTCGACCCGTTGGTGTTGCAGACGGCCAGCACCTTCGCGCCCTGCTCGCGGGCGTGGCGCAGCGCCATCAGGGTGTCCATCGTCTCGCCGGACTGCGAGATGGCGATGACGAGCGTGCGCTGGTCGAGGATCGGGTCCCGGTAGCGGAACTCGCTCGCCAGCTCCGTCTCGCACGGGATCCGCGTCCAGTGCTCGATGGCCAGCTTCGCGATCATGCCCGCGTGGTACGCCGTACCGCAGGCGACGATCACCACCTTGTCGACCTCGCGCAGCACGGAGGCGGGGATGCGCACCTCGTCGAGCGTGAGCGAACCGCTCGCGTCGATCCGGCCGAGGAGGGTGTCGGCGACCGCCTTCGGCTGCTCGGCGATCTCCTTGAGCATGAAGTAGTCGTAGCCGCCCTTCTCTGCGGCCGAGGCGTCCCAGTCGACGTGGTAGGCCCGCACGGACGCGGCGGAGCCGTCGAAGTTCGTCACCGACACCCCGTCGCGGCGCAGTTCGACGACCTGGTCCTGTCCCAGCTCGATCGCGGACCGGGTGTGGGCGATGAAGGCGGACACGTCCGAGGCGAGGAAGTTCTCACCCTCTCCAACGCCCACCACCAGGGGGGAGTTCCGGCGCGCGCCGACCACCACGTCGGGCGCGTCCGCGTGCACGGCGACCAGCGTGAAGGCCCCCTCCAACTGGCGGCAGACCTGCCGCATGGCCTCCGCGAGGTCCCCGCCCGCCCCGGCGAACCGCTCGGCCAGCAGGTGGGCGACGACCTCGGTGTCGGTCTCGGACTCCAGCCGGTGCCCGCGCTCCGTCAGTTCGGCGCGCAGCACGGCGAAGTTCTCGATGATGCCGTTGTGTACGACGGCCACGCGCCCGGAGTTGTCCAGGTGCGGGTGGGCGTTGAGGTCGGTGGGCCCGCCGTGGGTCGCCCACCGGGTGTGCCCGAGTCCCGTGGAGCCGGCGGGCACCGGGTGCCCGACCAGCTCCTTCTCCAGATTGACCAGCTTCCCGGCCTTCTTGACGGAGGTGAGCCCCCCGTCGGCGAGCACGGCGACACCCGCCGAGTCGTAACCCCGGTACTCCAGCCGCTTGAGTCCGGCGATGACCACATCGAGCGCCGACTGCGCTCCCACGTAACCCACGATTCCGCACATAGGCGGCACCCTACGCCGCGGCCGACGCTCCGTCCGGGACCCGAACCGGACGAAAAACCCGCCCCGGCGAATGTGCCGGAACGGGTTCGACGTGACCTGACGGCAGATCAGCCGAGCTTCTTGACCTGCGCGTCGACGAGGGCCTTGGGCTGGGCCGCGTCGCCGGTCAGGGAGAGGGCGTAGAAGGACGCGAGGGTGTTGCCCTTGCGGACCACCACGAGCTGGGTGGCGACCTTGTCGGCGTCCAGCTCCCGCTCGACGGCGTAGGCGACGGCCTCGTCACCGGCGGTCACCGCGGCGCCCGGGGCGACCTTCGTGACCTTGCCCGTGTCGGCCTCCTTGGCGCCCGGGTAACCGGCGGCGCACTCGGCGCCCGCGGCCTTCACCGCCGCGAAGGCCTCCTGGGCGCCCTTGCCGTCGTAGGAGTTCAGCCCGACCATCGTGATCGTCGAGCCCATCGCGTCCTGGACGGCCTTGAGCTTCTCCTCCGGGGAGGCATCCGCGGCGGGCGCCTTCGGCTTCGCGGTGGCCTTGGTCGCCGCGTTGCCCGCGGCCTTGCCGGCCCCGGCGCCCGAGGTCGCCTGGCTGATGGGCAGGCAGGCGGCCTTGGTACTGGCGTTGGCCGCGGCGGCGGTGGCGACCTCGTCCGGGGCGGCCTCCTTGACGACGAAGTCCGCCAGCTCCGCCTGGGTGACCAGCAGCGGCTTCAGTTCCGCGGCGGTCTTCGCCTTGGCCGCCGCGGCGGCGTCGGACGGCGCCGAGGCGGAGGCCTTGCCGTCCTTCGGCTCGTCCTTCGCCGCCTTGTCCGAACCGCACGCGGTGACGAGCAGCGCCAGCGACACCGCCGAGGCGGTCAGGACGGAACGGCGGACGAGGGTGGAACGCACGATGAATCTCCCCTATGACTCAATGACCCGCCGCGCGGCAGGCGCGGCGGAGCACCGCACTCGAACACGGCGTCAGTAATGTACGAGTAAATTCGCAGTGCCGTCGTGCCATTTACGGCCCCTCGCGGCAATCGTGATCACCGTGAGACGGGCCCTCCCCCCCTCCCCGGCGCCCGCCCCGGCCGTTCAGACCGGCCCCGGAGCCTGGACTCCCGGTCGAAACGGCGGCTACCGGCCAAGATCAGCGCCCACGTGACCGACCACACCACCCACAACCTCGCCGGAACCCCGACAATGGCGGTGTGATCACTTCGCCGCCACGAAGCACCACGGACCTCCCCACGGACCGCGCAACGGAGCGCGCCGAACGGCCGGACCGACCCGCCCACCGCCGGGCGGAGGCCTCGCCGTACGTCGACCTCACCCGCGCCGAGTGGAGCGCCCTGCGCGAGCGCACCCCGCTGCCCCTGACCGCCGACGAGCTGGAGCGGCTGCGCGGCCTCGGGGACGTGATCGACCTCGACGAGGTCCGCGACGTCTACCTGCCGCTCTCCCGGCTCCTCAACCTGTACGTCGGCGCCACCAACAACCTGCGCGGCACCCTCAACACCTTCCTCGGCGACGCGGGCAACGGCCACGGCGCTCAGCAGGGCACTCCCTTCGTCATAGGGGTCGCGGGTTCCGTCGCCGTCGGCAAGTCCACCGTGGCCCGCCTGCTCCAGGCCCTGCTCGCCCGCTGGCCCGAGCACCCGCGCGTGGAGCTGGTCACCACCGACGGGTTCCTCTACCCGATGAAGGAACTCCAGCGGCGCGGACTGACCGCCCGCAAGGGTTTCCCCGAGTCCTACGACCGCCGCGCCCTCACCCGCTTCGTCGCCGACATCAAGGCGGGCAAGGACGAGGTCAAGGCCCCGGTCTACTCGCACCTCATCTACGACATCGTCCCCGGCGAGCAGCTCGTCGTACGCCGCCCCGACATCCTGATCGTCGAGGGCCTGAACGTCCTGCAGCCCGCGCTCCCCGGCAAGGACGGCCGCACCCGGGTCGGCCTCGCCGACTACTTCGACTTCAGCGTGTACGTCGACGCGCGCCCCGAGGACATCGAGCGCTGGTACCTGGGCCGGTTCCGCAAACTGCGCGAGACCGCCTTCCAGAATCCTTTCTCCTACTTCCGCAAGTACACCCAGGTCTCCGAGGAGGAGGCCCTGGACTACGCGCGCACCATGTGGCGGACGATCAACCGGCCCAACCTGCTGGAGAACGTCGCCCCGACCCGCGGCCGCGCCACCCTCGTCGTCCGCAAGGGCCCCGACCACAAGGTGCAGAAACTCAGCCTGCGCAAGCTCTGAGCTTCCCCGGCTAACCTGCCGGGATGCTGCATCTCAGGATGATCACCCCGGCGGGTCTCACCGACGAGGTCGTCGCGCTCGTCCAGCGGACGGTCGGGACCACCCATCTGGCGGTACTGACCGGCGCCGCCCGGGTTCCGGCCGGTGACGTGGTGCTGTGCGACGTCGCCCGGGAGGCCGCCGACGAGCTGCTCGCCGCGCTGCGCGCGCTCGGCGTCGACTCCCTCGGCTCGATCGCCGTCGAGCACATCGACCTCTCGCTCTCCCGCAGCGCGGACCGGGCCGAGCGCGAGGCCCCGGGCGAGGGCGCCGACGCGGTGATCTGGGAGCAGCTGACCGGGGCGACCCACGAGGAGTCCACCCTTTCGATCACCTACCTGGCCTTCCTCGCCCTCGCGACGATGATCGCGGCCTGCGGCGTGGTGCTGGACAACGCGATCCTGATCGTGGGCGCGATGGCGGTGGGCCCGGAGTTCGGCCCGGTCGCCGGGGTGTGCACGGGCCTGGTCCAGCGGGCGCCGAAGCTCGCCGCCCGGTCCCTGACCGCCCTGCTGGTGGGCTTCGCGGTCGCGATGGCGGCGACCACCCTGTTCAGCCTGGCCATGGACGCGCTGGGCCAGTTCGACCGGGGCATGCTGGAGAACCCGCGCCCGAACACCAGCTTCATCTGGCAGCCGGACCCGTTCTCGTTCATCGTCGCGGTCCTCGCGGGCGTGGCGGGCGTACTGTCCCTGACCTCGGCCAAGTCGGGCGCGCTGGTCGGCGTCGCGATCTCGGTGACCACCGTCCCGGCCGCCGCCAACGCGGCCGTGGCCCTCGGCTACGGCGAGTTCGCCCAGATGTGGGGATCGGCCGAGCAGCTGCTGCTGAACCTGGCCGGGATCATGGTCGCGGGCACGCTCACCCTCAGCGCCCAGAAACTGCTGTGGCGCACCCAGCAGAACCGGGTGCGCCATCACAAGGATGCGAACGGAGCCTCGAACGGGGTGTTCTGAGCGTCCTGGCGTCCTAGCCGAGCGCGGACTTCACCACGTCCGCCAGGCGCCCCGCGACCGCACGCGCCTGCTCGATGTCGGCCGCCTCCACCATCACCCGAACGAGCGGCTCCGTACCGGACGGACGCAGCAGCACCCGGCCCGTGGAGCCCAGCTCCCGCTCCGCCTCGGCCACCGCGGCCGCCAGCTCGCCGGAGGTCGCGACCCGCGAGCGGTCCACGTCGGGGACGTTCACCAGGACCTGCGGCAGCCGCCGCATCACCCCGGCCAGGTCGGCCAGCGTCCGCCCGGTCGCCGCGACGCGGGCCGCCAGCATCAGGCCGGTCAGCGTGCCGTCACCGGTGGTGGCGTGGTCGAGGATGATCACGTGGCCGGACTGCTCGCCACCAAGGGCGTATCCGTGCTCCTTCATCGACTCCAGCACGTAGCGGTCGCCGACGCCGGTCTGTACGACGGCGATGCCCTCGCCCTCCATGGCCAGCTTGAAGCCCAGGTTCGACATCACGGTGCCGACCACCGTGTTCTCGCGCAGCTGGCCCGCCTCGCGCATGCCCAGCGCCAGTACGGCGAGGATCTGGTCCCCGTCGACCTCGTTGCCCTCGGCGTCCACCGCGAGGCAGCGGTCGGCGTCGCCGTCGTGCGCGATGCCGAGGTCCGCCCCGTGCTCGATCACGGCCTGCTTCAGCAGCCCGAGGTGGGTGGAGCCGCAGCCGTCGTTGATGTTGAGCCCGGTGGGCTCGGTGCCGATCGTGATGATCTCGGCGCCCGCGCGGGTGAAGGCCTCGGGCGAGACGAAGGCGGCGGCGCCGTGCGCCTCGTCGAGGACGACCTTCAGACCGTCGAGGCGGTTGGGGAGCACCCCGATGAGGTGGGCGACGTACTTGTCGAAGCCCTCGGTGTAGTCGGAGATCCGGCCGACGCCGGAGCCGGTGGGCCGGTCCCAGGGAGCGCCGGTGCGGTGCTCCTCGTAGACGGACTCGATCCGGTCCTCCAGCTCGTCGGCCAGCTTGTGGCCGCCGCGCGCGAAGAACTTGACACCGTTGTCGGGCATGGCGTTGTGACTGGCGGAGAGCATCACGCCGAGGTCGGCGCCCAGCGCACCGGTGAGATACGCCACCGCCGGGGTGGGCAGCACACCGACGCGCAGGACGTCCACACCCGCGCTCGCGAGACCGGCGACGACCGCGGCCTCCAGGAACTCACCCGACGCGCGCGGGTCGCGGCCGACGACGGCGGTCGCCCGGTGGCCCTCGAAGGTGCCCGCTTCCGCGAGCACATGGGCGGCCGCCACGGAGAGGCCGAGCGCGAGCTCAGCCGTCAGATCCCCATTGGCGACACCGCGTACACCGTCTGTGCCGAAGAGTCGTCCCATGTGTGTCCTCCGAGGTTTCGCGTTGCGCGCAGTGACCGCTTGTGACAGTTATTTGCCGCTTGTGGCGGTAAACGAACCGCCCCGGCAGCACAGAGTGTGCCGCCGGGGCGGGATCGTGCAGACCAGCAGGCGCAGATTAACGCTTGCTGTACTGCGGAGCCTTACGGGCCTTCTTGAGACCGGCCTTCTTGCGCTCGACCGCACGGTCGTCGCGGGAAAGGAACCCGGCCTTCTTCAGCGCGGCGCGGTTGTTGTCCACGTCGGCCTCGTTCAGCGCACGGGCCACGCCGAGGCGCAGGGCGCCGGCCTGACCGGACACGCCGCCACCCGAGATGCGGGCGATGACGTCGTAGCGGTTGTCGAGCTCGAGCACCTTGAAGGGCTCGTTGACTTCCTGCTGGTGCACCTTGTTGGGGAAGTAGTCCTCAAGGGTGCGACCGTTGATCTTCCACTTGCCGGTGCCCGGAACGATCCGGACGCGGGCGATGGCGTTCTTGCGACGGCCCAGGCCGGCGGCCGGCTGCGGGTCGCCGAAGCGGCCGACGAGCGACTCGGAGGTGTAGTCACCCTCGATGACGTCCGCAGACTCGGTGGTGTACTCCTCGACGCTGCCCTCGAACTCTTCTTCGACGACGGGGGTCTCGGTGGTGGTCTCGGCCACGATGCTCCTCAGAATTTTCTACGGTCTAGGGGGTGGCCGGAACTACTGCGCGACCTGGGTGATCTCGAACGGCACCGGCTGCTGGGCAGCGTGGGGGTGCACATCGCCCGAGTAGACCTTCAGCTTCGAGAGCATCTGACGGCCCAGGGTGTTCTTCGGGAGCATGCCCTTGATGGCCTTCTCGACGGCCTTCTCGGGGTTGTTCGCGAGGAGGTCGTCGTAACGGACGGCGCGGAGACCACCCGGGTAGCCGGAGTGACGGTACGCCATCTTCTGCGACGCCTTGTTGCCGGACAGGTGAACCTTGTCGGCGTTGACGATGATGACGAAGTCGCCCATGTCCATGTGGGGGGCGTAAGTCGGCTTGTGCTTGCCGCGGAGCAGAGTCGCGGCCTGGGTCGCCAGACGGCCGAGGACGATGTCCCGGGCGTCGATGACGTGCCAGACGCGCGAGATGTCGCCGGGCTTGGGGCTGTACGTACGCACGGTCGTAGCCTTCGCTTCTTCAGTGATGGGTATTCCCATATGGGCGTGAGACCTTGGGAACGGGTCCTGACAAGGCCACCACGGACGATCACGACAGCCCTGGTCCACAACGGGGACGCAACCCGTGTGTACCGCTGGTCATCGGCCCGGTGGACCGGCGTAAGGGCCCTTTCACGTGAGAATGAACAAGCCAATACGCATAACGAACCAGCAGGATACCCGCGATCCCCCGGACGGGTCAAAACGCCGATCGAGCGCCTGCGTCCGCAGGCTCGTCGGCGCGAGCGCGACCGGGCGCGGCTCCTGCCGTTCGTACGTCATCAAGGTTAACCCGAACTGGCGCGATGCAGCGCCGCGCGAGGGTGACCGCGAGTACGCCCAGCGTGAAGAAATCCTTGAACGCGCGCCGCTTGTTCTCCAGCTCGGAGGGCCACGGCACCCCCGCGATCTGCGGCCCGACCCCCACCCAGAACCAGGGAGAACGCACCAGCGAGTCCTCCCGCACCGCCGACGCCAGCAGCAGCGGAAGCACCACCAGCAGGTAGTGGTCGAAGGACGGCCGCGACACCAGGAATGCGGCGAGCATCACCATGCAGCCCGTCTCCGTCAGCCGCATCTGACCCGTGTCCCGGTCGTCCGTACGGTGCCAGCGCCGCCACGCCCCCCACAGACCGGCCAGCGCCCCCGCCCCGGCCACCAGCACCGCCACCGGCTGCGGCACCCCCAGCCGCGGCAGCACCGCGATCGGTGAGGCGTCCCAGGGCAGCGCGTACGCGTCCTGGCCCTGGAGCAGGAACGGCAGGGTCTTGGTGAAGAACAGCATCGGGCTCGGCATCATCAGCGCCCCCGCCAGCGAGAGCCCCAGCGGCACCAGCACCGCCACCGCCAGCCCCCGCCACTGCCGGGCCACCAGGAACAGCAGCCCCACCGGCACCAGCATCGGCTTGCACGCGATCGCGAGCCCCACCACCAGCCCGGCCGCCACCCACCGCCGCCGGTGGGCCAGGAGCAGCGCCAGCGGCAGGGCCGCCGCCGAGATCGCCGTCCAGTTCCCGATCACCACGAGGTTGATGTACGGCTTGTAAGCGAGGGCGAACAGCGCGAAACCGCCCACCGCGAAGCGCGACCGCATCGGCACCGAGAACAGCTTCAGCGCCCCCCACCAGCCCAGCGCCAGCAGCCCCGACATCACCAGCGGCAGCACCCAGCGCAGCACCGTCATCGGCAGCAGCGCCTCCGGCACCGCCATCAGCACGGCACTCGGCAGGTAGAGGAAGCGCTTGTCCTCGTACGGGGAACCCCCCGACAGCAAGGTGTCCGCGGCCTTGGCCACGAAGGCGTTGTCCGAGCCCCAGTTCTGCCGCAGGCTCACCGACACCGCGATCCCCAGCACCACGGCCAGGGAGAGCGCCTTCCACGACCGCGGCGCGGGACGCAGCAGCCAGTCGACCGCTCGGTTCCCGGAGTCGCGCTTGTCCCACTTCATGAGCCAGATGCTAGGCCGCAGGCCCACAACGCCTCCCCCTCGACTCGCGCTGCGGGGCGGTCTCCCCCTCAACGCTTCCGGTCGACCCTACGTTCGTCCCACACGGGTTCCTGAGTCTCTCGCACAACACCGTCCGAACCGAAGACCAGATAACGGTCAAAAGTACGGGCGAACCAGCGGTCGTGCGTGACGCAGAGCACAGTGCCGTCGTAACTCTCCAGCCCGTCCTGCAGCGCCTCGGCGGACTCCAGGTCCAGGTTGTCCGTCGGCTCGTCCAGGAGCAGCGCGGTCGTGCCGGCCAGCTCCAGCAGCAGGATCTGGAAGCGCGCCTGCTGCCCGCCCGACAGCTTCTCGAAGGGCTGGTCCCCCTGCCGCTCCAGCTCGTAGCGCCGCAGGGCGCCCATCGCCTGGCCCAGGGGCTTCGCCGCCTCCGTCCACAGGATGTCGACGAGCGTGCGGCCGAACAGCTCCGGGTGGGCGTGGGTCTGCGCGAAGTGGCCGGCGACCACCCGGGCGCCGAGCTTCCACGTACCGGTGTGCTTGACCTCTTCCCCCGCCATCAGGCGCAGGAAGTGCGACTTGCCCGAACCGTTCGAGCCCAGCACCGCGACCCGCTCGCCGTAGAACACCTCCAGCGAGAACGGCTTCATCAGGCCGGTCAGCTCCAGGTTCTCGACGGTCAGGGCGCGCACGCCCGTACGGCCGCCCTTGAGCCGCATCCTGATGTCCTGCTCCCGCGGCGGCTCCGGCGGCGGGCCGGCCTCCTCGAACTTCTGGAAGCGGGTCTGCATCGCCCGGTAGCGCGAGGCCATGTCGGGGCTGGAGGCCGCCTGGTTGCGCAGCCGCAGCACCAGGGCCCTCAGCCGCGCGTGCTCCTCGTCCCAGCGCCGCTTGAGCTCCTCGAAGCGCGCGAAGCGCTCCTTGCGGGCCTCGTGGTAGGTGTCGAAGCCCGAGCCGTGCACCCAGACGTCGGAGCCCATCGGGCTCGCCTCCAGGCTGACGATCTTCTCGGCGGCCCGGGTCAGCAGTTCCCGGTCGTGCGACACGAACAGCACCGTCTTGCGGGTGGCCTTGAGCTGCTCCTCCAGCCACCGCTTGCCGGGCACGTCCAGGTAGTTGTCCGGCTCGTCGAGCAGGAGCACCTCGTCCGGCCCGCGCAGCAGCGCCTCCAGCACGAGGCGCTTCTGCTCACCGCCCGACAGCGTGCGCACCTCGCGGAACTGCGCGCTGTCGTACGGGACCGACAGCGCGGCCATCGTGCAGACGTCCCACAGGGTCTCCGCCTCGTAGCCCTGGACGTCCGCCCAGTCGCTCAGCGCCTGGGCGTACCCCATCTGCGCGGCCTCGTCGTCCACCGTCATGATCAGGTGCTCGGCCCGGTCGACGGCCTTCGCCGCCGCCCTGATCCGCGGCTGCGCCACCGATACCAGCAGGTCACGCACGGTGGTCTCGTCCCGGACCGAACCGACGAACTGCGACATCACCCCGAGCCCGCCGGTAACGGTGACCCCGCCACCGTGCGGCTGGAGCTCACCGGACATCAGCTTCAAGAGGGTGGTCTTGCCCGCCCCGTTCGCCCCGACCAGGGCGACCACGGAGCCCTCCCCCACCCGGAAGGAGACGTCGGGAAGCAGGACCCGCCCGTCGGGAAGGTAATACTCCAGATGACTCGCTTCGAGATGTCCCATGCCGGGCATTGTCCCGGTCCGCCCGCGATCCGCCCAAACGGATTAGCGGCCCGGGCGACGGTTCAGCAGCAGCCCGCGCCCGGCAGCGTCCGCATGTTCCGCGCTTCCTTGCTGCGCGCGGCGAGCAGCTCGTCCGCCGGGTAGCCGACCTCTTCGAGGGTCAGCCCGTGCGGCCGTACGACGTGCACGGAGGAATCCCGCACCGCGGCCTCCAGCACCTTCCCGGGCCATTCCACCGGCCGGTGCCCGTCCCCGACGTGCAGCAGCGCGCCCACCAGCGAGCGCACCATGTTGTGGCAGAAGGCGTCGGCCCGCACGGTCGCGGTGATGATCCCCTCCGCGTCCCGCTCCCAGCTGAGCCGCTGGAGCGTACGGATGGTCGTGGCGCCCTCGCGCTTCTTGCAGTACGCGGCGAAGTCGTGCTCGCCGAGCAGCGCCTTCGAGGCCTCGTTCATCGCGTCCACGTCCAGCGGCCAGGAGTGCCACAGCACGTGCCCGCGGCGCAGCGGGTCGACCCCGGCCGTGTGGTCCCCCACGCGGTAGGCGTACCGGCGCCAGACGGCCGAGAAGCGCGCGTTGAACCCGGCGGGGGCCTCGGCCACCTTCCACACCCGGATGTCGTGCGGCAGCCGCCCCGCGAGCCGCCGCAGCAGCTTGTCGTGGTGCTCGGCCCAGACCTCTTCGGCCACGTCGAACTGGGCCACCTGTCCGCGTGCGTGGACGCCCGCGTCCGTCCGTCCGGCCACGGTCAGCTCCACCGGCCCGGGCAGCCGCATCACGGTCGCCAGGGCCGACTCCAGCTCGCCCTGGACGGTCCGCAGCACCCGCTGCTTCGCCCAGCCGGAGAAGTCCTTGCCGTCGTACGACAGGTCCAGCCGTACCCGGACGTGACCGGGCTCCACCTCGTCACTCACGTGACCGATCCTCTCAGCTGCGTCTTTCCAAGGAAATGCGAAACGGGCCCGCCCCGGAAGGGGCGGGCCCGTTCAGAGCCGTTCAGGCGAGCGAGATCCCGGAGGGGATCAGGCCTCCTTGGTCTCCTCGGCGGCGGGAGCCTCAGCGGCCTCCGCCTCCTTGACCGCGCGCTTGGTGGCAGCCTCGGCCTCACCGGTGGCGGCCTGCGCCACGGTCAGGGCCTCGACGAGCTCGATGACCGCCATCGGGGCGTTGTCGCCACGACGGTTGCCGATCTTGGTGATGCGCGTGTAACCACCGGGGCGGTTCTCGTAGCGCGGGGCGATCTCGGTGAAGAGCGTGTGCACGATGCTCTTGTCCGTGATCGTCTGCAGCACCAGGCGACGGTTGTGGATGTCGCCCTTCTTCGCCTTGGTGACCAGACGCTCGGCGTAGGGACGCAGGCGGCGGGCCTTGGCCTCGGTCGTGGTGATGCGGCCGTGCTCGAAGAGCGCCTTCGCGAGGTTCGCGAGGAGGTGCTTCTCGTGCGCGGCGCTGCCGCCGAGACGGGCACCCTTTGCGGGACGCGGCATGGTCTAACTCCTTCATATCTGCACCGGCCGTGTCAGGTACCGGTGTCAGTTCCCCCGGGGCGGACGCCCCGGGAAAGTTCTCTTAGTACTGCTCGGTCTCGACGAAACCGGCGTCCGCGTCGTCGTCGGCGCCGAAGGCGTCGGCGGCGGCGGTCGGGTCGAATCCGGGCGGGCTGTCCTTGAGGGCCAGACCCATGCCGGCGAGCTTCGCCTTGACCTCGTCGATCGACTTCGCACCGAAGTTGCGGATGTCGAGCAGGTCCGCCTCGGAGCGGGCCACGAGCTCACCCACGGAGTGGATGCCCTCGCGCTTGAGGCAGTTGTACGAGCGGACCGTGAGCTCCAGCTCCTCGATCGGCAGCGCCAGATCGGCGGCCAGGGCCGCGTCCGTCGGCGAGGGGCCCATGTCGATGCCCTCGGCGTCGATGTTGAGCTCGCGGGCCAGACCGAACAGCTCGACCAGTGTCTTACCGGCGGACGCCATGGCGTCGCGCGGGCGCATGGCCTGCTTGGTCTCGACGTCGACGATGAGCTTGTCGAAGTCGGTGCGCTGCTCGACTCGGGTCGCCTCGACCTTGTAGGTGACCTTCAGCACGGGGCTGTAGATGGAGTCGATCGGGATGCGGCCGATCTCCTGGCCGATCTGCTTGTTCTGGACGGCGGAGACGTAGCCGCGACCGCGCTCGACGGTCAGCTCCATCTCCAGCTTGCCCTTGCCGTTGAGCGTGGCGAGGACCAGGTCCGGGTTGTGCACCTCGACACCGGCCGGGGGCGCGATGTCAGCGGCGGTGACCAGGCCGGGACCCTGCTTGCGCAGGTACATCACGACCGGCTCGTCGTGCTCCGAGGAGACGACCAGCTGCTTGATGTTGAGGATGAGGTCGGTGACGTCTTCCTTGACACCCGGCACGGTGGTGAACTCGTGCAGGACGCCGTCCACGCGGATGCTGGTGACGGCGGCACCCGGGATCGAGGACAGCAGGGTGCGGCGCAGGGAGTTGCCGAGGGTGTAACCGAAGCCCGGCTCGAGGGGCTCGATCACGAACCGCGAGCGGTACTCGTCGACGACCTCTTCGGTCAGCGACGGACGCTGAGCGATAAGCATGTGTGTGTTCCTTCAGTCGTGGACGCCCACTATTTGACGTCCTACGGGCACTGCATACAGCAAGGGTACGGGCGGCACGTCCCCCGCTAAGGGTTCGTACCGCCCGGACACTCAAAGACGCACGAGTGCGTCCGGCGCGTCAGACGCGGCGGCGCTTCGGCGGGCGGCAGCCGTTGTGCGGGGTGGGGGTGACGTCCTGGATCGAGCCGACCTCGAGGCCAGTGGCCTGGAGGGAGCGGATCGCGGTCTCGCGACCGGAACCCGGACCCTTGACGAAGACGTCAACCTTGCGCATGCCGTGCTCCTGCGCGCGACGGGCGGCCGACTCGGCGGCCATCTGCGCGGCGAAGGGGGTGGACTTGCGCGAGCCCTTGAAGCCGACGTGGCCGGCGGAGGCCCAGGAGATCACGTTGCCCGCGGGGTCCGTGATCGACACGATGGTGTTGTTGAACGTGCTCTTGATGTGGGCGTGCCCATGAGCGATGTTCTTCTTTTCCTTGCGGCGCACCTTCTTGGCAGCGCCCTGACGACCCTTGGGGGGCATCTAAATCTCCTACGGGAGGTGGTCGGTCCTACAGCGAAGACCGCTGAGTAAGCGTCCGGCTGAGGACTACTTCTTGCCCGGCTTCTTCTTACCGGCGATCGCGCGACGCGGACCCTTGCGGGTACGGGCGTTCGTGCTGGTGCGCTGACCGTGCACGGGCAGGCCGCGACGGTGACGGACACCCTGGTAGCACTGGATCTCGACCTTGCGGCGGATGTCGGCCTGGATCTCGCGGCGGAGGTCACCCTCGGTGCGGAGGTTGGCGTCCACGTACTCGCGGATCTTGACGAGGTCCTCTTCGGCCAGGTCACGAACGCGGGTGTCGGGGTTCACACCGGTGGCCGCAAGGATTTCCTTGGACCGGGTGCGACCGACACCGAAGACGTAGGTAAGTGCGATCTCCACACGCTTTTCGCGCGGGATGTCAACACCGGAAACGCGTGCCATTCAATGGCTCCTGTGTGTTCGGGGGTCTTCAGCAGAACCGAACCCCGGCCGCCGACCACACCTGTTGGGTGGTGGTACGTCCGGGTCCCCGGCCCCCGCCGGAGGTGCCGCCGGCCCTGGTCGGGGCTAGGCGGGTTCTGCGTATGTACGTTTTCTTACGTCGCGCGAAGAACTGCGAAAGGCAGGTCGGTCGGCGTGCGTCAGCCCTGGCGCTGCTTGTGGCGCAGGTTGTCGCAGATGACCATGACCCGACCGTGACGGCGGATCACCTTGCACTTGTCGCAGATCTTCTTGACGCTCGGCTTGACCTTCATGTTGGTGAGGTTCTCCGGGTCAGTGCCACCACCCGCACCGGGACGGATGCCCAGGCAGGAGTGAAGACAAGATCTACTTGTATCGGTAGACGATCCGGCCACGCGTCAGGTCGTACGGAGACAACTCCACCACGACCCGGTCATCCGGCAGGATTCGGATGTAGTGCATCCGCATCTTCCCGCTGATGTGCGCGAGGACCTTGTGACCGTTCTGGAGTTCCACCTTGAACATCGCGTTCGGGAGGGACTCGATCACGGTGCCCTCGATTTCGATGGCACCTTGCTTCTTGGCCACGCTTCGCCTTTCGAATCGGCTACCTTGATCGACTCCGCGCCCATGCAGGGCATGGAGATGCACGAGAGCCGACGAGTCAGTCTACGTCAGGGCACCAGGAAAGACGAATCCGGAAAGTGTGCCCCGCAGTCTAGATCATTAACCGAACGGGACCCCTTGAACGGGGCCCGCCCGGTCTAGCCCAGCGGGTCGGGGGCCGTGGTGATCCCGTACTCCGCCAGCTTCGCCTTGCCGCAGTCCGGCGAGGTCAGGACGATGGGTCCGGCCTCGGTCAGTGCGATGGAGTGCTCCCAGTGGGAGGACCAGGTGCCGTCGGTCGTGATGACGGTCCAGTCGTCCGCCAGGACTTCCGTCTGGGCCGTGCCCAGGGAGACCATGGGCTCGATCGCCAGGCAGACGCCCGGGACGAGCTTGATGCCCTTGCCCCGCTTGCGCGAGACGTAGTTCAGCAGGTGGGGGTCCATGTGCATCTCGGACCCGATGCCGTGGCCGCCGTAGTCCTCGATGATCCCGAACTTGCCGAGGCTGTGCTCACCGGTCGAGGGGCGCGGCTGGCGCTTGATGTAGGTCTCGATCGCCTTCGAGATGTCCACGAGCCGGTTGCCCAGCTTCATGGCGGCGATGCCCGCCCACATGGACTCCTCGGTCACCCGGGACAGCTCCACCAGCTCGGGCGCGTGCCCGGTGCCCACGAAGGCCGTGTAGGCGGCGTCGCCGTGCCAGCCGTCGACGATCGCCCCCGCGTCGATGGAGATGATGTCGCCGTCCTTGAGGACGGTCTTGTCGTCCGGGATGCCGTGGACGACGACCTCGTTGGCGGACGTGCAGATGGTCGCGGGGAACCCGCCGTAGCCGAGGAAGTTCGACTTCGCTCCGGCGTCGGCGATCACCTTGCGCGCGACCATGTCCAGGTCCCGCGTCGTGGCGCCCGGCACGGCCGCCTCACGGGTGGCGGCGTGAATGGCCGCGACGACCAGTCCGGCCTCCCGCATCTTCGCGATCTGCTCGGGGGTCTTCAGCTGGACCATGAACGTGCCTTCCACCTTCGGGTCGGGATCGTCGACCGAGTCGTACGACGGGTCGTGCGGGGGTCCTACAACAGTACGGCCGCGGTGCCCAGAGGACACCGCGGCCGGACTCAGTGACGCGGGTACTACTTCTTCAGGGCGTCCATCGCGCGCTGCGTGACGTCCTTGACCTCACCCAGCGCCGGGATCGTCGACACGAGGCCCTGGGCCTTGTAGTAGTCGATGATCGGCTCGGTCTGCGTGTGGTAAACGTCCAGCCGGTTGCGGACCGCGTCCTCGGACTGGTCCTCGCGCACGTACAGCTCGCCGCCGCAGATGTCGCAGACGTCCTCGACCTTCGGCGGACGGTTCGTGACGTGGAAGACGTGCGCGCTGTCCTTGCGGCAGGTGCGCCGACCGGCGAGCCGCTTGACGACCTCGTCCTCCTCGACCTCCAGGTCGAGGACGGCGTCGAGCTTCATGCCCGCCTTCTTGAGCATCACGTCGAGCGCCTCGGCCTGCGAGACGTTGCGCGGGAAACCGTCGAGCAGGAAGCCGTTGACGGCGTCCGGCTGTTCCATGCGGTCCTTGGCCATGCCGATGGTGACTTCGTCCGGCACCAGGTCGCCCGCGTCCATGAACGCCTTCGCCTGCTTGCCGAGCTCGGTGCCCTGGCTGATGTTCGCGCGGAACAGGTCGCCCGTGGAGATGTGCGGGATGGACAGGGTTTCGGCAAGCACGGTTGCCTGCGTTCCCTTGCCCGCACCAGGAGGTCCGACGAGGACAATACGCATCAGCGGAGGAACCCTTCGTAATTGCGCTGCTGGAGCTGGCTCTCGATCTGCTTCACGGTCTCCAGACCCACACCCACGATGATCAGGATGCTCGTCCCGCCGAACGGGAAGTTCTGGTTCGCGCCGAAGCCCGCCAACGCCATCGTCGGCACAAGAGCGATGAGTCCCAGGTACAGCGACCCCGGCCAGGTGATCCGGTTGAGCACGTAGCTCAGGTACTCGGCAGTAGGTCGGCCTGCCCGGATGCCCGGGATGAACCCACCATACTTCTTCATGTTGTCTGCAACTTCCTCGGGGTTGAACGAGATCGCCACGTAGAAGAACGCGAAGAAGACGATCAGGAGGAAGTACGCAGCGATGTAGTAGGGGTGGTCGCCCTTGACGAAGTGCTTCTGGATCCAGATGGCCCAGTCGGCCTTCGAGCCGCTGAACTGAACGATCAAGGCCGGGATGTAGAGCAGCGACGAGGCGAAGATGACGGGGATGACGCCCGCCTGGTTCACCTTGAGGGGGATGTAGGTCGAGGTGCCGCCGTACGCACGGCGTCCGATCATCCGCTTCGCGTACTGGACCGGGATCCGGCGCTGGGCCTGCTCGACGAAGACCACGAGGGCCACCATCGCGAGACCCACCAGGATGACCACGCCGAACTCGACCCAGCCACCGGCGATCTTGCCCTGGAGCTTGATGGTCCACAGGGCGCTGACGAAGCCCGCGGCGATCGAGATGAACATGAGGATCGACATGCCGTTGCCGATGCCGCGGTCGGTGACGAGCTCACCGAGCCACATGACGACACAGGTACCGGCGGTCATGGTGATGACCATGGTGACCATGGTGAAGATCGAGCGGTTCGGGACGATCTGACTGGCGACCTGGCAACCCTGGAACAGGGCGCCGCTCTTGGCGGTGGCGACGAGGCCGGTGCCTTGGAGGATCGCGAGCGCGACCGTCAGATAGCGCGTGTACTGAGTGATCTTCGCCGTGCCGGACTGACCCTCTTTTTTGAGGTTCTCCAGCTTCGGGATGACCACGGTCAGCAGCTGCAGGATGATGCTCGCCGTGATGTACGGCATGATGCCGAGCGCGAAGATCGTGATCTGCAGCAGCGCACCGCCGCTGAACATGTTGACCAGACCGAAGAGGCTGTTACTGCTGCCCGCGGCCTGGACACAGATCTGAACGTTCTTGTAGCTCACGCCGGGGACGGGGATGTGGGACCCGAGCCGGAACAGCACGATGATGCCGAGCGTGAAGAGCAGCTTCTTGCGCAGGTCGGGCGTCTTGAACGCCCGGGCGAACGCGGTGAGCACGGTGCCTCCTGCGACCCCCGCGCTACTGCGTCAGAGGTGACGGTCTGAGGGATCGACGAATACGACAAAGCAAAGGTGCAGGCCACCATACCGGCGACACGGCCCCCTAGGAACGACCAACCGGGGATGCCCCATATGTGAGGCATCCCCGGTCGGGTTTCTAGCTATAAATCACTGGGTTCGTCTTAGACGAGCTCAGTGACGGTGCCACCAGCGGCGGCAATCTTCTCCTTGGCGGAGCCGGAGACGGCGTCAACCGAAACCTGCAGCGCAACGGAGATCTCGCCCTGTCCGAGGACCTTGACGAGGCTGTTCTTGCGAACCGCGCCCTTGGCGACCAGGTCGGCCACCGTGACCTCTCCACCCTCGGGGTAGAGAGCGCCGAGCTTGTCCAGGTTGACAACCTGGAACTCGGTGCGGAACGGGTTCTTGAAGCCCTTGAGCTTCGGCAGGCGCATGTGGAGGGGCATCTGCCCACCCTCGAAGCGCACCGGGATCTGGTAACGGGCCTTCTGGCCCTTCGTACCACGACCAGCCGTCTTACCCTTCGACGCCTCACCACGACCGACACGGGTCTTCGCGGTCTTGGCACCGGGGGCGGGACGGAGGTTGTGGGCCTTCAGCGGGCTGTTCTCAGCCATGTTAGTCAACCTCCTCAACCGTCACGAGGTGGCGGACGGTGTTAGCCATTCCGCGGAACTCGGGGCGGTCCTCCTTGACGACCACGTCGTTCAGGCGCTTGAGCCCGAGCGAACGCAGAGTGTCGCGGTGGTTCTGCTTGCTGCCGATGTACGACTTCGTCTGCGTGATCTTGAGACGGGCCATTACGCACCCGCTCCCGCAGCACGTGCACGAAGGAGAGCCGCGGGGGCGACGTCCTCGAGGGGCAGACCACGGCGAGCCGCGATCTCCTCGGGACGCTGCAGGCCCTTGAGGGCCGCCACGGTCGCGTGCACGATGTTGATCGCGTTGGAAGAGCCGAGCGACTTCGACAGGATGTCGTGAACGCCGGCGCACTCCAGAACGGCACGCACCGGGCCACCGGCGATAACGCCGGTACCAGGGGACGCCGGCTTCAGCAGCACGACGCCCGCAGCACGCTCGCCCGTGATCGGGTGAGGAATGGTGCCCTGGATGCGCGGAACCTTGAAGAAGGACTTCTTGGCTTCCTCGACACCCTTGGCGATGGCCGCGGGAACTTCCTTGGCCTTGCCGTAACCGACACCTACAGTGCCGTCACCGTCGCCCACCACGACCAGCGCGGTGAAGCTGAAGCGGCGACCACCCTTGACAACCTTGGCGACGCGGTTGATCGCGACAACGCGCTCAACGTAAGCGGTCTTCTCGGCGGCAGGGCCACCGTCGCGACCCTTCCGGTCCCGCCGCTCGCCGCCACCGGCACCGCTTCCGCGGCGCTGGGGTCCAGCCATTGGATTACCTCTCTCTGTTACGTCCGTTAGTCCCGGAACCGGGGCTTAGAACTTCAGCCCGGCTTCGCGGGCGGCGTCAGCCAGAGCGGCAATGCGCCCGGCGTATCGGTTGCCACCGCGGTCGAACACGACGGTCTCGACACCCGCGGCCTTGGCGCGCTCGGCGACGAGTGCACCGACAGCCTGGGCCTGAGCGCTCTTGTCGCCTTCGCCACCGCGGATCGAAGCGTCCAGGGTCGACGCCGACGCCAGGGTGTGACCCTGGAGGTCGTCGATGACCTGAGCAACGATGTTGCGGTTGGAACGCGTCACGACGAGGCGCGGACGCTCCGCCGTACCCGAGACGTTCTTGCGGATGCGGATGTGGCGGCGAGCCTTGGCGGCACGCTTGTACGCGTCGCCCTTGGCGATCTTTACACCGTATGCCATGGCTACTTACCAGCCTTTCCGACCTTGCGGCGGATGACTTCGCCGGCGTACTTGACACCCTTGGCCTTGTACGGGTCGGGCTTCCGCAGCTTGCGGATGTTGGCGGCGACCTCGCCGACCTTCTGCTTGTCGATGCCCTCGACCGTGAACTTGGTGGGCGACTCGACCTTGAAGGAGATGCCCTCGGGCGCCTCGATCAGGATCGGGTGGCTGTAACCAAGCTGGAACTCCAGGTTGGAGCCCTTCGCGGCGACGCGGTAACCGACACCGCTGATCTCGAGCGCCTTGACGTAACCCGTGGTCACGCCGGTGATCATGTTCGCCACCAGCGTGCGGGACAGGCCATGCAGGGCCTTGTTCTGACGCTCGTCGTTGGGACGCGTGACGGTGAGGACACCGTCTTCGCCCTTAACGACACCGATGGGCGACGCGACGGTGTGCGAGAGGGAACCCTTGGGGCCCTTCACGCCGACCGTGCTGCCATCGATGGTGACGTCCACACCGGCGGGAACCTGGATGGGGAGCTTGCCGATTCGCGACATTGCTTTTCCTCCGTTCCCGACTACCAGACGTAGGCGAGGACTTCCCCACCTACGCCCTTCTTGCCTGCCTGCTGGCCGGTGAGCAGACCGTGGGACGTGGAGATAATCGCCACGCCCAGGCCGCCGAGCACCTTGGGCAGGTTGGTGGACTTCGCGTACACGCGCAGACCGGGCTTCGAGATCCGCTTGATGCCCGCGATGGAGCGCTCACGGTTCGGCCCGAACTTCAGCTCGAGGACGAGGTTCTTGCCAACCTCGGCGTCCTCGACCTTCCAGCCAGTGATGAAACCCTCTTGCTTGAGGATCTCCGCGATGTGCGACTTGATCTTGCTGTGGGGCATCACGACAGTGTCGTGGTACGCCGAGTTAGCGTTACGCAGACGAGTCAGCATGTCTGCGATCGGGTCAGTCATGGTCATGAATCGGCCTTCGGCCTCTCTCGCCGGGGTTTCCTGTATGCGCCATCCCTCTCCCCACTCAGTGGCGGGACGGGTGCGGTGCGGGGACCTACGGCGTAGTAAGTCGTTATGGACGGCGGGCGCCCAACCCCACAAGCCTACGGCATGCGGAACGGGGCACCCACCGGCCAGGTGCTTACCGAGAGTCTCTGGTGATTCCCAAGTCCCTAAGGACTAGAAGGAATTACCAGGAGCTCTTGGTTACGCCCGGCAGCTCGCCACGGTGAGCCATCTCACGAAGGCAGACGCGGCACAGGCCGAACTTGCGGTACACGGAGTGAGGGCGACCGCAGCGCTGGCAGCGGGTGTACGCACGCACACCGAACTTGGGCTTGCGGGCAGCCTTCGCGATGAGAGCCTTCTTCGCCATCTCGCTTACGCCTCCTTGAAGGGGAAGCCGAGGTGACGAAGGAGGGCGCGGCCCTCATCGTCGTTGGTCGCCGTGGTGACCACGGTGATGTCCATACCCCGGGTACGGTCGATCTTGTCCTGGTCGATCTCGTGGAACATGACCTGCTCCGTGAGACCGAAGGTGTAGTTGCCACGGCCGTCGAACTGCTTCGGCGACAGACCACGGAAGTCACGGATACGCGGAAGCGCGAGCGACAGCGTACGGTCCAGGAACTCCCACATGCGGTCACCACGGAGGGTGACGTGGCAGCCGATCGGCTGACCCTCGCGCAGCTTGAACTGCGCGATGGACTTGCGGGCCTTCGTGACGGCCGGCTTCTGACCGGTGATCGTCGTCAGGTCCTTGATGGCGCCGTCGATCAGCTTGGAGTCGCGGGCGGCGTCGCCCACACCCATGTTGACCACGATCTTCACGAGGCCGGGAATCTGCATGACGTTCTCGTAGGAGAACTCTTCACGCAGCTTGCCCGCGATGTCCTCGCGGTACTTCGTCTTGAGTCGCGGAGTGGTAGCCATCAGATGTCCTCACCCGTCCGCTTGGCAACGCGGATCTTGTTGCCCTCGTCATCGAAGCGGAAACCGACGCGGGTAACGACCTTCTGGCCGTCCTTCTCCACAACCAGCTGAACGTTGCTGACGTGGATCGGCGCCTCGGTGATCACGATGCCACCGGTCTGCGAGCCACCAGCGGTCTGGCCGGCCTTGGTGTGCTTCTTGACCCGGTTGACACCCTCGACGAGGACGCGGTTCTCAGTAGGGATGGCCACAATGACCTTGCCCTGCTTGCCCTTGTCCTTACCGGTGATGACCTGAACCAGGTCGCCCTTCTTGATCTTCATGCTTACAGCACCTCCGGCGCGAGCGAGATGATCTTCATGAACTTCTTCTCGCGCAGCTCACGGCCCACCGGGCCGAAGATACGGGTGCCACGAGGGTCGCCGTCGTTCTTGAGAATGACAGCGGCGTTCTCGTCGAAGCGGATGTACGAGCCGTCCTGGCGGCGGCGCTCCTTGACGGTGCGAACGATGACAGCCTTGACGACGTCACCCTTCTTCACGTTGCCGCCCGGGATAGCGTCCTTGACGGTGGCAACGATGACGTCGCCGATGCCCGCGTAGCGGCGACCCGAACCACCGAGAACACGGATGCAAAGGATTTCCTTGGCACCAGTGTTGTCGGCGACACGCAGTCGCGACTCCTGCTGGATCACGTCTATCTCCTGTTTGTCTGCCGGTTCCCGGCAGGGGCTTCGCGGTGCTCTTTCAAGCGGTGGAAGCCCCTACCGAGCCTGGCGGAACTGACCTGAGGGAAACCCCTCAGGCAATTTCCTTACTTGGCCTTCTCGAGGATCTCGACGATGCGCCAGCGCTTGCTCGCCGACAGCGGACGCGTCTCCATGATGATGACGCGGTCGCCGACGCCGGCAGCGTTCTGCTCGTCGTGAGCCTTGAGCTTGTTCGTACGGCGGATGACCTTGCCGTACAGCGCGTGCTTCACGCGGTCCTCGACAGCGACGACGACGGTCTTGTCCATCTTGTCGCTGACGACGAGACCCTCACGGGTCTTGCGGAAGCCGCGGGCAGTCGTTTCAGTCACGTTCTTCTCGCTCATCAGGCGCTCTCCACCGTCTCGATACCGAGCTCACGCTCGTGCATCAGGGTGTAGATGCGAGCGATGTCCTTACGGACGGACCTGAGCCGGCCGTTGTTCTCCAGCTGACCCGTGGCCGCCTGGAAGCGCAGCTTGAACAGCTCTTCCTTGGCCTCGCGCAGCTTGCCAACGAGCTCCTCGTTACCGAGCTCACGCAGCTCGGACGCCTTGGTTCCCGTCGCCATCACGACTCACCTGCCTCGCGCCGAACAATCCGGCACTTCATCGGAAGCTTGTGAGCAGCGCGGGTGAGCGCCTCACGAGCAATCTTCTCGTTCGGGTAGGACAGCTCGAACATGACCCGACCCGGGTGCACGTTCGCGATCCACCACTCGGGAGAACCCTTACCGGAACCCATGCGGGTCTCGGCAGGCTTCTTCGTCAGGGGACGGTCCGGGTAGATGTTGATCCAGACCTTGCCGCCACGCTTGATGTGGCGGGTCATCGCGATACGAGCCGCCTCGATCTGGCGGTTCGTCACGTAGGCCGGGGTAAGCGCCTGGATGCCGTACTCGCCGAACGAGACCTCAGTACCGCCCTTGGCCATACCGCGGCGCTTGGGGTGGTGCTGCTTGCGGTGCTTGACCCTACGAGGGATCAGCATGTCGGTCAGGCCTCCGTTCCGGTGCTCTCAGCCGGAGCGGCGGCAGCGGCCTCGGCCTTGGGGGCCTCGGCGCCGGCAGCCTGCTGCGGCTTGCGGCCGCCACGGCCGCCACGCTCGCCACCACGACCACCACGGCCACCGGCCGGACGGTCGTTCGCGCCACCACGGGCCGGGCGGTTACCCGCACGGGCCGCAGCGTTCTCGGCGCGAACCTCGGCGATGTTCTTGACGTCGCCCTTGTAGATCCAGACCTTCACGCCGATACGGCCGAAGGTGGTCTTGGCCTCGAAGAAGCCGTAGTCCACGTTCGCGCGCAGCGTGTGCAGCGGCACACGACCCTCGCGGTAGAACTCGGAACGGCTCATCTCGGCGCCGCCGAGACGGCCACCACACTGGATCTTGATGCCCTTGGCGCCGGCCTTCATCGTGCCCTGCATGCTCTTACGCATGGCGCGACGGAAGGAGACGCGGGAGGACAGCTGCTCCGCAACGGCCTGAGCAACCAGCTGAGCGTCCATCTCGGGGTTCTTGACCTCGAGGATGTTCAGCTGGACCTGCTTGCCCGTGAGCTTCTCGAGGTCACCGCGGATGCGGTCGGCCTCGGCGCCACGGCGGCCGATGACGATGCCGGGACGCGCGGTGTGGATGTCCACACGCACACGGTCACGGGTGCGCTCGATCTCAACCTTCGAGATGCCGGCGCGCTCCATGCCGGACGTCATCATCCGACGGATGGCGACGTCTTCCTTGACGTAGTCCTTGTACAGCTTGTCGGCGTACCAACGCGACTTGAAGTCGGTGGTAATGCCGAGCCGGAACCCGTGCGGGTTTACCTTCTGGCCCATTACCGGGTTCCTTCCTTGCTGCTGACGACCACGGTGATGTGGCTGGTCCGCTTGCGGATCCGGTAGGCACGGCCCTGAGCACGCGGACGGAACCGCTTCAGGGTCGGGCCCTCGTCCACGTACGCCTCGCTGATGACCAGCGAGTTGGCGTCCGTGTGGTCGTAGTTGTGAGCCGCGTTGGCAATGGCGCTGTCCAGCACCTTGCCAACGGGCACGCTCGCGGCCTGCGGGGCGAAACGCAGGACCGCCTGAGCCTCCGTGGCATCCATGCCACGGATAAGGTCCACCACTCGGCGGGCCTTCATGGGCGTGACGCGGATGTACCGCGCCTGGGCCCTGGCTTCCATGGTTGTCCCTTCGGTGTAAGTCATAGTCGTTACCACCCCGCCTTTAGCGGCGCTTCGACTTCCGGTCGTCCTTGACGTGGCCGCGGAAGGTGCGAGTCGGCGAGAACTCGCCGAGCTTGTGGCCGACCATCGACTCGGTGACGAACACCGGGACGTGGATCTTGCCGTTGTGCACCGCGATGGTGTGACCCAGCATGGCCGGGATGATCATCGAGCGACGGGACCAGGTCTTGATGACGTTCTTGGTACCAGCTTCGTTCTGTACGTCCACCTTCTTGATGAGGTGTCCGTCGACGAAGGGTCCCTTCTTGAGACTGCGCGGCATCTAAACCCGCTCCTAGCGCTTCTTGTTCGTCTTGCGGCGGCGGACGATGTACTTGCTCGAAGCCTTCTTCGGCGAGCGAGTACGACCCTCCTTCTGACCCCACGGGGAGACCGGGTGACGACCACCGGAGGTCTTACCCTCACCACCACCGTGCGGGTGGTCGACCGGGTTCATCGCGACACCGCGGACGGAGGGGCGAACACCCTTCCAGCGCATACGGCCGGCCTTGCCCCAGTTGATGTTCGACTGCTCGGCGTTGCCGACCTCGCCGACCGTGGCGCGGCAGCGGACGTCGACCAGGCGGACCTCGCCCGACGGCATACGCAGGTGGGCGTACTGGCCCTCCTTCGCCAGCAGCTGCACGGAAGCACCGGCAGAGCGGGCGAACTTGGCGCCACCACCGGGACGGAGCTCGATCGCGTGGATCGTGGTACCGACCGGGATGTTGCGGAGCGGGAGGTTGTTACCCGGCTTGATGTCGGCGCCAGGGCCGTTTTCAATCCGGTCGCCCTGGACCAGCTTGGCCGGGGCGATGATGTAGCGCTTCTCGCCGTCTGCGTAGTGCAGGAGCGCGATGCGCGCAGTGCGGTTCGGGTCGTACTCGATGTGCGCGACCTTGGCCGGCACGCCGTCCTTGTCGTGACGACGGAAGTCGATCACGCGGTAGGCGCGCTTGTGCCCACCACCCTGGTGGCGAACAGTGATCCGACCGGTGTTGTTACGGCCGCCCTTGCTGTGCAGGGGGCGAACCAGCGACTTCTCCGGCGTGGACCGCGTGATCTCGACAAAGTCGGCGACGCTGGAGCCACGACGGCCCGGGGTCGTCGGCTTGTACTTGCGGATACCCATTTCTCAGTCCTCGTCCGATTCCGGACGACTAGACCTCCGTTAGGAGGCCTGGCCGCCGAAGATGTCGATTCGGTCGCCCTCAGCGAGGGTCACGATGGCGCGCTTGGTGTCAGCGCGCTTGCCGAAACCGGTCTTGGTGCGCTTGCGCTTACCCTGACGGTTGATCGTGTTGACCCCGGTGACCTTGACCGAGAAGACCGCTTCCACAGCCTGCTTGATCTGGGTCTTGTTCGAGCCGGGCGCGACGATGAACGTGTACTTGTTCTCGTCGAGCAGCGCGTAGCTCTTCTCCGAGACAACCGGCTTGATCAGCAGGTCGCGCGGGTCGTTGAAGGTCTTGCTGGTAACGGTGGCGTCAGACATCACGCATCGCTCCCTTCGGTCTCGTCGGCCTTGGGGCCAGACACGAAGGACTCGAAAGCGGCCTGAGTGAAGACCACGTCGTCAGAGACGATCACGTCGTACGTGTTCAGCTGGCCCGGCTCCAGGATGTGCACCTGGGGCAGGTTGCGGGCGGACAGCCACGCGGCCTCGTCGGCGCGGTCGACGATCAGGAGCAGGTTCTTGCGCTCCGAGATCTTGCCGAACAGCGTCTTGGCGGCCTTCGTGGAGGCGGCACCCTCGACCACACCGGTGACGATGTGGATGCGGGAGTGACGCGCACGGTCCGACAGGGCACCACGGAGAGCGGCGACCTTCATCTTCTTCGGGGTCCGCTGCGAGTAGTCACGCGGCTGCGGGCCGTGAACGACGCCACCGCCGACGAACTGCGGAGCGCGGGTCGAACCCTGACGGGCGCGGCCGGTGCCCTTCTGGCGGTACGGCTTGCGGCCACCACCACGGACTTCGCCGCGACGCTTGGTCTTGTGCGTGCCCTGACGGGCAGCAGCCAGCTGAGCGACAACGACCTGGTGGATCAGCGGAACGCTGGTCTTGGCGTCGAAGATCTCCGCGGGGAGATCGACGGTACCGGCCTTGTCGCCTGCCGGCGAAAGGATGTCAATGGTGCTCATTACCTCAAGCCCCCTTGGCCGCGGTACGGACCAGGACGAGGCCGCCGTTCGGACCGGGGACCGCACCCTTGATGAGGAGCAGACCCTTCTCCGCGTCAACCGCGTGGATGGTCAGGTTCTGGGTGGTGACGCGCTCGTTACCCATACGACCGGCCATGCGCATGCCCTTGAAGACACGCCCAGGGGTGGCGCAGCCACCGATCGAACCGGGGGAGCGGTGCTTGCGCTGCACGCCGTGACCGGCGCCGAGCCCCTTGAAGTTGTGACGCTTCATGACACCGGCGAAGCCCTTGCCCTTGCTGTTGCCCGTGACGTCAACCTTGACGCCGGACTCGAACACAGCGGCGGTGATCTCCTGGCCGAGCGTGTACTCGCTGGCGTCGGAGGTACGGAGCTCCACCAGGTGGCGGCGCGGGGTTACATCGGCCTTGGCGAAGTGACCCTTGAGGGGCTTGTTCACCTTGCGCGGGTCAATCTCGCCGAAGGCGATCTGGACCGACTCGTAGCCATCGATGTCGTTCTTACGGACCTGGGTAACGACGCAGGGCCCGGCCTTGACGACGGTCACCGGGACGACACGGTTGTTCTCGTCCCAGACCTGGGTCATGCCGAGCTTCTCGCCCAGGACGCCCTTGATCTGCTTTGCCATCTTCTCCGTGCCTCTCAGAGCTTGATCTCGATGTCAACGCCGGCCGGAAGGTCCAGGCGCATCAGCGAGTCAACGGTCTTGGGCGTCGGGTCGAGGATGTCGATCAGGCGCTTGTGCGTGCGCATCTCGAAGTGCTCGCGCGAGTCCTTGTACTTGTGCGGCGACTTGATGACGCAGTACACGTTCTTCTCAGTGGGCAGCGGCACCGGGCCCGCGACCGACGCACCAGTGCGCGTCACCGTCTCGACGATCTTCTTCGCCGAGGAATCGATGACCTCGTGGTCGTAGGCCTTGAGCCGAATGCGGATCTTCTGTCCCGCCATGGCTACTCCGTAGTCCTGTCTGTTGTGGAAACGCTCTGGCTCCCGGTCGGCCGCGGATTTCCCCGCTGCCTCTCCTCCGACCCACGCGGTCGGGCGTGTCGCACTCCCTCCAAAGAAATTTCCTTACAGAAATTCCCTGCCAAGGGGGTGCGGTCCCAGGACCGCGCATCGGGGGAGAAACACCCACCGAGTGCCTGGCTGGCTCCGTGCTGACACTTCCCAGAAGATTCCCGTACGTCCGCCCTCAGTGCTGCCCCGAGGGGCAGGTAAAGGCGACGAGTACTGTGGGACTCGCTTCCGGTCCTCCCGGCGGGAGGCGCGCAGCATCGGCACTCAGCCGAGCAACTTGAGTAGTCTGCCATACGCGACACGTATGGCGCCAATCGGGCGCAGAACAATACCCCGCCCCCGTGTGACGTCAAACCGCGCCACGCGCCGGTGCGTGCGTCCGGGGCGCGGATCGCGCCCCGGGCCCCTGGTGAGCCCGTACCGGCGCCGTGACCGACCGCCAAACCCCCGCGGGCGCGCCACCCCGAACCCCCGGTTCGAGCGCCCGCCGCCGGGTGGCCGGATCCGCGCCAGCAAAGATCACCCCTCCCCTCCCGGCCTCGTACCGTGCTGCGCAGACCATGGGGGTGGGGGCATGAGCGGTGACAGCAGCAAAGACGGGTCGATGGATCTGGCGGTGGACCGGGGGGCGGTCGAGGAGGTCCTGGGCGGCCTGAAGGCGACGACCGCGGAGCTGGGCGAGATCGGCGGCCTCATGGCGTCCTCGGCGGGACGGTCAGGAGGGGGTGGACGAGCGCTTCTTCGTGATCGTCACAGACCTGATCGGCACCCCGACCCAGCTGATCGACGAGTCGGGCGAGGTCGCGTGGCACACGCGCACCACCCTGTGGGGCACGACGACGTGGAACCGCGACGCCACCGCCTACACCCCGCTCCGCTTCCCGGGCCAGTACTACGACCCGGAGTCCGGCCTCCACCACAACGTCTTCCGCACCTACGACCCGGAAACGGCCCGCTACCTCACCCCGGACCCCCTGGGCCTCTCCCCCGCCCCGAACCCGACGACGTACGTCCACAACCCGCACACGTGGGCCGACCCGCTGGGCCTGGCGGCGTGCGAGCCTCCGGCCGCCACTGTCATCGAAACGCCCGAGCAGGTGGCTTCGAGGCCGCTCAAGCCGCATCAAGCAATGGAAGAATGGGAGAAGTTCCTGAGCGAAGGTCCTTACACCAGCATTCACCCAAGGACCGGAGTAATTGACCCCCACAGGCTCGTATCAGCCGACGGAACACACAGCATCCGACCGCGGAACCATGAAATGAACAGCAAACCCACAAAATTCCACTTCCACATGGAAACCTGGACATTCATATCCCCAACCAATACGTGGATTGTCGGCAACACAATGGTTCGAGTTCCCTTGGGGATCAAATAATGAACGTCGAGATCGTGCAGGCATACGGATCCGATGGCGGCCGCAGCCTCGTCCGCTTCGCGAGCAGAGCCGGACTTGCCTGGGGGCTGTGGTGCGGCGACGGCACACCACAGCCTGGCGAGGAGAATGTCGAGGTCGACATCCCCGACACGATCCACTCATGGTCGTCCACAGACGAACCTGACTCTCTGAGCGGGGTACCGGGCTCACACCTGAAGATGTGCGGCCGTGTCGAGACGGCCGACGAGGGCGTGGTTTCGATCCGCATCCATTCGACGGTCCTCCTCGTCGAGATGGACGGCAACCAGCACCCCGCCCCAGGGCAACGCATCACGTTCTACGCCCCCGCCGCGCACCTCTACCCGTACGCGCTCTAGCCGCTGGGGCAGTAGCAACCCCGTTCGCCGAACGGCCGGGTCGCGGGGGGCCGCGATGCGGTGGGGTTAGACGTATAGAGGAGTAGTACCAGGGAAGGGAAAGACCCTTGCCAAGCCCCTCCAGCCTCCCGGGGTGGCGGTCGGGGCGGCGGTCGGGGCGGGGGTCGCTCGGATGGGTGAACCGGGGCAACTTGGCTGGCTTTTACGGGGGTTGGCTGGCATATGCTCGCCGCGACAACTCCAGACATGCGACGACCCCCGGCCGGGACGGCAATCCCGAGCGGGGGTCTAGCCAGCACGGAAGAAGAACCTTCCCGATGGGTGCACAGAAGCCTAGCGCGCTCCCGCGCGCCTCGTCCGAGAATGCCGACGGGATCCCCCGGTCAGGGGTCATCCACGTCAACGTGAAGCACGGGCGACGGTTCACCGTCGTCGGGAACCACCTCGCCCAGCACGCCCAGATGTCCCTCGTCGCCATCGGGCTCGCTCTCCACGTCCAGTCGCTGCCCACCGGCGCCCTCATCGGCATCAAGGACCTCGCCGCCCGGTTCCCCGAGAGCGAGTACCGGATCGCCCGGGCGCTGCGCGAGCTGGAGGAGTACGGGTACCTGCGGCGCACCCGGGAGCGGCTGCCCAGCGGGCAGGTCGTCACGCGGACCGTGTCCTACAACCGGCCCGGGTGCACGGCCCCCGATCCGGAGCCGGACGCGAAGCCTCCGCCCGCGGCTGGTCCGGAACCCAAGGCGCCCACCCAGCTCAGCCCCCTCCCCCGGCCCAGTGGCGGGGACAGCGCGCCGCGCAGAGCCGCCGCCGAGGGGATCCTCCAGGGGTTGCGCGGGGTGGATGCGCGGCTGTTGCTCGGGGCGCGGGACATCGAGCGGCTCGCGCCCGCCGTCGAGGCATGGCTGGAGCGCGGGGCCGGTCCGGACGCCGTGACCGCCGCGCTCACCGCCAATATGCCCGCGCGGCCGCGCAGCCCCGCCGGTCTGATCGCCCACCGGCTCACCGAGCAGATTCCGCCCGAAGGGGTGCGCGGGCCGGGAGGCGTCGCAGGCGCGCAAGCACCCTTGCCGCTGCGGAACTGCGAGGGGTGCGACCGGGCCTACCGGGGGGCCGGGCCCGAGTACTGCGACGGGTGCACGACCGCACAGGGCACTACACCCCGGCACTAGGTCCTGCGTACGCCTTCCGCAAGCTCGGCCGCCAGGGCCCGTACGGCTTCCAGGCCCGCGGGCAGGTCGGGGGCGTCCAGCAGCAGCTTCACGAAGGCGGAGCCGACGATCACGCCGTCGGCGAAGACCGCGACCTCCTTGGCCTGTGCCGCGTTGGAAACGCCCAGGCCCACGCAGACCGGCAGGTCCGTGGTCCTGCGGGTCCGGGCCACCAGATCCTGCGCCTGCTCACCGACCGACACCCGAGTGCCCGTGACACCCATCAGCGAAGCGGCATAGACGAAACCGGAACCCGCCGCGGTGATCGTCGCCAGACGGGCGTCCTTGCTCGACGGAGCAACCACGAACACCGTCGCGAGACCATGCCTGCCCGCGTGCTCGCGCCACAACGCCGACTCCTGGACCGGCAGGTCCGGCAGAATGCAGCCCGCCCCGCCCGCCGCCGCCAGCTCAGCCGTGAACCGCTCGACACCATAACGGTCGATCGGATTCCAGTACGTCATCACCAGCACCGGGGCACCCGTTGCCTCGTACGCCTCACGCACCGTCCGCAGCACATCGGCGATCTTCACCCCGCCACGCAGCGCGATGTCATCAGCCGTCTGGATCACCGGACCATCCAGCACCGGATCACTGTGCGGCAACCCGATCT
>NZ_JASISO010000028.1:0-54952 GCF_030063135.1 Streptomyces sp. G-G2
CGTCAATGTTCACCTGTTCCAAGCAGGGACGCAGCCCGATACGGACGCTTGATGCCCTCGAGAATCGCCACACTCACCACCGGCTCCGGAGTCAACCCCCGAAGGACTTCGCGCGTCGACCACTTAGGTTCGGCCCTGCTTCCTGCCGCAGACCCTCGCAGATGGCCCGCACGGCGACCTTCGTGCCGGCGTAGACGGCCATCGCGGGTACGACGCGGTAAGCGGCCGTGGACGCCGTGGTGACGAAGTGGCCGCTGCCCTGGGCGCGGAACACGGGGAGGGCAGCGGCGATGCCGTTCAGTACGCCCTTGATGTTGACGTCGACCATGTGGTTCCACTCGTCGGTGCGCAGATCGTCGAGCGGCGAGATCGTGCCCACCCCGGCGTTGCCGACGAGGACGTCCAGCCGTCCGAAACGCTCGCCGGCCAGGGCAACCAGCTCGCGGAGATCGTCGATCCGGGTCACATCCGTGCGGAGATGCACCGCCTCACCGCCCACCTTCTCGATCCGCGTGGTCAGCGCCGCCAGCCGCTCGGTGCGCCGTGCGCCCAGCACCAGCCGGGCACCGCGCTCGGCCAGCAGCAGCGCGGTCGCCTCGCCGATCCCGCTGCTCGCCCCTGTAATGGCCACGACCTTGCCCGTGATGCCTGGCATGACGATTCCTTCCGCACTGCTGCTCATGACTGCTGCTCTCGTGGTCCCTGCCGCTCCTGCCGACGGCAAAGGCCAGTGTGTGACGGCCTTAGCCTGGTATCCAGAGCCAACTCATTCTGGAACTGAAGGTGGTAGTCCATGTCGGAAAGCGCCTTGTCCGACACTCAACGGCAGCGCCGCGAACTCGCGGCCTTCCTGCGCAGCCGCCGCGAGCTCATCACCCCGCGCGAGGCGGGTCTGCCGTCGACGAGACGGCGCCGCACCCCGGGGCTGCGGCGCGAGGAGCTGGCCGTGCTCGCGGGGATGAGCGCCACTTGGTACACGTATCTGGAGCAGGGCCGGGACGTCCGCGCCTCGGACCAGGTCCTGGACGCCCTCGCCAGCGCCCTGCGCCTCGACGCGCACGAGCGCGACCACCTCTTCCGGCTCGCCGGACGAGCACCGGCCACCGGGGAACCAGGGCCCGAGCCCCTCGACCCGGAGGTGGCCGCCGTCCCCCTGCTGCTGCAGCCGCATCCCGCGTACGTCGTCGACGGCACGTACGACGTACTGAGCCACAACCCGGCGACCGAAAGGGCGTTCCCGGGGCTCGTCACCGCGGATGGTCGGCCGCCGAACTTCGCGCGCTGGACGTTCCTGGACCCGCGGGCACGGGAGGTCCTGGCCGACTGGGAGCCGGAGGCGCGGGGGCTGCTCGCGCGGGTGCGCACCCTGGCCGGCTCCCACCCCGGGGATCCGCGCTTCGGGCGGCTGGTCGACGAACTGCACGAAGGTAGCTCCGAAGTGCGGGAATGGTGGCCGCGGTACGAGGTCGAGGCACGCGGCGGCGGGCACAAGAGGCTCCGGTCGCCGGACGGAGGCGTAGCCACGTACGCCTACACGGCGTTCCACGTAGCCGGGCGGCCGGAGCACACCCTCGTGATCTACGCGGCGCCGAGCGCACCCGGGCCATGACGGCTCGGCGCGCGAGCAGACCGGACATGACGGAAACTCCGTCCGGCGGCCGCTGAGGACAGGGGTACGACCGTCAACCGGGGCATCACCACGGCGGCCGGCGAAGCCCTGGTGTGCGGAGCCTCCTGACCGGTCACGAGCATCGCCGTGCCCGGATGAATTCTGCCGGATCTTCCAGGTATGCCCGAACCTTCAGAAGTGCTTCAGAGCAGCCCACCTGCCGTGGCGGCGCTAGCGCGGGGTGGTGTCGTCGGCCTTGAACGGGCTGCCGTGACCGGGCACGATCAGGTCCGCGGCGGCCAGCACCCGCAGCCGGGAGGCGCGCAGTGCTGCTGTGCCTGTCAGTCCCATCCTTCGGTGAATTGGTTGATCGCAGAATCCGGCTGGCCTGCCCGGCGGTGGTGCCGCTGAGGCCAGTGAGTGCGGTGGGGTCAACCCCCGCAGGCGATCACTGAGCGGTGCACATCGTGAAGTCGTGGGCCGCGTTACCGGCGTGACGGTCCGTCCAGCTCCACCTGTGCGTATGGCTCAGCCACGGGACACCCGCCCGCGGGATCAACCGGGCCGCGCCCTTCCAGGAGCGCTGGGGCGGCTCCAGCCGGTGTCGCTGTGCGCCCGTCAGGCCGCCCCCAGGCCTCCCGAGATCATTCCTCGGCCGCCGACCGGTGCTGCTTCATGACCTGCTGGAGGGCCTGGTTCACCAGGAGCAGGAGTTCGGCGGAGGACTCGAAGCGGGCGCCCGCAGGAGTGGCGGCCCCGAGGATCTCCGCTCCACGCTGTGATGCCGCCGCCAGGGTGACGTTCATCTGCGTGGTCGCGAGAATCGACCGGAACCAGAAGTCGTCGTCGATGACATAACGTTCGCGGCGCATGCCGGGAGACCGTTCGCGCCTGAGCATGCCCTGCTGTTCGAGGAACGTGACGGCGTGCGAGACCGACGCCGGGCTGATGCGCAGCCGCTGGATCAGGTCGGCGGCGGTGAGGGCGCCGGAGTCGGTGATGTACAGACAGGCCAGCACCCTGGCCGTCATCCGGGGCAGCCCCTGCTGCTCCAGGAGATCGGTGTAGGAGTCCGTGAACCCCTGGACCGCTCGGGGGTCGCGGCCGTGGGCGCCGTCGTCGAGGGCGGGTGATGTCGGAGGCCGAGCGGTAACGGCCTGCTTGCGTCGGCGCGCACGTTCCCGAGTGGCTTCTTGCGCTTGGCTCGCCCCGTAACCCTCGGGGCCGCCGTTGCGCGTGACCTCCCGCATGACCGTCGACGCGGGCCGGTCCAGCAGTCGGCCGATCTCCGCGTATCCGCGCCCCTCGGCCAGCCCCCTGGCGATGTCCTGACGATCCTCGTTGGTGAGCCTGCCTCCGGGCATCGGCGCCGGTCTCCTTCCGCCTGTCTGTCGGCATGTCGCCGTCTGTCGACGTGCCACTGTCTGTCAACGTGTCGCCGTCTGTCGGCAGGCGTGGAACACGGCGCCCGCACGCCTGGCTGCACCGTATGCGCCCCGTCAGCCCATTGCAATGTCGACCCCGGCCCCGCCTTTGCGTTCAGTAGTAGGTTCATTGCAATAGTCGCCAATTGTGCCTTGAATGCTGGACAGTTAGGCGCTAGGTGAACGTTGACCGATCAGTGAACGCAATGTAGCTTCGTCCTTGTTCAGCACTTCCCGAACTTCGGCGAGGGTCGGTCAGCGGTCCCCACCCACATCCGCCACCGGCGGTCCGCGATCAAGGAGTTACACGATGAGCAAGAACCACGGAGGCTTCTCCGAGGCCGGGCTGCGCAGCATGCGCGACGTACTGGCGCGGCACGTGGACTCCGGGAAGATCCCCGGTCTGGTCGCCCTGGTCAGCCGCGGCGAGGAGACGTACGTCGAGGCGCTCGGGACCATGCGCCACGACGGCGGCGCGCCGATGCGCAGGGACACGATCTTCCGGATGGCGTCGACGTCCAAGCCGGTCGCGGCCGCCGCGGTGATGGTCCTGGTGGACGAGTGCAGGCTCCGGATCGACGACACGGTCGACCGGTGGCTGCCCGAACTCGCCGACCGGCAGGTGCTGAAGCGGATCGACGGTCCGTTGGACGAGACCGTGCCGGCCCGGCGGCCGATCACCGTACGGGACCTGCTGACCTCTACGTTCGGGCTCGGCATGGATATGACGGCGCTGGGTGCTCCGATCATGAACGCGATATTCGAGCAGGGGCTCACGCCCAACCTGCCGGTGCCGATGCCCGGACCGGACGAGTGGATCCGCCGCCTCGGCACCCTTCCGCTGATGCACCAGCCCGGAGAGCGCTGGCAGTACCAGATCAGCAACGACCTGCTCGGCGTACTGGTCGCCAGGGTCACGGGCCAGACGTTCGAGGCGTTCCTGCGCGAGCGGATCTTCGAGCCCCTGGGCATGAAGGACACCGGCTTCCACGTCCCCGCCGACAAGATCGACCGGCTGACGGACCTCTACGCCCCCGACCCGCAGAGCGGAGAGTTCCACGTCTGGGACGCGGCCAAGGGGGGACGGTGGAGCGAGCCTCCGGCGTTCCAGGGCGGCGGTGGTGGGCTGGTCTCCACCGCCGACGACTACCACGCGTACTTCCGCATGCTGCTGAACGGCGGGACGCACGGCGGCGAGCGGATCCTGTCCCGGCCGGCCGTCGAGCTGATGACCACCAACCGCCTCACGCCCGAGCAGCAGGCCGTCCGGCACGCCATGGCCGTCAACAACGTCCACCTGTCGTTCGGCCAGGGGCAGCACGGCGGCTGGGGCATCGGGATGGCGGTGCGCACCTATCGCGGTGACTACGCGTCCGTCGGTCAGTTCGGCTGGGACGGCGGCAGCGGCACCTCGACCTACGCGGACCCGGAGAAGAACCTCACCGGAGTCCTGCTCACCCAGGTCGGCATGTCCGTACCGAACTCGGCACACGCCTTCCACGACTTCTGGAGCACGGTCTACCAGGCCATTGAGGACTGACACCGGGGGCTGGGGTACGGGCCCGCGTGCGTGCCCGATCTCGGCCGACGAGCACCACGCCACCGACCTCGTCGTCTCCGGCGAGCAGCTCCCGCACCGGCAGCTTGCGCTGGGCCACCTCGGCGCGGGCCCGCACGTGCTGCGCCTGCATTTCTCCGGCAACGCCTCTCCGGCGGCCGCCAGCTCTGCCCTCGTGGACTCGCTGCAGGTAACGACGTACGAGCCGGACAGCCCGCAGTACCTGGTGCTGCGCCATGCCCCGTCGTCTACGGGCGCAGCCTCGCCGGCCTCGGCAGCCCGTACCAGAACGCGACCACTGGCACACCGCTCATCGCGTGGCACGAGGTCGCCCCGGCAGCCACTCCAGGCCACCAGATCCTCACCTACTCAGTGGTGTGGAGCAATGAGGGCGGCGGAACGAACAACCCCGCACTGAGGGCGCGTTGGGGTCGCGCCACCGGCATCGAGTGGATCTACTCGGTCGAGGTCGACGAGCACGGCAGCCGAGTCGCGGGCAGCGACACCTTCCATGCCCCAGTCACCAGACGCTGCACTTCAGCGGCACGTACGAGGGCGACCACGCCTTGCTGGAGACATGCACGTCGAACAACAACATGTGCGACGTCGTCGACGAGCCGGCGCGCTTCCTTCGGCGTCCACGCCGTCCACGCCTGAAGTGAGCGACCAGCGCGACTACCTGTACGCGGTGGTCAAGAAGACCACTCAGCCGGCCAACACCGGCCCGCTGCGCCTGCGCCCCCGGCGCGCCGCCGCCCTGTCCCCTCGCGGGCCGTCCCGCAGCCGGGAGTCTCAGCACGTCAGGCAGTCGACCCTCCAGGCGCGCGAAGCGTCCGTCGGACGGCGTCACGGAGCCAGCGGTGGGCTCCGTCGGCGGTCTGGCGGGGATGCCAGGCCATGCCGATGGTCAGTGGCGGCAGAGGCAGGGGGATATCGAGGAGGTGCAGGCCGAGGGCGGTGGCGTCGGCGGTGAGGGGTGAGGGAGCCGCGCCGGAGAGCGCCGCGGGGACCAGGCAGACGACGTCGCTGCGGGCGGCAAGGGCCATCGCGGCCAGATGGCTCGGGAGGACGACGGCGACCCGCCGACGTAGGTCCCGCTCGGCCAGGGCGGTGTCGAGGGGACCGGTGAACCGGCCTCGGCGGCTGACCGCGACGTGGTCGGCGGCAGCGAGCCGGGCTGGGGTCAGGGGCTCCTCGGCCAGGGGGTGACCGGACCGGACGGCCGCCACCATCCGCAGGGTGAGCAGCTTTTCGACCTGGGTTTCCGGATCGACGTGGTCGATGGAGCCGATCTCCAGGTCGATCCGGCCGTCGCGGAGGGCCGGCCCAGCCTCCAACTCCTCGGCCCGGAACCGCAATGAGACCCCCGGCGCCTCTTGCCGGGTCAGTCTCAGCAGGCCGGAGGCCAGTGCCGCACCGACCAGGTCGGCGGCCTGGAGAGTGAAGGTGCTGCGCAGGGTGGCGGGGTCGACCACGGTGCCGGGGGCGAGGAGCGCTCCCAGGCTGCGCACCACCGCAGCGGCCTCGTCGCGCAAGGCCTGGGCGCGCGGAGTGGGGACCATCGTTTGCCCTGCCCGGACCAGGAGGGGGTCTTGGAGGATGCGGCGCAGGCGGCCGAGGGTGCGGCTCATGGCTGCCGGGGAGGTGTGGAGACGGGTGGCGGCGCGCGTGACGCTCTGCTCAGTCAGCAGGGCGTCGAGCGCGACCGCGAGGTTGGCGTCGATGACCGGATCAGGGCTGTTCACCAGGGTAATTCCATTTCAGGCAATGATTGCGTGCTGAAGTTCCCATTGTGGCACTGCCGTGGCTCTCAGCAGGATGGAGGGCGTACCGACCCGGCACGACCTGCGAGGTTTTCATGATCGTCATCACTGCTCCCACGGGGAACATCGGCCGCCACCTGGTGCCCCTGCTCCTGGAAGCCGCCCCCACCCACGGCGAGGAACTGCGGGTGATCGCACGCGACCCCGCCCGGCTCCCTGACGCGGTGCGCGAACGCGTCGAGGTGGTCATCGGCTCGCACGGAGACGCCGAGGTCGTCGACCGGGCCTTCGAGGGCGCGGACGCCGTCTTCTGGCTCGCCCCCCGGACTCCTCTCTGGCCCCGACCGACGCCTACTGCGGCTTCACCCGCCCCGCAGCGAAGGCGCTCGCCGCCCACGGCGTCGGGCACGTCGTCGGCGTCTCCGCGCTCGGCCGCGGCACTCCGGTCGCCGACCGCGCCGGGCTCGTCACCGCCTCCCACGCCATGGACGACCTCCTCGCGAAAACGGGCGTCGCCTACCGGGCCCTGGCCAACCCCTCCTTCTTCGAGAACCTCCTGGAGGAGGCCGACTCGATCCGCGAGAGGGGCGTCTTCACCGACGTGGTCGACGCCGACCGCAAGGCCCCCCTCACGGCCGTCGCCGACATCGCCGCCGTCGCCGCCCGCCTGCTGCTGGACCGCTCCTGGACCGGCATCGACAATGTCCCGGTTCTCGGCCCCCAGGACCTGTCTCCCCATGACCTGGCCCGCATCATGACCGAGCAGTTGGGCCGCCCCGTCCGCTACGAGCGCCAGCCCCTCGAGGAACTGCGTACCACTCTCGTCGGCTACGGCCTCGACGAAGCGTTCGTCCAAGGCATCGCCGACATGAAGCAGGCCAAGGACAGCGGCCTCGACGCCGGCGTTACCCGTACCGCGGCCACCGCCTCTCCCACCACCTTCCAGCAGTGGTGCGCCCAAACCCTCAAGCCCGCCGTCCTGTCCTGACCCACACCGTCGGCGCATCACCGGAATCCGTGGTGCCCACCACATCGAGACCACTTGCCACCTGGGGAGGACCCGCCATGCCCACCAAGGAAGCCGAAGCAACGGTGACCGCTTTCATACTCGTCAAGAGCACACCTGAATGGCTTGCCATGACCGTCCAGGAACGGGTGGACGCCTTCACCACCCAAGTCGTCTCCGCGATCGAGGCCAAAACCACCGGCGTCAGGTCACGCTTCTACGACACCGAGTTCTACTCCGCACGCGTCACCGACGTCTGGGTCTGGGAAGCAGACGATCACCGCGCGTACCAGCTCCTCATCGACGCGCTGCGAGAGACTCCCTTCTGGGACCGCTACTTCGAAGTCGTCGACCTGCTGGTCGGCACCGAGAACGGCTACGCCCGCACCTACGGCCTCGACCCCGTAGCCACCATCACCACCTGATACACCGCCCGCTCCGCGTGACCGGGCCGGGGTCCGGCCAGGGTCCACCCAAGAAGCGCCACAGGCACCGAACCTTCCTTTCCATGGGCCGCCTCCCAAGAAGCGGCCCATGGGCGCCTGTCCGCGCGGGCCGATGCGTTCTTCGAGCGGATCCTGGATGCGGGTCCGGTGGGGGCCCGCGGACGGCACTACTGGCGGCTTCTGAGCTCACTTCTCGCCCCTTCTTTTTCGGCTCGTCTCGGTGATCGCACATCACGTCAGCAACTGGTCGCCGAGGGGGCTGCGCAGGTAGAGCACGAGGTGGCCGTGCCGGGCCCGGGTGACCAGCCCCGCGCGGTGCAGGACGCCGAGGTGCTGGCTCACTGTGCCGGGGCCGGCGCCCAGCCGCTGGGCGAGTTCGGTCGTGCTGGCCGGTTGGGCGAGAAGGCCGATGACGCGGGCGCGGGTGCGGCCGAGCAGGTCGGCCAGTACGGCCGGCGGGGCTGTGGTGTCGGTGTGCCAGACGGTGGCGAGGCCGCGGGGCGAGGTGGGTGTCGCGGGCGGTCTCCCACATCACACCGGTCTCCGGCGAGGGCTAGCCGTGCGCGGCACTAGCTCATCCGGGGCTCCTGGGCTGTCATCTGGCGTGGTGGCACCACGGTATCGCCGCACGGGGGACCTGGAGCCCGGTACGCACGAACGCGCTCCGGGCCGGGGCGGACCATGACGCGGGTGGAGGGGGCGCCCGCGGGCCCGGCGACGCCTGACCTTCGGGCCTCCACGTTCGCCTACGCCCTGTCAGCCCCCGGCTCCACGCTGCGAGGCCGGCGAAGTCGGGCGGTGGCCGGAGATTCTTGATCATTCGCGTGGTGTCCAGGAACACCACGGACCACGGCTCACCCGGTTGCAGAGGCCCTGGTGCGCGGGGCGGCGGCTGGGCAGGCTAGTTTGCTCGGATGAGTCTTCTCGATGATGTGGCCGAGCGTGACGGCTGGCGGTGCTGGGTGTGCGACGAACCGGTGGACCCCGACAAGTCGGTGAACGACGCGCAGGGGCCCAGCGTTGACAGTCGGACCGCCGACCGGAAGGCCAAGGTCGCCGAGCGGCTCGCGCACCGCGGGTGCAACAGCCGCAAGGGCGCGGTCAAGGTGGTCATCGCCTGGCCGGACCGCTTGTACGTGGTCGAACCCGCGCCGCTGATCGCCGTCGCCGCGCGGTTGGAGCGCAAGGGGGGCCGCGAGATGGTGGGCCGTTGTCCGACCAGGAAGGACGCCCAGGCTGCGGCGGATTGGCTGGTGGACCGGTTCTCCCGGCTGGTACCGGGGCTGGCGGTGGCCGCCGACATCGAGGCGGGTGGCGGCCAGTTCCTCGTCATCCTGAACGCCGGCCGCCGCTGACCCGGGATCACCGGGCACACGTGCGTCGAGCTGAGCCGTCGGCCCACATCGACCCGTCCTGGCGCGAACTGACCCACGGGCGCGTGGTGGGCTGCGACCCCGTTCCCTCGATGCACCAATTCGACACCTGGGAACCCCTGTTGCGGCTCCTGCGGGCGGAACACGCGAAGCGCCTCGCCGTTCCCGGCGGCCGGGTGGTGGGCCGTATCGGCCGCGGGTCCTGGAGCGTGCCGCTGACGCGGCGGTTGCCGCCGCGCGGTCGCGCCGCCCAGTTGGAGGACAACCGGGACCAGCACGACGCTGTGGAACGGGTGCGCGACGCTCTGATCCAGGACGGTGTCGAGGCCGTCACGTTCGCCATGGAGACCGAGCCGACGGGGAGGACCCTGCTTCACCTGCTCGGGTCCAGCACAGCAGTGGAGCCCGGCGTCGGCCCGCATCCAGGGGCGCTCATCCTGGTGGAGGGCGCGCTTCCCGAGCCCTGGCACCGCCTTCCCGAGCCGGCGCCCGAGGCGGTGCCGGCGGTGTCGGCGGACCCGGCGGTGCTCGGGCAGGTGCTCCGGGAACGCCTGCCCGACGCCGTCGGCGCCACGGAAGCCGAGATCACCGCGGCGGAGACGCGTCTGGGCATAGCCCTGCCCGACGAGCTCAAAGCGCTTTACCGGGTGACCCGGGCGAAGTGGGAGGACCGGCGCGGCGACTACGACGCCGCGCAACGCCACTCCGAGGCGGTCCGGTGCGAGCTCTTCGGCCTGGACGGCGTGTACGTCGCCGAAGCGGTGACCCGCGAGTGCCCCTGGCGGTTCGCGGCGACGGAAACCGTCGACATCCGGCCCGACGCCGCGGTGCAGGGGCTGGTCGGCTCACCGGGCTGGATCGTCTTCGGCGACAACGGCGGCGGCGACCGGCTGGCCGTCGATCTGACACCCGCCCCCCGGGGACACACCGGACAGGTCATCCTCATCTCCCACGAGGAGAGCGTCGGCGCCGAGCTCCTAGCCGACTCCCTCACCGACCTGATGCTGGACCGGCGCAGCGCGGTACCCCGCGCCCAGGAGGCTCAGCGGCCACCGGCCGTGGCATGGGTCAATGGGTCCAGCCTGCGGAGCGTTGAGGACGCCGCCCATCCCGGCCTGGAGGTTCTCTCGATCGGCGTGGTGAACGGTCCGCCGCTCGGCCTCGCGCCGTTGATGGGACTGCCGAGGCTGCGGACCCTCGCCGCCCACACCGGCACGCTCGCCACCCCATGGGAGATCGGCGGGCTCACCGGGTTGGAATACCTGGAGCTCGGGCCTCGGGAATGGCGCCTTCTGCTCGACGCCGAAGCCGTGCCCCGCGGTCTGTCGGCCGCGGCCATCAAGGTCGGTTACGGCGAGGACCCCCTGCCCGTGGCGGACCTCGCCAACGAGCTCCTCGCCCTGTGGGGCCGGCCCCTGATCCCCCGGACCGTCGTCGAAGGCGACCTCGGCCCCCCGGCGTAGGCGGCGGGGCCGCAGGGGCTTGGCACCGCCCGGTGGATTCCCCCGCCGCGGCCCCGGTGGGCGACATCCGGCACGCCTTGATGTGTGCCTGGCAGGCCGAGCGGCCGCGCCGGGAACAGCCGGTCCGGTCGGCACGGTTGCATGGAACGGGGGGCAGCCGCGCCGCTGGGGTGGGGAACACGGTCACCATCAGGTCGTCCGCCCCACCAGGATCCGCGACCCAGGGTCCCGGTGCGCCCGCCGCACACTCGGATCACGACGTATTCCATTCTGCAGGAGGACTTTTTCATGACTGACCGGCCCTTGACGCTCATGGCAGTACACGCCCACCCCGACGACGAGGCCACCGGAACCGGAGGGGTCCTCGCCCGGTACGCGGCGGAAGGCATCCGCACGGTCCTCGTGACCTGTACCGACGGCGGTTGCGGTGACGGACCCGGGGGAGTCAAGCCGGGCGACCCCGGACACGATCCGGCGGCCGTCGCCTTGATGCGCCGTAAAGAACTCGAGACCAGCTGTGACGTCCTGAAGATCAGCGATCTGGAGACGCTGGACTATGCCGACTCCGGGATGATGGGCTGGCCGAGCAACGACGCCCCCGGATCCTTCTGGCAGACCCCCGTGGAGAAGGGCGCCGCCCGACTCGCGGAACTCATGCGGCGCTACCGGCCCGATGTGGTCGTCACCTACGACGAGAACGGCTTCTACGGCCACCCCGACCACATCCAGGCCCACCGCATCACGATGGCGGCACTGGAGATGACCGAGCTGACACCGAAGGTGTACTGGACGACGATGCCCCGCTCGATGATGCAGCGGTTCGGCGAGATCATGCGCGAGCTTCACGGGGACATGCCGGAGCCGGATCCGGCCGAGGCCGCCGCGATGGCCGAGATCGGTCTTCCCGACGATGAGATCACCACCTGGGTGGACACCCTCGCCTTCAGCGGCCAGAAGTTCGACGCGCTGGCCGCGCACGCCAGCCAGGGCGAGAACATCTTCTTCCTCAAGATGGGCAAGGAGAGGTTCGGCGAGCTGATGGGCACGGAGACCTTCGTACGCGTCAAGGACGCCACCGGCGCGGCCGTACCCGAGACCGACCTCCTCGCCGGACTGCGCTGATCCTCCGTCGGGGTGGGGGCCGCCCGCTGCTCCGGGAAGCGGGCGGCCTCCGGCTCTCCCGCGCGGCCTCCCGCCGGTACCACCGCTGGGCCTCGCTCCGCCCGCGACGGGTGCGGATGAGCACGTGCCCGAGGTCCATCCTCGCGTCGAGCCGGACCGGAGGCCGCAGCACGCCGGAGCCAGGGTTGCGCCTCCTCGAACCGTCCCGTCTCGGCCGGCAAGCCCCCGACATGGTCTTCCTCACCGTTCCACGCAGTGGTGCCCGTGACGCTGGTCACGGTGGCGGTGACCGCGCCGGTGGCGGGCCCCTGGCGTTGGGGCGTCGAGCCGTCGGCGCCGCGCTCACCGCCCCCGCGCCGGTCACGGGCGCACAACTGCTCTCCCGAGGGCTCGTGACCCGTCGATCATGCCCACCCCGGACCCTTGACAAGTCCACACGTTCCGTACGCTGGCGGGAAGCACCCGGACCAGGAGAAACCATGACTTTCCGTCCCAACGAATACGACCAGCCCATCGGTGTGCCCGTGTCCGATTGGTCCCCGCGCCCGCTGCCCGCCGCGGTCACCCTGGGAGGCCAGTACTGCCGGCTGGAGCCGCTCGACGCGGACCGGCACGCGGCCGACCTCTTCGCTGCCTACTCCAGCGGTTCGGACGCCCGGGACTGGACGTACATGTTCACCGGGCCGTTCGAGGACGCGCAGGACTACCGGCGCTACGTCCAGGAGGCGGCAGCCGGTAGCGACCCCCGGCACTACGCGGTGATCGACCTCGGCCGGGGTACGGCGGTCGGCACGCTCTCGCTGATGCGGCAGGACGGCGACCACGGTGTCGTCGAAGTCGGCAACGTGATGTTCTCGCCACTGATGAAGCGCAGTCCGCTCTCGACCGAGGCCCAGTTCCTGGCCATGCGGTACGTCTTCGACGACCTCGGATACCGGCGCTACGAGTGGAAGTGCGACAGCCTCAACGCACCTTCGCGCACGACGGCTGAGCGACTGGGCTTCACCTTCGAGGGCATCTTCCGCCAGGCGGTCGTCTACAAGGGCCGTAACCGTGACACCGCCTGGTTCTCCGTCATCGACGGCGAGTGGCCCGCCAACAAGCGGGTCCTGGAGTCCTGGCTGTCGCACGACAACTTCGACGCCCAGGGAATCCAGCGCCGATCCCTCGCCGAAGTGCGCGCCGCGGTGGTCGCCGCCCGCGCGTAACGACCATGTGGCGCACCTGGCGGCGGGTGCGGGTGAGGTGTGGCTTGGGAGTGGCTCGTACGCCGGGATGGCCCGTCCGGTTCCGAACGCAGGGACGAGTGCACGTTCAGCACGGCGGAGCTGCCCGAGGTGATCCCGCAGGGGGGCGCGGCTGATGCCACCGGGCGAGTGCCCGGCGAGCGAGAACGTCATCGTTGCCCTGCCGGTCCGGGAGACCTCGGAGGGCCTGTGGGACTTCGTCCACCGCAACGGACACCGGGAAGCGATCCGGCGGCGCCGCGAATGGTTCAAGCGGCACGCCGAGTCCCCCTGGTGCTCTGACGGCTCCGCCGGATCTCCCGCCCGCGGCGAGGCCGTGGACCGGCTCCCGGACCCGCGTGCGCACGGCCTGTCGCTCCACCCGCTCACCTTCACTTTCCCTGCATCGCGGCCGAGGCCGCCCGCCAAGGTCATTCCGCGCGTGCGGGGGAGCATCGACACCCCTTGTGTCATGCACACGAGTGCCGGGGTCCTCCCCGCGCATACGCCGAGCAGCCCGGTGACCTGCAATGTTGCTCGGCAGATGGGCCGTTTTGAAGCACTTCTGCAGATTCCGGCATATCGGGGTTCCATGCGGACAGGGGCGACTCGACCCGCCCGCCCGGCGACCCACCGCGCTCGCCGATCACCTCGCCACCCACGACCCGGCCCCGGATGCGTCGCCAGACCCTCGCCGAGGACGGACGATTACGGTGGCGGCGCATCCGGGGCCGTCATCCAGGCGCCCGCCCGTCAGGGCCTGTACGGCGCCGACTCATCGTGTCGGCTCACCAGGCCGGGCGGATCGGGCCCGGTGGGGTGAGGCGTGTCAGGTCGGCGACGAGGCTGGTGAAACGGGCCTCGCCCAACGCCTCCCGCCAGGGGGCGACGGCGGCTCGGGCCGCCTGGTCCGCGGCGCGGGTGGCGGCCCAGCCCGTCTCGGTCAGTACCAGGAGGCGGGCGCGGGCATCGCGCGGATGCGGGCGCCGCTCCACGTACCCCTTGCGGACCAGTTCTTCGACCAGCTGCGCCGCGGCCTGCTTGGTCACGCCCAGGTGCTCGGCCAGGTCGGCCGTGGTGGCGTCGCCCACGGAGATGCGGGCGAAGGCGAAGCCGTGCGCGGGGCGCAGGTCCTCGAACCCCCGCTGGGACACACGGGTGTGGATCTCCTGCACCAGTTGTCCGGAGAGTGCCAGTACGAGTGCGGAGAAGGCCAGGGCGTCGTCCATGGGTTGACTATAACTCGTCAAGCTGCTTGTCTTCATGGACAAGCTACTTGTCTATATGGAGGTCAATATGCCGTTCATCCGCGCTGACGAGGCCATCGCCCATGAGATCCACGGTGGCCGTTTCGTTTCCTACGTCCGTCCCGGCACGGGCAGTCGGGACCTCGCCTCCTGGCGCGTCGAGATGCCGGCCGGGATGGTGGGTCCGGCTCACACGATCAGCCACGAGGAAACGTTCTACGTCCTTTCCGGCCGCCTCCGGCTGACCATCGGCGACGAGGGTGCGGAACTCGGCGCCGGTGACGCGGCGGTGGCACCGGCAGGATCCCGGCTGGCGGTCGCCAACACCACCGACCAGCCCGTCCACATGTGGGTCACCACCCTCGTCGGGCTCACCGCCGAGTTGGCCGACGGCAGCACCATCTCACCGCCCTGGGCCCGATAGGCCCCTTGCGGGCCCGCACCCGAGTCGGTGGCCCGGCCCCGGGCCCCGGCCCCGGCGTCCGCGCAGTCGATCAGGGGCCGGGTCGCCGCATGTCCTCCGGGCGAGGCCGTCAGGCGCGGCAGCGCAGCATTTCCAGCGGGGGATTGGCGGCGAGGTCCGCCCAGTGGTCCGCGCCGAACTCGCGCACGCCGGCCTCGGACACCTCCACCGGAGCCCAACTCAGCTCGCTGAATCCGGCTGCCTTCAGACAGGTCTCGTAGACCTCGCGGCGCGGACGGTTGGCGAGGAACGAGACGGGCGGGTCGAGCAGCGCCGTGGTCCGGACCTGAGGCCCGGTCTCGACTTCCTCGCCGGTGAGCTCGCTGCGGAAGCCGTACTTCTCCGGGGACGGCCCGTCGAAGCGGAAGTCGGGCGACTGGTTGAGCAGGAACAGCTCGGCGCCGGGCTTTAGACTCCGGTGGATGTTGCGGCACATCAGCTCGGTGGTGGCGATGTCAGACGCGTAGTTGAGCAGCTGGACGGCCAGGCCCACGTCGAAGGGCTGCTCGAAGGTCCGCAGCGCGGACGCGTCGCCGACCTCGTAGCGCACGCCCAGCGGGTCTCGCTCCTCCAGCTTCTGCGCCACGGCGACCATCTCGCCCGAGATGTCGATGCCGAGCACGTCCGTGGCACCGCGTCGCTTGAACTCCCGGCTGTAGAAGCCGGTGCCGGAGGCAAGGTCGAGGACCGACTTGCCGCTCACATCCCCGACCAGGGCCAGGAAACCGGGCACCACCGCGTACTGCTCCAGCGGCAGGGCCTTGAACCCCTCGTACGCCTCACCGATCTCGTCGTACTGCTGCTGTGCACTCATCGTGCCGTCCTCCCCGTATGTTTCCCACCGTCATCGGCCACGGGCCCCCGCGATCGGGGCAGGCCGGCGCCTCTGACGGGCAGTCTCTCCCAACCTGGCAGGCCATCAGGCTTGGCGGAAAACACGAAGATATGAGTATCGTCCCGGGCTCCCGTACAGGCGGGCCTGCGAGTTCGACGCCTTCGGCGAGGCTGCGGTCCACGGCGAGCGTGGCCGCCGGGTCGCAGCAGTCCACGGCGAATGGGTCGCCACGGCCGCCTTCGCCGGTCCGACCGGCGGCGGCTTCGACCGCACGTCCGGCCGTTCGGGCATCTGGTCCCCCGACGGGGAACGGCTCGCGGAGGCGAGCGCAGCCCCCGATGAGATTGCGCGGGCGGCTTTCACCAGGTGAGCCCGGAAACTGCGTCAGGCTCGGCCGGGCAGCACCGCCGGACACGCTGCGCAGGCCCGCGCCGCATCACCGCGCGAGCTACGGTCCACCTTCAGGGCAGCGCGGCCAGGACCCACTGCCTGCGGGCACAGCACTAGACGCGCCAAGGGGTGTTCCAGTCGCTGGTGTTCCGGGTCATCTCCGTCCTTCCGGCAGCCCCCGCCTCCGGCTTGTCAGTGCCTTCCGCGAGATGACTACTGCTGAGGCGGCCGAGGATCTGCTGCCAGGTGCCGTCGCTGCTCCACAGGCGCAGGCGTTCGGCGCAGCGGTGCCAAGGACCGTAGCGTGATGGCAGGTCGTGCCAGCGGCGGCCACCGGCCTGGTGCCACAAGATGCCGTTGACGATGGTCCGGTAATCCGGTCCGCTTGGCCCGCATCGCGGGATCAGGGCGCGGACGGCGGCCCATTGGCGGTCGTCGAGATCATCGGCTTCGTTCACACCGGTCCCAACGATCCGAGCGTCACCCGGGGCACGCGATGCGGCTCGGTGAATCCGCGGCGAGCAGGAAAGCGAAGTGAACCGCGAGCCGAACGTCGCCAGGGCTCCGCGCCGCCTGCAACGCCGGCTCCGTCATCGGCGTCAACAGCGCTCTTGCCGGCCGTGGACCGCACGCCTACGTGTACACGGTTCCCTCGGGCGGCTACTCGATCAGAGGTTGCAACGTCTACGTCATCTCCTACGTCACCAAGAGCGGCCACCAGTCCTCCCTGGGCTGGTAGCCCTCAGAGCATGGCGCCATCCCTCCGGAACCGTCGATGATCCGAGCGTCCCCGGACCGCGCGGACTCAAAATCGTCTTCGATTCCGCGGAGGTGTACCCGGTCGCGGCCGCGGTCTCTTGCCGCGGCGACCGGCACTCCTTCCAAGGGGCCGTTCAAGGACGGGGTCGCTGACGGTCAGCACCGCTGTGGCGGTGAGGATCCCGATGCCGACGAGTTGGAAGACGAGCGCCCACCACCACATGAGGTCGCTCCTGCTTCCGACGATCGGGCCGATGATGCCTTGCGGTGAGTACACGACTGTGAGGTGCGTGCCGTGCGGTGCGGGGCAGGGCCCGGTCGCGGGAAGCTGCTCGTTGCTGCCGTTCGGCAGATCGATCCAGCACTGTGTGTACTTCATTCCATGCGCGCCGGTCCCTGTGGAGGCGCCATCGACCACGGCCGTGCCCTGCTCACCCGTGAGCGCAAGAGCGGCATCCGGCGCGTGCATCCCGCCGATGACCAGCAGCGCACCACCGAGCCAGTAGGCAGTCCTGGCCCACTGGGGCACGGTCCTGCTGCCGTAGGAGATCCGCCGCAGTACCCATGTGTAGAGCGTGATCAACACGATGACGCCGAACACGATCCCCAGGCCGAGGTCGAGTATCGCGGGCCCGAACGTGCTGATCACCGCCAGGACGATGATCACGCCCCACGTCACCGCCATCCCCCGCGGACCGAGCCCCCGTCTGGCCGACAACGCCTGCATCTTCCCGCCGCCCCTCGCACGCCCAGCCCCCGATGCCACGGCCATCAGTGTCGCCCCTCCTGTCCACCGCGTCGATGCCGCCGCTCGCGCGGAACCGGTCCGGGGATGTCAGGCCCGTCGGTCGGAGCCCCGTACCGCCCGAGCATGCTGCGGACAGCGCGCTTCGTCAGCCGTGCGGCGACGTTGGATCGGGCTGACGGGGCTTCCGCAGCTCGTCCAGGGTCCGCACCTCTATGTCCGTGCGGTGCAAGTGAACGGCGACGTCCCGCAGGTATCGCGCGACAGCGGGTGCAGGCCCAGTTCCTCGGCCAATTGGGTGATCTCGCCCTCGGAGGGATCTGCCATCCGGACCCAGGCGGGGTAGAGAGACCACATGAACGCGTCAGGCGAGCTGGTATCCGAATCGGTAGTACGGGAGATGATCGGGTGGTTGGTACACGTCATCGAGGCGGCCGGAGCGCTGATCATCTTCCTGGGAGCCATCTGGGCTTTCGCACGGTTCGCCACGACCGGACTCCGCAGACGGTCCCTCATCGGCGAGTTCAACAAGATTCGCCTCAGCCTGGGGCGCTTCCTCGTCCTCGGACTGGAATTCCAACTGGCGGGTGATGTCCTGCGCACAGCCGTCGCTCCCAGCTTCGCCGAGATCGGCCAGCTGGCGGCCATCGCGGCCATCCGCACCATCCTGAACTTCTTCCTCACCCGGGAAATCGCGCAGGAACGCGCCGAGATCGAGCACGATCAGAAAGAACCCGAATCCCGTCTCGCTCCTCCCTGACCCGCAGGCCCGGGCCGGCCGGTAGCCGCCGACATGCCGGTCTGTGAGCGGGAGGCGGCGGCACATCAAAACGCTCTCTGCCAAAGCCGCAGACCTCATCGGTCACGGGGTCTACGCTCATGAGATGGATCAGAACGAGGTCATCAGGAAGGTCGTCGGTATCCTGACGGAGGCCTACGACGCGTTCGTCCATCCCGAGGCTGACGACGCGCCCGAGGACGAACCCAACCTCATGGGTCAGTTCCTCACCGAGGCGATGCCGAGGATAGAGATCTCCTCCGATGCCTCGCTGCAGGAGGTGGCCGACCAGGTGGGCCGCGAGATGGGCCGGGCCGTCACTCAACTGGCAGCCGCGTTCGCGGCGGCGTACGTGGAGCTGGCCCTGGTCCATGACGAAAGCGACCCGGCCACCTCGTCGGCAGAGGTGCTGCGCGACATGGCCATCCGAGCCGAGGGGCCGGACGGATACGACTGGCCACAGGAGTAGCGCTCACGTCCGCAAACGCTGCGGGCCGCTCACGTGGACGTGGTCGGCCACGACGGTCCCGACGGGGTGTCCAGCATGCGGGACCAGCTGGACCAGGTCCCGTTGCCGTAGCGGTGGGTGGCCCACCACTGCCTGTCCCCGCCGCCGAGGACGCACACGTCGAACTCCCAGGGGTTCACCCCCACTTTGGTGATGGTCACGCCGCTGGTTGCGAAGCCACCCATGGAGGACCAGGTGGTCCACTTCCCGCTGAGGGTCCAGCGGGTCCACACCGCGTTGTCGGTGCCGATGACGAACTCCTGCTTGGATCCGTCCGGCAGGGTCTTCTTGGTGACCCCGTACTCGCAGAAGTACTGGCCGGCCCCGCGACTGCAGACGTCCGCCGCCTGCGCTGGCTGCGAGGTGAGGCCCAGACAGGCGGCGGCCACGGCCGCCAGCGCTACAAGCTTCATCCTGTTCATGCGCGCCACGCTAGCCAGCCTCGCTTACGTGCCGCTAACGACCGGCTAACTTACCGTTTCCCGAGGGGCCGAGCCGTGCGGGGCGTCGTGACGGGGCGAACGTTGCCTGACGCGGCACTGATCATTCAGGTGAGCACACCATCCCACGCGTCAGGACAACAACGTCGCAGGCCAAGCCCCTGCAGGACGTCCAGCCCCGTAGCGGATGCTCGACCGCCGGCTTGAGGACGTTCAAGGTTCGGTCGAAGTCGATCTCCGCCCGGAAGTCTGGCCTTGTCCCGTCCCACGGCTTGGGTCAGAGTGAATCCCGTGCCGCACAGGGGGTGAGGCGCGGGAGGTGAACATGTCTTTGAGGACCGATCTCTACGCAGATATCACCGGATTCCTCGTGGCCAAGTGCGATGCCGACCCGGATGAAATCTCCGAGGAATCCGATCTGTACTACGACATCGCCATCGACTCACTCGACCTCGTCGCCATGACGCAGACCCTTCAGGGTGCGTACGACATCTCGATGGACGACGAGCGCATCGGTTCGGTCCGCACCGTCGGCGACGTCCTGGACCTCGCCGTCTCCAAGATCGAAACCAAAGCAACCGCCTAGATCACGGGGAGAGTCTGCAATGCCTGCCTACATCACCGCCATGGGAAGCTTCCTGCCTGGCGAACCGGTGCCGAACGACGAGGTCGAGGACTATATCGGCAGCGTGGGCCGCGCGAGTTCGGGGTTACGCGAGCAGACCCTCAACAACTGCGGGATCAAGTCACGGCACTACGCCATCGACAAGCAGCAGAAGACCCTGTTCTCCAACACCGACCTGGCGGTCGCGGCCATTCGCCAGGCGGTGGACCGCTCGGATATCACTCTCGACGACATCGACCTCATCGCGGCGGCCACCGGGCTCCCGGATCTCATCGCGCCCGGCTTCGCCAGCAGCGTCCACGGCGAGCTGGGCAGCCCGCCCTGCGAGATCGTCAGCACCCACGGCATCTGCAGCTCCGGGATGATGGCGCTCAAGAGCGCCTACCTCCAGGTGGTGGCCGGGGAGAAGAAGAACGCGGTCGCCTGCGCGTCCGAGCTGATGTCGCGCCTCATGAAGAGCGACCGGTTCGCCGACGTCCGGCCGGTCTCGGACGACGGTGCCATCGCCATGGAGATGGCGTTCCTGCGCTACATGCTCTCGGACGGCGCCGGCGCCGCGGTGGTACGGGACCGCCCGGCGGCCGATGGGGTGAGCCTGCGGATCGACTGGATCTCGCTCACCTCCTACGCCAACACCGAGCAGACGTGCATGTACATGGGCGCGGCCGACAACTCGGCGGAGAAGACCTGGTTGGACTACCCCTCCGTGGCCGAGGCCGCAGCCGACGGCGCGCTGGCGCTGCGTCAGAACCTGGGCCTGCTGCCGCACCTCGTGCGGCTCGGGGTCAAGGAGTACCAGCGTCTGCTCGACGAGGGCCGCTTCGACCCGGACGAGCTCGCCTGGTTCCCCGCTCACTACTCCAGCGAGCGCATGAAGTCCATGGTGCTCAAGGAGATCGAGCAGAAGAAGCTCAGGGGCCCCTCCATCGAGAAGTGGTACAGCAATCTGTCCCGGGTCGGGAACATAGGCTCCGCCAGCGTCTACGTGATCCTGGAGGAGATGCTCAGCGAGGGCCTGGTGTCCCCCGGCGACAAACTCCTGTTGATGGTCCCCGAGTCCGGCCGGTTCGCGGTGTCCTTCGCGCATCTGACGGCCGTCTCCGGCGGCGGGGTCTGAGGTCATGGGCGCACAGCCCCGAGTGACCGTCTACTGGTACTCACAGACCGGTCAGCTCCTGGAATCCGTCTCCGCCGTCACCGACCCGCTGGAGAAGGCGGGTTGGGACATACGCAAGGTCGAGATCAGACCGCGGGAACCCTTCCCCTTCCCCTGGCCCGTACGCCGCTTCTTCGGTGTCTTCCCCGCCTCCGTCGACCCCGACGGGGCAACCGAGATCACCGCCCGGCCGCCGGTGGCCGAGGATGACGACGCGGACCTGGTCGTCTTCGCCTTCCCCGTCTGGTACTTGGCTCCGGCGCTCCCCATGCGCGCGTTCATCGGCGCCGAGCCGAAGGCGTTCGACGGGCGTGCCGTCGTCGGCCTAGTGGCCTGCCGGAACATGTGGTACTCGGCCGCCATCGAGGTGCGGCAACTGCTCCAGGCCGCGGGCGGCCGCTACGTGGGCACGATCGCCGCAGTGGACACCGCTTCCGCCGGGGTCACCTTCGTCACCACGCTGCGCTGGCTGCTCGCCGGAAAGCGGGAGGCGTCCTGGGGATTCCCGCGCGCCGGTGTCGGCATGGACGAGCTGGACCGGCTCGCGCTCCTCGGCGAGCGCATCGCCGAACTCGCGCCAGCACAGCTCGAATTCACCCCGGGACGGGCCGAACCAGCGTCCCGCGCCGCTTCCGAAGAGGCCCTGGCCGACCGGGTCCGCGAGGTTCTCGCCGCCCATGACGCGGCCCCCGTACACTCTCCGCTGGCCGCGGCCGACCTCCTGGCCGGAAAGGTCTTCCGGGTCTGGGGCCGGGTCATCCGCGGCGCCGGCCGGCCGGGTGAGATCCAACGCAACGCGCTCACCGCGGTGTTCGCGCTCTGGCTGCTCGGCGCCGTCCTGGCCGGGCTGCCCGCCGTCGTCGTCGCCCGCGTCCTGTTCAAGGCCGGCTTCGACGCGGCGGTGGCCCGGCGCCTGGCGCCGGTCGTCGCCGGTCTTGCGGAGGTGCGACGATGACCGCAGCCGTACCGCAGCCGCCGGAGGCCGCCGAGCGGGTGGAGGCCGACGTCGTGGTGGTCGGTGGCGGGCCCACCGGCCTCGCCGCGGCCCACTTCCTCGCCGGACTCGGCGTCCGCACGGTCGTGCTGGAACAACGCCCCGCACCGTCCGGTCACCCACGCGCCACGGTGATCAACTCGCGCACCATGGAGCTGCTCAGGTACCTGGGCGTCGACGCCGAGGTGCGCCGCGCCGGCGTGCCCCTGGAGAACACGGCGCGCATCACCTGGTGCACCGAGCTCTCCGGCACCGAACTCGCCGCCCTCGACGTCATCGATTCGGCGGAAGCCCTGATGCGGCGAGCGGCCATCAGCCCGGTCCTTCCCGTCATCTGCTCGCAGAACCGGGTGGAAGCGCTGCTCGTCGACCGGCTCCCCGAGAACGCACGAGTGATCCGTGGGGTCAGGGCCGAGGAGCTGACCCGGACTCCGTCCGGTGTCAGGGTGACGACCGGGGGCGAGCGCCCCATCGTCGTCGAGGCCCACTACGCCGTCCTGGCCGAGGGGCTGCACGGCCCGCTGCGCGAGACAGTGGGCCTGCGGCGGACCGCCGCCACGCCGCTCGGCAGGCTCCTCGACATCCACTTCAGCGCCGACCTCTCGCCCTGGACGGCCGGCCGGGAGAGCGCCTTGTACTGGGTGCTCAACGCCACCGTGCGGGGCGTCCTCATCACCGTGGACCCCGCGCGCGGCGAATGGCTCCTGGAGATCCCCGCCCTCACCCCCGACGAGGAACACACCTACTTCGAGGAGGATGTCGATCACCACAAGCTGATCGAGGCCGCCATCGGCGAGCCGGTCGGGGGGCTGCGCATCCACTCCGTACGGAACTGGGTGATGGGCTCCACGGGGCTCGACTCCTGGCGCAGCGCCGACGGCAGGGTGCTCGCCGCGGGAGACGCCGCCCACACCTTCCCGCCCACCGGGGGTTTCGGCATGAACACCGGCATCCAGGACGCCCACAACCTCGGCTGGAAGCTGGCCGCGGTGCTGCGCGGCGGCGCCCCCGACACGCTGCTCGACTCGTACGAGCGTGAGCGGCGCCCGGTCGCGGAGTTCAACGCCCGGCACAGCGAGAGCAACGCCCTCCAGAAGCGGGCGCTGCTCCAATCCGACGCCGATCATGCGGAGTTCGCCCGCAACATCGAACAGCATCGGCCACACTTCGACTTCGAGGGGCAGGCGCTGGGATTCACCTACGCACCGGGCCCCGGTGAGCCGGTGGTCCAGGACGTGGTGACCTATCAGCCGACCGCCCGGGCCGGCCACCGGGCCCCGCACGCCTGGCTCGACCGGGCCGGCGACCGGATCTCCACGACCGACCTGAACCGCAATGGCTTCGCCCTGCTCACCGGGGCAGAGGGAGCCGTCTGGCAGCAAGTGGCGCAGGAGACCCCGACCGTCGTGGGCCTGCCCCTCACGGCAGCCGTGATCACCGCGGACGGGCCCCCACTGCGCGACGTCACCGGAGCCTTCGCCGAAAGCTACGCCCTGCGGGGGCCGGAAGCGGTTCTCGTACGGCCCGACGGACATGTCCTCGCCCGGCTGCCCGGCATCGCACCCCGGCAGGAACTCCGGCAGGCCGTCGACCGCATAGTCAACAGCGGGCAGGTGCCCGCACGAGCGGAGGAGCCGTCATGACGGCTGAAACCACCTTCTCCCCGGAGCGAGTCGCGGGACTGCGCTCCGGCGCACTCTCCGAAGTCCGCGCCGCCCTCGCCGGGCTGCCGCGCGAGGACCTGGCGGCCTGGCTGGCCACACCCGAGGGCGAGGCCGTGCTGCGCTCGGCCTTCGACCGGATGCCCGAGCGCTACACCGGAGGCCTCACGGACGGTCCGCGGACAGCCCGTTGGGAGGTCGAAAGGTCTCCGGCCGACACCGTCGCGTACGACCTCGTACTGACCGAGGACACCTGCGACGTGCGCGAGACGGGGATCTCGGGCGACCCCGCGGTCACCCTCGCCCTCGACGCGGTCAGCTTCGTGGAGATGGCCTCCGCCGCGGCCCAGGGGATGGATCTGCTGCTCAAGGGCCGGCTGCACATCCAGGGTGATGTGCACCTCGCGATGCGGATGGAGTCTCTCTTCGGGCTCGCCGAGCCGGGTGAGTCCGGATGAGTACAGCCCCCGGGCGCCACCGGGTGGTGGTGACGGGCATCGGCATGGTCAACCCGCTCGGCATCGGCACCGAGACGGTCTGGACGCGGCTGCTCGCCGGATCCACCGGCGTGGGACCGATCAAGGGCTTCGACGCAGACCGGCTGCCGGTGCGGATCGCCGCCGAGGTGACGGACTTCGATCCGACCGACTGGCTGACCCGCAAGGAGGCCAGACGCCTCGACCGGTTCTGCCACTTCGCGATCGCCGCGGCCCAACTCGCCGTGGAGCGCGCGGGCCTCGACGGCATCGACCGGGACGGCGCCGCCACCGTGATCGGCAGCGCTATCGGCGGCGCCGGCACCATGATGGCGGGGGTGCTGAAGGACGCGGCGGCGCCCCGGATGGTCTCCCCGTACTTCGTGCCCAGCTCCATCGTCAACATGGGCGCGGGCACGGTCGCCCAGCGCTTCGGCTTCCGCGGCCCCGGCGCCGCACCGGTCACCGCCTGCGCCTCCTCGGCCGACGCGATCGGGCAGGCCTACCGCATGGTCCGCGACGGCTATGCCGGGGCCGCACTGGCGGGCGGCTCCGAGGCATGCATCGTCTCGCCGCTGATCGCGGGTTTCGACAACCTGCGCGCGCTGTCCCGCCGCAACGACGAACCCCGCCGAGCCTCCCGCCCGTTCACCGCGGACCGGGATGGTTTCGTCATGGGGGAGGGCGCCACCATGCTGCTCCTGGAGACCGCGGAGTCGGCCGAGGCGCGGGGCGCGTACGTCTACGCCGAGATCTGCGGCTACGGCCAGACCAGCGACGCCTACCACGTCACCGCCCCCGACCCCACCGGGCAGGGTGCCGCCCGCGCCATGCTCGCCGCGCTGCGCGAGGCCGACCTCAAGCCCGACGAGATCGACTACGTCAACGCCCATGGCACCTCGACCCAGTTCTCCGATGCCGCCGAGACGAAGGCGATCAAGTCCGCCTTCGGCACGCACAGCGGGAACCTGGCCGTCAGCTCCACCAAGTCGATGACCGGCCATCTGCTGGGCGCGGCCGGCGCGACCGAGACGGCGTTCTGCGCCCTGGCCATCGACCGCGGGGTCATCCCGCCCACCATCAACCAGGACGCGGCCGACCCCGAGTGCGACCTCGACTACGTGCCGAACACCGCCCGTCCGTACGAGACCCAGGCGGCCCTCTCCAATTCCTTCGCCTTCGGCGGGCAGAACGTCTCGCTCGCCCTCCAACGCTTCGTCAGGGAGTGACCCCACCCGTGTCCATGGAGCCCACGCCGGAAGCCACCCGCAGGACTGGGGGTGCAGCGCGACCGGGGGCAAGGAGATCCTCGCCGAGCCGGGGAAGGTCCATGGCGTACCGCCGGGCGTTTCGCATCGCATCGTCGATCGCCACCAGGACGCCGCGGCAGGCATGTTCAGCGCCCTGAGGCCGCCCTGCGCGTCGGCGGACTCCTGGAGACGCTTTGGGGCCTGGCCGACGACGGACACAGCAACCGCAAGGGCTACCCCCAAGTGCTCCGGCCCGCCGTCATCGCCCGCGAGTGAGACGAGTCCGCCCTCACAAGACGCTCCAGGTGGGTCCAGGACCTGGTCTTCGGTCTGCTCGCACCGGTGGGCCGGGCCCTCAACCACCATGGCGCCCACGACCCGTTGGGCCGCCGGCCGAGCCCGTGGCGCCACTCGTGAGCGCACCTCAGGAAGGCACCTCGATGACCCAGGTCTCCACCGCCCCTATGGCCACCGCCACCGCCGCCCCCGGCCCCACCGGCCGGCTGCGCGCCCTGCTCGCGATGTCCGGCAATCCGCTGGACTACGTCACCGGGCTGCGCGACCAGTACGGCCCCGTCGTACGCATCCCGCTCGGCTGGCGCGACTTGTACATGGTCAGCGATCCAGAGGCGGCCCACGAGATCCTGGTCACGTCGCACCGCAACTTCGCGAAGGACGTCATGAGCGCCGGACGCGGCAAGTGGGCCGCCCCGCTCGAGGTGATCCTCGGCAACGGCCTGGTCACCAGCGACGGCACGTTCCACCGCAAGCAGCGCAGGCTGATCCAGCCGATGTTCCATCACGAACGCATCGCCGGCTACGGCCGTGCCTTTGCCGAGCTCTCCGACGACATCCAGTCCGGCTGGAAGGACGGGGACCGGCTCGATCTGCAGGTCGAGATGGCCGAGCTGACCCTCGCCATCGTGGCCCGCACGCTCTTCGACGTCTCGCTCGACAGCGATGTGGCCCACACCATCCGCACCGCCATCCCGCGCCACGAGGGTCCGCTGCGCTGGGATTCCCTGCCCTTCGCCCGCCATCTGGCGAAGCTGCCGCTGCCCGGCAACAAGCGCTTCTACGAGGGCCGGGACAACCTCGATGCCATCGTCTACCGGCTCATGGCGGAGCGCAGGCAGGGCGACGGCCAGGGCGCCGACCTGCTCTCCCTGCTGCTCGCGGCGCGCGACGCCGACACCGGGGAGCCGATGGAGGACCTCCAGGTACGGGACGAGGCGATCACCCTCCTCATGGCCGGCCACGAGACCACGGCCAGCGCGCTCACCTGGGCCTACCACCTGCTCGGCAGTCACCCCGAGGCACGGCAGCGGATGCACGAGGAGATCGACGAGGTGCTCGGCGACCGGCTGCCCACGGTCGAGGACCTGCCCCGCCTCGTCTGGACCGACGCGGTCCTCTCCGAGGCGATGCGCCTCTACCCGCCGATCATGGGCGTCGCCCGCCGTTCCCTGGACGACTTCGAGGTCTGCGGCCGCCGAGTCCCCAAGGACAGCTTCGTCGCGATCGTCCCGTGGGTCGTCCACCGCGATCCCCAGTGGTGGCCGCAGCCGGAGCTCTTCGCTCCGCAGCGCTGGCTGGAGACCCCGCGGTCCGCCGGCCCGACCGACGAGCTCGCCGGTCACGCGGTACGGCCCGGACGCCCGCGCCTCGCCTATCTCCCCTTCGGCGGCGGTCCGCGGCAGTGCATAGGCAATACCTTCTCGCGGATGGAGGGCGTCATGGCGCTGGCCACCCTGGGGCGGCACTGGGAGTTCGAGCCCGTTCCCGGGTTCGCGGTCGACACGCTGGCAAGGATCACGATCCGGCCGCTGCGCGGTCTGCCGGTGTCCGCCAGGCGCCGCGGAGCGCGTGGCGTCCGTCACTGAGGTTTCCAGGGCGGGGCCGGTGGTGTGAGGGGTAGGTCGGTGGCGGTGAGGCAGCCGTCGCCCGCTTGGCCCGGGCGGCAGCAGCACTGAGGTTCGTCTGTCGCGAAGGATGATCCAGAAAATAGCCTCGCCGCCCTGCTGGCGGTCACCTGACTGCTTGCGCTGTGAAACGATTCTCCTTCCGTGTGATGTGCTTCACATGCAACATGGTGGGCTGTGCGGACACTACTCAGCGTGGACCACCAACTGTTCGCGAAGATCTACGAAGCTCACGCCCGGGCGGTGTACGCGCACGCCGTCCGCATGACCGGAGACTTTGCGGGCGCTGAGGACATCGTCTCCCTTACCTTTCTCGAGGCGTGGCGGCTCCGCGACACGCTTGAAGGTGTCATCAGCCAGCGGGCATGGCTCTTTGGTGTCGCGACCAATGTCATGCGCAACAGCCGCAGGGCGGCGCGCCGTCACAGCCGCGCGATAGCGCGTCTTCCGCCGCCCGGCATCGTTCCGGACCTGGCGGACGCTGTTGTTTCCCGCATCGCTGACACCGCCCAGGCAGCAGCCGCCCTTGCTGCGCTGAAGAGGCTCCGCAGTGTGGACCGGGAAGTTCTCCTTCTGTGCGTGTGGTCCGGCCTCAGTCAGGAAGAGGTGGCACAGGTGTGCAGCGTGCCTGTGGGGACCGTGCGTTCCAGACTCTCCCGCGCCCGGGGCCGCCTGCGCAAGCTCGCAGCCGCTCACCTGCCGGAGCCTGCGGCCCCAAGACGTACCCCCGCGACCCGAACAGCACGGGAAGGAGACCTGTGAACGCCGCCGATGACGCACGATGCGGCCCGGTCGAGCCCATGGACTCGATCCGGCGTATGCCCGGCATTTCAGATACTGATCTGCCGTTCCATGGACATGACCGGATTAAAGAGCACCTGATGCGCGAAACGGTAAATAACCTGCAAGGTGCTCCAGCACGGTCCCGCCGTCCGATGGCTCTGTTTCTCGCTGTCGGTGCTGCGACGTGCGCCGTGGCCTTGGCCACTACCCTCGGCGCGAGTGGCTCAGGCGGGGGTCCTGTAGGCGCTCGGACCGAACCTGCGGCCGTTCAGTTGCTGGATCGCGTGGCGCTGGCGGCGCAGGCAGCCCCCGCTCCGACCGTCCGTGACGGGCAGTTTCTGTACACCAAGACGGCCGGACACTCCACGTCCTTGTCCGAGACCGCGAATGGGGGAATGGAGGCTGCCCGAACAGATGAATCAGCGGAGCGGTGGGTATCGATCGACGGATCAGGCGGTACGGTCACGCGCGCCGTCCGGGGAACCACGACGGATCCGGCAGGAGGCAAGGGCAACGGCAGCATCAACGGTCCGACCTACCGCTTCCTCGAGTCCCTCCCGACGGATCCCGACCGGTTGTTGGAGAAGATCTACGCCGATGCTCGCCTCAACCACGGCGAGGGTTCCGGATCCACCACAGGACCCGATCAGCAAGCCTTCGTCGCGATCGGCGACCTGTTGCGGACGGTGGAGCCCCCGCCTGGGGTAAGTGCTGCTCTCTACCGTGCAGCCGCCCGAATTCCGGGCGTTGTCCTGGTCCCCGAGGTGACAGACGCTGTAGGTCGGGCAGGTGTTGCGGTTGCCCGGATCCATCATGGCGAGCGGACCGAATGGATCTTCGACACGAACAGCATGCGTCTGCTGGGTGAGCGCACCGTGCTGCTCAAGGACAGCGCGTGGGGGAAGGCCGGCACGCCAGTCACGTCAACGGCCATCGTCGCCCGCGGGGTTGTGGACGAGGCGGGCCAGGTCCCAGGAAGCTAGTGCCGCGTCAGGCAATGTTTGCCCGTCGAGGGCGTCGCGACGGGGCGAACGTTGCCTGACGCGGCACTGGCGCCCAGATTCAAACCTGCGCGCCGCCGAGGTCAACGACCGCGTCACCGCGAGACCCCGCCGTAAGCCGGCCGACATGCTCGCCGAGGAACAGGCTCAGCGGTGGTCGACGAGGGTGCGGCCCCACCTGGTGCTGCAGCCGTGCACGCGCTCTCCTGCCCTGGGCTCCCGGAAGCCGATGCGCATCCCACGGTCGGCATGCGTGCGGTCGCACAGCAGGAGTGGGTCCGCCCTACTCCTCCCCGTCCCCCTCGGCCTCGCGGGCGCCCTCCGCCTGGGAGGGCGTGCCGCGCTGGGTCTGCGCGTGGCGCTGCTTCCTCTGCGCCTCGTCCATGTCCTCGTCGAGCCGCTCGCCCTCGGCCTGTGAGGGGGTGGAGTACTCGTCGTGCTGGCTCATGGCCGACTCCTCGTTTTCGAAGACTCGATCTACTGCAAAAATATGGATATCTGCATACGAGCAGCGTAACGCTTCGACCTCCACGGGGCCCGGCCGCCGCCGCGGGCCTCGCGTCCGTCCGCCGCGCGAGCGACGACGTGCCGCCGGTGCGTGGGCCGGGGCGAGGCCGCGCCGGTGCGGTGACGCCCACCGGGGGAGGTCGCCATACTCAAACAGGACACAGTTCCGCACGAGCTTGACCGCCCTCCTGGTGACGCGGTGCCCGCGTCTCAGGAATCGTTTTCGTCATGAGCTGCCCTCCTCATGGGCCTCCAGCACGACCGGCCGCAGAAGTGGCAGGCGATGTCGTGGCGGAAGACGCGCCGGGGGGCGCCCGGTATGGGACATTCCGGTTTCTGTGGGCCGTAACGTCGTTCACATCAGGTTAAGTTGACCTCCCGCCCGGAGCGAGAGCGGAGAACCGAGAGACAGAAACAGGCATGTACGCGCAGAACGAACACGGTCAGGGGCAGTCGACGGCCGACGGGGGCGGGGAGCCGACGCGGGGCGCGGCCGGACAGGAGGACGCCGCGGAGGCGGCGCGGTGGTTCGAGGCCCTTGCCTCGTACGCTCCGGCGCCCGCTTTCATCCGTGACGGACAGGGCCGGTACCTGTGGGTGAACGCGGCCTACGCCCACCTCTACCGCATGGAGTCGCACGCCGTGGTCGGCCGGACGGTCGAGGAGATCGACGCACCCGACGCCGCCGCCATGTTCAGGGCGTTGGACCGCGAGGTACTGTCCTCCCGCCGGCCCGTCCGGCACACCCTCGTCTTCCGGCACCCCGACGGGACGCCCCGGCAGGTGACCGGGCACCGGTTCGTCCTGGACCTCGGCCGGGGCCCCCGCGTCGGCGGCATCTACACCGACGTCACCGACCAGACCCGGGCCCTGGAGGACAAGGCGGCCACCGCCGAGGAACTCCACGCCCTGTGGGAGCGTTCGGGACTGGCGATCGTGACCCTGGACCTGCAGGGCCGCGTACAGCGGGTCAGTGGGGGAGTCGCGGAACTGCTCGGGGGTGACCGTGCCTCCCTGGAGGGCAGCCGTGCCATCGGGCACCTGCGCGGGGACCCCCGCGCGGTGCGACGCGCGTGGGCGGACCTGGTCGCCGGCAAGATGCCCCGGCACACGTGCTCCGTGGTCTGCGGTACAGCCTCCGGCCAGAGCATGGCGCTGCGCGCGGACCTCGCGGTGGTCAGGCGCCATGGCGCTCCGGACCGGATCTCGGCCGTACTGACCTCGCGGAGCGCCGAGTTCGGAACCATCGTCCAGGTCAGCCCGGTGCAGCTGCGGGTCCTCTCCCTCATGGCGGGCGGCCGGTCCAACGGAGCCGTCGCCACCGACCTGGGACTGTCGCGCCAGGCCCTGGACTACCACCTGCGCCGACTGCGCCTCGCGCTCGACGCGGACTCACGCCCGGCCCTGGTGGCACGCGCGTACACCCTCGGCATCCTCGACGCCAGGGCCTGGCCGCCGCGCGCGGCCGTCCCCCCGTATCAGGGCTGACCGGTGGCCGCCCGTACCCCGTCCCGACGCAACCGCCCGAGGACGACGCCCACGACGAGCAGCAGCAGACAGGTGCCCACCGCCGCGTGCACGAGGAGCGCGTCGAGGCGGTCGGCCGCCAGATAGGCGCCGACGGCCAGCGCGACCAGCGCGCACACGCCGCGGTCGATGATGGACTCCACCGACAGCAGGGTCGCCCGGTACGGCGTCGGCGGGATGGCCGCGTTGATCAGGTTGCGTTGCACCGGGTACGCCAGGCCCGCCGCGGCGGCGAACACGCACAGCCACACGACCGTGCCGAGGCCCCCCGACAGTGTGGTGGCCGCGAGCGTGAGGGCCATGACCACACTGAGAACGGTCACCGTGGTGGTGTCGGCCAGTCTGCTGCGCAACCAGCCGGTTCTGGCCGATCCGACGGCCTCGGCGACCGTCATCGCCGACAGCACCGCACCGTGGTCGGCGACGGGCAGGTGTTTCTCGAGGAGCAGCGGTTGGAAGAGGTTGACCTGGCAGATACGGGCGAGCGTGAACACGGCCACGCCCTGCACCATCAGCGGCCCGAGGGACCGTGACGTTGCGAGCACCTTCACGGCTTGGCGGGCCGAGCCGAGGAGCCCGAGGCGCTCCGCGGGCGGGTGCGCGTCCTCGCGGGGCGACGCCGCGATCGCCGGGAGGGCCGCGGCGCAGGCCAGCGAACCGAGCGTGGACAGCGCGGTCAGCAGGTAAGGGGCCTCGTGCCGTACGTGCATCAGGACGCCGACCAGGGGCCAGCAGGCGATCTTCGCCCAGAGGCCGAGCGCTCGGGCGGTGCCCTCCGCCTGTACGTAGTGCGCGTCCGCGCCGTGCTCGTGCAGGTACTCGTACAGGTAGGCGCTGGAGGCCCCGGACACCAGCGAGCGGGCGGCGGCGATCGCCAGGAAGTGAGCCATGAAACCCGCGAAGGACGGCGAGGCGACCGGAATGAGGTTCGCCGCCGTCATCGCGGCCGCCCCGAGCTGCATGCAGCGGCGCTGTCCGATGCGGTCGGCGATGAAGCCGGTGGGTATCTCCAGCAGGCAGAAGGCCACGTAGTAGACGCTCTGGATGCCGAAGATCTGGCTGTCCGACAGGCCTGCCTGCTTCTGGTACTCGTAGAAGACCGGCATCCACCACAGCAGGTTGAACAACAGCTGGAACCCATTGTTCAGCCGGATCACGCGGAGCACCGCGGCGGGCGGACGGACGCGGCGTTTCACGCGCGCACGCAGGAGGGAGAGGGGCATGGGTGACCTTCGGGAGGGGCGCTGGGTGGGGACGGACAGACGGACAGACGGACAGGCGGCTAGGCGGACGGACGGGCAGGTCAGGCGCTGTACGGCCGGAGCTGGAGGATGTGGAGCGCGCCTCCCGGCCCGAGCAGCCATTCGACGTCGAGCGGCCCGGCGAATGTGTAGTCCGTGGCGAAGTGGGACTGCAGCAGGCGTCCCGCCAGCGCCAGCCGGCCCAGGTGGTCGCGCGTCTCCTGCGCCAGGTCCTCGCCGGCCGCTCCGAGCGAGATCGTGCGGCCGCCGCCCTCGACCGTGTTGTACAGGTACTGCAGGGGAAGCGTCCGGCCGTCGACGACATCGGCCGTGGACCCGTGCGCGCAGTTGAGGTACACGTTGCGGAAGTCGGCCCGGTTGGTCGGATTGCAGGTGACCATGACGCCGCCGAGCGGGGACGGCTCGTAGCGCTGGACGATCACGCCCATGTAGGTGTCGTCCAGGGAGATGCCGGCCTGATGGCGCAGCCGCACGCTGCGCGGGGAGAGCAGCGAGGCCCACACCTGGCGGATGGCGTCCAGCAGCCCCGGCAGGTCGGTGACCTTGGTGTGGGACTCGTAGATCCCGGCGGCGGAGAAGCCCGGAAGGTCCTCGGCATTGGAGGAGGACCGCACGGCGAAGCGGCTCGTGCCGGCCAGGTGCTCGACCAGCTGTGTGTCCAGGGCGCGCACCAGGTCCTCGGGCACCGGAAGGGTGCGTACCAGGTGCTGCAACTGGACGCAGACCGTGTCCACGGCGTCCATGGCGTTGAGCTCCAGGGCCATCTTCAGCTTCCCGATGCTCTGTTGCACGGCGGGCGAGGAGTCCAGGAAGCGCTGCTGGACGGAGAAGGGGACGGCGATGCCCGCCGGTGCCCGGACGTGTCGGGTGAGGAACTCGCCCGCGTACTGGGCGAGATGGCCGTCCTCGGGCATCCGCAGCCGGGTGGCCAGGTGACCGAGCAGGTCGGCCCGGGGCGGGCGGGGCACGGAGTAGTAGCCGGTCAGCCGGGACGAGCCGTGGCGCAGTACGTGGTGCAGTTCCCCGAGGTTGGCCGCCTTGGTGCCGTAGCGGTTGCGGTCGCGGGCGCGTAGCGCGGACAGCGGCACGAGCGGTACGTCCGTCACGTGCGGCGCGTCGAGACGGACCCGCTGCGTGTGCCACGTCGGTTCTGCGAGGTCCGACGGCTCCTCGGCGCGCTCGATGGTGAACCCGTCGGCGGTGACCTCGTAATGGACCCAGGCGCCGTCCAGTTTCTCGTCCGCGATGGTGTCGAGGACTCCGCGGACGATGGCGTTGGGGATGCCCCAGCCGGCCGCCAGCATGTTGGTGTGCGACAGCGGGGTGGTGGGCTGGGCGTTGATGAGACCGGAGAGCCGCGGGATGTCGTCGGGGACCACCGGCATGGTGACGATGTCGTACCAGGTAAGGTCCGCGCGGGCGGCCAGGTACTCCTCGCCCGAGGCGAAGGCGCGGAGCCGGCCGGTGGCCGAGGCGAGGGTCAGCGGTACGAAGGGCGCGGACGCCAGGAGCGCGTGACCCCGTGCGCGGGGCACCACGGTCTCCGGCACCGCCGCGAGGGCGTTCTCCTGGCCGTGGTTGGCCGGCTTCACCAGGAGCTCCAGCGCGGGGTCGAGGTGGGCCCGTACGAAGGCGTGGAACTCGATCAGCAGGTCCGCGCCCATGGTGTCGGCCTCGGTGGTCTCGAGCACCATGAACGGCTCGTTGCGCTCCGGACCGCCCCGGGAGTGCAGCGACAGGACGCCGAGCAGGAAGCGCCGCGCGGGGTCCTGGTAGACGTCGTGGTTGAAGCGGTCGAGTCCGGCGTCGAGCTCGTCGAGGGTCAGCCCCTGGATCTCGGTGGCTATGTAGTTGACGTGGAAGGTGTGCACCGCGCTGTCGAGGACGTGCCACAAGCCCTGGTCCCGGTCAACGACGACCTTCACGTACGGGTGGCCGCCCAGCACGCCGGCCAGCTGCTCGAACAGGGGGAGCGTGAGCAGGGTGTCCACGGCGGCGCCCCGGGGGGACGGCGCGGGGGTGATGGTGGCGGGGTTCGTCATGCGGTGCTCCCGGGCGTCGAGCGGTCGGCGGGCAGGGGGGAGGCGGTGGTGGGGGCGGCGGTCGCGGCGGTGAGGGCGTTCGGCAGGGCCGCGATGATGCGGCCGCAGTCGGCCAGCAGCTCCGGCCCGGTCGCGGCGCTGAGGAAGCACAGCGCTGCCATGGAATTGGCCCCACCCGCCTCCTCGTAGGGCGGGACCGGGCTGCCGGGCGGGAGGCTGTGCTCGCGCACCAGCTCCACGCGGGTTCCCGGCGCGACCAGGGCGGGCCAGTCGACCGCCCCGAAGTCCCAGGCCGGGAGCTCGGTCCAGGGCTGGCCCTCGGGGTCGACGGCGAGCACGACGAGGGATCCGGCGGCGCCCTGGCCCTCGGTCAGCATCCGCTCCGGGTAGGCGACCTCCCGGCCGAGCAGCTGGCACACCAGCATGCCGATCATGTCGAGCCCGAAGACGGTCTCCACCTGCCGCGTGGTCATCACCCCACCGAAGCGGGCCGCGGTCTCGATCAGCCACATGGCCCCGTCCGCGCCGAGTTTGATCTCGGTGTGGGTGGCGCAGGTGTCGAGCCCGAGCGCGTCGACGGCGGCGCGCGACACCTCCTCGATCCGGCGCTGCAACGCGATCGGGAGGGCGGCCGGAGCCAGGCTCGCCCGCTCGGTGAAGGGCGCGATGGTCGGCATCCGCCCGGTGATGCAGAGCGGGTGGTAGCGGCCGTCGGCGACGATCCCCTCCACGCTGACGTAGTCGCCCCAGCCGGCCCCGTCGAACCAGCCGGAGGCCTCTCCGGTCACGATCTCCTCCAGCAGGAAATCGCTGACACCCTCGTCCGCGGCGTGCAGTTCCGCGTAACCCTGCGCGGAGGACGCCTCCATGACGGTGCGTCCGGTCTTCCAGCCCTCCTCGGCCTGCTGCTCGTTCCACACGGTGAGATGGGCCGTGGAACCCGCGCTCCACGCGGCCTTCAGGAGGAGCGGCGGCCGCAGGGTCTCGAAGGCGGTCGCGATGTCCTGCGGAGCGTGGATCTCCGCGAACCCCGGTACGGGCACCCCGGCGTCACGCCAGATCCTGCGCATCAGGCGCTTGTCCCGCGCCCCCGCGACCCGCTCGCCGGCGCCGCGCAGCCCGAGCCGCAGGCTCGCGTGGGCGACGGCCACCACCGCGTACTCCGACAGGGTCAGCACCGCCGCCGCGCCGACGCGGCGGGCGTGGGAACAGATCAGATCGACCAGTTCCACCCCCTCGCCCGGCAGGGCCGTGGTGACCGACGCGCACCCGGGCAGCCACACCGGCTCGGTGGAGCGAGGCAGTGACGCGAGCGCCAGGACGTGCACCTCGGCATGGGCCGCGATTCTCGGGACCGCGTACTCCAGCGGAGGGCCGCCCTTGGCATAGACGAAGAGGATCGGGGTCATGGTGCTCCTGAGGTTGAGGGGAGACGCCGTGTGGCGCGGCGTCGTCGGCGGACGATCCGTACGCGGTGTCACCACGTACCGACCACGGGTAACTAGAGCACGGCGGTAGACGCTGGACGCACAGGTGTGCACCTACTCGGTTAGGCGTTCGCCAAACAACCGCGATCGCCAACTGGAGCCTGGGGGAGGGGATTTCAGCCACCCGCTCGGAGCCCTCGGGGGTCATCCCGTCCGCGGGTCCGGCCCGGGAGGTCGTCGCCGTCCGGCCGGGGACCGGAGCGGCCGCGGCGGCGGCGGGAGGGCCGGGGTCCTGGGGTTCAGGCCGATGGCCGATCGCCTTCTGGATCTGCCGCGCGCCTCCCGATCTGGCCGAACTGGCCTCCTTCCCCGTTGCCGCCGAGGTGTCCCGCGGGTGCCATGTCGGGGCGCTGCTCCTGGCCGCAGGTGCGCGCGGGGGCCGGCCCCCGGCGACGACACCGGTGGCACCCATTTCCCGTCCGGGGAACGGCAGCGCTCCACGCCTCCTCCGAGGGGGACGCCGTGCTGATCGCCGACGGTGTGGGGGAGGCACTGCGGATGCGTCCGCCTGTGACGAGGCCCACGAGGGTTCACGCCCGGCCTCGACGCACGGCGAGCCGGGTCGCTCAGTGGGCCGGGTCTCCCGGGGCGGCCGCTGGCGGAACTCCTCGCCAGGGCGGAATCGTCCGCCGCGCGTACGGGCCCCGATGACGTTCTGCTCGACGCCCGTGAATTGCACGCGTCCAGGCCGGGCGACTCCTACCGGCTGCCCCTGCGCGGCATCGTCCTCGCCCCGGGCCGGCCATTGCCGGAGCGGCTGCGCTCCGGTGCGGCCGCCGCGCGGAGCGAAGGTGGATCGCTCGCGTCGACTGCTCCGCCCGTCGTACCGGGGCCGCCGCTGCCGGTCGACGTGCCGCTACGGATGGCGTTGTGGCGCCGCACCCACGAGGGCAGCCCCGTCGGACGCGACCAGCTCATGCACCATTCCGATGCCGGGTCGCGCGACACCGGCGTGCGCTTCACCGAGCACCAGCCGATCGAGGGCATCCGCCCCTCGATCGGCAGCGTCGGGGACGCGTATGACAACGCGCTGATGGAGACGATCGACGGCCTGGGCCATCACCGAGACCAGCACCGCTTGGCGGGGGGCGACACCACGCTGGTGGCCGCGGGTCGGCACCTTGGTGGTGACCGTGCTCGTCAGCTGGTGCTACAGCAACGACAACGGCCTGACGGGTGGTACCAAGATGACGAAGCAACGGGTGGCACCCCTCATGGGCAAGGCCTGACGGCAGCCGCCTCCTTCCGTGGTGCCGCTCCCGCGCAGGCGAGAGCGGCACCCACCGGGGCTCGTCAGACCGACGCCAGGCGCCCGGGGCCCGGTCCGATTGCCTCAGCCGATACCCTCGCGCCGCGTCGGTCTCCCCGGGAAGGTAGCGATCCGCAGCCGGATATGCCGTGCACGGCGATCCATTGCGGCCACTGCGTCGACCCCCGCCCGACCACGCCAACGTCAACGCCAGATCAGGTTTCCCCACAATCGGCAGCGGATCGCCGGGCACGCCGAGAGGTTCCAGAGGCGCTGACCAGCCTCAGTGGAACGCGGCGATATTGCGGGCGGCCCAGTCGGCGAAGGGGCGCGGGGCGCGGCCCAAGATCCGCCGCACGTCCGGGCTGACGCGCAGCTCGGCCGGGTTCGGGGAGCCGAGGATGTCCAGGGTGTCTGCGGCGAGTTCCACCGGCATGTTCTGGGACATGGCTGCCTTGGCCTCGTCGCGGGTCAGGTCGTGGAACCGCACTGGCGAGGCCAGCGCGGCGGCGATGGCTTCCGTCTGCTGGCGCGGCGTGATCCTCTCAGGTCCGGTCAGTTCGTACACGGCGCCGGTGTGCTGGTGATCCAGCAGGCAGGCCGCCGCGACCTCGGCGATGTCTGCCGGGTCGATGACCGGTACCCCGACGTCGCCGAAGGGCGCGGCGACGACCCGCTGCGCGCGGACGGACTCGGCCCACCACAGCGCGTTGGAGGCGAAGCCGCCCGGCCGCAGGATGGTCCAGTCCAAGCCGGACGCGCGCAGTACGTCCTCCACCGCGCGCATCGCGATCCGCGTCGGGCCGTAGGGCCTGGTGGCTACGCCCTGCGAGGTGAGCAGGACGACTTGGCGAACCCCACTGTCCGCGGCTTGGGCGATGATGTCGGCCGGGCTGGCTCCGGCGGCGTGCATGTCGCCGGCCAGCAGCAGAAACAGCGCCTTCGCCCCGGCCAGTACGGGTTCAAGGCCGGCGGGCTCGGCCAGGTCGGCCGCCACGTGGCGGACACCGTCCGGCACGGCCGCCGCGTGCCGCGACACTGCCGTCACCTGCTGTCCCGCCTCGGCCAGCGCCCGCGTCAGCGGCCGGCCCACATTCCCGGTAGCCCCGGTCACCACGATCATGATTGGCTCCTCGCTCGATCTCTTCTGTGACCTGGAGGCTAGAAGGTGGGCTAACTTCTCGTAAGGACATACCTGCGGGTAAGCTCATCACATGACGGAAGGCGCACAGCTCACAGAGGGCGAGGTGGGAAAGCCGTATGACGTGTTTCACACCGACTGCCCCGCACGCGATGTGGTCGACCATGTGACCAGCAGGTGGGGCGTCTGGGTCTTGATCTCCTTGCGAAATAACAACCTCCGGTTCTTCGAGCTGCGCGAGAGCATCCAGGGCATCAGCGAGAAGATGCTCGCCCAGACCCTGCGTGCGCTGGTTCAGGACGGCTTGGTCTGGCGGGAGGTCAAACCAACGACGCCGCCCCAGGTCACTTACGGGCTGACCGAGTTCGGTCAGGACGTCGGCGGCCCGCTGACAGAGCTGTTCGACCGGATCACACAGCGGCTGTCGCCGCGCAGCGTGGAATAGGGCGGTCGCCGCCGACGCACATCCGCGACGCGATGAAGCGCGCGGCCGACGCCCCGCGCTCGCCGCGAGGGGTGCCGACGAGGGTGGTGTGCGTCAGGTGGGCGGGCTGGCGGCTGGGGAGGGTGGCGAGCACGGCGTTGTCGCTCACGACCCACCGGCGGCTGCCTCAACCCGGACTGGCTTCAATGCTGACCGGCTGCCAACTGCTGCGGCCGCCCGTAGCTCTGCCCGGATCATGGCGGGCCAGGCTCTGCGGAAGCGGGCCATGACGGTCTCAAAGGCCGGCGCGTCGTCGCCGCGGGCGGCCGTTCCCGGATCCTGGTCCTCACCACCTTCGACCTGGACGAGTACGCGCACGCGGCCCCGCGCGCCGGAGCCAGCGGGTTTCTGCTCAAGGACGCCGAACCCGAGGAACTGCTCGCCGGGATCCGCGCCGTGGCCTCGGGTGACGCCGTCATCGCCCCGGGCCTGACCCGCCAGGCTTCTCGATGCCTACGCCGACCGGCTCCCCCGGCGACCGGCCGACCCTCGTCCGGCGGCCCACCCCAGCATCCAGGCCTTGACCGAGCGGGAACACCAGGTCCTGGTGGCCATCGGGCAGGGCTGGAACAACAGTGAGATTGCCGAACGCCTGGTTCTGTCCGAAAGCACCGTGAAGACCCACGTGGGCCGCATCCTGGCAAAGATCGGTGCTCGCGGCCGGATCCAGGCCGTCATCCTCGCGTACGACATCGGCCTGGCCCGCCCGCACCAGCGGTGGCGTAGCGGCACATGAGGAGGACGACGGCAACACGATCGTGAGACGGGCCGCGGCTACGCGTGAGAACCGGGTCTCAGACAGTCGGCGGCCGCGCCGGACAGGAAGACAGCGCAGCGGTGGCGAAACCGGGTGGCGCCAGGTTGTCGTACTGGTACCGCACATGTCGCCTGGAGAACCGACGGAGTGCCACGACCGCACCGCCGGATCGTCTACATCATGTAGACGATCACCCTTCGGGAGGTCTATGGTTAGCGCAGCCTTACCTCATATCGGAGGTAGGTCTCCCTGTTGCCCTCTCCTGCGGAGTTTCCATGTCCGGCTCTCAGATCGCGCTCCTCGGCGCCATCGCGGGTTTCACGATCTTCCTCGGGCTGCCGATCGGTCGCCTCCGCAACGCGACCCCGCGGCTGAAGGGCGGCATGAACGCCGTCGCGATCGGCATTCTGGTCTTCCTCGTGTGGGACATACTCAGCCACGCCTGGGAGCCCGTGGACGAAGCGTTGAAGGGCGCGCACTGGGGCACCTCGCTCACCGACGGGCTGGTGCTGTCCGCGGGCCTCGCGGTGGGACTCGGCGGGCTTGTGCAGTACGACCGCTGGATCGCCGCCCGGCGCGCCGGTTCGGCCCGTCCGGTCGGCCCGGGAGCGGCGGCCGCCGCCGAACTCGCACCGGCCGTGAGGTCGTACGCGGGCGAACTCGCCCTGATGATCGCCACGGGCATCGGCCTGCACAACTTCGCCGAGGGCCTCGCCATCGGCAGTTCCGCTGCCCAGGGTGAGATCTCCCTGGCAGTCTTGCTCGTGATCGGCTTCGGCCTGCACAACGCCACCGAGGGCTTCGGCATCGTCGCCCCGCTCGCCGCCGAGGGCGAACGTCCCTCCTGGGGCACGCTCCTGCTACTGGGCGCGATCGGTGGCGGACCGACGTTCCTCGGGACCCTGCTCGGACAGCACCTCGTCAACGACACGCTGTCCATCGCCTTCCTCGGCCTGGCCGCGGGGTCGATCCTCTACGTCGTCATCGAGCTGCTGGCCGTGGCCCGGCGCAGCGCCGCGACGAAGGAGTTGACCACCTGGTGCATCCTGCTCGGCCTGCTGCTGGGCTTCACGACCGACGCGGTCGTCACCGCCGCCGGAGTCTGACCCGTCGAACCCGAGCCCCGGTCCGTCAGTTCTCCGCCTGGTGGCAATCGGCCGCGTCACCGCCAACGACCACGAACTCTGGGTCAACCGCTCCACCGACAGCGGCCAGGATTTCACTGGCACAGCTTGTACTCCACGGTGCCAGTGTCTCCTGCGGTGGGGCCTACGGCCTGGTGGCGGGGCTCGCACCACACGTGCTGCGTGCTCGGCGTACGTCGGCTCAGGAGCCGCGACGACTGATCACGGCCCGGAGTCGTCACAGCGATGACGGCTGCCCGTGGGCGTCGATGGTTACTTGAGGATGTTGACGGCGCGCGCCACGACGAGCAGGACCGTCAGCAAAGAGACCGCCGACTGGAGCATCATCAGCATTTTCGCCCACCGCGTCACCGGCATCACATCGGTCGGGCTGAACGCGGTGGCGTTGGTGAAGGAGAGGTAGAAGTAGTCGGGGAAGGCCGGTTCCCAGTGCGGCGGAGCCAGTTCGGGGCTCTGCATCTGCGGGAACAGGAAGTCCGGGTATCTGTGCGTGGCGTGCGCCCGGGCGACCGGACCGCCCCTGTCCCACTCCCAGTACCAGAGGGCGAAGGCGATCACATTGGTCAGCCAGATACCGCCGCCGGTCACGAGCAGTGACGTCGCGTCGCTGCCCTCCGTCCCCGTCACCAGACCGACCACCAGCCTGACCGCAGACCAACCGTTGGCCGCGCTGATGAGGGCTGTCAGGACGAGTTCGGCGAGCCGGTAGATCTGCGAGGACCGCTCGATACGGCGCGGGTTGCCCGCGATCAGCGCCAACACCAGGGCGATCTCAAGTCCGGGCAGCAGCCACTCGGGCTTGACGGACAGCCGCTCCGGGAGCGTCCACTGCAGCGCGACGGCGGTGAGCACGGCAGCGGTCGAGGCCCACCGGTTCTCGCCCTGCGTCACCCGCTGCCAGGCGGGCAGCCGATGGTGCGCAGTGGCTTCAGGTAGTTCGGGAGTACGTGGCACATGGCCATGGTGGTGCGGTGGGGGCTCCGGTGTCCATCTGTGGCGTACCCGCCCCCGGCCATGGATTGTCGTACACGGCGCTTCCCGTGCGGCGGACAGCACCTGCGGTCCCACCGCCAAGGTCACCTCCGGCGCGCCTCCCCGGCAGCGCGGCCGGGATCACGATCGCGCCGAGGCGGCGGTCGATGAGCCAGGTCGCGCCGTTGCGGCGGCGGCCAGTGCTGTGGCCCTTACTGCCCGGGCGGGCTGGCCGGGCGCGCCACCAGGCTGCCAGGGGTCCGTCGGACTGGTGGCGGTGGCGTTCGTGACGGACACGTACAGGTAGTCCTCGAGGTCGGGACCGAGAAGCGGGTCACCGGCCCACTGCTGGAGGCGAGCGGGCCCATCCGTGCGGATGCGAGCTCTTGGAGCATCCGGGTGAGGTATCGGGTGCGGGGTTGAGCCTGCGGTGGGCGGACTCTCTAGCGTGGGCTCTGCAGCAGCTCGTCCCCTCCCCTTCCTCTCTGTGGAGTACGCCGATGACCTCGAAGCCCCTGGCTGACCTCACCGGGCACTATGTGCTCGATCCCGCTCACACCAGCATCGCGTTCGTCGCCCGCCACGCGATGGTCACCAAAGTCCGCGGTACCTTCCGCGAGTTCGACGGCACCGCGGACCTGGACGGTTCCGAGCCGGGTAAGTCCTGGGCGAAGGTGACGATCCAGGCCGCCAGTATCGACACGGGCAACGAGCAGCGCGACGGCCACCTGCGCACCAATGACTTCCTCGACGCGCCGGGCTTTCCCGAGATCACCTTCACCAGCAGCGGTGTCAGCCAGCTCGACGAGACGCGCTACCGGGTCGAAGGAGACCTGTCGATCAAGGACGTCACCCGGCCGGTCGGAATCGACTTCGAGTTCATGGGCAGTGCCACCGACCCCTTCGGCAACCGGCGGGTGGGGTTCGAAGGCGCGGTGACGATCAGCCGCAAGGAGTACGGCATCACCTGGAACGCCGCGCTGGAGGGAGGCGGCGTACTCGTGGGGGACAAGGTGGTCCTGGAGTTCGACGTATCCGCGATCAAGCAGGACTGACAGCCACGGCGGCTACCTCGTCACTGTCCGAGATCTGAGGGATTGCGCCCTTCGCCGGACACGGTGATGGCGAACGCGTGCCCCACCCGTCACGGCATCCGCCCGGCCACGGGACTGCTTCCGGGCCACGATGTCCGTTTCGTCCACGCGAGACGGGATCGTGGTCACGGTGGTGCGGCGAGGGACCTGTCGAGCGGCTCGTCAACGCGTCCTGGGGTCAGCGGGCCGTCGGCCGCACCGGGGCGCCGCGAGGACGTCGGCCTCCAGCTCGCCCGCAGGGCGCTACTCCGCGACCCTGTCGCCCATGGGCGGCGTCCCTCCGCGCATGGATCGTCTACAGTGCTGTAGACCGTATATGCTCTGGTCGCCGGTCGGCCGGGCGCTCCAGGTCGGCGTATGGGCTCGCTGCCTCGTTCCCGTGATGGCCCTCTTCCTCGCACCCGCGCGACCGCGCCGCGTCCTGCAGCGCCACTGCCGCCCCGGCGGTGAAGACCGGCTGAGGCGCTGTTCAAGGAGGGAAGGGCCGTCATCATGAGCCGGCACATCCTGGTTGTCGAGGACGACCACCGTCTGCGTGACGTCCTGCTGCGCGGGCTGCGCGACGAGGGGTTCGAGAGCACTCCCGCGCCGGACGGCGCGACCGCCCTGCGGCTGGCCGACGGCAGCGTGGACGCTGTGGTCCTCGATGTCGGGCTGCCGGACGCCGACGGCCGCGACGTGTGCCAGGCCCTGCGGGCGGGCGGTTTCGACCGTCCGGTCGTCTTCCTGACCGCCCGCCACCAGCTCGGTGACCGGCTCAGCGGGTTCTCCGCGGGCGGCGACGACTACCTCGCCAAACCGTTCCACCTCGCCGAACTCGCCGCCCGCCTGAGGGCCGCGGTCAAACGCAGCCCTGCTGCCTCACCGGCCACCGCCGGAGACGTCGTACTGGACCCCCTGCGCCACACCTGCGCCGTGCGCGGCCTCCCCGTGAACCTCACGCCGACCGAATTCCGCGTCTTGGCCGTCCTTCTCACCGCCCAAGGGGGCCTGGTGCGACGACGGGAGCTGGTACGGGCCGGCTGGCCGGAGGGCGCTCAGGTCAGTGACAACACCCTCGATCAGTACCTGACCCGGCTCCGCCGCAAGCTGCGGGAGGCCGGGAGCGCACTCTCCCTCGGCACGTCCCGGGGCGTAGGTCACCGCCTGTCATGAGGCCACTGCGAGCCTGGCAGCGGCCGGCCACGCTGCGGGGACGGCTCTCCCTGCTCGCGGTCGCGACCGCCGCGTTCGTCACGGCGGTGTTCACCCTGGCCTTCAACGCGTTCGTCCACCAGCACCTCGTCCGCCAGGCGGACGAGGTGCTGCGGGCCCGCGCCACCGCCATCGCCGCGACCGTCGACACCAGCGGCCCGCTCCTGCGCGTACTGGAGACCCCGCAGGAGGACCTCCTCGACGCCAACGCCTGGATCTACCAGGGAACCCGCCTGGTGGAAAGGCCGCCGTCCGCCGCGGCCGGCAGCCCCGTCACCCGGGAGGCCACGCGCCTCACCGCCCAGGGCGGCCCCCGGTGCTCGACCGCCACGCACGGCGGAGCAGCCGTACGCCTCTGCGCCCGCCCCGTACCCCCCTCGGGGAGCGGCCGCTCGGCGACGGTGGTCACCGCACTCGACCTGATGCCCTACCAGGACTCCGGCAACACCCTGCTGGTGGCTTCTCTGGTACTGGACGCCGTCATGCTGGCCTGCACGTACGCGGTGACCCGCCTCGCTGTGGGGCGAGCCCTGCGGCCGGTCCACGCGATGACCGACGAAGCCGCCCGATGGAGCGCCACCCTCTCCGAGGAGCGCTTCGCCAGCGTCGCCCGGCCCGCCGAACTCGCCCGGCTGGGAGCCTCGCTGGACGCGTTCCTCGACCGGATCCGGGCGGTCCTGCGCCATGAACGGCAGCTCACCAGCGAGCTGTCCCACGAACTGCGCAATCCGCTGGCCACGATCATCGCCGAACTCGAGTGGTGGCAGTCCCGCCCGCGGAGCGACTCCGAAACCAGCACCGCGCAGACGGCCATCGGCGAAGCCGCCCACACCATGCGGGCCATCTGCGACACCCTCCTCGCCGAAGCCCGCGAGGATGCCCGCCAGGTACCCGGCACCGCCATCGTGCTCCCCGTCCTGCAGGCGCTCAGCGCCCGGGCCGGCCGTACCCACCCGGTCGGCATCACGGTCACCAGCGAGGACAGCCGACTGACCGCCGGAGTGTCCGCCGCCCTCCTGGAGCGCATTCTGAGCCCCCTCCTGGACAACGCGCTGCGCTACGCGGCGACGACGGTCCACGTCCGCGCCTGCCGGGAGGCGGCCCGCGTCCGCGTCGAGGTGCGCGACGACGGTCCCGGCGTCCCGCACGGCTTCCGCACCCAGCTGTTCCGGCCCGGCCACCGGGCCGATCCGGGCGATGGCCACGACGGGGCGGGCCTGGGTCTGCCGCTCGCCCGGCGCCTGGCCCGCTCCGCGGGCGGCGAAGCGGAATACGGCGAACCGGACGGCGGGGGAGCGGTGTTCGTGGTCAGACTGCCGTCCGGCTGAGTTCCTCCCTGCGGGCCACGTCCTTACGCGTGACCGTGAGGAACACGACCAGCGCGAGGATCACCAGCAGGAACAGCGCGCTGGTGAGGACAGTGCCCAGACCCAGACCGCCGTCGTCGGAGGACTGGGAGAGGTAGTCGCCCAGGGAAGCACCGAGCGGGCGGGTCAGGACGTAGGCGATCCAGAAACTCCACACCGCGTCCAGCCCGACGGAGTGCGCGAGCCACACGGCGCCGATCGCCAGCGCGAAGAGCACCGCGGACAACCAGTAGCCCAGGGAGAGCCGCTCCGCCGCGAGGTCTCCGGCCGCGGTGCCCAGGGCGAAGGTGAAAAGCACCGCCAGCCAGTAGAAGGCCTCCCGGCGCACGGTGTCGATGCTGTGGATGGACAGCGTCCGCTCGATCCGGGCCCAGGTGAGGAAGACGAGGGCGAGGGCCCCGGCGAACACCGCGGTGGTGACCTCCAGGGGCACGCCCAGATTGTCCGTCAGGTTGTCGCTGATCAGGGTGCCGACCACGCTGACCAGTACCACGACCAGCCAGTAGACGGACGGCCGGTAGGTGGCCGTACGGAACTGCGCGACCACGGCCGCCGCCAGCAGCACGCTCATGACCAGCGACGTGCCGGTCAACCCCAGGCCCAGCTGCGAGTTCAGGAAGTCCGCCGCGGTCTCCCCGACGGTCGTGCACAAGATCTTGATGACCCAGAAGTAGAGCGTGACCTCGGGCACCTTGTTCCAGCGCGGCCCACGGCCACGGACGGCGCCGGGCTGACTGTACGTCTCGGATGTCATGGCAGCAGACCGTGCCACCGGTTACCTGAACAGATCCTGAGCACGCTCCGCCGGCACACGCGCGGCCGGAGTTCCGTGCACGCTCGGGCTCCTACGGTCCCCTGCTCGCCCACAGCCCGCCGCGGAAGCCGGCCGCCCGGAACGCCGTACGCCCGCCCCGCTCGGGGGGCCGGAGTGCGGAAGCCCGGACCGTATCGTCTACAGTCCTGTAGACATCAGTACGGGCGGCCGCCTGCCCCGGGATCCCCGGCTGCCGGGGCCTTCCCGCACACCAGCAGCAGCGCACGGCGCAACAGTTGGCGCCGGGAGGGCGGACGTCGATGACAGAGGCAGTGAGCACAACCGCGGCATCAGAGGTTTCCCGCGCACCGCACCCAGAGGTCTCCCACCGTGCCCGGCCGGGAGCGGGCTGCTCCAAGGTGCCCGAGGTCACGGCTTGGTTCTGGACCGTGAAGATCCTCACGACCGGTATGGGGGAGACCGCCTCCGATTTCCTGGCGCGCACACTGGGCCCGGTCCCGGCGGGCTGCCTCGGGTTCGCGGGCCTGGCGGCCCTGCTGATACTGCAGTTCCGGTCACCGCGCTACCGGCCGTGGACGTACTGGTCGGCGATCGTCATGGTCAGCGTGTTCGGCACCATGGCGGCAGACGTCGTCCACGTCATCGTGGGCATCCCGTACACGGTGTCGGCCGTGGGGTTCGCCCTCGTCCTCGCCGTCGTCCTCGCCCTCTGGTACGCCAGTGAGCGCACCCTGTCCATCCACAGCATCCGCACCACCCGCAGCGAATCCTTCTACTGGGCCACCGTCCTGACGACCTTCGCCCTGGGCACCGCCGTCGGCGACCTCACCGCCGGAACCCTGCACTGGGGCTACCTGCCGTCCGGTCTCCTCTTCACAGCCCTGATCGCGCTGCCCGTCCTGTGCCGCCGTTTCCTCGGCCTGAACGCCGTGGCCGCCTTCTGGGCGGCGTACGTCCTCACCCGCCCCCTCGGCGCCTCGTTCGCGGACTGGATGGGCGTCCCCGCGCTGCGCGACGGCCTGGGATGGGGGACCGGGCCGGTCAGCCTCGCGCTGCTGGTGCCGATCGCCGTGCTCGTCGGCTACTTGCAGGTCAGCCGCGCCGACACGCCGGTGTCCCGGCCTCTCGCCGGACAGACTGGCTGAACTTCCCGGGCCGGCCGGGGCGATGCGCCAGTCCTGCTGCCGGGCAGGAGCAAGGTGAACCTCGTCGCCGCGGCGCCGTGCGGGCTCAGTGGAGGGTGAGCACCCTTCGTCGGACGGAGAACCCCATCGGCCACCTCGATGTGGTCCCCACGTCCGCCTGGCCCCCTCCTGGGCCGGAGCGTCATGCCCGGGTTGGCGCATCCACTCCGGCAGGAGGGGCCCGGGGTGATCAGTGACCCGAAGCACCGCCGCGCGCGGGGTGAACGGCATGGCTCTCGGTGTCACCGGGCCAGCCGTGGCCGCACAGCCGGCCGACTCCGTAGCCCTGTTGCCCGCAGGTATCGAGAATGCGGGGGAGGGCGCCCAGGGCCGCGCGCCAGGCGCCGGGGGCGGAGGTGTAGTCGGAGTCGTGGAGCAGGATGGTGCCGCCACCGTCCAAGGAGGAAACCACCGTTCGGTGGACCGACTCCGGTGTGGCCCGAGCCGTCCAGTCCTTGCCCAGCAGGTCCACAGGACCGGCGTGAGTTCCAGGCGCCGGGCCGCCATGTGTGCGGCGGTGGTCATGACACCGTACGGGGGGCGCAAGAGCGTGGGCCGGCTTCCGGTGATCGCGGCGATGGTGTCGCGGGCGCGGGCGAAGTCGTCGTAGGTGGCGCGCGGGCCGCGCAGCAGGAGGCCGGTGCTGCCAGCCGTGGACGCCTATCTCATGGCCCGCGGCGGCGATCTCGCGGACCAGGCCGGGAGCGCGGTGGGCGGCGCTGCCGAGCATGAAGAACGTGGCGCGCACCCCGCGCCGGTCGAGCGACCGCAGGAAGAAGGGTGTGGAGAGGGCGTCGGGTCCGTCGTCGAAGGTGAGCGCGACGTGGTCCGGGCGGCCCCGGCCGCAGAGGCGGGGCATGACGCGGTTGCGCAGCGGTCCGAAGGTGGAAACGACGGGAGCGCCGTGGACGGCCGCGAGGGCGGCAGCGGCCAAAGTGGTCGCCCGGAGGGCGCGGGTCGTGTTCACGAGTGATGCCCTTCCGGAGCGTGGCCCTGGCCGGGTGCGAGGCGGTCCGGGTCGAGGCCGTGGTCGAGGGCGCGCATCAGAGCGGGCCCGTCGTGCGTCGTCGCGAGCCCGGTGCCCACGGCGCAGGCCCAGACCGCGCAGGCAGCGGCTGTCGTGGCCGCGAGCCGCTGCGGGCGGCCGCGCCGCCTCGTGGCGGGTCGCGAGGCAGGGGGCCGCGGATCCGAGCGGTGGACGCGTGCGATCTCGGCCGCGGGCCCGTCGTGCGAGGACTGTGCGAACAGAGCGAGTCCCGCCGCGCGCTGCCGCAGCCCCCGCGGGCCCTCGACCAGGTCGTGCAGCACGCCCTTTGAGATCGGCCGGGTCGCGGATCCAGACGGCGAGGCCCGCCTCTTCCAGGGCGGCGGCGTTGGTCAGACCGTGGCCCGGTATGCAGCGGTAACTGGCCGTGGGCAGACCCGCCGCGAACGCCTCCAAGGAGGTGAGTCCGCCCGCGTTCTGGACCAGGACGTCTGCCGCGTGCATCAGGCCGGGCATGTCCTCGACCCAGCCGTAGGCGTGTGTGATGCCGTCCGCGCGCAGCTGTCGGGCCAGGGAGTCGTTGTGGCCGCAGGCGACGACCGGGACGCCGGCGCCGCAGTCGCGCAGTTCCCGGGCGACCTGCCGGACGGGCCCGACACCCCAGGACCCGGCGACGAGCAGGGCGAGCGGGGCGGCGTACGGCAGTTAGAACCTGGCGCGGGCCTGGTCGCGCTCCTGTCCGTCGCCGGGACGGAACCGGGGGTCGGCGACCGGGCCGCACACGCGAACGTCCCGGGCTCCGGCCGCTCGTGCCTGCGCGGCGGGCACGCCGTGGGCGGCCAGGTGCACGTCCACGCCGTCCGCCACCCACAGCGGATGCACGGAGAAGTCGGTCAGGTAGGTGAGGACGGGGGCGGTCAGGCGGCCCGCGCGACGCAGGTCGCCCAGCAGGCGACTGGCTCCGGGGTAGGTCGAGACGACCGCGCCGGTGGCCGGATGCTCGTCCAGGCGCCGTGGGCCTACCAGCGGATCTACACCAGCACCGAACGCGTCGGGGGCGGCGGCCCCGCGTGTCCGTTTCGTCTCCGAGCTGTCCGCACAGGACGAGCAACTGCTGCACCAGCTGCTGTCCAGGAACGACGGTCGTGACGACGCCGGGCGGCGCGGGGACGACGGGAGGTGAGCCGGTGCTGATCAGCGTCTACGTTCCGCTCGCGGTCACGGCCGCGCTGACCGTCTTCGCGCCACGCATGTCCCGTCGACTCGCCCCGCGCCCCGCGGCGTGGGCTCTGGCCTGCGCCGCGCTGGTGACAGCGGTCGGCTGGACGGGATCGCTGGCCTTGCTGGCGTTCACCGGGGTGGCGCAGATTCCCCAGGTGGCGGCGGAGGGCCGCTGGTCGGTGCCCGCGCTGCGGGCCGAGGACCCGGTCCACCTCACCGTCGCGGTGGTCAGCGCCCTGACGCTGCTGGCGGGAGCCGTCTCCCTGGTCCTCGCAGCCGTACGACAGGCCGGTCATCTGCTCCGGGCCCGGCGCGAGTGCGCCCGGGCACCCGGCGACAGTCAGCTGGTCGTGATCGACGACGACACTCCGCAGGCGTTCGCCCTTCCCGGCGCCCCCGGACGCATCGTGGTGTCACGCGGCATGCTGCGCTGCCTCGGCAACGAGGAACGCGAGGCGCTGCTGGCACACGAAAGAGCCCACCTCCGAAGCCGCCACCACCTCTTCCACATCCTGTGGCGGCTCACCGCCGCCGTCAATCCGCTGCTGCGGCCACTGGCCGACGCCGGTGGCTTCGCCCTGGAGCGCTGGGCCGACGAGGAGGCCGCCGCGGAGGTCGGGAGCCGCAGGGTCGTCGCCCGCGCGGTCGGGCGGGCCGCCCTTGCCTCCGCCTCCCGCGCGACGAGTACTCCGGCGCTCGCCGTCACCGGCGGTGACGTACCCCAGCGGGTCCGGGCCCTGCTGGCCCCACCGCCGCCTCGCCGCACCCTCCCCATCGCCGGGGGCGCGCTGCTGCTGACCCTGTGCTGTGCCAGCCTGGCCAACGCCGCGTCCGACAGCGACCGGATGGTCGACGACGCGCAACGGGCGCGGTGCGCCGCTTCGCTCACGCCCTCAAGCGCAACGCGGCGTGACGGCTTCCATGACACACCTGACGTTCACTGCCGGCACCGCGAACCGGGTGAGCGAGAAGGCCACGGCGGGTAGCCGGACGGCCGGGAAGCGACGGTGGGCCTGGGGGCTGTGGGTCCGTCAGCGACAGAGCGCCGCGAGCAACGCCAGTTCCCGCATCCGCCGAAAGCGCGGTCGGACCTGAACGGGGCTCGTACCGGCCAGTTCAGGAGTTCCGGGCCGCGACCTCGACGCGCCGGACGGTGTTCCTGCGCTCCTGAACACGGGCGTAGCCCATGAGGCCGATGAGGACCGCGAAGAGCACGGCGGACGAGCCCGTCGTGCCGAGGTCCAGGCCGCCCTTGGCGATCGGCTTGGTGAGGAAGTCACCCGCGGTCGCCCCCAGTGGGCGGGTGAGTACGAAGGCGATCCAGAACAGCACGACGTTCGGCACCACGGGCACCGGCATGAGGGCGAGGAGTACGCCGAGCAGTGCGCAGACGAGGAGCGCGCCGCCCAGGTAGCCGAGTCCGGAGCTGTCGGACAGGAAATCGCCCATGGAGGTTCCGAGCGTGTTGGACACGAGGATCGCCGACCAGAAGAGGGCCTCGCCGCGAAGCGTGGTGATGTCGCGGATGACGAACGTCATGCCGGTGAACCTCCAGACGACGAAGATCGCGGCCAGGATCGAGACGAGGATCGCCGCGCCGACGGGGTAACCCAATCCCAGGCCCTGGGGGCCCCAGCCCAGCGACGTCGCCCCGACCGAGAGGTACTTCGCGCTGGCGTCACGGTTCATGAAGTCGGACATGGTGGTGCCGGCCATGCTGGTGGACAGGATGACGGTCCAGTAGAAGAAGGGGTTGTACCGCTTGGAACGGAGCTGGACCACCAGCGTGACCACGAAGATCAGGAACAGTGCGACCGTGGTGAGGAAGTAGCCCAGCCCCAGGGTCTGGGCGAAGAGGTCCCCAGCTGTTTCACCGAGAGTCGTGGCGGCGATCTTCATGATCCAGAAAGCCAGTGTGACCTCCGGGAGCTTCTTCACGACGTACGCTCCGGTGCCGACGACGTCCTGCTCGGTCAGCGCTTCTGACTTTTCCACTGTCCATCACTCCTGGTCGGTGTATCGACGCCGCACGCTCATGGATCGGGCCGCCGGGTGGGCACGAGGGGGTCGTGCGGCGTTGCCGGTACCTCGCGTCCCCTGCGGCGGTGAAGTGACCGTGTCCGAGCGCGTGTTTGCTTTCCCCTCACACGGAACATGAAGGACCCGGGTTCGACGCATGCGACGACGCGGTGGCGGTCGTGACCTTCAGCGTGGCGGAAGCCGGCCGCCCTCGTACGTCGCGACACGGTGACCGGCGGGCTCGGCTCTTCGCCGGCCGGTCCGGGGGACCGGGTCAATCCCCCGGACCGGGGAGGAGCAGGGTGAACGTGGTCGGAGCCGGGGAGCGCAGGCTCAGCCGCCCGCCCGCCGCCTCCGCCAGTTCCCGGGCCATCGCGAGACCGATACCGCTGCCCGGGCCGGTCGTGCTGCCGCGCGTGAACACCGCCCCTGGGGCGAGCGCGAGCGTCCCTTCGTCGGCCACATCGACCGCGACCGCCCCGGCGGTCTCCCGCATGGCCACCGCGGCCGTACCCCGGCCGTGCCGCAGCGCGTTGTCGAGGAGGACGTCGAGGATCTGCGCGGTGGTGCGGCCCGCGACATCGAAGGGCTCGGAGCCGGGCGACGAGCGGAACTCCAGCCGCCGCCCGGCGGCGGCGAACTCGCCGTGCCAGCGCGCCCGTGCGCGGTCCAGGACACGGTCGAGCGGTTCCCGGGGGACCGGCTGCTCCTCACCGCTGCCCGACCGGGCCAGCCGCAGCACCTCCGCGATGGTCTCCTCCAGGTGGCGCACCCGCTCCAGGGCCTCCCGCACGGCCGGGCGCAGATCCCGACCCGGAGGCAGCTTCTGGGCGGCCTCGAGGCCGAGTTGGAGCCCGGTCAGCGGCGTACGCAGCTGATGGGAGGCGTTGGCGCTGAAGTCTCGCTCCCGGCGCAGAAGGTGGGTGAGCCGCTCGACCATATCGTTCTGGGTGCGGGCCAGTTGGTCCAGCTCCGCGATCCCGCACGGACCGGCCCGGGCGCCGAGGTCACCGTCGGCGATCTCCGTGGCCGTACGGGAGAGCGCCTCCACCGGGGCGCTCAGTGAGCGTGCCTGGCGGCGCGCGACCAGGACCGCCGTGGCCAGGGCCAGCAGGGTGACCGCCAGCAGGAGCGCCCACGCCCACAGAACGCGGTTCCAGACCGTACGGGCGGGGACCGAGGCCCGGACCACCCCGATGACCTGTTCCGCGGAGACCACCGGGACCGCGACGACGAGATCGTCCCCGCTGCTCCCGCGCGTGACCTTCCCGCCGACCGCCCGGCGTGTCACCGGGTCACCCGACGGTCCTCCCGTACCCGCGCGCAGGCGCACCGCGAGGTCGTACACCCCCAGCCGTCCCCCGGGTCGGGGGCGCGGCAGCTCGACGGCGTCACCCGCGGAGAATTCGGGCCCCACGGCGACCGTCGCCGCGAGGGCCGTACGCTCCAGGGCGCCGCGCTCGGCCTCGAAGAAGGACCGCTGGACGACCGCGGCCAGCGGCCCTGCCAGCAGGACGAGAGCCACCAGGACAGCGGCCACCGCCACCCGCACCACACGCTGCCTCATGGGCCCATCATGGCCTCCGCGGTCCCGGTTTTGCCTTCGCCTCACCTTCACGGCCCCGGCCCTTAACGCGGCACTGCCTAGCGTGGGAGATCCATCCAGTGTTCGGAGGGCGCCATGAACATGCGTGGCACATGCGCTGCTTCCGCCACGGTCGTGCTCGTCGTCGCGACCCTCGCCGGGTGCGGTGCCTCCGGCTCCCCGGCGGCCGCCGATCCGAAGCCGCCGCCCGCCCCGGCTGAATCGAATCCGCCCGGCGACATCCCCGACAACCAGGTGTACGTGGTGTTCAAGCCGCCCACAGGCGGTTTCACGGTCAGCGTGCCCGAAGGCTGGGCACGTACCTCCACGGGCCCGGTCACCGCGTTCACCGACAAGCTGAACCGGATCGAGGTGTCCGAGCGCGCCGCCGCGCAGGCCCCCACGATCGCCTCGGTCACGGCGCGCGACGTGCCGGCGCTGGCCAAGGCGGTCTCCGGGTTCGCGCCCGGGAAGGCCTCCGAGGTGACGCGCAAGTCCGGCAAGGCCCTCCTGTACACGTACCAGGGCAACACGGCCCCTGACCCGGTGACCGGCAAGGCCGTCCGCGACGCCTTCGAGCGGTACGTGTTCCACCACGACAGCCGCGACATCGTGCTCACCCTGTCGGGCCCGGTCACGGCCGACAACGTCGATCCCTGGCGGACGGTCACCGACTCGCTGCGGTGGCCGTAATGGCCGCCGCGGTCCCGTCCGTCCTGAATACCCGACCCGCGCCCCCCGCCCCGCCGGCTCTCGACGCCCGCGAGCTGTACCGGTTCTACCGCGCGGGCGAGGAGGAGACCCTCGCCCTGCGCGGGGTGTCCCTCACGGTCGCTCCCGGAGAGCTGGTGGCCGTCGTGGGCCCCTCCGGCTCCGGCAAGTCCACGCTGCTGGCCTGCCTCGCGGGCCTGGACGAGCCCGAAGGAGGAACCGTACGGGTCGCCGGAGAGCGGATCAGCCACCGGCCCGAGGCCGAGCGGGCCAGGGTCCGGGCCCGCAGAATAGGCATCCTGCTCCAGACGGAGAACCTGATCGCCCACCTCGACGTCACCCAGAACATCCGCCTCGCCCGCACCGCCGGGGGGCGGCGCAGCGTCGGCGGACCCACCGTCGAAGGCCTCCTGGACCAGATGGGCCTGCTCGGCCGGGCCCGCGCCCTGCCTCGCGAACTGGCCGGGGGAGAACTGGCCAGGGCCGGCCTGGCCGTCGCCCTGGCCAACGACCCCGCCGTACTCCTCGCCGACGAACCGACCGGCGAACTCGACGGGAGCACCGAACAGCGCGTCCTGGACCTGCTGCGCGCCCGCGGCAGTGACAGCCGCCGCGGCGTGCTGCTCGTGACCCACAGCACCGCGGCCGTACGGGGCGCCGACCGGGTCCTGACCCTGCGCGACGGCAGGATCGAGCCATGACCGGCCTGCCGCTCGTCACCTGCCGGGACGCCGGACGGACCTACGGACACGGGCAGGCGGCCGTGGTCGCCGTACACGGCACCAACTGCCAGGTGCACCCGCACGACCGGATCGCCGTCATGGGGCCCTCAGGGTCGGGCAAGTCGACGCTGCTCCACCTGATGGCCGGACTGGAACAGCCGACCAGCGGCGAGGTGCTCTGGCCCTGGTGCGCGGAAGCCGCGGGCCCGAAGGCCGGGCCACGGGCCCGTGCGCAGGGCATCGGGGTCGTCTTCCAGAGCCCCAGCCTCATCGCCACCCTGGACATCGCCGAGAACACCGGCCTGCCGCTGGTGCTGTCCGGGGAAAATGCCGAGCTTGCCCACGGCCGCGCGCTGGCCGCCCTGGAACGCGTCGGCGTCGCCGACCTCGCCGCCAAGCTGCCCGACGACATCTCGGGCGGACAGGCACAGCGCGTCGCGGTCGCCCGAGTCCTGGCCGCCCGGCCCCGGCTCGACCCAGCCGACCAGCCCCACCCGCC
>NZ_JASISO010000028.1:54962-111252 GCF_030063135.1 Streptomyces sp. G-G2
GTCCTGGCGGACGAGCCGACCGGCCGTCTCGACCGCACCACGGGCCGGCACGTCGTCGACGTCCTGCTGACGGCGGTCGACGAGATCGGCGCCGCCCTGGTGGTGAGCACCCACGACCCGGCCGTCGCGGAACGCCTGCGGACCCACTGGACCATGCGCGACGGCCGACTCCTCCCAGGTCCGGACGGAGGCACCCCGTGACGACCGGCCGACGGGCCCACCTGGTCCGCCGCGGCCGCGGCGCCCTCACCCTGGCGGCTCTCCTCCTCACCCTTGCCGCCGTGCTCCTCCCCGCCCACCCCCGCCTCTCCCTGGCCGACGAAACGGCCGGCCGCGGCGACCGCACCATCGCCGGGCGCATCGCCGACGTCCTCGGCGACACGGTCTTCGAGGCCGTGAGCGCAGACCCGGCGCCCCCGCACCCCCCGGCCGTCGGCGGGCCTCCCCAGTCCGTCCGGACGGTGAGTGAGACACGTCCGGCCGCCGTCGCCCCAGGAGGCACACAGTGATCACCACCTGGCTGGCCGGCCTGCTCCGGCACCGCGGCGGCAGACTCCTCGTGGCCGCGCTCACCGCCGCACTCGCCGTCGCCCTCATCGCCGCACTGGGCACGTTCCTGACCGCGTCCCGCTCAACGATGACAGCCCGGGCCGGCCGGTCCGTCGCCGTCGACTGGCAGATACAGCTCCAGCCCTCGGCGCAGCCCGCCACCGTGCTCGACACGATCCGCCACACCCCCGGGATCCGCACCGCCCTGCCCGTCACCTACGCCCGCAGCGCCAGCTTCCAGACGACGGCCGCAGGCTCCGTGCAGTCCACCGGAGAGGCCGTGGTCCTCGGCATCCCCGACGGCTACCGCACCGCGTTCCCCGGCGAGATACGGCCGCTGACCGGCGCCCGGGACGGAGTCCTCCTCGCCCAGCAGACCGCCGCCAACCTCCACGCCGCCCCCGGCGACACCGTACGCATCGCACTGCCCGGCACGGCCGGCGCCACCGCCACCGTCACGGTCGCGGGAGTCGTCGACCTGCCCCAGGCCGACTCCCTGTTCCAGAAGGTCGGCGCCCCGCCCCAGTCGCAGCCGGCCGCCCCGCCCGACAACGTCATGCTGCTGCCCGCGGCCCTGTTCGACTCCCTCACCGCGCGGACCAGGGAACTGGATCCCGCCGCCGTCACCACGCAGGTACACGCGGCCCGCGACGCCCGCCTGCCCGCCGACCCCGCCGCCGCGTTCAGCGCCGTGGGCGGCGCCGCCCATCACCTCGAAGCCCGCCTCTCCGGCGCCGTCCAGGTCGGCGACAACCTCGGCGCGGCCCTCGACGCCGCACGCCAGGACGCCCTGTACGCCCAGCTCCTCTTCCTGTTCCTCGGCGCACCCGGCGTGGTGCTCGCCACCCTGCTCACCTCCGCCCTGGCCAGCGTCGGAGCGGACCGCCGCCGCCGGGAACAGGCCCTGCTGCGCACCCGCGGCCTCGGCCGCCGCCGGCTGGCCGCGCTCGCCGGGGTCGAAGCCGCCGCGATCGGGCTGGGCGGCGGCCTGCTCGGCGTCGCCCTCGCCGCTCTGGCCGGCCGGATAGCCTTCGGCCAGGCATCCTTCGGAGCCGTCGGCCTCGTCCCCCTGCGCTGGTCCCTGATCGCACTGGCTCTCGGCGCGGCCGTCGCAGCCGTATCCGTCCTGCTGCCCGCCGTACGCGACCAGCGCACGACAACCGTCACCGCCGCGCGCCGCAGTGCTCCGACGACCGGCACCCCGCTGTGGCAGCGCACCGGACTCGACTTCATCCTGCTCGCGCTCTCCTACCTCGTCTTCCGGGCCTCGGCCGGCAACCAGTACGCCCTGGTCCTCGCCCCCGAAGGCGTGGCGAGCATCTCGGTGTCCTACTGGGCCTTCCTCGGCCCCGCCCTGCTCTGGCTGGGCTCCGCGCTGCTCCTGTGGCGGCTGACGACCTACGCACTGGCCCACGGCCGCCGACCCCTCACGTTCCTGGTCCGCCCGCTGACCGGCACGCTCGCCGCGGCGACGGCCTCCGGCATGGCCCGCCAGCGCCGCATCCTGGCCCGCTCCGTCGTCCTGCTCGCCCTCGCCGTGTCCTTCGCGCTCTCCACCGCGGCCTTCAACACCACCTACCGCCACCAGGCGGAGGTGGACGCGCAGCTCACCAACGGCGCCGACGTCACGGTCACCCAGCCGCCCGGCGCCGCGGGCGGCCCCGCCGCCGGGCGGGCCCTGGCAGCCGTCCCGGGCGTCCGCCGCGTGGAACCCCTCCAGCACCGCTTCGCCTACGTCGGGTCCGACCTCCAGGACCTGTACGGCGTCAACCCCGCCACCATCACCTCCGCGACCGCTCTCCAGGACACCTACTTCGCGGGCGGCAGCGCCCGCAGCCTGCTCGCCAAGCTCGCATCCCGCCCCGACTCGGTCCTGGTCAGCGAGGAGACGGTGAAGGACTTCCAGCTGGCCCCGGGCGACCGGCTCAACCTGCGCCTCCAGGACGAACGGACCAAGCAACTGCGCACCGTCGCCTTCCACTACGCGGGCGTCGTCAAGGAGTTCCCCACCGCGCCCAAGGACAGCTTCTTCGTGGCCAACGCCGACTACGTCGCCCGTCAGAGCGGCAGCGACGCCGTGGGCGCGTTCCTCGTCGACACCGGCGGCGCACACCAGCGGGCCGTCGCCGCACGGCTGCGCGAGCGGCTCGGTGCCACGGCGACGGTCACCGACCTCACCCAGACCCGCTCCGCCGTCGGATCCAGCCTCACCTCGGTGGACCTCGCCGGACTGACCTGGATCGAACTCGCCTTCGCCGTGGCCCTGGCGGCCGGCGCCGGAGGAGCGGTACTCGCCCTGGGCCTGACCGAGCGCCGCCGGACCTTCGCCGTGGCCACCGTGCTCGGCGCCACTCGCGGACAGCTGCGGGGCATGGTCCTCGCCGAGGCCGCCACCGTCGCGCTCGGCGGCCTGACCGGCGGCGCCGTCCTCGGCTGGGCGCTCGCGCACATGCTCGTCAAGGTCCTCACCGGAGTCTTCGACCCCCCACCGTCCACCCTGTCCCTCCCCTGGCCCTACCTGGGCCTGACCCTCCTCACGACGCTCGCCGCCCTCACCGCCGCCGCCCTGCACGGCGCCCGCCGTTCCGGCCGCCCCGCCGTCGAAGAACTCCGCGAGCCGTAACCAGCCCCTAACCTCGACCTATGAGCACCAGCACCGCCGGGCACCCGCCCACCGCCCTGGTCATCGAGGACGACGACACCATCGGCCACCACCTGGAAAGCGGGCTGCGCGCCAACGGCTACACCAGCACCTGGTGCCGCACCGGCTCCGCGGGCCTGACGGCCGCCCGCCACAACCCGCCCGACGTGGTACTCCTCGACCTGGGCCTGCCCGACCTCGACGGGATCGATCTGGCCCGTCGCCTGCGCGAGCACCTCCCGGACCGCCTCATCGTGATCCTCACCGCCCGCAGCGACGAGATCGACGTGATCGCCGGTTTGGACGCGGGCGCCGACGACTACCTCGTCAAGCCCTTCACCATGACCGTTCTGCTCGCCCGGCTCCGCGCCCACCTGCGCCGCAGGCCGCTGCCCGAGGCGTCGCACGAGAACGAGCCGATCCGGCTGGGCGACCTCACCGTCGACACGGCGGCCCGGCGCGTGCTGGTCGCCGGTGAGGACGTTCCCCTCCGGACCAAGGAGTTCGAACTCCTCGCCGAACTCGCCCGGCAGCAGGGGAGCGCCGTCTCCCGGGAGACGCTGATGGCGCGGGTGTGGGACGAGAACTGGTTCGGCCCGACCAAAACCCTCGACGTCACCATGGCCTCCCTCCGCCGCCGCCTCCACACGGCCGAAGCCGCAGGAGCCCACACCGTCAGGCTGCCCCGGATCACCACGCTCCGCGGCCACGGCTACCGCTTGGAACCACCGCCTCCCACCTGACTACCGGGGCGCGCGGCACAGGGCAGTGAAGGCGTCGTCTCCCTCGCCCGGAAGCGGACGCCGTGGGCGGCCCGGTGGGCGGTGCGCGGCGGGGACCGCTGGCCTCACCACGCCGCTGCTTCACCATGGCGTCGGCCGTCCAGCCCAGCTGAGGTGTGCGGAGCGGTGCGGGTCCCCCTTCGCTGGGGGAACGATCCTCTCCACCCCGTCTGTCGGCCGGTCCAGCAGGGGCCTCTCAGACCCTGGTAGGGGACCGTCCGGCCCATGCGCGTCGGCCGCCGGCCGGTACAGCCTGGCTGTGACCCCACTGAGCTGTGACCCCACTGAGAGGAGGACGTCATGAAGGCACTCGTCTTCCACGGCCCGGGACAGATCTCCTGGGAGGACGTTCCCGACCCGGGCATCAAGGACGCCGCGGACACGATCGTTCGTGTGGACGCCGTCACCATCTGCGGCACCGACCTGCACATCGTCAAGGGCGACGTACCCGAGGTGGAGCCCGGCCGCGTGCTGGGCCACGAGGCGGTCGGCACCGTCGTCGAGACCGGTCGCGACGTCCAGACCGTCCGGCCCGGCGACCGGGTGCTGATCTCCTGCGTCTCCTCCTGCGGCCGCTGCCGGTTCTGCCGCGAAGGCCGCTACGGCCAGTGCCGCGGAGGCGGTGGCTGGGCCCTGGGCCACACCATCGACGGCACCCAGGCCGAGTACGTGCGCGTGCCCTTCGCCGATCTGTCCGTACACCCGCTCCCCAGCGACGTCGACAGCTTCGACGCGCTGCTGCTCGCCGACATCTTCCCCACCGCGTACGAGGTGGGTGTGCTGAACGGCAATGTACGGCCCGGCGACACGGTCGTCGTGGTGGGCGCGGGCCCCATCGGTCTGGCCGCCGTCACCACCGCGCAGCTCTACAGTCCCGGCCGGATCATCGCCGTCGACCTCGCGGATTCCCGGCTGGCCGCGGCGCGCTCGCTGGGCGCGGATGCGACGGTCAACGCGGAGGAGGAGCCTGAACGGCTGGTCGCCGACCTGACCGACGGGCTCGGCGCCGATGTCGTCATGGAGGCGGTCGGCGTGCCGGAAGCCTTCGAGATGTGCACCCGAATGGTCCGCCCCGGAGGCCACGTCGCCAACATCGGAGTACACGGCAAGCCGGTGACCCTCCATCTGGAGGACCTGTGGATCAAGGACATCACCCTCACCACCGGTCTGGTGGACACCTACTCGACACCGATGCTGCTGAGGATGATGGCCGCCGGGAGGCTGCCGTCGTCTTCGCTGATCACCCACCGCTTCGAGCTCTGGCAGATGGAGGAGGCGTACGACGTCTTCTCGCGCGCCGCCGAGACCGGAGCCCTCAAGGTCGCGTTGGGCGGCCCTCAGCACAACGTCATGACCGTGCAGACCCGGGGGACGTGAACGCCATGCCCAGAACCACACCGAAGCCGATACCGGAAGCACCCGGTCGAACGGACCTCGGGCGGCGGATCGCCGCCCGGCGCGCGGAACTCGGACTCACCCGTGAACAGGTGGGCAGCCGCTGCGGGGCGGATGCCTCGTACATCGCCTATCTGGAGGAGAAGGCAGCCGCACCCGGCAGCGGCTCGCTGGTCCGCCTCGCCGACGCGCTCGGGACCACGGTCGCCGAGTTGTCCGGTGCGACGACCGCGTATCCGCCCGGCCGGGGAACGGCCCGGCTGGACTCCGAACTGATCTCCCTGGACGAGGCGGAGTGCCGTCGGCTCCTGTCGACCCATGGCATCGGCAGGGTCGGGATCTTCACCCCCGAAGGTCCCGCGATCTTCCCGGTCAACTACGTCGTGGCGGGCGCCGAGATCGCGTTCCGGACCACTGGCGACGCGCTGCTCGCCCGGGCCGCCGGCACCGAGGTCGCCTTCGAGGTCGACCACATCGACGATGCGATGAGACAGGGCTGGAGTGTCCTCGCGGTCGGCGAGGTCTCCGGGGTCACGGACGGCGACGACATTCAGCGGCTCAACACCGTGGCGCGTTCACTCCCCTGGGCGGGAGGCCACCGCACCCACTGGATGTCGGTCGCCCCCACCAGGATCACCGGCCGCCGCGTGGTGCATCAGTGAACGTACTGCGTGCCGTCGTGTTCGACACCGACGGGGTGCTGCTCGACTCGGCGGTGCTGCACGCGGCTGCCTGGAAGGCCGCTTTCGACAGTTGCCTGGGCGCGTGGGCGTCCGGCGTCGAGAGGCAGCGGCCTTTCGACGCCGACGACGAGTACCGGGAGCTGGTGGACGGCAAGCCCCGCTACGACGGCGCACTCGCCTTCCTGACCGCGCGCGGGATCGACCTGCCGACGGGCGCGCCCGATGACGACCCGGGCTGCGGCACGGTGTGGGCGGTCGCTGCCAGGAAGGAGCAGATCTTCACCGGGATGCTCGGTACCCGCGGCGTCGCCGCTTTCGTGGACGCCCGCCCCGCCCTGACGACGCTACGGGAGCGGAACATACGGTGTGCGGCGGTGTCCGCCTCCCGTCATGCGAGGCCCCTGCTGGAAGCCGCCGGCCTCACCGGCCTCTTCGACGTCATGGTGGACGGCGAGGACGCACGGCGGCTCGCCCTGGTCGGCAAGCCCGACCCCGCGCTCTTCCTCGAAGCGGCCGCGCGACTGGGCGCCCTTCCGGCAGGCGCGGCCGTCGTGGAGGACGCGATCGCCGGAGTCGAGGCGGGGCGCCGTGGTCACTTCGGCCTGGTCATCGGTATCGACCGGTCGCACCGCGGCGACACGGCGGGCGCCTTGCTGGCACGCGGTGCGAATGTCGTACTGCCCGACCTCGCCGACCTGCCCGCCACACTGAGCGGGCACCGGCCATGACCGCCCCGTGGACATGGGAGTTCGGCGGCTACGACCCGAAGAAGGAACGGGTTGTCGAAGCCCTCTGCACACTCGGCAACGGGCGTTTCGCCACCCGGGGATCAGCCCCCGAGACCGTGGCCGACACCCTCCACTACCCCGGGACCTACCTGGCCGGCTGCTACAACCGACTCGTTTCGAACGTGCGAGGCCTGCAGATCGTCAACGAGGACATGGTCAACCTGCCCAACTGGACGGCGTTGCGCTACCGCTGTCTCCCGGAAGGCGGCCCCCCGGGCGACTGGCTGACGCCCGACGACCCCAGTCTGCGCCACTGCAAGGTCATCCTCGACCTGCGCGGCGGCACCCTCACGCGCCGCATGCTCTTCCAGGACGCCCAGGGCTGCCGGCTGGGTGTCACACACACCAGACTCGTTCACATGGGCGACCCGTACCTGGCCGCTCAGCGCACGGCGTTCCGAGCGTACGGCTGGAGCGGGTCGATAGAGGCCGAGTCCGCGCTCGACGGCGACATCGCCAATGCCGGCGTCGAGCGCTACCGCGATCTGGCGGGCAGCCATCTCACCGACCACCGAGCCGGCGTGGAGCCGGAAGGTGTGGCATGGCTGAGCTGTACGACGTCGTCGTCCCGGACCCGGATCGGACTCGCGGTACGCACGACCTCGCTCCCTCCCGTCCCCGTCGCGACATCCTGCACCGGCAGCGCCGCCGTTCTGGCGTTCGCGCTGCCGATCTCACGGGGGCAGCCCGCCGTCCTCGTGAAGACCGCCGCCCTGCACACCACGCTCGACCGCCCCACCGGCGACCCGCTCGGCCGCGCTGTCGAGAGCGCGACCCGCGCCCCGGACTTCCCGTCGTTGCTGCTCTCGCATCAGACCACCTGGAAACGGCTCTGGAGCGAGGGAGAATTGAGTGTCCCCGGGGAGCCGGGCCGCATCGTGCGCCTGCACGCATTCCATGTCCTGCAGACGCTCTCCCGGCACACCGCGGAGCTCGACGCGGGTGTGCCGGCCCGGGGACTGCACGGGGAGGCGTACCGGGGGCATGTCTTCTGGGACGAGCTGTTCGTCATGCCCTATGTCACCCTGCACTTCCCAGAGGTGGCCCGGGCTCTGCTCATGTACCGCCACCGGCGCCTCCCGGCCGCCCGGGCGGCAGCCCTCCAGGTCGGCGGCCGGGGAGCGATGTTCCCCTGGCAGAGCGGCAGTTCGGGCCGGGAAGAGACGCAGTCCCTGCACCTCAATCCCCGCTCGGGACGCTGGCTGTCCGACCACTCCCGTCTCCAGCGGCACGTCGGATCCGCGATCGCGCTGAATGTCTGGCGATACGGGCAGACCACCGGGGACACCGGATTCATGCACGGCCCGGGAGCAGAACTTCTGCTGGAGATCGCAGGCTACTGGGCGGACACCGCCGCTTTCGACCAGGCCTCCGGGCGCTATCACATCCGTGGCGTGCTGGGACCGGACGAGTACCACGACGCCTATCCCGACTCGGCGGTCCCCGGCATCGACGACAACGCGTACACCAACGTGACGGCGGCCTGGGTCCTGGCGCGAGGTCTCGAACTGATCGACAACCTCCCGGCCGCCCGGCGCGCGGAACTCCTCGGTCTGCTCGACCTCGACCGCGAGGCACTGGACCGCTGGGAGGACTTGTCCCGCCGCCTGTACGTGCCTTTCCACCAGGGTGTCATCAGCCAGTTCGAAGGGTATGGCGGCCTCGCCGAACTGGACTGGGACGCGTACCGCGCCCGCTACGGCGACATCCGTCGACTCGACCGGATCCTGGAGGGCGAAGGCGACACGGTCAATCGCTACCAGGCGTCCAAACAGGCCGACACCCTCATGCTCGGTTACCTCTACCGACCCGCCGAACTGCACGCCCTCTTCGCCCGCCTCGGCTACCGGCTCGACGACGAGACGTGGCGTTCGACCGTCGCGTACTACCGGAACCGGACAAGCCACGGATCGACACTCAGCAGCCTGGCGCACGGCTGGGTGCTCGCCCACCAGAAGGGCGAGGAAGCGTGGCCGTACTGCGAGGAAGCCCTGCTCGGTGATGTCACCGACATTCAGGGCGGCACCACCGGCGAAGGCATCCACCTCGGCGCCATGGGCGGCACCCTCGACCTCGTCGAGCGCGGCGTCGTGGGGCTGGAGGCCTGTGCCGAGGGACTCCGCATCGATCCCGTTCCGCTCGGTGACATACCCCGATCGACCTTCACCTTCTGCTACCGCGGGCACCGGGGCATCCGAGTCCGCTTCCTCCCGGGCAGACTGGGCATCAGCGTGCCCGCGTCGCCCCACGGCACCGTGCAGCTGATCCTGCCGCACGAACGAAAGGTGAGTGTGCCTGCGGGAAAGCAGCGGTGGTTCCGCCTGCCTCCGGGCTGAACCGCTCCCGCCGGCGCGGGTCGGGGGACCGTCCGGTCCCTGCCGGCCACGGCCCATTCGGCGCCTTGCGGCTGGCCCCCTCGGCACTGTGCCGCATGTGCTGTGCGGTGTGACGGCTTCGAGGAAGACCGCACCACCTAGGGCCGCCTGGAACTCGACACCGGCACCACCAAGCTCACCGGGCACGGCGCCGCGCGCCGCGACCCCCAGGACGACGACGTCCTGGAGATCGGTGACGAACTCGCCGTCGCCCGGGCCACGGACCTCAGTCGTGGGCGATGACGGCGACCGGTGAGGTGGCGTGGTGGATCACGGCGTGCGTGGTCGAGCCGATGTGAGTGCCGAAGGACGATCGGCGGATCCGGCGGCCGACGACAATGAGGCCGGCCTCCGCGCCGGCGTCCAGGAACGTCTGGGCGGCGTGTCCCATCGGGGTCCGGACCGTCACCTCGACGGTGGGGAACTTGTCCCGCCAGGGCTTCAGCGCGTCGGCCAGGTCGGCGGTCGTGCTCTCGTTGATCTGTGAGTGGATACGGGGGTCGTAGGCCGCTCCGTAACCGACGAGTGTCGGGGGCATCCAGATGTGCAGGGCGTGCAGCGGGCAGGACCGGCGTGACGCCTCCTCGAACGCGAACGCGAGCAAGGCGTCGCACGGCCGGCTGATGTCGACGCCGACGACCATGTGGCGCTGGGCGTGCAGTCCGGATTCAGCGGACAGCGCGTCCTCTCCGCTGCGTACGAGTACTACGGGCCGTTCGGTGGCGTGCAGGACGGCCATACCGACGGAGCCGAGTACGAAGCCGGTCATGGCGCCGAGCCCTCGGGAACCCAGGACGAGCATGTCGGCGGTGGCCGCAGCTGTGGCGAGTGAGGCCGCGGGCGGGCCGTCGATCGACTGCGTGGAGATGTCGAGTTCCGGGTGGGTGCGGCGCAGGTCGTCCGCCGATTCCCGAAGGAGGGCTTCGGCCCAGCCGTGCCGTACGTCGGCGACCGCTGCGGGTATGTCGAGCGGCGATGCCCAATCCTCGGCATGGATGAGGCGCACCTTCGCAGTGCGCAGGCGGGCCTCGCGCGCGGCCCAGCGGGCGGCAGCGGAGCTTTCCGGGGATCCGTCGAGGCCGACGGTGATGTGGTGCTCCATGGCATCCTCCTCAAGAGTGCGGTGGCGTGGTTGCGTCGGCGGGTTCGTCCGGCTCCGTGTCCAGGGGGAAGGGCGGGTGCACGCCGGTCATCAGGTCGGCGTGGGCCGCGACGCGCGGCACCCAGCGGTCGAGTCCGACGACGGGGTCGAACAGGTCCAGTGGGCACCTCTCGGTGAAGGCCGGTACCACCGCCGCGATGAGTACGAGGACGCTGGTGAGAGCGCCGCAAGGGTCTGCTTCATGGCTCCTCCAGAGAGGGCGGCCTCCATGTGTCCGAGCCTGGGGGCCGTTCCACCGGGAAGGGGTAGAGCCGTCCGGGTCGGGCGGGGGCCGCTCGGCGCCATCGGCCTGTCATGCGAGGTGCCTGGCCTGTCCGACGGGCGGATCTCAGACGTGGGCCAGTATGGCGACCGGTGCGGCGGTGTGGTGCAGTACGGCGTGCGCCACGGGCCCCAGGTGGGCGCCCAGCGCGGAGTGGCGGATGCGCCGTCCCACGACGACGAGGTCGGCGCCGGCCGTGGCCTGGACGAGTTCCCGCCCGGCCGATCCCACGTATGTCTTCTCCTCGAGGCGTACCTCGGGAAACTTGTTCCGCCAGGGCAGCAGCATGTCGTCGAGCATCTCGGCGATGCCGCGGTCGGCTTCCCGTTCGGTGGCCGGGTCGAGGAGTTGCGCGTGCCCGAAGACCGGTGGAAGCTTCCAGCCGTGGACCGCGCGCAGGGTGCAGTCGCGGCGACTGGCCTCCTCGAAGGCGAAGGCGAGGACCTTGTCGCATGCCTGATGGATGTCGACGCCCACGACGATCTCGCCGTACCGGGTGGGGGAGCCGTCTTCTGCCTCGTCCGTTTCTCGCACGAGCACCACTGGTGTCTCGGTGGCGCTGAGGGTGGTCAGGCTCACCGAACCGATGAGGAAGCCTACGACGCTGCCCAGGCCTCGGGAGCCGAGTACCAGCAGGTCGGCGCTCACGGCCTCGGCCGCGAGGGCAGTGGAGGGGCGTCCGGAAAGGCAACGGGTGGTGATGTCCAGCTGCGGGTGGCGGCGGCGCACGTCCTTGGCCGTATCGGCCAGGACTTCCTCGGCCCAGTGCTTTGCGCTGTCGGCGTGCAACCGGGGCGGTGGCGGACTGATCGGCCAGTCCTCAACGTGTATCAGCCGGAGTGGCACGTTGCGCAGCACGGCTTCGCGCGCTGCCCAGCGGGCGGCGGAGCGACCCTCGGGTGATCCGTCGACGCCGACGGTGACGTGGTGCTCCATGGCATGAACCTCCTCGTGCTGCGGGCCGCGGTACGGCTACCAGGGGATGCGGTTCGGTCTGCTTTCCCGCGGTATGAGACGTGAGTCGTCGGTATGAGCGGTGAGCTGACCAACGGCACCGACCACGCCGTCCAACTGCTCGGTGAGTCGCAGGAGGATCGGAATCTGGCTGGCCTTCTCCAATTGGCCGGCCAGGGTCACTACACCGCCCAGGACATGGACGTCGACCGTGCCGGCTGAAATACCCATCGTGTCGGTCAGGATGTCTTGGATCACCCGGCCACGGATCTCGGAGTCGGGCCGCAGGAAGACACGCAGCAGGTCCCCACGGGTGACGATGCCGACGAGACGGTCCTCCTCGTCGATCACCGGGAGCCGCTCGACGCTCCCCTGTGTCATCAGGCGGGCCGCCTCGGGGACCGTCTGCTCCGCATAGACCGTGACGGCCGGAGACGACATGAGGTCCCCGGCCGTCAGCGCCTTGCGTGCCAGCAGGTCGCTCTCGGAGACGATGCCGATCACCTGCTCGTCCTCGTCCAGGACGGGCACTGCGCTGATGCCGTGCTCGGCGAGCAGCTTGGCCACGTCTTTGAAGGACGTTGCCCGATCCACCGAGATGACGTCGTCCGTCATCAGACTGCCGACTCTGGTGTGCTTCATGTGCGCGCCTCCCGATCAGCCGGCCTGCTGAGGGCGAATCGTCCGGTGGCCCTCAGGTGTCACCATCCGCTGATGCGGGACCGTATTTCGAGGGCCGAACGGTCCTCCTCCAGGACCGTCCGGGTCCGCCCCACGATCCGGACGGTCCTGGAGGAGGACCGGGTGCGGGACCTTTGGTCCCAGGTCTGCCCCCTGCGGCCCCTGCGTGGCGGATCTCGTCGTGCCAGCGTGAGCACCGATCCCCGACGGCTCGCGGGCGGCGGTCACCCCGGTGCATCGGCCGGAACCTCGGAGGGGCCTCCCACAGCCTCCTGCACCACCCGCACTGCCCTGTGCAGCTCATCCCGCGCAACGGCAACGAGCACAGGAGCGAGTCACGATGAACACCGCCGGACGCAGTCAACTCCTCGTCGGAATCGACCCGGACAGGGACTGGTACCTGCCTCTTGCCTGGGCGGCGGACGAAGCCCGGCGTCGTCGGCTCGGGATCCGACTGGCGGTGGCCGCACCCTCGCAGCACGACACCCGGAAGGTCGACGCCACCGCGCACACCACCGCGCAGCACCAGAGGGGCTCGGACGCGTCGGCGACGGCCGCCGCACGGGCGCATGAGCGGCCTCCTGAGGGGGAGACGGAGACTGACCCGCTCGACGGATTCCCCGCCCCGGTGCTCGCCCGACCGCCCGCACAGGCCCACATGGTCGTCTTCCCCTACCAGGACCAGACGGTGGCTCCGCAGGCGGGTCGGCGCGTGCTTTGCGAGAGGGTCGCCGACTGGTCGGAGAAGATCACGGTTTCCGCGCCGTGAGGGCGCAGGAGTGACCCGGCTGTCGGCTGCACGACTCCACTTACCTCTCTGGAAAAAGGGTTCGTCATGCTCCAGAACCATCCTGGACCGTCCCGGACGCACAGCGTCCAGCACACCCTCGTACCCCTCGGCGACGAGGAACTGGCCTCGCTCGACGCCCACTGGCGGGCGGCGAACTACCTCGCCGTCGGGCAGATCTACCTGATGTCGAACCCCCTGCTGACCGAGCCCCTGGCCCCCGAGCACATCAAGCCGAGGCTGCTCGGACACTGGGGCACCTCGCCGGGCCTGAACCTGGTCTACACCCACCTGAACCGGGTGATCAAGGCGCGCGGGCTGGACGCGCTCTGTGTCTGGGGGCCGGGGCACGGCGGGCCCGCGGTGGTCGCCAACGCGTGGCTGGAGGGGTCCTGCACCGAGACGTACCCCGACATCGGCCGGGACACCGCCGGTATGGGCCGGCTCTTTCGCCAGTTCTCCTTCCCCGGCGGGATCCCCAGCCATGTGGCGCCGCAGACCCCGGGTTCGATCCATGAGGGCGGAGAGCTCGGCTACTCCCTCTCCCACGCCTACGGCGCGGCACTCGACAATCCGGGTCTGCTGGTGGCCTGTGTGATCGGCGACGGAGAGGCGGAGACGGGGCCTCTCGCGACCTCCTGGCACTCGAACAAGTTCCTCGACCCGGTGCGGGACGGGGCCGTGCTGCCGATCCTCCACCTGAACGGCTACAAGATCGCCAACCCGACGATCCTGGCCCGCATCCCCGAAACCGAACTGGACGACCTACTGCGCGGCTACGGCCACGAACCCCTGCACGTCACCGGGGACCGCCCCGAGGAGGTCCACCGTGCCATGGCCCGGGCGATGGACCAGGCCCTCGACTGGGTCGCCGGATTCCAGGACGCCGCCCGCAACGGGGAGGTGACCGGCCGCCCCCGCTGGCCGATGATCGTCCTGCGTACGCCCAAGGGCTGGACGGGTCCCGCCGAGGTCGACGGTCTGCCCGTGGAGGGCACCTGGCGCGCCCACCAGGTGCCTCTCGCCGAAGTGCGCGAGAATCCGGAGCACTTGCGCCAGCTGGAGCGCTGGATGAAGTCCTACCGGCCCGAGGAACTCTTCGACGTCCGGGGCCGCCCCCGCGAGCAGGTGCTGGCGTGCGTCCCCGACGGCGCGCACCGGCTGGGCGCCAACCCCCACGCCAACGGCGGTCTGCTGCTGCACGACCTGGCCGTGCCGCCGCTGGAGCGGTACGGCGTCCCGGTGGACAAGCCCGGCGCGACCTCGCACGAGCCGACCCGGGTCCTGGGCGATCTGCTGGAGCAGGTCATGGCCGACTCGGCCGACCGCCGCGACTTCCGCCTGTTCGGCCCGGACGAGACGGCTTCGAACCGGCTGCAAGCCGTCTACGGGGCCAGCGGCAAAGCCTGGGACGCGGAAGTCCTCGACACGGACGAACACCTGGAGCGGGGCGGCCGGGTCATGGAGATCCTGTCCGAGCACACCTGCCAGGGCTGGCTGGAGGGCTACCTCCTCACCGGCCGGCACGGTCTCTTCTCCTGCTACGAGGCGTTCGCCCACATCATCGACTCGATGGCCAACCAGCACATCAAGTGGCTGCGCGTGTCGCGCGGGCTGCCGTGGCGGGCGCCGATCGCCTCGCTGAACTACCTGCTCACCTCGCACGTCTGGCGGCAGGACAGCAACGGCTTCTCCCACCAGGATCCCGGCTTCGTCGACCACGTCCTCAACAAGAGCCCCGAGGTGGTACGCGTGTACTACCCCCCGGACGCCAATACCCTGCTGAGTGTCGCGGACCACGTCCTGCGCAGCCGCGACTACGTCAACGTGATCGTCGCCGGGAAGCAGCCCTGCTTCGACTGGCTCGACCTGGAAAGCGCCCGCGCCCACTGCGCCCGCGGCGCCGGGATCTGGGACTGGGCCGGCACCGAGTCCGGGAGCGGCGAACCGGACGTGGTCCTCGCCTGCGCCGGCGACGTACCCACCCTGGAAGTCCTCGCCGCCGCCTCGCTGCTCCGCCACCACCTGCCCGAACTCGCCGTCCGGGTGGTCAACGTCGTGGACATCGCGCGCCTCCTCCCCGAGGAGGAGCACCCCCACGGGCTGTCGGACAGCGAGTACGAAGCCCTGTTCACCCCGGACAAACCCGTCATCTTCGCCTACCACGGCTACCCGTGGCTGATCCACCGCCTCGCCTACCGCCGCGCCAACCACCCGCACCTGCACGTGCGCGGCTACAAGGAACACGGCACCACCACCACTCCGTTCGACATGGTGGTCCTCAACGATCTCGACCGCTACCGCCTCGTCATGGACGTCATCGACCGGGTCCCGGGCCTCGCCGTACGCGCCGCGGAAGTGCGTCAGGAGATGGAGGACGTCCGCTACCGCCACCACGACTGGATCCGCGCACACGGCTACGACCTGCCCGAGGTCACCGACTGGACCTGGAACAGGTGAACACCCCTCCTCCCACGGGACCGGGGGTGACACAGTCCGCTGCCGAGAGTGCGGAGGCCGTGCTGGCAGCGCTCGGCAGCGGCTCTGGAGGTCTGTCCGCCGCCGAGGCCCGGGAGCGCCTCGCGGTGGTGGGGCCGAACGCGGTGCGCTCGCACCACGTGAGGGTCCTGGCGGTGCTGGGGCGGCAGCTGCGCAGCGCCCTGCTCATCCTCCTGTCGGTGACCGCTGCCGTCTCGTTCTTCTTCGGGGAGCGGACGGGAGCGGTGATCATCGCCGGCATTCTGCTGCTGAGCGTGGCGCTGGGCTTCGTGAACGAGTACCGGGCGGAGCGCGCGGCCCAGGCCCTGCACTCGAACGTCCGGCACACCGCCCTGGTCCTGCGCGAGGGCCGCGAAACCGCGGTCGAGGTGACCGCGCTGGTCCCGGGCGACGTGGTCCGGCTGGCCCTGGGCAATGTGGTACCCGCCGATCTGCGACTGCTGGCCTGCACAGCCTTCGCGTGCGACGAGAGCGTCCTGACCGGCGAATCGGTCCCCGCGGCCAAGGAGTTCGGCCCGGTGCCCGCGGGGGCGGCCCTCGCCGAGCTGAGTTCGTGCGCGCTGATGGGGACGGTGGTCCAGTCGGGCAGCGCGACCGGCGTCGTGGTCGCCACCGGCGGCCGCGCCGAGTTCGGCCGGATCGCGCTGGGGCTCGGGAAGCGGCAACCGGAGACCGCCTTCCAAGCGGGCCTGCGCCGCTTCTCCATGCTCCTCCTCATCGTCGCCACGGTGCTGACCACCGCGATCTTCGCCGTCAACCTGCTGCTGCACCGACCGCCACTCGACGCCCTGCTCTTCTCCCTGGCCATCGCCGTGGGCATCACCCCGCAGCTGCTGCCCGCCGTGGTCAGTACCAGTCTGGCCACCGGCTCCCGACAGCTGGCGCGGCGCAAGGTCCTGGTCAAACGCCTGGTGTGCATCGAAGACCTGGGCGACATGGACATCCTGGTCACCGACAAGACCGGGACGCTCACCGAGGGGAGCATCACCTTCCGGGCGGCCCTCGATGCCGCGGGCCATCCGTGTGACGACGTACTCCTCCTCGGCCTGCTGGCCACCGAGGGTGAGCTCAGCGGGAACCACCTCGGCGGCAACGTTCTGGACGGCGCACTGTGGCAGGCCCCCGAAGCGGCAGGTGCGGCCGGCAGATCGGCCGGCTACCGCCAGCTCGCCCTGCTGCCCTTCGACCACGACCGCCAGTTGACCTCCACCCTCCTCGCGGGCCCCGACGGCAGCCGCCAACTGGTCGTCAAAGGAGCGCCCGAGGAGGTCCTGGACCGTTGCCGGGACGTACCCGCCGTGGCGGCGGCCGTGCTCCGGGAACGCTTCGCCGCGGGCGCCCGTGTCGTCGCCGTGGCCGCCAAGGCCGCAGGAGTGCAGGCGACGGTCACCGCGTCCGACGAGCACGGGTTGCGGCTGGCCGGCTTCCTGGTCTTCGACGATCCGCCGAAGGCGGGCGCCGCCGATTCGTTGCGCCGCCTGGCCGGCCTCGGGATCACCGTCAAGATCTGCACGGGCGACAACGCGCTCGTCGCCCAGAAGGTCTGTGCCGACCTCGGCCTGCCTTCCGGCCCGGCACTCACGGGTCATGAAATCGAGATGATGGACGACGAGCAGTTGACCGCCGCGGCCGAAACCACCAGCGTTTTCGCCCGCGTCTCCCCGCAGGACAAGGCCCGTGTGGTGCGCGCACTGCGCCACCGCGGCCGGGACATCGGGTTCCTGGGCGACGGGGTGAACGACGCGCTGGCCCTGCACGCCGCCGACGTGGGAGTGTCTGTCGACACGGCCACCGATGTGGCCAAGGACGCCGCGGACGTCCTGCTGCTGGAGAAGGACCTCGGCGTGCTCGCCGACGGTGTTGCGGAAGGGCGCCGCATCTTCGCGAACACCATCAAGTACGTCCTGATGGGGACCTCCAGCAACTTCGGCAACATGTTCAGCGCCGCCGGAGCGTCCGTGGTCCTGAGCTTCCTGCCGATGCTTCCGTCCCAGATCCTGCTGAACAACCTGCTCTACGACGCGGGCCAGTTGACGATCCCCACCGACCACGTGGACGAGGAGCAGCTACGGGCCCCCTCGCACTGGGATCTCGCCTTCATCCGCCGCTTCATGCTCGTCTTCGGGCCGATCAGCTCCCTCTTCGACTTCCTCACCTTCTGGGTCATGCTCTCGGTTTTGCACGCGGGGCCCGATCTGTTCCGGTCCGGCTGGTTCGTGGAGTCCCTCGCCACCCAGGCCTTGGTCATCTTCGTGATCCGCACCCGGCGGATCCCCTTCCTCCGCAGCCGGCCCAGCCGCCCGCTGATGGCTGCCTCCCTGGCCGTCGTCGCCGCCGGCATCGCCCTGCCGATGTCCTCGCTCGCACCGGCCCTCGGCTTTCAGGCGCTTCCGCTCGGGTTCTTCCTCGCCCTGGTGCTGATGACCGTCCTCTACCTCGTGCTGATCGAGTGCGCCAAGTACGTCTTCTACGCCCGCCTCGCCACGAGAGCCGGCAAACCGCCCGTACGCCATCGCGGCCGCCCGCACCGGATCCAACGCCGGGCCGGCCGCTTCAGCCATCCGGGCCCCCTGGAACCGGGCCGTCTTTGAGGACTCGGCCCCGTGGTGGCTGTGGCTGGGGCCGGGGGCGAGGCCGACCGCGCGCCGACTGCGTCGGCTGCGCCGCGACGCGCGTACAGCGGAGTGTCGGCACCGGGCCCTCACCCCGTACGGGCACCGCGCAACCCGGCAGCGGCTGGGGCATGTGCGCGCGGTCTGGACCGTTCGGCCCCTGCCCCTTCCGGACGTGAGGGGTGATGCTCGACCTAGGTACCGGGACCTCGTGCAGGCCTGACCTGGTCCTCAGGTCCTCACTATGAGGAGCACCGCAATGGCAGTTCTGATCACCCTGATCGTCATCATCGGCGTTCTGGCCTTGCTGATGTTCGCGATGGCCGTGAAGGTCGTCAAGCAGTACGAACAGGGCGTGCTGTTCAGACTGGGCCGGCTCGTCGGTACGAGAGAGCCCGGGATGCGGCTCATCGTTCCGTTCGTCGACGTCCTGCACCGGGTGTCATTGCGGATCGTCACGATGCCGATCCAGTCGCAGGGCATCATCACGCGGGACAACGTCAGCGTCGATGTGTCGGCGGTCGCCTATTTCCGTGTCGTGGACGCTACGAAGTCGGTCATCGCCATCGAGAACGTCTACGCGGCGATCGACCAGATCGCCCAGACGACTCTGCGCAAGGTCGTCGGGCAGCACACGCTCGACCAGACCCTGTCGGAGACCGACCGGATCAACCTCAGCATCCGGAAGATCCTCGACATCGCGACCGTCGAGTGGGGTGTGGAGGTCACACTGGTCGAACTCAAGGACATCCAGCTCCCCGACAGCATGAAGCGGGCCATGGCCCGCCAGGCCGAGGCCGAGCGGGAGAAGAGGGCGAAGATCATCAATGCCGAGGGCGAGTCGCTGGCCGCCGCGGCACTGGGTGACGCCTCGGACACCATGATGGCCCACCCGCTGGCCCTGCAACTGCGCAACCTGCAGAGCCTGGTGGAGATCGGGGTGGACAAGAACACCACCGTCGTCTTCCCCGCCCCGCTCATGAGCACCATCGGCGAACTCGGTTCCTTCCTGGCCAGGGAAACGGCGGCGGCCGCGGCTACCCCCGCACGGCCGCTCGGCCTCACCAAGAAGATCCCCGGCATCGCGCCGGAGGCGGTGAACGGAATATCCGAAACCGGGTGACCGGCCGCGTTCATGCGGGGGGCTGCCGCTGCCGAGGCGCCAGCCCCGGCAGCGGCGCCCCCCGGGACGAACCGGCAACGGAAGACAGTTCCCCCGTGGGCACCCGCCCATGGTCAGGCTGTCCTGCAACGGAGGCATGATGCCCACCGGACCTTTTACGGCTGCCCGGCGATTCGAGACCGTGATCAGCGTGGCCGGCGAGCTGGACCTCCACTCGGCGCAGGCCCTGACCGATGCGGTGGACGAGCGTCTACGAGACGGTGTCCTGGACATCGACGTCGATCTGAGTGAGTTGTCCTTCTGTGATGTCAGCGGCCTCAACGCCTTCCTGCGGGCGAGGCTGTCCGCAATCGCGTGCGGCGGCTCCCTGCGCTTGCACCACCCCACTCCCATGCTGACCAGGCTCTTCCTCCTCACCGGCACGCACGGGGTCCTCCTTGCCGCGGGCGCCGGACTTCCTGGCGGCCGAGTGACAGTCCATGGCAGTGGTGATTTCGGGAGGACTCGACCGCACCATGGCGGGCGGCGGCGCCCCGCTCTCTTCGCTGACGACGGTGGGCTGCGATGACGCCGCACCTCGACCCCTCGGCGCCCGGCGCGATGGCCTTAGCGGGCGGATCGTTTTCCGGCTTACGGGAACCCGCACCGTTCCTTCTCCGCCGATGCTCGATCATCCTCTGGTGCGACCGCCACCTGACGGCTGTCCACGCCCTTTCCACGCTCATGGCGGACGCCCGGGTCGTCGGGGCCGCCCTGGCCGAGTCGCTGGAAGAACCGGACACCCCGAGGTCGCGCGGAAGTCATCCACCCCATGCCCCGGTGTGCGCACCGTCCCCGCGAGGCCGGTGTCCCGACGATGCCTCCGACCCCCTCGACCGTGTCGAACTGGCGCTCCATCTCATAGGTGACGTCACGAGCGGGGTGATGTCCCGGAACCTCGGCCTCCCGGAATGCTTGGTCATCGCACGCCTGCGCACCGGGCTGGTGGTCCTCGCCAGTCCGTGTCACGGCCCGATGTCCCTGCGGCCCGGGCGGTGAAGCAGCCGTACGGCCTGTCGAGACTGGGGGAGAGCTACGGTGGAGAGGTGGCGGCCAGCCCAGCTGTGAGCGGTGCTCCGACGGAGGAACCGGTGGACGAGGCACAACGTCCGGTGGACGAGGCACAACGTGAGGACGCCGTGGGGGGCGCGTCCCCTGGCGGTCCGGCGCCGAGCCAGTTCTGGCCGATCAGCGGCCAGGACCGGACGGCAGGCCTGCTGGAGGCGGTGCTCTCGGTCGACCATGGGTTGGATCTTCCGCAAGCGCTCCACCGGATCGTCGAGGCAGCCGTGGGGTTCGCGGACGCCGAGTACGGCGCCCTGGGAGTCATCGGTGACGATGCGCGGCTCGTCCTCCTGGTGACCGCGGGCGTCTCGGCCGGAGGGGCCGGCGCGTTCCTGGGGGTTCCGGTCAGGGGCTGGGACGGCACGCTCGGGAGCCTTTACCTGAGGCGGGAGCCCGGGGCCCGGGAGTTCGGCGCCGAGGACGGGCGGATCCTGTCCATCCTGGCCACGGCGGCGGGCGTGGCCATCGAGAACGCGCGTCTGAACGAACAGGCCCGGTATCGGGAGAGGTGGATCGAGGCCAATTCGGAGATCGTCTCCACTCTGCTGTCAGGCGCGGACGAGGAAACCGTGCTCCAGCTGATCGTGGACCGGGCCGGCCAGATCCTCGACGCCGGTCTCGGGGTGGTGGCCCTGACCATGCCGGGGACCGACGAGCTGCACGTCGCGCTGGCCTCGGGTGTCGACGCCGATGAACACCGAGGCCTGACGCTCCCGCGGGAGGGGTCGTTCGCCGGGGCGGCCCTCGTCGCGCACGGACCGATCACCAGCCTCGCCATCGGCCGTGATCCACGAACCGAGGCCGGCGCACCGCGCTGGGCTGGGCTGGGCCCAGCGGTGGGAGTGCCGATGGGGGGCGGCGAGCGTGTACGGGGCGCCCTGCTACTGGCCCGGGCCGAGGGACTGGCGCCCTTCACCCCTGCCGAGACGGCGCCCCTGATGGCCTTCGCGGGCCAGGCGGCCCTCGCGATGGAGTTGGGCGATCGGCGTTGGGGCGCCGAGCAGCTCGCGCTTCTGGAAGACCGCGACCGGATCGCGCGGGACCTGCACGACCTGGCCATCCAACGGCTCTTCGCGACCGGCATGACCCTGCAGAGCGCCGTGCGTTTCGTCGAACATCCGCAGGCCAGCGAGCGACTGCTGCGGGCCGTGGACGACCTCGATGAGACCATCAAGATCATCCGGTCGACCATCTTCGGTCTGCGGGCCCAGGAGGGGCCCCGGAGCCAGCGCAGTCTGCGGGCGCGGACGGCAGCCGCTCTGGAACGATCGGCGCCCGCTCTCGGCTTCACGCCCGCACTGCGGATGGAAGGGCTGATCGACACCGATGTGCCTCCGGAGGCCGGTGACCACGTGGTGGCGGTGCTCAGCGAAGCGCTCACCAACGTCACCCGGCACGCGCAGGCCACCGCCGTCGATGTCACGCTGGTCGTCCGCTCCGGGACCCTGACCCTCACGGTCGCCGACAACGGCAAGGGAATGCCGGGGTCCGGTCGCCGCAGCGGCCTGCGCAACCTTGCCGAAAGGGCCGAGGCGCTGGGCGGCGAGATGAGCGTAGGCAACTCCCCGCAGGGTGGTACACGGCTGGTGTGGCAGGTTCCGAACATCCCCGGGTGACCTCGTCCCGGCCCTGTCCGAACGACTGCCCGCGCCACTGCTTCAGCGGTCGTGCCGAGGGGCGGCCCGGGTGGCCAGCACCGCCGCCTGGATCCGCCGCTCGACGCCGAGCTTGGCGAGCAGCCGGGAGACGTTGTTCTTGACCGTCTTCTCCGAGAGGTACAGCCGCTTGCCGATCTGGGAATTGGTCAGTCCCTCCCCGATCAGTTCGAGGATCTCCCTTTCCCGCTCCGAGAGCTCGGCCAGGGCGCCTGGGGAAGGCTCCGTCGGGGCGTCGTCGCCGCGGAGACTGCGCATCAGCCGACTCGTAGTGGCCGGATCGAGCATCGACTGGCCCGACGCGACCGTACGGATCGCGGAGACCAGGGCGGCCCCCTTGATCTCCTTCAGCACGTAGCCCGCGGCCCCGGCCATGATCGCGTCGAGAAGCGCGTCGTCGTCGTCGAAGGACGTCAGCATCAGGCATGCGAGCTCCGGCATGCGCGAGCGCAGTTCGCGGCAGACCGTGATCCCGTCGCCGTCCGGAAGCCGCACATCCAGTACAGCGATGTCAGGCCGCAAAGCAGGGCCTCGGGTCAGGGCCTGCTCCGTGGTGCCCGCCTCTCCGACGACCTCGATGTCGGATTCCGCGTCGAGCAGGTCCCGTACGCCGCGCCGGACGACCTCGTGGTCATCGAGCAGGAAGACACGAATGGGCTTCTGGGACACCGCTCCCGGATCCTCCGGCATGGCCAACCTCCACAGCGTCTCGCCCGTACTGCTCCGTGGCTCCATCGTCACTCGTCCGCACCGCGCTCACCAGGGGCCGGATGGGCCCTGGTGAGAGTGATGAAACGTCGACCGCCCCGGCACACCCGCACGCCGGACAACGCCACCATGCGGGCCGCGGGCCGTGACAGCAGCACGGACGGTGCCGAAGGTGGATGACCCGGGGGAAAGACCGATCGCGCGCTGACGGGGGACCATTGGCCCCTTCTCTCAGTCGTGCCGGGCCGCTCACCCTGGAGGCGTGGCCCTCAGCGCCGCTGCTTTGCGGATGCGCGGAAGGGTCCACATCCAGGGAGGACCGATGTCCACACCGATTCTCGACAGAGTATCCGTGAACGGATTCGTCTCGGACGCGGCAGCAGCTCCTTCGATGCACAATGCCCAGCCGTGGAAGTTCCGCTTCTTCGCGCGTGACAACTCCTTCCAGGTGCGTGCCGATCCGGAGCGCGTGATGGCGCTGGCAGACCCAGCACACCGTGCGATGCACCTCGGGTGCGCCGCTGCCCTGTTCAACCTGCGGGTGGCGGCCGCGCACGCCGGGTGGGACCCCGTGACGGTGCTGCTGCCCGATCCCACCGATCCGGAGCTCCTGGCCCGGGTAGGGCTCTCCGGACGAGAGCCGTCGGAAGGACATCTGGGGGGCCTGTATCCCGCGATCAGCCGCCGCCACACCAGCCGTGAGCCGTTCACGGACGAGGCCGTACCCGAGACGGTCCGGGACATGCTCCGCAACGCGGCAGCCGACGAGGACGCTCAGCTGGTCTTCCCCGACCCGTGGCATGTGCAGTCCGTCCTCGATCTGGTCGACGATGCCGAGGAGCGGGAACGCGCCGACCCCAGCGTGCGGGCGGAGACTGCCCGCTGGGCCCGCCCCGACGCCGGGAGCAGCGCCTCACGGACATCGGGCATCCCCGACCACGCCCTGGGCCCCCGCAGGTGGGACGGTCGCGCCCCGGTACGGGATTTCGCGGCCGGACGCCGTGTACCCGGCCGGGGCACGGCGACCTTCGAGCAGTCACCGCAGCTGGCTCTGCTCGGGACGCCCGGCGACGGTCCGCTCGACTGGATGCGTGCGGGCCAGGCCCTGGAGCACGTCCTGTTGGAGGCCACGGTCCAGGGCCTGGCCACCTCACTCACCTCCCATGCCCTCGAATGGCCTCAGCTCCGCTGGGCCGTGCGGGACCCGTTGTCCGTGATGGGTCACGTCCAGCTCGTGCTCAGGCTGGGATTCGGGCCGCTCGGCACGGCGACACCGCGGCGCCCGGTGGCGGAGATCCTCGAATTCCAGTGAGTCACGTGGCCTGGACGACAGCGCACATGTGAAGCGATGAGGGAGGGGCGCAGGACACGGCATTCGGGCTCGGTCGCGATCCGCACCTGTACTGCGGCGGGACTGTTCTGGGCGGCGGTGCCAGCGTTGCGGGCCCAAGGGCCGCTGAGCCTGGGGAAGCCTCTCGTCGCCGGGGACGGTCTTCGCGTTCGGGTCGGGGCTGCGCATGCGCGGCGCCCCCTGGCTGTGGTCGTGGACGGGCAATCCGATGCCGGCGGGGTGCGCGGTGAGGCCGGGCGCGCAGGTGCCGCGGCCGTGACGCAGGGCGTTGGTCACCAGCTCCGAGCCGATGAGGACCACGCTGTCGGTGGCCTCGGCCTCGGCCTCGACCGGGGCCACGAGGTGGTCGAGGAAGTCCCGGGTGCTGTCGCCTGCTCCGACGACGGAGGCCGTGGACAGGGCGGGGTTGCGACGTCGATTCTCATCGCGTCCATCAGGTCACCCCGGTCTCTGGATCGTCCCTGCCCGGTCCCGCCTGGGCCCCGGGCTGTGACGGTCAACCCGGTGATGACCGCCTTGCGCCTGCCCTCCGGCGCTGTTCGAGATCGATTACCTCATCGTCGAACGCTCGGAAATCTATGTCGGCCAGAGTAGACATTGGGCGGTGGCATAGCTATGGTTTCTCTCGTAGCCCAGAGAGACCGCAGGGCCTGGCAGAGACGAACTGCCGGGCAGCAGTACGCGACACCAGGAGTAACGGCAGTTCGCGGTATCAGCAGTACGCGGTTCCCCGTTTGGTAAGCAGTTGATCACCGAGGGAAGGACGGAGGAACAAGGCACCATCAGGATCGCCCGGACGCCACGCGAGTCCGGGTACCGCAGGACATCGATAGTGAGGTGGTCTCCGGTCACGCAACCGCGATCCCCGCACCCCCGGCAGCATCTCAGCCGGGTCTGCGGACACAGAAGGCCGGCGCGGCATCAGGGTCGGCAGATGGTGTAGCAGTTCCTCCGGAGCCCGGGTGCAGACACAGCACCCGGGCCCCTCCACGTGTTCCACAGAGAGGTGCAATGACCGCGGACGACTCGTTCGGCCGTCTCAATGACGACGACTACCCCGCCTACACGATGGGCCGGGCCGCCGACATGCTCGGCACCACCCAGAGCTTCCTGCGCGCGATCGGCGAGCACCGCCTGATCACCCCGCTGCGTTCCGCGGGCGGCCACCGCCGCTACTCCCGCTACCAGCTGCGCATCGCCGCCCGCGCCCGCGAACTCGTCGACCAGGGCACGCCCATGGACGCTGCCTGCCGCATCGTCATCCTGGAAGACCAGCTCGAAGAAGCCCAGCGCATCAACACCGAATACCGCCGCGCCTCAGACCCGGTGAACCCACCGGCCGCGGCCTGATGTGAGAGGACCGGCGCTGATGCGCCTTGGAACAGCGGGCCCGCGGGAGCGGGGCATGATCTCTACTCCTCGGCGGGCCGCCCGCCCCCACACCCCCACGGTGGTCCTCGGGGCCCGCCGCGGCCTTATCCGCCTCGCCGGTGAACTCGACCTGGAGACCGCGCCCGCTGTCCGCGACGGGGTCCGCAGGTGCCTCGACACCCGCCCCGACCTGCTGCGCATCGACATCAGCGGGGTGTCCTTCTGTGACTGCTCCGGGATCGGCTCCCTGCTGTGGGCGAAGGACGAGGCGGCCCGCGCCGGAATCGGTTTCCATCTCATCGGACCGCTCCAGCCCGTCGTCGCCCGCGTCCTGGACGCCACCGGCACGGCCGCCCACTTCGGCCTGACGCAGGGGTACGGCGCGCAGTGGGAAAGCCACCAGCGCGATGTGACCCGCACGGGCAATGGGGCAAGGCACTCACCACCACCAACGGGTGTCCCATCCGCCGCGAGGTGACCGTGGGCCCGGGACGAGACTCCGCGATCTTCAGATGAGCCGCGCGAGCCGGTCCGCGGTGGCCGTTTTTCTGGAGGCGTACTCTCCAGTGTCGTCCGCCTGCGAAGGGCCGTAGCCGCCTTGCACTCGGGCAAAGGCGCGGGCGCGGCCGGGACAGTGGCGTCCTCGTTCAGAGGCGCTTGGCGCTGCGCAAGGTGGCGGCGTAGTAGCCGCTGCCGTCGAGGCGGGAGGCACCCCCCTTGTCGCCGATGGTGGGGCCGTTGGCCTCCTCGCGGCTCGATATGAAGATCTTGTGGCCGTCCGTGTCATTGCCGAGGTACATGCCGGTGTGATCCAGGCGATCGCCGGTGCGCGTGTCGAGTTTGAAGAACACCAGGTCGCCCGGCTGGAGGACGTCGATCGAAGCCGGCCGGTCCTTCGCGGCGACGCCCTTGAGCGGAAGGACGTCCACGCCGGTCTTCGAGCGGGCGATGCCGTTGGCGGTACGGGGCAGTCCGCTGCCGCCCGCGTCGGTGGCCGCCAGCGGGAAGCGGCCGCGGTAGCCGAAGACGGTCCGGATGAACCCGGAGCAGTCCATGGCCCGGAACTTGGGCTTCTCGGGCTGCTCGGTCGTGCCGTCGCGGAAGGTGTAGGGGATGCCGAGGTAGTCGTAGAAGTCCGACTGCTCCAGACGCAGGTCGTTGCCCGCGGAGCCGCTCGGGTTGATGGGCCCGAAGGCCGCGTCACCCGCGTACTGGACGCCGGCCGCGTCCTTCTTCACCGGCGCCTTGTCACCGTACTGGAAGGCGATCGCGAAGACGTCGTCCTCCTCGCTGCCGTAGTACTTCTTGAACCAGGCCTGGAACCACTGTTCGCGCTCCGCGCCGCTGCGCCAGGGCTCCGGCAGGAGGCGGACCCAGGCGTCGGTGACGACCTGCGTCTGCGTGGTGTGCGACTCGGTGAAGGTGCGGCTCTTGCCCGTGAGCGTCGCGGTACGGGCCCCGTCCGTGAACGTCGCGAGGACGGCGCCGTCCCCGCTGCGCAGCACCGAACGCTGCGGGTTCTTCAGCCGCTCCCACTTCTGGGTGCCGTCCTGGCCGCCGCTGGCGTTGCCCTTCGCCGCCTGGTCCGTCACGCGCGGGACCGCGGGGGCTTGATTCTGTTCCTCTTGGCGCAGCGCGTACGTGAAGTACGCGCTGGCGGCCAGCAGACTCGTCACGACGACGGCGTGCAGGAGGGGGCGGGCGCGGCGGCCGGCTTTGGCGGTCATCGGTGCTCCGGATGGTGCGGTGGTGACGGTGGACGGGGCTGGCATCGGTCAGGCGTGCGGGAGGAAGCCGAGCAGGATGCCGGATGTCAGGACGACGTACGTCATGAGGGTCGCGGACCCGGTGGCGAGGAGCGTGGCGCCCTTGGGCTGGCGCACCAGCTGGTAGGCGATCAGCCCCGGGACAATGAAGCCGAGGGTCTGGTTGGCGTACAGCAGGGGGAACTTCATCTGCAGCACGATCACCACCGTGGCCTGGAGAAGTACGCCGATGAGGACGACGGCCGCGAACAGGCGCTTGCCGTAGAGGATGACGAACTTCTGCGTGAGGAGCGTGAGCGCATACGTCAAGGCGGTGATGCCGACGACGAGGGCCGCCCGCTGCAAGTCCTCGATGAGGGTGAGGGCGAGCCATCCGGGGGTGATCATACCGCCGGGGGAGAGGTTCGTGGTCAGGTAGCAAAGGAGGGAGAACAGCAGGCCCAGTGCGATGCCGATCGCGGCTATTTCAGGGGTCAGGACTGCGGGGATCAACGGGTCTCTCCTGGGCTCTGCCATTGCGGGTCGGGATAGTACTGCTGAGGTTCCTGCGTCCGGAGCGGCCACGCCTGTGGGGACTGCGGCTGCGGCGCCTGGTACTCCTCCAGGCCCTGCTGCGCGTAGGGCTGCTGCCCGTATGGCGGGGCCTGACCGTAAGGCTGCTGCGGGGGGTGGACGTACTGCTGGGGCACGGGCGGCTGCGTGAACCGTGCCTCCTGTGCTGCGGTGAGGTCCGCGTAGGGGTCGATGTGCGGCACGTACTGGTGGTGCTGCGCGCTTTCGACTGACGGGGCCGCGGGCTCGGGTTCGTCCTCGAAGGCGGGGAGTTCCGCGAGGTGCTCCAGGAGGATCTCGCCCTGGCCGTGGATATTGCCGATGGCCACCAGTGAGGAACTCTCGCCGAGGTGGCCGAGCAGCTCGTGCATGAACTCCTCGCCGTCGCGCTGGTCGCCGCCGAGGTCGACGGCGCGCGAGCGCCACTCGGCGGGGATCGCGTCGATGGCGCTCTTGGACGGGTGCCCGATCACGAAGACCTTGTCGGGCATCAGGTCGGGGACGATCTGGCCCATCTGACCGTTGCGTTCGACCCGGTCCGGCCGACAGTTGATCACCACGTTCAGCGGACGCTCGATGGCCCCGAGGTCGAGGAGCTGGTTGATGTTCATCAGCGTGGACTCGGGGTCGTTGGCGGCGAAGACGTTCGCGAAGCGCACCCGCTTGCCGCCGGGCGCGACGTACCGCTCCACGGAGAGCACACCCGGGTCCGGCGGAGCGTCGTACATCCCCTGGAGCGCGGTCTTCCGGTCGACGCCGAGCAGCTCGGCGACGGTGAACGCGATGGCGACGTTCTCCTTGAAGGTGAACCAGCTGAACCCACGCAGCTCCTCGTCACTGACCGTGTCGGGGTCGGCGTAGATGAGCTTGCAGTTACGCGCGTCGGCCTCCTCCTGAAGGACGTGGAAGCGCTCCTTCTCCGCGGTGACGCAGATCCCGCCGTGCGGCATGGAGCGCGACAGGGAGCGCCCGATGTCATCGAGAGTGGGGCCCATCTCGGCGACGTGGTCCTCGCGGACGTTGCACAGCACGCCGATCGTGGACTGGATCAGCTTTGACTGGTTGATCTCCTGGAGCGCGGGCATGACTGCCATGCACTCCATCACCAGGGCATCGGGCTGGTAGGCGGCCGCCCGGCGGACGATACCGATCTGCTCAACCACGTTGGCGATGCCGAACTTGCGGTAGACGGGCTCCTCGGTGGCATCCGGGTGGATGAAGCGAGCCGCGGTGCCGGTGGTCTTGGCGACCGTCCGCAGGCCGCCGCCGCGCAGCGCTCCGGCGCACAGCCGGGTGATGGAGCTCTTCCCGCGAATGCCGTTGACCAGGACACGGTTCGGTATCTGGGCGAGGTTGGCGTAGTGCCGGCGCTGCTCGATGACGCCCGCGACCAGCATGATCAGGCAGCAGACGAGCAGCACACAATAGAGGAACAGCACGGTGGATCAATTCCTTCCTGACGCGGGGGCGCGGCCGGACGTCGGGCCGGTACCCCCGGCGTCCCGCTTGCGCTGCTCCAGCAGCTGCTGACGGATGACTTCCAGGCTGCGGGTGACGGCGCCGACCTCGTCGTGATGGGTCGGGTAGACGACGGTGCGGCGCTCCCCGTCCGCGAGAGCCTCGGCGCGCTCGGCGAGGACGCGCAGCGGCCGTACCACCACGATGTGGAGCCAGCCCAGGCAGGCCGCAGCGCCGGTGAGACCGAGCAGACCGGCCAGCACGGTGCGGTTCTGTGCGGTGTACGCCGCGATTTCCAGTCCCTTGGCCGGCTGCCATGTGACGACCGTCCAGCCGAGCGGCTGTGCCACTCCGCCGCCGGACATCGGCGCGGCGGCCGCGACGGAGAGGGTGCCTCGGCGCAGCAGGGAGCTGTCGGCGCGAGGGTCCTTGTCCGTCTTCTTGTTCACGCTCGTCACCAGTGCGTTGAGTTCGGCGTCCGGCAGTTTCGTGAAGGCCCGGTAGCCGTTGTTCGCGCCGACCACGCGGTGCTTGGCGTCCAGTACGCGGACCTCGCCCAGGCCGGGCCGCTTCAGCAGGGCGTTGAGGAAGTCGATGTGCAGCTCGCCGACCACGGCCCCGCCACTGAGGCCGGGTGCTTGCGCGTACTCGGTGATGACCGGCTGGTTGCCGCTGTCGACCACGGTCACGGGGTCCCGGGAGGGGGCTTTGCCGGCGCTGTGGTGGGGCTTGCCGCCAGTCCTGGCCGTCACGGTGCCGTCCGGTGTCAGTACGTAGAGGGACTCATAACGCGGGTGTTCGGCGCGGGTGCGTTCCAGGAGCGCTGTCATCTCGGCGGGGGTGGTCTTGGTGTCGATGGCTGAGGCGACGGACGTGAGATCGGCATGGCCCTCGTTGAGGGCCCGGCGCACGCGGTCGGCGAGGGTGTCGGTGCGCTCGCGCTGGTCGTTGACGATCGTCTGGGGCACCTTGACCGAGCTGCCCGCGCGGTTGAGCGTCAGCAGAAGCGGCGCAGACCACACCAGCAGCAGCACGCCACAGACCACGAGCAGGGCGCGCGTTCCGATCCGGCCCCGGCGGCCGGGCCGGGGGCTTTCAGCGGTGGCACCGGAATCGCCCAGCAGTTGTCGGCGCAGCCGGTCGAGGGCGGCGCCGATCCGGGCGGCCTCACCGTATTTGGGGAGGGTGACGGGCCGGTTCAGGTCGCCGCGGCCGATCCGGCGGCTTTCCAGAAACAGGCGGAGCAGCGGACGCTGCACTGTGATGACGAGCAGGGCGACGGCCAGCGCGCCGAGGATGAGCAGGCCCCCTGCCGCGGTGATCCAGAAGAAGGAGTCGACGACGGCGGAACGTTCCTCGGAGACGCCGACGAACGAGACGACGGTGAGGCCGAGTGCGGTCGCGTCGGTGCCCACTCCGGGTGCCGAGCCAGCGAGCTTCGCGTAGCCCGCCACGGAACGGTGGCCGCTCTTGGAGTCTCCCTGCAAGCTGCCACTGACACCGTTGAAGCCACCGGAGCCGGGGTCCTTGGCCTGAAGGGGATGCTGCTTGGCCTTCTGGGCCGCGCTCTTCGCGAAGCTCTTGAGCTGCTTGCGTTCCTGATCCGAGGTGACCCCGTTGCTGTCCAGAACCTGGCCGGAGGCGTCCAGGACGGCGATGGCCCGAGACTGGCCGAGGCTGACACCCGGCACCTTCAGGCTGCTGGAGGCGACCAGGAGCTGCTGGGGGCGCCCCGGCCAGGAAAGCAGGGCCAAGGTCAGCAGACGGGTCTCGCCCGTCTCCAGGCGCACCATGCGAGGGGCAAGACCGGAGACGTTCAAGTCGCTCGGATCAAGGGCGGCCAGCGGGAGGTTCTCGCCACGCTGCGCTTCGAGCCGACCCGACTTGATTTCGATGACGGCGGTCCCGCGCCACTTCTGGTAGACGCTGCCGAGCTTGTCGAGCACGGTGTCGGGCGAGGCGGGCTCACCGGCGCTGAACAACGCGGCGGTGCGCCCGATGTCCGTGACGCTCTCGTCCAGAGAGGCGCGCAGGGCGACGGCGCCGTCTTCGGCGAAGTACTGCTGTGAGGTGAGGACGGCCGGGGGCACGGTGCCCTTGCCCACGCGGCCGAGCTGGAACGCGGTGAGGGCGGCGAGGGTCAGCAGCAGGACGGACAGGGCTGCGATGGGCGGGCGGATGCCACCCAGCAGCGACATGTCCGCCCTGCGGCGGATCCGGCGCCGCCGCCTCGATCGCGACGCGGCCAACGCAAACTCCTCTTCGTTCTGCCCTGGAGCCGATGCGCCAGGGCAGGGTGATGGTCTTTGGGAACGGGCCGCACTGCAGGCGCAGGGGCAGCCCGGGCGTACGGCCGGAAGCAAGGGGTGAGCAGACCGGGCAGGGGCGCAGACGCACTCAGCAGACCCGGGGCGCCACGTCGGGGCGGGCTCGGCCGCTCACCGCGGATGGGGCAAGATGCCCGAGAGGCTCCCGGCGACGCACCCACCTGCCCAGTATCGGCTCACGCCGCAGCCGGCCCCGGGGAAGCCGGGCCGACGGGCGCGCCGAACCGAGGATCGAGTGAAGAGCAAGGAAAGAGCGGCATTCCGATATTTTCATATGACTATGAGGGCATCATTGACCAGGTGGATAACGATTACGGCACTGTGTGGCGCCGCTGCTGCGATCTGTGCCGTTTTGGCGCTGCTCGTTGTAGGTTCGTCCGGCACGCCGTCCGTACGCCGGGCCGACGCCGGACCGCAGCAACCCGCCGGTAGTGATCTCGAGGAGCGCATCGCCCGGTTCACCGCGGGTTTCGGCGAACACGGCGGCTACCGCATCCCCACGACAGACGAGCGCACGACACTCTCCCAGGCCATCGCGTTCGTACTCGACGGCAGACCGGAAGACGCACGGACCAGGCTGGCCACGGTCGGCTACACGATCGAAACGGTGACCGACTCCGTCAGCGGGCGCCGGTACGCGGAAATGGCGGACGGGCTCGGCGAATCGGGGCGCGAGAGTAGAGGCTGGGGGCGCGTGTACATCGACCTCGACCATCCTGCGCGCTGGTCGGTGCAGGTTCCCCACCCACTCGCCGACGCCCGAACCGAGCTCCTGGGCGCCAGAGTGCTGCGAGGAGCGCCGGGCGGGATCCTGGTCATCGCCGGAGCACACCGCAACGCGGGCAAGGACGGCGCCGCGGACATGGCGCACCGCAGAGACTCCGTGTTCAACGCGGTGATCGACGAGCTGGCGCACCGGAGTCTGCCGGCGATCCAACTGCACGGATTCGCCAACGATTCCTTCCCCGGGCGCGACGCCGTGGTGTCTACCGGCGCCGGTGACAAGGCCAGGGCGGACGCGGCGCAGCTGTCCGCATCGCTCCGACGCGAGGGCCTCAACGTCTGCACGGCGTACACCGAACGATGTCGCCTCTCGGGAACCGAGAACGAACAGGGCCAGCTCGCGGCCGGAAAAGACCTCCGCTTCCTGCACATCGAGCTGAACAAAACGGTTCGGGGAGACGATGAGACCCTCGACCGCGCCGCAGCCTCAATCACCCAGCTCACGGACAGCTGGTACAAGCTGTGACCGAGATTCCGGATACCGCGGAACGTATTACATCGCGTCGGCCGGCCCGACCATCAGGCAGGCTGTGTCGCCGAAGAGGCTGAGCAGTCCCCGGCGTGGCGGGGATTGGCGTGCATCGCTGAGCTGCTGGACCTCCCCGCTTCCATCGCGTCCTGGTCCGCTGCCGGGTCGCTCGCCTGTCTTAACTGATCGTTTCAGAATGAAATGCGTTGAGGTGCTTGGCAGTTGGGTGTGGTGTTGGCAGGGTGGGTCGGATGTCTGTCGCTCCCGTACCTGATGACCTGTGGGAACGTGTCGCCCCGCTGCTGCCGGAGCGACCGCCCAGGCATTACCGGTATCCGGGGCGGTCGCCGGTGGATTTCTCCGCTGGGCGTGGTCCCGCGACCGCCGAGTTCCGCACCGTCGGTATGTCACCGTGGGCACTTCAGAGCATCGGCCCCTGCGGCGATGACCATGGCAAGCCGGTTTGCGAAGGCAGCGTTGCATCCTCCGAGCCGCACGAAGCCGTGGCCTGCCACCGGCCCGTCGTTGCTCAGAGACGGAAGGGTCATATCTGCGAGCGCGAGCGCCGCCCGGAGGCTGGTGACGGCGTCTTCGCCGGCCTGATAGGCGGCATCCTGGACGCGCTTGTACTGAACTCGTTCAGCGTGGGTCATCTCGTACGCCATGTTGCTGACCTTTCGTAGGAGGCGTGGGGGTGGGCCGCCGGAGCGCGTTATGTGTTCGGTTTCGGAGACGCGTGGCACTCTTGCCCGGTGCACCGGGCGCCGCGCACACGAGTTCCGCAGCGCCGCAGCGCTGATCGCCGCGGCGGCGCACGCCGCCGTTGCCGACGGTGCGGGCCCCCGCTGCCGGGCATGACCCTTCCCTGCGGCACGCCGCTCGTGCGTGTCCCAGTGACCGGACCTCGACGTCTTGGGGTGTGGCGCCGGGTCCGGGCCGCATCGCGGCGGACCGGTTCGTGTCCGGCCGCGAGGGGATAAGAACTGGTAGACCGTCCGACTGAGTCTGCACGCGGCCCGTGACTATCGGATTCGATCTTCGTTTCAAAGGTGCAGGCGAGCGCACCTTCGACGTGTGGGAAGGACCGGGTTGGTCAAGGAGTTACCGGTCGCTACCGCCGTTGCTCTTCGCGGTAGCCCCCGATGGGAGGCCCGACCCCGGCCCTCGGGTGTCGTCGTCCGCCAGCGCCGTCTCGGTTGTGGTGCTCGCCCCTGGTTCTCCCTCCCGGAATGGAACAGCGGACCGGCCCCCTCGACGGGACGACTGCTACGCGGCCGCGGCCAGACTCCAGCGACGGTACCCACGTGTGCCCAGCACTCGTGTGATTGTTCACTGACCCTTGCCGGGCCGACAGGTGAAGAGTCCGGAGGCGGCCCTCGCACCACTGGTGCGACGTCGATCGCCGTCCTGGTCCCTCGGCGCTCCGCCGCCTGTTGCAGCAACCGGAACCCGCTCCCCGAGTCGAGGTGTCCTGCGGGGAACTGCGCAGGGGGCACTGCCTCACCCGTAGGACCTCCATGCGCACTACCCGAATCTGTGGCTGTGCGACGGAGAGCGGCCCGCGCTGTTGTCTGCCACGGGGTAGCCGGGAGGGACACCGGCCTCGCCGCCTCTGGTCGCGGCCGTGTGTCTGAGCTGAGCGGGCGCAGAGGGCGACGGGTTTCGGTGTCGTGGAGCGGCTTGGCGAGGCGGTCGCGTGAGGGTGATCTGGCGGACTAGCTGTTGGAAGCAGGCCAGCGCCGCGACGGCGGGAAGGGCGGATGCCGCCCCGGCGGCGATTGTTCTGGGTGCCTGGGCTACGCACAGGAGCGTGGCCAGGGTGGAGAACAGCAAGACAATGGACCAGGAATGGAGTGCGCGGCGCTGATGCAGGGCGGATCTGAGGATGGACAGGGAGGCAACCATCCACGGGCCGTAGATCAGTAGGGGCCACCAGATGACCACTTCACGGGCCGTGTGGGGTGCGGCGCTGTGGCGCAGGGCATCGCAGATGGCCAGCCCGCTGAGGATGCTCACCACAGCCGCAATGGCGGCGACCAGCGCGGCGGTGAACAGACTGCCCGTTTGGAGGAGGGCCGCTACCGGCGATTTCGACGGGTTGCGTCGGTGTCCGCTGGAGGGTGGCGTGGGCGCGCGCTCGGTAGCGGTGCGCGTGGGCCATGCGGCGAAGCCGATGGCGCTGGCCGTGTCACCAGTGTTTTCAAAACTGCCCTGGTTGAAGGGCTCCGGCTGCCCGAGTGCGGCGCTCTCTTGAAGAAGGCTGGCGAGTTCCGTCGCCGGGTCCCAGGGTGGATGCGCCGTTCCGGGCCCGCCGAGCGGTTGCCGGGGGGAGGGGTGCTGTACGTACTCTGACCGGCTCCAGAACGCGGAGGTCTCCGGCTGAGGGTGGAGACCGTGGATGTCCGGGTATCCGTATGTCTCATACACGGGAGCTGCTACCCGAGCACTCGTCGACGGCTGTTGTGGAGGGCGCCGTCCCACCCGACCGCCTGCCGAACTCGCCCTGGAGCGTGCTCATCGTACGGAGGAAGTCCTCCAGGATCGATGAGGAGTAGCTCAGGTCGATCTTCAGGCTGTCGTGTCCCAATGTCGCGTTCCGGGTCTCGCCATAGTCGGTTGAGCGCGGAGTGAACGTCCACTTCCCGATCTGGGTGCTCCCGGCGTGAATGTTTCCCCCAGGTCCGTCTTCCTCTTCAGCCCTGAAGAAGGAAGCGGCGGGGTTTGCTGTTGTCATATTCCATAAACGGCGCCGATGCCGGTTTGGGTGTGTGCCATTCGGGTGACGGTGGTCGATGGACAAGTCTTGACGCTGTCTTTTCGGTCCTTTTGGCGACCCAAGGATGCAGCAGCCGCGGTCTTCCGTCGCGGTGCAAGCGGGGATGGAGTGGGGCTCGATGAGGGCCATAGGGTAACGGGCCCTCGCACGCGGCTCGTCCACCTGCGCCCGACCACCCGCTCGGGCGGCGGATGCCCCCGCATTCCCCTCCATGGTGGTCCCATCGTCGGCCCGGTTGACTTCGCTTCCCAGGTATCGGACAGCCACGCGACCCGCGCCGATCCTCCGGTGGGCTCCCGTGAGGTCGGCTGTGAGCTCTCATCTGGCCCCGTGCTCGCCGACTGATGATCGGTCAATAGGTCGAGATGTCAAGGCCGACAGCTTGCTGCGCATGGCTGCAATCGGAGGACGGGGCGCAACTCTGCATATGCCAGTGCGTTATGCCGAACGATCGCCTGGGCTGCGGTCCTGTGCGCCCCTTCCATCCCAGCCTTCGAAAGGACAAGCTGTGGGAAGCATCCTCCTGTGGATCGTGCTCATTTCGGCTGCATTGGGCGCTGGTTTCACCGCACTGAGGTCGTCAGGGACTGGTCGTCTCTGGGACGTGGACGCCCTTGAACTAAGGCGCCAGCAGCGCTTCAGGCGCGTCCTGTCCCTCCATGTGGACGCTACCCGGCTGTCTCGTGCGTCAGCCGTGACGCCGGTACGGTCATGGGAGGAACATACCGGCGTCAATCCCTTGTCTGGGTGCGGAGCGGGGCCCTACGGCAGGGAGCCCCGTCAGAGGTCGGCCTCACGGGCCGGACTGCACTCCTGACGTCCTGCCACACCCCTACGGGGCTACGCCCTGCTTCCTCCGCACACCAGTAGGCAGCTGGAAGGGCCGCTGATAGCGATGAAGGACCCTGGCAATACGGACATATTCGCGCGTATAAAAACCCCGGCAATACGGACCTCGCCGCGCGTAGGTAAACCCCGGCAATACGGACATTAGTCGAGGCCTGTAAAAACCCCGGCAATCCGTGCATTGCCCCATGCCGAATTGCGCATGCGGAACGTTCCGCCCAACTTCTGTTCTATGCACCTCTGTATAAGACGCTTGGGAGATGGTGAGACATATCTCAATCGAAGTGGTTATCATCCGACGATCGCCGGGCCGCACACTTCCCTCGGGGCGTCCCTGAGGGCAGGTCATGTCGAGCTGGAGCTTTTCGAACATCCGGGCCCAGTCGGTAAGAAGGATTGTATGAAGAAGACCTCCCGTGGTGAGTCGGCCGCTCGCCGCCCATGGTTGGCGGCAACACGGCTAGCGCGAAGGGTGCGGGCGGTGCTGGCGCAGGTCACGCGCCGTCTGGCCGAAGCAGGCACCGCTGGCGAAGCGTGCCCGTCCGGTATCAAAATGAGCGTGATAGAGGCACTTCAGGATGAGTACCGGGCGGGTTTCTCCCTGTCCCTGCCCCTGCCCCTGCCTCGAGGGGCTGTGGACGACCGCCGCGAATGTCCGTGGTGTCGTTCTCTTCGGATTTCCGAGACTGGTAGCCGGCCCCCGGCGGGCTCTGCCGGGCCCGCGGAGGACCATCAGTCATGAGCGAAGGGTCCTATCCATCGAATCGAACAGTGTGATCGGGTGACTGGCATCACGCTCCCAGCCGCCGCCACCCGGGCGGCGTACCGGCTGAGGGTCCGGTGCCGGGATTGCTGAGCCGGCTGGGCGAGGACACGGAGCTGCGCCCGGCCGCGGTGCCGGCCGCTTCGAGGAGCCCGAGGGTGTCGCGGACGCCCCCGAGCTACAGCGGATCGTCCTGGACGTCACCGCGGTCGTCGCTACCCGGCCCTGTCTACCCGCCCGTTGTGCCCGGCCCCGCCCCTGGCTGCCCCGCGGGACCGTCACCTTCGCCGACTCCTCCATGCCCAACCTGATGCTGCCTGCGGCGTGGCGGCCGCCTTATTCTGGCCGGCCCGCGCCCTCTCGGCAGGGCCGTCTCCTGGACCTCATCTCGGCCCGCGGCCCCTTCGCCGGATGAGTTGTGGGAGTTGTTCCAGCGGGCGGCGCCTGAGGCTCCGTAGCGGGCTCAGGGTGGTGGCCGGCGTCGCCGTGGTGCCCCGGGAGTACTCGCCGCGATCGTGTTCGCGGCCACGTCGGGCCGTACCTGGCAGCAGCTGCCGGCGGCATCGTGCGGGCCGTCGTGGGCAACGGCTCACCGGCGCTTCTCCGCGCCGAGCCGAACCCCAGCTCCGGCGGCAGGAGTTGCCCGGCAATGTCGTTGCACCGCACGTACAGGATCCCTGCAGGCGCAGCCGGTCCGCCACCGGCCGCGGCCCCGGCGACCGCTCCCGCCAAGGCGGCAGCAGCGGTTCGATCAGCAACCACAGGTCGTCGTCAACGATCCACGGTCGAGTACTCACACCATCACGAGCGGCCGAATCCTCACACCGATTACGCCCGCCCAGGTCGCATCAGCAAGATCCTGTGACGAGCTCGTAGCCTCCGGTGAGTAGCTTGAGGCGAGTCTCTTGGGGCGCCCAGGAGTACGCGTCAGACCGCCGTTGATACCCCCGTGTACGGGCTTGGGCCGCGATGGTCCTGGGCTGCCTCCGACCGGTGGATGTTGTCGGCCCGTAGTCCCGCACTGTCCAAGGTGATGTTGAAGAGGACTGCCTCGCCCTGGCGCAGAGGGCGCTCCTTGTCGTGAACTGCCGATGCTTCTGCCTGAACGTCAGGTCCGGCGCCCTCCTGGCTGATGAGACCGATACCCCGGTCAGGGTCGAACCACTTCACGACACCGCAGGGCGACACGCTTCGCGTTTCCTGCCTTCCGTTCTCGTCGGATCCGGAAGCCGACACTGTCCGCTCGCTCCCCGCCGATGGGGAGGGCGTGAGCGGGGTTGTGAAGCAGCGGACTCCAGCGCGACCGCATCCGGCAGGCGCCTCTCGCGAACAACGCGCCGTACCGGCGCGCCTTCTCGCCGACAGCACCTGGCCCCTTGTGGACCAGCATGTGCCGGGTCGTATGTGTGGGTGAGTTCGATCTGGATACGTCCGGAGGAACCCGCGGTCAGGCAAGGACGCCCGGTGACGGCGGCGCGGCCGGCCAGCTCCCACGCTCGTGGCGCCCTCGGCCTCACCGCGAAGGACGCCGTCGACAACGGGTACGGGCACGGTCACCGGCTTCCGCACCCAGGCCGTCGAGGAGACGGCAGACTGGCCGCGAGGGCGGGGCGGATCACGATCGCGGGGGGCGTGGGCGACGGCCAGGGCGGTGGTGCCGGCGTCAAGGATCAGTGCGCCACCCGGCCGCACCAGCTCGGCGCCCACCGAGGCAACCTCACGCTTGCCGTCCGGGGTCACGGACCGCCGGGCGCGGTAGTCCGCCACGGGCGGAGGCACGGTCAGCGCCCCGCCGTGGACCCGCTGGCACAGCCCCTCACCCGCGAGGTCGCGCCGCGCGCGGTCCTCGGAGAGCCTCAGCCCGACAGCGACATCTTGGCGACGATCTGGCCCTCGCGGGTGGGTAAACCCAGCAGGTGGTCACGCTGTTCAGCAGCCAGCATCCGTACTCTCTCCTGTTCTTGCACGTTTCTGCATGTATCGTAGCGCGCCATGACCAACAAGCCCATGCTCATCCTCATCGTCGGTCCCTACCGCTCCGGCACTGGCGGCGACCCCCAGGCCATGGCCGCCAATCTCGCCCGCCTCGAGGCAACTGCCTGGCCGATCTTCGCCACGGGTCACCTCCCCGTGATCGGGGAGTGGATCGCCCTGCCCGTTCTGCACTCCGCTGGCGCGGGCCCCACCGACCCCCTCGCCGACCAGGTCCTGTACCCGACCGCCGAGCGACTGCTCGCCCACTGCGACGCGGTGCTGCGCCTGCCTGGCGACTCCACCGGGGCCGACAAGGACATCGCCATCGCCCGCCGCCGCGGCCTGCCCGTCTACCGAGACGTGACCCAGATCCCCCGCCGTACCCCGCAGGACCACGCATGAGTACGCATGAGCACGCGCCCAGGCATCGACGTCCCCGACCACGGCGGCCGAACCGGCCTGGCCCGCGCCGGACGCGGCCTGGCCCCGCAGCCCCCACGTCGTGGTCCCTGCCGCCGCTGATCGCGCTCGGCATCCGCGGCACACCTCCCCCGCGGCGAAGGGCGAGGCCCGGTGCGGCTCCATGATCCGCCGGGCGATCATGAAGCTCGGCGGGTACATCCTGAGGACTTCGTCAAGGGCCGGCCGGGTGCACTGCGAGGCGGCACCCAGGGTCACGGGACGGCCGCCGTCATGCTGCCCCAGCCCGCCAGGATCCTGGCCCGGAGCTGTGGCTCGAGTCTGGTCCCGGCCGGCCACCTGGCGAGAAGAACCGCCACCCGGCCCCGTCATGACGTGGGCCGGGTCCTCGCGACCGGTGAGCGTTCAGCCGAACTGCCCACCGCAAGGTGGGCACCGAACCGCGCCGAACTGGATAATCGACAAGATCAGGCGGGCTGACGTACGAACACCTCTACCGCGTGACCCTCGGCGAAGCGCGAGGCGTGACCTCCGCCCGGCGGCTCCTCACGTCCGGCGTGGCCTCACGTCCGGCGTGGCCTCACGTCCGGCGTGGCCTCACGTCCGGCGTGGCCTCACGTCCGGCGTGGCCTCACGTCCGGCGTGGCCGGCGGAAGGAGGTCAGTGCGTAGCAGGCGAGCAGGACGACGGTGAAGGCGAGACCGATGCCCGCCGCCTGTCGCATGTCCGGGACCTCGACGGCGGTGGCGGCGACGGCCAGCACCCCGATCCCGGCCACCCACGCGAGCTTGCTGCCCCCCGGGATGCTGAACCCCGTGAAGTCCGCGGGATGCGTGTCCCGGTGGCGGCGGAAGGCGACGTACGAGGCGAGGATCAGCAGCCATACGAGCAGTACCGCGAAGAGGGCGATGGACATCAGGATGCTGAAGATGCCACCGACGTCGTAGAAGGCGAGCAGTGCGGCGGCCGCGATGCCCAGGGTGGAGGCGGCCAGGGCCGTGGCCGGTACGCCGCGGGAGGTCAGACGGGCCAGTGGGGCCGGGGCGAGGCCGTCGTCGCCGAGGGAATGCAGGAGGCGGGAGGCGCCGTACAGGTGGGCATTGGCAGCGGAGACCGCCGCGATGAGGACGACGAGGTTGGTGAGGGTCGCCGCGGCGGGCACGCCGACGTCGGAGAAGACCCGCACGAACGGGCTCGCCTCGACGCTGCCGTCGCCCGCGGCCAGACGCCGCCACGGGATCAGCGCCACGACCAGGGTGATCGCCAGGACGTAGAAGACGCTGAGCCGCCAGGCGAGCTGGCGCATCGCGGTGCGGATGCTGCGCTGCGGGTCGATGGCCTCGGCCGACGCGATGGCGACGACCTCGAACCCCGCGTACGCGAACATCACCACGGACATGGCGATCCAGACGGACTTCGCACCGTGCGGCATGAACCCGCCGCTGTCGGTGAGGTGCGCGAGGCCGGTGGCCTCGGTGTCCGGGAGGCCGAAGACGACGAGGAGCGCCGCGCACAGGATGAACGCGCACAGCGCGGTCACCTTGATGGTGGAGAGCCAGAACTCGGTGGTGCCGAAGGACTTCACGTTGATGATGTTGACCGCGAGCACGACGACCGCGATCGCGAGGATGGCCGCCGACATCGGCACGCCGGGCCACCACCAGCGGATGTAGAGCGCGGAGGCGACGACTTCCGTACCGATGACGACGACCGCGCTGAACCAGTACATCCAGCGGGTGACGAAACCGGCCCACGGGCCGAGGTACTTGTGCGCGATGGCCCCGAACGAGCCCTGCACCGGATGCGCGGCGGACATCTCGCCGAGCAGGACCGCGATGATCGCGACCAGCACGGCTCCGATCGCGTACGAGAGGATCACCGCGGGCCCCGCGGCGGATATCGCCGACCCGGAACCGAGGAACAGGCCGGTGCCGAGCGCGGAGCCCAGGCCGATCATGGTGGTCTGGCGATGGGTGAGGGAGCGGACGAGGCCTCCCTCCTTGGCGGGTCCGTCAGTCGTCGGTCCGCCGGTCGTCGGTCCGTTCTCCGCAGGTCCGCCGGTCGCGGCGGGAGGGGAGACGGGAGCCTGGGCGGGTCTTTCCGGAGCGGCCATGGCAAGTGCCCTTCTGTTCGGTACGTGGGGGGAGGGGGAGGGGAGCGTGGTGATGGAGCGGCGGGGGCGACGGCTCGCGTCGCCGCCCCCGGGCGGCTCGGAGTTCTCCGACTCAGCGCTCCGACTCGGAGTGCTCCGATTCCGAGAGCTCTCGGGCTCAGAACTCGCTGTTGCGGAAGGGCTTGTCGGGCTGGTCCACGTCGGGCTTGCCCAGCACCTTCGTCGAGGACAGCGCGTAGATGCCGTGGTTGGTGAGCACCCAGGCGATGTTGCGGTCCCACTCCACGTACACGCCGTGGGTCTGGTTGCCGTACGCGTAGTCCGGGGTGTCGGTGCCGTACGCCTTCGGGACGAAATAGGCGTCGATCTTCGGCGCGGCCGGGTCGGAGACGTCGAAGAACTGCACGCCCGCGTTGTAGAAGCCGTAGCCGAGCACGCCCGGGGTGTGCTGGCCCGGGTTCGTGTAGGAGCCGGTGCGCTTGGGGCCGAAGCTGCCGCGGCGCTGGCAGAAGTCCGTGAAGCCGGCGGACCGGGGCGGGGTCGGACGGGGCAGTGCGCCGACGACGCGGGGGTTCTTCGGGTCCTTGGCGTCGATCTGGTAGACGTCCTTGTACGGCTCGTAACAGTCCTCGGTGAGCGGGTATCCGGAGTAGTAGATGATCCCGGTCCTCTCGTACTGCGAGACGTCGATGTTGTCGCCCTCGGTGCCCGAGACGGTCATCGGCAGGTCGAGGTGGCTGACCGTCTTCATGTCGGCCGGGTTCGAGATGTCGAGGACGGTCAGGCCGTAGCCGCCCATGGCCGCGAAGGCGTAACGCCCGCCCTGTTCAACGGGCTTGGGAATGAACAGCGGCATGCGCGCGCCCATCCAGCTGGTGCGGTTGCCGCAGCGCGGGTTCTTGCTGTACGCCGCGTCCTCACCGGTGCGCTGCCCCGGCAGGTGCCAGGTGTCGAGGAGCTTCGGGTGGGCGGGGTCGGCCATGTCCCACGACTGGTACCCGGCCGAGTGCAGGTTGGTGGGGTACTCGGTGCGGGAGTACGTGTCGTCGGGCGCCGTCGCGATGAACATGTACCGGTCGCCGGTCCAGTACGGCGTGTCGAGGGAGCCGGAACCCTGCTGCGCCGTGTTGGGGTCGCTGGTGAGGGGGTCCTTCTGGGTGGCGTCGGTGGACACCGTCGCGAGGAGCTTCCAGTCCTTCTTGCGGGGACCGTCCAGACGGAAGACCTTGAAGCCCTTGAGCCCGGGCTTCTCGCGCAGCTTCTTCACGCCCTCCGGGTTGCTGTACTTGTCCTTCGCCGGGTCGTCGGTGAGTTCCTGGATCTGGCGCTTGTCCTCGAAGCTCTGCACCATGACGTAGGCGCCCAGCTTCTTGTTCCACTGGATGGTGGAGGCACCCCAGTAATCGTTCGCCGCCCAGGCGCCGTTGGCCTTCGTCTCGTCGCCGCCCACGTCGCCCCGGCTCATCCTCTCGACGACCTTCACCTTCTTCACGTCGGTGATGTCGTAGACGCGCCCCTCCGAGCGGTCGTACTGGAACATGTAGCGGCGACCGCCGAAGTCGACGATGTTCTGCCAGGTGTGGAAGTAGTCGGGGGTGAAGTCCGCGCCCTCGTAGGCGGCTTCGACCTTCATGTTCTTGATGTACGAGTGGGTGTCGTACTCCTCGTTGCGGCCCGGGAAGGAGTGTTCGTGCTCCTCGTCGACCGGGGTGAGGGCGGGGTGGCGGAAGGTGCCGTTCAGTTGCATGCCGTACGCGCCGGGGTCGGCCGGTTCGGGGCGGCGGTCGGCGCAGACCTCGGGGATGTCCGGGTCGGTGGCGGCCGCGGCGCTGGTGGCACCGGAGGTGCCCGGCACGAGGAGCGTCACGACGGTGGCGACGGCGACTGCCGTGGCCAGGGTCGCTCTGGTGCGCAGGGATCGCATGGGAATGTCCTTGGGGTCTCGGCGGCGGAGAGTGGACGTGCGAAGCGGTGCCGGTCAGGGGAGACCGGCCCCGGTGTGGGGCCCGGTCGGCCGGTCGCGCGGCGGCCACGGGCGTGCGGTGACCTCGGGGATCGCGCGAACCGGGCGGCCGTGCGGTCCGGTCAGGTGACCGTCGGGCGCTGCTGGAACTGGGGGGCCCGGTGGGCGCCCGTGGACACGATGTCCCGCAACTCCCGTACGCCGTGCAGCACGTCCGCGTGCGTGAGGTATAGGGCGTTGAAGCCGAAGCGCAGCAGGTCCGGGGCTCGCATGTCGCCGATGACGCCGCGCGCGGTGAGCGCGGCGACCAGCGGGTACGCCTCCGGGTGGCTCAGCGCGACCTGGCTGCCACGACGCTCGGGTTCGCGCGGGGTGGCCATGGTGAAGCCCAGACCGTCGAGGAGGGAGTCGGCGCACTCCTGGAAGAACGCGGTCAGGGAAAGGCTCTTGGCCCGTACGTCCTCCATGTCCACGCCGTCGTACGCCGTCAGCGCGGCCTCCAGGGCGACCAGCGACAGGAGCGGCGGGGTACCGATGCGGGCCCGGGTGATGCCGGGCGCGGGGGCGTACGTACCGGACATGGCGAAGGGCTCCGCGTGCCCGTGCCAACCGGTGACGGGGTGATCGAAGTCCTCCTGGTGGCGGCGGGCGACGTAGGCGAACGCCGGGGCTCCGGGGCCGCCGGAGAGGTACTTGTAGCCGCAGCCGATCGCGAAGTCCGCCTCCATGGAGTCGAGCCCGATGGGCATCGCGCCCGCGGCGTGGCACAGGTCCCAGTGCATCAGGGCTCCCGCGGCGTGCGCGGCGGCGGTGAGTTCGGCCATGCCGTACAGCTCGCCGGTGCGGTAGTCCACCGGGGCGTAGGCGGCTACGGCGACGTCGGCCCCCGCGGCGGCCAGTACCGCGGCGGCCTCCCGGGCCGGTACCCGGCGGACCTCGAGGCCCAGCAGCCGGGCCACCGAGTCGGCGATGTACTGGTCGGTGGGGAAGTGGTCGGGGTCGGTCAGGAGCAGCCGACGGCCGGGGCGCAGCCGGGCGGCCGCGAGCAGTGTGTTGAAGAGCTGGACGCTGGTGGAGTCCCCGACGACCACCTGGCCGGGGGCCGCGCCGATCAGCAGGCCGAGGGCGTCGCCCGTTCGTCCCGGGGCCTCCCACCAGCCGTTGGTGTTCCAGGAGCGGATCAGGTCGGTGCCCCACTGGCGGTGCAGCGCGTCCTCGACCGCAGGGGGAACGGCCGCGGGAAGGGCGCCGAGGGAGTTGCCGTCGAGGTAGACGACTCCCTCGGGGAGGAGGAAGCGGTCTCGGACGTGCGCGAGCGGGTCGGCGGAGTCCAGTGCGGCGGCGCGGTCGATGAGCGTCGCGGTCAGGTTCTCTGTCTGTGTGTCGGTCGGCACGAGGTCACTCCGTCGTTGCGTGAGAGGCGGCGGGGATGGGGTCGGCGGCCACGGAGGCGCCGGGGAGGGGATCGGAGGCGGCGGGGATGTCGCCGCCGCGGTTCCGGACGAGGTCGAGGGCGATGTCCGTGAGCAGGTCCTCCTGCCCGCCGACGAGTCGTCGGCGTCCGGCCTCGACCAGCAGGTCCCGGGTGTCGAGACCGTGCCGCAGGGCGGTGGCCTCGGCGTGCCGCAGGAAGCTGGAGTACACCCCGGCGTAGCCCAGTGTCAGCGTCTCCCGGTCCACCCGTACGGGCCGGTCCTGCGTCGGCCGTACGAGCTCCTCCGCCGCGTCCATCAGCGGGAACAGGTCGCAGCCGTGCTCCCAGCCCATCAGGTCGAACACCGCCACCGTCGGTTCCAGCGGCGCGTTTCCGGCTCCGGCGCCCTGTCCGGCGAGCGAGGCGTCCACGCGGTAGGCGCCCGCCTCCACCGCGGTGATGCTGTTGGCCACGCCCAGGCCGAGGTTGTGGTGGGCGTGGATGCCGATCTCGGTGGCGGGGTCGAGGACGTCGCGGTAGGCGCGGACCCGGTCCCGTACGCCGTCCATGGTGAGCCGCCCGCCGGAGTCGGTGACGTACACGCAGTGCGCGCCGTACGACTCCATGAGGCGCGCCTGGTCGGCCAGTTCGGCCGGCGGGGCCATGTGGGACATCATCAGGAAGCCCGCCACGTCCATGCCCAGCTCCCGGGCCAGATCGATGTGCTGGGCGGCGATGTCCGCCTCGGTGCAGTGCGTGGCGACGCGTACGGACGTGACTCCGAGCGCGTGGGCGCGGCGCAGGTCCCGGGCCGTGCCCACGCCGGGCAGCAGCAGGGTGGTGAGCCGGGCCCGGTCGAGTACTTCGGCCGCCGCCTCCAGCCACTCCCAGTCGGTGTGTGCGCCGGGGCCGTAGGTGACGGAGGAGCCGGAGAGGCCGTCGCCGTGGGCGATCTCGACGGCGTCGACGCCCGCGGCCTCCAGGGCGGCCGCGATGGCCCGCACCTGGTCGAGGGTGTAGCCGTGCGACACGGCGTGCATGCCGTCGCGAAGGGTGACGTCCTGGACGTAGACGGAGGTCATCGGGCCGGGCTCCGTTCGGCCAGGCGCTCGGCGGTGCGCAGCGCGGCGGAGGTCATGATGTCGAGGTTTCCGGCGTAGGCGGGGAGGTAGTGGGCGGCGCCCTCCACCTCCAGGTACACGGAGACGAGCAGTCGGCCGGCCCCGGTGAGCCGCGCCAGCGGGTCGTCGGCGGTCGTCCTGCGGAACTGCGGTTCCTGTTTGAGCCGGTAGCCGGGGACGTACGCGGCGACGGACGCGGCCATCGCGTGCACGGAGGCGGCCACCCGCTCGGTGTCGCAGTCGTCGACGACGCAGTGCACGGTGTCGCGCATCAGCAGCGCCGGTTCCGCAGGGTTGAGGACGATGATGGCCTTGCCCCGGGCAGCGCCCCCCACCTGCTCCAGCGCGCGGGCGGTGGTCTCGGTGAACTCGTCGATGTTCGCCCGGGTGCCCGGACCGGCCGACCGCGAGGCGATCGAGGCGACGATCTCCGCGTAGTGCACGGGTGTCACCGCCGAGACGGCGGCGACGACCGGGACGGTGGCCTGGCCGCCGCAGGTGACCATGTTGATGTTGGGGGCGTCGAGGTGCTCGTCGAGGTTGACGGGAGGGACGACGTACGGGCCGATGGCCGCCGGGGTGAGGTCGATGATCCGCTTGCCGTACGGCGCGAGCGCGGCCGCGTTGCGGTGGTGGGCGGCCGCCGAGGTGGCGTCGAAGACGAGGTCGATGTCGTCGAAGTCGTCCAGCGCCAGCAGTCCGGCCACTCCCTGCGCGCTGGTCCGCACCCCGAGCCGACGGGCCCGTGCGAGCCCCTCCGACTCCGGGTCGATGCCGATCATCGCGGCGGCGGCGACGCTCCCCGAGCCGCGGACCATCTTGATGAGGAGATCGGTGCCGATGTTGCCCGATCCGATCACGGCTGCCCTCATCGGACGGCCTCCTTCAGCAGCGGGGCCAGACCGAAGAAGCGGACGGCGTTGCCGCCGAGGACGGCCGCCGTCTCCTCGGCGGTGAGCGCGCTCTCCCGGACCAGGCGGCCTATCTCCTCCTCGCCGAGCGGGAAGGGATGGTCGGAGCCGAGCAGCACCCGCTCCACGCCCATCACGTCCACCAGCAGGCGCAGCGCGCCGGGGTCGAAGACCGCGGAGTCGACGGCGAACCGGTCGGTGTAGTGCGAGGGCGGGTGCGGGCTGTCGGCGCGGACGAGGTCGCGGCGGTGCCAGGCGTTGTCGGCCCGGCCCAGGAGGTACGGGAAGCTGCCGCCGCCGTGCGCGAACAGCAGCCGCAGCGACGCCGGGAGACGTTCGAAGGCGCCGGAGAGGATCAACGACAGGATGGTGAGGTGGGTCTCGGCGGCCATGCCCGCCAGCCAGGCCAGCATGTACCGGGAGAAGCGGGGGCCGCTCGGCAGGTCCCACGGGTGCACCAGGACGGCGGCGTTGGTCTCCGCGCAGTGCGTGAGGAACTCCAGCAGCGCGCCGTGGTCGAGGTCGCGGTCGCCGAGGTGGTTGCCGATGTGGACGCCGTGGAAACCCTGGCCCATCGCTTCGGTGAGCGTGGCGCAGGCCGCCTCGGTGTCCTGGAGCGGAACCTGGCAGAGCGGGGCCAGCCGGTGCGGAGCGTACGAACTGTACTCCAGCAGACGCGAGTTGACCGTCCGGCACCAGTCGGTGGCGCGCCCGGGCTCCAGCCCGTAGCCGAAGAGCAGCGGGGTGCTGGAGAGGACCTGTACGTCCACGCCGAGTCGGTCCAGGTCGGCGACGCGTTCCGCCGGGTCCCACAGGGTGCGGCGCACCGGCCGGTACTCGGCGGCCCCGGCCATCATCATCCCGGCGTCCGGGCCGTCCGTGGTGCGCAGCCAGGGGCCGTCGTCGGAGCCGGTGAGCAGCCGGGACTCGGCGCGGCCGATCTCCGGGAAGACGTGGGCGTGGATGTCGACGACGGTCATGCGCCGTCCGCCCCGTCACGTCGGGTACGCGGACGGAGCTCCTGCGGCCAGTCCTTGCCCGGGTGCAGCGCGCCGCAGTTCCCGCAGGTGCGGGCGGCTTCGTCGCCGTAGAACGCGTCGAAGACCGGCGGCAGGTCCTCGACGATCGAGGTGAGCTGCATCTCGCTGCGGTGCACCAGGTGGTGGCACTGGGTGCAGTACCACTCGAAGGCGTCGCGCTGACCCTGCGGCCGGGCGAACTCGACGACCAGCCCGACGCTGTCCTCCTCCGGCCGCTGCGGGGAGTGCCGCACGTGCGGCGGGAGGAGGAAGACGTCGCCCTCACGGATGTCGATGTCGCGCGGCGGCCGTCCCTCCTCCTCCATGACGCGCAGCACCATGTCGCCCTTGAGCTGGTAGAAGAACTCCTCGATCGGGTCGTCGTGGAAGTCGGAGCGGCGGTTCGGGCCGCCCACGACCGTCACCATCAGATCGGCGTCCTGCCAGATCTGGACGTTGCCGACCGGCGGCCTGAGCAGGTGGCGGTGTTCCTCGATCCAGGACTGGAGGTTGAACGGTCTCATGGTCATCGGCGCGGTTCCTTGTCTCGGGGAATGTGGGCGACGGCGCTGATCTCGATCAGCAGGTGCGGGTGGGGGAGCTGGTGGACGGCGACGGTGGTGCGGGCCGGACCGCTTTCGTCGAAGTACTCGGCGTAGACCTCGTTGTAGCCGCCGAAGTCGTTCATGCCGACCAGGTAGGTGGTGACCGAGACCAGGTCCTCCAGGCTCCCGCCGACCGCGGCCAGCAGGCGCCCGAGGTTGTCGAGGACGGCCCGGGTCTGGGCGCGGATGTCGAGGTCCGTCACCCCCATCGCGTCGGCGTTCGCGCCGACGAAGGTGCCGTCGGGGCGGCGCGAGCTGGTACCGGACACGAAGACCAGGTCACCCGCGCGCCTGAGGTGGGGGAAGCGGCCGCGGGGCGGTGCGGCGCCGGGCACGATCACGCGTCCCCCTCGGTGGTGAACCGGACGGAGCCGAGGCCCGCGACGGTGGCCCGCACGTGGGTTCCGGGCGGTAGCGGTACGGCGGCCGTCGCCGCGCCCGCGAGGACCACCGTGCCGGGTTCCAGCGAACCGGCGAGCCGGGCCGCGGCGGCGAGGGCGCGCAGCGGGTGCCCGAGGACCGCCGCGGTGGAACCGGCCTCGGCGAGACGGCCGTCGAGCTCCAGCAGGACACCGAGGTTGCCCAGGTCGCCCGGAGCGCACCAGGGCCCCACGGCGTAGCCCGCGGCCGAGGTGTTGTCGGCGATCACCTCGGGCAGGGAGAACCGGAAGCCGTCGTAGCGGGAGTCGATGACCTCCAGCGCCGGGGCCACCGCCGCGACCGCCGCCATGGGGTCGGCGCGGGGGCGCAGGGTGTCGCCGAGGAGGAAGGCCACCTCGGGCTCGACCCGGGGGTGGATCAGCCCGGAGGCGTCGAAACGCCCCCCGTCGGCAATCTCCATCCGGTCCGTCAGCCGGCCGTGGATCAGGTCGGACACCCCCATCTGCCGCATCTTGGCCAGGCTCGTGAAGCCCAGCTTGAAGCCGGTGAGTCGCTCGCCGCGGGCCAGCCGCCGTGCGACCAGCGCGTCCTGGACGGCGTACGCCTCGCCGGTGTCCTTCAGGCCGCTTCCGCCGCCCGGCAGCGAGCGGGCGTCGCGTGCCGCGGTGTCGAGCGCTTCGGCCAGTGTGGTGATGTTCATCGGGTCTTCCCTTCCCGTCCGGTGCGCCCGAAGGCCGCGCGCACCGAACCGAGGCCGTCGATACGGGCTTCGAACACGTCGCCGGGCTCGACGGCCGCCATGGGGCCGAGCGCGCCGGTGAGCACGGTGTCCCCGGCCCGCAGCGGGTGGCCGAGCCGTACGAGCGTGTCGGCCAGCCAGACGGCGGCGTGCAGCGGATTTCCCAGACAGGCGGCGCCCGCGCCGGTGGACACGGGCTCACCGCGGTGTTCCAGCACCATCCCGACGGTCCGCAGGTCGAGCTCCCGCAGCGGTACGGGACGGGTCCCCAGGACGTACGCGCCGCTGGAGGCGTTGTCGGCGATGGTGTCGACGGCCGAGATGTCCCAGTCGCGGATCCGGCTGCCCACCACCTCGATGGCGGGCAGCGCGAAGGCGGTCGCCCGGATCACGTCGGCCACGGTGTGCCGCTCGTGCGTGAGGTCGTGCTCGAGGACCAGGGCGACCTCGGCCTCGGCCCTGGGCTGGAGCACCACACCCCAAGGGATCTCGGCGCCGTCCGGCACGGCGGTGTCGTCCGTCAAGGGACCACAGTCCGGTGTGTCGACGCCGAGCTGGGCCTGTACGGCCGCCGAGGTCAGACCGATCTTCCAGCCGGTGACGCGACGCCCCTCGGCGAGGCGCCGGGCGTGGAGTACGGCTTGGACGGCGTAGGCGGCCGCCAGGTCCCCGGCGGGCAGCAGGTCGCGGACGGGATCGCACGGAACGCCTGTCCGGCGCGCCGTGTCGAGGCGTTCGGCGGCCCTCGCCACGGCTGCGTCCACGGCTGCGTCCACCGCTTCGCCCACCGTGTTCACAGCTTCACGCACACATTCATGGGCTCGGAGAAGAAGTCGAGGGAGTGGTCGCCGCCCTCACGGCCGATCCCGGAGGCCTTCACGCCTCCGAAGGGAGTCCGCAGGTCGCGCAGGTTCCAGGTGTTGACCCAGGCGGTCCCGACCTCGAGGGCGGGAGCGACGCGGTGCGCCCGGCTCACGTCACCCGTCCACACCGTGGCAGCCAGCCCGTACGGGCCGGCGTTGGCGAGTGCCAGCGTCTCCTCCTCGGTGTCGAACGGCGCCAGGTGCACGACGGGCCCGAAGATCTCCTCCCGTAGCGCCGGATGGTCATCCGGCAGCCCCGCCAGCACGGTCGGCTCCACCCAGAAGCCGCCGTCCCGGTCGTCGGAGAAGCGCGGCGCCCCGCCGCCGGCCAGCACGTCGCCGTCGGCCGCGGCCTTGCCCAGGTAGCCCAGCACCTTGTCGCGGTGCGCCGCCGAGATCATCGGGCCGTACCCGCTCAGCGCCCCCGCACCGGCCGCCAGCGCCTCGGCGAACGCGTCGAAGACCGGCCGCTCCACGTACACCCGCTCGGTGCACAGGCACACCTGCCCGCTGTGCGTGAAGGACGAGCGCAGGGTGCCCGCCACGGCCTGCTCCAGATCCGCATCGGCGAAGACCAGACCGGCGTTCTTGCCGCCCAGCTCGAACGAGACGGGAGCCAGCCGCGCCGCGGCGACCCGCATGATCGCCGAGCCGGTGCGCGACTCTCCGGTGAAGGCGATCGCGTCCACCCCCGGGTGTTCGGTGAGCCACTGCCCGGCCGCGTCCGCACCGCCGCCGTGGACGAGGTTGAAGACCCCCGCCGGTACGTCCGCCTCGGCCATCACCTCCGCCAGCAGACAGGCCGTGCCCGGGGTCAGCTCGGACGGTTTGGCGACCACCGTGTTGCCCGTGGCCAGGGCGGGGGCCACCTTCCAGGTGAGCAGGAGCAACGGCAGGTTCCACGGGGAGATGACCGCGACCACGCCGAGCGGCTTGTGCACGGTGTAGTTCAGCGCGCCACGGCCGTCCGGGGTGGGCGTGTGCCAGGACCGCTCGCCGCGCCCGGCCAAGAGGTCGGCGTACGACCGGAAGTTGGCCGTGGCGCGCGGGATGTCGACCGTCGAGGCCAGCTCGCGGGGCTTTCCCGTGTCGGCGCACTCGGCGGTGACGAACTCCTCGAAGCGCCGCTCGATGCCGTCCGCGATCCGGTGCAGCAGCCGTGAACGGTCCGCCGGGCTCCACGATGCCCAGGGGCCGCGCAGTGCCTCCCGTGCGGCGCCTACCGCGCGGTCGACCAACTCCCGTGGGGCCGACGGCGCTTCGCCGACCACGGTCCCCCGGGCCGGGTCGATGAGCGGGAACGGGACGCCCGACGCGTCGAACCAGCCCCCTACGTAATGCCGCACAGCTGAGCGCACCTTGCAGACCTCCGTCACCAGGCCGGGGATTCGGAACCGTTCCCCGGCGTGTGCCGGTATCATGCGCCCACCGAGCTATGCCGAACCAATGCCAAAAGGCCTGCCCCTCATACCGAGTTGGGTATACCGAGATCCGGGCCGCCCGAACGATTCCGGAAGGCCCCCCCGCGATGGACCTCCTGGACGGACGACTCAAGTTCCGGCACCTCACGCTGCTCGTCGCGATCGTCGACCACGGCAGCGTGGTGCGGGCGGCCGAGACCCTCCACCTGACCCAGCCCGCCGCCACGCGTACCCTTCGCGAGCTGGAGGGCATCGCCGACCTGCCGCTCTTCGTCCGTATGCCGCGCGGGATGCGGACGACGCTCTACGGAGAGGCACTCGCGGGGCACGCCCGGGCCGTGATCGCCGAGATGAGGCGGGCCGGGGAACACCTGTCCGGGCTGCGGCAGGGCCTGGAGGGCACGGTGACGGTGGGCGCGCTCCTCGCCGGGACCAACGTGCTGCTGCCCCGGGCCATCGCCCAGCTCAAGCGGGAACGGCCCCGGGTCACGGTCGTCGTACGGGAGGGCACACCGGACGTCCTCCATCCGGCGCTGCTGGGAGGCGAACTGGACGTCATCGTCGGCCGGTTGGGGCCGACCCCCAAGGAGGGGGACGGGCTGCGCCAGCGGCGGCTGTACCGGGAACGCATCCGGCTCGCCGTCCGCTCCGGCCACCCCCTCCTGGCGGCCTCCGACGTCACGCTCACGGACACCCTCGGCTTCCCGTGGATCCTCCCCGTCGAACAGACCGCTCTGCGCCAGGAGCTCGGCGCCCTCTTCGTGGACCGGGGCCTCGCCCTGCCCGCGGACCGGGTCGAGTGCACGTCCATCCTCACCATGCGGGCACTCCTCCTGCAGACGGACATGGTGGCGCTGCTGCCCGAACTGGTTCTGCGCGCCGACGAGCACCTCGCCGCCCTGCCGGTCGAACTGCCCTCGGTGAGCCGCACGGTTGGCACCACCGAAGCGGCCCACCGCACGCGCACCCCCGCCCTGCAGGCCCTGCTCCACCACCTCGACCACGAGGCGGCCCTGCTGCGCGAGACGCTCTGCGGGCCGCAGTCGGCGGTCTAGTGCCGCTAGTGCCGCGGGAGGTTGTGGACGGGTGACGCAGGTCTCGGCCGAGGTTCTTGGCATGGCCTCGGACGGGTATCTGACGGAGGACCGGTTCTGACAAGAGCCCACGATTTTCTGACCTACGCGAATCGCGCGTAGGAAGTGAGCCCACTCGAGTGTTTGCAGGAAATACTGGCGCCTCCTTCGGTGGAGGAGGTGAGATCAACTGGGAAGAGAGGGCGACCGCATGCGGTATCCGGTTCCCATCTGACTATGTAGAGTTCTTGCACCGTTTCAGCAGTGGTGAGATCGAAGGAATGTTGGAGATCTCCGCCCGAATGGCCAATCCAGGATGGCCAAGCCCTGCTCGCATGGGTGACTCCGGCAGACGGCTGTGAGTACTGAGCAGATTCGGCAAGCTCTACACCCGGATGGATCCGCACGCGGTGGGGGAGCTGTAGAGCGCACGGACAGCCGGATAGGGGAGGGGCAGAGCATGGGGACGGGAACGGTGCTGCTGGTGGTCTTAGCGGTCCTGGCCGCAGGGGGTGTGACGGGAGCGCTGGTGCGTGCCGGGCGCCGCGAGGCCGAGGCGGAGAAGATCCGACTCGCTGAACAGGCGCGCATCCAAGCCGCGCGGTCGATGGAGGCGGTCTGGTCGCTGGGACCAATGGAGTTCGAGGCCTATGTCGCGGACCTGTGCCGCAGGGACGGCTGCACCGAGGTCCGCCGGGTAGGCGCCGCCAACGATCTGGGCGCCGACGTGATCGGCCGGCTGCCGGACGGTCGGAAGGTCGTGGTGCAGTGCAAGCGGTACGCGAAGCACCGCACGGTCGGCAGTCCGGACCTTCAGAAGTTCAACGGGACTGTCCGCGCCGAACACGGAGCGGACGTGCCGCTCTTCGTCGCCTCGTGCAAGTTCACCAAGCAGGCCCGCGCCTTCGCCGCCCGCCACGGCCTGGTGCTCTTCGACGTCGACTTGCTCGGCTTCTGGAACAGCGGCACGACTCTGACGGCGCTCCTGGATCTGGACATCGGCCGGTCCGGGACCAACCGCAAGCTGACCCCGGACAGCTGAACGCCCGCCGTCGACCTCACCGGTTCGCTCACCCGGCTAGGACTTGTCCGGGCGATCTCTCAGGCGACGGGTGCCCCACACCTCTGCATCTCGCTGTCGAAGGGCTCGCCGAGTGAGGTAGAAGGGCGGCATGGACACCGCAGAACTTCAGCAGACGCTCAACGAGACCGTCGAACACCTTGTGGTGCACCACGGATACACCACCTACATGCGCGACTACGAGGTCATCATCCATGTCTGGAACGGCCCCCAGAACCCGCCGATCTACCTGCGGTATCTCTTCCGGCACTGCGTCGAGGCCCGATGTGAGACGTCCCTCCCCACGGATACCTGGCGGGTTTCCTTGGACGACCGTGTTCTCGACCGCGAACCCGCTGACCCCGACCTCGGCGGGTACGTCCGGGGCGTGAAGTTTCATGAGATGTACGGAGCCGAGCTGCGTCCCGAGTCGGAGGCTACCCGCCGCTGGTCGAAGGCTGTCGGGATCGACTCCCATGCGGTTCACATCGAGACCAACGCGCACGACCTGACCTTGCTCTTCTCGGACCTTGAGGTAAGCGAGGTCCCGGTCGGATATGGGCCCTTCGTCGCGCACTGAGAACCAGGGTTCCTGTGATCTCGTGGCTGACGTGGCTCCGGATCTTTCTGCCTGCCATGAGGCGGGGTGATCTGAGTGACGCGGAGTGGGAACGGTTGCGGCCGTTCCTGCCGGTCGGCAATGGGCGTTGCGACAGGTGGCGGAATCACAGGCAGGTGATCGACGGGATTCTGCACCGGGTGAGGACAGGAGTGCAGTGGCGTGACCTGCCCGAACGGTTCGGGCCGTGGAAGACCGTCTATGAACGCCACGGATTGTGGTCTGCCGACGGAACCTGGGAACGCCTGCTCCAGCAGGTCCCAGCTGGAGGTGAGGGCCTGGGCCGCTCGCGCGGCGGGTTCACCCGCAAGCTCCGCCCGAGCGCCGACGGCCGCTGCGGCCCGCTGTCCCTGATCGTCACACCAGGGGCTGGACGATGAAGGCCATCCGCTCGCCGTTGAGGACGAGGTGGACGCCGTCGCTGGAGATCGACTCCCGGCTGACGCCGAAACCGAGCGCCCGGCTGAGGACAACGCGATGACGGACGGGCAAGCGGCCCAGCCGCGCCGGAAACGGGATCCGCAGCGCCGCGTCGAGGAGATCATGACTGCCACGGAACGGCTCATCGCTCGGCACGGCATCGAGGGACTCACCCACCGCGCCGTGGCCGAGGAGACGGACGTCCCCCTCGGGGCCACCACCTACCACTTCGCCACCCGCGAAGACCTCGTCAGAGCCGCCCTGGAACGCTCCGTCGACCGCTTCGGCGCCTACCTCGACCAATGGGTCGCCCAGCGCCCGAACCTCAGCCCCGAACAGCTCGCCGTCCTGCTCACCGACGCCCTCATGGGCAGCTTCACCGCAGACTGCCGCGGCCAGAACGTCATGGAGTTCGAGCTCTACCTCGCCCCACCACTCGAAGGGTGACCCGGAACGCTCGATGCGGCCGCTGAAGGTGATCGACGAAGCCGCCGACGATGGGCGGGCCAGGGCTACCCGCGCCCGTGACCACAATCCCGAATTCCAGTCCCGTCGGCCCCGCCGCGGAAGGATGATGAAGGGGCCGACAGAGCAGTGTCCACAGCCGGTCCCCTCATTGAGCTTCTTCGAGTTGGCCACCGATCGGGTGATTGCGACTGAGCGCTTCAGCGTCGAGTTGGCGGCTGCAGCGTCCGGTGTCAGCAGTTTGGTGAGCCGGGACAAGGGGCCACTCGAAACTTGCCAGCCTGAACGCCAACCCGGCGGCAAGGCCGGTGAGCGACGATCAAGCTGTTGTCAGCCGCTGGTTCTAAGGTCGGCCCTATGAGAAGCCGTATCTCTATCGATCATGAGAGCGATGTGATCGAAAACGGGGGCTGGGGCGGGTGAACCTGGCCGTGTCCGCGCATGAAGGCAGGGCCTCCTGAACATCTCCGGGTTGTCGAGACCAAGG
>NZ_JASISO010000029.1 GCF_030063135.1 Streptomyces sp. G-G2
GCCGACCCGTCTCGGCCACGATCCGCACAGCCCCCTCACGAAACTCCGCGTCGAACTTCCGTCGCTTCTCCGCCATGACTCTCAACTTCCCCTGCAGTCAAGGCTCCACGCTACGAGGGGAAGGTCACTTCTCCTCAAGGGTCCGCATCAGAATGCCCTTCTCGATGGCAGGGCCGTTCGGCGTCGGATTCGCCCACGGCAGACGGGAAGGTTACCCGAGAAGGCTGGAAGCTTCCGTCACGGCATGTCAACCTACAACACTCACGGGAAGAGCGGATCGGCTCTGTGCGCATTCACTGAGACCGGTCCAGTTGCGCACTCCCGTCGTTCTCTGACCTGTGTGGCGACCATAGGAGCCTCAACTGTCTAACCTCCCTATTGCATTTCGGCTGACTGCCCCAATTCTGTTCACCCTAGGTGCAGCCTCTGCCGTCTTTGGGCAGGTGTGCCATGACTATGCAGTCGTCGCTGCCTCGCTTTCGCTCTGCGTGTGCGCGGCCGCGCTCTTCGCCGAAAGTCTGCTCCGGGATACGTACCGGCGTGACCGAGCCATTCTGGTCTACGTGGCATCGCACCCGGGTGTCACGCCGCGCCACTCCGCTCAGGTGCTGGGCGTCACGGTTCAGCGCGCAACTCGGGACTTCGCCCGCCTAGCCCGGGACGAACTGCTGGCTCTCGTGGTCGTAGACGCAGACCCAGCCTGCTGCACATACAGAGTTCGCTAGAGGCAGACCGGCAGCCCGGTCCGATGAGTGGAGATCACACGGTAACCCATGTCAACGTGCTGGTCTGACGGAAAACTGCAGGTCAGAGACTACGCATCTCGATAGTTCAGCAGGGAGCTCAATGGCGCTACACAGGATCAAGGTCACCGGGCTGCACGGGGATGGAACGGTATGCCCGCCGGTTCACGAGCACACGCGGGGAGGGGCCCCGCTGACCTCGGGGTGCACTGGCCGATCGCGGTACCTGGCTGCGTGCGCGTGCGGAGAGTGGAGCGGAGGGTCGTCCACGAGGTCGTACGCGGCGGAGATGGGGAAGAGGCACCGCAGCGCGCAGGCCTGACCTGTAGTTCGCGGCGGGAGCGCGCGCAGGGGGAGGCCGGTGGGGACACCCGGTCAATCGGTGGCTGAGGGCATCTATCACTCGATCCGTGAATTCGTAAATCCCAGATTTTCCGGATCATTGGATCTGTTCGCAGTGGCTGTGCTTGGCGGTGGAGCCATGCGGATGCATGAACCCGACTGGTTGCCCACAGCTGCTGTTGGATCCATGCGTCATGTTCGACGTGGCGAGGCTTGTCTCCCATCGCTCGATGGCGGTTCGGCGAGTTGCATGGCCCTTTGGGTGCAGCATATCTCCGGCAGTCGGATGAATGGTGGTGGATATTGTGGCTGCCCGGAATATTGGAGATGGATGTGCCGGGAGGAAGTAATCGACTCCTCACGCCTGCAGAGGTTGCCGGATGGCTAAAAGTGAGCGAGGTGACAGTCAAGAACAAATATCGAACCTGGGGAATTAAAGCGCAAAAGGTCGGGCGCCTACTCCGGTTTCGAGAGCGCGATATCGTGGCTTATCTTGACTCGCGGTATGGCTAAATAACTGTCTGGGCCACAGGTGAACAGGGGGGTAAGGTTTTGGCGACGGTGTTCCAAAAATGCAAGGTGGATGGGAAGGATCGCAATTTCCCATGCGAAAAGGTGCGGTGTGGGCATTCCTGGACCGTTCGATACCGGGAGCCGGGAGGTCGAACGGGGCGGCAGCGGGAGAAAACCCTTCCTTCTAAGCGGGAGGCGGCAGATTATGGTGTGAAGGTCGAGAGTGACAAGCGTGAACATGCTTATCTGGATCCCGATGCCGGGAAGATCCTCGTCAGTGTGTATGCGGTCGATTGGTTGGCGCGCCGAGCGATTAAAGAGACCACCAAGCAGAATTATGCCCGATTCTTCAGACTCCACCTGATTCCTCATCTTGGCTCGAAGTCGCTGATTAGCGTCACGGCCCGCGATGTTGAAATTATGTGTACTGCCATGGTTGAGCGGGGTCTCTCGCGTAGAACTGTCTATCATTCGATAATGGTTCCGCTGCGGTCGCTATTCAACTCCGCAGTTAACGAAAAGCGAATACCTGAATCGCCAGTGGCTCGTGCCGCGCTACCGAGAGTTAAGACCAAGCGGGTTGATGAGAAATCTCTTCCCGATGGCAAGGCGGTCATGTCCGTTGCGGGGGAGATCCGCCCAGACTGGGCAATCTCCATCTGGCTGATGGCGGGTTGTGGTCTACGAATTGGTGAAGTCTTGGCCCTGCGGCATGCGGATTTCGAGGGGGGGACAGTTAGGCTCCGTCGTCAGTTCGTGAGACTTAAGCGGGGCGGTGTATATGTAGCCGAGCTGTCGCCGCTGAAGGCTCGTGAAGAGGGCGAGTGGCGCGACGTGCCTGTTCCTCCCTCTGTCTTGGACGCTGTAAGGCGGCATGTAGACAAGCACGGCCTCGGTCGCGACGGCTATCTCATGCACACCCATCAGGGTGGCGAGGTGCTGGATTCGAACTACCGGATCGACTTCCGGAATGCGGTCAAGAAGGCTGGCTTCGGCGATGAATCCTGGACGGCCCACACACTGCGGCATTTCTTTGCCAGCAGCGCCATCGCCGGCGGCGTGTCGCTGCTGGAGGTTTCCCGGTGGTTGGGACACGCCACGATCCAGATCACCGCTGACATCTATGGTCACCTGACCCCGGACGCCGGTGGCAGACTGAGGTCTGTGATGGATCAGGTGCTGACTGGCGTTAGCGTGGTTGGTGCTGACCACGGCGCCCGTGCTGGTTCCGTGCTGGTTTCGGAGGCGGAGGAACGGTAAACGTGCAGGTCGGAGCGATATCTTGAGGATTCTGCACACCTCCGACTGGCACCTCGGCCGCGCCTTCCACCGCGTGAACATGCTCGGCGCCCAGGCCGCTTTCGTCGACCACTTGATCGAGACGGTCGAGGAGCGCGAGGTCGACGCCGTGCTCGTCGCCGGTGACGTCTACGACCGGGCCGTGCCGCCGCTGCCTGCCGTCGAGCTGTTCGACCGGGTCCTGCACCGCCTCGCCGACCTCGGCGTGCCCACCGTGATGATCTCCGGCAACCACGACTCCGCCCGCCGGCTCGGCGTCGGAGCAGGGCTGATCGGCCGGGCCGGGATCCACCTGCGCACCGACCCCGCGCGCTGCGCCGAGCCCGTTGTACTGGGCGACGTACACGGTGACGTGGCGCTCTATGGGCTGCCATACCTCGAACCCGCCCTGGTCAAGGACGAGTTCGACGCGCCCAAGGTGAGCCACGAGGCGGTGCTCGGCGCCGCGATGGACCGGGTCCGCGCCGACCTCGCCACCCGCGCGCCCGGCACCCGCTCCGTCGTCCTCGCGCACGCCTTCGTCACCGGCGGCCAGGCCAGCGACAGCGAACGCGACATCGCCGTCGGCGGGGTCGAGTCGGTCCCCGCCTCCGTCTTCGACGGAGTCGACTACGCGGCCCTCGGCCACCTGCACGGCTGCCAGACGGTCAACGAGCGGGTCCGCTACTCCGGTTCCCCGCTCGCCTACTCCTTCTCCGAGGTCCACCACCGCAAGACGATGTGGCTGGTCGAACTCGGCGCCCCCCGGGAGCGCCCGCGCGCCGAGCGCGTCGACACCCCGGTGCCGCGCCCGCTCGCCCGGATCCGCGGCCCGATCGAGGAGCTGCTGGAGGACCCCGCGCTCACCGCGCACGAGGAGGCCTGGGTGGAGGCCACCGTCACCGATCCGGTCCGCCCCGAGGACCCGATGGCCCGCCTCACCGCCCGCTTCCCGCACACCCTCAGCCTCGCCTTCGAACCCGAGGGCCGCGAAGAGGACGGCGGCCCCTCCTACGCCCAGCGCCTCAAGGGCCGCAGCGACCAGGAGATCGCCGAGGACTTCGTCCTGCACGTCCGCGGCGGCGGCGCGGCGGCCGACGAAGCCGAACGAGCCGTCCTGCGGGCCGCCTTCGACGACGTGCGCGTCGACGACGCCCGGCGCGACGGCGGACGCGAGGAGGGCGCCCGATGAGGCTGCACCGGCTCGAGGTCACCGCCTTCGGCCCCTTCGCCAAGCCCCAGGAAATCGACTTCGACGCCCTCTCCGGCGCCGGGATCTTCCTCCTGCACGGCCCCACCGGAGCGGGCAAGACCTCCGTCCTCGACGCGGTCTGCTACGCCCTCTACGGATCCGTCCCAGGACCCCGCCAGGCCCCGGGCACCAGCCTGCGCAGCGACCACGCCGCCCCCGAGACCGCCACCGAGGTCACCCTCGAACTCACCGCGGGCGGACGCCGCCTGGAGATCACCCGGCGCCCCGAACAGCCCCGCCCCAAGAAGCGCGGCACCGGCACCACCAAGGACAAGGCGCAGAGCCTGCTCCGCGAACACCTCGGCGAGCGCGGCTGGCAGGGACTCAGCCGCTCCCACCAGGAGATCGGCGAGGAGATCGAGCAACTGCTCGGCATGAGCCGCGAGCAGTTCTGCCAGGTGGTCCTGCTGCCGCAGGGCGAGTTCGCGCGGTTCCTGCGCGCCGACGCCGAAGCCCGCGGCCGACTGCTGGGGCGGCTCTTCGACACCCGCCGGTTCGCCGCCGTCGAAACCCTGCTCGCCGACCAGCGCCGGGCCGCCGAAGCCAAGGTGCGCGCGGGTGACGAGAGGGTACTCGGCACGGCCCAGCGGCTCGCCCAGGCCGCCGGGGACAGCGCCGACCTGCGCGCCTGGCCGCTGCCCGGCCACCAGCCCGGCGAGCCCGGACTGGCCGAGGCGGTACGGGCCTGGGCAGCCGTGGCCCGCTGCTCGGCCCGCGAACGGCTGACCGTGCGCACCTACGCCCTGAGCGCCATGGAGAGCAGGCACGCGGCGGCCCGCCGGACCGCGGGGGAGGCCCGCGAACTCGACCGGCTCCAGCGGCGCCACGCCGAAGCCGCCCACCGAGCCGCGGCCCTCGCCGAGGCAGCCCCCGAACGGGAGCGGGTCCGCGCCCGCCTCGACCGGGCCCGCCGGGCCGATCAGGTCGCCCCCGCCCTGGACCTGCGCGAAGCCGCGACCGCGGCCCACCGGGCAGCCGCCGACGCCGTGGCCGACGCCCGCCACCGGCTGCACGCCGACCTCGTCGAGGCGGGCGCGGAACAGCTCGCCGCCCTCGAACAGCGGCTGCGCGGGGAACTGGGCGCGCTCGGCGCCGCCCACCGCACCGAACAGCGCAGCGCCGACATCACCCGCGAACGCACCGCGCTGGACCGCGAGTCCCGCGCCGCCGAGGAGCAGCACCAGGAGTCCGCCGACTGGCTGGCCCGCTGGGAACCCCTGCGGGCCCGGCTGCGGGAGAGCGTGGACTTCGCCCAGCAGGCCGCGACCCGGGCCGAGCACCTCGCCGGGCGGCTGGAACCGGCCCGGCTGCACCTCGCCGCCGCCCGCCGCCGGGACGCCCTCGCCGCCGAGGCCGAGTCCACCTCCGGCGAGCTGCTCTCCGTACGCGAGGAATCGGTGGCGGCCCGGGAGCGCTGGCTGGAGCTGAAGGAGGCCCGGCTGCGCGGGATCGCCGCCGAGCTCGCCGAGGCACTCGTCACGGGCCGGCCGTGCGACGTGTGCGGTTCGGCCGAGCACCCCGCGCCCGCCCGCCCCGCCCCCGGCCATGTGGACCGGGCCGCCGAGGACGCCGCACACGCCCGCTTCGAGCAGGCCGAGGAACGGCGCGCCACCGCGGAACGCCGCCTGGCCGCCGTGGAGGAGGCCCGTACCGAGGCGGCAGCCGCCGCCGGTGACGCCACCACCGCCGAGCTGCTCGCCCGTACCCGGGAACTGACCGATCAGCACGCCGAAGCTCACGCGGCGGCCGCCGGACTGCACGCGGCCCGCGAACGCCTGGCCCACGCCGAACGCGAGCACGCCACCCGCAGCGCCGACCGGCTGGACGCGGAACGCCGGATCGCCGCCAGGGCCTCCCGCAGGGAGGCCCTGGACGAGGAACAGGGGGCCCTGGAAGCGGAACTGGCGCGCGTACGGTCGGGCTCGGCCAGCGTCGGCGAGCGCGCCCGGCTCCTGGAGACCCGGGTCCGGCTCGTGGCGGACGCGGCCAGTGCGCTGCACCGCGCCGAAGCGGCCGCCGAACGCCTGAAGGAGGCCGACGGACGGCTCGCCGACGCCGCGTTCCGGGCGGGCTTCGACACGACCGAGGCCGCGGCCGACGCCGTGCTCGCCGAGTACGAACGCAGCGCCCTGCAACGCCGCATGGATGCCTGGCAGGCCGAAGAGGCGCTGCTGGCCGACCGGTTCGCCGAGACCGACGCGGTCGCCGCGGCCGGGCAGCCGCCCGCCGACCCGCGCGCCGCCGAGGACCGGGCCGCGCGGGCCGAAGCCCGGCTGCGCGCCGCCGCGTCGGCCGCCGACGCGGCCCGGCTGCGCTGCGGTGAGCTGGACCGGCTGTCCCGCCAGGCCGAGAGCGAACTGCGCGCCCTCGGCCCGTTGCGCCAGAGCTACGACCGGGTGGCCCGGCTGGCCGGGCTCACCGCGGGCACCTCCGCGGACAACGAACGCAAGATGCGCCTGGAGGCCTACGTCCTGGCCGCGCGGCTGGAGCAGGTCGCGGCCGCGGCCACCGTGCGACTGCTGCGCATGTCGGGCGGTCGCTACACCCTGGTCCACTCCGACGCGCGGGCCACCGGACGGGGGCGTTCCGGACTTGGCCTGCACGTGGTCGACGCGTGGACCGGCAGCGAGCGGGACACCGCCACCCTGTCGGGCGGCGAGACCTTCTTCGCCTCGCTCGCGCTCGCGCTCGGACTCGCCGATGTGGTGACCGACGAGGCGGGTGGAATGCGGCTGGACACCCTGTTCATCGACGAGGGCTTCGGCAGCCTCGACGAACAGGCGCTGGACGAGGTGCTCGACGTACTCGACTCGCTGCGGGAGCGGGACCGCAGTGTCGGGATCGTCAGTCACGTCGCTGACCTGCGCACACGGGTGCAGACCCAGCTGGAGGTTGTCAAGCAGCGTGGTGGTTCGGTGGTGCGCCACCACATGGGTGGCGCGTCCTGACCCAGGATGCCGGTGGGGGCGTCACGGGGCCGTCACGGACTGAGCGGGCGGCGGGCCAGCGGCGAGGAGTAGACGACGCTGGTCGTCACCGCGCCGAGCCCGGCGATCTTGCCCGCCACCTGCTCCAGGTGGGACATCGAACGCGCCGCGACCTTGAGCACGAAACAGTCGTCGCCCGTGACGTGGTGGGCCTCCAGGATGTCCGGCGTGGTCGACAGCAGATCGTGGAACGGCTTGTAGTTGCCGTGCGGATAGCGCAGCCGGACGAGCGCCATGATCGTTTTTCCCAGCTTCTCCGGATCCACGGTCGCCGTGTAGCCGGTGATCACGCCCGCTTCCTCCAGCCGCCGCACCCGTTCGGTCACGGCGCTCGATGACATGGAGACCGCGCGGGCGAGTTCGGCGAAGCTGGCGCGGCCGTCGTGCTGGAGCGCTTCCAGGATGCGCCAGTCCGTGGCGTCAGGGGAATAGTCGGGCATGAGCCAGATCTAGCAGGGGAAACCCCGGCTGAACAAGGAGAAGGCAGTGGAATCCCACTTCCAGAGATGATCACCCGCTCGTAGATTTTGAGCCATGACGACGACGCAGCCCCCCGCAGGCGCAGCCGATCCCGCCTCCGCAGCCGTAACCACCGCCACCCCCGGGGCAGCCGCCAACCCCGTACTCCGGGTGCCCCCGGCCGCGCCCGCTGCGGCCGCCGCCTACTTCGCCGCCGGCCTCGCCTTCCATGCCGACGTCTCCGACGTGGCGGGCGCCCTCAGGGCGCACCGCGAGCAGGGCGCCGCACTCGGCTTCCAGATCGTCGACTCGCGGTCCACCCCCTCCTGGGACCAGGCCCACGTGCCCGGCGCCGTCCACCTGCCCACGGCCCTCGTCCCCGAACAGGCCGAGCGGCTGCTGGACAAGAACGTCCCGGTGGTCACCTACTGCTGGGGCCCCGGGTGCAACGGCGCCGCCCGCTCCGCCCTCGCCCTCGCCCAGCTCGGCTTCCAGGTGAAGGAGATGCTCGGCGGCATCGAGTACTGGATCCGCGAGGGCTTCGAGGTGGAGACCTGGCAGGGCACCGAGCGGCGCGCCGAGGCGGACCCGCTGACCGCGCCCACGGACTCCGACGACTGCGGCTGCTGACCGCCGGTCCGTGGAAGGCCGCGCACGCGGACGGGCCGTCCGCGCCCCCCGGGGGGAGCGGACGGCCCGTTGCCGTGTTCGGCCGGTCAGGCGCCGGTCAGAGCTTGGACAGCTCGTCGACCAAATCGTCCAGACCCAGCGAGCCCTGCGACAGGGCCGCCATGTGCCAGGCCTTCAGGTCGAAGGAATCACCGTGCGCGGCGCGGGCGTTGTCCCGGCCCAGCAGCCACGCCCGCTCGCCCAGCTTGTAACCGATCGCCTGGCCCGGCATCGAGACGTAGCGGGTCAGCTCGCTCTCGATGAAGTCCGCCGGGCGACCGCTGTGCAGGCCGAAGAACTCCTGCGCCAGGTCCACCGTCCACGTCTCGCCCGGGTGGAACGGAGACTCCGCCGGGATCTCCAGCCCCAGGTGCATGCCGATGTCGACGATGACGCGCGCGGCGCGCATCATCTGGCAGTCGAGGTAGCCCAGGCGCTGCTCGGCGTCCGTGAGGTAGCCCAGCTCGTCCATCAGGCGCTCCGCGTACAGCGCCCAGCCCTCGGCGTTGGCGCTGACGATGCCCACGGTGGCCTGGTAGCGGGAGAGCTGGTCCGCCACGTGCGTCCACTGCGCGAGCTGGAGGTGGTGGCCGGGCACACCCTCGTGGTACCAGGTCGACACCAGGTCGTAGACCGGGAAACGGGTCTGGCCCATGGTCGGCAGCCAGGTGCGGCCCGGGCGCGAGAAGTCCTCCGAGGGGGAGGTGTAGTACGGGGCCGCGGCGCCGCCCGCCGGGGCGATCCGGGACTCCACCTTGCGCACCCGCTCGGCGAGTTCGAAGTGGGTGCCGTCGAGGTTCTCGATGGCTTCGTCCATGATGCCCTGCAGCCAGGCCTGGACCTCGTCGACGCCTTCGATGTGGGTGCCGTGCTCGTCGAGGTGGCGCAGCGCGTCCCAGGGGTTGGCGCCGGGCAGGATCTTGTCCGCCTCGGTCTTCATCTCGGCGAGCAGCCGGTGGTACTCCGACCAGCCGTAGGCGTACGCCTCGTCGAGGTCGAGGTCGGTGCCGTTGAAGTAGCGCGACCAGCGGGCGTAGCGCTCACGGCCCACCGGATCCGGGGCGCCCTTGACGGCCGGGGCGTAGACGTCGCGCATCCAGTCGCGCAGCGAGACGACGGCCTCGTTGGCCTTTTCGACGGCGGCGTCGAGTTCGGCGCGCAGGCCCTCGGGGCCCGCCGCGGCGAAGTCGGCGAAGAAGCCGGGGCCCGCACCGTCCTCACCGGCCCAGGTGCCGAGCTGGCCGATGAAGGTGGCGGTGGGGCGCGGGCCCGCGAGGAGGCCGCGGTCGAGACCGAGTTGGAGGCACTCGCGGTAGCCGGCGAGCGCGGTGGGAACCGCGCGCAGTCGTTGGGCGATCGCGGCCCAGTCCTCGTCCGTCTCGGCGGGCGTCAGGGTGAAGACCTCGCGGACGCTGTGCACGGGGGAGTGGATGTTGCTGACCGCGCGCAGGTCCTCGTCCGCGTCGTGCACGGCGAGTTCGGCGGTCAGGCGCTCGCGCAGCAGGCGGGCGCAGCGGCGCTCCGCGTCGCTGTCGCCGCCCGGGACCCGCTCGGCGGCATCGAGCTTGGCGAGGGTCGTACGGGCGAGCGCGGCGGAGGCCTCGCGCCCGGCGGGGGAGAAGTCCGGGAGCTCGCCGGAACTCGCGGCGACACCGAGGTAGGTGCCGGTGATCGGGTCGAGTGCGATGAGGTCGTCGACGTACGCGTCCGCGACCTGGCGGGGCAGCTGGTTGCCGCTGTGGAGGGTGTCTGACATTCGGACATCTTCATACGGGAGACCCGTCCGCGTCACTACCGTTCGCTGTCAGCAGCCTGACGTGGGCGGAAGCAGTGGCCCGCAGTCCCACTCCTGAAAGATCAACCGGGTTTCGACACGGGCGATTTCACGCCGCGAGGTGAACTCGTCGAGGACGAGGCGCTGCAACTCCGCCGGATCGGCCACGGCGACGTGCACGAGGTAGTCGTCGGGGCCGGTGAGGTGGAAGACGGCCCGCGAGGCGGGCAGGGCGCGCACGCGTTCCACGAACGGACCGATCAGCTCCCGGCGGTGCGGGCGGACCTGGATCAGCAACAGCGCCTCCAGCCCGCGCCCCAGGCGTGCCGGGTCCAGGCGCAGCCGGTGGCCGAGGATGATCCCGGAGCGGCGCAGCCGGGCCACCCGGTCCAGACAGGTCGAGGGCGCGACGCCGACTTCGGCGGCGAGATCGCGGTACGTGGTCCGGGCGTCGTTCTGCAGCAGGCGCAGTATGTGCAGATCGACCGGATCGAGAGCGACAGAATCGGACATTGGCCGAACGTAGCACGGCCTTTTCCCGCCATCACCGGTCGGATCCGCACAGTACCGGCCATGGAGATGAACGCCCAGACCGTACGACGGTCGCTGGCCACCGAAGCGGTACACGCCGGACGCGAGGACCTCGCACGGCTCGGACTGCACGCGCCTCCGCTCGACCTGTCGACGACCTACCCGTCGTACGACAGCCGGGCGGAGGCCGCCCGGATCGACGGGTTCGCCACCACGGGAGCCCGTCCCGAGGGGCCGCCGGTCTACGCCAGGCTGGACAACCCCACCACTGCCCGCTTCGAGGACGCCCTCGCCCGCCTGGAGGGCACCGAGAGCGCCGTGGCCTTCGCCAGCGGCATGGCCGCCGTGACCGCCACCCTGCTGGCCCGCGCCTCGCTGGGGCTGCGGCACGTGGTCGCCGTACGCCCGCTCTACGGTTGCAGCGATCACCTGCTGAGCGGCGGGCTGCTCGGCACCGAGGTGACCTGGGTGGACCCCGAGGGCCTCACCGAGGGCGATGCGGCGGGGATCGCGGCGGCGATCCGTCCGGACACCGGGCTGGTGATGGTCGAATCGCCGGCCAACCCCACGCTCGCCGAGCTGGACCTGGCGGCCGCCGCGCAGGCGTGCGGAGAGGTGCCGCTGCTGGTCGACAACACCTTCGCCACGCCGGTCCTCCAGCGGCCCGCCGAGAGCGGAGCCCGGATGGTGCTGCACAGCGCGACCAAGTACCTGGGCGGACACGGGGACGTCATGGGCGGGGTGGTGGCCTGCGACGAGGCCTTTGCCCGGACCCTGCGCCAGGTGCGCTTCGCGACCGGCGGAGTGCTCCACCCGTTCGCCGGATACATGCTGCTACGGGGGCTCTCCACCCTGCCGGTGCGGGTACGGGCGGCCTCGGCTACCGCCGGGGAACTGGTCCGGCGGCTCGCCGCCGACCCCCGGGTGGAGCGGGTGCACTACCCGAGGATCGGCGGGGCCATGGTCGCCTTCGAGACGTCCGGCGATCCGCACGCGGTGATCGGCGCGGTCCGCCTGATCACTCCGGCGGTCAGCCTGGGCAGCGTGGACACCCTCATCCAGCACCCGGCCTCCATCAGCCACCGCATCGTGGCCGAGGGAGACCGGCACGCCTCGGGCGTCGGCGACCGGCTGCTGCGCATGTCGGTCGGGCTGGAGGACCCGGAGGACCTGTGGGCCGATCTGGACCAGGCGCTCGGCCCGGTGCCCGCGGCGGCGGAGCCCGGCGAACGGGTCAGTTCTGGTGGCGCGGGCTCTCGTACGAGCGCCGCTCACCCGGGATCCCGTACGACGGCCGGGGGCTGAGCGGAGCGCTGTCCAGGCGGGCCGTGATCACCAGGGTGCCCTCCTCGATCTGGTAGTCGAGCGGCAGGCCGAGGCTCCGCATGGCCGCCACCATGCCGGTGTTCGAGGCCTGGGTGACCGCGTACACGCTGTCACAGCGGGCCTCGACCGCCATCGCGATCAGGCGGCCCAGCAGCTCGGAGCCGATGCCGCGGCGCTGCCAGTCGTCCTCGATGAGGAGCGCCACCTCGGTCTCGTCCCCGTCCCAAAGCAGGTGCCCGAGGGCGACCAGCTTGCCGGAGGCGGTGGTCGCGGCCAGGGTGCGGCCGAAGCGGGGGCTCAGCAGGTGGCCGAGGTAGCGGTCGGCGTCGGCGACCGGCCCGTGGTAGCGCAGCCCCAGCGTCCGCTCGGAGCAGCGGTCGTGCATCGCGCGGGCGGCGGGCACGTCGGAGACGTCGGCGCGGCGCACGGTGATCTCGTTGCCCTCGGGCAGGGTCAGCACGTCCTGGCTGCGCGGGACGCGCGGGCCGAGCCGGGCGTCCAGCTCGACCAGGGCGCGGGCCCGGGCGAACTCGGTCGGGGTGAACGGCAGGTAGGGGCGCTCCACGGTGATCGCGCCGCCCGAGGGGTCGCGCAGCCGCATCGTGGTTTCCTCCAGCACCCCCTCGACGGGGGCGGCGGCGGCCGCGTTGGGGCGCCCCGAGAGGGTGGTCGCCGGGATCGAGTGGATGGTGCAGCGGCCCAGCAGCCTGCGCAGCGCGAGCGGCAGCTCGGCCGCGTCCAGCGCGGTCCGGGTGGCCAGCTCCAGCACGCGGGTCGGCGTGTCGACCAGGTCGTGGGCGTCGGCGCGCTCGATCCAGGTGCTGTGGCCGCCCGCCTCGGCGACGGCCCGGGTCAGCTCGGCGGAGGGCAGCTCCTGCGGTGCGCGCAGCAGGAACTCGTCGACCGTGCCGCCCTCGGGCAGCGGGTGGGTCTGGAGCGTCAGGATGTCCACGCTGTGCCGGGCCAGCGTGGTGCACAGCGCGGCGAGGCTGCCGGGCTCGTCCCGTACGGTCGTCCGCATCCGCCACAAGGTGGTGGAGCCGGCGGCCGCGGGGTCGGCGGCGGAATCCGGCGCCGTGGCGCCCGTCGGCGCGGCGGATCCGGCCGGAGCGCCGGTGCCGGAGGGCGCGCTCGTGCCGGAGGGGGCGCCGGCCCGTGGCGGCGGCGCGTGGCTGTGGCGGCGCGCCCACCACGTGTGGAACCCGGCGGTGGCCAGCAACGCGACCGCCGAGGCGACCAGCATGAAGGGGCCGCGCGGACCGTGCACCACGAGATTGGCCAAGGCGTCGGCGACGGCCACGGCGCAGAACAGCGCCGCCAGCTCGACGAGATCGTGGCGCCAGTGGTGTGAGCGCTGGGGGCGCTGGGAGCGGTGGGCGGAAGCGGGGCTGCGGTCAGTCATGCACACCACTGTGACGGAGCGGTGTTGCGTGATCACGAACGGTCTGTGACCGACTGGTTAAGTGTCGATCCGGCAGATTTCGCCCGCTTTTCCGATGTGTGGCCGGCGCTGACGCCAGCACGGCTACTGGCCCACCTGTCCCGGCCGGAGTGTCTTGGTGAAGAGGACGCCGCCGCCCTGTTGGCGCAGCCGTACGGTCAGTTCCGCGCTCGGCCCGTCGATCTCGACCTCCCCGTAGTACGGCGGGTCCTCGGCCGGTGACATGTTCGCCACCGGCGCGGACCGCACGTACGCCGTTTCCGGGCCGAAGGTCGCGTCGAGCCGTCCGTGGGGGAAGCCGCCCGCGCCGATGGGCCCGGACACGAACTCCCAGAAGGGCGCGAAGTCGGTGAACGCCGCCCGTTCGGGGGCGTAGTGGTTGGCCGCCGTGTAATGGACGTCCGCCGTGAGCCACACGGTGCCGGTGACGCGCTGGTGCTTGATGTGGCGCAGGAGTTCGGCGATCTGGAGCTCCCGGCCGAGCGGGGTACCCGGGTCGCCCTGGGCGACCGCCTCGAAGTCGGCCGCGCCGTCGGGGACGACGATGCCGAGCGGCATGTCGGCGGCGATCACCTTCCAGGTGGCGCGGGAGCGGGACAGCTCGCGCTTGAGCCAGGCCAGCTGCTCCGGGCCGAGGATGCCGACCGGGTCGGTGGTCTGGCGGCCCGGGGAGTTGGCGTCGCGGTACGTGCGCATGTCGAGGACGAAGACGTCCAGGAGCGGGCCGTGGTGGACGACGCGGTGGATGCGGCCCCCGGCGCGGTCGGTGGCTGCCGCCGCGGAGAGTCCGGTGCCGGGGAAGTACTCGCCGAAGGCCCGTCGGGCGCGGGCGGCCAGTACGTCGACCTGCTTGACGCTGTAGCGGGGGTCCTCAAGCAACTGGCCCGGGTACCAGTTGTTGCGCACTTCGTGGTCGTCCCACTGGACGATCGAGGGGACCTGGGCGTTGAAGGCGGTCAGGTTGCGATCGAGCAGGTTGTATCGGAAGTTCCCGCGGAACTCGGCGAGGGTCTCCGCGACCTTCGACTTCTCCTGCGTGGTCACATTGCGCCACACCCGGCCGTCGGGCAGCGTCACGCTCGGCTGGATCGGCCCGTCGGCGTAGATGGTGTCCCCGCTGAAGAGGAAGAAGTCCGGGTCGCGCAGGCGCATCTCCTCGAAGACCCGGTAGCCGCCCAGATCGGGGTTGATGCCCCAGCCCTGGCCCGCGAGGTCCCCGGACCACAGGAACCGGACCCCGGAGCGGCGCGAGACGGGGTTGGTGCGCAGGGTGCCGTACACGGGCTCGCCGGTACGGCGCGGGTCGTCCGGGGCGGCCAGGACCACCCGGTAGTGGACCTGCTGCCCGGGCGGGAGGCCGTGCAGGGTGGTGGTGCCGGTGAAATCGGTGGCCGGGCCGAGCAGCGGGCCCGGGTGGCGGCGCACCGCACGGCGGAACGATTCGGTCGGCGAGGTCTCGACGTACATCCACGCGGGCCGGTCCGAGCGGGTCCAGACCGCCGCCGAACGCTCCGTGACCTCGCCGGACTGGACGCCCCACAACGCGCTCGGACGGCCGGACCGGGCGAAGGCCGGAGCCGCCGCGCCGAGCGGCAGGGCGAGCGCGGCGGACGCGGCGAGTGAACCGCTGAGCAGGGTCCGGCGGGTGTGCGGCATCGGTGCGTCTCCAGGGTTCCGGTCGGTCTCGCACGGGCCGGACCAGTGTGCCGCCGGCACACGGGCCCGCCCGCGTCGCGCACGCGAACCGTGGATGAACAGCCGTCAGCCGATGATGCCGACGGGGAGCCGGGCGCTCCCCGCGGGGAGCGGGGTGCGGGCGGTGTCGAGGATGACCCGGGCGACGAGGGCCGGGTCGTCGTTCATCGGGACGTGTCCGCAGCCCGGCAGCCGGACCAGCCGCGCGCCGGGAATCGTGTGCTTGGCGCGGACGCCCTGACGGCGCAGCAGCAGCCGGTCCCGTTCGCCCCAGGCGATGGTGACCGGCAGGCCGGGCACGTCGTGCGTGAAGCGTACGGAGCCCCCCGCGGCCAGCGTCGGCTCGAACCCGGTCGCCTCGCGCAGGGCCATGGTCTCGGCGACCACCGCGTCGGGGGAGCGACGGGCGGGGCGGGCGTAGATGGTGCCGGTGAGGGCGGCCCGGCCCGCGGCGCTGCGGGAGAGTCGTTCCAGGGCCGGGCGCGGGAGGGAATGGGCCCCGGCCCGCATCGCGCGCAGTGCCGCGAAGGCGTAGCGGCGCTCGCCCGCGCTCCAGAAGCCGGCCGGTGAGAGGGCGGTCACGGAGCGGACCAGGGCGATGCGGCCCATTTCGAGCGCGAGCAGCCCGCCGAGGGAGTTGCCCGCCACGTGGGGCCGCTCCACTCCGAGGGCGGCGCAGAGGGAGCCGAGGACGGGGGCGACGGTGGCCAGGTCGTAGGAGACCCCGTCGGGCAGCGGGGCGGAGGCGCCGAAGCCGGGGAGGTCGACGGCGATGACGTCGTGGTCGGCGGCCAGGATGTCGCTCACGGGGCGCCAGGCCTGGAAGTGGTGGCCGATGCCGTGGAGCAGCAGGACCGGTTCGCCCGCGCCCTTTCGCTCGTAGGCGACGGAGGTGGTGCGGGGGCCGAGCCGAGTGTCGATGGTGAAGGAGGCGGTGGCGGTCATGCTGCTCCTCGGGTGCGGCGGTGGGCGCTGTGAGACTCGCTGTCAGTAATGATTACCGCCCGGTAGCACCTGGCTACAACCCTTCGGCACCCCCGAGAACATCCTGTGAACGGCTTGATACCCATACCCGTCATGCCCGGCAAAGGGATGAGGATTGGTCTTGACCAAGGGGGTGCGCCGCCCTATCGTCGCAGGGATAGTGCAAGGACCTTTAATAAACAAGGGCGCGGAACTGCCGCTGGAACTCGGCGATTGCAGCGATGGCAGAGGAGTCAGGGTGGGGACCAAGCAGCTCGAATCGGTGCCGGAGCCGAAGTACTGGCATCTCAAGACGGTGCTCAGCGAGGCGCTTGACCAGGACTTCGCCGTGGGCGAGGTGCTGCCCAACGAGCGCGAGCTCGCGGCCCGCTTCGGCGTCGCCCGCGCGACCCTGCGCCAGGCGCTCGAACAACTGGAACTCGAAGGTAGGCTCCAGCGCCGACGCGGTGTCGGCACCACCGTCGCCCCGCCTCGGGTGGGCGTCGCCGTCGGCAGTACGCAGCACGACTGGCCCGGCGAGGCCGGTGACGGCTGGCAGCTCGTGGACGCCGCCGAGACCCTGCCGAGCGCCGCCGTCGCCAAGCTCCTCGGCACCGCGAGCAACGTCCCGTTCGGAACGGACCAGACCGTGCACACCGTGCGCCGGACCCGGGTCACGCAGGGCCAGGTCGTCGCCGCCGAGCTGCTGTACGTCCCTGGTTCCTCGGTGCCCGGCCTGTCCGGCATAGACGCCCCCGCCGGGCCCGCCCGCGCCCGCGCCGTGCTGCGCGAGCTGCAGCGCCTGGTGCTGGAGGGCCAGGACCGGTCCGTGGAACTGGGCTCCGCCCGGGCTGACGACGCCAAGGAACTCGACCGGCTGCCCGGTGCCCCGGTGCTGCTCGTCACGACCCGCTTCTTCACGGCCGACGGGACCGCCGCGGTGTCCGTCGCCACCTACCGCGCCGACACCTGCCGCCTCACCTTCGGTGACTCGGGCGACGTCCAGATCAGCCACGAGCCGCAGACGCGCGTCGCCTCCTGACGCCGGGGTTTTCCCTCCCTGCCCCTTCGCACTGCCGTGAGGCGGCCCCGGGAGCGGGGTGGATATGGATACGGGCCCGACGGTCAGCCGCGGCTTCGCGCCGTGACCGTCTTCTCCACGGCGAACAACTCTTCTTCCGCCTGGTCCAGTGCCAGCCGCAACGCTCCGGTCGCCACCGCCGCCTCCCCGAGGAGCGACAGGGTCACCCGCGGCGGGCGCAGGCAGTACCGCTCCAGCTCACGCCGCAGCGGGTCCAGGACCCCGTCCAGCCCGGCCGCCCAGCCGCCCACCACCACCAGCTCCGGATCCAACGCCAGCACGAGGGCCGCCACGTCGTGCACGAGGCGCTGGATGAACCGCTCCACCGCGGCCACCGCCCGCTCGTCGCCGCGCTTGGCCATGGTGAAGACTTCCGCGACCGCCCGCTCGTCCAGCGGGTGCAGGGGCTCGCCGGTGGTCGACAGCAGCTTCTCCGGCGTCACCTCGCGGCCCAGCAGGTGCAGCGCGCCGATCTCGCCCGCCGCTCCGCCGAAGCCGCGGTGCAGCCGCCCGTTGATGAGCGAACCCGCCCCCGGGCTCAGACCCGCCATCACGAACACCAGGTCGCCGGTGTCGCGCCCGGCGCCCTTCCAGTGCTCGGCGACCGCCGCCGTGTTGGCGTCGTTCTCCACCTGGACCGGGCACCGGAACGAACGCCGCAGCCGCTCCCCGAGCGGGAGCCCCGTCCAGCCCGGCAGCGCCGTACACAGGCGGACCGTACCGTCCGCCTCCACGATTCCGGGGCTGCCGACGCCGACCGCGCGCAGGGAGTCCCTCGGTACGCCGGCCCGCCTCAGCAGGTCGGCGACCGTGGTTCGGACCCGGTCGAGCCGCTCATCGGCCGAAGCGCTCTCGGAGACCTCCTTGGTACCGGCCCCGATCACCCGTCCGTCCAGCCCGGACAGCAGAGCCGCGACCCTGTGCGAGCCGATCTCGATCCCGAGCAGGTGCCCGGCCTCGGCACGGAACCGGAACCGTCTGGCGGGCCTTCCCTGCTTGCGAGCGCCCTCTTCAGCCTCGGCCTCCGTGACCAGCCCGGTGCCGATGAGCCCCTCGACTACTCCCTCGACCGTGGGCCGGGAGAGCCCGGTGAGCCGGGTGAGGTCCGTGAGTGTCGGTGATTCGGCCGCGCGAAGCGCCCGCAGTACCACGGCGGAGTTGATCCGCCGGAGCAGCGAGGGGTCCCCGCCGGTCAGCTGCCCCAACGTGTGTCCTCCCAGCTAGTGCGCTTGTCAGCCGGATCGTACTGCGCGCCCCGGGCGGCGGCGAGAAGCGGCCCCCCAACGGCCGGAATCAGACCCTCCTCCCTGGTCGGTTCAGGCCGGGGCGACGAACCCCGATTCGTACGCCATGATCACTGCCTGTGTCCGGTCGCGGGCGCCCAGCTTCGCCAGGACGGCGCTCACATGCGACTTCACGGTCTCCGCTCCGACGAACAGCTCGGCGGCGATCTCCGCGTTCGTCAGCCCCCGCGACATCAGCCGCAGCACCGACCCCTCGCGCTCGGTCAGGGCCGCCCGGTCCAGTGAGGTGCGCGCCTCGCGGTTCCCGTACTCCGCCGCCAGAGCCCGCACCGCCGCTGGGAAGAGCAGCGTCTCGCCCTCCGCGACCAACCGCACGGCGTGCACGATCTCCGACGGCCGGGCCCGCTTGAGGAGGAACCCGTCGGCTCCCGCCCGCAGCGCCTGGTACACGTACTCGTCGTTCTCGAAGGTGGTGACCACCAGGATCTTCGGGGGGCGGTCGACGCTCTTGAGCACGGCCCGCGTGGCCTCGATCCCGTCGAGCAACGGCATCCGTACGTCCATCGCCACCACGTCCGGCCGCAGCTGCCGGACCAGCGGGACCACCGCCGCGCCGTCTGCGGCCTCGCCGACCACCTCGATGTCGGGCTGGGCTTCCAGGACGGCGCGCAGACCCGCGCGCACCAGGGGTTCGTCGTCGACGAGGAGTACGGTGACCGGCATCCCGTCAGCGTATTCGCTCCAGCGGGAGCCGGGCGCGCACCCTCCAATTCCCCTCGTGCGGACCGGTTTCCGCTTCCCCGCCCAGCAGCGCGGCGCGCTCGCGCATCCCGCGCAGCCCGCTCCCGCTGCCCGCCATCAGTGTGGGCCCGTCCGGCAGCGGGTTGGTCACCTCCAGGTCGAGCCGTCCGACCGCGGCGTCGACCCTCACCCGTACCGGTACGGGCCCGCAATGGCGCAGCACATTGGTCAGCGCCTCCTGCAGGATCCTGTACCCCTCACGGGTGACCGGGCCGGGCAACTGCTCCAGTGGACCGGACAGTTCGCAGTCCACGAGGGCTCCTGAGGCCCGGGCCGACTCCAGTAGCCGGTCGGCCTCCACGAGCGTCGGACGCTGCGAGGGCTGCCGCGCGGACTCCCGCAGCACGAGCAGTACCCGTTCCAGATCCTCCAGGGCGGCCCGCCCGGTGTCCTCGATCGCGCGGAGCGCCCGCTCGGTGAACTCAGGACTGCCCGCCGCGCGGGCCGCGCCGGCCTGCATCACCGCGACCGTCAGCGCGTGGCCGATCGAATCGTGCAGCTCACGCGCTATCCGGTTGCGTTCCAGTAGCTGCTCGGTCCGCTCCTCCAGCGCGCTGAGCCGCTCGGCGGCCGACGGCCCGAGCAACCGGCCCGCGATCGAGGTGATCATTTCCCCGAGCAGCACGACGATCGCGATGAGCAGGACCAGCGGCACCGGTGCGAGCGCGGCCGCGGCCCACCGGGGGAGGTCCAGCGGCAACCACGGGTCGGCGGAGGGGTGCCCGAACGCCGCGAGGACCAGCTCGACCGGCACCGACGTGAGGAACACGGTCGCGAAGAGGGCGGTGGCCGATACCAACAGCCGTATCTCCAGCCACAGCACCGTCCGCCAGCGGTCGCCCCAATGGACCGAGGCGGCCGCGCTGATGGCACTGTCGTGACCGCTCCGGCCCTGCGGGGTCAGGAGGAACCGCGCCTGGAGTCCTTCGGCCAGCCGGACCCACCGGATCAGCCCGAAAGGCGCGACCAGGAGGGCCGGGACCAGCGGGGCCTGAGGCTTTATGAACATCCAAACGGCCACGATCAGGACGGGTACGCACAGATGCAGCCAGCGGGTGTAGGTGACCGCCTTCAACGGTGCACGCAGCAATCGGTACATGCCGTCATCGTGGCAGCCCGCTGATCACTCCCGGCACCCCCGCACGGGGGAGACGTGGACCCCCGTACGGGGGAGAGGGGCGGCATTCCCGGGCGAGCGCGGGCGTTGGTCAGACACGCTCGCGGGCGAACAGTTCGAGGTGGCCGCACTTGGGACAGCGGAAGGCGTCTATCTGCCAGCGTGGTCGGCCCAGCCGTTTCGCTCCGCCGAACACTCCGCGCTCGAGCGCCCCGGAGATCCAGCGGGCGTAGCCCCGCGAACCCTCTCCGCTGTCCTCGACGAAGCCCTGTTCGAGACCCACGGTTTCGCACTGGGTGCACTTGACGGTGTTCACATGACAAGTCTAGGCAGGAGGCCGATCTCCCCCGCGCGGGGGAGGAGTTCCCCCCGGGCGGGGGAGGAAGGGGCAGGGGTCCCGAGGCGAGTCTTGAGCCATGAACAGCATCGAGATCCGCGAACTCACCAAGGAATACGGCACCACCCGGGCCGTGGACCACCTCGGCTTCGAGGTGCGCCCGGGCCGGGTCACGGGCTTTCTCGGCCCCAACGGTGCGGGCAAGTCCACCACGATGAGGCTGCTGTTGGGCCTCGACCGGGCCACCTCCGGGACCGCCACCATCGGCGGCCGGACGTACACCGACTTCCGGGACCCGCTCCATCAGGTCGGGGCGCTCCTGGATCCGCGGGCGGCCCACGGAGGGAGGCGGGCCCGGGACCATCTGCTCGCCCTCGCCGTCAGCAACCGCATCCCGGCCCGCCGGGTCGACGAGGTGCTGGAGGAGTCCGGGGTGTCGTCGGCCGCCAGGCGCCGGATCAAGACCTTCTCCCTGGGCATGCGTCAGCGCCTGGGCATCGCGGCGGCTCTCCTGGGTGACCCCGGGGTGGTGATCCTGGACGAGCCGACCAATGGACTCGATCCCGAAGGGATCATCTGGATCCGGGAGCTCCTCCGGCGCTTCGCCTCCGAAGGGCGGACGGTCCTGGTGTCGAGTCATCTGATGGCGGAGACCGCGTCCTTCGTGGACCACCTGATCGTCCTGGGCCAGGGGAAGCTGCTCGCGGACACCTCGATGGAGGCGTTCATCGACGTGCGGAGCGCCCCGGGAGTGCGGCTGCGCACCTCGGATCCGATCCGCCTTCGAACGCTCCTCGCGGACGAAGGGTTCTCCATGGCGCAGGCCGAGGAGGGGCGATGGACCGTGGAGGGCATCCAGGCCGACCGCGTAGGTGCCCTCGCGGCCCGAGAGGGCATACCCGTGCTGGAACTCGCGGATGAGCGGGCCTCGCTGGAACAGGCGTACCTCGACCTGACGGCGGGCGCGACCCCCTTCGCGTCCAAACCCCGCTGACGGCCCCTTCCGCGCGCCCCTCCGCCCTCTTTGCCCGCTGCCTTCCCGGGCACGTCCTCAATGTCCTCGATGACCTGGACGACCTAGACCAAATCGACTGGAGAACCGGCCATGACCGCCACCGCCGCCGCCATACCCACCATCCCTGTCCTGCACTCGGAATGGATCAAGATACGGTCGCTGCGAAGCGCGATCTGGGCCCTCGCCGCGATACTCCTGAGCACCGTCGGCATACAAGCCTTCGCTGCCGTGACGATCGGACAGGCGGAAGCCGAGAGCCCGGGTGGTGATCCACTCCGTATGGCCTTCTACGGCATCAACTTCGGTCAGATAGCGGCCATTACCTTCGGTGCGAAGGTCTTCGCCGCCGAGTTCCACAACGGGGCGCTGTGGATATCGCTCAGCGCGGTGCCGAACCGGACCCTGTTCTACCTGTCCAAGGTCGCGGTCGTCGGCGGGCTGGCGCTGCTGGTGGGTCAGCTCGCCGGGCTCGGAGGCTTCTTCGCGGGGCAGGGCGTCATGGGGGAGCGGGCGATCGGACCCGGTACGCCCGGAGTGGTCCGGGCGATCTTCGGGAGCGGGCTCTACCTGGCCCTCATGGTCCTGTTCGCGGCCGGGCTGACCGCGGTGCTCCGCAGCGGCACGGTCGTGCTGAGTGTGCTCGTACCCTTCATCCTGCTCGCGTCGTTCGTCCTCGCCGACACCGCCGGTGGTGTCGGGCAGTACCTGCCGGACCGGGCCGGTCAGATCGTGATGAGCACCCAGCCGTCGGGTGACCTGGGTCCGTGGGCTGGACTGGGTGTCATGGCGCTGTGGGTGGTGGCCGCACTGGTGGCGGGCTGGTGGGCGGTGCGGCGGAGGGACGCGTGACGCCAGGCCACTTGTCAGTGGTGCTGGGGATACTGACGGCATGACGACGGCAGCGCATCTCGAGGCAATCGACCGGCTCCGGACTCGCGGGTTCCCCGTGGCGCGGAGCAGATCGGTGACGGAGAGGAGCGCTCCGGGGTACCACCTCACGGAGCTGGGCGAGAGCCGTTGGTACGGGGACGAGGACGCGGCCGACCGGATCGCGGGGGCCGGACAGGTGTCGGCCGAGTACGGAGCGCTCATTCATCGACTGACGGAGCGTTGGGGGGACCCACAGGTGTTCCACCTGGGGAGCCTGTTGGAGCGGGTCGTTGCGGGAGAGGAGGTGGCGGAGCCCTGGGGGGAGATGAGCGGTACCACCGACCACGTCCACCTATGGCGGACCGGAGACCGTTGGGTGGTCGTCTACGCGGCCGAGTGGGGGGCCGACCACTCCCCGCAGTTGATGGCGGCGGTCACCGTGATCGACCCGCCCTAGGAGACTGCTGAAGATCTTGGAAACGCGCCCGGCTTGCACCAGGTTGCCCCGATCGACATTTACCGGTGAATCGGGGTGACTCGGGCGCCCCGAGCAAGATCTTCAGCAGTCTCCTAGGCGTATTGCCCTGTGTGGTCGTCACACTTCCGGCCTGGCGGGTCAGGGCTGGGCCGGGGGCGCGGTGTTCCGCCGCAGCCAGTCGTGGAGTACGGCGTAGTCGGCGGGCGTCAGGCCTCGGGTGGGGTCGACACGGTGGAGGAGGGCGCGGCCCGGGTGATGCGCGGACACCCAGGACCGATCGGCCGGGGTGATCTCGTCATCCACCCAGACGAAGGAGCGGCCCGTCGCCCAGGACACGATGGTTCGGGTCTTCCAGTGGAGACCCCGCCGTCCGTCGCGCTCGTCCACCGCGGACGGCTCCGGCCAGACCACCACGTCCAGCGGGGGCAGACCGAGGAGGGGAGCGAGGTAGTCGTTCGCGTCGGCCATCCAGGTCGTGGCCCAGACCGGGGTGCAGGGCAGCGCCGACAGCCGGGCGCCGTGGGCGGGATCGAGCCGGGACAGGAGCAGATGCGCGGCGAGGCCGGCCGGGAGGCGGGCCACCAGGCGGGCCGGGTGCGAGGACGGGGGACCGCCGAAGGGGATCAGGGGGCCGTCCACGTCGAGGAAGAGCAGCGGGCGCTCCCTGGAGACGCTCCGGGCGGTCAGCTGGACGCCTCGGCGGTGAGGCGGAGGCGGGCGTACTCCTCGGCCATGGTCTCGGCGGTCCAGTGGGCGTTGAGGCCGCTCGGATTCGGCAGCGCCCAGATACGGGTGGGGCCGATGGTCCGGTCCTGGGGGCCGATCTGGGCTCGGCGCTCGCCGAAAGCCGTGCGGTAGGCGGTCACGCCGACCACGGCCAGCCAGTCGGGGCGCAGGAGTTCCACCTTGGCCGTCAGCAGGCGGCCGCCCTCCAGGAACTCCTCGGCGCCGAGTTCGTCGGCGCGGGCGGTGGCCCGGGCCACGACGTTGGTGATGCCCAGCCGGTAGGTGAGCAGTTCCTCCTGCTCCGCCGGTGCCAGGCGGCGCGGGGTGAAGCCCGACAGGTGCAGGACCGGCCAGAAGCGGTTGCCGGGGCGGGCGAAGTGGTGGCCCGTCGCGGCGGACAGGAGGCCCGGATTGATCCCGCAGAACAGCACGCGCAAACCGCCCGCGACCACATCCGGGAGGATGCGGTCACGGGCGGCGGCCAGCTCTTCGGGGGTCAGAGGATCGACCCCGGGGTGTAGCCCGCGGCTTCCGGGTGGGCCTTGGTGATCTCCTCGATGCGGGAGACCACCACGGCGACCTGGTCGCCCGCCGCGCCCGTGAAGGACAGCTTGTCGGCCATCAGGGCGTCGAGCTGAGCGCGGTCCAGCGGCATGCGCTCGTCGGCGGCCAGCTTCTCGAGCAGTTCGTTGCGCTCGGCGCCCTGCTCGCGCATGGCGAGCGCGGAGGCCACCGCGTGCTCCTTGATGACCTCGTGGGCGGCCTCGCGGCCCACCCCGGCCCGTACCGCGCCCATCAGGACCTTGGTGGTGGCCAGGAAGGGGAGGTAGCGGTCCAGCTCGCGGGCGACGACCGCCGGGAAGGCGCCGAACTCGTCCAGAACGGTCAGGAAGGTCTCCAGCAGGCCGTCGAAGGCGAAGAACGCGTCCGGCAGCGCGATGCGGCGGACCACGGAGCAGGAGACGTCGCCCTCGTTCCAGGTGTCGCCCGCCAGCTCACCGGTCATCGAGGCATAGCCGCGCAGGATGACCATCAGGCCGTTCACGCGCTCGCAGGAGCGGGTGTTCATCTTGTGCGGCATCGCGGAGGACCCGACCTGGCCGGGCTTGAAGCCCTCGGTGACCAGTTCGTGGCCCGCCATCAGGCGGATGGTCTTCGCGATCGACGAGGGGGCGGCGGCGAGCTGCACCAGCGCGGTGACCACGTCGTAGTCGAGGGAGCGCGGGTAGACCTGGCCGACGGAGGTGAAGGCGTGCGCGAAACCGAGGTGGCCCGCGATGCGCTGCTCCAGGTCGGCGAGCTTCGCGGTGTCGCCGCCCAGCAGGTCGAGCATGTCCTGGGAGGTGCCGACCGGGCCCTTGATCCCGCGCAGCGGGTAGCGCTCCAGCAGGTCCTCCAGGCGGCCGTAGGCGACGAGCAGCTCGTCGGCGGCGGTGGCGAAGCGCTTGCCCAGGGTCGTGGCCTGCGCTGCGACGTTGTGCGAGCGCCCGGCCATGACCAGCTCGGCGTGCTCGGCGGCGAGCTTGCCGAGGCGGGCCAGCACGGCGACCGTGCGATCGCGGGCCAGTTCCAGGGAGAGCCGGATCTGGAGCTGCTCGACGTTCTCGGTCAGGTCGCGGGAGGTCATGCCCTTGTGCACGTGCTCGTGACCGGCGAGGGCATTGAACTCCTCGATCCGGGCCTTCACGTCGTGCCGGGTGACCTTCTCGCGCTCCGCGATGGAGGCCAGGTCGACCTGCTCCAGGACGCGCTCGTAGTCGGCGAGGGCCGCGTCGGGGACCTCGATGCCGAGGTCCTTCTGGGCGCGCAGCACGGCGAGCCACAGCCGCCGCTCCAGCGTCACCTTGTACTCGGGGGACCACAGGACGGCGAGCTCCGCGGAGGCGTAGCGGCCGGCCAGGACATTGGGGATGCGGGGCTTGGCAGTCACGTGGAGGGATTCTACTTGCGGTTCCGCTGTGTGTTTACGCAGGTGGGTGCCCCGCCCCCGGTTGTGGCTTGCTACGAGAGCGGCGGCGGCGTGTCACAGCAGTCGCTCGCCCGTCCCCGCGCCGAACGGCAGGAGTTCCGGGCGCTTCGCCGGACGGCCGTCTCCCGAGGAGCGGCCCGAGAGGCGGCGGCCGATCCAGGGGAGCAGGTGCTCGCGGGCGAAGCGCGCGTCATGGGCGCGCCGGACGGCCCAGCCCGGGGGCACCGAGTCCGCGAGCGGGACGCGCCAGTCCTCCTCCGGCGGCAGCCCCAGGGCCTGCCACACGGCCTCGGCGACCCGGCGGTGCCCCTCGCCGGTCAGGTGCAGCCGGTCGGCGTGCCAGAGCCGGGGATCCCCGAGCACCTCGGCGCCGTACAGGTCGACGAGGACGGCGTCGTGCCGCGCGGCCAGTTCCCCGATGATGACGAACAGTTCTTCCATGCGCGGACGGAAACGTTCCATCACCGGCCCCCGGCGGCCCGGGGAGCGCATCAGGACGAGCCGCCCGCACGAGGGGGCCAGCGTCTCCACGGCCGCCTCCAGGTGGCCGCGTACCCGGCCCATGTCCACCTTGGGGCGCAGGGCGTCGTTCAACCCGCCCACCAGGGTCACCACGTCGGCGCCCATCGCGGCGGCGACGGGCGCCTGCTCCTCGGCGATCTGCCCGATCAGCTTGCCGCGCACCGCGAGGTTCGCATAGCGGAAACCGGGCTCGCGGGCCGCCAGGCGGGCGGCGAGCAGGTCGGCCCAGCCGCGGTAGGAGCCGTCCGGCAGCTCGTCCGACATACCTTCAGTGAAGGAGTCGCCGACCGCGACAAGACTCGTGTAAGACGCATTCATCTCCATGGCGGAGCGATGTTACCGCGCGGTTCCCGGGTCCTGCGAGTAAGCGCCCGGGAACCGCGCCACACATCCGCGGGGGTCGTTACGCGGCCGCCGGGTTCCCGAACAGCTCGCGCAGCACGTCCTCCATTGTGACCAGCCCCGCCATCACCCCGTCCGTCCCGAGCACCGCTGCCAGATGGGTGCGGCTGCGCCGCATGGCGGTCAGTACGTCGTCCAGCGGGGCCTCGGCGCGCACCTGGGCGATCGGCCGCAGCGCCGCGACCGAGAAGGGCTCGTCGCGCGCGCTCACGTCCAGGGCGTCCTTGACGTGCAGGTAGCCGAGGATCTTCTGCTGCGCGTCGAGCACCGGGAACCGCGAGTACCCGGAATCGGCGGAGAGCAGCTCCAGCCCCTCGGGCGTGATGCCCTCCCCGGCCGCGACCACCCGGTCCACGGGCAGCGCGACCTCCTTCACCGGCCTGCGCCCCAGTTCCAGGGCGTCGCGCAGCCGCTCGCTCGCCCGGTAGTCCAGGAGCCCCGCGTCGGTGGAGTCCTTGACGATCCGCGCCAGCTCGTCGTCCGAGAAGGTCGCGGCGACCTCGCCCTTCACGTCGACCCGCAGCAGCCGCAGCAGCATGTTCGCGAAGGTGTTGATCGCGAAGATCACCGGCCTCAGCGCCCGCGTCAGCGCGACCAGCGGCGGACCGAGCAGCAGGGCCGTACGGACCGGCTCGGCCAGCGCCACGTTCTTCGGCAGCATCTCGCCGAAGAGCATGTGCAGGTACGTCGCCAGCGCCAGCGCGATCACGAAGGAGATCGCGTGCGTCAGCCCCGCGGGCACCCCGAAGACGTCGAACACCGGGGTCAGCAGGTGGGCGATGGCGGGCTCGGCCACCACACCGAGCACCAGGGTGCACAAGGTGATGCCTAGCTGGGCCGCCGCCATCAGCGCCGATACGTGCTCCAGGCCCCACAGCACGGCCTTGGCCCGCCGGTCGCCCTGTTCGGCAAACGGCTCGATCTGGCTGCGCCGGACCGAGATCAGCGCGAACTCCGCGCCGACGAAGAAGGCGTTGACGACCAGGGTCGCCAGGCCGATCAGCAGTTGGATCGCGGTCATCGGCCCTCCTCCGGACGCGGGTCGCCCTTCTTGCCCTGTTTCCTGCCCGAGCCCTCGCGCGCCTCGTCGGCGGGCTCCGCCACCGGCTCGTGCAGCAGCACCCGCGCGGCCCGGCGTCCCCGGTCGTCGACGACGTCGAGCTGCCATCCGCTCAGCTGCAGGCTGTCGCCGACCTCCGGGATCCGGCCCAGCTCGGCCGCCATCAGACCCGCCAGGGTCTCGTACGGCCCGTCGGGGACCCGTAGCCCTATCCGCTCCAGCTGGTCGGTGCGGGCGGCGCCGTCGGCCGAGTAGAGCCCGCGCCCCGCGTCGTCCGTACCCGCCGGGGCCAGATCGGACGTCTCGTGCGGGTCGTGCTCGTCGCGGACCTGGCCGACGACCTCCTCGACGATGTCCTCCAGCGTGGCCACACCGGCCGTGCCGCCGTACTCGTCGATCACCACGGCCATCGTCTGCTTGCCGGACAGCCGGTCGAGCAGCCGGTCCACGGTCAGTGACTCGGGGACGAGCAGCGGCTCGCGCAGCAGCTTCGACACCGGGTAGCGGTGCCGGTCGGCGGCGGGCAGCGCCAGCACGTCCTTGATGTGGACGGTGCCGACGACGCTGTCGAGGCTGCCCCGGTAGACGGGGAAGCGGGACAGGCCGGTGGCCATGGTCGCGTTCGCCACGTCCTCCGCCGTCGTCTGCAGGTCCAGCGCGGTGACCTGGACCCGTGGGGTCATCACGTTCTCCGCGGTCAGGTCGGCCAGGTTCAGGGTCCGCACGAACAGTTCGGCGGTGTCCTTCTCCAGCGCGCCCGCCTTCGCGGAGTGCCGCGCCAGGGCCACCAGCTCCTGCGGGCTGCGCGCGGAGGCCAGCTCCTCGGCCGGTTCCAGACCGAATCGGCGTACCAGGTGGTTGGCGGTGGTGTTCAGGTGGCGGATCAGCGGCTTGAAGGCCCGGCTGAACATTCGCTGCGCGGTCGCCACACGCTTGGCGACGGCCAGCGGGGAGGAGATCGCCCAGTTCTTGGGCACCAGCTCGCCGACGACCATCAGGACGACGGTCGACAGGGCGGTGCCCAGGATCAGGGCGGTGGAGGCAGCGGCTCCGGCGGGCAGCCCCATGGCCTCGAACGGGCCCTTGAGCAGGGACGAGATCGAGGGCTTGGAGATCATGCCGATGACCAGGCCGGTCACGGTGATGCCGAGCTGGGCGCCGGAGAGCTGGAACGTCAGGCTGCGTACGGCGGCCAAGGCGCTGTCGGCCCCGCGCTCGCCGCGCTCGACGGCTCGTTCCAGTTCGCTGCGCTCGATGGTCGTCAGTGAGAACTCCGCCGCGACGAAGACACCGCACGCGAGGCAGAGCAGCAGTGCGACAACGAGCAGAAGCACTTCGGTCATCGGTTCACCTCCGTCCCATGATCAGACAGGAGGAGGGGTGTCGCACGGTGTCGGGTACTGGGAGGCTCGCCCATGGGCGGACGCTCACACCTTTCGATTCGAGGAGAACGGTTCTCCCCAGGGTAAAGGACGGGCAAAGTGTGCGCATCACCCGGTCGGACGATATGCCCGGCCGCCCCCGTGCGCCATCCCGGCCGTACGGTCGCCCCGCGGCCGGACCACGCCCGCCCTACGCCGGGCCGAACGGCTTGACCCAGCGGCGCCAGTGGTCCTCCCGGTGGTACCCGGCCGCCGCCCACGCCCGCTGCGCCCGCTCGTTCGCGACCAGCACCATCGCGTCGCCGCGTCGGCCGCCCACGGCCAGGAACCGCCGCTCGGCCGCGTCCAGGAGCGCCGTCCCGACCCCCCGCCGCCGGTACGACGCGAGCACCGCCAGCCGGTACAGGGAGCACCGCCAGCCGTCGTAGCCCGCGATGACGGTCCCGACGAGGAGCCCGTCCGCCTCGGCGAGGAGCAGGGCGCCGGGATCGCGGCCGACGAGCCGGGTCACCCCGGCCACGTCGTCCGTGATGGAGGTGCCCTCCGCGGCTTCCTTCCAGAAGGCCAGCACGGCTTCGGCCTCGGCCGCGCCGGCGGCCCGCACGCTCAGATCGATCATGGTCCCGAGCAAACACGCGCGCTCAGCCGTACGCAATGGCAGGCCGGCCGCAACCCCCGCCGCTCAGTCGTCGGACCTGCGGGCCGAGCCGATCACGCAGTACGACGTCGGAAGGGCCGGCCCGCGCTCCGGTACCCGCACCCCGCGCTGGGAGACGATCCGGAACCCGGCCGCCTCGACCGCGGCGAGCGTGTCCCGGGCCGTGTGGCAGCCGCCGAACAGCCTCGGCCACACCGTCCGGTCCAGCGCGCGCTGCACCCCGGCCATGGTGGGCCCGGGCGCCAGCCCGTGCTCGAAGAACCGCAGTTCACCGCCCGGTCGGATGACCCGGTGCAGCTCCCCGAGGGAGCGCGGCAGGTCCCGAACGGTGCACAGCACCAGGGAGGCCACGGCAGCGTCGAAGGCCTCGCTCTTGACCGGGAGGGCCTCGGCGGCGCCCGGTACGACGTCCACCGGCACCTCCGCGCGCATCGCCGCGGCGGACGCGAGGCGGCGCAGGGTCCGTTCCGGTTCGACCGCGACCACCTCGCAGACGGCGCGCGGATAGTGGGCGAAGTTCAGCCCGTTGCCCGCGCCGATCTCGATGATCCGGCCGGAGAGGCCGTGCAGCAGCTCCTCGCGCAGGGCGGCGAGTCCGCCGCGGACGTCGGCCTGGACGCTCAGCCGGGCGTAGAAACGGGCGAACACGGGATGGTGGACGGCGTCCCGGGGCAGTGCCTGACGGGGGCGCGGAGACATGACGAACCTCCTAGAGCGGACGTACGCATGCCTACAGTCTCCCCCCGCCGCGCCCCGTCATCCCCTCCGGCGCGTCGGGACACCGGGGACCGGACGGATCAGGCCGGACCGCGCCAGGCCGGACCGTGCCGGTCCGCGTCGCCGGCCGCGTCGCCGGCCGCGTCAGGCCCAGGCGCGCAGGAAGCGCTCCGCCGACCAGCCGCCGCCCAGCGCCGGGGCGAGCCAGGAGGGGGCGGCGGTACGGAACGACGCCGGATCCAGGGATCCGGAGCCCTGCGGTACGGCCCCGATCAGCGGCAGGCCCGACACCGCGGGCAGGTCGGCCAGGTTGCAACGGGAGGCCAGGTCGGGCGCGCCCGGCCAACTGCCCACCACGATCCCCAGGCCCGTCAGCTCCCGGGCCCGCAGGGCCTCGGCCGTCAGCGCGGCGGAGTTCAGGGTGCCGAGCCCGGCGGGGGCCACCACCAGCACCGGAGCCCCCAGCAGCCGGGCCGCGTCGGCGAGCGTGTGGCCCGCCGCGTCGAAGCGTACGAGCAGCCCGCCCGCGCCCTCGACGAGGACGAGGTCGTGCTCCGCGGCCAGCTTCTCCGCGGCCTCGGCCACCTCGGCGGGGGTGACCGGGGCCAGCCCGGACCGCCGCGCCGCGGTGTCCGGAGCCAGCGGCTCCGGGTAGCGGGCCAGCTCCAGCGTGGTCACGCCGGCGCCCGCGAGCCGGGCCACCTCCGCCGCGTCACCGGGCTCGCCAGGAGCGACCCCGGTCTGCGCGGGTTTGAGCACCGCCACCGAACGCCCCGCGGCCACCGCGGCCGCCGCGATCGCCGAGGTGACGACCGTCTTGCCGATCTCGGTGCCGGTCCCGGAGACCACCACCACACCGGCCGGACCCACCGGGACCGCTCCCGTACCCGTGTCCATCGAAGCGTTCAGCCTTCCCGCGCCGCCGCGCACACCGCGCGGCAGATCCGTGCGACGTCCCCGTCACCTGTCACATACGGCGGCATGGTGTAGATCAGGTCCCGGAACGGGCGCAGCCACACGCCCTCCCGCACCGCCGCCCGGGTCGCCGCCGCCATGTCCACGTCGTGGTCCAGCTGGACCACGCCGATCGCGCCGAGTACCCGTACGTCCTTCACCCCGGGCAGCCCGGCCGCCGGAGCCAGCCCCTCCAGCAGCCCGGCCCCGATCCGCTCGACCTCACGCGCCCAGTCCTGGGAGAGCAGCAGGTCCAGCGAGGCCAGCGCCACCGACGCGGCCAGCGGATTGCCCATGAACGTCGGCCCGTGGGCCAGCACCGGCACCTCGCCCCGCGAGATCCCGTCCGCCACCCGGGCCGTGCACAGCGTCGCCGACAGGGTCAGGTAACCGCCGGTCAGGGCCTTGCCCACGCACATCACGTCCGGGGTGATGCCCGCGTGGTCCGCCGCGAAGAGGGCGCCCGTGCGCCCGAACCCGGTCGCGATCTCGTCCAGGATCAGGAGCACGCCGTACTCGTCGCACAGCTCCCGCAGCACGCGCAGGTAGCCGGGGGAGTGGAAGCGCATGCCGCCCGCGCCCTGCACCACCGGCTCCACGATCACCGCGGCCAGTTCGTCCGCGTGCGCGGAGACCAGGGAGCGCAGGTGGGCGACGTACGCCGGGTCCAGGGGCGCGTCGAAACCGGCGGGCGGCTCGTCCGCGAAGAGCTGCCGCGGCAGCATGCCCGACCACAGCTCGTGCATCCCGCCCTCGGGATCGCACACCGCCATCGGCTGCCAGGTGTCCCCGTGGTAGCCGCCGCGCCAGGTCAGCAGCCGGGTCTTGCCCGTGCGGCCCAGCGAACGCCAGTACTGGAGGCACATCTTCACCGCGACCTCGACCGCGACCGACCCGGAGTCGGCGAGGAAGACGTGCTCCAGGCCGGACGGGGAGATCTCGACGAGCTTCGCGGCGAGCCGGACGGCGGGCTCGTGGGTGAGCCCGCCGAACATCACGTGCGACATCCGGCCCAACTGGTCCCGCGCGGCCTCGTTGAGCACCGGGTGGTTGTAGCCGTGGATGGCCGACCACCAGGAGGACATGCCGTCGACCAGCTCGTCCTGCCCCTCGGAGGGCTGGGCGAGCCGGAGCCGGACGCCCGCGGCGGAGGAGACGACCAGCGGCTCCTGCCGCCCGGGCATCGGTCCGTACGGGTGCCAGACGTGCTGCCGGTCCAGCGCGAGCAGCTCGGCGGCGGGCAGCGGGTCGTACAGGTGGTGCTGATCAGGCATTGGGGGCGAGATCCGTCCCCGCGCCACGGCGGCGCACGGCCACCAGGTCCGACCGCACGTCGCCCGCCTCGGCCTGAGCCCCCGCCGGGGCGGGAACCACCGCCGCGACCGGCTCCTCCCGCGCGTGGCCGGAGCAGCCGCCGCACGCCGAGCCGCAGCCCGCCGCGCCGGCGTCGGACGAGGCGTCCGAAGCGGACGAACCGCATACGGAAGCCCCCGCGCCGCCGCCGTGCGAGCCGCAGCCCCCGGCCTGCGCGTCGGAGCGGTGCGCGGGCAGGGTCGACGTACCGGCGCCCTCCACCTCGAAACCGGCGTCCGCGATCATGTCGAGGTCGGCCTGACCGGCCTGGCCCTCGCTGGTGAGGTAGTCGCCCAGGAAGATCGAGTTGACCAGGTGCAGGGCGAGCGGCTGCATCGTGCGCAGGTGCACCTCGCGCCCGCCCGCGAGGCGGACCTCGACGTCGGGGCAGACGAAGCGGACCATCGCGAGGATCCGCAGCGCGCGCTGGGGGGTGAGGTTCCACTCCTTGGCGAGCGGGGTGCCCTCGAACGGGATCAGGAAGTTGACCGGCACCGAGTCCGGGTCCAGCTCGCGCAGCGAGTAGACGACGTCGACGAGGTCCTCGTCGCTCTCGCCCATGCCCGCGATCAGGCCGGAGCAGGCGGACAGGCCCGCCGCGTGCGCCTTCTGCACGGTGTCCACGCGGTCCGCGTAGGTGTGGGTCTTCGTGATCGCCCCGTACGTCGCCTCGGACGTGTTGAGGTTGTGGTTGTAGGCGTCGGCGCCCGCGTCGCGCAGCCGCTCCGCCTGGCCGTCCGACAGCAGACCCAGGCAGGCGCAGACCTCGACGTCCTCGTTCTGCTCCTTGATCGCGGCGATGGTCTTGCCGACCCGCTCCACGTCCCGGTCCGTCGGCCCGCGGCCGCTCGCGACCAGGCACACCCGCTTCGCGCCGCCCGCGACCCCGGCCGCGGCGGCCTGGGAGGCCTCCTCCGGTTTCAGCCAGGTGTACTTCAGGATCTCCGCCTTCGAACCCAGGCGCTGGGAACAGTAGGAGCAGTCCTCCGGGCACAGGCCCGACTTCAGGTTGACCAGGTAGTTCAGCTTGACCCGACGCCCGAACCACTGGCGGCGCACCTTGCCGGCCGCGGCCACCACGTCGAGCAGTTCGTCGTCAGAGGTCGCCAGCACGGCGAGTGCCTCTTCGCGGGTCGGCAGCTCGCGCCGCAGCCCCTTGTCCACCAGGGTGTTCAGCAGGTCCATGACGCCGATCCTGGACCACACGACCACTCCCGGCCAAGGAGAGATCGCACAACATGGCCGGAACGTTGTGTGTGTATCGCCACACCTGACGCAGGTGTCACCGGCGGCTAGGGTCAGGCGGGTCTGTGGACTGCCGACAAAACCCGAGGACCCGCCGATGCTCCAGCACACCCCCGACCCCGCCGACGTCTTCGCCTGGACCGACGAAGCGGAGCGGTCCAGGGAGCGCGCCGGGCTGGTCCGGACGCTGCGTCCGCGCCCCGCTTCCTCGCCCCTGCTCGACCTCGCGAGCAACGACTACCTCGGCCTCTCCCGCCACCCCGGGACCATTCGGGGCGCGGCCGAGGCGGCCGTGCGCTGGGGAGCCGGGGCCACCGGATCCCGGCTGGTCACCGGCACGACCGAGCTCCACGGGGAGCTGGAGCGCGCGCTCGCCGCGTTCTGCGGGTTCGAGGCCGCGCTCGTGCTGTCCTCCGGGTACGCCGCCAACCTCGCGGCCGTCACCGCGCTCGGTGACCGGGACTCGCTGGTCGTCTCCGATGCCGGGAACCACGCCTCGATCGTCGACGGCTGCCGTCTCGCGCGGGCCCGGACCGAGGTGATCCCGCACGCCGATCCGGAGGCCGCGCGCAAGGCGCTGGCCGGGCATCCGGGGCGGGCGCTGCTGGTCAGCGACTCGGTGTTCTCGGTGGACGGGGACGCGGCGCCGCTCGCCGGGTACGCCGCCGCCTGCCGGGAGTCCGGCGCGGCCCTGGTCGTGGACGACGCGCACGGGCTCGGGGTGCTCGGCGAGGGGGGCCGCGGCGCGCTGCACGCGGCCGGGCTCGCGGGCGCGCCCGACGTGGTCGCGACGCTGACCCTCTCGAAGTCGCTGGGCAGCCAGGGCGGGGCGGTCCTGGGACCGGCCAGGGTGATCCGGCACCTGATCAACACCGCCCGGACCTTCATCTTCGACACCGGACTGGCCCCGGCCGCCGCGGGCGCCGCCCTCGCGAGCCTGCGCCTGCTCCAGCGGGAACCGGAACGCGCGGCCCGGGCCCGGGAGGTGGCCACCCTGCTGTACGGACGGCTCACGGCGTCCGGCCTGACCGCGGCCCGGCCGGACGCGGCCGTGGTGTCGGTACGGGCCCCGTCGGCCGCGGCGGCACTGCGCTGGGCCGCCGACTGCCGCGAGGCGGGACTGTCCGTGGGGTGCTTCCGGCCGCCGTCCGTGCCGGACGGCATCTCCCGGCTGCGGCTGACCGCCCGGGGGGATCTCACGGGGGAGGAGATCACCCGGGCCGTGGACACGATCGTGAGCACCGCGCCCGCCGGAGCCACGGACCACTGAACCGCCGCGAGGGGCGGTTACCGGGCGAGGTCCGCCCGTACCAGGGTGAGGAAACCGTCCCAGGCGGGCCCGGTGAAGAGCACGGCCGGGCCGTCCGACCGCTTGGAGTCGCGGACGGCCAGCAGGCCGCCGCTGAGGACGGCGGTTTCCACGCAGTTGTTCATTCCGGTGCTGCGGCTGCTGCGCCGCCACCGCGCGCTGTTCAGAAGTCCGCTGGTGGACAAGGGGGTTGCGGACACGGGGGTGCCTCCTTACGCGTCGTCAGCGAGTGCGCTGATCAGATCCGACGAGTCCTGGGGCGGGAGGGCGTGCGCCTGAATGGTGCGGAACGCGGCGCTGTACGCCTCTAGGTCTTCCTTCCGCTCCAGATAGAGGCTACTCGTCAAATGGTCGAGTACGACCACATCCAGATCGGCGATGTTCGGAAATGAGAAAATTACGAACGGTCCGGTCAGGCCGAGATGCCCCCCCACCCTGAACGGCAGTACCTGGAGCCGCACTTGGGGCAGCCGCGCCACCTCCACCAGGTACCGCAGCTGCTCCTCCATCACCCCCGGACCCCCGATCTGCCGCCGCAGCACCGCCTCGTCGAGCACCGCGCTCAGCTCCAGCGGCGGATCCGTCCGCAGAACCGACTGCCGGGCCAGCCGTACGTCGACCAGCGCGTCCACCTTCGGCTCCGGCAGCCCCCCGAGCGCGGCCCGGGTCACCGCCCGGGCGTAGGCGGGGGTCTGGAGCAGCCCCGGGACCACCGACAGCTCCACCGTGCGCGCCGAGCGGGCCCCGGCCTCCAGGCTGATGAAGTCCCGGTACTCCTGCGGCAGCAGCCCCCGGTAGTCGTGCCACCACTGGGGGCCGCGCCCGATCTCGCCGCCGCCGCTGCCCGTTCCGGTTCCGGTTCCGCTTCCGGGTCCGGCCGCCGAGGCCGACAGCGCCTCCAGCAGCGCGCGCTGCTGGTCGCCCACGCCCCCGTACGCGTCGAGCAGGAGCCGGACGTCCTCGGGCTTCACGCCACTGCGGCCGGTCTCGATCCGGCTGATCTTCGACTGGTGCCATCCGACGATCCGGGCCGCCTCACCACTGGTGAGTCCGGACCGGTCGCGCAAGGCGCGCAGTTCCTCGCCGAGCTTGCGCCTGCGTACCGCGGGACCATGCTGCACACCCGCCTCCTTCCACCGGCACAGCTCGCACCAGTCTGCCGTCCAAATACGCTCTTCCGTAGCAGAGTTCACCGCAACGAGCGACAGATATATGCAGATCTTGGGTGAACGGCAGCCGGAGCGGGACAATGAATGGCACTCTGGCGCTCAGCACAGATCCGGGGCATTGCGCTCCGGTGGGAAAGGGACCGCGCCATGGCAGACCACCTGGAAGCATCCGTCACCCTGCCGAGCGATCCCGCCTCGGTCTCCATGGCCCGCCGCTACGTGGCGGACGTGCTCAGTGGATGGGGACTTCCCGATGACGCCGACACCGCGGACACCGTCCGGCTGATCGTCTCGGAACTCGCCACGAACGCGGTGCAGCACACCTTCGGGCAGTCGCCGACCTTCACGGTCGATGTCCGGCTGGAGCGCGAGGAGACCCTCCGGGTGGGTGTGACCGACAGCCACCCGCGCTGGCCCAAGCGGCTCCCGGCAGCGGTCCAGCAGGACAACGGCCGGGGCATGGTGATCATCCGCTGGCTCGCCGCGGAATCGGGCGGCCGGCTCTCGGTCAGCCCGACCGAGGACGGCGGCAAGACCGTGTGGATCGCCCTGCCCTGGACCGTCCCCGCCGTGCAGCAGTTCTGACGGGAGCGCTCCGGGGTCCGGGTGGTCTTCACGGGCGTCCAGGCGGTCTTCGCGGGTCCGCGCGGCCCGGCACGCCCCAGCCGACTAGCCGAGCCCGCGCTCGGAGGCGCTGCGCTCTATGCACAGCTCGTTGCCCTCGGGGTCGGTCAGCGTGACCCAGCCGGTGCCGTCCGCGCGGCGATGGTCGCCGAACACCTTCGCGCCGAGGCCGACCAGACGCTCCACGGTCTCGTCGCGCGTGCCCGTGGGAGGTGAGATGTCCAGGTGTACCCGGTTCTTCACGCTCTTGGCGTCGGGGACCTGGACGAACAGCAGCCCCGGCACGCCCGGCTGGTCGGTGGTCAGCAGGATCTCGGAGTCGCCCTCGACGTCGTCCGCCTGCATGGCGTAGCCGGTGACGGCCGACCAGAAGGCGGCGACCTTGTAGGGGTCGAGGGCGTCGAAGGTGATATGGCGTACGGGGTTGTAGTACACGGTTCTCCCTTTCCGGGGGCGGGTCGCCCGCCGTCAACCTACCTCCGTATACGACGCGGACCCCGGGCATTTACGGCCCCCGAACCCGGTCCCCGGTGGAAACGTGAGTTAACGCGACGGAAAACTCGGCGCCCTAGCGTGGCCCGGGTCCAGCTCCGGAGCGCGGGCCGGACGCGGGCTCCTGGCGTCTGTATTCAGCCAAGACCTGGCAAAGCAACGGTGTGTGGCGCTCAAAGTCTTGCCCCCGGTTGGGCAAGAACTGCTTGAGCCGCATAAGAGCAGGTCAACAGAGTGTTGAAGGCGGATAGGGTCTCGCACGGCGCGCAGTTGATCATGTCCAGAAACCGGGTGATACGGGTGCAACTCACACCGCATGAGCAGGAAAGACTCCTCATTCACGTGGCGGCCGACGTGGCCGAGAAGCGAAGGGCGCGCGGGGTGCTCCTCAACCACCCCGAGGTGATCGCACTGATCACCACCCACATTCTCGAAGGGGCCCGCGACGGGCGGACCGTGGCCGAACTCATGGCCTCCGGACGGACCGTGCTGACCAGGGCGGAGGTCATGGAGGGCATCCCCGAGATGATCCACGACGTCCAGGTCGAGGCCACGTTCCCCGACGGGACCAAGCTCGTCACCGTCCACGACCCCATCGTCTGAGAGGGAGTACCCGCATGATCCCCGGCGAGATCCGCTTCGGGGACGGGCCGGTGCGCCTCAACGAGGGCCGCGCCGTCACCCGTCTCACCGTGCTCAACGCCGCCGACCGGCCCGTCCAGGTCGGCTCCCACTACCACTTCGCCGAGGTCAACCCCGGCCTCGACTTCGACCGTTCGGCCGCCCACGGGCTCCGGCTGAACATCGCCGCCGGTACGGCGGTCCGCTTCGAGCCGGGCATCCCGGTCGCGGTGGAACTCGTACCGCTGGCGGGGCTGCGCACCGTGCCGGGCCTGCGCGGGGAAACGGGAGGGCCGCTCGATGGCTGAGCTGTCGCGTCAGGAGTACGCCGACCTGTTCGGGCCCACCGCGGGTGACCGGATCCGGCTGGCCGACACCGACCTCTTCGTAGAGATCGAGGAGGACCTCAGCGGAGGCCCCGGACGCTCCGGCGACGAAGCGGTCTTCGGCGGCGGCAAGGTGATCCGCGAATCGATGGGCCAGGCCCGCACCACGCGCGCCGAGGGCGCCCCCGACACGGTGATCACCGGCGCGGTCGTGCTGGACCACTGGGGCATCGTGAAGGCCGACATCGGCATGCGCGACGGCCGGATCTGCGGGATCGGCAAGGCGGGTAACCCCGACACCATGGACGGGGTGCACCCCGCCCTGATCATCGGCCCCGAGACCGAGATCATCGCAGGCAACGGGAAGATCATCACCGCGGGCGGCATCGACACCCACGTCCACTTCATCTCGCCGACCATCATCGACGAGGCCCTCGCCTCCGGCATCACCACCCTCGTCGGCGGCGGCACCGGACCCGCCGAGGGCTCGAAGGCGACCACCGTCACCCCCGGCCGCTGGCACCTGGGCCGGATGTTCGCCGCGCTGGAGAACGCCCCGGTCAACATCGGGCTCCTGGGCAAGGGCACCACCATGTCCCGCGACGCCATGTACGCGCAGCTGCGCGGCGGCGCGCTCGGGTTCAAGATCCACGAGGACTGGGGGGCCACTCCCGCCGTCATAGACGCCTGCCTGAGCGTCTGCGACGAGACCGGGGCCCAGGTCGCCATCCACACCGACACTCTCAACGAGGCGGGCTTCGTCGCCGACACCCTCGCGGCCATCGGCGGGCGGACCATCCACTCGTACCACACCGAGGGGGCGGGCGGCGGGCACGCGCCCGACATCATCACCGTGGTCTCGGAGCCGAACATCCTGCCCAGCTCGACCAACCCGACCCGGCCGCACACCGTCAACACCATCGAGGAACACCTCGACATGCTGATGGTCTGCCACCACCTCAACCCCGCCGTTCCCGAGGACCTCGCCTTCGCCGAGTCCCGGATCAGGCCCTCCACCATCGCCGCCGAGGACGTCCTGCACGACCTGGGTGCCATCTCGATCATCTCCTCCGACGCCCAGGCGATGGGCCGGATCGGCGAGGTCGTCATGCGCACCTGGCAGACCGCGCACGTGATGAAGAAGCGTCGCGGCTTCCTGCCCGGCGACGGCCCCGCCGACAACCACCGGGCCCGCCGTTACGTCGCCAAGTACACGATCAACCCGGCCGTCGCCCAGGGCCTCGCCCGCGAGGTCGGCTCGGTCGAACCGGGCAAGCTCGCCGACCTGGTGATGTGGACGCCCGCCTTCTTCGGGGTCAAGCCCGAGGTGGTCATCAAGGGCGGCCAGATCGCGTACGCGCAGATGGGCGACGCCAACGGCTCCATCCCCACCCCCCAGCCGGTGCTGCCCCGCCCGATGTTCGGCGCCACCGGCCGCTCGCCGGCCTACAACTCGCTCAACTTCACCTCCCAGCCGGCCATCGACGACGGCCTGCCCGAACGTCTGGGCCTTGGCAAGGAGTTCGTCGCGATCGAGAGCACCCGCAAGGTCACCAAGGAGGACATGCGCAACAACGACGCGCGCCCGCGCGTCGAGGTCGACGCCGACACCTTCACGGTGACCATCGACGGCGAAGCCGTGGAACCCGCCCCCGCGGCGGAACTCCCCATGGCCCAGCGCTACTTCCTCTTCTAGATGAGGGGCTTCCTCCGATGAGCCGCGCCGCGCTGCTCGTCCTCGCCGACGGCCGCTTCCCCGCCGGAGGCCACGCGCACTCCGGCGGGGCCGAGGCCGCCGTCAAGGCGGGCCGGATCCACGACGACGTCACCCTCGAAGCGTTCTGCCGCGGCAGGCTGCGCACCGCTGGGCTCGTCGCGGCGGCCCTCGCCGCCGCGGCCGCCCTCGGCATGGATCCCGCCGTCCTGGACGCCGCGGCCGACGCCCGTACGCCGTCCCCCGCACTGCGGGCCGCGGCGCGCAGGCTCGGCCGCCAGTTGCTCCGGGCCGCCCGGGCCACCTGGCCCTCGCCGGAACTCGAAGCGGTGGCGGCCGCGTTCCCGCGCGGGGCCCACCAGCCCGTGGTGCTCGGCGTCACCGCCCGAGCCGCCGGGCTCGGGCCGCTCGACACCGCCCACGTGGCGGCGTACGAGGCCGTCGGGGGACCGGCGACCGCGACCGTACGGCTCCTGGGCCTAGACCCCTTCGAGGCCAGCGGGGTGCTCGCCCGCCTCGCCCCGGCCCTGGACGAGGTGGCCGCGCAGGCCGCCGACGCCGCGCGGCTCGCGCTCTCGGCCGGAGTGGAGGCCCTGCCCGCCTGCTCCTCCCCGCTGCTGGAGATCGCCGCCGAAGCCCACGCGGGCTGGCCCGTCCGGCTCTTCGCCTCCTGAGCCGCCCGAGGCTCCTAGCCTCCTGAGCTGTCCGAGCCGCCCGCTCCTCCTGCCCCGATCGACCTCCCCAAGGAGCTTCCATGCACCTCGACCACGCAGGCACCTTCCCGCACCGGCACTCCCACAGCGCCGCGCCGCTGCGCGCCGACGGCTCCCGCCGCGCCCTGCGCATCGGACTCGGCGGCCCCGTCGGCTCCGGCAAGACCGCCACCGTCGCCGCACTCTGCCGGGCGCTGCGGGCGGAGTTCTCGATGGCCGTCGTCACCAACGACATCTACACCCGCGAGGACGCCGAGTTCCTGCTCCGCGAGGCCGTGCTGCCGCCCGAGCGGATCGCCGCCGTGGAGACCGGGGCCTGCCCGCACACCGCGATCCGCGACGACATCTCCGCCAACCTGGAGGCGGTGGAGGAGCTGGAGGACGCGATCGGCCCGCTGGACCTGGTGCTCGTCGAATCCGGCGGCGACAACCTGACCGCCACCTTCTCCCGCGGGCTGGTCGACGCCCAGATCTTCGTCATCGACGTGGCGGGCGGCGACGACATCCCGCGCAAGGGCGGCCCCGGCGTGACCACCGCCGACCTGCTCATCGTCAACAAGACCGACCTCGCCCCCTACGTCGGTTCCGACCTGGACCGGATGGCCCGGGACGCCGCCGAGCAGCGTGGTGAACTCCCCGTCGCCTTCCAGTCGCTGCGCGGCCCGCAGGGCGTGGCCCCGGTGGCCGACTGGGTGCGCGGGAACCTCGCGGCCTGGAGCGCCCGGTGAGCACCGCCGCCCCGGCCGCCCCGTCCGCGGCCCCCGCCCCGGAGGTTGCGGCCGTCGGTCTGCGGGCCACCGCCCGCATCCGCGCGGTCGCCGACGGCCGCGGCGGCACCGCCCTGCCCCTGCTCCGCGGAGAGGGCCCCTTCGCGCTGCGCCGTACCCGGGGGAGTGACCCCGCCGAGGCCCGGGTCACCCTGGTCGGCGCGATGAGCGCGCCCCTGGGCGGGGACCACCTCACCATCGAGGCCGCCGCGGGCCCCGGCGCCCGGCTGGCCCTGGGGACCGCCGCCGCCACCCTGGCGCTGCCCGGCCGGGGCGGGGCGCCCGCTCTGTACGAGACCTTCCTGACCCTGGAGGAGGGCGCGGCCGTGCGCTGGCTGCCCGAGCAGCTCGTCTCGGTCAAGGGCAGCGACCTGTGGGTGCGCACCCGGGTCGAGCTGGCCCCCACCGCCCGGCTGGTGCTGCGCGAGGAGCAGGTGCTCGGGCGGGCCGGTGAGGTGCCGGGCCTGCTGCGCAGCAGGCTGACCGTGAACCGGGGCGGGGCGCCGCTGCTGGACCAGGAACTCGCCTGCGGGCCCGGGGCCCCGGACGGCTGGGACGGCCCGGCCGGGCTCGCCGGAGCCCGGGCCGTCGGTCAACTCCTCATCGTGGACCCGGCCTTCGCGGAGCACCCGCCCGCCGCCGCCATGCTGGGCGAACGGGCGGTGCTCACCCCGCTCGCGGGGCCCGCCCTCCTCGTGACGGCCCTGGCCCCGAACGCGTTGGCGCTGCGCGTGCTGCTGGACGACGTATGCCGGACGTACGCCTGGTAGCGGGTGCCCGGTAAAGCCGGGACGAACCAGGACACCGCTCAGCGGTACACCTCAATCCGGATATCGGGTTGGCAAAGAACGCGACCGCGCACTGTTGTCGCGTGGAGTTCAGGCGCGAAGATCCCCCTGCACGTCGTCCGAAGTCGGCCGCCCACGGCGGCACCTGACGCAGGGGGAACAACCACGTGATACGCACCGCAGCGCTGGGGAGCGCTGCCACTCTGATCGCCGGCACGCTCACGGCGGGCCTCGTCATGGCCACACCCGCCGCGGCCTCCGACAGCCGTTCCTACGGGATCCCGGAAGCGGTGGGCGTCCAGCTCGCCGCCGCCCGCGCGGCCCACACCGGGATCGACTGGAAGGCCTGTCCGGCCGACTGGGGTTTTGAAGCTCCCATCCAGTGCGGCTGGGTGAAGGTCCCGCTCGACTACACCAAGCCGTTCGGCAAGACCATCGACATCGCGGTGGACCGGATCGGCAGCACCGGCACTCCGCAGGAGCGCCAGGGCGCCCTCATCTACAACCCCGGCGGCCCCGGCGGTTCCGGCATGCGCTTCCCGCGCCGGGTCACCACCAAGAGCCCGCTCTGGGTGAACACCTCCAAGGCGTACGACTTCGTGGGCTTCGACCCCCGCGGCGTCGGCCACTCCGCGCCGATCTCCTGCATCGACCCGCAGGAGTTCGTCAAGGTTCCCAAGGCCGATCCGGTCCCGGACTCGGTGGCCGACAAGAACGCGCAGCGCAAGCTGGCCGCCGAGTACGCGGACGGCTGCAAGGAGCGCAGCGGCGAGATGCTGCCGCAGATGACCACGCCGAACACCGCGCGTGACCTCGACGTCATCCGCGCCGCCCTCGGCGAGAAGAAGCTGAACTACCTCGGCGTCTCCTACGGCACCTACCTCGGCGGGGTCTACGCGACCCTGTTCCCGACCCACGTGCGCCGCATGATCGTCGACTCCGTGGTCAACCCCGACCAGGACAACATCTGGTACGAGGCCAACCTCGGCCAGGACGTGGCCTTCCAGGGCCGCTGGAACGACTGGCAGGACTGGGTCGCCAAGAACGACGCGGTCTTCCACATCGGCGACACGCGCGCCAAGGTCCAGGCCCAGTACGAGACCCTGCGTGCCAAGGCCAAGGCCAACCCGATCGGCGGGCTCGTCGGTCCGGCCGAGCTGATCGGCTTCTTCCAGAGCGCCCCGTACTACGACTCCTCCTGGGTGCCCGTCGCCCAGACCTTCAGCGCCTACCTCGCCGGTAACACCCAGGCGCTGGTCGACGCGATCGCCCCGGACATGGCGGACACGAAGGCCAACGCGACGGCGGAGAACGGCAACGCCGTCTACACCGCGGTCGAGTGCGCCGACGCCAAGTGGCCCACCAGCTGGGCCAAGTGGGACCGCGACAACACCGCGCTGCACCAGAAGTACCCCTTCCTGACCTGGTCCAACGCGTGGATGAACCTTCCCTGCGCGACCTGGAGGGCCAAGCAGTCCACCCCGATCGAGGTCGGCGCGAAGCGCGGGCTGCCCCCGGTGCTGATCGTCCAGTCCGAGCGGGACGCGGCCACGCCGTACGAGGGCGCGGTCTCGATGCACAAGCGGCTGGCCGGTTCGCGTCTGATCACCGAGCAGAACGCGGGCTCGCACGGTGTCACCAGCCTGGTGAACCCCTGCATCAACACCCGGGTGGACACCTACCTGCTCACCGGCAAGGTCGACGCGAAGGACGTGACGTGCGGTCCGCACGCCACCCCGGTCGCCCCGGTCCCGGCCGCCGCGAAGTCGCTCGCCAAGACCCCGGCGTCCGACCTCCCGGCGCTGGAGGAGCTCCCGGCCGTCCGCTAGGAGACTGCTGAAGATCTTGCTCGGGGCGCCCGAGTCACCCCGATTCACCGGTAAATGTCGATCGGGGCAACCTGGTGCAAGCCGGGCGCGTTTCCAAGATCTTCAGGACACTCCTAGGGCGCGTCGGGCCCCACCCGCCGCGGGGGCACCTCCCGGCGGTGGCTGGGGGAGGTACGCCGACGACCCGATCCAGGGACGACGGGCTCCGCCTGACCGAGCACGCATGACGTGGAGAAGGCTCAGCGCCCCGGGCGCCGGGCCTTCTTCCGCGTCTCCTCCTCCTCGGCCTTGACCTCGGCGGCGTAGCGGTCGACGTACTCCTGACCGGACAGTCCGAGGACGGCGTACATGATCTCGTCGGTGACCGCGCGCAGCACGGCCCGCTCGTTCTCCAGCCCGGCGTACCGGCTGAACTCCAGGGGCTCACCGAAGCGGATCGTCACCCGCCGGATCTTGGGGATCTTCTTTCCGGGCGGCTGGATCTCGAAGGTGCCGACCATCGCGCAGGGGACGACGGGCACCCCGGCCCCCAGCGCCATCGCGGCCACCCCCACCTTGCCCTTGTACAGCCTGCCGTCGTGGGAGCGGGTGCCCTCCGGGTAGATGCCCAGCAGCTCGCCCTTGGCCAGCACCCCGAGCCCCTCACGGATGGCTGCCCGGCCGGCCTCCTTGCCGGTGCGGTCCACCGGGATCTGCCCCGCGCTGCGGAAGAACGCGGCGGTCAGCCGCCCCTTCAGCCCGGGCCCGGTGAAGTACTCGGCCTTGGCGAGGAAGGTGATCCGGCGCCCGAGGATCGCGGGCATCAGGAAGTGGTCGGAGAAGGACAGGTGGTTGCCCGCGACGATGGCCGCGCCGTCGGGCGGGACGTTCTCGATCCCCTCGATCCGCGGCCGGAACAGCAGCCGCAGCAAGGGTCCCAGCAGTACGTGCTTCAGCAGGTAGTAGAACATCAGGCCGCTCCCGTCGACGTCCCGTGGTCGCCGTCGTCCTACCAGCGGTACGGGACGGCTACGGACCGTACGAGAGCATGCCCCTCAGACGCCGCGCGAAGCGGCCGTCGCGGCAGTGAGCAGCCCCAGCACCACCCACCCGAACCACAGCCACCCATTACTGCCGAGGGCCACCGAGTACGCCGCCACCGCCACCAGCGCGGCACAGGTCAGCACGGCCATCGCCTTCACAGATCCGGTCATGCCCCATGGTGGCGCGCCGAGGGCTCCCGCGCTACTGTCCACGCGCCTGGAGCGAGGCCAGATATGCGTTGTAGTCCGCCAGCTCCTTGTCGCCGTCGCGGTCGGCGGCCCGGTCGGAGCGCTTCGCCGACCGCTGCTCGGAGTGGTACCACTGGTAGGTCAGGGCGATCAGCACCAGGACCGAGGGGATCTCGCTGAAGGCCCAGGCGATGCCGCCGCCCCACTGCTGGTCGAGCAGCGGGTCGATGCCCAGGCTCGCCGGCGGGTCGGCGTACGTCTTGATCATCGGCTCGCTCGCCATCATCAGCGCGATGCCGAAGAAGGCGTGGAAGGGCATCCCGGCGAACAGCTCCAGCATCCGCATCACGTAGCCGGGCCGGTGCGGGCCCGGGTCCACGCCCATGATCGGCCAGAAGAAGACCAGGCCGACGGCGAGGAAGTGGACCATCATCGTGATGTGCCCGGCCCTGGACTCCATCAGGAAGTCGAAGAGCGGGGTGAAGTACAGGCCGTACAGGCTGGCGATGAACATGGGGATGGTGAACACCGGGTGGGTGATCACCCGCATGTACCGGCTGTGCAGGAACATCAGCAGCAGTTCGCGCGGTCCCCTGCGGCCGCGGGCGGCGGGCGGCAACGCGCGCAGGGCTAGGGTCATGGGCGCCCCGAGCAGCAGCAGGATCGGGGTCAGCATGCTGATCACCATGTGCTGGATCATGTGCACGCTGAACATGACCATGCCGTAGTCGTTCAGCTTGGTGCACATCACCAGCATCACGGTGAGCACGCCCGCGGTGAAGGCGACGATGCGGCCCGGCGGCCAGGAGTCACCGCGCCTGCGCAGCCGCACCACGGCCCCCAGGTAGAGCCCGAGGCCGATCAGGGAGCCGAACAGGAAGAAGGCGTCGAACGAGAACTCCAGCCCGCGCCCGAGGGTGAACGGCGGCAGGTCGCCCATATCCATGCCGTCGTGCGCGAGGTGGTTCATGCGTGTACTCCCTTGACCGTGATGCCCCACCACAGTAGTGCCGCCCCCGCACGCCGATGCGTCCGGGGGCGGTGTCAAGAGGGGGGAACCATCACAGAACGGTCTCCGCCTCCGCGTACCGCTCGGCGGGGACAGTCTTGAGGGTCCGGGTGGCCTCGGCCAGCGGAACCATGACGATCTCGGTGCCGCGCAGGGCGGTCAGCATGCCGAACTCACCCCGGTGGGCGGCCTCCACCGCGTGCCAGCCGAAGCGGGTGGCGAGCACCCGGTCGTACGCCGTCGGGGTGCCGCCGCGCTGGACGTGGCCCAGGATCACCGGACGGGCCTCCTTGCCCAGGCGGTCCTCCAGCTCGACCGCGAGCCGGTTGCCGATCCCGGCGAACCGCTCGTGCCCGTAGATGTCGGTGCCGCCCTGTTCGAAGGCCATCGAAGAGCCCTCGGCGGGCTTGGCGCCCTCGGCGACCACGACGATCGCGAACCGCTTGCCCGCCGAGAAGCGCTCGCCGACGATGGCCGTCAGCTCCTCGATGTCGAAGGGGCGTTCCGGTACGACGATCGCGTGCGCGCCCGCCGCCATGCCCGAGTGCAGCGCGATCCAGCCGGTGTGGCGGCCCATGACCTCGACCACCATCACGCGCTGGTGGGACTCGGCGGTGGTCTTCAGCCGGTCGAGGGCCTCGGTGGCCACGCCGACGGCCGTGTCGAAACCGAAGGTGACATCGGTCGAGGGGATGTCGTTGTCGATGGTCTTCGGTACGCCGACGATCGGCAGCCCGGCCTCCGACAGCAGGTGCGCGGCCTTCAGGGTGCCCTCGCCGCCGATCGGGATGATCGCGTCGAGACCGAGGTCCGCGACGTGGCCGCGGGCCGTCTCGACCCCGCCCCGCAGGTGGGCGGGCTGGACCCGGGAGGAGCCGAGGACGGTGCCGCCGCGGGCCAGGATGCCGCTGACGGCGTCCAGGTCCAGCTTCCGGTAGTCGCCCTCCAGCAGGCCCTTCCAGCCGTCGAGGAAACCGATGACCTCGTCACCGTGGTCGACGACCGCACGGTGCACGACGGAACGGATGACGGCATTCAGGCCGGGGCAGTCGCCTCCGGAAGTGAGCACACCAATGCGCATGGCAGGCAGGACCTTTGCAACGTGGGCCGATGACCGGACCACGTCGTCCGGTTGGAACTACCGGTCACCCTACAAGCGGATGCCCACAGGACTGAACCATCCTCCACATGCTGGTCACATCCGTCGTGCGAACGCACGTCGGCCCGGATCCCCTGGGGAATCCGGGCCGGACGGGCGGTGCGGAGGCGGTTACGCGGGCTGCGTGGCCGCCGCGATGCGCTCGGCGCGCAGCGCGTCGTACCACCGGTCGTCGATGGGCGGCAGCGCGTTCACGTCGAGGGCCAGCTTCAGCAGCAGGTCCGCGATGAGCGGGTTGCGCGCCATGACGGGCCCGTGCATGTACGTGCCGAACACGGTGTCGTTGTAGGCGCCCTCGGTGCCGTCGCCGCTGCCGTTGCCGCGGCCGAGGCGCACCTTGGCGAACGGGCGGGCGGTCGGGCCGAGGTGGGTGACGCCCTGGTGGTTCTCGAAGCCCGTCAGCTGCGGCAGGCCGAGCCGCGGGTCGATGTCCGCGTACACGTCGCCGACGCAGCGCTCGCCCTCGCCGCGCACCGTGACCACGTCCAGCAGGCCGAGGCCCTGCTGGCGCTCGCCCAGGTCGTTCACGAACTCCTGGCCGAGGATCTGGTACCCGGCGCAGACCGAGAAGACGATCGCCCCGTTGGAGACGGCCCGCTCCAGGCCGCCGTCGCGCAGCAGCCGGTCCGCGGCCAGCCGCTGCGGCCGGTCCTCGCCGCCGCCGATGAGGTAGATGTCACCGGAGGTCGGGATCGGCTGGTCGCTGCGGACGTCCACGCGGTGGACGTCCAGGCCGCGCTGGCGGGCGCGGCGCTCGACCACGAGGGCGTTGCCCTGGTCTCCGTACGTGCTCAGCAGGTCGGGGTAGATCCACACCAGACGCAGGCTGTTGTCACTCATGCTCTTTGTCCTTAGGGGTACTAGTTGCCGACGCGGCGGCGCACGTCCTGGAAGGCGGTGTAGTTGGCGATCAGCTCGATCATGCCGGGCGGCGCCAGCTGCACGGCCTCGTCCAGGTTTTCGCAGACCCGGAAGTCCAGCCCCGCGACCTCCAGGCGGACCGCGAGGTCGAGCTTGCGGTCACCGATCACGAAGATCGGGTGACCCGCCAGCCGCGGGTAGTCGACGTCCCACAGCCAGGAGGTGTCGGTGCCGTCGGCGCCCCGCGCGTTGACCGAGAGGATCACCGGGGTGGGCGGCGGGTCGATCAGCGAGAACGTCTCCAGCCAGCCCGCCGGGTTCTTCGCGAGCAGCAGGCGGACCTCACGGCCCTGGAAGGTGATGACGTCGTAGCGCCCGGCCACGGCCTGCACCTGGTACATGCGCTCCAGCGCGACCTGCGGGGGAACCCCGAAAACGGCGGCGACGGCGGCCGAGGCGGCGGCGTTCGACTTGTTGGCGCGGCCCGGTAGCTGGAGGTGGATCGGCCAGGCGCTGCCGTGCGGGTCGAGCACGTGGTCGCCGCTGAGCGCCCAGGTCGGGGTGGGGCGGCGGAACCCGCACTCACCGCAGAACCAGTCGTCGCCCGGACGCTGCATGACGCCACCGCAGGAGGGGCACGACCAGGCGTCGTCCTTCCACTCCTGGCCCGCGGCGACCCACACCACGTTCTGCGAGGAGGACGCGGACCACACGATCAGCGGGTCGTCGCAGTTCGCGACGATGACCGCCTTGGAGCCGGAGAGGCCCTCGCGCCACTTCTCCGCGAGCATGCGGGTCTCCGCGGCGCGGTCGAGCTGGTCGCGGCTGAGGTTCAGGAGCGCGATCACCTTGGGGGTCACGTCCCGGGCGACGCCGGCGAGGTACTTCTCGTCGACCTCGATCACGCCGTACTTGGCGTCCGAACCGCCCGCCAGGGCCGAGGTGATGCCCGCGGGCATGTTGGCGCCCAGCGCGTTGGACACGACGGGGCCGCTGGCGCGCAGGGCCTCCGCGATGAGCCGGGTCGTGGTGGTCTTGCCGTTCGTTGCCGACACGAGGACGACATCGAGATGCTGTGCCAGCGCGCCGAGAAGATCGGGGTCGAGCCTGAGCGCGACCTTGCCGCCGATCACCGACCCGCTTCCGCGTCCCGCGGCCCGCGACACCGCCGCCGCGGCCTTGCCCGCCGTCACGGCCAGCTTGGCCCGCGGCGAAAGCGGCTCTGTGTTGCCTGCCATCGTCCCTTGTCCTCCTTGCGTCGGTCGGCCCCAGCCTATCCAGAACCGGTGGGAGCCCTGACCGCGGCGCCCTCTGAATCCCTCATATAGTCGCTCCGCGTACCCTTGCGGTCATGCGACAGCGTCCGATCCCCGGCAATTCAGGCCTCGTCCGCACCATGAGCCTGCTCGGCGATCCGGTGCTGCACTCCGCGTGCGCGGAGGTCGCCGAGTTCGGTCCGGCCCTGGACCGGCTCATCGAGGACATGTTCGCCACGATGTACGCCGCCGAGGGCGTGGGCCTGGCCGCCAACCAGATCGGCGTGAGCCAGCGGGTGTTCGTATACGACTGCCCCGACGACGAGGACGTCCGCCACGTCGGGCACGTGGTCAACCCCCGGCTGGTCGAGGCCGACGGCCTGGAGCTGCTCGGCCCCGAGGGCTGTCTGTCGCTGCCCGGTCTGGAGGCCGGGACGGTCCGCTTCGACCGTGCCGTGGTCGAGGGGGTCACCTCGGACGGCGCCCCGGTGCGGATCGCCGGGACCGGGTTCTTCGCCCGCTGCCTCCAGCACGAGTGCGACCACCTGGAGGGCGGGGTCTACGCGGACCGGGTCACCGGCCTGCGGCTGCGCAGGCTGCGGCGGGCGATCCGCCGCGCGCCCTGGTCGTCCTGACCCCTGGTCCCCGCGCCCCGGCCTCGTCGCGCCGGGCGTGCGTACGCCCGGGCCCCGAGGTCAGAAGCCGGGGCCGTCGGGCCGGTTGCCCGCGGTCGCCAGCCTGCCCCAGAGCAGGTCGGTCAGCGCGCCGACCAGCTCGGCCCGGTCGCAGGGGCGTTCGCCGAGCCACCAGTCCCCGGCGGCGTGCATCATGCCGACGATCCCGTGCCCCCAGACCCGGGCCAGGCGCTCCCCGGAGGGACCGAGGTCCACGCGTTCGGCGATCACCTGGGCCAGCTCCTCGCCGAGGCGGCGCAGCAGCGGGGCCGAGTGCAGTCCGACGTCGAAGCCGCGCTCGGCGGTGTGCGAGTCCTCGGCCGGGTGCATCAGGAAGCGGTAGACCTGCGGACGGGCCTCGATCGCGGCGAGGTAGGTGTCGAGAGTGGCCTCGACCCGGCTGCGCCGCTCCGCGGGCGCGTCGAGCGCGGCGCGCAGTGAGGCGAGGAGCGCGTCGGTGTGACGGACGGCGAGGGCCTGGTAGAGCCCCGCCTTGTCGCCGAAGTGCCGGTAGAGGATCGGCTTCGTGATGCCCGCCTCGGCCGCGATGGCGTTCATGGAGGCCCTCGGGCCGTCCCGGAGGACGACGCGGTCGGCCGCCTCGAGCAGCTCCCGCCGTCGGTGCTCGGACGATCCGTGCTGGCCGCCGGCCTGTCCGGCCTGCCGGGTGGTCTCCATGATGTGTTTCTCTCCCCGCCCTTGCGATGTGCGTGACGCCCACGCAACGTAACACCCCGCACACCAGGACGACCTTATCGGCGGCAGCCGTTGACAGTGGCTACTGGTCAGTAACAGACTGTGGCCATGGTGTGATGTTACCGCGAGTAACATCACGTGATCGGCACGCATTAGCTGGAGGGGACGACATGGCGGAGTTCACCATGGATCTGAACGACGACCAGAAGCAGGTGAGGGACTGGATCCATGGTTTCGCCGCCGATGTGATCCGGCCCGCCGCCGCTGAATGGGACGAGCGCGAAGAGACCCCCTGGCCCGTCATCCAGGAAGCCGCCAAGGTCGGCATCTACTCCCTCGACTTCTACGCCCAGCAGTTCTTCGACCCCACCGGCCTCGGCATCCCGATGGCCATGGAAGAGCTGTTCTGGGGTGACGCGGGCATCGCCCTGTCGATCGTCGGCACCGGACTCGCGGCCATCGGCGTCGTCGCCAACGGCACCGAGGAGCAGATCGGCACCTGGATACCCCAGATGTACGGCGACGCGACGGACGTGAAGGTGGCCGCCTTCTGCTCCTCCGAGCCGGACGCGGGCTCCGACGTCGGCGCGATGCGCACCCGCGCCGTCTACGACGAGGCCAAGGACGAGTGGGTGCTGAACGGCACCAAGACCTGGGCGACCAACGGCGGCATCGCCAACGTCCACATCGTGGTCGCCGTGGTCGATCCGGAGCTGGGCACCAAGGGGCACGCCTCCTTCATCGTGCCGCCGAACACCCCGGGCCTCTCCCAGGGCCAGAAGTTCAAGAAGCACGGCATCCGCGCCTCGCACACCGCCGAGGTGGTGCTGGAGGACTGCCGGATCCCCGGATCCTGCCTGCTCGGCGGCAAGGGCAAGCTGGACGAGCGGCTCGCCCGGGCCCGTGAGCGGGCCCGCGCGGGCGGCGGCGAGCGCGTGAAGAACGCGGCGATGGCCACCTTCGAGGCCTCCCGTCCAGCCGTCGGCGCGATGGCGGTCGGCACCGCCCGGGCGGCGTACGAGGTGGCCCTCGACTACGCCAAGACCCGCACCCAGTTCGGCCGCCCGATCATCGACAACCAGGGTGTGGCCTTCCAGCTCGCCGACATGCGGACCTCGATCGACGCCGCGCGGCTGCTGGTGTGGCGGGCGTCGTGGATGGCGGTCGCGGGCAAGCCCTTCACCTCCGCGGAGGGCTCGATGTCGAAGCTCTTCGCCAGTGAGGTCGCCAAGAAGGTCACCGCGCAGGCGGTCCAGATCCTGGGCGGCAACGGCTTCACCCGGGAGTACCCGGTGGAGCGGATGCACCGCGACAGCGCCATCTACACGATCTTCGAGGGGACGAGCGAGATCCAGCGCCTGGTGATCGCGCGCACCCTCTCGGACATGCCGATCCGCTAGGGCGTCGTGCCGTAGAAGGAGCGTCGGGCGCCCGGGGGGCGCGCCCGCGGCGCGGTGCCGGGCGTCGCGGGCCGGGCGGGACTGCGTACGCACGACCTGCCCCGCCGGCCGTTCCTCCTCCTGGCGCGTCCCGCGAGCCCCCGCCCCGCCCGGGCGGGGGTCAGCCCCGCAGCAGGGAATCGATCGCGCGGGCGAAGAGGCGGCGGCCCGCCGCGGCGACGACGGGGTCGAAGAGGCGGGGGAGGCCGCGCAGCCACAGCTCCTCGCGCCAGCGGACCTCCGTGCCGCCCGTCGGCAGGGGGCGGATCTCGATCTCCGCCCAGCCCCGGACCACCCGGCCCCGCTTCTCCAGCCTGACCAGACCCGCGGAGCCCTCGGCCGGGGGACGCCAGAGGACCACTTCCATCGGGTCGTCGAACGTGACCCTCGCCACACCCGTACGCGCCGTGAAGCACGTTCCGACACGCGTTGGCCCGGCCGTGGTGATCGCGGTCCGGGTGAGAGGGACCTGCTCGCCGTGGCGTTCCCAGTCGGTGAGCCTGCGCCACGCCTCCGCGGCCGGAAGTGACGTTCTGCGAACAATCCGGATAGCGGGCATGAGCGCATCGTAATCGGGCATACACATCCTGAACTCGACCTCGAATATGGGTTCCATACGGGGGCTGTGATCGGTAATACTCCTCGCCACCGTGGATCGCGGATTCGACCGGTTGACCATCGGCCCTCCCGCCCCACCCTGCGATGAGGTGCGCCATGTGCTCCCACCAGCCCCCCTGCCCGACCGCTGACAGCGCCGATCACGACGCCGCCCGCACGGTCGCCTTCCACCCCGAACAGGGCTGGAACCTGCTGTGCAACGGCGCCGTGGTCTTCGACGACACCGGTGAACTGCTCCCCGACGGCCGCGCGGTGGCTCCACGCCGTCTGGCCCTGGTCTGAGCGAGGAGGCAGCATGCGTCAGCAGCTGATCCGCAAGCCCGTCCCGAAGCCCGCACCCCGAGACCTCGACCTGCGCACCCCGTCCGGCAGGCCGCTGCCGTACTGACGCCCGCAGGGGCCGTCGGCGCCCCCCGGCCGGCCGGTGAGCGCCGCTCGGCCGCAACGCGTCGCCCGGCCGGTACGCGTCGCCCGGCCCGCGGGCGACCGCTCAGCCGGTGGGCGCCGCCGCGCCGCCGCGGAAGGCGTTCTCGTACGCCTCGTCGCCGATCGCCGCCCGCGCCCGCCGTTCGCCCTCGTCCCGCAGGGCCAGCAGCGAGGGCGAGCCGCCCATCTGGGGGTGGCCGACCGTACGCCACCACGCCTGTCCGGTGCCCAGCAGCCGGGCCGCGAGTTCCCCGTCGCCGAGCCCCGCCACCGCGGCCGCCAGGACGTCCAGGCCCAGCGCGATCCCCAGCCGGTCGCCCAGCAGCCGCTTGCCCGAGAGCATCGACCGCACGTGCCGGGCCGCCTCCCCGTGGTGCCCGAGCCCCAGGGCCGCCAGGGCGAGGATGTAGTCCGCGTAGGCGCGCAGCCACCCGTCGCCCAGCTCCGCGCACGCCTCGCGCAGCCCCCGCGCCTCGTCGGCGGCCTCTTCGAACCTGCCCTGGTCGCACAGCGCGTACCCGGTCGCGAGGCGGCACAGCAGCCAGCCAGGGCCGCTGGCGCGCCCGCCGTGCCCCGCCCTGGCCCGCGGGCCGGTCAGCTCCAGCGCCCGCCGCGCGTCCCCCGGCATCAGCACCGACACCGCGAGCAGGTACGCGGCCCGCAGCTCCGGCTCCGGGTCCGCCAGCCGGGCCGCCGCGTCGACGCACTCCGTGCCGAGCCGCTGGGCGGTCGCCATCTCGCCCTGGAGCAGCGCGATGAGCCCGAGCGCCCACATCCCCTGGAAGTACGCCGTGCCGGTGCGCGGGGACGAGCGCAGCGCCCGCTCCAGGAACCCCCGGCCCTCGTGCGTGTGTCCGCAGGAGAACCACAGGAACCACAGGGCCCCCGCCATCTCCAGGGCCGTCGGCCGGTCGGTGCCGAGCAGGTGCTCCATGGCGGTGCGCAGCTGTGCGTGCTCGGCGGTCATCCTGCGGTACCAGTCGACCTGGCCCGGGCCGAGCCAGCCCGTGTCGGCGGCCCGCGCGAGCGCCGCGTACCAGTGGGCGTGCCGGTCGGCCAGGGTGCGCACCTCGCCCAGTTCGGCCAGCCACTCGTGCCCGTACTCGCGGATCGTGTCCAGCATCCGGTAGCGGGCCCCGCTGCCCCGCTCCTCGGTGCGCCGGACGACCGACTTCGCGACCAGCCCGGCCAGGATCCGCTCCACCCGCGACGGGGCCAGCGGGCCGCCGGAGCACACCGCGCGGGCGGCCGCGAGGTCGAAGTCCCCGGTGAAGACGGACAGCCGGGCCCACATCAGGCGTTCCACCGGCGCGCACAGTTCGTGGCTCCAGCCGATCGCGGTGCGCATGGTCCGGTGCCGGGGCTGGAGCGCCGCCCGGTCGTCGGACAGGACGTCGAACCGCGCGCCGAGGCGCTGCGCCATCTCCTCCAGGCTCCACGACCGCAGCCGGGCCCCGGCGAGTTCGAGGGCGAGCGGGATCCCGTCCAGCCTGCGGCAGACCTCGGCGGCGGTCGCCGCCCGCAGGGGGTCGGCGAAGGCGGACGCGGCGGCGGGGGTGGCGGCCAGCGCCCGTTCGCGGAAGAGCGCGAGGGCGTCGCTGTCGGGCCCCTCCACGGGCAGCGGCCGGACCTCGACCAGGATTTCGCCGGGGGAGCCGAGCGGCTCCCGGGAGGTGACCAGGACGGTGAGGCCGGGGGCGGACTGGAGGAGTTCGCCGACCAGGTGGCGGCAGGCGGGCACCAGGTGCTCGGCGGTGTCGAGGACCAGCAGCAGTTCCTTGTCGGCCATCCACGCGCACAGCTCCTCGTCGGGGGAGCGCGCGGAGAGCTCGGTGAGACCGACGGTGTGGGCGACGGTGGCGGTGAGCAGGCCGGGGTCGCGCAGGGGTGACAGCTCCACCCACCACGCGCCGTCGTGGTGTTCCCGGGACAGGGCGTGGACGGAGCGCAGGGCCAGCCGGGACTTGCCGACGCCGCCGACGCCGGTCAGCGTGATCAGTCTTCTCTCCCGCAGCAGGCCGTCGAGCAGAGCGAGTTCACCCTCCCGGCCGACGAAGGTCGCCGCTTCCGGCGGCAGGTTCCCCAGCACGGAGGGAGAGTCTGGCCGAGGGTCGCCGTCGGGCGGACCTGGCTGACCGCTGTTGATCGAGTACTCACCGAACACGCATGTATTGTGCGCGATCCGCCTTCGCGGCAGTGCCGTTCGGTGAAGATCGCGAAAGTTGGCGGGCGCCCGTGTACGTGCGCGTGCCCGGGCGGGGTGGGGCGGGCGGGGCGGCCGCGGCCGACGGCGGGGGAGCGGCGGAGGACCGGCGGGGGAGCGGCCGGGTTCAGCCGAGCGTGACGCGGCGTTCCGCCGAGAAGGATCCCCAGTTGCCGTCCGGCAGCCGCGCGCGCAGTTTCAACGCCCAGGCCGTGCCCTTGGGTTCGGTCACGGCGAGCTGGTACCGCGCTCGCCCGGTGGGCACCGCTCCCGCGCCGAACTGGATGATCGTGGTGGGCTGTTCGTTGACGTACAGCTGGTATTCGCGGGTCTGTTCCCCCGTGTCGGGCGGGTTCCAGGACAGTGTGACCGTGCCCGGCGCGACGGCCGCTCCGAAGTCGGCGGGCGCGGTGCCCGGGCCCCGGCCGGTAGCGGTCGCCGTGGTCACGTCCACCCCGGCGCTGTCGGGCGAGGAGGTGTCGGCGCCGTCGCGGGCGCGCACCGTGAAGGTGTAGACGGTGTCCGGCTGGAGGCCGGTGAGCCGGGTGGTGGTGGCCGTGCCCGGGGCCGTGTGGATGCGCACGCCGCCCTGGTAGACGTCGTACGCCGTCACGCCCGTGTCGTCGGTCGCGGGTGACCAGGACAGCACGGCCGCCCGGGGTCCGTCGGGGTGCCCGGTGGCGCCGGCCGGGGCGGTGGGCGGCCCGTGGTCGGCGGGCTCGGCGGCCGGGGTGGTGACGGTGGCCGCGGTGCTGGGCGCGGAGAGGTTCCCGGCGGAGTCCTTCGCCCGGACGGTGAAGGCGTAGGCGGTCAGCGGCGCCAGGCCCGTGAGGTCGACCATCGTCTTGTTGGCCGGGACCTCCCGGACCAGGGCGTCGCCCCGCAGGATCTGATAGCCGCTCACCCCGTCGCGGGGGTCGGCCTGTTCCCACATGACGTGCACCGCGGTGGCGCTGCCCGCCTGCGCGGTGAGGCCGGTGGGGGAGGCGGGCGGCCGGGTGTCCGGGGCGGCGCAGCCGGTCAGCAGGGCGGCGGCCAGGCAGCAGGAGGCCGCGGCGAAGGCGGTGGGGCGGCGCAAGGGGGCCATCCTCACGGGGTGTCGGTGCGGGGCCGTCCGGGTGGGGCCGGGACGGGTGGGGCCGGGACGGGTGGGGGCCGCCATTGGACCCGCAAAGGTCTAGACATATATGGCACGCCTGAGGGTCCCGGGCAAGACCTCCGGCGTCACCCGCGCGCACACGCCGGGCCGCAGGCGGGGGTGATCCGGGGCAGTTCGTCGTCTACCGGTCACCTCTGGCCCGGTGGGGGAGTTGGCCACCGGGTGGGGCTCGGCCCCGAGCTGCCGGGCCGTTGCCCCGAGGTCGGCGACGGTCAGCCCCAACGCGCCGGTCCGGCAAGGGCGTTGGCGCCGCGTCCGGGCCGGATGGTCGGCGACGAGATCGCCTCGGCTTGATCGACTGTTGCGCCTTCGTGAATCATCCCGCTCTTCCATGGACTCCTCAGGCGCTCCGCTCTAGCGTCTGGCCGCGGCGCGATGTCAGACGCATTGTCAACAGAACTGAAGAGAACGGAGGAAGCGCGGATGTTCCGAAGAGCGCTGCACTGCTCGGTGGTTCCGGCCGTCGCCGTATTCGTGGCGATGTACGGCGTCTCCGCGGCCCAGGCCGGCGAGATCCCCCAGGCCCCCGGTCACCGCTTGGTCAGCCACTACGACGGCGCCCCCGCCACCGCCGTCCCGGTGCCCCGCGAGGCCCCGCCCCGGCACCCGTTCCTCGCGCCCAACGGCCGCAGCGGCATGCACGCCGACGCGGCGGGCAGCGCCACCTACCCGTGGTCCGGCCCGCTCGGCAAGAACCCGCAGGTCAGCAGCGAGAAGATCGCCGCACTCGGCGGGGAGTGCGCCACCGCCACCTTCGACTCGGGCGGCCGCCTGGTCACGGTGTGCGGCACCTTCTCCGGATTCAAGGTCAAGCTGCTCGACCCCCGGACGCTCGGCACGCTCGCGGAGTACCAGCTCCCGCAGCGCTCCTCGACGGTCGAGGCGATCACCTCGCTCGACTTCTCGAAGATCTTCAAGGACACCTCGGGCGGCGCCTACTTCTACCTGGACGACCAGGACCGCGCCGTGCTTGCCGACTCGCGCCAACACATCCTGCGCCTGGCGCACCATCAGAACCGGGACGGCGGGTGGACGTTCACCACCGTCGACGACTGGGACCTCACCAGCCAGGTCCCGCACGACTGCGTCAGCTGGACCAACCTGTGGCCCAGCGGCACCTGCGACCCCGTCACCTCGGTGATGCCCGACTGGGACGGCCGCATCTGGTGGGTCACCCGGCTCGGCCGGGTCGGCACCGTGGACCCCGCGACCGGGAGCCTGCGCTCGGTCCGGCTGGACGGGGAGGAGATCCAGAACTCCTTCTCCGTCGCCCAGGACGGCGTGTCCATCGTCTCCGACCACGCGCTCTACAGCTTCCGCGCCACCGCCGACGGCACCCCGCAGGTGCAGTGGCGCCAGACCTACGACCGCGGTACGGGCACCAAACCCGGCTCGGTGAACCAGGGTTCGGGCACCACCCCCGACCTGTTCGGCAACGGCTACGTCGCCATCACCGACAACGCCGACGACCGGATGAACATCCTCGTCTACCGCCGGGGCGTCGACGTCCCGGCGGACCAACGGCTCGTCTGCAAGGTCCCGGTGTTCCGCTCCGGCGCCTCGACCACCGACAACTCCCTGATCAGCTGGGGCAACAGCCTCGTCGCCGAGAACAACTACGGCTACGAGAACCTCACCACCCTGCTGCTCGGCAAGAGCGTCGTCGGCGGCGTCAGCCGGGTCGACGTCCGCCCCGACGGAAGCGGCTGTGACACCGTCTGGGAGAACGGGATCCGCTCGCCCTCGACCGTGCCCAAGCTCTCCACCGCCAACGGGCTGCTCTACTTCTACGAGAAGGAGCCCAACATCTGGGGGATCGACGCCTGGTACCTCAGCGCGGTCGACTTCCGCACCGGGGAGCGCCGCTGGCGGCAGCTGACCGGCACCGGGCCGCTCTACGACAACAACTGGGCGCCGATCACCATCGGGCCCGACGGCACGGCGTACGTCGGGGTCTTCAACGGGATCGTGGCCGTCCGCGACCGCGGCTGAGCCCAGCGGAACGACCGCGGTACCAGCGGCGGTCCGGCGCGCGATCCGCGCCGGACCGCCCTCGCCGGACCCGTGTCGGTCCCGCCTCCGTGCCCCTCCCGTGCCCCTTCCGTGACCCTTCAGTCCTTGCGGTCCGGGACCTTCCACAGCGGGTGCTCCCGCTCGGCCCAGGCCCGGTCCACCGAACCGGTGCGCATCCCGCGCCGGGACTCCGGATCGGCCAGCGCCTTGCCGATGTGAGCGCCCAGCACCACGCCCAGGGTGAGGGCCAGCCAGTCGTGGACGAAGGTGGCCGCCGTCCGCCAGTGCAGCGGCGCGAAGCCGGTCACCCACATCAGCAGCCCGGTCCCCAGCATCACCAGCACCGCCCCGGCCAGCCAGCTCGCGTACACCTTCTGCCCGGCGTTGAACTTCCCGGCGGGCCGCCGGCTCAGGCGGTCCCGGCGCAGCGCGGCCCGCAGCCACACCGTGTCGTGCGGCCCGAACCGGTTCAGCCTGCGCACATCGCCCCGGAAGGCCTGTGAGACCAGGCCCAGGAGGAAGGGCGCCGGGAGCAGCAGCCCCGACCACTCGTGCACGGTGACGACCAGATGCCTGCGCCCGACCAGTTCGGCGAGCGGGGAGAGGTACAGGCAGGCCGCGCTCGCCACGCACAGCCCCATGAGCAGTCCCGTACTCCGGTGCACCCAGCGCTGGGCGCGGCCGAACCGCCGGACCCGGGTCTGGAGCCGGTCGGTGAGCTGTTCAGACGGTAGGGGCATCGTCGCGTCCGTTCGATGTGCCGACCCAGGCGTCGACGTCGTAGCCGAGGCGCTCCCAGTAGCCCGGCTCGACCTCCTCGGTCACGGTGATGCCGGAGAGCCACTTCGCCGACTTGTAGAAGTACATGGGGGCGGCGTAGAGCCGGACCGGGCCGCCGTGGGTGTGGCCGAGCGGCTGGTCCTGCATGCGCAGGGCCACCATCACGTCGTCCCGGCGGGCCTGGGGGAGCGTCAGGCTCTCGGTGTACGTCCCGTCGAAGCAGGTGAACCGGATCGCCCGGGCCTTCGGGCTGACCCCGGCCGCGTCCAGCAGCCGGTGCAGCGCCACCCCCTCGAAGGGGGTGCTGGGCACCCGCCACCCGGTCACGCACTGCACGTCGCGCACGACGCGGGTCTGCGGCAGCCGCCCGAGGTCCGCCAGGGTGTAGGTGGCGGGACGCTCGACCAGGCCGTCGACGGTGAGCCGGTAGTCCTGGGGCCCGCGCCGCGGGACGGAGGAGGCCACGGAGTAGTAGCGGAACCCGCCGCCGTTGGGCAGCAGCGAGGTGATCCCGGTGGGGTCCTTGTCGGCGGCGCCGCCGAGGACGGTTTCGAAGCCGCGCTGCAGTACGGGGGCGGCGGCCAGCCCGAGGGCGCCGAGTCCGACCATGCCCAGGACCAGACGCCGCCCGACGGGGGCGCCCCGGCCGTCCGGATCCGCGGTTTCGGGGTCCGGGCGCCCCGGGTCCGGGTGGTCCCTGTCCCGTGCGTGCTGTTCAGTGCTCACCCGGCGATTCGACCACCGTCACCGCCCGGGCACCAGGGCCGGAGGCCGTCCGTCAGGATTCCGTCACACCTCGCGCGCACGGCGGGCGGGCGGGAAGGGAGCCGAGGGAGGAGGAGTGAGGGTGGTGTCGCGTCCCCCGATGCCAACACCACCCGCTCACGCATCCCGCTCCGCGGCACTGGGACGGCCCGGGGTCACCGGCTGTGCACCGCGTGCGGCGGTCGTTGACGATCCGCGCAGTGCGCGCGGCCGGCGTGGCGGCGCAGTTCGCCCGGGGTGATCCCGTACGCCGCCCGGAAGGCCCGGCTGAAGACGGCCGGGTTGGCGAAGCCCCAGCGGGCGGCGATCGCGTGGACGGGCCGGTCCAGCAGTTCGGGGGGCGCCAGCTCGGCGCCGTCTGCCCGAGCCGGGGCAGCTCCCGCGGTTCGCGTTCCGCTCCGTGGGCGCCGAGGGTGCCCACCGGGCCGGACCGGGGGTCGCACCGGTGGGGCGCGCGCATCAGGCCACGGTTCCGGGTCCGGGGTCCGCCCGCTCGTACGATGCAGCGGTGATCACCGCCGCTTCGCGCCGCCGACCGGGATACCTCGCCGCCGCGGCCGTTTTCGCGGTCGGCATGATGGGCACCACGCTGCCGACCCCGCTCTACGGGATCTACCGCGAGGAGATCGGGTTCTCCACCTTCGTGGTGACCGTCGTCTTCGCCGTCTACGCGCTCGGTGTGCTGGCCGTCCTGCTGCTCGCGGGCGACTATTCCGACCGGGTCGGACGGCGGCCCGTCCTGCTGGCCGCGCTCGGGATCGCGGCGGCCAGCGCGGTCTGCTTCCTGTGCGAGAACGGGCTGCCGCTGCTCTTCTCCGGGCGGCTGCTGTCCGGCTTCTCCGCCGGGCTGCTCAGCGGTACCGCCACCGCTGCCGTCCTCGAACTGGCCCCGCCCGACCGCCGGGCCCGGGCCGCCTTCGCCGCCACCGCCGCCAACATGGGAGGGCTGGGCTGCGGGCCGCTGCTGTCCGGGCTGCTCGCCGAGTACGCCCCGCACCCGCTGGCGCTGCCCTTCCTCGCGCACCTCGCGCTGCTGGTGCCCGCGGCGGTCGTGGTCCTGCTGCTGCCCGAGACGGTGGAGCACCCCGACCCCCGGGCCCGGCCGCGGCCCCAGGGCGTGCGGGTGCCGCCCGAGGCCCGGGCGGCGTTCGCGCTCTGCGCCCCGGCGGCGTTCGCGGGCTTCGCCCTGCTGGGGCTGTTCACCGCGGTGGCGCCCACCTTCCTCGCGCAGACCCTGGGGGTCACCAACCACGCGGCGTCGGGCGCCGTCGTCTTCTCGGTCTTCCTCGCCTCCACCGTCGGCCAGCTGGCCGCGGGCCGCCTGGAGGCGTCCCGGGCGCTGCCGCGGGGCCGGCTGCTCCTGGTGGCCGGTCTGGCGCTGGTCGCCGCCTCGCTGGCCGCGGAGTCGCTCCCGCTGCTGGTCGCGGGCGCGGCCGTCGCGGGGATCGGCCAGGGGATGGCCTTCCGGGCGGCGGTGGCGACCGTATCGGCCGCGGCCCCCGCCGAGCAGCGGGGGGCCACGATCTCCACCCTGTTCGTCGTCGCCTACTGCGGGATCTCCCTGCCGGTGGTGGGCATCGGCGCGCTCACCCTCGGGCTGGGCCTGCGCGGCGCGGGCCTGGTCTTCACGGCCTGTGTCGCGCTGACGGCGGCCGCGGGCCGCCGCCGCGGTCCCGGGCGGGGTGATTCCGTACGGGGCGGCTCCGACGGGGGTGGTTCCGGACGGGACGACTCCGGAGGGGGCGGCTCCGGCTGAACCGCCGGGCTGCTCCGCCGGACTGCTCCGCCGGACGGGCTCAGCTGAAGTCGAGGCCGCCGGTACGGGTCCGCTTCAGCTCGAAGAAGTTCGGGTACCCGGCCAGCAGCCGTACCCCGTCGAAGACCCGTACGGCGTCCTCCCCGCGCGGGATCGCGGTCAGGACGGGACCGAAGAAGGCGGTGCCGTCGATGTGGATGGTCGGGGTGCCGACCTCCTCGCCTACCGGGTCCATGCCCTCGTGGTGGCTCTTGCGCAGGGCATCGTCGTATTCGGTGCGCCCGGCGGCGTCGGCCAGCTCGACCGGCAGCCCGGCCTCGGCCAGCGCTTCCCGGATGACCTCGTCCGTGGCCGACCGGTCCTGGTTGTGCAGCCGGGTGCCGAGGGCGGTGTACAGGTCGCGCAGGACGTGCTCGCCGTGCTCCTGGGCCGCGGCGATGCAGACCCGCACGGGGCCCCAGCCGGTATCCAGCAGCCTGCGGTAGCGCTCGGGCAGGTCTTCCTTGCCCTCGTTGAGTACGGACAGGCTCATGACACGGAAAGTGAGGTCCAGGTCGCGCTGCTTCTCCACCTCCAGGATCCAGCGGGAGGTGATCCAGGCGAAGGGGCAGATGGGGTCGAAGTAGAAGTCGACTTTGTTGGTCATCCTCCGAGACTAGAAGGAGGGTGTCCCGTCCAGAAGGGCCATTGTGCGGCCGTGAAGGTGGGCCAATGGTCGCTGCTCCGTCACTGCCTGAGGGGCAGTCGCGCGGGGCCGGGGCGTCCGCCTCGCTGATGCCAGGTCACATGATCATGGATCTGACGGCTTCGGAGGGTCGCGGCCGGGCATGCGTACCGCATGAAAATCTTGCGACAAATCATTGCATCTTCCCCCTTATTGCCCCGCTCGCTGTGCAATTTTCACCAAGAGCTTTCTAAATCGATCACCAACTCTCCTATAGTTGACTCTCGTTGCCAGAGGAACCCTCTCTTCCATTTCCGCCCGGTTTGAGGCTTTGATTGATGACGGCGCCGCCCTCCCCCCTTCGCCCCTCCGCGTTGGCCCTGCTGCTCACCGCAGCGGTCGCCGGCGCGCTCTGCACGGCGGCGGTGGCCGCGGCCCCGTCGACCGTCCGAACACCACTCGCCTGGTTCGCCGTGGCGGGGGTCCTGCTGCTCGGGATCTCCGCGTTCGCCGTCACCTGGACGACGCGCACGGCCCGGGTGCAGCGAGGCCGGATATCCGGCCTCGCGGGTGAGATGGCCGCGCGCGACGCGGAGATCTCCCGGCTCACCGCCCTGTCGGCGCGCGAGACGGCCGCCCACACCGCCGAACGGCAGCGACTGGTCCACGACCACGCCGTCGAATGCGACCGGCTGATCGCCGAGTACGCCGCCGAACGCGACCGGATCGCCGCAGCCGCGCGCGCCGAGGCCGACCGGCTCACCGCCGCCCACCTGAGCGCGCGCGAACGCATCGGAGAACAGCTGCGCCGCGCCGAATCGGGCCGGGCCGCCGCCATGGCCGCCGCCGCCAACGCCGCGGGCCGGATGCAGGCGCTCGCCACCGGCATGCTCGCCGACCTGCGGGACATGGAACACCGGCACGCCGACGAGGACGTCCTCGGCGACCTCCTCCACCTGGACCACCGCACCGCCCAGGCGGGACGGCTGGCCGACTCCATCGCCGTGCTGACCGGCGCGCGCTCCGGCCGCCGCTGGGCCAAGCCGATCGTCATGGAGTCCATCCTGCGCGGGGCGATGGGCCGGATCGGCAGCTACCAGCGGGTGCGGCTGCACTCCACCAGCGACGCCGCCATCGCCGGGCACGCGGCCGAGGGCATCATGCACGCCCTCGCCGAACTGCTCGACAACGCCGCGAACTTCTCGCCGCCGACCGCCGAGGTCCACGTGTACGTGGAGGAGGTCCCGGCCGGGATCATCATCACCGTCGAGGACAGCGGCCTGGTCATGAGCGAGGTCCAGCTCCGCCGCGCCGAACAGGCCGTGACCGCGGAGTCCCTGGACCTGGCCGGGCTCTCCGGTACCCGCCTCGGCCTGGCCGTGGTCGGCCGGCTCGCCCGCAAGCACGGCCTGACCGTCTCCTTCCGCCCGTCGGCGCGCGGTGGCACGGGCGCGCTGATGATGCTCCCGCAGGAGCTGATCAGCCAGGCCCAGTCGGCCACCGCCGCCGCCCCGGGCACCCCCGCCGAGACCGCCGAGGCTGCCGGCGCCCAGGCCTCCGACGCGACCCCCGACGGCCCGGCGGACGACGCCCCCGCCTCGGCGGCGGCCCCGCGCGAGGACGCGGACGGGCACGGCGGAGCCGCCGCGCACGACGGCCCCGAGGCCGGCGGCGCGCGCGGCGGTACGGGACACCCCGACCCCCGCCGCGACGACACGGGCAGCGGCGCCGGGGCCGACGGCTCCGGGGAGAGCGCGCTGCCGCAGCGGCGGCGCGGCCGGACCCTCGCGGCCGCGCACCCCGAGGGAGCCGGAGCCGCGGACCAGGCGGCCGCACGGGCCCCCGCGGACGCCTCCCGTTCCGCCGCGCGCTTCGGCAGCTTCCGCCAGGCCGTGCGCGGCGCCGCGGCCACGCCGCCCTCGACGCCCTCGAACCCCCCGCACCCGGAAGGCAACACGCGATGACCGGCACCACCACCGACGAGACGCTCAGCTGGCTCCTGGACGGACTTCTGGAACGCACCCCCGGCGCCCGCCACGCCCTCGTGCTCTCCCGGGACGGCCTCAAGCTGTGCCGCACCCCCGAGCTGTCCGTCGACCAGGCGGACCAGCTCGCGGCGATCGCCGCCGGGATCCAGAGCCTCTCCCACGGGGCGTCCATCGAGTTCGGCGACGGGAGCGGCGGCGTCCGCTCCGCGATGGCCGAGTTCTACGGCGGGATCCTCTTCATCGTCGAGGCCGGTGAGGGTGCCCACCTCGCGCTGGTCGCCGCCGAGGACGCGGACGCCGGCCTCGTCGGGCACAACATGTCGGAACTGGTCGAACAGCTCGGCGAGCATCTGATCGCCAGGCCCCGGGGATGAGCCGGAGCAGGCCGGCCCGGGACGACTCCCCGGACCGGCTCTACACCCTCACGGGCGGCCGTAGCCGCTCCGGCTCGGACGCCTTCGACCTGGTCACCCTGATCGTCGCCGAATGCGATCCGGTGGCGGGCATGCAGTCGGAGCACGCCACCATCCTGCGGATGTGCCAGTACCCGACGGCGGTCGTCGAGATCGCCGCCGAACTGGCACTGCCGGTGTCGATCGTCCGCATCCTGCTCGCCGACCTGCTCGGCACCGGCCGGATCAGCGCCCGGCACCCGCGTGCGGCGTACTCGACGGACGCGGCGTACCGCCTTACCGACCCCGACATCCTGGAGCAGGTGCTCGTTGGACTCCGCAATCTCTGATCAGCGTGCTGATCAGCTCGAACCCCGCCCGGCCCGGCAGGCGCTCCGCAGCACCGCGGACAACGGTCTCAAGATCGTCGTCGTGGGAGGGTTCGGCGTCGGCAAGACCACGATGGTCCGTTCGGTCAGCGAGATCCGTCCGCTGAACACCGAGGAGACCATGACGAAGGCCGGGGAGGGGGTCGACGACACCGGCGGGGTCGCCACGAAGACCTCCACCACCGTCGCCTTCGACTTCGGCCGGATCACCCTCGACGCGCACAACGTGCTGTACCTGTTCGGCGCCCCCGGCCAGGAACGGTTCTGGTTCCTGTGGGACCGGCTGTTCTCCGGCACCCTCGGGGCCGTCGTCCTCGTCGACACCCGGCGGCTCGCCGACTCCTGGTACGCGATCGACCGGCTCGAACACCACGGCACCCCCTTCGTGGTGGCCTGCAACGACTTCGGCGGGCCCACACACACCCCGGACGAGATCCGGGCGGCCCTCGACCTCCCGGCACACGTACCGCTGGTGTTCTGCGACGCCCGCTCCCGCGAGTCCAGCAAGCAGGTCCTGATCTCCCTCGTCCGGCACGTGCAGCACGTCGCGCACGTCCGCGACACCGAGCACGCCCCTCACACCGAGCACGCCCAGACGGCCGACCGGCCGACGACCCCGGAGCCCACCCCGTGACCACCCCCGAGCCCCGCCCCGTCCCCCTGGGTGGCCCCCGGTTCCAGACCGATCCCACCGAGCTGTACCGGGAGATGCGCCGCGACCACGGCGCCGTCGCCCCGGTCGTCCTCGACGGCGACGTACCGGCCTGGCTGGTCCTCGGCTACCGCGAACTGCACCAGGTCACCAGTGACCCGGTGCTGTTCTCCCGCGACTCCGACCTGTGGAACCAGTGGGACCGGATCCCCGCCGACTGGCCGCTGCTCCCGATGATCGGCCGCAAGCAGCCGTCGATCCTCTACACGGTCGGCGAGCGCCACCGCGAGCGGGCGGCGGTGATCACCGACGCCCTGGAGGCCATCGACCCCTTCGAACTCAAGGGCCATGCCGAACGGTTCGCGGACGAGCTGATCGACCAGATCTGCGGCAAGGGCGCATGCGACATCGTCGGCCAGTACGCCATGCTGCTGCCACTGCGCGTCCTCGCCCGCATCTACGGCTTCGCGGACGAGGAGGGCCCCGGCCTCGTCACCGCCATGAACGACATGATCAACGGGCGTGAGGGGGCGCTGGCGGGCCAGCAGCACCTCGGCGGATCCATGTACGCGCTGCTCGCCGCCAAGTCGGCCGAGCCCGGTCACGACGTGGCCTCGCGGATGCTCGCCAACCAGGCCGGATTCACCCTGGACGAGATCGCCCAGGACCTCATGGTCATGATGGCCGCCGGGCACCAGCCCACGGCCGACTGGATCGGCAACTCGCTGCGCCTGATGCTCACCGACGACCGGTTCGCGGCCTCCCTCGCGGGCGGCAGGCACAGCGTCGGCGAGGCCATGAACGAGGTGCTCTGGGAGGACACCCCCACCCAGAACGTGGCGGGCCGCTGGGCCTCCCGCGACACCAACCTGGGCGGGCGCCGGATCGGCAGCGGGGACCTGGTCCTGCTGGGCCTGGCCGCCGCCAACTCCGACCCGCACGTGCGCACCGACGCGGGCGCCCTGACCGGCGGCAACAACGCCTTCTTCTCCTTCGGGCACGGTGAGCACCGCTGCCCCTTCCCGGCCCAGGAGGTCGCCGAGGCCATCGCGCGGACCGGTATCGAGGTCCTCCTCGACCGGCTCCCCGACGTCGACCTCGCGGTGCCCGCCTCCGCACTCGCGCGCCGCCCCTCGCCCTGGCTGCGCGGACTGTCCGAGCTGCCCGTGACCTACACCCCCACCCCCGCCCTTGGAGCCACCAGATGACGTGCCCGATCGATCATTCCGGCCCCGCCGCCATCAGCCTGGACCCCTTCGTCGCCGACCTCGACGCGGAGAGCGCGGCCCTGCGCGCCGCCGGACCGCTGGTCCGCGTCGTCCTGCCGGGCGGGGTGCCCTGCTACTCGGTCGCCCACCACGCCGAGGCCCGCAAGCTCCTGACGGACCCCCGGGTGGTCAAGGACATCAACGCGTGGGGTGCCTGGCAGCGCGGTGAGATCCCCCTGGACTGGCCGCTGATCGGGCTGGCCAACCCCGGCCGCTCCATGCTCACCGTCGACGGCGACGAGCACCGCAGGCTGCGCACCCTGGTCGCCCAGGCGCTGACCGTACGCCGGGTGGAGACCCTGCGCGCCGGCATCGAGGCGCTGACCACGGACATGCTGGACCGGCTCGCCGAGGTGCCCGCGGGGGAGACGGTGGACCTCAAGGCGCGCTTCGCGTACCCGCTGCCGATGAACGTGATCAGCCGGCTGATGGGCGTGGACGCCGCAGACCACCCGCGGATGAAGGAGCTGTTCGAGAAGTTCTTCTCGACGCAGACCCGGCCCGAGGAGGTCCCGCAGATGATGGCGGACCTCGTCGCGCTGTTCGGCCGGATCGTGGAGTCCAAGCGGCAGAACCCCGGCGACGACCTGACCAGCGCGCTCATCGCCGCCTCGGAGGACGGTGACCACCTCACCACCGAGGAGATCACCAACACCCTCCAGCTGATGGTCGCGGCCGGTCACGAGACCACCATCAGCCTGATCGTCAACGCGGTGGTCGCCCTGGAGACCCACCCCGAGCAGCGCGCCCTCGTGCTCAAGGGCGAGGTGCCCTGGGAGAACGTCATCGAGGAGACCCTGCGCTGGTCGACCCCGACCTCGCACGTGCTGATCCGGTTCGCCGCAGAGGACATCGAGGTCGGTGACGGCGTCCTGCCCAAGGGCGAGGGCCTGATCGTCTCCTTCGGGGCCATCGGCCGCGACGAGGCCCAGCACGGCGAGAGCGCGGGCGCGTTCGACGTCACCCGCACCCCCAACCGGCACATCTCCTTCGGCCACGGCCCGCACGTCTGCCCCGGCGCCGCGCTGTCCCGCCTGGAGGCGGGGGTGGCCCTCCCGGCGCTGTACGCGCGCTTCCCCGAACTGAGCCTGGCCGTCGGGCGCGAGGAACTGCGCAACAAGCCGATCGTGACCCAGAACGACCTGTTCGAGCTGCCCGTCACGCTGGCCTAGTGCCGCGATGGGGCGAACGTTGCCCGACACAGCACCAGCAGGGTGCGCGGCCCCCCTCGGGGCCCGCGCACCCAGGCCGGTCAGTCGGCGCGTACGGAGAACCGCAGCCGCTCCGCCAGGAACTTCAGGACGCCCTCGCGTTCGGCGGGCGAATCCGCCGTCACCAGGATGTGGCCCAGTCGCTGCGAGGAGGACGTCAGCGGCCCCACCACGTCGCCCACGCCCTTGCGCAGCCCCACCCGCACCACCGCCGGGTGCGCGGCGATCTCCTGGACCCCCTCGACGGCCGTGATCGTGCCGGGCGCGCAGGTGGGGAAGTACGTCGCCGCGTACGCCACCGGCCGGGTCCGCAGCAGGGAGCCCAGCGGCTCCCCGAGCGCGAGCCGCACCACCGCCTCGTGCAGGTCGAAGCCGTACGTCAGGCTCACCGCCTCGGCCAGGAAGTCCCCGGGCGTCCGGACGGCCACCTCCATCAGCACCGGACCCTCCAACCCCACCCGGAACTCCAGGTGCACCAGCCCGGTCCGCATGCCCAGCCCGCGCAGCACTCCCGCGATCAGCGCGTCCACCCGCGCCGCGAGCGCCGGGTCGGTGAACTCGTACCCGCAGCGGTGCGACAGCTCCACGAAGTACGGCGGGGCCGTGGTCTCCTTCTCCGTCACGTTGGCGAAGAGCACCTCGCCCTCGTGGACGAGCGCCTCCCAGCTGTACTCCGGCCCCATGACGGCCCGTTCGACCAGGATCTTGCCCTCGCCGCCCCGCCGGACAACGATCTCCTCGGCCTCCGCCGCGCTGGTGACCAGCTCTACGCCCTCACTGCCGCCCAGGGACAGCGGCTTGACCACCACCGGCAGCCGCTCCAGCATCCACTCCCGGGCCGCGCCCAGGTGGGGGGCCAGCAGGAACTCGGGCTGCGGGACCCCGTACGCACCGAAACCGGTGCGCTGGAGCGCCTTGTTGCGCGAGATCACCGAGGCGTGCAGGGAGGGACCCGGCAGCCCGAGACGCTCCTGCGCCAGCGCGCCCGCCGTCACATTGGCCTCCGCGAAGGCGAGGACCCCGTCGGGGGCCCGGTCGGCGAGCGCCGCCGAGACCCCGGCGAACCAGGACTCGTCGAGGGAACCCGACACCGGGTAGTAGACGACGTCCTCCTCCGCGGGCCGGTCGCCCATCAGCGCCGCGTTCTCCACGGCGCGGACCCGGTGGCCCAGCCGCCGCGCCGCGTCCACGTACGGCCGTCCCATCGTGCCCACGCCGACCACCAGCAGATCCTTCACGCCACCGCTCCTTCACTCGCTGCCTCGGACACCTGAACCCGGTCCTGCTCCTGCTTGCGCTGTCGCTCCTGCTGCCGTTCCAGGGCCCGCGTCACCGGCGGTACGAGGACCGAGGCCAGGCAGAACAGCGCGCCCAGCGCCGCCCACCCGGCCGCGCCCGTCGCGATCACCACCCCGGTCACCAGCGCCGGACCCACGATCCGCTGACCGGAGTTGCCCAGGCTGAACACCGACAGGTAGGTCCCCCGGCGGTCCTCCGGCGCGAACGCGTAGCTCAGGTCCCAGCCGCCCACCGCCTGCCACATCTCCCCGAAGGTCAGCGCCACGCACCCGGCCAGCAGCAGTGCCCCCGCCAAGAGCGGGGACGGCCCGTGCGCCGCCGCCAGCGCCGCACAGCACACCGCGAGCGCGAACCCGCTCAGGCGCAGCGCCCGCGCCGCCCCGCCGGGCCGCTCGGCCCCCCGGGACACCGGCACCTGGAGGGTGATCGACATAACCGTGTTGACCAGGATCAGCACCGGTACGAACCCGGCGGGCACCCCCGTGGCCGTCATCGCCCACAGCGGCAGCCCCACCGACAGCAGCGTCGTGTGCAGATTGAGTACGCCGCCCAGCCCGGCCAGGCTCAGGTACCGCCAGTCCCGGAACCCCCGGATCGCCGTCAGCGGCCCCACCTTGCGCCGCGCCGCGCTGGAGCGCGTCAGCCGCAGCCGGGACAGCATGACGGCCGAGGCGACGAACGCCGTCGCGTTGCCCAGCACGATGCCCCGGTACGCCCACATGCTGTCGGCCGCCAGCAGCGGCGCGGCCAGCAGCGCGCCGACCGAGAAGCCGATGTTGCGCACGGTGCGGACGATCGCCATGGTCCGCGTACGATCGGACTCCTCGGTGGTGTCGGAGGCCACCGCCTGGGTCATCGGCTGGGTGGCCCCCTCCGCCGCGGCCAGGCAGGAGGACACGATCAGGAACCCGGCGAAGCCGTGGATGTAGGCCAGCGCCACGAACCACAGCGCCCTCCACATCTGGAGGCCTACCAGCGTGCGCCGGGCGCCGATCCGGTCGCTGAGCGCGCCGATCGGGACGGTGGCCAGGAAGCCCACGAACCCGGACACGGCCAGCCCCGCCCCGATCTGGGTCGCGGACAGCCCGACCGAGCGGATGAAGAACACCGTGGAGCCCGCGAGGAACAGCCCGGTGCCGATCGCGTTGATCAGCGAGGTCAGGGCGAAGGTCCGCCCGGCCGCGCTGACGGGCACGTAGTCGGACAGCGAGATCCGCTTCACCGCGCACCCCCGACGTGCCGGGCCGTGCGCACCGAGACCAGCGCGGCGGCGTCCTCGGCGTGGCGGGCCGCGGCCGTCGCGTCCGTACCGGTGGCGATGACGTAGCCCGCCCGTTCCCAGGAACTGGTGAGGGCCAGCACCTCATCGCCGGGCGCCACCCCGAGGTGGACCTCCTCGACCCCGAACGCGCGCCGCGCCTCCTCGGCGCCCTCCACGGCCTCGACCGGGCCGACGGGCGCGATCAGGAACCGCACGGCCGCGCCCAGTACCGGGGGGCGCTCCGCCGTCGGGCCGCTGCCGTCCAGGACGCCGAGCAGCGCGGACAGGATGTCCATCCCGTAGGCGAGGTCGATCAGCGCGGTGATCCCGCCGCCGGGCAGCCGGGCCGCGCACTCCACCAGGTGCGGAGCGCCGCCGTCGAGGATCCACTCCGAGTGCAGCACACCGGAACGGAAGCCGGTGGCCGCGACCAGCACCGCGACCGCGCCGCGCAGCGCGTCCGCCTGGGCCCCCGGCAGCCAGGCGGGCACGGTGTGCCCGGTCTCCACGGGATGGCGCGAGTCCTGGACCGTCTTGGCCGTGATGTTGGTGAAGCCGACGAGCCCCTCGTGGACCACGGCCTCGACGCTCACCTCGGGCCCGTACAGCCGCTGTTCGACCAGGAAGCGGGCGGAGTCCGGATAACCGGCGCGCAGGGACGGCTCGTCGGCGGTCGTCGTGTGCGCCCAGGCGGCGGCCGTGTCGTCGTCGGCGTCCAGCAGCCGTACGCCGAGACTGGCCTGGCGGCCCGCGGGCTTCAGCACGCACGCGGCGCCGTAACGGGCGCGGAAGCCGTTCACGTCCTCGGGGTTGCGGACCAGCCGCCAGGCGGGCTGGTGCAGGTCCGTACCGTCCACCGCGGCCCGCAGCCGCGCCTTGTCCCGCAGGACGCGGGCGGCCTTCGGTCCGGCGCCGGGCAGCCCCCAGGCCTCGGCGAGCGCCGCGGCGCCCACCACGCCGTACTCCACGACGGGCACGACGGCGCGCACGCCCGGGGGCCGGGGGACGGCGGCGACGATCCGGTGCGGGTGCTCCTCGTCCTGGCTGGGCGCGGCGAGGAGGGCCGCCACGCAGCGGTGCGCGTCCGCCAGGCCGTCGATGCCCCGCGCGGCGATGACGGCGGGCTCCTCCACGACCAGGACGGAGTTCTCGGGGAGCAGGACGTCCAGCTTGCCGAGCATCACCGGGCTGTATCCCACCAGTACGTGGGTGACGCCGGCCGGGCCGGACGGTTCGGGCTGTGTCATGGAGGCCTCGCTGCAGGACGGAGGGAGGGCGCGGGACGGGGAAGGGACGGGGCGAGGAGCGGTTGTGCTGCGCGCCGCCTTGCTTCGGCCCGCCCGACGACTGTGCCTTTCCGGCCACTTGACGGCATAGCCCCCGCCAAGGTTCGGGTCCACGCAGCCCTGTGACCGGGGCGGCCCCGATGTCCCCGCGCGGGGCGGAGAACCATTTCGGCCCCGGCGGCGTCCTCCCAGGTGAGCCCGCGCCCGTATGCGTGCGGGCAGGCAGGGGAGAGGAGTGAGTGGGTATGGGGATCGTCAGCTGGATCATTCTGGGGCTGCTGGCCGGAGGCATCGCCAAGGTCCTGCTGCCCGGGCGCGACCCGGGCGGTCTGATCGGGACGACCCTGATCGGTGTCGTGGGTGCCTTCCTCGGAGGCTGGCTGTCGGCGAGGTTCCTGGACCGGCCCATCGCGAACCACTTCTTCGACCTGGCCACCTGGGGTGCGGCGATCGCGGGCTCACTGGTCCTGCTCGTCGCCTACCGCATCTTCTTCGGCAACTCGCGGGACTCCCGGCACTGACCGCACGCGCGCACGTGAACGGCCCGGCCCGCGCTCCTCGCGGGCCGGGCCGTTCATATGAGGCTGTGCTGCACCGCGCAGGCCACCGCGTGGGACCGGTTGCGGGCGTGCAGACGGGACATCAGCTCGTAGATCACGTTCTTGACCGTGTGCTCCGAGCAGGACAGGGTGCGGGCGATGACGGCGTTGCCGTGCCCGTCGGCCATCAGGGCCAGTACGGATGTCTGGCGCGCCGTCAGGTGCGGGGTGTCGGAGGGGAGTACGGCGCGGGGAACCGGCAGGGAGCCGTGCCTGCCGAGCAGGCGTACGAGGTCCGCGTAGGGCATCTCGACGGTGTCGCGCGTCAACGCGGCCGTGGGGCTCACAGCATGCCCGCCCGCAGCGCGTAGGCCACCGCGTGGGCGCGGTTGCGCAGCCGGAACCGCTGGGTGATGTCGTGCACGACCGTGGTCACCGTACGCGGCGAGTAGCACAGCCGCTTCGCTATCTCGCTGGTCTCGTGCCCGTCGGCGACCATCCGCAGCACGGACCGCTCCCGGTCACTGAGCCCGGCCGCGTCCCAGGGGCCGGCCGCCGCCCCGTCGGCCGCCGCGCCCGGGGCCCCCGAGCGCTGGAGCAGCAGCTCCAGCAGGTCCGGCGGCAGGGCGCAGTCACCGCGCGAGGCGGCCCGTACGGCCCGGGCCAGGCGGACGGGGTCCGCCTCGCGGCGGCGCAGCAGCCCCCGGGCCCCGGCGGCGATCGCCCGGAGGGCGTCGGCGGGGTCCAGTTCCCCGGCCACCAGCACCACGTCGGGGCGGGGCGGGGTCTCCCGGATCGACCGCAGGACGTCGAGTTCCGGACGGCCGACCCGGTCCACGGTCATGACCACGACGCGGGGTTCCCCGCCCGGAGCGGTCAGGTACACCTCAGGACAGGCGAGCAGGGCACTCTTGGTACCGGCTTCGAGCACCGGATCGAGCGCGACGACGTTGACAGGGACGGGTTCTCCCACCGGGTCCTCCGAAAGTCATCCGCGGGCCGGGGTACCGACCGGCGGAAAGGGTGCTGGTCCCAAGACTGCGGGGGACCGTCGGGCCGGGCATCGGGCCCCCGCCCCCACATTTGTGAAGGTGTGGTGGTGTGGGCGGCGGAGCATGTGGAGAGCGGCCCCCGGACCGGGCGGACACCGGGGCCGGGCCGGTCCGGGGCGGCCCGGCGGCGGGCCCGGGGGCCGGTGGGCGGCGGTCGCGCGGCCGGTGCGGGGGGCAGTGGGGGGCGGCCGCGCGGAATATGGGGGACGTGCCCCCATGTGCGTCTCGCGCGCCTCTGCGAGCTTTCTTCTTGTGACTGACACCGCCACTGCCGCAGAGACCGAGGTCGGCGGCCTGACCCACTCCTGGTGGGCCCGGGCCCTGAACCTGCGGGAGCGGCTCGCCGCGCCGGGTGCGCCCCTTCCCCCGCGGACCGACGCCCCCCACGACCGGCCCGCCTCGTGGTCCCTTGGAGACCCCGAGGGCTTCGCGGCCCGGCTGGCGAGCCTGGGCAGCACCGAGGACGCCGGGTACGCCCTGGCCCGGGAGGAGGCCCGGCGGCTGGCCGCCCGCGCCGAGAAGCCGGACTGGGCGGCGTACGCGGAGCGGATCGTGGCGGCGGCGCCCGAGCGGTGGACGGCGCCCGGCGGCGAAGGCGCCGAAGGGGCCGGGGGCGCGGCGGTGTTCCTGCCCGTACTGCGCCCCCTGATCGACACCGCCTGGGCCGAGGCGGCCGCGCTGATCGACCTCCCGGAAACCGAACTCGCCGCACTCCGGGCCGCGTTCGAGGCCTGGCTCGGCGACCGGCTGATCCACCAGTGCGCCCGGACCCTGGTACGGGAACTGCACGCGGCCCGTACCGCGGGGACGCTGCCCGGGCGGACCTCCCGGGAGCGGTTCGACGACTTCCTCTCCCGGACCGGCACCCGCGAGGGCCTCGTCCGGCTGTTCACCGGTTACCCGGTGCTGGCCCGGATGCTGGCCCAGTCCTGCCGGTACGCGGCGGCGGCTGCGGCCGAGCTGGCGCGCCGCTACAGCGCCGACCGTGCCGCGGTCGTCCGGGGGCTGCTCGACGGCCGCGACCCGGGTCCGCTGGTACGGATCGACCTCGGCCGGGGCGACGTGCACCAGGGCAACCGCGCCGTGGCCCTGCTGCGCTTCGCCGACGGCTCGACCGTCGTCCACAAGCCCCGCCCCCTCGACCAGCACGCCCTGCTCGACCAGGCGGTCGGCTGGACCAACGCCAAGGTGCCGGGCCTCGGCCTGCGGACCCCGCGCTCGGTGCGCCGCCCCGGCTACGGCTGGCTGGAGTTCATCGCACACGGCTGGTGCGCGTCGGTCACCGAACTCGACCGGTTCTACCGCCGCCAGGGCGCCCTGCTCGCCCTGCTGTACGCGGTGGACGGCGTCGACATGCACTACGAGAACGTCATCGCCTGCGGGGACCAGCCCGTACTGGTGGACGCCGAGACCCTGCTGCACTCCGGCCTGCCCGCGGCGGTGACCTGCGGCACGGACCCCGCGGCCGCCGCCCTGTCGGCCTCGGTGCACCGCACCTGCCTGCTGCCCAGCCTGCTGATCGGTGAGAACGGCGCCATGGACATCTCCGCCCTCGGTGGCGGGCACGGCGGCTCCTACCCCAGCGACGGCATGCGCTGGGAAGCCGCCGGAACCGACGAGATGCGGGTGCTGCGCGGCCGGGTCGAGACCCCCGCCGGACAGAACCGGCCCGCCCCCGGTGACCCGGCCGCCGGACACGGCGACCACCGGGCCGCGCTGCTGGAGGGCTTCCGCGCGGGGTACGACGCCATCGTCGAGCACCGTGACGAACTCCTCGGCGAGGACGGGCTGCTGGCCCGCTGGGCCACCAGCCCGGGACGCCTGATCGCCCGCGCCACGCGGCTCTACACGACCCTGCTGGAGGAGTCCACCCACCCCGACGTGCTGCGCGACGCGCTGACCCGGGACGCGCTGTTCGCCGTACTGTGGGCGGAGTCCGAGAACGACCCGGCCCGGCGGCGGCTGATCGAGGACGAGACCGCCGACCTGTGGGCCGGGGACGTACCGCTCTTCTACCACCACCCCGCGCACACCTCGGTCCGCAGTTCCCGGGGCGCGCTCATCGAGGGGGTGCTGCCCGCGCCGAGTCTGCGGACGGCCCTCGACAAGATCGCCGCGATGGACGAGGTCGACCGGCACGACCAGGAGTGGATCATCTCGGCGACGCTGGCCGTGACCGGCGCCAACCTCACGGCGGGCGGGCCCCGTTCGGCGCTGGCCGGGCACCCCGCCCCCGCCGTCGTTCCCGAACCCTCCCGGCTGCTGACCGCCGCCTGCGGGATCGCCGACGAGATCGCGGCCCGCGCCGTGCACGGCGAGGACCGGGTCAACTGGCTCGGCCTGGAGCAGGTCGCCGGGGAGCACTGGGCGGTGCTGCCGATGGGTGGCGGGCTGGCCCAGGGCTACTGCGGGGTGGCCCTCTTCCTGGCCCAGCTCGGCGCGCTGACCGGGGCCGGACGTTACACCGCACTGGCCCGGCGGGCCGCGCGGCCGCTGCCGGAGCTGCTGGCCACGCTCGCCGCGAACCCCGCGCTGAGCGCCGCCGTGGGCCCCGGCGCCCTGCACGGGCTGAGCGGCATCGTCTACGCCGTGGCCCGGCTCGCCGCCCTCCTGGACCCGCCCGGGAACGACCTGGACCGGGCCCCGGGCGCCGGATCCGAGGGGCCGCGCGCCGGATCCGAGGGGCTGCGCGCCTGTCTGCCCGACGCCCTCACCGCCCTCGCGCTGGCCGTCGAGGCCGACCCGGACGGGCCGGACGACCTGGCAGACGGGCTCGCCGGCGCGCTGGCCGCGACCGTCGCCGTACACCGGCTGACCGGGATGCCCGGCGCGGCCGCCCTGTCCCACGCCTTCGCCGACCGGCTGCGGGCCCGCTCCGGAACCCGGCCGTCCGCGCCCGCCGACCCGGGGTTCGCCCACGGCGACGCCGGGATCGGCTGGGCACTGCTGCGCTACGCCGCCGAGGCCGGGCGGGCGGGCGCGGACGGCGCGGGTGCGGCGCGGGCCGCCGAGTGCGCCCGTACCGGCGCCGCCCTGCTGCGGCCCGCCCTGGACACCGCGCTGGGCCGTCCCGCCGACCTAGGCTGGCACTCCGGGCTGGCGGGCACGGCGCTCGCCGCCGCCGACGCCCTCGGGCGGGCCGGGCAGCCGGTCCCCGGGGCCGAACTGACCTGGTGCGCGGCCCTGTTGGGCGACCCGGCGGAGTCCGGGGGGCCCGTCGGCCCCGCCGGGTCCGGTGATCTCAGCCTCGGCCACGGCACCCTCGGCTCGCTGGAACTGCTCAGCGTCCTCGCCGGGCAGGGCCACACCGGGGCCGCGACCGCCCTGACCCACCGCGCGGGCCAGGTGCTCGGCGGGCTCGAATGCCACGGCCACCGCTGCGGCACCCCCGACCACGTTCCCTCACCCGGTCTCCTCACCGGTCTCTCCGGCATCGGGTACGCCCTGCTCAGGCTGGGTTTCCCGGAGGCGGTCCCGTCCGTGCTGCTGCTCCACTGAACGATCGCACCGAGCCCCACACTCCCCTTCAGGTTCCGAGAAAGGTACTCACCACCATGCAGGAGTTCCAGGTCAACGCCATCGACGCAGCCGCCACCACCCACGCCGCCGAGGCCCCCGTCCAGGACCCCGCGGGCGGGATCAGCCTGTCGGGCCGCAACACGGCGTGCGCGCGCGCCCGGGCGCTGGCCGGCCTCGTCCTCACCAGTGGACTCGTGGTCGCGCTGAGCCAGATAGACACCAGCGTCTCGGCCCCCAACGTCACCTGGTAGTGCCCGTATTCCGGAGGACCGCGGGAGGGAAAGGCCGACTTTCGGTGCACGGCGGACCGTACGCATGAACTAGATTTGCGTTCATGCGTTCCCGTACGCGGTACATCATCGGTCGTGACTCTCAACTCTTGGAGATCAAGCACGCGTTGACCGAGGCGCGGGACGGGCGGGGCGGGGTCGTCTTCCTGGTCGGCGAGGCGGGGATCGGCAAGTCCCGGCTCGCCGCCGAGGCCGTGGGAATGGCCTTCACCTCGGGCATGCGGGCCCTGCGGGGCCGGAGCAGCACCACCGGGCCCACGGTGCCTTTCCGGCCATTGACCGAAGCCCTGATGGCGCTGTTCCGCGGCGGCCCGCTCGACGGTCCCGCGCTCGACGACCTGCCGCTCGGCCCCTACCGGCCCGCGCTGGGCCGGATCATCCCCGACTGGAGCGGTGACACCCAGGACCACAGCTCCATGGTGATCCTCGGCGAGGCGGTCCTGCGGCTGCTCATCGCCACCGGCCGGGAACACGGCCAGCTGCTCCTGCTGGAGGACCTGCACGACGCCGACCCCGAGACCCTCGCGGTCGTCGAGTACCTCGTGGACAACCTCGAATACACCAACGTGGTCCTGCTGGCCACGATCCGCACCGAGTCCTGCGACGCCCTCGACATGGCCGAATCGGCGCGCCGCCGCGGCGTGGGGACCGTACTCCCCCTCGCCCCGCTCACCCGCCCGGAGGTCCGCGCCGTCATCGCCGCGCAGCTGGACACGGAACCCCAACTGGTCCCCGAACCCGCCCTGGAGCGGCTCTGGGACGACAGCGCGGGCAGCCCCTTCCTCGTCGAGGAGCTCCTCCAGGGCATGATCGGCAGCGGCGCCCTGGTGCGCGGCGAAGACGGCTGGACCGTCGTCGGCGACCTGCGCAGCGACGTGTCCACCGCCCTGGCCCGGGGCATCCTGCGCCGGGTCGACCGGCTGGCCCCGCAAGGACTGACCCTGCTGTCCGCCGCCGCCGTCATCGGCCGCCGCTTCCCGCTGACCGTGCTCCAGCGGATGACCGGCATCGACGACCGCAGCCTGCTGAGCCACCTGCACGCGGGGGTCGCCGCGCAGCTCGTCGTCCACGACGAACCCGCCCCCGACTGGTACGCCTTCCGCCACTCGCTGACCGCCGAGGCCCTGCTCACCCAGCTCACCCCCACCAACCGGGCCGAGATGTCCGGCCGGGCCGCCGACGCGGTGCAGGCGCTCTACCCCGAGCTGGAGGGCGAATGGTGCCCGCTGGTCGCGGAGTTGCGCTCCCAGGCCGGTGACGACGGGGAAGCCGGACGGCTGTTCACCGACGCCGGACTACGGGCCCTGGGCGCGGGCGCCATCGGCTCCGCCGTCACCCTGCTCGGCCGGGCCGAACGGCTGCTGGCCGCCAGCGGGGACGCCGCGGGCCGCACCGCCGCCCTGGAGGCGCTGCTGCCCGCCCTCGCCGAGGCCGGTGACTTCGCCCAGGCCTTCGGCTTCGCCGAGAACCTGCACACCCTCGGCGGCAGCGGCCTCAGCGCCGAACGGCTCGCCGCCGTGCACACCCGGCTCGCCAAGGTCGCCCACACCGCCGGCCGCTGGGAGGACGGCAACCGGCAGATCGCGCAGGCCAGAGCCCTCCTCGGGCAGAACCCGGACGAGCGCGGCGCCGCCTCCATCGACGTCACCGCCGCCTACCTCGCGCTCGACACCCCGGGCCCGGACCGCACCCAGCTCGCCGAGAAACTCGCCTACTCCGCGCTCCAGGCCGCCGAACGCCACGGCCTGCCCACCGTGGTCTGCCAAGCCTGGGAACTCCTCGCCACCCTGGCCCGCGAACGGGACTTCGACGAAGCCACCGCCCTGCTGGAATCGGCCCTGCACACCGCCGAACAGCACCAACTGCCGCTCCAGCGGATGTACGCCCTCACCCGCATCGGCGGCAACAACTGGCTCACCGAGGGCAACACCGTCCCCCTGCTCGCCGCCCGCAGCGAGGCCCTGCGGCTCGGATCGGCCACCATCGTCCACACCATCGACGGCATCATGATCCTGGACGCGGTGCTGCGCGCCGAGTTCACCGCCGCCGGGCAGGCCGCCGAGGAGTGCCTGGCCGTCGTACAGCGGCTGCGCCTCGCCCCCGTCACCCGCTACGTCCTGATGGCCCGGGCCACCATGGCCGCGCACCAGGGCGACCGCGCGGCCATGGAGGCGGCGCTCGCCACCTTCGCCGAATGGGACGGGATCGGCGCCCAGGAGGAACCGCTCACCCGGGGCCTGGCCCGCGCGTTCTGCGCGCTCATGGAGGAGGACCGGGCCGCCGCCGCCCGTGAACTGCGCACGGTCTCCGACCTGGAGAGCACCAACCCCAGCACCTACTACCTCAGCGGGCGCTACGGCATCGGGCTGCTCCTGGACGTGCTGTCCGGCGAGGCGGGCCGCGGCCCCTACGAGGAGATCGCCGCCACCGCCCCCGGACGGATGCGCTGGAACCGGCAGTTCGTCCACTTCGCGGCCGCCGTCCTGCACGGCCGGGAAGGGAGACCCGACCTGGCGGCCGCCGCCGTCAACGAGGCCCTGACCACGGCCGAGCCGTACGCCACCGCCCTCCACCTGGGCCTGCGGCTGATCGCCGAAGCCGCCCACGAGGACGGCTGGGGCGAGCCGGTGGCGTGGCTGCGCCGGGCCGAACTCCACTTCCACCAGCACTCCGTGGCCCCCGTGGCCAACGCCTGCCGGGCCGCGCTGCGCCGCATGGGCGCCCCCGTCGCCCAGCGGCGCAGCGGCTTCGGCAACATCCCGGACTCGCTGCGCACCCAGGGGGTCACCGTCCGCGAGTACGAGGTCTTCCTGCTCCTCGCGGACCGCCTGGGCAACAAGGACATCGCCGACCGCCTCTACATCTCGCCCCGCACGGTGGAGAAGCACATCGCCAGCCTCGGCGCCAAGACCGGGCGCACCAACCGCGCGGCCCTGTGCGAACTCTCGGCCTCCCTGCGCTCCTGAGGGCGGACCCGCCGCGGATCGCGGGACGGTCCTCAGGCCGTGGCCCGCGTCCCCGCCGGGCGGTCGCGCCGCGCTCCGCGCCGCGAGAGCAGGCCGTCGGTGCTCCACGGGTACCGGTCCGCCGCGGACAGCGCGAGCATGCCCGCGCACAGGAGGAAGACGCTGTAGTGGAACTGGTCGGCCGCCGGGAGCGATACGGCCATCGAGACCCCGAAGGCGAACAGCAGGGCCGCCGCGCCGAGGGCGGTGGACCGAAGCCGTACGCCGAGCAGCAGCGCGAGTCCGAGGGTGGTCTCGGCGAGGGTCGCCAGCACCGCGAGGACCGGCGCGAGGCCGCCCGGGAGGTACGAACTCACCTCGCGGGTGTACGAGACGAAGTGGGCGAAGTCTCCCCACGGCGAGCCCGGGGTTCCGGGCGGGCCGAAGGCACCGAAGCGGTCGCCGACCGACAGCAGGAAGTCGGTGCCCATCAGGAACCGGACGGGGACGGTGAGCCACCCCCACCGGCCGTGCAGTGCGGCGAATCCGCCCAGCACCGCGATCACCACGACGCCGAAGGCGTCCGGCGGGTGGGTGACGAACCAGATCAACTGCGCGAGAAGGGCAGCCCAGAGGGCCGCGAAGGCATAGCGCTTCACAGGGTTCTCCATATGAGGAATGCGGAGGGGGAGAGCGGGGGCGGCGGGCGGGCCGCGGGGGGCTGTCAGCCGATGTCGAGGCGGCTGCGCAGCCGGCGCAGCACCATCGGGCCGTAGTGGTCGCCGAGCGGCCGCAGCGCCGGCCGGAGCAACCGGGCGCCCGGGAAGCGGAAACCGCCGAGGAACGCGAACCGGGTGCCATCTCCGTCCGGGACGGCCGCCATGCCACCGAGCAGGAACCGGCTCTGCATGAGGCACCAGCCGGGGCTCAGCACGATGTCGAACCGGGCCCGTACCCCGCCGTACCCGCGGGCGTACGCCTCCAGCCGTTCCCCGTCGGTCGCGGTGACCGTCAGGGACCGGACGTCGGGCAGCAGGGTGGGCAGCTCGTTCTCCAGGTCGGCGGCCACGGCCCAGACCGCTTCGAACGGCGCGGGCACCAGGTCCTCGACGAACAGGGCGCTGGGCTGGGCGGCGGCGAGGATCCGCAGTCGGCGGACGGTGTCCAGTTCTGCGACGGGCCAGTTCTCGGTCATCGTCCCCACGCCTTCCGGAAGCTTCGGCGGGCCCGTGACAGCCGCGACTTGACGGTCCCGACGGGCAGGGCGAGCAGTGCGCCGACGGCCTGCTCGTCGAGTCCCTCCAGGTCGCGGAGCGTCAGCACCGCGCGGTGCTCCGGGGTCAGCCGGTCGAGCACGTCCCGTATGTCGGCGGCCAGCTGAGGGTCGCCGGGCGCGGGTACCTCGGTGAGCTCGGCCGCCGCGGTACGAGGGCCGCGGCGGGCCATCCGTACCGCCTCCCGCACCGTGATGGCCCGGGCCCAGCCGAACAGGGCCGCCGGCTCGTGCAGATGGCCGATGTTCTTGAAGATCACGGTCAGGGCCTCCTGGGCCGCGTCGGGGCCGTCGTCGAGGGCGATCGGCCCGGCGAGCCGCCCGACGTACGGCGCGAGCACGGCGAGCAGGTCCTGCATCGCGATCACGTCGCCGTCCTGAGCCGCGCGGACCAGCGTGTGGAGACGGGCGGGATCCGTGCGGGACGCCGGCTCCGCCGCCGTGGGCGGTCTCGTCATCGCCATGTCCCACGGGTGGTTCTCATGGTGGCCTCCGTCCGCCGTACCGGTGTTGTCACACAAGAGAGGAGGCTGCTCGCTCAAAGGTTCCCTGTGACCCCCGCCACAGTCCCCGGGTGCTCGCGGAGCGCTGAGCGGGACCGGACACGCCTGAGGGCCGGAACGGAGATCCGTCCGGCCCCACGTCGCGCCCCGCGCCGCCCCGCCCCGCCATCAGCGCATCCCGCGCACCGCCCGGGAGCTGAGCACGCCCACCGCCGTCAGCGCGAGGACCGCGCCCGACACCGCGAACATCGGCCCGCTGCCGTGCTGGGCCAGGGCTCCGCACAGGATCAGCGACAGCGGAGCCATCGCGTAACTCAGGACCATGTCCACCGAGATCACCCGGCTCAGCACCGAGGGGTCGATGTTGCGCTGGATCCAGCTGAGGCCGAAGACCCCCTGGAAACCGATGCCGAAGCCCATCACCAGGACGGTCACGAACGCCGCGACCGTACTGTCCACCATGCCCAGCACCCCCATGCCCACCGCGAGCCACCCCGCGAGCGCGGCGATCAGCAGGCCCACCCGGGGCAGGCTGCTGAGGGAGCCGCCGACCAGCGTGCCGAGCATCGCCCCGCCCGCCAGCGCGCCGTTGAGCACGCCCAGGGTCATCGAACCGCCGTGCAGGTCCACCTTGGCCAGCGTGGCGAAGCCCACCGTGAACGTCCCGGCGTAACAGAACGTCATCGCCATGTCGACGATCAGGATCGAGCGGATCCGCGGGTCCTCCAGGGCGTAGCGCAGACCGGCCCGCATCCGGGTGAGCAGCGAGTCCCCGGCCTCGGTCTCGGCCGCCGCGGCGCCCGACTGGTCGGTGTCCTCCCGGGGTACGGGCGCCAGGGTCCGGATCCGCGAGACGCACAGCCCGCAGAGCGCGAAGCACGCCCCGTCCACGAGGAAGGCGACGGGGGCGTCCGAGAGGGCCACCACCATGCCGCCGACCGCCGGACCGAGGATGGAGGACACCTTCGTGCCGACCGCGAGCAGGGCGTTGGCCGGGGCCAGCAGTTCCTTGTCCACCACCGAGGGCAGGATCGAGGCCCGCGCGGGCTGGAAGAACGCGTCGACGGCGCCGAACGCGGCGGCGGCGCAGCACAGCACGGGCACCGTGAGCGTGCCGGCCATCCCGATCAGCCCCACGCCCACCATCAGCGCGGCCCGGGCCCAGCTGGAGAGGGTCATCAGGGTGCGGGAGGACCACTTGTCGCTGAGCGAGCCGCCGACCATGGTCAGCAGCGCCCGGGGGACCGCCTGGAAGGCGAGGACGTAACCGAGGGTGAGGGTGGACTGGGTCAGGCTCAGCGTGATCCAGGAGAAGGCGATGTAGCTGAAGCCGTCCCCGAGCAGGGACAGGGACTGACCCAGCCACAGCAGCCGGAAGGAGGGCAGTTTGGCGGGCGCGCGCAGGCGGGAACCCGCGCTCGCCAGGGTGGAAGCCATGATCGAACCCTTCGTCGGGCCGCCGGGGGCGGCCACGGGTCGGTAGCGCAGGGGCGCGGGTCAGTAGCGGACGGGCAGAGCCGTCAGGGCGCGGTTGAGCAGGGACAGCTGCCAGGTGTGCCGGTCGGTGGCCAGCGCCAGGTCCGGGTAGTCGCTCACGAGTACGCCGACCACGGCGCAGGCCACCAGCCGGGCCAGCGCGGCTCCGATGCAGAAGTGCGCGCCGAACCCGAAGCCCAGGTGCGAGGTGCTGCCCCGGGCGACACGGAACAGGTCCGGGTCCGCGAAGCGTTCGGGATCCCGGTTGGCGGCCGCGGTCACCAGGAACAGCCGGTCCCCGCCGCGCACCGTACGGCCGTCGAGGTCGAAGTCCCGGGCGGCGCTGCGGATCGACATCTTCGATGGGCCGTCGTAGCGCATCGCCTCCTCGACGGCGAGCGGCACCAGATCGGGGTTCGCGCGGACCGCCGCCAGCTCCTCGGGGTGCCGCAACAGTGCGAGCAGGGTGTTGACGATCAGGTTGCTGGTGGTCTCCCCGCCCGCGAAGGCCATCTGGGTCAGCATCCCGACGAACTCCTCCTCGCTGACCGACTTCCCGATCTGGCCGCCGGCGAGCACCGAGCTGATCAGGTCGTCCTTGGGGTCCGCGCGCCGTTCCCGCACCAGCTCGCCGAGGTAGTCGTCCAGTTTCACCAGGGACTGGAGCGAGGTGCGGTACTCGCGTTCCTCCTGGGCCGCGCCGAGCACCAGGTCGCCCACCCGGGCGTTCCAGTACCAGAAGGAGGGGCTGTGGGCCTGGGGGACGCCCAGCCAGCGGGCGAAGACCAGGGCGGGCAGCGGCCGGGCGATGTCGGCGAGGAGGTCACCGTCGCTGCCGGGCACCGAGCGGCGCGCCAGCATGGCGCGGGTGGCGCGCTCGACGAAGGTGCGGTAGCGGGCGATGCCGCGGGCGGAGAACTGCTCCTGGAAGACCTGGCGCAGCCGCCGGTGCTGCGGCGGGTCGTTGAAGACCATCCAGCGGGACAGGACGGAGAACGCCCGCTCGGTGTCCTCCCGGGCGCCCTCGGGCACGGCGTCCATCAGCGGCCCCACCCGCTCGGCGGAGACCGCCGGGTCGCGCAGGCAGTGCATCAGCTGGCCGTGCCCGGTGACCAGCCAGGCCCGGTGCATGGCGCTCCAGTGGACCGGGTCGTGGTCGCGCAGGGAGTTCAGGTAGCCGTAGGGGTCCGCGTTGACCCCGGGGTCGAGGAGGTAGCGCTCGGTGAAGGTGGCCGCCGGGGCCGGCGGTGCCGGCGGTGCCGTACGGGTCACCGCGGCCGGCGGGGCGGTCCGCCCGGTGATCGGGCACACCAGGGCGGAGAGGTCCGCGGCCGTGGTCGTGTCGGTGTGCGCGTTGGTGGTCAGGACGGTCATCGGCGTGCCTCCGACTGGATCCGGCCGAGCACAGCAGCGGTCTTGTGCATCAGCCGTTCGGACATCATGGACATGTGGTCGCCCTCGGTGACGTGGACGGTCAGGCCGCCGAGCGCGATCTCGCGCCAGCGTTCGACGTAGGTGCGGAAGTCCACGTCCAGCCCGGGCATCGGTTCGCCGTCGGGCAGTTCCGCGGCCGCGCTGCCCACCAGGAGGTGGACGTGACCGGGGTAGGGGCGCAGTACGTAGTCGGACAGGGCGGTCAGCAGCGAGTGCCAGACCTCGATGGGGGCCTGTTCCACCAGGGCCGCCTCGCCCGGGCTCATACCGGCACCCAGCAGCAGAGTGGTGAGCTCGGCCGTGGCCGCGTCCCGCTCCGGGGACGGCGGCAGCGCACGGACGCGGTCGCGCATCCGCAGCCCCCGCTCCATGTCCCGGCCGACCGCCGCGAGGCGTTCGCCGGCCGCCGGGTGGGGCAGGTGCGGCTCGATCAGCGTCAGCGGTGCGACGATGTGACCGGCCTCGTGCAACTGGGTGGCCATCTCCAGGGCGATGTTGGCGCCCATGGACCAGCCCAGCAGGTCGTGCGGGCCGAGCCCGCCGTGGGCCGTGATCTCGGCGGCGTAGTTGGCCGCGATCCCGGAGATCGTGGTCGGGTCCACCCCGCCGAGCAGGCCGCGGGCCTGGAAGGCCCGCACCGGCTGACCGGGCGGCAGGGCCCGGGCGAGCGGCACGTACCAGGCGCCGCTGCCGCCGCTGGGGTGCACGCACCACAGCGGGGCGCCGTCGCCCTCGCGCAGGCGGACCTCCGAGGTGACGGCCTTCGCGACCGGAGAAGCGTGCGCGGCTCCGGCGTCGGCGCCCCGCTCCGCCGCCTCCGTGGCGCGGGCGGCGAGCCGGGCGATCGTGGGCCGTTCCAGCAGGTCCCGTACGGAGACGCTCAGCCCGCGTGCGGCCGCCTGCGCGGCGACCCGGACGGTGGAGAGCGAACTGCCCCCGAGGGCGAAGAAGTCGTCGTGGACACCGACCCGCGCGATGCCGAGGACCGTGCGCCAGACCTCGGCGAGCACCACCTCGGCCGGCGTGCCCGGTGCGACGTACTCGGTGGCGCTGCCCAGCCGGTCGGCCGGGGGCAGCGGCAGGGCCTTCTTGTCGACCTTGCCGCTGCTGTTGACCGGCATCGCGTCGAGGAAGACGAACCGCGCGGGGACCATGTACGCGGGCACCTTGGCCCGCAGCGCCCGGCGGAAGGGCTCGACGACGGGCTCCACCCCCTCCTCGGGCACCACGTACGCCACCAGCGCCGGCTCCGGCAGGTCCCGCCGCAGCAGGACCACCGCCTGCTGCACCTCGGGCAGTTCCCGCAGCCCGTGTTCGATCTCGCCGAGCTCGATCCGGAACCCGCGCAGCTTCACCTGGCTGTCGCGGCGGCCGAGGACCTCCACCGCGCCGTCGGGCAGCTGGACGCCGATGTCTCCGGTGCGGCACAGCCGGCCGCCGGGGGCGCCGTACGGGTCGGGGACGAACGCGGCGGCGGTCAGGCCGGGGCGGTTCACATAGCCCCGGCCGATGGCCCGCCCGCCCAGGTAGACCTCGCCCCGCACCCCGACGGGAACCGGCTGGAGGTCCTCGTCGAGCACGTAGACCTGGGTGTTGCGCATCGCCCAGCCGATCGGGGGGCGCTTGCAGTCGGGCTTGAGGAGGGTGGAGACGGACCACACGGTCGTCTCGGTGAGCCCGTAGACGTTGTAGAACCGCCGTCCGCGCGCCCACTTCTGGGCCAGTTCGGCCGGGCAGGCCTCGCCGGCCACCTGGAGGGTCCGCAGGGCGGGGAAGCGGTCCTCGCCGAGGGCCGCCAGGGCGCTCGGGGCCAGCATCGCGACGGTGATCCCGTAGTCGAGCAGGGTGTTGGCGAGGTCGGCGCCGGCGCGCAGCCCTTCCCTGGTCGGGGTGCACAGCTGGGCGCCGTTCGCCAGGGCCCAGGTCAGGTCCATGATGGAGACGTCGAAGCTGAGGGAGGCGAACTGGAGCACCCGGTCGGCGGGGGTCACGGGGAACAGGTCGCGCTGGCCCTCCAGCATGTTGGTCAGGCTGCGGTGCTGGATGGTGACGCCCTTGGGCGTGCCCGTGGAGCCCGAGGTGTAGAGGACGTAGGCCGCGTTGTCCGCGGTGACGGCGAGCGCCGGCGCCGGGACCTCGACGGGCGCCGCCCAGGTCGCCGGATCGTCCACGACCAGGGTCGGGCCGTCGAACGGCACCGTCCCCAGCAGCGAGGACTGGGTGATCAGCACCTGCATCCCGCTGTCCCGGGCGATGAACTTCAGCCGGTCGGACGGGTGCTGCGACTCCAGCGGCAGGAACGCGCCGCCCGCCCGCAGCACACCGAGCACGGCCCGGACCATCTCCGGACCCCGGTCGAGGCAGATGCCGACCGGTACCTCGGGGCCGACCCCGAGGGCACGCAGCCGGTCCGCCAACTGGTGCACCGCGGTGTCCAGGTCGGCGTACGTGACCTCCCGCCCGCCCTGCCGGACGGCCACCGCGTCGGGCGTGAGCACGGCGTGCTCGGCCACGCACTCGTGGAACATCAGCGAGGTGTTCGCCAGCTCGGGGCCGCGGCCCCACTCCTCCAGTGCCCGCATCCGCGCCTCGCCGGCCAGCGTCGGCGCCGTGACCGGATCCCCGGGCCGCGCGGTCATCGCCTTCAGCACCCCGCACATCAGGTCGGCGAGCTGCTCGGCGGTGGCCGGGGCCAGGTAGTCCGGGTCGACGTCGAGGGTGAAGGACTCGACGCTGGCGTTGAGCATCAGCGGGAACGCCGTGCGGGCGATCTCCAGCGAGTCGTCCCAGCTGTCACCGGACAGCCGGTGGAAGTTGACGTAGTTGAAGAGGGTGTCCGCCAGACTCGGCTCACCCGGCCGAAGCTGCGCGAGGCGGGCCAGCGGCACCCTGCGGTAGGGGAGCATCTCCTGCTCGGCGGCGAACGCCGCCTTCAGGTACTCCAGCCAGCTGCCCCGGGGGCGCCGGACGCCGAACGGCACGGTGTTGAGGAACAGCCCGCGCATCCGGTCGGAGCCGGGCACCTCGGGCCGGCCGTTGGTGACCAGGCCGACCGAGTGGCCCTCGGCGGAGCCGTCGCGCTCGGCGAACAGGCTCATGGTGTGGTGGAACGCGCAGAGCAGGACGGTACGGCGGGGCACCCCGGCCAGCCGCGCCAGCCGGCCGATCGGCTCGGCGAGGGCCGCGTACGAGCGGCGCGCCTCGTGCACGAACTGCCCGCCTTCGGCGCCCTCCGTACCGCGCCGGGTGAACCGGATCGGGCTCAGGTCGCTCAGCGCCGAGCGCCAGTACTCCAGGCCCTCCTCGTCGACGAGCGCGGCCCGCTCCAGCGCGACGTACTCGGCGTACGGGGGCGCCGCCTGCAGCTGCGGGGTCCGGCCCTGCGCCACGGCCTGCCGGTGCAGGTCGAGCAGGTCCGCGATCAGCGAGGTGAGGCTCCAGCCGTCGAGCACCACGTGGCAGTCGGTGAGCGTGAGCCGCAGCTCCCGGTCGGTGAGCCGGTGCAGGTGGATGCGGACCAACGGCGCGGCCGCCAGGTCGAAGCGCCGGGAGAACTCCGCGTCGACGTAGGCCCGTACGGACGCCCACTGCTCCTTGTGGGAGAGCGCGCGCAGATCGCTGTAGCCGACCGGGAGTACGGCGGCGGCGTGCACCAGCTGGAGCGGCTCGGAGAAGGAGACCAGGTCGATGGAGGACCGCAGGATGCTGTGGCCCCGTACCACGGTGTCCACCGCCGTCTGGAAGGCGGCGAGATCGAAGCCCTCCGGCACGGTGATCTTGAGGTCGGTGACGTTGTGGTAGGCGCCGCGGCTCGGGTCGGCCAGCATCTCGTGCAGCATGCCGGCCTGGAGCATGGTCAGCGGGTACGCGTCGTCGAGGCCCCGCGGCAGCCGGGCCGCGTCGGCCGGGTCGAGCTGGGAGAAGGGCTCCACGGGCGCGGGGCCGGCGTCCTCGGCGGCCTCCGTCGCCAGCGCGGCCAGGTCGCCCAGGGTGCGGGCCCGGAACAGGTCCGGGACGCTGAGGCCCAGCCCCGCGGAGCGGGCCTGCCCGATCACGCGCAGGGCCAGCATCGAGTCGCCGCCCAGGTCGAAGAAGTTCGCCGTACGGCTGATCCGCTCGGCGCCCAGCACGTCCGACCAGATGCGGGCCAATGCCTCCTCGGCCGGGCCCGTCGGCGGGACGTATCCGGCGGGCGCGCCCGCCCCCTCGACGGCCACCGCCACCAGGGACTTGCGGTCCACCTTGCCGTTCGCCGTGATCGGCAGCCTGGCGTGGCGTACGAACAGGGCGGGGACCATGTACTCGGGCAGGGTCAGCCGCAGCCGGTCCCGCAGGTCGGCCGCGTCCAGCGGCCGCCCCTCGGACAGCACCACGTGGGCCACCAGCCGGGCCCCGCCGTGCGCGTCGGGCCGGGCCACCACCGAGGCGTCGCGCACCCCGGGCAGCACCCGCAGCGCGGTCTCGATCTCGCCCGGCTCGATCCGGAACCCGCGGATCTTCACCTGGTGGTCGGCGCGCCCCGCGTAGGCGAGCTGCCCGTCGGGCAGCACCCGCACCAGGTCACCGGTGCGGTACATCCGCGCGCCGCCCACGCCGCCCGCGCCGCCCGCGCCGAACGGGCCGAAGGGGTCCAGCGGGAACCGCTCGGCCGTCAGCTCCGGGCGGTTGCGGTAGCCGCGGGCCACCCCGCCGCCCGCGATGTACAGCTCGCCCACCGTGCCCCGGGGCGCCAGCCGCCCCGCCCGGTCCAGGACGTACCCGTGCTGCCCGGCCAGCGGTCGGCCGATCGGCGAGTACACCGCCGCGACCGTGTCCGCCTCGGTGATCAGCCGGTAGGTGACGTGGACCGTGGTCTCGGTGATGCCGTACATGTTCACCAGCGCGGGCCGCCCCGCGGCGGGCCCGGCGAACCAGTCCCGGTAGTCCCGGGCGTCGAAGGCGTCCCCGCCGAAGATCACCGTGCGCAGGGCCAGGTCCGCGAACCCCTCGCCCTGCTGGGCCAGATGGGCCCGCAGCCCCTTGAAGGCGGCCGGGGTCTGGTTGAGCACCGTCACGCGCTCCCCGCGCAGTACGGCGTGCACCGCGGCCGGGTCGCGGACCTCGTCCTCGGTCAGCACCACCACCCGCCCGCCGGAGGTCAGCGGCCCCCACAGCTCCCAGACCGAGAAGTCGAAGGCGGGGGAGTGCAGCAGCGTCCACACGTCGTCGGCGCCGAAGTCGAAGTGGTGGTCCGCCGCGCCGAGCAGCCAGGCCAGGTTGGCGTGGGTGACCTCGACGCCCTTGGGGCGGCCGGTGGATCCGGAGGTGTAGATGACGTAGGCGAGCGAGTCCGGCCCCGGGGCCACGGAGGCGAGTTCCGCCGCGTCCGCCACGGCGTCGGCGGCGCCCGGGGCGCCGGGATCCGCCAGCGGGATCACCCCCACCGCCAACCCCTCCACGGCCGCGCGCCCGGCGTCGTCGGTGACCACCCACTCCACCCCCGCGTCGGCGACGGTGAACTCCCGCCGGGCCCGCGGGTGTGCCGGGTCCAGCGGCAGGTACGCCGCCCCCGCGCGCCACACCCCGAGCAGCGCCACCGCCAGGTCGACCGAGCGGCCCAGGCACACCCCCACCAGGGACTCCGGCCCGATCCCCGTCGCCCGCAGCCGCAGGGCCAGGGCCCGCGAGGCCGAATCGAGTTCGGCGTACGTCAGGGAGCGTCCGCCCCCGGAGACGGCCACGGCGCCGGGCGTCCGCCCGGTGTGTTCCGCCAGCCGCTCCCAGGCGAGCCGGGGCGCCCGGCTCGCCGAGCCCTCGCCCGGCGCCGGGACGGTCCGGTTCGCGGGGCCGTCGGGGCCGAGCAGCTCGGCGATCTCGGCGTCCGTGAGCAGTGCCATCCGGCTCAGCGGGGCGGCCGGCTCCCGGGTGAACGCCCGCAGCACCGCCACCGTGTGCTCGGCCAGCCGGGCCATCGACTGCGCCGCGAACAGGTCGGGGCGGTAGACGAAGCGCAGGCTGAGCCGTCCCGCGTCCTCCAGGACGTCCAGGGTCAGATCGAACTTCGCGGTGGTCAGGTCGATCGGGAAGGCCGTGCCCGTGGCCCCGCCCAGGGCGCAGGAGCCCCGCTCGGCCGTGGTGTGCGTGAACAGCACCTGGACCAGCGGATTGTGGGACAGGTCCCGGTCGGGACTCAGCTCGTCCACCACCCGCTCGAAGGGCAGCGACTGGTGCGAGAGCGCCCCCAGCACGCTCTCCCGGGTCCGGGCGAGCAGCTGGTCGCCGGTGGGGTCGCCTGCCAGGTCGGTCCGTACGACCAGGGTGTTCACGAAGAAGCCGACCAGCTGCTCGGTCTCCGGGCGTTCCCGGTTGGCCACGACCGTGCCGATCGCGATGTCGTCCTGCCCGCTGTGGAACCCCAGGGCGGCCTGGAACGCGGCCATCGTGGTCATGTACGAGGTGGTGTCGGTCCGCTTGCCCGCCTCCACCAGCGCCGCCGTCAGTGCCTCGGGCAGCTCCACGGTGTGCACGGCGCCGGCGGAGGAACGGGTCGCCGGGCGCGGGTGGTCCAGGGGCAGTTCGAGCGGGGTCAGGCCCGCCAGGGCCGCACGCCAGTAGGTGATGTCGGCGCTCTCGTCGCGGCCGCGCTGCCAGATCGCGTAGTCCACGTAGGCGATGGGCGCCGGGTCGGCGGGCGGCGCGCCGCCCTCGGAGCGGGCGCGGTGGAAGGCGCGCAGGTCACGCATGAGCAGGTCGAGGGACCAGCCGTCCGCGACGATGTGGTGCAGGGCGAGGACCAGCACGTGCTCCTCGGCGGCGACCCGCACCAGCGTGGCGCGGAACCCCGGTTCGACGGCCAGGTCGAAGGGGCGCACCGCCGCCGTGCGCACGGCCTCGGCCACGGCCCGGGCGTCCGCGCCGTCGGGCAGCTCCACCAGGTGCAGGCCGCTGCCGTCGGCGGGCAGCACCTCCTGCGCCGGTACGCCGTCCACGTCCGGGAAGATCACGCGCAGCTGCTCGTGGCGGACGATCAGATCGCCGACCGCCGCGTCCAGCGCGGGCAGGTCCAGGGGGCCGGTGAACCGCCAGGCGGCGGGCATCAGGTACTCGACGCCCTCGGGGTCGAGCCGGTGCAGGAAGTACAGGCTTTGCTGCGCGGAGGACAGCGGGATCCGGTCGGGGCGCGGGGTGGCGCGGGGGATGCCCGCGGGCGCGGCGCCCGCCCGGCCGCGCAGCCGGCGCTCCAGGAGCTGCCGGGCCGCCGGGGAGAGCCCGCCCTGAGCGGTGGAGGGTTCGACCTGTGAAGTGGTCATGGGAATGCGGTCCTATCTCGTCTCAGAAGTCAGCCGTCAGGGACAGGTCGATCTCGTCATCGCTCATGCCGGCGATCTCTTCGAACAGCCGGCGCTCCACCTCGGCGGCGAGCAGCTCGACCGTCGGGCGCTCGAACAGGTCGCGGACCTGGACCGGGCAGTCGAAGGCGGCGCGGAGCCGGGAGGCCACCGCCACGGCCCGCAGCGAGTGCCCGCCGAGGGCGAAGAAGTCCTCGCGCACCCCGATCGAGGGCAGGTCGAGGACCTCGGCCCAGATCTGGGCCGTGACCTCCTCGGTGGGGGTCCTCGGGGCCACGGACTCGGCCCGCGCGGGCAGTTCGGGGTCGGGCAGCGCCGTGGTGTCGGTCTTGCCCTGCACGGTCAGGGGCAGGCTGTCGAGGACCACGAAGGCGGCCGGGACCATGTAGCCGGGCAGCAGGGTGCGGCACCAGGCGGCCAGTTCGTCGGCGCCGAAGCCCTGTCCGGCGACGTAGCCGACGAGGGCGCGGTCCCCGCGCAGCTCGCGGACCAGGACGGCGGCGCCGCGCACGCCCTCGTACTGTTCGAGTACGGCCTCGATCTCGCCGGGTTCGATGCGGAACCCGCGGATCTTGACCTGGTGGTCGGTCCGCCCGAGGAAGTCCAGCTCGCCGCCCGGCAGTCGGCGCACGATGTCGCCGGTGCGGTAGAGCCGCCCGCCGGTGGCGCCGTACGGGTCGGGGACGAACCGCTGGGCGGTCAGCGCGCCCTGGCCGAGGTAGCCGCGAGCCAATTCCGCCCCGCCGATCAGCAGTTCGCCCGGCACGCCGACGGGTACCAACTCGTCGTGCGCGTCCACGACGTACAGGCGCCGCTCGCCCCAGGGCCGGCCGATCGGGACCCGGCCCCCGACCGGCCCGGTGACCAGGTGGGAGGTGGCCGAGATGACCGTCTCCGTGGGGCCGTAGGTGTTGTGGACGGGGACGTCGGGCAGGTGGGCGAACCACCGCTCCAGCGGGGCCGAGGGCATGGCTTCCCCGCCGGTCACCACCAGCCGCAGGCTCTTGAGGTCCCCGGCCACCGTGTCGAGGCGGGCGGCGATCTCCTCCCAGTAGGAGGGGGTGACCTCCATGACGCTGACGCCCTCCGCCCGCACCTGTTCGGCGAGTTCCTCCACCGTCCACACCTCGTCGGGGCGGATCAGCACCGTGCCCCCCGCGCCGAGGGCGGGCAGGATCTGTTCCAGGGAGGCGTCGAAGGAGTGGGAGGCGAAGTTCAGCACCCGGTCGTCGGCGGTGATCCCGAACCGCTCCCGCGCGGCCAGGGTGTGGGCGGCCAGTGCGTGGTGCTCGACCCCGACCGCCTTGGGGCGGCCGGTGGAGCCCGAAGTGAAGATGACACAGGCCAGCTCGTGGGAGCCGGGGACGTGCCGGGGCGCGTCCGGGGCGGCCGTGATCCCCTCGACGAGGACCACCGGCCGGTCCAGCGCGGCCGCCAGCGACGCGGTCGGACCGTCGGTGACGACGCAGCGCACCCCGGCCCGCTTCACCATGAACCGCAGCCTTTCCTCGGGCAGTTGCGGATCCAGCGGTACGTACACCCCGCCCGCCCGCCAGATGGCCGCCATCGCGGCCACCGACCAGGTACCGCGCCGCAGGCACACCCCGACCGGGGTCTCCGGGCCGACCCCGGCCTCGGCCAGCGACAGCGCCAGGCCGCCGGTCAGCGCGTCCAGCTCCCCGTACGTCAGGACCTGCTCCCCGCAGACCAGGGCCACCGCGTCGGGCTCGCCCGCCACCGTGAAGGGCGGCACTTCCGCGACCGCGGGTGAACTGCCCGCCACCCCCACCAGCTCCGCCCGTTCCTCGGCCGACAGCAACTCCAGCCGCCCCACGGGCCGCTGCGGCGCGGCCACCACCGCGGCCAGCACCCGGCCCACGTGCCCGGCGAACCGGGTCACCGTCCCGGGATCGAAGAGGTCGCTCGCGTACTCGACGTTCAGCGCGAACCGGTCCGGATAGAGCAGGAAGGTGGCCGTCAGGTCGAACTTCGCCGAACGCCACGGCAGGACGAAGTGCTCCACCTCCAGCCCCGCCACCCGCGGACCGCCGGCCGGGCTCTCCTGTACGTCGAACATCACCTGGAACAGCGGATTGCGCGAGGGGTCCCGCTCCGGGCGCAGCTGTTCCACCAGCCGCTCGAAGGGCACCTCCTGGTGGTCGAAGGCCCCCAGTACGGTCTCCCTGACCCGGCCCAGGAACTCCTCGAAGGTGGGCTCGCCGGTCAGATCGGCCCGTAGCACCACCGTGTTCACCAGCAGTCCCACCAGCCGCTCCAGCTCCACCTGCCCGCGCCCCGCCACCGGGGTGCCCACCGACAGGTCCCGCTGCCCCGACCAGCGGCCCAGCACGATCTGGGTCACCGCCAGCAGGACCATGAACCGGCTCACCCCGTAGCGCCGGGTCAGCTCGCCCAGCCCGGCCGCCAGCTCGGCGGGCAGCTCCACCTCGACCGCCCCGCCCCGGCCCGACCAGCCCGCCGGGCGCGGCCGGTCGGTGGCCAGCTCCAGCGCGGGCACCCCGGCGAGGTTGCGCTCCCAGTAGTCCAGTTGCCGCTCCAGCACCTCCCCGGTCAGCCGGTCGCGCTGCCAGACGGCGTAGTCCCCGTACTGCACCGGTACGGGCGCCAGCTCCGCCGGCTCCCCGGCCAGCCGGGCGCGGTAGCAGGCCGACAGCTCACCGATCACGATGTCCTTGGACCAGCCGTCGGTGGCCGCGTGGTGGAAGGCGATGACCGCGACGTGGTCCCCGGCCCCCAGCTCCCACACCCCGGCGCGCAGCAGCGGCGGCCGGTCCAGGGCGAAGCGGCGGGTGGCGAAGCCGAAGGCCTGCTCACGGACCGCGTCGAGCCGTGCGGACTCCTCGCCCGGCGCGGCCTCCCGCCACTCCAGGGGTACGCCGACCCCCTCCAGCACCCGCTGCACGGGTTTTCCGTCCAGCTCGCTCAGCGCCGTCCGCAGCGCCTCGTGCCGGGCGACGACATCATCCAGCGCGCCCTGCCAGGCCGCCCGGTCCAGGCCGCCGCGCACCCGCCAGGAGAACCACAGCACGTACTCGTCACCCGCGTCCGACATCCGGTCCAGGAACCACATGCGCTCCTGGGCGAAGGACTGCGGCAGCGGCCCCGAGCGGTCGACCGGGACCACGGTGCTCGCCCCGGCCTCGCGGGCCGCCGCCACCAGCGGGCCGAAGGCGCGGATGCTCGGGTTCTCGAACAGGGTGCGCAGCTCCACCTCGCGGCCGAGGCGCTCGGCGATCCGCGAGACCGCCATCGTGGCCAGCAGCGAATGGCCGCCCAGGTCGAAGAACCCGTCGTCGATGCCGACCCGGTCCACTCCCAGGACCTCGGCCCAGATCGCGGCGACCACCCGCTCGGTCGCGTCGCGCGGGGCGATGAACTCGGCGCCGCCCACGGCCCGGTCCCGGTCCGGCCGGACGGCGGGCAGCGCGGCCCGGTCCAGCTTCCCCGACGCGTTCACCGGCAGCGCGTCGAGCGCCGTGAAGTCGCCGGGGACCGCGTAGTGCGGCAGCCGCTCCGCGCAGAAGGCGCGCAGCGCCGCGGGGGCGGGCGGCGCGCCGGCGCCCACCACGTAGCCGGTCAGGCTCGGGCCGCCCCGGGCGTCGGCCCCGACGGCCACCGCGGCGGCCACCACCCCGGGGCACTCCAGCAGGACGGCCTCGATCTCGCCGAGTTCGACGCGGAACCCGCGGATCTTGACCTGGTCGTCGGTCCGGCCGAGGAACTCCAGCTCTCCGGTGGGCAGTCGGCGTACCAGGTCGCCGGTGCGGTAGAGCCGGCCGCCGCCCCCGCCGAAGGGGTCGGGGACGAAGGTGCCCGCGGTCAGCGCGCTGCGGCCGAGGTAGCCGCGGGCCAGCTCCGCGCCGCCGATCAGGAGTTCGCCGGGAACCCCCTCGGGGACCAGCTCGTCCCGCTCGTCCACCACGTACAGCAGGCGCCCGCCCAGCGGGCGGCCGATCGGGACCCGGGAGCCGCCCGCGCCGATGTCGTGGGTGGCGGCGGTGACGGTGGTCTCCGTCGGGCCGTAGGCGTTGACCACCCGCACCGAGGGGACCCGCTCCTGCCAGGTGGCCAGCGCCCCCGCCGGGACGGACTCGCCGCCCAGGATCAGCAGCCGCAGCGGGGCCAGCGCGGCGGCCGAGGCGCCCGTGAGCGAGAAGGCCAGCTCGGCCCAGTAGGTGGGCGGCAGGTTCAGCACGGTGATCCCGTGCCGCTCGACCACCGAGGGCACCCGGCCGGGCAGCCACTGCTCGTCCGGGCGGACGACCACGCGCGCCCCGCAGCCCAGGGCGGTCAGCAGCTGGTCGAAGGAGGCGTCGAAGCAGAAGGAGGAGAAGGCGAGCACCCGGTCCGCCGCCGTGATCCCGAACTCGGCCCGGGCGGCGGCGACGTGCGCGGCCATCGCCCGGTGCTCGACCCCGACTGCCTTGGGGCGGCCGGTGGAGCCCGAGGTGAAGATGACGTAGGCGAGGTCCCCGGGGTCCGGGACGTGCCGGGGCGCGGGCCCGGCGACGGATCCGGCGTCCTCGACGGCCAGCACCCGCGGACCGAGCGCGTCGGCCGTCTCCCGGGTCGCGGAGTCGGTCAGCACGTACCGCACGTCCGCCTCCGCGGCCATGAACCCCAGCCGCTCCAGCGGGAGCTGACGGTCCATCGGGACGAACACCGCGCCCGCCCGCCAGATCGCGGCCATGGCGGCCACCGCCGGGATCCCGCGCCGCATGCACACCCCCACCGCGGTGCCCGGCCGGACCCCCGCCCCCGCGAGGGCGGCGGCCAGCGAACCGGTCAGGGCGTCCAGCCCGCCGTAGGTCAGGGACTCCTCCCCGCAGACCAGGGCCACCGCGCCGGGGTCCCCGGCCACGGTGAAGGCGGGAGCGGGGCCGCTCGTCGCCCCCGTTCCGGCCAGGGCGATCAGCCGCTCCCGCTCGGCCCCGGGCAGCGGGGCCAGCTCCCGGGCGAGCGCCGCGACCGGAGCCCCGGGCGCGGCGAGCACCGCGCGCAGCAGGGCGACGTACCCCTCGGCGAACCGCTCCATCGTGGCGTCGTCGAACAGCGTGGTGGAGTACTGGAGTATCGCCGCGACATCGCCGTTGGCGCGCAGGCTCAGGTCGAGGAAGACGTCAAGTCCGGTGCCGCCGAGCGGAGTCGGGACGAGCGCCACGTCCAGGTCCGCCAGCCGCGCCGGCGCCGGGGCGTTGTTCAGCAGGGTGAAGGAGGCCTGCGCGAGCGGGTGCCGGGACAGGTCGCGCTCGGTGACCACCTCCCCGACCACCCGGTCGAAGGGCGCGTCGGCGTGCGAGAAGTCCTTCAGCGCCCCGGTCCGGACCCGGGTCAGCAGCTCCGTGAAGGCCGGGTCCCCGGCCAGGTCGGTGCGCAGCACGATGGTGTTGACGAACGGCCCGATCAGGGCGGCCACCCCGGGCCTGCCGCGGTCGGCCAGCGTGGTGCACACGGCGATGTCGGAGCGGCCAGAGTAGCGCGCCAGCAGGGCCTGGTAGACCGCGAGCAGCAGCATGTACCGGGTCGCACGGTGCTCCCGGGCCACCCGGTCCGCCTCGGCGACCAGCGCGGCGGGCAGCTCGAAGCGCACCACGTCCCCGCAACCGTCCCAGAACGCGGGCCGGGGCCGGTCGGCGGGCAGCGCCAGCGGGGCCACCCCGGCCAGCCGCTCGCGCCAGTACCCCATCAGGCGCTCCATGCGCGGCCCGCTCAGCCGCTCGGCCTCGGCGGCGGCCACGTCGGTGTACTGGAGCCCGGGCGCCGCCACCGCCTCGCCCCGGTAACCGGCGTCCAGCTCGCGCAGCAGGACGCCCCAGGACCAGCCGTCGACCGCGATGTGGTGGACCACCACGAGCAGCAGGTGCTCCTCGGGGCCCAGCCGGGTCAGGGTGGCCCGCAGCGGGTGCTCCTGGGCCAGGTCGAGCGGGCGGCCCAGCTCCCGGGCGAAGACCTCGGCGGTGCTCCCCGCCTCGAAGAGCCCGAGGGGGACCGGCCCGGCGGGATCGACGCGGGGTACCGGCTCCCCGTCGACGGCGACGAACCGGGTGCGCAGCACCTCGTGCCGCGCGACGACTCCCGCCAGGGCCCGCTCCAGGGCCGGGACGTCGAGCGCGCCGCGGATCCGCAGGGCCAGGGGGAGCAGGGAGTCGGTGGAACCTCGGGTCAGCTGGTCGAGGAACCACAGCCTGCGCTGCGCGAACGATGCTTTCACTGCGGGCCTCCAAGCGGTGTTTTGCACCACACTGCTGTCTGGAAAGGCCGGTCAGTAGGGAAGAAGACGCAGCCGCGCGCGCAGCCGCCGGGGGTAGAACGCGCAACGGCGGCCCCGCCCGCGCCGAGCGGTCCCGGGGACACCGCCGTCGCGTCCGCGCCGGTCCGTGCCGTGACGTGCCGGTGCTCAGCCCTCGTCCACCGCCACGAAGCGCAGCTCGGAGGTGTAGGCGCGGCCCTCGTCGTCGGTCAGCCAGGCCTGTTCCGGACTGGGCAGCATCTCGGTGATCACGACCCGGCCGTCCGGCTCCTTGCGGGCCAGCCTGCGCACCGCCTTGGCCAGGATGGTGAGGTACACCGGGCTGTCGAAGTCCACGTAGAACGGCCGGGTCTCGGTCGGCAGCACCACGAAGACGAACCGGGGCAGACCGTGGCTCTCGCGCCACTGCCGGGCCCGCACGAACCGCCGGGCCTCGTCCTTCTCGTCCGCGAAGGCGATCCCGGACTGCGGCAGCCGCCAGGTCTCCCGGGCCACCACCAGCCGGTCGACGGTCACCCGGGGCGAATGCTCCGCCGCGTCCGGCAGGATCTGGAACAGGTCCATCGCCAGGGTCGTCAGGACGTGCGCGAACACGTCCACCGCCGCGAACTCGGCGCCGTCGGGCAGGACCACCCGCAGTTCGCCGTCGTCCCCCGCCGTCACCGCCACGTCCGCGCTCAGCACGGTGCGCGGCCTGCCGGGATCGGCGGTGAAGTCGACCAGCGCGACGTGGTAGTCCTCGGGCCGCACCAGGGCGTGGCGGGTACGGACCGACAGCCGCGAGCGGTGCTCCTTGGGCAGCAGGGGCATCAGCCGGGGCGCCGGGTGGTCGCGGTCGGTCAGCGCGGTCAGCTCCCGGGCGTCGGGATGCTGGTGGACGAAAAGCGAGGAACCCAGCGTATTGGCCGCCATGTGCAGTTCCCCCAGGACCAGTTCGAACTCACCGCGCTCCACGGCGTCCGTACCGGTCGCGGCGATCATGATGTCCGGACTCAGATAGCGGGCGGCGGTCCAGCCGCCGCGTACGCCCGTCCCGCCGCCCTCACCCCCGCCCGTTCCGGCGTCCGCGCCGAACCGCTCGGCCACCGGACCCGCGATGTCGGCCAGGGTCAGCCGGACCCGGCGGGCGTCCTCGGGCGGCGACAGGATCGCGGCCCAGCGGGCCCTGAACTCCCTTTGCAGTTCCTCCGTTTCGCTGCGCGCCGCGCCGTGCAGGATGGGCATGCAGGCGAACCAGAAGGCGGCCAGGTCCACCGGACCCCGCTCGGCCAGCCGCTCGTACACCTCCGAGGCCTTCGCCATGACCGCCTCGGCGAGCCGCGCGGTGAGCCACCCGGCGCTGGTCAGCAGCGGCTCCAGCGGGGCCATGGCCTCCCGTACGGCCGGGCCCAGCCGGGCGCTCGCCGAGCGGCGGCAGTCGGAGTACACCAGGGCCCGGCACGGAGCCGTGCCGGCCGCCTTCTCCCGGACGGCGGCGGTCTCGGTCAGCGCGACGAACTCGCCCTCCAGCCCGGTCAGCGCGGCCACCAGGGCGTCCGGCCCCTCGGCGGCGGCCACCCGCTCCCGGCCCCGCTCCAGGGTGTCCAGCGCGGCCAGGGCCCGGCCGCGCGCCGCCGGGTCGCCGATCCGGTCCAGCCAGGAGCGCAGGTACCGCTCGGGGCGGGCGTCGGCGGGAACCTCCAGCTTCCACACCGCCCACCGGCGGGCCACGAGCTCCGTCAGCTCCGCCGCGACGTCCGTCCCGGGCAGCTCCGCCGCGATCTCCCGCGCCGTGCGCACCCCGTCGCACCGGGCCAGTACGGCCGCCGTCCCCGGGGCGGCCCGTTGCGCGGGCCGCCCCGGCACCAGCACCTCGGTGCCCGAGAGGCGGACGAACGGCACCCGGCGGGGCGCCACCCAGTCCCGCAGCGCCGGGTCGGCCCCGATCGTCGCGGCCAGCGCGTCCACGGCCCAACTGGCGAAGTACACCTGGGAGTCCGCGATCAGGCCGGAGCCCGGATCGACGGCGATGCCCTCGGCGCCCGCACCGGAGAGGTCCCAGCGGCCCCAGCCGACGGGTCCGAAGAAGCCGATGGTGTCGTTCTTGACGCAGAACCGCTGCCAGTAGTGCGCGACCAGTTCCTCCCGCTGGCGGGGCATGCTGGTGCGACCCGCCGCGGTCGGCGTCCAGTTCAGGAACGGCGCGATCCCCGATGTCAGCACTGGCCGGTTCTGCCAGGCCACCGCCTCCCGGAAGAGGGGCATCCGGGCGATGTCCTGGAGGGCGTAGGCGCTCTCCACCGACGCCTCGGCGAACAGGGCACCGAACTCGGCCCAGCGCTCCCCGGACAACTGCTCTCCCTCGGGGAACTTGTCGGCGGCCGCGGCCAGCCCGTCGGGGGCCAGCCGCAGCACCCCGCGCGCCGGGAAGCCCGGCCCGCGCAGTGCGAACTGCTCCCACAGCCGCCAGCGGCCGCCCCGCAGATACGTCTCGGTCATGGTCTTCCCCTTACGCCCGGACGAGGTCGGCGTCGACGACGGACGCCAGGTCGGCGGGGGACGGGTAGGCGAAGACCAGCGCGACCGGCACCTCCACCCCCACCGCCTCTTCGATCCGCGCGGTGATCCGGAAGGCGGTCAGCGAGTCCCCGCCCCACTCGTAGAAGTCGCTGTCCTCGTGCAGGTCCGGCTCGCCCAGCGTGTCGCGGTAGATGCCGAGCACCAGCTCCGTCAGCTCGGCGCCGGTCACGGGCGTGGTCGCGGCCGGGTTCAGGGACGTGGTCATGAGATCTCCTCCAGATACGGTTCGGTGGCCGCGGCGGCGGTCAGCGCCGCGGTGGTGTTGCCGCCCGAGACGATGGCGACGGCGCGGCCGGTGCCCCGGCCCGCGCGCAGCGCCCCGGCCATGGCGACGGCCCCGCTGGGTTCGGCCTCGACCCCGCACCGCCGCAACAGTGCGGCGGCGGCCAGGATCTCGGCGTCGGACACGGCGATCAGGTCGTCGACCCGGTCCCGGATGACGGGGAAGGTCACCGCTCCCGGCTGCTGCCCGCGCAGCCCGTCGGCGACGGTGTCGCTTGGCGACAGCCGTACGGGCCTGCCCGCCGCCAGCGAACGGGCGTAGCGGGGTGTGGCGGCGGGCTCCACGCCCACCACCCGCACCCGGTGGCCGCGGGCGGCCAGGCAGACCCCGGCGAGCAGCCCGCCCCCGCCGGTCGGTACGTAGACGGTCTCGACGTCGGGGACCTCCGCCAGGATCTCCGCGCCGACCGTGCCCTGCCCGGCGATCACGAGTTCGTGGTCGGAGGAGGGCACGAACACCGCGCCGGTGTCCCGGGCCAGCTCCACGGCCCGGCAGTCCCGCTCGGCGACCCCGCCCGCCGTGGAGACCACCCGGCCGCCCATGGCCCGGATCAGCGCGGCCTTCTCCGCGCTGGCCCCGGCCGCCATCACGACGGTCACCTCGACCCCCAGCGGGACGGCCAGCCGGGCCAGCGCGATCCCGTGGTTGCCGGAGGAACCGGTGACGATCCGGTGCGCGCCCAGGGCCAGGACGGCGTTGGCCGCGCCCCGGATCTTGAACGAGCCGCTGTGCTGGAGGTGTTCGGCCTTCAGCAGCAGGGCGCACTCCGAGCGCGGCCCGCCCGGCGCGGCCAGGCCCGGCAGCAGCGGGGTCCGCCGGACGTACCCGGCGAGCCGCTCCGCGGCCGCGTCCACATCGGCCGGGCCCAGGGTGTTGACGGCGACGGTCATGACCGGGTGCCTCCGCTCTCGGCCAGGGCACGCCGGTCGGCCTTGCCCCCGCGGGTGGTGGGGAGTTCCGCCAGCCGCACGAAGCGGCGCGGCATCAGGTGCGGCGGCAGGGTGGTCCCCAGGTGCGCGCGCAGTGCGGTGTCGGGGACCCCGGAGTCGCCGGTGACGTGCGCGATCAGGAACACCCGGCCCTGCCCGTCGGTGTCGGAGGTGACCACCGCGCCGCTCACGCCGGGGTGGGTCAGCAGCGCGCCCTCCACCTCGGCCGGGTCGACGCGGTAGCCCCGGATCTTGACCTGGCGGTCGCCCCGGCCCAGGTAGCTCAGGCCCTCGGGGCCGCGCCGGGCCAGGTCCCCGGTCCGGTACAGCCGGGCGCCGGGTGGCCCCAGCGGGTCCGGTACGAACCGTTCGGCGGTCCGGGCGGGCAGCCCGCGGTAGCCCCGGGCCACCCCGGTCCCGCCGATGTACACCTCGCCCGTGTCCCCGTCGGCGACCGGCGCGAGGTCCGCGTCCAGCAGGCGTACGACGACCCCGTCGATCGGGGTCCCGACCCGGTCCGCGGTGACCGCGGCGGGATCGGGGCGGGCCGGGACGGCGTAGCGGGTCGAGGTCATCGTGCATTCGGTGGGCCCGTACTGGTTGACCAGCGAGCCCGAGATCAGCGCGCGCCCGCCCGCCGTCAGGAACGGCCGCAGCGACTCCCCGCTGGAGACCACCAGCCGCAGCCCCGCGAGCAGCCCGGCCGCGTCCGGCCGGCCGGCCAGGAACGACAGGAACGACGGGGTCACGCTGAGCAGCGCGTTCACCCCGTGCTCGCGCACGGCCTCCCCGAACTCCTCCGGCCGCAGCAGCGCCGAGCGCGGCACGACGATCAGCCGCCCGCCCGCCAGCAGCGGCGCGAAGGTGTCCCGCACCGAGGCGTCGTACCCCAGCGGCGCCACCTGGAGGCCCACCGTGTCCGGCCCGAGGCCGTAGTCCCGGACGACGAAACGCAGGTACGCATCGAGACCCCTGTGCTCGACCAGCACCGCGCTCGGCTCCCCGGTGGACCCGGAGGTGTGACTGACGTACGCCAGGCCGCGCTCCGGCGGCCCCCCGGCGGGCGCGGCGCCCGCCGCCGTGGCCCCGGGCCGGTCCAGCAGCACCCGCGGCCCCACGGCGGGCAGGTCGAGCCGCGCGGCCAGCGCCGAGGTGGTGAGCAGCATCTCGGCGCCGCCGCTGCGCGCCAGCGCCGCCAGCCGGGCCGGGGGCTGCTCCGGGTCCAGGCCCAGGAACGCGGCGCCGGAGCGCACCACGGCCGCGACCGCGACCACGGCGTCCACGCCACGTTCCACGGCCACCGCGCACACCACCTCGGGGCGGGCGCCGCGGGCCCGCAGCACCCCGGCGAGGGACTCGATCCGGGCGCTGAGTTCCTCGTACGTCAGCTCCCCGGCCGGGGTGACGACCGCGACCCGGTCGGGACGGCTCCCTGCGTGCGCGGCGATGTCGTCGACGAAGGTCCGCATCACGCGTCCCCGCCCCGGTGCGCGCCGGCCGGGCGGACACCCGCGGGGTGCGCGCCCGCCGGGTGCACGGCGCTCTGGTCGACCGCGACGAAGCGCAGTTCGGAGGTGTAGGTGCGGCCCTGGTCGTCGGTCAGCCAGGACTGCTCCGGGGTCGGCAGCATCTCGCTGATCTTCAGCCGTGCCTCCGGGTCCTTGCGGGCCAGTCTGCGGGCCGCCTTGGCCAGGATGGTCAGGTACACCGGGCTGTCGAAGTCGACGTAGAACGGCCTGGGTTCGGTGGGGGAGACCACGAACACGAAGCGCGGCAGGTCGTGTTCGCGCTGCCAGTGCCGGGCCCGGACGAACCGCCTGGCCTCGGACTTCTCATCGGCGAAGGTGAGTTCGTCGGCGGGGAAGGACCAGGTCTCGCGCGCCACGATCATCTTGTCGATGCTGATCCGCGGTGTGTGGTCGCCCTCTGGACGCAGCGTGAACCGGTCCATGATCCGCTGGGTCAGGGTGTTGGCGTAGACGTCGAGCAGCGAGAAGGCGGTCCCGTCGGGCAGCACCGCCGTCAGCGCCCCGTCCCGGTCCTCCACCGCGACGTCCGCGCTGAGCACGGTGCGCGGCCGGTGCGGGTCGCCCGTGTCGTCGACCAGTGAGACGTAGTAGTCCTGCGGCCGGTCCAGGGAGGGCCTGCTGCGCGTGGACCACTTCAGCGGCAGCTCCTTGGGCAGCATCGGCAGCAGCCGGGGCTCCGGGAAGTCCCGGGTGGTCTCCGCGATCAGCTGCTCCCGGTCGGGGTGCTGGTGCACGAAGAGCGAGGCCCCCATGGTGTTGAGCGCGCTGTGCATCTCGCCCAGCACCAGGGCGAACTCACCCCGGGCCACTGCCTGCGCGTCCTCCGCGAGCACGAGCACGTCGGGGCTGAAGTAGCGGGCCAGCGACCAGCCCGCACCGGGCTCCTCGAACTCCTCGCGGACCTGCTCGGCGATGTCGGCCGCGGACACCCGCACGCTGCGGGCCCCTTCCGGGACCTGAAGGATCCGGGCCCACTTCGCGCGCATCTCGGCCTGGATGACGTCCAGATCGGCGCCCGCCTCGGCGTACGGCGACGGCAGGCAGGCCAGCCACATCGAGCCCAGGTCCACCGGACCGCCCGCGTGCAGGCGCTCGTACACCTCGCGCAGCCGTACGCCGACCCGCTCGGTGAACCGGTTCGTCATCCAGCGCGCCGAGGTCAGGCACTGGGCCAGCGGGGTCAGTTCGTCCAGCAGCGCGGTGCCCAGCGTGGCCGTGGCCGACCGCCTGCAGTCGGAGTAGACCAGCCCGCGGCACGGCGCGGTGCGGGACCCCTTGGCGCGCTGGCCGTCGGTGTCGGTCAGCCGGGCGAAGTCCTCCTCCAGCGCGCCGATCGCCCCGGTCAGCGCGTCGGCGTCCAGACCGGCCGCCTGCACCGCGTCGCGGCCGCGCTCCAGCACGGCCAGCCGCTCCAGGGCGGACTCGCGCACCCCGGGGTCGCCGACGCGCTCCAGGATGGCCCGCAGGTCGTGCTCGGGGTGGGTACTGCTCGGCACCTCCAGCCGCCAGTGCACCCAGCGCTTGGACTGGAGCCACTCGACGGTCTCGGTCGCCTCCGCCAGGGTGATCCCCGCCGTTTCGGCGATCGCGGTCACCGACCGGGTCCCGTCGCACAGGTCCAGCACGGCCCGCGCGGAGTCGGTGATGGGCTGGGGCGGCCGGGCGGGCAGCCGGACCGTACGGCCCTCGGCCCGCACGAACGACACCCGGCGCGGCGGGATCCACGCCTTCAGCGCCGGATCGGCGCCCAGCGTCTTGGCGAGCGCGTCGATGGCCCAACTGGCGAAGTACACCTGGGAGTCGGCGAGCAGCCCGGTCCCGGGGTCGACGGCGATGCCCTCGGTGCCCAGGTCCCAGCGGCCCCAGCCGACGGGTCCGAAGAACCCGATGGTGTCGTTCTTGACGCAGAACCGCTGCCAGTAGTGCGCGACCAGTTCCTCGCGCTGGCGGGGCATGCTGGTGCGGCCCGCCGCGGTCGGCGTCCAGTTCAGGAACGGGGCGATGCCCGTGCGCAGGACGGTCCGGTTCTGCCAGGCCACCGCGGCGCGGAAGCGCGGCGCGGCGGCGATCTCCTGGAGCAGGCCCGCGGTGCGTACGGCGCCCGTGTCGAAGGTCTCGGTGAAGGCCTCCCACTCGGGGCCGGCCAGCGCGTCGCGCGGCCCGAACTTGTCGGCGGCCACGCCCAGTCCGGGGGGCGCCATGCGCAGCACCCCTTCGGCCGGGAAACCGGGACCGCGCAGGGCGAAATGCTCCCACAGGCGCCACCCTCCGGTGGGTAGGTGCACGTGGTCCGGGACGTCCGTCATGGCGGAGCTCCTTCCAGGCGGTACTGACTCCGCGCCGGGTACCGTCTTGGGCGTCACCCTGGCTGCCTGGAACCCTGCCGGTGCGCCCGGCGCGCCACCAGGGAAGGACGTGCAGCGGGAGCCGCCGCTCCTTCTGCGCGTTTGTCTCTATGGCGGCCCGCGTTCGCGGGGCAGGCTGGGGCGCGTCGACCGATCGAACGCGGGAGGGCCCAAGCGATGAGTGCCAGCGGTGAGAGCGGCTACCAGGTCGTGCGCAACGAGGAAGAGCAGTACTCCATCTGGCGGCTGGACCGCGAACTGCCGGGGGGCTGGCAGGCCGAGGGCACGTCCGGTACGAAGCAGGAGTGCCTGGACCACATCGAGGAGGTGTGGACGGACATGCGCCCGCTGAGCCTGCGCCGCAGGATGGCCGGAGCCGCCGGCTGACCGCCCGGCCGTCGGGAGTACGAGGAGGCGCCTGCCGGGC
>NZ_JASISO010000002.1 GCF_030063135.1 Streptomyces sp. G-G2
GTGGACGCGGACCGCCGTCCCCGCGGCACCCCGAAAGGGGACCGGGCCCTGGGCCGGGAGTGGAGCTTTGGCGCGCGCACCCGCGGTCGTATCCTGAGGGCGTTTCCGACTACCGAAAGCAGCCGGCCATGCGCGTGTACGTCCCCCTGACCCTCCCCGGGCTCGCCGAGGCGCACAAGGCGGGCGAGCTGGGCCCCGCCCCGCTGCGGGCGTACGCCGTCACGCCCGGCCTGCGCGAGTGGTACGTCTCGGACGACATCGAGGAGCTGGAGTACGCCGCCCTGAACCGGGCCGCCCTCGCCTCCCTGCGCCTGATCGCCGCGGACCCCGCCACCCCCCGCAGGCGGGTCGTCGTCGCGCTCGACGTGGACGACAAGGCCGCCGCCGCGACCCCCGGCGTGGACGAGGCCACCCTCGGACAGGTGGCGCTCGGCGCCGCCGTGCGCCTGACCGTGGCCGCCGCCGTGCACGTGGACGCCGAGGACGCCGAGTCCGATGTGACGGCCGCCGCGGCCGCGCTGGCCGCCGCGGACGCGGGCGACGACGACGCGCGGTTCACCGTGGACGGCGCCGAGGACCACGACCTGCTGTGGTTCGGCGTCCAGGAGATCCCCGGGCTGCTCAGATGACCGCCGTGAGCGCGGTGTCGGGGGCGCTCGGCGCCCACATCGTCTGGGACTGGAACGGGACCCTCCTCCACGACATCGACGCGGTCATGGCGGCCACGAACGCCTCCTTCGCCGAGCTGGGCTTCGCGCCGCTCACCCTGGAGCGCTACCGCGAGCTGTACGTCGTACCGGTGCCGAACTTCTACGCGCGGCTGATGGGACGGCTGCCCACCGACGACGAGTGGCTGCTCATGGACGCGACCTTCCACCGCCACTACTGGGCGCGGGCGGAGCACGCCGGGCTGGCCGAGGGCGCCCGGGAGCTGCTGGACGGCTGGCGGACGGCCGGGCTGACTCAGTCCCTGCTGTCCCTCGCGCCCCACGAGAAGCTGGTGCCCCTGGTCCGCAGGCACGGGATCGACGGGCACTTCCTGCGCGTCGACGGCCGCGTCGGCCCCTCGCACACCTCCAAGGCCGGTCATCTCGTACGTCATATGGCGGCCCTGGAGGAGACGGGTGTGACCGCTGCCCGTACGGTCCTCATCGGAGACGCCGTGGACGATGCCCTCGCGGCCGCTCACGTGGGCGCCCGGGCCGTGCTCTACACCGGCGGTTCGCACAGCCGCCGCAGTCTGGAATCAGCCGGAGTCCCGGTCGTGGACACCCTGGCGGACGCCGTACGGACTGCTCGCGAATTGGCGGGATAGCGACGTTTGAGATGCCCAGGAGGCCCCCCGCACGCGCGAGGGCCCTCCGTCGCTGTCCAGAGTGTCAAAGTTCGACCCCTGGTTTTGTACACATACAGCTCATGACGGGCCGGGGGTGAGGCGAGATAGCCTTGTCCCGTGATCAGCGCGATAGTCCTCGGGGGCACTGAAGCCCCCGGCCCGCGCCCGGCGCACCACCGTGCCCGGGCCATCGCTGATCCCCGCCGCCGGGGCCCCGTGCCGAACATGGCCGATTCTGCCCCGCCCGGCTCTGACGACGGCATAGCGTCGATCCCGAACGGACATCCCGCCTCGCGGCGCTATGTCATTTCTTCCTTCACCTACGTCACGCAATGGCGCGCGACAGGAGCCAGAGGACATGCAGACCAAGCTGGACGAAGCAAAGGCCGAGCTGCTCGCACGGGCGGCCCGGGTAGCTGAGCACAGCCCGGCCGGGGGGCTACTTCCGACTGGGTCCGAGCAAGGGGGGCGGCCGGATCCGGACACCACGCTCTCCTACCTCCAGCGCTACTACCTGCACACCGCACCCGAGGACCTCACCGACCGTGACCCGGTCGACGTCTTCGGCGCCGCGCTCTCCCACTACCGGCTCGCCGAGAACCGGCCACAGGGCACGGCCAGCGTGCGCGTCCACACCCCCACGGTCGAGGAGAACGGCTGGACCTCCAGCCACTCCGTCGTCGAGGTCGTCACCGACGACATGCCCTTCCTCGTCGACAGCGTCACCAACGAGCTGTCCCGCCAGGGCCGCGGCATCCACGTCGTGATCCACCCGCAGGTCGTCGTACGCCGTGACGTCACCGGCAAGCTGATCGAGATCCTCGGCCCCGACTGTGCCCACCCGTCGCCCGACCGCCACCCCTCGACGAGTCCCTCCGGGACGCCCGATGTCTTCGGTCCCGCCACCGCGCGTCCCCACGACTCCCTCGTCGAGTCCTGGATCCACGTCGAGATCGACCGCGAGACCGACCGCGCCGACCTCAAGCAGATCACCGCCGATCTGCTGCGCGTCCTGTCCGACGTCCGCGAGGCCGTCGAGGACTGGGAGAAGATGCGGGACGCCGCCCGCCGCATCGCCGAGGAGCTGCCCGGCGAGCCCACCGCCCCCGACCTGCGCGAGCACGAGCTGGACGAGGCCCGGGAGCTGCTGCGCTGGCTGGCCGGTGACAACTTCACCTTCCTCGGCTACCGCGAGTACAACCTGGTCGACGGGGACTCGCTGGCCGCCGTACCCGGCACCGGCCTGGGCATCCTGCGCTCCGACCCGATCCACAGCGGCAAGGACGAGGGCCACCCCGTCTCGCCGTCCTTCAACCGGCTGCCCGTCGACGCCCGCGCCAAGGCCCGCGAGCACAAGCTGCTGGTGCTGACCAAGGCCAACAGCCGCTCCACCGTCCACCGCCCGTCCTACCTCGACTACGTCGGCGTCAAGAAGTTCGACGCCGAGGGCAACGTCGTCGGCGAGCGCCGCTTCCTCGGCCTGTTCTCCTCGGCCGCCTACACCGAGTCCGTGCGCCGCGTCCCGGTGATCCGCCGCAAGGTCGTCGAGGTCCTCGACGGCGCGGGCTTCGCGCCCAGCAGCCACGACGGCCGCGACCTGCTCCAGATCCTGGAGACCTACCCGCGCGACGAGCTGTTCCAGACCCCGGTCGACCAGCTGCGCGCCATCGCCACCTCGGTCCTGTACCTCCAGGAACGCCGCCGACTGCGGCTGTACCTGCGCCAGGACGAGTACGGGCGCTACTACTCGGCCCTGGTCTACCTGCCCCGCGACCGCTACACCACCGGCGTCCGGCTGCGCCTGATCGCGATCCTCCAGGAGGAACTGGGCGGCACCAGCGTCGACTTCACCGCCTGGAACACGGAGTCGATCCTCTCCCGCATCCACTTCGTCGTCCGCGTCCCGCAGGGCACCGAGCTGCCCGCCCTCACCGACGCCGACGCCGACCGCATCGAGGCCCGCCTGGTCGAGGCGGCCCGCTCCTGGGCCGACGGCTTCGGCGAGGCGCTGACCGCCGAGTGCGGCGAGGAGCGCGCCGCCGAGCTGCTGCGCCGCTACGGGTCCTCCTTCCCCGAGGGCTACAAGGCCGACCACTCCCCGCGCGCCGCGGTCGCCGACCTGGTCCGCCTGGAACGGCTGTCCGCCAGCACCAGCGACTTCGACCTGTCGCTGTACGAGCCGGTCGGTGCGGCCCCCGGCGAACGCCGCTTCAAGATCTACCGCCAGGGCGAGCAGGTCTCCCTGTCCGCCGTACTGCCGGTCCTCCAGCGCCTCGGCGTCGAGGTCACCGACGAGCGGCCCTACGAGCTGCGCTGCGCCGACCGCACGCACGCCTGGATCTACGACTTCGGCCTGCGCCTGCCCGTCTCCGCCGGGAACGGCGACTACGTCGGCGACGACGCCCGCGAGCGGTTCCAGAACGCCTTCGCCGCCGTCTGGCAGGGCCAGGCGGAGAACGACAACTTCAACACCCTGGTGCTGAGCGCCGGGCTCACCTGGCGGCAGGCCGTGGTGCTGCGCGCGTACGCGAAGTACCTGCGCCAGGCCGGTTCCACCTTCAGCCAGGACTACATGGAGGACACCCTCCGCAACAACGTCCACACCACCCGGCTGCTGGTCTCGCTCTTCGAGGCGCGGCTGTCTCCCGGCCGCCAGGCCGCGGGCACCGAGCTGATCGACGCGATGCTGGAGGAGCTGGAAGGCGCCCTGGACCAGGTCGCCTCGCTGGACGAGGACCGCATCCTGCGGGCCTTCCTCACCCTCATCAAGGCCACCCTGCGGACCAACTTCTTCCAGAGCGCCAGCGAGGGAAGCGACAAGCGGGGCCAGAAGACGAAGTCCGGCGAGCCGCACTCCTACGTGTCGATGAAGTTCGACCCGCAGGCGATCCCGGACCTCCCCGCGCCCCGCCCGGCGTACGAGATCTGGGTCTACTCCCCGCGCGTCGAGGGCGTCCACCTGCGCTTCGGCAAGGTCGCCCGTGGCGGCCTGCGCTGGTCCGACCGGCGCGAGGACTTCCGTACGGAGGTCCTCGGCCTGGTCAAGGCGCAGATGGTGAAGAACACCGTCATCGTGCCGGTCGGCGCCAAGGGCGGCTTCGTCGCCAAGAACCTGCCCGACCCGTCGGTGGACCGCGACGCCTGGCTCGCCGAGGGCATCGCCTCGTACAAGATCTTCATCTCGGCGCTGCTCGACATCACCGACAACCTCGTCGGCGGCGAGGTCGTGCCGCCGAAGGACGTGGTCCGCCACGACGAGGACGACACCTACCTCGTCGTCGCCGCAGACAAGGGCACCGCGACCTTCTCCGACATCGCCAACGCCGTCGCCGAGTCCTACGGCTTCTGGCTCGGCGACGCCTTCGCCTCGGGCGGCTCGGCCGGTTACGACCACAAGGGCATGGGCATCACCGCCCGCGGCGCCTGGGAGTCGGTCAAGCGGCACTTCCGCGAGCTGGGCCACGACACCCAGAACGAGGACTTCACGGCGGTCGGCGTCGGTGACATGTCCGGCGACGTCTTCGGCAACGGCATGCTGCTCTCCGAGCACATCCGCCTGGTCGCCGCCTTCGACCACCGGCACATCTTCCTCGACCCGAACCCGGACGCGGCCACCTCGTACGCCGAGCGCCGCCGCCTGTTCGAGCTGCCGCGCTCCTCGTGGGCCGACTACGACACCTCGCTGCTCTCCGCGGGCGGCGGCATCCACCCCCGCACCGCCAAGGCCATCCCGGTCACCCCGCAGATCCGCCAGGCCCTCGGCATCGAGGCCGGGATCAGCAAGATGACCCCGGCCGAGCTGATGCAGGCCGTCCTCAAGTCCCCCGTGGACCTGCTGTGGAACGGCGGCATCGGTACGTACGTCAAGGCGACGGCCGAGACCCACGCGGACGTCGGCGACAAGGCGAACGACGCCATCCGCGTCGACGGCCAGGACGTGCGCGCCCGGGTCATCGGCGAGGGCGGCAACCTCGGTCTGACCCAGCTGGGCCGGATCGAGTTCGCCCGGCTCGGCGCGGGCGGCGAGGGCGGCAAGATCAACACGGACGCCATCGACAACAGCGCGGGCGTGGACACCTCCGACCACGAGGTGAACATCAAGATCCTGCTCAACGCGGTGGTCTCCGACGGCGACATGACCGTCAAGCAGCGCAACACCCTCCTCGCCGCGATGACCGACGAGGTCGGCCACCTGGTCCTGCGCAACAACTACGCGCAGAACGTCGCGCTCGCCAACGGCGCGGCCCAGGCCCCCAGCCTGCTCCACGCCCAGCAGCGCTTCATGCGCCGCCTGGAGCGGGACGGACGGCTCGACCGGGGGCTGGAGTTCCTGCCCACCGACCGGCAGATCCGCGAACTGCTCAGCGGCAACCGCGGCCTGACCCAGCCGGAACTGGCCGTCCTGTTCGCCTACACCAAGATCACGGTGGCGGACGAGCTGATCGGCACCGGGCTGCCGGACGACCCCTACCTGCGCCGACTGCTGCACGAGTACTTCCCGGGCGCGCTGCGCGAGCAGTTCCCCGAGCAGATCGACGCGCACGCGCTGCGCCGCGAGATCACCACCACGATCCTGGTCAACGACACCGTCAACAGCGGTGGCTCGACCTTCCTGCACCGGCTGCGCGAGGAGACCGGGGCCTCCCTGGAGGAGATCGTCCGGGCGCAGCTCTCGGCCCGCGAGATCTTCGGCCTGGCCGAGGTGTGGGACGCGGTCGAGGCGCTGGACACCAAGGTCGCGGCCGATGTGCAGACCCGGATCCGGCTGCACTCGCGCCGTCTGGTCGAGCGCGGCACCCGCTGGCTGCTCAACAACCGGCCGCAGCCGCTCCAGATCACCGAGACCATCGGCTTCTTCAGCGAGCGGGTCACGCACGTGTGGTCCGAGCTGCCCAAGCTGGTGCGCGGCGCCGACCAGGAGTGGTACGTGTCGATCGTGGCCGAGCTGACCGGGGCGGGCGTCCCGGAGGAGCTGGCCGCGAAGGTGGCCGGGTTCTCCTCGGCCTTCCCGACGCTCGACATCGTCGCGATCGCCGACCGCACGGGCATCGAGCCGCTGGCGGTGGCCGAGGTCTACTACGACCTCGCGGACCGCCTGGAGATCACCAAGCTGATGGACCGGATCATCGAGCTGCCGCGGTCCGACCGCTGGCAGTCGATGGCCCGCGCCTCCATCCGTGAGGACCTGTTCGCCGCGCACGCGGCGCTGACCGCCGACGTACTGGCGGTCGGCAACGGTGCCTCGACTCCCGAGCAGCGCTTCGCGGCGTGGGAGGAGAAGAGCGCGGCGATCATCGGCCGGGCCCGGACGACCCTGGAGGAGATCCAGAGTTCGGACGACTTCGACCTCGCGAACCTGTCGGTGGCGATGCGGACGATGCGTTCGCTGCTGCGGACGCACAGCTGAGCGTCGTAGCGGGAGAAGCAGGGCGAACGGGGAGGGCCCCGGGACCGGATTCCGGTCCCGGGGCCCTCCCCGTTCGTGTCCTGCCGTGCTGCCGTCCTGCTGCACGGCCCTTGGGCTATTGCCTGCCGAACTCCTCGTACGCGTCGCAGACTTCCTTGGTCGGCCCGTCCATCCGCAGCACGCCGTGCTCCAGCCACAGGACCCGGTCGCAGGTCTCGCGGATGGTGCCGATGCCGTGGCTGACCAGGAAGACCGTGCCCGCCGTCTTGCGCAGCTCCTCGATCCGCCGCTGGCTGCGCCGCTGGAAGGCGGCGTCACCGGTGGCGAGGGCCTCGTCGATCATCAGGACGTCGTGGTCCTTGGCCGCGGCGATGGAGAAGCGCAGGCGGGCGCCCATGCCGGAGGAGTAGGTGCGCATCGGGAGCGAGATGAAGTCGCCCTTCTCGTTGATTCCGGAGAAGTCGACGATGCCCTGGTAGCGCTCCTGGACCTGCTGCTTGGACATGCCCATGGCCAGGCCGCCGAGGATGACGTTGCGCTCGCCGGTCAGGTCGTTCATCAGGGCGGCGTTCACGCCGAGCAGCGAGGGCTGGCCGTGCGAGAAGATCCGGCCGCTCTCCACGGGCTGCAGGCCCGCGATCGCCGAGAGCAGGGTGGACTTGCCGGAGCCGTTGGTGCCGATCAGGCCGATGGCCTCGCCCTTGTACGCGATGAAGGACACCCCGCGTACGGCGCGCACCTCGCGGATCCCGGGCTTGGGCTTCTTGCGGTTGAAGATCCGGCTGAGCGCGGCGGTGGCGCTGCCGCGGCCGCCGCCGGTGCCCACGATCTTGTAGGTGATGTGGACGTTGTCCGCGATGACGGTCGGGACGCGGGTGTCGGCGGGTGCGTGGACCCGGTCGGCCGTCGTGCCGGTCGTCGTGCCCGTCGTCGTATCAGTCGTCGTATCAGCCACGGCCGTACTCCTCCTCGGCCTTCCAGAAGTAGATGAAGCCGCCGATGCCGACGACGAGGGACCAGCCGAGGGCGATCAGCCAGACGTGGTGCGGGAGTGCGGAGATCTTGGTGCTGTCGATCAGCGCGTACCGCATCAGGTCGATGTAGACGGCGGCCGGGTTGAACTGGAGCACGGTCATCACCCAGTGCGGCAGGTGGTCGTTCTTCAGCATGTCGCTGATGCTCCACATGACGCCCGAGGAGTACATCCAGGTGCGCAGGATGAAGGGCATCAGCTGGCTGACGTCCGGGTTCTTGCTGCCGAGGCGGGCCATGACCATGGCGCAGCCCGCGCAGAAGACGGCCATCAGGAACAGGGTGGGGAAGGCCAGCAGCCAGCGCGGGCCCGGAACCTGGCCGAAGCAGAGCAGCAGCACGACCAGCGCGCCCATGGTGACGAGCAGCTGCTGGAAGAGCTGGATCACGCTGGACAGGGGGAGGCTGGCGCGGGGGAAGTGCAGGGCCCGGACGAGGCCGAGGTTGCTGTGGACCGCGCGGGTTCCGGCGTTGATCGAACTGCCGATGAAGTCCCAGACGAAGACGCCCGTGATCAGGAACGGGAGGTAGTCCGAGACGCCGCGGCTGGCGTTCATGATGATGCCGAAGATGAAGTAGTACACGGCCGCGTTCAGCAGCGGGGTGACCAGGTGCCAGACCTGGCCGAGCTTCGCGGTGCTGTACGTCGAGGCCATGCGCGCGGTCGCGTACGACATCACGAAGTGGCGGCGGTCCCAGAGCTGCCGGATGTAGGTCGGCAACGAGGGGCGGGCGCCGCTGAGCGTCAGGCCGTGGGCGGCCGCCAGGGCGTCGATGTCCAGCTCGGCGGCCGGGGCTCCGGCCATGGTGGTGGTCGTGGTCACGGGGGTCGCTTTCGACGGGGGCGGGGCGTCGGGACCCGGGCCTCCCAGCGGCAGCTGAGGGCGGGACGGGTCCGTATCGTCGCTAGGGCGAGATTAGGGCGGGACGCGTCGGAACGCAACCGTATCGTCGTGACGGGCCAGGGACGGCGTACGCGGCTATGCTCCCTGTATGACCACGGACCCCGCCGCTCCCGCCTCCGCCCGTGCCGCCGTCCCCGCTGCCGCTCGGGTCACCCGTCGTCGGGCGCCCGCCGGGGCCGCCGTCCTGCGGGCGGACGTGACCGAGGCGATCCGGGACGCGGTGGTCGAGGAACTGGCCGCGGTCGGCTTCGCACGGATGTCGATCGAGGGGATCGCGCGGCGGGCGGGGGTCGGCAAGACGGCCGTCTACCGGCGGTGGAAGTCCAAGCTGCATCTGGTGCTGGATCTGGTCGCCGCCTTCGCGGTGGACGGGCTGCCGGTGCCTGCCACCGGGTCGCTGTACGGGGACGTACGGGCCCTGCTCGAAGTCATGTCGCACGTGCTGCGGCACCCGGTCGCGTCCGCGGTCATCCCCGACCTGCTGGTCGAGGCGGCGCGGAACCCGGAGATCGCGTCCGCGGTGCGGGGGGCGCTGCTGGACGGGCAGCGGAGGCTCGCCGAGGGGATCGTGTCGGAGGCGGTCGCGCGGGGGGAGCTGGTGGAGGGTACCGATCCGGAGCGGGCGCTCGATCTGGCGATCGGGCCGTTGTACTGGCGGGTGGTGGTCGTGAGCGGTTCCGCTCCGCGGGGGTACCTGGATGATCTGGCCGCTTCGGTCGTGGCGGGTCTCAAGGCCTGACCCTGGCGGGTCGCGGCCCCTTCCCGGGGCGGGGGCCCCGCGGGGCTGCTTTTGGCTGGGTCCGGGTGCCGCCGTGCGGGCTGGTCTGCCCTCCGGGGGCGCCTCAAACGCCGGCGGGGCTGGGGTTGGTGGGTGTCCAGCCTGCCCGGCGTTTGAGGGGCCGCCGGGGGCGCGTCCGCTGGGTCGTTAGGGCCTGAGGGGGGCCGCCGGGGTGGGGTGGCGGTCTTCCAGGGGGATCACCGGGGGGAGGGCCGAGGACTGGCCCAGGAAGACCCGCCGCACCACCCGCTCCGCCGCGTAACCGTCGTCGTACGAGCAGAACCGGGACCGGAAGGACGCCCGGAGCTGCGCCGAGCGCGAGCCCCGCCAGTGCCCGGTGGCGAAGATGTCCACCAGCTCGTCCTCGGTCCGCGCGACCGCCCCCGGCGGAAAGGCGCGGAGGTCGAAGTACGTGCCGCGCGAGGCCTCGTACGCCTCCCAGTCGTCCGCGTGGATCACGATCGGCCGGTCCAGCGCCGCGTAGTCGAACATCAGCGACGAGTAGTCCGTCACCAACGCGTCCGACGCCAGGCAGAGTTCCTCCACCGACGGGTGGTCCGACACGTCCAGCAGCCGGGGGTGCGGGTCCCACGGCGGCGGCGCGTCCGCGTACGTCAGGTGCGTGCGCGCCAGGATCGTGAACCGCGGCCCCAGATCGCGCAGCACCCGCTCGAAGTCGAGGTGGTCGGGCCTGCTGCGCCGGTAGTCGCGGTGCGTGGGCGCGTACAGGATGACCGTCGAGCCCGCCGGGACGCCCAGGCGTTCGCGCAGCTCCAGCACCTCGCCGGGGCCCGCCCGGTGGAAGACGTCGTTGCGCGGGTAGCCGTACTCCAGCGTCGTGTACGACGACGGCAGCGCCTTCTCCCACACCAGCGTGGAGTGCCGGTTCGCGGAGAGCAGGTAGTCCCACTGGTCGGCGCCCCGCAGCAGGCCCGCGAAATCGGTGGTCGGGGTGGCCGCCGGGCGGTCCTGGAGGTCCAGGCCGACCCGCTTGAGCGGGGTCCCGTGCTGGGTCTGCACCAGGATCTGCCCCGGCCGCTTCACCAGCGCCCGGTCGAAGTTGACGTTCGTCACCAGGTACGTCGCCCGCGCCAGCGCCGTCCAGTACGCCAGCGAGCCGGGGAGCAGCGCGGTCGTCTCCTTCGGCAGGGTCGCGGTGTGCGCCGGGTCGCAGATCCACGCCGTGCGCGTGCCGGGCGCCAGTTCCCGCAGCTTCGCCTCGATCGCGGCCGGGTTGCAGGCGTAGCCGCCGTGCCAGTACGCGCTGAACACGGCGAGCCCGGACCGCAGCGGCAGCAGCCGCTGGATCCGGTAGTGGCAGCGCAGGGCGGTTTCCCGCAGCCCCCGCCAGGCGGTGGCCGCGGCGCGCCCGAGCCGGATCGCGGTGGCCCGCAGCGCCGAGAGCAGCCCGTACGTCCGCCGGACCCCGCACCGCATCAGGGTGTGCCGCACCCGGTCGGTGCGGGAGAGGGACACCGGGCGCGCGCCGGAGCGCACCGGGACCCGGTAGCGGCGCAGCAGGGTGGCCGCGCGCCGGAAGAACTCGGGCCGTCCGGCGCGCGGGAGGCGGCGCGGGTCGGCGTACAGGGCGCAGAAGTGCTCGGCCATCCGCCGGTGCACGACGGGCCGCCACCGGTCGAGTTCGGGCCGGGTGCCGAGGTAGGCGAACACCCGGTCGTACTGGTCGAAGATGTCGAGGTGGCGGCGGCTGGAGGTGGCCAGGATCGAGCCGGTGCGTCGCTGGCGGTAGTGCACGCACACCCGGTCCAGGACGGCGACGGACTCGGCGGCCAGCAGTGCCGGGTAGGTCCAGGGGGTGTCCTCGTAGAAACCGGGCGGGAAGGCGAGGCCCTCGCGCTCGATGAACTCGCGGCGGTACGTCTTGTTCCACACCACCATGAGCATGCCGAGCAGCGCCGGGCGGTCCGTGAGCCGGAAGCTGGCCGGGCCCTCCTCTGAGAGCCGGTGCGCGAGCCGGTTGCGGGTGGTCTCGCCGGTCCAGAAGGTGCGCGCGTAGTCGTAGACGAGGACGTCGGGGGAGCCGGTGGCCTTCAGGCGGTCCGCGACGGCCTGCAGGGCGCCGGGGGCGAGGGTGTCGTCGCCGTCGAGGAAGACGAGGTAGTCGCCGGTGGCCCGGGCCAGGCCCGCGTTGCGTGCCGGGCCCAGGCCTCCGTTGTGCGGGAGGTGCACGGGGGTGACCCGGGGGTCCCGGGCGGCGTACTCGTCGATGATCTGGCCGCAGGCGTCCGGGGAAGCGTCGTCCACCACGATCAGTTCCAGATCCGGGTACGACTGGGAGAGGACCGATTCCAGACTCTCCTGGAGGTACGCCTGGACCTTGTACGCGGGCACGATGACGCTGAACCGGGTCACGGCACATCCAGGGGTCGGCGCGGGCATATTACCCACCAACCCCGGGGGTGGTGATCGGGTTACGCGACCTGTGGCATTTGGGTTACGCAGCGTCAACGCAGCACGTCAACGCGGCGATTCGCCCCTTTCGATCATCCGCCGACTACTTGATGGCGCCCGCCATCACCCCCGAGACGAACTGCCGCTGGAACGCGAAGAACACGGCCAGCGGGATCACCATCGACAGGAACGCGCCCGGCGCCAGGACATCGATGTTGTTGCTGAACTGCCGTACTTGCTGCTGGAGCGCCACCGTGATCGGCGGGTGCGCCGAGTCCGCGAAGACCAGCGCCACCAGCATGTCGTTCCACACCCACAGGAACTGGAAGATGCCCAGCGAGGCGATCGCCGGACCGCCCAGCGGCAGCACCACCCGGGTGAACAGCCTCAGTTCGCCCGCGCCGTCCAGCCGCGCCGCCTCCAGCAGTTCGCGCGGGATCTCGGCGAAGAAGTTCCGCAGCAGGAACACCGCGAACGGCAGCCCGAAGGCGGTGTGGAACAGCACCACACCGGCCGTGGTCTCGAACAGCCCGATGGAGCCGAAGAGTTCGGAGACCGGGATCAGCGCCACCTGTACGGGGACCACGAGCAGCGCGACCACCAGCAGGAACAGCGCGTCCCGGCCCGGGAACTCCAGCCAGGCGAAGGCGTATCCGGCGAAGGCGCCCAGCAGCACCACCAGCAGGGTCGCGGGCACGGTGATCGCCACCGTGCTCAGCAGGGACCCCGTGATGGTGTCGTTGGACAGCAGGTGGTCGTAGTTGACGGTGGTCAGCCGGGACGGCGCGGTCAGCACCTGCCACCAGCCGGCCTTGTTCAGGTCGGCCGGGGACAGCAGCGAGGAGATCAGCAGCCCCAGGGTCGGCAGCAGCCAGAACATGGCGGCCAGGACCAGGAACACCCGGACCGCCCCGCCCGCGGCGCGCGCCGCCAGCCTGCCCGTGACGCTCGTGTCGCTCATCGGGCTGCCTCCCGGCGCATCCGGTGGATGTTGTAGAGCATGACGGGGAGCACCAGCACCAGCAGCAGGACCGCGATGGCGCTGCCCAGGCCCGGGTTCGCGTCCGTGCCGAAGGAGGTGCGGTAGAGCTGGAGCGCCAGGACGTTCGCGTCGTCCTGCACCGAGCCGGGCGCGATCACGAAGACCAGGTCGAAGATCTTCATGACGTTGATGACCAGGGTCACCAGCACCACGCCCAGCACCGGCGCCAGCAGCGGCACGGTGATCCGGCGGAACACCTGCCACTCGTTGGCCCCGTCCACCCGGGCCGCCTCCAGCAGCTCCCTGGGCACGGCGGCCAGCCCGGCCCCGATCAGGACCATCGCGAACCCGGCCCACATCCACACGTACGCGCCGATGACGGCCGGAGTGACCAGCGTCGGGCCCAGCCACTGCACGCCCGCGTAGGGCGCGGCGAAGTTCGACGCGGGCAGCCGCAGCAGCGCCCCGTCGGCCTTCGCGGACAGCGTGAAGGTGCCGTCGCCCGAAGCCGTGGCCGAGTCCACCACCTTGCCGTCCTTGACCGCCTCGACCCGCATGCCCGCGTACCCCGACTCCGCCGGGTCCAGCGCGTTCGTACGGCCGCCCCCGCCCCGGGTGAAGTCCTGCCAGGCGGTTCCGGTCACCTTGTCCGGCTCGGCGCCGGCCGCCTTCGCCGGACGGGTGCCCTTCGGGAGGTCGGCCGGGGCCACCCCGACCAGCGGGAGCAGCGCCGGGACGCCCGCCCGTACCGGATCACGCGTCACGAACGCGCCACCGCCCGCGTCCACGAGCGGCGAGTCCCGGCCCGGCCGGGCCTTGGGGAACGCCGAGGACGGCGCGAAGGTGTCGTGGACGCCGACCCACACCGCGTTCGCCACCCCGCGGTCCGGGTCCGCCTCGTACACCAGCCGGAAGATGATGCCCGCGGCCAGCATCGAGATGGCCATGGGCATGAACACCAGCAGCTTGAACGCCGTTCCCCAGCGCACCCGTTCGGTCAGCACCGCGAAGATCAGGCCCAGCGCGGTCGCCGTCGTCGGCGCCAGCACCACCCACAGGGCGGTGTTGCCGAGCGCGGTGCGGATGGTGTCGTCGTGCAGGATCTCCCGGTAGTTCGCGGCGCCCACGAAGGAGCCGCCGGACCGGTCGAAGAGGCTGCGGTAGAGGGAGTAGCCGATCGGGTGCACGACCAGCGCGCCCAGCAGCACCAGCGCGGGCAGCAGGAACGCCGCCGCCACGATCCGCTGCCGCCGGGCCGCACGGGTCCGGGCACCGGCCGCGGCGGCGACCGTCTTCGGGGCCACCGGGATCAGTTCCCGAAGGCCTTGGCCGCGTCGGCCTCCAGCCTTGCCTGGGTCCCCGCCACGTCGGCGGGGTTCGCCAGGAAGTCCTGGAGGTCCTTCCACTCACCCGCCCCCGGCGTACCGCCGAAGGACGCCGGAGCCTGGTCCGACATGTCGAAGCGGAAGTCGTCGCCCGCCGCGATCAGGTTCTTGGCGATGTCGCGCTGGATGGCGTTGGGGTAGGCACCCGGATTCACCGCGCGGTTGGGCGAGACGAACCCGCCCAGCTTCGCCTGGATCTCCGCCGCGTCCGTCGACGCCAGGAACGTCAGCAGCGCCTGCGCGCCCTTCGTGGGCTTCAGCGCCACCGCCACGTCGCCGCCCGACACCACGGGGGCCTTCGCGCCGACCTTCGGGAAGGGGAACACCAGGGCGTCCTCACCCACCTTCGCCTCCGTCTGCGCGATGTTCACCGCGACGAAGTCACCCTCGAAGACCATCCCCGCCGCGGGCCGGTCCCCGCCCGTGAAGGTCTGGGTGACGGACTTCGGGAACTCGGTCGCCAGCGCGCCGGTCTGGCCGCCCGCCAGGAAGTCCTTGCGCCCGAACAGCTGGCCCAGGGTGGTCAGCGCCTGCTTGACGCTGTCGTCCGTCCACTTGATCTCGTGCTTGGCCAGCTGGTCGTACTTCTGCGGACCCGCCTGCGAGAGGTAGATGTTCTCGAACCAGTCGGTCAGGGTCCAGCCGTCCGCGCCGCCCACCGACACCGCCGGTACACCCGAGGCCGACAGGGTGTCCGCCGTCTCCAGGAACGCCGCCCACGTCTCGGGGACCTGCGCGCCCGCCGCCTTGAACGCCTTCGCGTTGTACCAGACCAGCGACTTGTTGGCCGCCTTGTAGTACACGCCGTACTGGGTTCCGTTCACCGCGCCCAGCGACTTCCAGCCCGCCGAGTAGTTCTGGTCCAGCTGCTTCCGCGCCTCCGGGCCCACCGGCTGCACCCACTTGTTCGCCACCGCCGACACCAGCGCCCCGACCTGGGGCAGCAGCGCCACGTCCGGCGGCGCGCCGCCCGCGACCTTCGTACCGAGGAAGGTGACGATCGGGTCCTGCGCGGGGACGAAGGTGACGGTGGCGCCCGTCCGCTTCTCGAACTCCTTGAGCACCTTGGTGAAGTTCTCCTGCTCCGGGCCCGTCCAGACCGCGGCGACCTCCACCTTCTCGCCCGCCAGGGAAGGCAACTGAACGCTCGGCCGGCTCTCCCCGCCCTGCGGGGAGGGGGACGCGTCCTTCTTCCCGTCGCCGCCGCCACCGCACGCGGTGAGGGCCAGCGCGCCCACGGCGGCCAGCGCCGTCCAGCCGCGCAGGCGTGTCCGTGTGGTACGTCCCGATCCGTGCGTGTGCATGGCTGCGCCCCCGATGTCCATGGTGTGTCCCGGACCACAAGGTCTACGCCGAGCCGTGCGCCCCCGCAATACCGCGTCGGGGACCGCTACCCAGCGTCGAGGGCGGGATCAGTGGGGCTCAGGGGGCGGGCGGAAAGAGTACGGGCGTGGCCGAGACCAGGTGGGAGGCCCGGTCCAGGGCGCTGGCCAGCAGCGCGAGGTCGGTCGGACCATTGCCCAGCTCGCGCACCGGACGGCGCGCGGGTGGATCACCCATCCGCTCCCACTCCACCGGAACCACAGTGGGTCTCTGGGTCGCCGTCCGCGGGATCCGGCCGGTCACCCGGCCCGCCTGGAACGGCACCGGCCGCCCGTCGGTGTGCCGCAGCAGCCCGCGACCGGGCCCCGGCTGGTCCGGCGCGTCCAGCTCCACCCGCAGCGTGGCCAGCCGGGCCAGCTCGGTGTCGGCAGTACGGTCCGGCCGGGCGCTGGTCGCCACCAGGTGGACGCCGAGCCGCGCGCCCTCCCGGGCCACCGCCTCCAGCGCGCGCACCACCGAACCCGCCGAGGGGCGGCCCGTACTGCCCAGGGCGGGCGCGACGAGCGCGTCGAAGTCGTCCACCAGCACCACCAGCCGGGGCAGCGGACTGGGCCCCGGAGCGTCGGTGCGGGGGGCGGCCGAACGCAGCCGCAGCGTGCCCGAGCGCAGGGGCTCCAGATCGCCGCGCAGCTCGCCCGTGCTGGGGCGGCGCGGCGCGACCATCCGGTCCGCGACCTCATGCCGCGCGTGCCACTCCGTGAACGGAACCCCGGCCAGCAGCTCGTGACGGCGCTTGAGTTCGGCGCCGAGGGCCTGCGCGAACTCCCGCATGCGCAGCGGATCGGAGGCCACCAAGTGCGCGCAGACGTGCGGCAGTTCGGTGCAGGGGAGCAGCCCGTCACCGCGCTCGCCCCCCGCCCCGTCCAGGAGCACCAGCCCGAGCCGGTCCGGCCGGGCGGCGGCGGACAGGGACGCGGCGACCGACCGCAGCAGCTCCGTGCGCCCGCTGCCCGCCGGGCCCTCGATCAGCAGGTGCGGGCCGTCGGTGACCAGCTCGGCCCCGACCGGGCCGCGCCGTCCGCTGCCGAGGACGATCTCCGCGTGCCCGCCGACGCCCTGCCCCTGGTCGGTGGCCGCCGCCCAACGGGCCATCAGGGAGGCCGGGGTGGCCCGGGCCAGCCCCAGTTCGTCCAGCAGGCGGGCGGTCGCGGGCAGGGTCGCGGTGGCCGGACGCACCGGTTCGGTGACCGCGCCCTCGGTGCGCAGCGGGGCCAGGGCGCGGGCGAAGCGCTCCGCCCAGGCGCTGGAGACCGCGTCGGCGACGGAGGTCTCCCCGGGGGTCACCGGTCGGCCCCCGCTGACGGTGAAACTCCGTACGGTCGTGGCCACATCGCCGCTGAGCAGGCCCACGGCGCCGCAGTCCCGGAAGGCCGGGGCGAGCGCGCAGGCCGCCCGGTAGGTCTCGTCCACCGGCGAGGCCGGGGTGGCGGCCGGTGCGTCGGCGAGGGCCAGTACGTGGATCCCGGCGGCCGGACCGTGCGAGGCGAGGCGGCCGGTGACGTCGCGCAGCTGGCCGGGGCCGGGATCGCCGTCGACGACGACCAGGGTGAAGGGACCGGCGTACGAACGGGCGGCGGCGGCCACGGCCTCGTGGCCCGCGGCGGCCCAACCGGCCCCGAGCGGGCTGTCGTCGAGGCGCCGGGTCAGCTCGCCGGTCCGGGCGGTCGCCTGGTCGCGGTCGTACGCGAGCAGCAGGCGGCAGTCCTGGCCGTGCGCGGGCCGGGTGTGCGGGAGCCAGCCGAGCCAGCCCCAGTCGGCGCGCCGCTCGGCCAGCGGACGGGCCCGGTCCGCGGCGACCAGCACGATCTCCAGCACGGCGGGGGAGTGCAGGGCGGCCAGCTGGGCGACCACGGACCGGGCCACTCCGGTCAGCCGGGCGCGGGGGCCTGCCAGGCCGAGGGCCCCGGCGGTGCGCAGCGCGACCCGGCTGCCCGCGCCGAGGCCGACCACGAGGTGCTCGGGGTGGGCGGGGCCGCGGCCCCAGAGCCGGGCGGTGGGGCCGAGCGCGGCCAGCAGCAGCGTGGCGGGGTCGTCGGGCCCGGGGACGGCGCCCGGCGGCACGGGCGGGGCGGCGGCCGAGGAGCCGGCCCCGTCCTCCTCCTCGCGGCCGACCCACTTGCGGGCCCACGCCCCTATCCCGCGTCGGCGGCCGGCTCCGGCTCCGGATTCGGGTCCGGATTCGGGTCCGGTCGCGGGTCCGGATCCCGGGCCGTTCCCGGGGGCGGTTCTGGCCCGGGTCCCGCCCGGGGGCGTCCCGTTCCCCGTGCCGGAACCGGCGTACGGGTCGGCGTAGGGGTCCAGGTACGGGGCGGAGCGGGGCGCGGCGTGCGGGGCGCCGGCGCCGGACGCGTGGGCGCCCGTATCCGGTCCGCCCGCGGCGGGCCAGGAGGTCGCTCGGTGGCCGGAATCCGACCCCGGGGCGATGGGGCCGGTGTGCGGGGGCCGCGGTCCGGCGGTGTGCTGCCCGGCGCTCGGGGCGCCCGGGGCGGCGTAAGGCGGGGACCCCTGCGCGTGGGGGTCCGTACCGGGGGCGCCCGCGGCGGGCCAGGAAGGGGCGGGGTGGCCGGATTCCGAGCGGGCGAGCGGGAGGGTCAGGTGGCCCTCCAGATCGGGGGTCAGCGGGAGCGGGGCCGCGGCCGGGCCCGCCAGGCGCAGGGTGGATTCGCCGATCCGCAGCAGTGCGCCGGGCGCGAGGGGGACCGGGGTGCCGGTGACGGCCACGCCGTCCAGCGCCGTGCCGTTCGTCGAATCGAGGTCGGCCACCGTCACCCGGCCGTCCTCCGTCACCGTCACCGCGCAGTGCGCCCGTGACACGTCCGGGTCGTCCAGCGGCACGTCCGCGTCCGCCGAGCGCCCGATCCGGATCGATCCGGGGTGCAGCAGGTGCACCCCGCCCGCGTCGGGACCCGCCGCCACGTGCAGCTGGGGCGCGCCGAGGCCCTCCTCGAGCCCGGGCGACACGTCCGGCACGGGTGTGTGCAGCGCCAGTACGGCCCCGTCGACCAGTGGTGGCTCACCCAGCACCCGGCGTTGCGGATCGAGCCGCTCCGCCCCGGCGTAGAGCACGACGGCGCCCCCCGTGTCGGGGCCCGCGACGGTCGCCGCCAGCCCCGAGGCCACCGCGGCCAGGGGGGTGCCGACGGGCGCCGTGACGAGCACGTCGCAGGTCGCGGACGCGATCTGGTGGCCGCTGCGCGGCCCGAGGACGGTCAGCCGGATCTGCATCGCCGTCAGCGGTCCCTTCTGCGCGGTGCGCGCTGCGTGCGCCCGGCAGGGAACAGACGGGACATGACTGCCCGTTCACCCCCGCCCGGCACGGACGCGTCGTCCGGTCAGGTCATCCGGAAGGCGGGGCTCCCGACCCCGCCGACTCCGTACGGGTGCATCCTCGCACCTGTCACCGACAACACGCCCGGCACCCGGGCACAAGTGATCTTGATCGGTCGCCGCCGGGTCCACTCCCCGTACAGATACGGACAGCAACCCGCGGAAAATCGCCATGGGCATACCCCGCAAATGTCACTCTTCGTATATATGTACGGCAACCATCGTCGGTCGCCCAGCGTCTTCCCCGGGGACACCGCCTAGAGTGGGTCGGAAAAACGCTCGGAAGAACGCAGCCAGAACACCACAGCAGGGGAGCGCGAGACGTGCGGCCAGTCGGCAGCAAGTACCTGCTCGAGGAGCCGCTCGGACGCGGCGCCACGGGCACCGTCTGGCGTGCCCGCCAGCGTGAGGCGGCGGGCGCCGAGGCGGCGGTCGCGGGCCAGCCCGGCGAGACCGTGGCGATCAAGGTCCTCAAGGAGGAGCTGGCGCACGACCCCGACGTCGTCATGCGCTTCCTGCGGGAGCGCTCCGTCCTGCTGCGCCTGACCCACCCCAACATCGTGCGGACCCGCGACCTCGTCGTCGAGGGCGATCTGCTCGCCCTCGTCATGGACCTGATCGACGGTCCCGACCTGCACAAATACCTCCGCGAGAACGGGCCCTTCACCCCGGTCGCCGCGAGCCTGCTGACCGCCCAGATCGCGGACGCGCTCGCCGCCAGCCATGCCGACGGCGTGGTCCACCGCGACCTCAAGCCCGCCAACGTCCTGCTCGACGAGCGCGACGGCCAGATGCGCCCGATGCTCACCGACTTCGGCATCGCGCGGCTGGCCGACTCCCCGGGCCTCACCCGCACCCACGAGTTCGTCGGCACGCCCGCCTACGTCGCCCCCGAGTCCGCCGAGGGCCGCCCGCAGACCTCCGCGGTCGACATCTACGGCGCGGGCATCCTGATGTACGAGCTGGTCACCGGCCGTCCGCCGTTCGCGGGCGGGACCGCGCTGGAGGTCCTGCACCGCCACCTCAGCGAGGAGCCGCAGCGCCCCTCGACCCTGCCCGAGCCGCTGTGGACGGTCATCGAGCGCTGCCTGAGCAAGGAGCCGGACCACCGGCCCAGCGCCGTGAACCTGGCCCGCGCCCTGCGCGTGGTCGCCGCGGGCATCGGCGTGCACTCCTCCTCCGCCGAGGTCGAGGCCGCCCTCGGCGTCGGTGCGCTGCTCGCGCCCGACCCCTCGCCCGCGCCGGTCCCGCAGACCCCCGGAGCCGCGGACCCGACCCAGGTGCTGCCGGGGCACATGGGCTCGCCCATGGGTGCCTACGATCCCCACGCGGCCACCAGCGTCATGCAGTCCATGCCGCCCGCTCCGCAGCACTCCCCCGGCGCCGACCCGACCTCGGTCATGCCGCCCGTGCAGCAGCCGGACCAGCCGCACCCGTGGCAGTCGCAGATGCAGGCCGCCCGGGACCGCAACGAGCAGACCCAGGTCCAGTACCTCGACCCGGCCCAGGACCCCCTGCGGCGCCGACCGCAGCGCCAGGCGCCCTCGCCGCAGCAGTACCAGCAGCCGCAACAGCCCCAGCAGTACCAGCAGGGCCCGCCGCAGCACTACCAGCAGCCTCAGCAGCCCGGGCAGTACCGGCAGTCGCCCCCGCCGCAGCAGTACCAGCAGCCGCAGCAGTACCAGCAGCGGCCCCCGCAGCAGCAGCCCCAGCACTACGCGCCGCAACAGCAGCAGCCCCAGCAGCCCCAGCAGCACCAGCCGAGGCAGCCCCAGCAGCAGCCCGCCCAGCGCGAGCCGCGCGAACCCCGCGAGCCGCGCCGCCGCAGCAGCAACCCGATGCGGATCCCGGGGCTGGGCTGCCTCAAGGGCTGCCTGTTCACCATCGTCCTGCTCTTCGTCGCGGGCTGGCTGGTCTGGGAACTGACGCCCCTCCAGGAGTGGGTGGGCACCGGCAAGGGCTGGTGGGACCAGGTCTGGTCCTGGGGCACGAGCATCACCAACTGGATCGGCGACCTCGGCGGCAGCGGTGGTGGCGGGAGCACCGGCTGACGGGCCGACAGAACGGCCCGGTAGCGGTGAGTTCGTGGATTTGTCGACTTCTGGGGCGTGATTTCGCCCGCAGAAGTGAAGGTCGCCACGAATTGAGGCCCCTGCTGGCCTCCAACCCCCATTCGGCCGCGTAGCTTTGGTGCGTACGCCAGCCGCTGAGGGAGCAGTCGTGGCACGGAAGATCGGCAGCCGGTACACCGCGCACCAGATCCTTGGGCGCGGCAGCGCGGGCACGGTATGGCTCGGCGAGGGGCCCGACGGCCCCGTCGCCGTCAAGCTGCTCCGTGAGGACCTCGCGTCCGACCAGGAGCTGGTGGGACGGTTCGTCCAGGAGCGCAGCGCGCTGCTCGGACTGGAGCACCCCCATGTCGTCTCGGTCCGCGACCTCGTCGTGGACGGCAACGACCTCGCACTCGTCATGGACCTCGTCCGCGGCACCGACCTGCGCACCCGGCTCGACCGGGAGCGGCGGCTGGCCCCGGAGGCGGCCGTCGCGATCGTCGCCGACGTCGCCGACGCGCTCGCCGCCGCGCACGCGGCCGGGGTGGTGCACCGCGACGTCAAGCCGGAGAACGTCCTGCTCGACATGCAGGGCGAGATCGGCCCGGGCGGTGCGCACCCGGCGCTGCTCACCGACTTCGGCGTGGCCAAGCTGATCGACTCCCCGCGCCGGGCCGGACCCGCGCCCGGCGGCGTCCGGGCCACCGCGCCGACCACGCGGATCATCGGCACCCCCGACTACCTCGCCCCCGAGATCGTCGAGGGTCTGCCGCCGCGGGCCGCGGTGGACATATACGCGCTGGCCACCGTGCTGTACGAGCTGCTCGCCGGGTTCACGCCCTTCGGGGGCGGGCACCCGGGGGCGGTGCTGCGGCGGCACGTCACCGAGACGGTGGTGCCCCTGCCGGGGATCCCCGACGAACTGTGGCAACTGATGGTCCAGTGCCTGGCCAAGGCGCCCGCCTCGCGGCTGCGGGCCTCCGAACTCTCCGCCCGGCTGCGGGACCTGCTGCCGCTGCTGGCCGGGATGCCGCCGCTTGACGTGGACGAGCCGGACGACCTGGAAGCGGTGCCGCCCGAGCGGACCGCCGTGGAGGAGACCCCGGCGGTACCGGCGCGGCGGCGGGGCGTGGTGCCGCTGGTTCCGGGGTCGGCGACGGACTCGAACCGGGACACGCACACCTCGATGCGGGTGCCCGGGCCGGAGGAACTGGCGGGCGGTGCGCTCGGGACGGCCCGGGTGCCGAGGCCTGCCGGGGGGCACCGGCCGGGGGCGGCGCGGCACCGTGCCGACACCGTGCGCAAGCGCAGGCTGATGCTGTCCGCGGCCGGGGTGCTGCTGGTGGCGGCCGTCTCCGTCGGCGGCTACCTCGCGGCGTCCGACGACGCCCCGCCCCCGCCGGGCACGAAGCGCTCGGCAACGCCGTAGCCCTTGCCGGTACGGAATCCAGCCTCGCCGGCGGGGAGGCGGCCCTTTCAACGCCGACGGGGCTGAAAGGGCCGCCCCGAGGCGCCGACGGGGCTGAACACGACGCCTCAGGCGCCGGCGGGGCCGGAGAGGGCCCGGGTCACGGCGTCAGCAGGGCGGGGTGCCAGCGGCGCGCCACGGCGGGGTGGGCGCGGACCCAGCCCTTGAGCTCGTTGCGCCCGTACTCCGCGTGCAGCGGGTTCGACGCGTCCCGCATCAGGCCCGGCGCCGAGCGCAGGTAGTCCCCGGGGACGGTGTCGACGACCGCGTCCAGCCGCGGGTTGTAGAAGAACGGCACCGAGTACCGTTCCACCGCCCCCGGCGGGCTCACCACCCGGTGGTCGGTGGCGCGCAGGTACCCCCGCGTCGCGATCTCCAGCAGCTCGCCCAGGTTGACCACGAACGCCCCCGGCAGCGGCGGCACGTCCAGGTAGCCCTCCCCGCGCCGGACCTGGAGGCCGCCCACCGCGTCCTGGAGCAGCAGGGTCAGGAAGCCGTAGTCCTTGTGCGCGCCCACGCCCTGGTCGGTGCCGGAGGGCGCCGAGCCGGGGTAGCGGATCAGCTTCGTGTGCAGGTGCGGCCGGTCCGCGAAGGCCGCGTCGAAGAAGTCCGCCGGGGCCCCGATCGAGGCCAGCAGCTCCTGGAGCAGCCGGTGGGCCACCGCGGCGAGCCGGGACTGCCAGTCCAGGACCACGCCCCGCAGCTCCGGCAGGGCGGCGGGCCACTGGTTGGGCCCCTCCAGCCACAGGTACGCCGGGTCCCCGGGCCCCACCGGCGGCGCGGGGCGTTCCGCGCCGACGTCCAGCTGGTCGCGCCAGTCGGAGGCGCCGCCGGTCAGCTCGTGGCCGATCCGGGTGTAGCCGCGGAAGTGCGGCGAGTTCAGATTGCTCACGGCCAGCCGGTCGGCCTCGGGGAGCGCGAAGAAGGCCCGGGTCAGCTCCAGGACGCGGGCGGTCTCGGCGGCGCCGACCCCGTGCCCGGTCAGGTGCAGGAACCCGGTGTCGCGGGCGGCGGCGTGCAGTTCCGCACGGAAACCGGCCCGCTCGGCCGGGTCGTCGGCCCGGGACAGGTCCAGGACGGGAAGAGAGGTCAGAGAAGGGTGCGCGGACGGCATGACGGCTCCGTTTCGGATGTCACGGGGTCCTGTTCCCCAAGGGTGGCGGGGACGGCGGTCGGGGAGGGGCCGCAGGCAGGGGTGGCGCCGGGGGCCGCGTGAGCCGCGTACAGGACCGAAGGGCGAATCGAGCAGCTGGGAACTCAGGCTGTGGTTCGGTCCGGCGGCCGACAGCTCGTCGTCGTGACACGCATGTAGTCCACATGGCGGCGGATCACGAGCGAAACAGTCATGCGATGAGCGTACGCCCGTGCGGAGGCCCGGTCGTAGAGGTGTATTCGGCCTGGCCGGACGGGGCCGTCCGGGGACCGGCTACGCTGGACCCGTGGCAGTCGTCGATGTTTCCGAAGAGCTGAAGTCCCTCTCCTCGACCATGGGGTCGATCGAGGCCGTCCTGGACCTCGACAAGTTGAGGGCGGCGATCGCCGTGCTCGAGGAGCAGGCCGCCGCGCCGTCCCTGTGGGACGACCCGGAGGCCGCCCAGAAGATCACGAGCAAGCTTTCCCACCTCCAGGCCGAGGTCCGCAAGACCGAGAACCTGCGCGGCCGGATCGACGACCTCGAAGTCCTGTTCGATCTCGCCCAGGAGATGGACGACGCGGACACCCTCGCCGAGGCCGAGACCGAGCTGGTCTCGGTCCGCAAGGCCCTGGCCGAGATGGAAGTCCGTACGCTCCTGTCCGGCGAGTACTCCGAGCGCGAGGCCCTCGTCAACATCCGGGCCGAGGCCGGCGGCGTGGACGCCTCCGACTTCGCCGAGCGCCTCCAGCGCATGTACCTGCGCTGGGCCGAGCGGCACGGCTACCCGACCGAGGTCTACGAAACCTCGTACGCCGAAGAGGCGGGCATCAAGTCGACCACCTTCGTGGTCAAGGCCCCGTACGCCTACGGCACCCTTTCGGTGGAGCAGGGCACCCACCGCCTCGTGCGGATCTCGCCCTTCGACAACCAGGGCCGCCGCCAGACCTCCTTCGCGGGTGTCGAGGTGCTGCCGGTCGTCGAGACCAGCGACCACGTCGAGATCGACGAGACCGAGCTGCGCGTGGACGTGTACCGCGCCTCGGGCCCCGGCGGCCAGGGCGTCAACACCACCGACTCGGCGGTGCGCATCACGCACCTGCCGACCGGCATCGTCGTCTCCTGCCAGAACGAGCGCTCGCAGATCCAGAACAAGGCCAGCGCGATGAACGTCCTCCAGGCCAAGCTGCTGGAGCGGCGCCGCCAGGAGGAGAAGGACAAGATGGACGCCCTCAAGGACGGCGGAAGCTCCTGGGGCAACCAGATGCGCTCCTACGTCCTGCACCCGTACCAGATGGTCAAGGACCTGCGGACGGAGTTCGAGGTCGGCAATCCGCAGGCGGTGCTCGACGGCGAGATCGACGGCTTCCTGGAGGCCGGGATCCGCTGGCGCAAGCAGCAGGAGCAGGCTTCGTAGCCTCCCCCCGAACAGCGAAGAAGCCCGGATCCCTCGCGAGGGGTCCGGGCTTCTTCGATCGGTACGTGTGGCGCTACGCGGCCTGGTGAGCCACCAGCGCGAGCGCTGCCACGAGCACCACCATGAGCGCGATCAGCGTCATGGGGTTGAGGTTGGCGAAGGGGCGGTCCTCCTGCTGGAGGCGCTCCCTGTTCGCCCGGCACACCGGGCAGCGGCCCTGACTGACGGGCGCGGCGCAGTTCGCGCACACGAGCCGGTCATATGTCATGCGCTCTCCTCCTCTCGTCCCCATGTACAACGGCGGCGGGAACGAGTCCGTTCCCCTTACCACTGTGCCAGCTCGCGCGACATTCGGCGCGGCCCGTCCGGGCAAACGCGATCCCGGCTCTGCCGCACCACGGGATATAACGGACAACTCCGGATGCCGGGTCCCTAGCCCGCGCCCGTTCGCGTATGGTCACGCTCACCTACTCCCGGCGACCGTGGTGCACCCGTGATCCGATTCGACAGTGTGTCCAAGTACTACCCGAAGCAGAGCCAGCCCGCACTCAGGGACGTGTCCCTGGAGATCGTCAAGGGTGAGTTCGTCTTCCTGGTCGGCTCCTCCGGCTCCGGCAAGTCCACCTTCCTGCGGCTGATACTGCGCGAGGAGCGGGCCAGCCAGGGTCAGGTGCACGTCCTGGGCAAGGACCTCGCCAGACTCTCCAACTGGAAGGTCCCGCACATGCGGCGCCAGCTGGGGACCGTCTTCCAGGACTTCCGGCTGCTTCCCAACAAGACGGTCGCGGAGAACGTGGCCTTCGCGCAGGAAGTCATCGGCAAACCGCGCGGCGAGATCCGCAAGGCCGTCCCCCAGGTGCTGGAGCTGGTCGGTCTGGGCGGCAAAGAGGGCCGCATGCCCGGCGAGCTGTCCGGCGGTGAGCAGCAGCGCGTGGCCATCGCCCGCGCCTTCGTCAACCGCCCGGCACTGCTGATCGCGGACGAGCCGACCGGCAACCTCGACCCGTCGACCTCCGTCGGGATCATGAAGCTGCTGGACCGGATCAACCGGACCGGCACCACCGTGATCATGGCGACGCACGACCAGCAGATCGTCGACCAGATGCGCAAGCGCGTCATCGAACTCGAACAGGGCCGTCTCGTGCGCGACCAGTCGCGCGGCGTCTACGGCTACCAGCACTGAAGCCGGCCCCGAAGCCGGCACTGAAACGCCAGCACTGAAGCAGCACTGAAAGGACGCCATGCGCGCCCAGTTCGTCATGTCCGAGATCGGCGTGGGCCTCCGCCGCAATCTCACCATGACCTTCGCGGTCATCATTTCCGTGGCCCTGTCGCTGGCCCTGTTCGGTGGCTCCCTGCTCATGCGCGACCAGGTGAGCCAGATGAAGGGCTACTGGTACGACAAGGTCAACGTCTCGATCTACCTCTGCAACAAGAACGACGCCGAGGCGAGCGGGGGCGCCTCCTGCGCCAAGGGCGCGGTGACCGCGGAGCAGAAGAAGCAGATCGAGGCCGACCTCAAGAAGATGGACCTGGTCGAGACCGTCGCGTACGAGTCCTCCGACGAGGCCTACAAGCACTACAAGCAGCAGTTCGGGCACACCGCGCTCGCCGCCTCCATCACCCCGGACCAGATGCCCGAGTCCTTCCGCGTGAAGCTGAAGAACCCGGAGAAGTACAAGGTCATCACCACCGCCTTCGCCGGGCGGGACGGGGTCCAGTCGGTCGAGGACCAGCGGACCGTCCTGGACAACCTCTTCCGGCTGCTCGGCTACCTCAATGTGGCCGCCCTCGGGATCATGTTGATCATGCTGGTGGTGGCGCTGCTGCTGATCGTCAACACGGTGCGCGTCTCCGCCTTCAGCCGTCGGCGGGAGACCGGGATCATGCGGCTGGTGGGCGCTTCCAGCTTCTACATCCAGGTGCCGTTCATCATGGAGGCCGCCTTCGCCGGCCTGATCGGCGCGGTGCTGGCCTGCGGGATGCTGGCCTCCGGCCAGTACTTCGTGATCGACCACGGCGCGGGGCTGCGGCAGAAGATGGAGCTGATCAATTTCATCGGCTGGGACGCGGTGCTCACCAAGCTGCCGTTGGTACTGGTCATCGGTCTGCTGATGCCCTCGCTCGCGGCGTTCGTCGCCTTGCGCAAGTACCTGAAGGTGTGACGAGTGCCCCGTGGGCGGTGCGGCCAACCCGCCGTGCCGGCCCGGGGCTTGTCCTAGACTCGGCGCCATGCCGGGCCGCCCCGTCTCCTCCTCTCTCTGTCCACGGCCCCGCGACCTCCGTCGCGGGGCCGCTCTGACGTTGGCGCTGCTCGGAGCCCTCGGCGGGCTCGGGAGCGCGGTGGGCTCCGGGTACCGGCCGGGCGACCCGGGCGCCGGTGGACGGGCGTCCGCGGCCCTCGCCCGTACGGAGACCCCCGCGCCCGGGGCCACCCGGCCGGGAACCGCCGACCGGGACGCCGTCGCCCGGGCCGCGGCCGAGGCCGTCGCCGAGGGCAAGTCCGCCAAGAACGCCGCCCAGGACGTGGTGAGCCGCAGCGGCGACCGCTGGGGCGTGGTCTACGACCAGGGCGAGTACGCCTCCTTCGAGGACGACCTCGACGGCCGCTACACCGGGGTCGGGCTCTGGGCCGAGCGGGCTCCCGACGGCCGGATCCAGGTGTCCCGGGTCCAGCCCGGCGGCCCCGCGGCGCTGGCCGGACTGCGCGCCGGGGACCGGCTGACCCGGGTCGACGACGCGCCCGTGACCGGGCTGGCCGTGGCCCAGGTCGTGGCCCGGCTGCGCGGCGGCGCCGGGACCGCGGTGACCCTGGAGGTGGAGCGGGCCGGGGCGGCCCTCACCGCGACCGTGCGCCGGGCCCGGGTGAACACCGAGGCCGTGACGGTACGGCAGCTGGCCGAGGGGGTGGTGGTCATCAAGGTGGCCTCCTTCACCCGGGGCTCGGGCGAGCGGGTCCGGGAGGCGGTCCGCGCGGCCCCTTCCGGCGCCGGGGTGCTGCTGGACCTGCGCGGGAACCCCGGGGGCCTGGTCACCGAGGCGGTGACGGCCGCCTCCGCGTTCCTGGACGGCGGGCTGGTGGCGACGTACGACGTGCGAGGCGCCCAGCGCGCCCTGTACGCGGACCGGGGCGGGGACACCGCCCGACCGCTGGTCGCGCTGGTCGACGGCGGCACGATGAGCGCGGCAGAGCTGGTCACCGGCGCCCTCCAGGACCGGGGCCGGGCCGTGACGGTCGGCAGCCACACCTTCGGCAAGGGTTCGGTGCAGATGCCGACGGAGCTGGCGGACGGTTCGGTGGCCGAGCTGACGGTGGGTACGTACCGCACGCCCGCGGGCCGCAGCCTGGACGGGCGGGGCATCGTCCCGGACCTGACGGCCGACGAGCGCGTCGAGGAACGGGCCCGTCAGGTATTGGGTGGCCTCGGGGTGGGTCCATAGTGCGAAAATGACCGCACTATGGCTAAGGAAACAGGGCGCAAGCTGATCGCCCAGAACAAGAAGGCACGGCACGACTACACGATCATCGACACCTACGAGTGCGGTCTCGTGCTCACGGGTACCGAGGTCAAGTCCCTGCGCCAGGGACGCGCCTCGCTGGTGGACGGCTTCGTGTCGGTGGAGAGCGGCGAGGCCTGGCTCTACAACGTGCACGTGCCGGAGTACAGCCAGGGCACCTGGACCAACCACAGCGCCCGCCGCAAGCGCAAGCTCCTCATGCACCGCGAGGAGATCAACAAGCTGGACTCGAAGACCGGCGAGACGGGCAACACGATCGTGCCGCTCTCGCTGTACTTCAAGGACGGCCGGGCCAAGGTCGAGATCGCGCTCGCGAAGGGCAAGAAGGAGTACGACAAGCGCCAGTCGCTGCGGGAGCAGCAGGACACGCGCGAGACGAACCGGGTGATCTCGGCCGTGAAGCGCAAGGAGCGCGGTCAGCTGTAATCTCCTGGCATCCCGTGGTCCACTTCGCGTACCATGGGGTCAAGCACCTCCCCGGTGGGGGCGTGCGTCTTGAGCGGTACCCAATTGAATAGCGTGTCAACATGGGGATGATCGGTTTCGACAGCGGATGTCGATGCAGGGGAAGCGAGCCGAGGAAGCGGCAATGATCTCGTTAACCACCTGTCGCAAAAAATAATCGCCAATTCCAACAGCGATAACTCCCGCTTCTCCCTCGCTGCCTAATAACAGCGAACTGAAGCCTCTGTGAGGAGCGTCAGCCCGGGAGTGGTCCCGGCCCGGATCCTGGCGTCACTAAGGGATCTAAACCTCTAGCCCCGGTCACGGGGGTTTGAGGGAAACCAAACAGTGACTGAGCCCGTCGGAGACTTGTCCGTGTGATCTCCGGGGCCGAGAAAAGCGCAGCGGAATGCGCTCGGAGAAGCCCTGCTTCTGCACCGTTGGACGCGGGTTCGATTCCCGCCATCTCCACCACCCCATGTGGCCCCTGGCCCGGCGAGTACCTCGCCGGGCCAGGGGCTTTTTGCTGCCCGTGCCCGGCGTGCACCGGTGGTGCGGCGGTCACCTGGTGCGCGTGAGCGCGGACCGGGCCGCCGCGATCAGGAGGGCCGCCGCGGCCGCCGCGGCCGGGAGGGCGTAGGAGGCGGTGGGGCCCAGGCGGTCGACGGTGGCGCCCGCGGTGGCCGAGCCGGCGGCGATGCCCGACAGGATGGCGGTGACGGCCAGGGTCATGCCCTCATTGAGGCGGGCTTCCGGGGTGGCGCGCTGGACCAGGGCCATGGCCGTGACCATCGTCGGTGCGGTGGCCATGCCCGCCAGCAGCAGGGCCGCGGCCAGCGCGGGCACCGAGCCGGTGGCCGCGGCCGCCCAGGGCAGGGCCATCAGGACCGCCAGGGCGCTCACGCACACCCCCAGGCCGCGGGGGCGCATGGCGCCGTAGATCAGCCCGGCGCCGCAGGAGCCCGCCGCCTGGAGGGCGAGGACCGGGCCCGCGGCGGTGGTGAGGCCGTGGGCCGTGAGGTACGCGATCGAGGCGACCTCCATCGAGCCGAAGACCGCGCCGAGGGCCAGGAACAGGGCCAGCAGCCCCGGCAGGCCCGGGGAGCGCAGCGGTGAGCGGTGGTGGGTGCGGCCCGCGGGCGGCGGTTCGGTGGCCCGCCGCGAGGTGAAGAGGACCATGCCGGTGAGCAGCAGGGCCGCGCCGGTGAGGGTGCCCGCCTCCGGGAAGGCCAGGGAGCACAAGGTGGCCGCCAGGACCGGGCCGAGCAGGTAGCACAGCTCGTCCGCCGCCTGCTCGAAGGACATCGCGGTGTGCCGCGCGGCGGGGGAGTCGCGCAGCAGGTGGGTCCAGCGGGCGCGGGCCAGGCCGCCGATGTTGGGGGTGGTCGCGGTGGCGGCGTAGGAGGCGAAGAGCGTCCAGGCGGGGGCCTGGGTGCGGACGCACCACACCAGGGAGAGCGAGCCGAGCACCGCGATCAGGGTGGCCGGGAGGGCGATCCGGGCCTGCCCGTGGCGGTCGGTCAGCCGGGCCGTGAACGGCGCGACCACGGCGGTGGCGGCGAGCCCGGTGGCGGTGACCGCGCCCGCGAGGGCGTACGAGCCGTGCTGGCCCGCGATCATCAGGACCGCGCTGACCCCGAACATGCCCATGGGCAGCCGGGCGAGCAGGTTCCCCGCGGTGAAGGCCCGGGTGCCGGGGAGGGCGAACAGCAGCCGGTACGGTCCCGGCGGCCGCCGCCGCGGGGCGGGCGCGGGAGCCGGAGCGGGGGCGGCGAGGACCAGGGTGGCGCCGGTGACGGTCATCAGCGGGGTGGTGGGCATGGGCCCAGCCTCGGGGCGGGGAGCGGGGGCGGTCCAACACCTGTTCCGGCACGATTCACGCACCCGCGTTGTCAATCGGGTTAGGCTGCCCGGGTGAACGCACGCGAGGTGGACCCCCGGCTGCTGCGCGGGTTCGTCGCCACCGCCGAGGAACTCCACTTCACCCGGGCCGCCGCCCGCCTGTACGTCGCGCAGCAGGCGCTCAGCCGGGACATCCGCCGCCTCGAACAGACCCTGGGCGCCCGGCTCTTCGTCCGCACGACCCGGCAGGTCGAGCTCACCTCGGACGGCGAACGGCTGCTGCCCCACGCGCGCCGCGTGCTGCGCGCCCACGACGAACTCGCCGCCGCCTTCGGCGCCGCCGGGCGGCCCCTGCTCGTCGACCTCAACTCCGAGGGCCCCGGCACCGCACGCCAGGTCCTGGTCCGGGCCCGCGAACTGGCCCCGGACCAAGAGCTGATGGCCCGCTTCGAGAGCGGCCTCACGCACAGCGCGGGCGAGATCGCCGCCGGACGCCTGGACGTGTCCTTCGGCCGGTTCGGCGGCCTCGCCCCCGCCCTGCGGGCCCGCCTCGCCCACCAGCCGGTGCGCTACGAGCCGCTGGCCGTGGTGCTCCCGCGGGACCACCCGCTCGCCGCCCGGGCCGCCGTTCCCGTCGACGCGCTGGCCGGGCAGACGCTGTACGCGGGGGCGGGCAACCCGCGCACCCTGGAGTGGACCGACCTGGCGCGCGGGCTCTTCGCGGGGCGCGGTATCGCCCTCGCGCCGCCCGCGCCCGTCGCCGTCGGCAAGGAGGAGTTCCGCCGGGTGATGGCGAAGACCGGGCACGCGGTCCTGGCGACCGTGGACTTCCCGGACATGCCGGGCTGCGTACGGCGGCCGTTGATCCACCCCGTGCCGCTGTCCCCGCTGTCCATGGTGTGGCGCGCGGGATTCGGCCACCCCGGGCTGGACGCGCTGCGCACGGCGGCCGCCGAGCTGGGCGGCGTACGCGGCTGGCTCGACGTACCGGACGGCGGCTGGCTCCCCGACGGCGACGCGGCGCTGATGCGGGGCTGACGCGGGCGGACGGCGGGGCGTACGCGCGGCCGACGGCGGGGCGGCGCGCTCACACCGGGCCGCCGCCTCGGGTGAGTGCACGGTATCCCCGTGGTCACCCGGCGGGGACCGGGGGCGAAACGAGCCTTCCCTACGGTCGTCATCACGAACACGAGAGCAGTGGAGGCGTGATGACCGCACCGCGCACGGGCGGCCGCTGGATCGAGCGGTGGGACCCCGAGGACGAGACTTTCTGGAAGGAGACGGGGGAACGGACCGCCCGGCGCAATCTGCTCTACTCCGTACTCAGCGAGCACATCGGCTTCTCGATCTGGTCGCTGTGGTCGGTGATGGTCCTGTTCATGGGACCGGGCTACGGCATCGACCCGGCCGGGAAGTTCACCCTGATCGCCACCGCGACCTTCGTCGGCGCGCTCGCCCGGGTCCCGTACACCTTCGCCGTCGCCCGCTTCGGCGGCCGCAACTGGACCGTGCTCAGCGCCCTGATGCTGCTCGCGCCGACCGTGGCCGCGCTGGTGGTGATGGAGCCGGGCACCTCGTACGGCACGTTCCTGCTCGTCGCCGCCCTGACCGGGGTCGGCGGCGGGAACTTCGCCTCGTCCATGACCAACATCAACGCCTTCTTCCCGCTGCGCGAGAAGGGCTGGGCGCTCGGCCTCAACGCGGGCGGCGGCAACATCGGCGTCCCCGTCGTCCAGCTCGCCGGACTGCTGGTCATCGGCACGGCCGGAGCCGGACACCCGAGGCTCCTGCTCGCCGCCTACCTCCCGCTCATCGTGATCGCGGCGGCGCTGGCGGCGGCCCGGATGGACAACCTGGCGCCCGTGCGCAACGACACCGGGGCGGTCCGCGAGGCGGTGCGCGACCGGCACACCTGGATCATGTCGTTCCTGTACGTCGGCACCTTCGGGTCCTTCATCGGCTACAGCTTCGCCTTCGGCCTGGTCCTGCAGACCCAGTTCGGCCGGACCCCGCTCCAGGCCGCCTCCCTGACCTTCATCGGGCCGCTGCTCGGCTCGCTGGTGCGGCCCGTGGGCGGACGGCTCGCCGACCGGTACGGCGGCGCGTGGATCACCCTGGGTACGTTCGTCGCGATGGCGGCGGCCACCTCGGTGGTGATCCTCGCCTCGGTGCGGCACTCGCTGCCGGTGTTCCTGACCGGGTTCGTGGCCCTGTTCGTGCTCAGCGGGCTCGGCAACGGATCGACGTACAAGATGATCCCCGGCATCTTCCAGGCCAAGGCCCTGGCCCGGGGCATGAGCGGGGAGGACGCGGCCGCCTACGGGCGACGGCTGTCCGGGGCCGCCATGGGGCTCATCGGCGCCGTCGGCGCACTCGGCGGCCTCGGCATCAACCTGGTCTTCCGGGAGGCCTTCCTGGCCTCGGGGACGGGCACCGCCGCCTTCGCCACCTTCCTCGGTTTCTACGCCGCCTGCTGCGCGGTGACCTGGGCGGTATACCTTCGACGGCCCGCCGGGCGCGTCGCCCAGGCTCCGGACCCGGCCGCGAACCCGCAGCTCACGTCGGTGTAACGGCGGTTAACGGCGCCGAAATACGGGGGAACCGAGCCTGACACGACGCCTTGACAGGCTCGGTCCACCCGCACACCCCCTTGCGCAAGGCAGGTCACCATGGACGACACACAGGCCGGGCCGCTCGCCGGGTACACGGTGGGGGTCACCGCCGCGCGGCGCGCCGACGAACTGATCGCGCTGCTGCGGCGGCGCGGAGCGGTGGTCCTGCACGCGCCCGCCCTGCGGATCGTGCCGCTCGCCGACGACAGCGAACTGCTCGCCGCGACCAAGGAACTCCTCAGCTGCCCGCCCGACGCGGTGATCGCCACCACCGCCATCGGCTTCCGGGGCTGGATCGAGGCCGCCGACGGATGGGGGATCGGCGAGGAACTCCTGAGCCGGCTGCGCGGCACCGAACTGCTGGCCCGCGGCCCGAAGGTCAAGGGCGCGGTCCGGGCCGCCGGGCTGGTGGAAGCCTGGTCGCCGAAGTCCGAATCGCTCGCGGAGGTGCTGGACCGGCTGCTCAATGCCGGAGTGGCCGGGCGCCGGATCGCGATCCAGCTGCACGGGGAGCCGCTGCCGGGGTTCGTGGAGGCGCTGCGGGAGGGCGGGGCCGTGGTGATCGTCGTACCGGTGTACCGGTGGATGCCGCCGCAGGACGTCGGCCCGCTGGACCGGCTGCTCGACGCGGTCGTCTCCGGCGCGGTGGACGCGGTCAGCTTCACCTCGGCGCCCGCCGCCGCCTCGCTGCTGGCGCGGGCGGCGGAGCGGGGGATGCGCGAAGAGGTGCTCCAGGGACTGCGTACGGGCGTCCTGGCGGCCTGCGTGGGGCCGGTGACCGCGCTTCCGCTCCAGGAGCACGGGGTCGCGACGGTACAGCCCGAACGGTTCCGGCTGGGCCCGCTCGTCCAGGTCCTGTGCCAGGAGCTGCCGGGGCGGGCCCGGGTACTGCCGGTGGGCGGGCACCGGCTGGAGATCCGGGGCCACGCGGTCCTGGTCGACCAGGATCTGAGGCCCGTACCGCCCGCCGGCATGGCCCTGTTGCGGGCGCTGACCCGGCGGCCGGGGTGGGTCGTGGGCCGGGCCGAACTGCTGCGGGTGCTGCCGGGGGCGGGGCGGGACGAGCACGCGGTCGAGACGGCGATGGCGCGGCTGCGGGTGGCGCTGGGGGTGCCGAAGCTGATCCAGACGGTGGTGAAGCGGGGGTACCGGCTGGCGCTGGACGCGGGGGGCGAGGCGAAGTACGACGCGTGACCCCTGGCGGGGGCGCCGCACCTCCCCTCCGGGGGCGCCTCACACGCCGACGGGGCTGGATGGGGCTGAGGTGGTGGGCGGGCCCAAGGCCCGTGGGGGGATGGGTACCTTGGGGGGATGATCATCGCTGACGGAGTGGACATGCGGGAGGTCGCGCTCGGCGACGCCGCCGCGCTGGCCGCCGCGTTCGTGCGCAACCGCGCCCACATGGCCCCCTACGAGCCGACACGGCTGGACGAGTTCTACACCGAGCGGGGGCAGCGCGAGCGGATCGAGACGACGCTCGGGGACCGGGACGCGGGACGCACCCGGCAGTCCGTGCTCCTCGACACGGCCACCCGCGAGCTCATCGGCACCATCACCCTCCAGAACATCGTGCTCGGCCCCCTCCGCAGCGCCGGCGTCGGCTACTGGATCGACCGGGCCCGCACCGGCAGGGGCCTGGCCTCCGCCGCCCTCGCCGAGACGATCAGGGTGGCCCGCGAGGAGACCGGCCTGCACCGGCTCGCGGCCGGGACGCTGCTCGACAACCTCGCCTCGCAGCGGGTGCTCGCCAAGGCCGGGTTCGAGACGTACGGCGTCGCGCCCCGCTACCTGTACATCAGCGGCGCCTGGCGCGACCACCGCCTCTTCCAGTTGCTGCTGCACGACGATCCGCCCTCTGCATGAGGCTTCCGCCCGGGCCCGCCCCAGGGGCACTCTGGTGGGGAGACGGCCTAGGCGGTGACGGGCATGTGGTTCGAATCCGGGCGGATCTGTCTGGACCTGGTGGCCACCCTCGGGCCCCCCGAGGGAATCGCGGACTGCGCCGGGCTGGGCCTGTGGCTCTCCGGAGCCGGGCTGGTGCCCGGCCGGACCCCGCCCGCCCACCTGGACAGCGACTGGCTGGAGCCGTTCCGGTCCCTCCGGACGGACGTCGGCGCCCTCGTGGCGGCGGAGCTGCGCGGCCGCGCCCCCGGCGAGGAGGCGCTCGCCCGGGTCAACGCGCGGGCCTCCGGTCCACCCCCGGCACTGTGTGCCGTACGCGACCCCGGCGGGCACCTCGTGCGCGAGCTGTGCGGCGGGGCCGCCGCGGTGGGCTGCGCGGCCCTGCTGGCGGCCGTGGCGCGCGACGCGGTGGAGCTGCTCACGGACCCCGGCGACCGCGACCGCCTGCGGGCCTGCGAAGGTGAGGGCTGTACCCGGGTCTACCTGGACACCTCGCGCGGCCACCGGCGGCGCTGGTGCTCCAGTGAACTGTGCGGAAACCGGGAGCGGGTGGCCCGTCACCGCGCGCGGGTGCTCGCCGCGCGTCCCGCGTAGCGCATACACGCCCATAACGGCCTCACGGCGCCTTTCGCGCCCGCCTTTCGCGCGCTCGCGCGCGAGACGGGCGTGCGGACACCCCTTTGTTCGCGTACGGTTGACGGTCGCCCAATGCACGTCAGAAGGGGGCCTTGGTGGCCGCGCAGGATGCCGCTGTCGACAGCACGGCGGATTCCGTCCGCGATCGCGAGATCGCGGTCGAGCAGACTCATCTGGACCAGGTGTACCGCCGCCTTGAGGAGAAGATCCACGAGGCCGAGTTCCTGATGAACGACGCGGCCAAGCGGGGTCAGGTCGGTACCCCCGGCGCCCTCGCGGAACGCGACGCGCAGGTCTTCCGCGCCGGAATTCATCTCAACCGGCTCAACAACGAATTCGAGGACTTCCTCTTCGGACGGATCGACCTCGTCCTCGGCAAGGACGGGGAACGCGGCGCCGACGGCGCCTTCACCTCCGTCGAACCCGCCGAGGACGCGATCCGGCCCGACCTCACCGCCGACATCGCCGAAACCCTGCACATCGGGCGCATCGGCGTACTCGACAACGACTACGCGCCGCTGGTCATCGACTGGCGCGCGCCCGCCGCCGCGCCGTTCTACCGCTCCACGCCCAAGGAGCCCGGCCGGGTGGTGCGCCGCCGCGTCATCCGCTCCAAGGGCCGCAAGGTCCTCGGGGTCGAGGACGACCTGATGCGCCCCGAGGTGACCGCGCACCTCGACGGCCGCGAGCTGCCCGTGCTCGGCGACGGCGCGCTGATGGCCGCCCTCGGCCGGGCCCGTACGCACTCCATGCGCGACATCGTCTCCTCCATCCAGGCGGAGCAGGACATGGTGATCCGGGCCCCCGCCGCCTCCGTCGCGGAGGTCGCGGGCGGCCCCGGCACCGGCAAGACCGCCGTCGCCCTGCACCGGGCCGCGTACCTGCTCTACCAGGACCGCAGGCGCTACTCCGGCGGCATCCTGATCGTCTCGCCGACCCCGCTGCTCGTCGCCTACACCGAGGGCGTGCTGCCCTCGCTCGGCGAGGAGGGCCAGGTCGCCATCCGGGCGCTCGGCTCGCTGGTCGACGGCGCCGAGGCGAGTACGTACGACGAACCGGCGGTCGCCCGGATCAAGGGCTCCTCCCGGATGCTGCCGATCCTGCGCAAGGCCGTGCGGGGCGCGCTGGAGCTGGGCGGCGCCCCCGAACGGCTGCGCGTGGTCGCCTTCGGGCGCCGCCAGGAGCTGGAGGGCGACGAGCTGAACCGGATCCGCCAGGTCGTCCTCGGCGCCACCACGCCCGTCAACCTGCTGCGCCCGCGCGCCCGCAAACTGCTGCTGGACGCGCTGTGGGCCAAGTCCGGCGGCGCCGGGCGGCACACCGACCGGGAACTCGCCGCCGAGCTGCGCTCCGGCTTCGACGAGGACATCTCCACCGAGGACGCCTTCCTCGAGTTCCTGAACGCCTGGTGGCCCGAGCTGACCCCGCGCGGGGTGCTCGCCACGATGGCCGACGAGCGGCGCCTGGGCCGCTGGGCCCGCCGGGTGCTGAACCCGCGCGAGACCCGGCTGCTGGCCCGCTCGCTGCGCCGGACGGGTGCGGACGGCAAGGGTCCGCTCTCGGTGCACGACGTGGCGCTGCTGGACGAGCTCCTGCTGCTGGTCGGCGCCCCGGCGCGGCCCAAGCGCAAGCGCGATCTGGACCCGCTGGCGCACCTCACGGGCCTGGAGGAGCTGATGCCGGGCCGCGAGGAGACCCAGTGGGAGCGGGCCGAGCGGCTGGCGGCGGAGCGCACCGAGTACGCGCACGTGATCGTGGACGAGGCCCAGGACCTGACGCCGATGCAGTGGCGGATGGTGGGCAGGCGCGGCCGGACCGGCACGTGGACGGTGGTGGGCGACGCCGCCCAGTCCTCCTGGAGCGACCCGGAGGAGGCGGCCGCGGCCCGGGACGAGGCGCTGGGCAGCCGCCCGCGCCGCAAGTTCACGCTGACCGTCAACTACCGCAACCCCGCCGAGATCGCCGAACTGGCGGCCCGGGTGCTGCGCCTGGCCATGCCGGGGATGGAGCCGCCGACGGCGGTCCGCTCCACCGGGCTGGAGCCGCGCTTCACCGCGGCGGGCGCCGATCTGGGCGCTTCGGTGCGGGAGGAGACCCGGCGGCTGCTGGAACAGGTCGACGGCACGGTCGGCGTGGTCGTGGCGATGGACCGGCGCGCGGAGGCGGCCGGGTGGCTCGCGGAGCTGGGGGAGCGCGCGGTGGCGCTCGGCAGCCTGGAGGCCAAGGGCCTGGAGTACGACGCCACGGTGGTGGTCTCCCCGGCGGAGATCGCCGAGGAGTCCCCGGCGGGCCTGCGGGTGCTCTACGTCGCCCTGACCCGGGCGACGCAGCAGCTCACGGTGGTGTCGGGGGCCCGGGACCGGCCCGACGGGGCCGGGATGCCGGAGCTGCTGCGGGACTGACGGGCGCGGCCCGCGGGGGCCCCGTACGGGCGCGGCCCGCGGGGGCCCCGTACGGGCGCGCGGGCCTCGTACGGGGCGTGCCGGGGGCCTCGTACGGGGTGCGCGGGCGGGCGTACGGCCATCCGGTCGGCGGCCGGACGCGTGGCCGTCGGAGTCAACCCCCTGGAGGGGGATCACTTCCGGCGAACCTTTGTTAGCCTGGGATACGGCACCGACTCGATCCAAGCCCCCGGGCCCAACCTTCGTCGCCTAGAGCGACCACTTGCCGCGAGGCGAGCATGGCGGGTCGGTGTCGTAAGCGTTGAGAACAGGTCTGCGCCCTCCGCTCCAAGCGGAGGGCGCAGACCTGTTTTGCGTGCCTGGTGGGGGTTTCGGGTGATCGGTAAATCTCGTATGGTGGAAGTGTCTTTCCGAAATTTGTAGCTGGTTACCTTGTACCGGCCGGTAGGTGGGACGATCGGACAACAGGTCCTGCCGCGCTTGACGTGTGCGGGGCCCGTGTACAGCGAACCTTGGACAGCAGAGGAACACGGCCATGGCAACGGCGCCCAGCGTCTCGTACTCGATGACGGTCCGCCTGGAGGTGCCCGCGAGCGGCACCGCGGTCTCCCAGCTCACCACCGTCGTGGAGTCCTCCGGAGGGTCGGTCACCGGCCTCGACGTGACCGCCTCGGGCCACGAGAAGCTCCGTATCGACGTCACGATCGCCGCGACCTCCACGGCGCACGCCGACGAGATCGTCGAGAAGCTCCGCGGGATCGAGGGGGTGAGCCTGGGCAAGGTCTCCGACCGTACGTTCCTCATGCACCTCGGCGGCAAGATCGAGATGGCATCGAAGCACCCCATCCGCAACCGTGACGACCTCTCCATGATCTACACCCCGGGCGTGGCCCGCGTGTGCATGGCGATCGCGGAGAACCCCGAGGACGCGCGGCGTCTGACCATCAAGCGCAATTCCGTCGCAGTCGTGACGGACGGGTCGGCCGTGCTCGGTCTGGGCAACATCGGCCCGATGGCCGCGCTGCCCGTCATGGAGGGCAAGGCGGCCCTCTTCAAGCGCTTCGCGGGGATCGACGCGTGGCCGATCTGCCTCGACACGCAGGACAGCGACGAGATCGTCGCGATCGTCAAGGCCATCGCCCCCGGCTTCGCCGGCATCAACCTGGAGGACATCTCCGCGCCGCGCTGCTTCGAGATCGAGGCCCGCCTGCGCGAGGCCCTCGACATCCCCGTCTTCCACGACGACCAGCACGGCACCGCCATCGTCGTCCTCGCCGCCCTCACCAACGCACTGCGCGTCGTGAACAAGGCCGTTGGCGATGTGAAGGTCGTCATGTCCGGCGCCGGCGCGGCCGGTACGGCCATCCTCAAGCTGCTCCTCGCGGCGGGCGTCAAGAACGTCGTCAGCGCCGACATCCACGGCGTCGTGCACGCCGGCCGCGCCGACCTCGTCGACGCCGACAGCGAGTCGCCGCTGCGCTGGATCGCCGACAACACCAACCCCGAGGGCTCCACGGGCACGCTCAAGGAGGCCGTCGTCGGCGCCGACGTGTTCATCGGCGTCTCGGCCCCGAACGTCCTGAACGGCGACGACGTGGCCGCCATGGCCGACGACGCCATCGTGTTCGCGCTCGCGAACCCGGACCCCGAAGTGGACCCGGCCGTGGCCCGCCAGACGGCGGCCGTCGTGGCCACCGGCCGCTCGGACTTCCCCAACCAGATCAACAACGTGCTGGTCTTCCCGGGCGTCTTCCGCGGCCTCCTGGACGCCCAGTCCCGCACCGTGGACACCAGCATGATGCTGGCCGCCGCGACCGCCCTGGCCGACGTGGTGACCGAGGACGAGCTGAACGCGAACTACATCATCCCGTCCGTCTTCAACGACAAGGTCGCGGGCGCGGTCGCCGGAGCGGTCCGCAAGGCGGCCACCTCGGCGGCCCCGGTGAGCAGCACCGCTGTGACGGGTCCCACGTCCACCTGAGCCACCGGGGGCCCCTTCCCGGCGCGTCGCGGGATGCGGGCCCGGCGGGGCGCCTCTAGGGTTGCGGGGATGCCCGCGTGGTACGCGGTCCGCGTCCCACCGGCGCGGACAGAGCGTCACGGCGGCGTGACTGTGGCGCTTTTCGTGTGACCCTGGCGGGTGCCGGATTGGCTTTCCCGCCGCTGGTGGGGGCAGGATGCGTAACCGGGCGAGAGGGTCTGACGTTCAGACCCGGGTCCGGGGACTGTCCTAGGGCCCTGGCAGCATCGGCTTCGATCTCACGCCTCATAGGCAAGTTGAACACGGGAGTACAACATGAACCGCAGTGAGCTGGTGGCCGCTCTGTCCGAGCGCGCCGAGGTGACCCGCAAGGACGCCGACGCCGTTCTGGCCGCGCTCGCCGAGACCGTCGGCGAGATCGTCGCCAAGGGCGACGAGAAGGTCACCATCCCCGGCTTCCTGACCTTCGAGCGCACCCACCGTGCCGCTCGCACCGCGCGCAACCCGCAGACCGGCGACCCCATCCAGATCCCGGCCGGCTACAGCGTGAAGGTCTCCGCGGGCTCCAAGCTCAAGGAAGCCGCCAAGGGCAAGTAAGTCCCCCTTGCGGGCCTCTGGCCAGTAGGGAACGCGTAGTACCCAGTACTACGAAGGAAGGGCGGCCACCCCAGTGGGGTGGCCGCCCTTCCGCGTGCCGACGCGTACGTCCGTACTAGACGAGGTCACCGTTCGGCAGTTCGACCTTCGCACCCAGTTCCACGAGCTTCTCCATGAAGTTCTCGTAGCCGCGGTTGATCAGGTCGATACCGTGCACTCGCGAAGTCCCCTCGGCCGCGAGCGCCGCGATCAGGTACGAGAACCCGCCGCGGAGGTCGGGGATGACCAGGTCCGCGCCCTGCAGCTTGGTGGGGCCGGAGACGACCGCCGAGTGCAGGAAGTTGCGCTGGCCGAACCGGCACGCCGAGCCGCCCAGGCACTCCCGGTACAGCTGGATGTGCGCGCCCATCTGGTTCAGCGCGGAGGTGAAGCCCAGCCGGGACTCGTAGACCGTCTCGTGGACGATGGAGAGCCCGGTCGCCTGGGTCAGCGCCACCACCAGCGGCTGCTGCCAGTCGGTCTGGAAACCGGGGTGTACGTCCGTCTCCAGGTGGATCGCCTTGAGCGGGCCGCCCGGGTGCCAGAAGCGGATGCCCTCGTCGTCGATCTCGAAGGCGCCGCCGACCCGGCGGAAGGTGTTCAGGAACGTCATCATCGAGCGCTGCTGCGCTCCGCGGACGTAGATGTTGCCGCCGGTCGCCAGGGCCGCGGAAGCCCAGGAGGCGGCCTCCAGGCGGTCCGGGAGCGCCTTGTGGTTGTAGCCGCCCAGCTCGTCCACACCGGTGATGCGGATCGTGCGGTCGGTGTCGACGGAGATGATCGCGCCCATCTTCTGCAGGACGCAGATGAGATCTTCGATCTCCGGCTCGACGGCCGCGTTGCTCAGCTCGGTCACGCCCTCGGCCAGGACGGCCGTCAGCAGCACCTGCTCGGTCGAACCGACCGAGGGGTAGGGCAGGCGGATCTTGCAGCCGCGCAGCCGCTGCGGGGCCTCCAGGTACTGACCGCCCTCGCGCTTCTCGATGGTCGCGCCGAACTGGCGGAGCACGTCGAAGTGGAAGTCGATCGGCCGGCCGCCGATGTCACAGCCGCCCAGGCCCGGGATGAAGGCGTGGCCGAGGCGGTGCAGCAGGGGGCCGCAGAAGAGGATCGGGATGCGCGACGAACCCGCGTGGGCGTCGATGTCGGCCACGTTGGCGCTCTCGACGTACGTCGGGTCGAGCACCAGCTCGCCCGGCTCCTCGCCGGGGAGAACGGTGACGCCGTGCAGCTGGAGGAGCCCGCGCACGACCCGCACGTCGCGGATGTCCGGAACATTGCGGAGCCGACTGGGTGAGCTGCCGAGCAGGGCCGCCACCATGGCCTTCGGCACGAGGTTCTTCGCACCACGGACACGGATCTCGCCCTCGAGCGGGGTACCGCCGTGGACAAGCAGTACATCGTCACTGACTGTGCCGGTCATGAATCTCGCGTTCCGGAAGAGGGGATGGGCAGGGGGCCAGGGGAAAGGGTAAGCGGCACCACCCCCTGGTACGTAAGGGCGACGTGGCCGTATGACTGTCATGAATTCGCCACAGCACCCTATGTGTCCGCCAGATAGCGGAGTGTCGCCTTCCGGCCTGGCGCCGGTACGCGCTCCCGGGCCGCGGCCGTGCGCCCTGAGCTGCGCACGATCACCGAGCGCCGGACGCTCCCCGAACCGGGCGGATGTGCGAGACCATGGCCGCATGACCGAGGTGTCCTCCCTCACAGGGCGGTTGCTCGTGGCCACCCCCGCCCTCGCGGACCCGAATTTCGACCGCGCGGTGATCCTGCTGCTCGACCACGACGAGCAGGGTTCCCTCGGCGTGGTCCTCAACCGGCCCACCCCGGTCGGCGTCGGCGACATCCTGCTGCCCTGGGCTCCGCTGGCCGGTTCCCCCGGGGTGGTCTTCCAGGGCGGCCCGGTCGCCCTCGACTCCGCCCTAGGTATCGCGGTCGTCCCCGGTGAGGAGGGCCCCCTGGGCTGGCGCCGGGTGCACGGCGCGATCGGCCTGGTCGACCTGGAGGCCCCGCCGGAACTGCTGGCCAGCGCCCTGGGCTCGCTGCGCATCTTCGCGGGCTACTCGGGCTGGGGCCCGGGCCAGCTGGAGGACGAGCTGGGCGGGGGCGCCTGGTACGTCGTCGAGTCCGAGCCGGGCGACGTGGCCTACCCGGATCCGGAACACCTCTGGCGCGCCGTCCTGCGCCGCCAGCGCAGCGACCTCGCGATGGTCGCCACCTATCCGGACGACCCGTCGCTCAACTGATTCCCGGGTGTGGATCCGGGGATCGCGAACATCGCCGCCCCTTCGGCCGGTCAGATCATGGCGTACATGGCGTACGTCGATGCGGCGCACACGTCCCGCACCCCGGGTGGCTGGACGCGGACGGAACGCCACAGCCGGTGGCGCCCGACGCAAGCCTGGTCGCTTCGGCGGCGGGTCGTTGATTACTCTGGCTTGTATGAGCACTCTTGAGCCCGAGCGCGGGTCTGGCACGGGAACCCTCGTCGAGCCGACGCCGCAGGTTTCCCACGGTGACGGCGACCACGAGCGCTTCGCCCACTACGTCCAGAAGGACAAGATCATGGCGAGCGCGCTCGACGGGACCCCCGTCGTCGCGCTCTGCGGCAAGGTCTGGGTACCGGGCCGCGACCCGAAGAAGTACCCGGTCTGCCCCATGTGCAAGGAGATCTACGAGTCCATGGGCGCCGGCGGGGACAAGGACAAGGGCAAGGACAAGTAGTCACGTCCTGACCCGAGCGGGCCTGAAGGCCCCCGGGCGCACTTCGGTGCGCCCGGGGGCCTTTCGCGTGCCCGGGGCGCGGGTAGGGTCGGGCGGGACGAGCGCCCTGCGGAACGGCCGTTGCGCAGGGCGCAACACGCTGCGCCGCCTTGGCCGTTCGGCGGCCGTCCCGGAGGACTGACCCATGGACCTGGACCCCGGAAACCATCTGATCCCCGCGCCCCGGGACGCCGCGTTCGCGGACGGCGGGGCGCGGTACGGATTCGGGCCCGAGCCCGATTTCGCCGCCGGGCCCGGTACGGAGGCCACCGCGCGCTGGCTGCGCGGGGTGCTGGGGGCCGCCGCGGGGTGGGGGCTGCCGCCCGCCGACCCCGGTGAGCGGGCCGACGTACGGCTGGGCGTCGACGAGCGCGTCGGGCGGGAGCTGGGCCCCGAGGGGTACGAGCTGACCGTCGGCCCGGACGGGGTCGGCGTCCTGGGCGGCGGGCCCGCCGGGGTGTTCTGGGGCGCGCAGACGCTGCGTCAGCTGCTCGGGCCGCACGCGTACCGGCGGGCGCCGCTGCCCGGGGCGGCCTGGAGCCTGCCGTACGGGACGGTCCGGGACGCGCCCCGGTTCGGCTGGCGCGGGCTGCTGCTCGACGTGGCCCGGCACTTCATGCCCAAGGACGGGGTGCTGCGGTACATCGACCTGCTGGCCGCCCACAAGCTCAACGTGCTGCACCTGCACCTGACGGACGACCAAGGCTGGCGGATCGAGATCAAGCGCTACCCCCGGCTCACCGGGGTCGGCGCGTGGCGGGAGCGGTCCCGCCGGGGCCACCGGGCCTCCCCGCTGTGGAACGAGACCCCGCACGGCGGGTACTACACCCAGGACGACATCCGCGAGATCGTCGCCTACGCGGCGGAGCGCCAGGTCCGGGTGGTCCCGGAGATCGACGTACCGGGCCACGCGCAGGCCGCCATCGCCGCCTACCCGGAACTGGGCAACACCGACGTGGTGGACACCGCGGCGCTCGGGGTGTGGGACGACTGGGGGATCAACGAGAACGTGCTCGCGCCCACCGAGGCCGTGCTGCGGTTCTACGAGGACGTCTTCGAGGAAGTGCTGGAGCTGTTCCCGGCGGAGGTCTCGCCCTTCGTGCACGTGGGCGGCGACGAGTGCCCCAAGACGCAGTGGAAGGCCTCGCCGCTCGCCCAGGAGCGGATCCGGGAGCTGGGGGTGGACGGCGAGGACGGGCTCCAGGCCTGGTTCATCCGGCATTTCGACGGCTGGCTCGCCGAGCGCGGGCGGCGGCTGATCGGCTGGGACGAGATCCTGGAGGGCGGCCTGGCGGACGGGGCGGCCGTCTCCTCCTGGCGCGGTTACGCGGGCGGGATCGCGGCCGCCGAGGCCGGGCACGACGTGGTGATGTGCCCCGAGCAGCAGGTGTACCTGGATTACCGTCAGGCGGAGGGCCCCGACGAGCCGGTGCCCATCGGGTACGTCCGGGCGCTGGAGGACGTCTACCGCTTCGAACCGGTGCCCGCGGCGCTGTCCCCGGAGGCCGCGGCGCACGTCCTGGGCGCGCAGGCCAACGTCTGGACCGAGGTGATGGAGAACCAGGACCGGGTGGACTACCAGGTGTTCCCGCGCCTGGCCGCCTTCGCCGAGGTGGTCTGGTCGCGGCTGCCGGAACCCGCCGCCCGGGACTACGCGGACTTCGAGGCACGGATGACCGGGCACTACCCGCGGCTGGACGCCCTCGGGGTCGACTACCGGCCGCCGGGCGGTCCGTTGCCGTGGCAGCGCCGGCCCGGGGTGCTCGGCCGCCCGAAGGACGGACTCCCGCCGCAGGTGTGACGCACGGGCGTGCGGCTGGTGAAGCATCAGGGGAGATTCCAGGAACTCTTCCTCGAATTCCTGCTATACGGGCACAAACGGGCGATCCGGGTCGGACGCGGACGGCGTACGGGCCCGGCGCATGCGGGGGCCCGGCCCCGGCGGGGGCGCCCGGCGGACCCTCGCGCCGGGCGGCGCTGAAGATGTGCCAGAGTTGCCACGTCCCGGTCGTGAGCACGTACCGTACGGCGGAACAGGCGTGAGCGCCGGGACATCGGGAAGGGGCAGCTGGGTTGACCACGCACGCACCGCACGCACTGCACGCACCGGATTCACCTCAGGGGCCGCAGCCGACGCAGTCCGTGACGCTGCCGGCCTCGCTCGACGAGGCCGTGGCGGCGCTGGCCGCCATGCCCGCCGCCGTGCCCGTGGCCGGTGGCACCGACCTCATGGCCGCCGTCAACGCCGGGCTGCTGCGCCCGGCCGCGCTGGTCGGCCTGGGCCGGATCAACGAGATCCGCGGCTGGCAGTACCAGGACGGCCACGCCCTCCTCGGCGCCGGACTCACCCACGCGCGGATGGGCCGGCCGGACTTCGCGGCGCTGATCCCCGCCCTGGCCGCCGCGGCCCGCGCGGCCGGACCGCCGCAGATCCGCAACGCGGGCACCCTCGGCGGCAACATCGCCACGGCCGCCCCGACCGGTGACGCACTGCCGGTGCTGGCGGCGCTGGAGGCGGTCCTCGTCATCGTCGGCCCGTTCGGTTCCCGGGAGATTCCCGTCTCGCACCTGCTGGCCGGGCGCGAGATGCTGCGGCCCGGTGAGCTGATCGGTTTCGTCCGGGTCCCCCTGCTGCACGCGCCGCAGGTGTTCCTGAAGGCCACGGGCCGGACCGGCCCGGGGCGCGCGGTGGCTTCCGTGGGGCTCGTACTGGACCCCGCGCGCCGGGGCGTGCGCATCGCGGTGGGCGCGGTCGCGCCGATGCCGCTGCGGCCCCTGGAGGCCGAGCAGTGGGTGGCCTCGCTGATCGACTGGGACGGGGAGCGCACGCTGGCCCCGGACGCGCTGGAGGCCTTCGGCGAGTACGTCGCGGCCGCCTGCGTACCGGACCAGGGCGAAGTGGTGGCCCCGGCCGTGCTGCACTTGCGGCGGACGGTGGCGGTACTGGCACGGAGGGCCCTGGGGAGGGCGCTGACCTCATGAGTGAGAACGAGAACGTGAACGACGGTGTGAACGACGGTACGGGCCACGGCGACGGCTCCCCGTGGGGCTGGGAGCCGGTGCCGCACGGGGGCGAGTACGACTCCGACGCGACGGCGTTCGTGAAGCTGCCCCCGGAGATGCTTGGCGCGACCGGTACCGGGGAGCCGCTGGAGGCCCCCGGGCACGGGTTCGTGCCGCCGCCGATGATCGTGCCGCTGGGCTCGGCCGGTACGGACCCGGCGGCGACCGGCACGTGGACGCTCCCGGTGCGCTGGCCCGAGGCGGCCGGCTCCGCCCCGGCGGCCCCCGCCGCGCGGACGCAGGCCCCGGCCGCTCCGGTCCTGGGGCCGATCCCGGCCGTGATCCCGATGCCCGCGTCGGCGATGGCCGCGCTGCACGGGGACGCGGAGCCGGGCGCGGACGCGGAGGGGAACAGGCGCGGGAACGGGAACGGACACGCGGACACCGACCGGGGCGCGGGGCCGGATCACGGCTACGAGTACGGGCACGCCCCGGACCAGGGCCACGAGTCCGGCTCGACCGCCGAATGGCGCTTCCCCGAGGCCGCGCAGCCCGCCGAGGACCCGTACGGCGACCAGAACGGCGGCCCGTACGGCGACCAGAGCGGTCACCACGACCTGAGCGGCCTGTACGACCCGCACGACCCGCACGGGCAGCACGACCCGAACGGCCAGCACGGTCAGCACGACCCGCACGACCCGCACGGCCAGAGCGGCCAGACCGGGCAGTGGGCGATCCCCGTCGTGGACGGGGAACTCCCGGAGGAGTCGGGCGAGTTCCGGCGCGGGGCGGCGGCGGCCGACTGGAGCCAGGCCCCGGCCACCCTGCCGGGCGGAGCCGCGGCCCCCTGGGCCACGCACCCCGGCCTCGGCCTCTCCGACGCCGAGCAGCACCACGCGGAGCAGCACCACGGCGAGCAGTACCGGGACGAGCGGCGCCAGGACGAACGGCACCACGCCGAGCAGCGCCAGGACGAGCCGGTGGCCGGCGCGAGCCGGTTCGACGCCTTCGGCGCCCTCGACCCCGAGCAGACGATGAGCGCGGGCGTCCTTCCCCCCGACCCGGGGGCCGGGCCGGAGCAGCGGGTGCACGGCGAGGCCGACGCGGGGTTGGCGCGCCTGCCGCGCGGACCCCGGGTGCTGGGCGGTCCCGGGGTGGGCACGCCGCTCCCGGAGGCTCTGGAGCACGAGGAGGGGCAGGTCGCCCCGGCCCCGGACATCGACGCCGCGCACGGCGCGGCCGGGGCGCCGGTGACCGCGGAGCGGCCGCATCCGGCCGCCGAGCCCGAGCACGTGGAGGAGCGCGGGGCGCAGCCCCCGGGTGAGCACGTGGACGGGGCCGAGGAGGCCTTCGGGTCCGGCGGAGCGGGCGGTGCGCCGGGTGCCGGCGAGGGGGAGCACCGGGAAACCGCGGCGGCCCCGGAGGCGGACGGTCCGGGGGAGGTTCCGGACGCGGGGACGACGTACGACGAAGGAGCCGCGGCCCCCGTCCAGGACGCGGCGCCGGTCCACGAGGAGCACCCGCTCGCCTCGTACGTGCTGCGCGTCAACGGCGCCGACCGGCCCGTCACCGGCGCCTGGATCGGCGAGTCGCTGCTCTACGTGCTGCGCGAGCGGCTCGGCCTGGCCGGAGCCAAGGACGGCTGCTCCCAGGGCGAGTGCGGCGCCTGCGCCGTGCAGGTCGACGGCCGCCTCGTCGCGTCCTGCCTGGTGCCCGCCGCGACCGCCGCGAGCAGTGAGGTCCGTACGGTCGAGGGCCTGGCCGCCGACGGCGAACCCTCCGACGTGCAGCGGGCGCTGTGCCGGTCGGGGGCCGTCCAGTGCGGTTTCTGCGTGCCGGGCATGGCGATGACGATCCACGACCTCCTGGAGGGCAACCACGCCCCCAGCGAGCTGCAGACCCGCCAGGCCCTGTGCGGGAACCTGTGCCGGTGCTCCGGCTACCGGGGCGTCATCGACGCCGTCGGCGAGGTGGTCGCGGAACGCGCGGCGGCCGCCGAGTCGGGAGCCCCGGGCGGGGCGGGAGCGGAACCGCGCATCCCGCACCAGGCGGCGCCGGGCGAGGGCGGCATCCACCCGGACCGCGGGCACGACCACGGTCCGGACCACGGGTCGGCGACGCACGGCTCGGCGCACGGGTCGACCCACCAGCAGCAGCACCAGCAGCGGCACGGAGGCATGGCGTGAGCGGGCGAGACGCGGCGACGGCGACCAATCCGGGCGCTGTTCCGGGCGCCGGGGCGGGGCCCGGTTCGGGGACCGCGTCCGGGGCCGGGCTCGGTTCGGGGCCCGCCACCGGATCGTTCTCCGTGGCGGCCATGGCCGAGGCCGAGGCCGCCGAGCCGGCGGCCCTGCTGCGCGGCATCGGCGCGTCCGTCCCCGCGGCCGACACCCGCGCCAAGTCCGAGGGGACCTTCCCCTACGCCGCCGACCTGTGGGCCGAGGGCCTGCTCTGGGCGGCCGTGCTGCGCTCCCCGCACGCCCACGCCCGGATCCGCTCCATCGACACCTCGGCCGCCGCCGAGATGCCCGGCGTCCGCGCCGTGATCACGCACGCCGACGTCCCCGGCGCCACCACCCACGGCAGGCGCATCGCCGACCGCCCGGTCTTCGCCCACGACCTGGTCCGCCACCACGGCGAGCCCATCGCCGCCGTGGCCGCCGACCACCCGGACACCGCCCGGCTGGCCGCCGCCGCCATCGCGGTCGAGTACGAGCTGCTGGACGCCGTCACCGACCCCGAACACGCCTTCGGCGCCCCGCCGCTGCACCCCGACGGCAACCTGATCCGGCACATCCCGCTGCGCTACGGCGACCCGGAGGCCGTCGGCGAGGTCGTCGTCGAGGGCCTGTACCGGATCGGCCGTCAGGACCCCGCCCCCATCGGCGCCGAGGCCGGGCTCGCCGTGCCGCGCCCCGACGGCGGCGTCGAGATCTACACCGCCTCCACCGACCCGCACACCGACCGCGACCTCGCGGCCGCCTGCTTCGGCCTCGAACCCGAGCGGGTCAAGATCGTCGTCACCGGTGTTCCGGGCGCGACCGCCGACCGCGAGGACCCCGCGTTCCAGCTGCCGCTGGGACTGCTGGCGCTGCGAACCGGCTACCCGGTCAAGCTCGCCGCCACCCGCGAGGAGTCCTTCCTCGGGCACGCCCACCGCCACCCGACCCTGCTGCGCTACCGCCACCACGCGGACGCGGACGGCCGCCTGGTCAAGGTCGAGGCCCAGATCCTGATGGACGCGGGCGCCTACGCCGACTCCTCGGCGGAGTCGCTGGCCGCGGCGGTCGCCTTCGCGTGCGGCCCGTACGTCGTCCCGCACGCCTTCGTCGAAGGCTGGGCCGTACGCACCAACAACCCGCCGTCGGGTCACGTCCGCGGCGAGGGCGCCATGCAGGTGTGCGCGGCGTACGAGGGCCAGATGGACAAGCTCGCGGCCGCCCTCGGCATCGACGGCGCCGAAGTGCGGATGCGCAACGTACTGGCCACCGGGGACCTGCTGCCCACCGGCCAGACCGTGACCTGCCCCGCGCCGGTGGCCGAACTGCTGCGCGCGGTACGGGACTTCGACCTGCCGCCGCTGCCGAAGGACACCCCGGAGGAGGAGTGGCTGCTGCCCGGCGGCCCGGAGGGCGCGGGCGAGCCGGGCGCGGTGCGGCGCGGCGTCGGCTACGGCGTCGGCATGGTCCACATGCTCGGCGCGGAGGGCACCGACGAGGTGTCGACGGCGACCGTGAAGGTGCTGGACGGTGTCGCGACGGTGATCTGCGCGGCCGTCGACACCGGCCAGGGCTTCGCGACGCTGGCCCGCCAGATCGTCCAGGAAGTACTGGGCGTCGACGAGGTGGTGACGGCCCCGGTGGACACGGACCAGCCGCCCGCCGGGGCGTCGGCGCACGGCCGCCACACGTGGGTGTCGGGCGGGGCGGTGGAGCGGGCGGCCAAGATGGTCCGTACGCAGCTGCTCCAGCCGATGGCCCACACGCTGGGCATGTCCACCGAGCTGCTCCAGATCACGGATGGCCGGATCACGTCGTACGACGGGGCGTTCTCCACCACCGTGGCGGAGGCGATGGCGGGCAAGGAACTCTGGGCGACGGCCCAGTGCCGCCCGCACCCGACCGAACCGCTGGACGCGGACGGCCAGGGGGACGCGTTCGTGGGGCTCGCGTTCTGCGCGATCCGCGCGGTGGTCGACGTGGACATCGAGCTCGGCTCGGTGCGGGTCGTCGAGCTGGCGGTGGCGCAGGACGTCGGCCGGGTGCTCAACCCCCGCCAGCTGGAAGCCCGTATCGAGGCGGGCGTCACCCAGGGCGTGGGCGCGGCCCTGACCGAGAACCTCCGCTCGGCCGCGGGCCTCATCCGCCACCCCGACCTGACGGGCTACGCCCTGCCGACGGCGCTGGACGCCCCGGTGGTGCGGATCGTCAAACTGGTGGAGGAACGGGACGTGGTGGCGCCCTTCGGCGCGAAGGCGGCGAGCGCGGTCCCTGTGGTGACGACGCCCGCGGCGGTAGCCTCGGCGGTACGCGCGGCAACGGGCCGCCCGGTCAACAGGCTCCCGATCCGGCCATCGGCGGCGGTGGCCGCGCCCAACTCGTGACCGTGTGACCCGCATTGCACGTGCAACCCCGAGCTTGGGGCTGTCGGTGCCGGTCGCTACAGTGATCTGTACGTCTGCGTACGTGCGGCTTCGTGAGCACGAAGTCGGGGGCGGGGCGCGGTGGTAACACCGCGCTGACGGGGAATCACGGGGATACGGGGAGTCGGGGAGGCCATCGTGGCAGAGGAAGTGGACCAGAGTGTGATTGCGGCGATCCCATTCGCCGGTCCGGCGGTGCTGGGGTTCAACCAGGTGATGCTGGCGACCCAGGGGCCGGCGCTGTTCGTCGAGCACGAGTCGATGCTCAAGTACAAGCAGCGGGTCGACACCCTGCTGGAACAGCTCAAGGGCTCCCAGGCCGACCACGGCAAACTGGCGGACGGCACCCTGGGCAAGACGGACCTGGGCCACGGCTTCCCCGAGGCGGACGGCCTCTACACGGCGTACAACAAGGTCCGGACCGAGCTGGAGACGCTGTCGAAGGCGTTGGGCGGGCAGATCGAGGCACTCGGCATCGCTGTCGAGGCCTCACGTGTCGGATACGCCAACATCGACGAAGACATCAAGCGGCGCATGAGGCTCCTGCACACGCAGGCCGAGGAGCAGTACGTTCGGGCGCGCGACCCGCAGAAGCAAGCGGCTGACAAGGCGGCGACGGCCGCCGGTCAGCCGCCGCACAACGCAGACGATGGCTCTGGGGGTGCCATTTAATGACGACCAATTTTGAGGCTTATTCGCACAAGGACCTCCTGGCGATGGTCGCGGCGGTGAACCCGGAGACGGTGAAGACGCTCGGTCAGCTGCTGACGGATGCCGAGTCCACGATCACGAAGATCGGCAACGACCTCAAGAACCACAAGGTCGAGGGCTGGCAGGGCAAGGCTTCCGAAGAATTCCAGGAATGGGTCAACGCCGCGGGCAACGCGACGCTGCGGCTGGGTGAGTACAGCCAGACCGGTGGCACCTGGATGACCAACGCGGCCCAGACGCTGGTCGAGGTCAAGGCCAACATGCCGAAGTACGACACGGCCGCGGCGGACAACCTGCAGGCGTCGAAGGACTACCACAACGACCCGGACGCGCGGGATGTCGGGCAGAAGGCCTTCACGAAGCTCAACGGGGACCACGCCTTGGCGGTCCAGCAGATGACGAAGCTGGCGCAGTCGTACGAGGCGTCGACGACGCAGATGAACACGGCGGTGCCGCCTACGTACCCGCCGCCGCCGGGCAGGTTTGTGCCGGAGAGCGTCGGTGGCCGAGAGAACGTCGGGCGAGCGGGCTCGGGTAGCGACGGCACTCGTGATGCAAGCAATACGTCTTCCGGACACGTTGCTCGTGCTGAGAACGATTCCTCGGGACACACCACTACTTCGACGCAACAGGTCTCGCACGACAGCACGTTGCCGCCGTCGACAACAGGGCCAGACTCCGGACAGACGCATGTGCCGAGCGTCCCCGACCACAATGTGGGTACCGACCTCAACACGGTCGGCACCCTGCCGGACAAGCCGGTCACCCAGGTCCCCGGGACGCCCGTCGGCATTGGGCCCAGCGGTCCCGGTGGTGGCGGAGCCGGGCCCATCGGGACCATCCCGCCCCTGACGCTTCCGTCGGTTGGCGGTATGAAGTCGCCCACTGGTGGCATCAGTGGCGGCCGGTCGCCCATCAGCGGTGTGGGCCCGGGCGGCGGTTTCCCCAATACGTCGGCTACCGGCGGCAAGGTCGGCGGCGTCGCGGGTCTTCCTCCGCGTGACGCAGGCATCACTGGTGGCCGTCCGATTTCCGCCGGTGGACGTGCCTCGTCCATCCCGCGCGGCACGGTCATCGGCAACGAAGGCGGTCCGGCCGGACGCGGTATGGCCGGCGGCATAGGTGGTGCCGGTGGTATGGGTGGTGGCACGGGCGGACAGGGCGGTTCGGCCGTGGGCCGTCGGCTCGCCAGTGAGCCCGGTGGTGTGGTCGGTGGCCGTCAGCCGGGTGCGGGCGGCCGTTCGACCACGGGCGGCAAGCCGTTCACACAGGGCGGTTCAGGTCTCGTGCGCAACCAGGGCGGTGGTGCGGCCGGCGGTGTCGGCGGTGCCATGGGACATGCGGGTGCGGGTACCGGTGGCAAGAAGCGCAACGACCAGGCGGGCGAGCGTCCCGATTACCTGGCCGAGGACGAAGAGACCTGGCAGGGCGACCGTCGTGTCGTTCCGCCGGTGATCGACTGAGCGAACGGGACGTTGCACGAGATGCGCATGCGGAGAGTTACGTCGGTCATGATGGGCGTTCTGCTGGCCGGAGTCGCCGCGACTCCGGCCCACGCGGAGACCATTCGGGCCCAGCAATGGCATCTCGAGTCGATGCACGCTGATGAGATGTGGAAGACGAGCACCGGCAAGGGCATTACTGTCGCCGTGATCGATACGGGTGTGGGGAAGGTGCCGGAACTCGAGGGCCAGGTTCTGCCCGGTAAGGACCTGGCTGTCGGCTATAAGGGCGACGAGCGCACCGACTATGAGAATCACGGCACGGCAATGGCGGGAGCTATTGCCGGGACAGGCAAGGGGCCTGGTGGGGACGGGGCGTTCGGTCTGGCGCCAGACGCGAAGATTCTGCCGATTCGTGTGCCTCACGAGGAAGGCGGTGATGGAGAGACTCCTTCGTGGATTCAGGCGATCCGGTACGCAGCTGACTCAGACGCCAAGATCATCAGCATTTCTCTGGCGCGAAAGGGGGAGGATCCTCAGCTCCCTGATGCTGTGAAGTACGCACTGTCGAAGGGCAAGCTGCTCTTCGCCGGCGTGGGCAATACCGGTGTCGGCGAAAACCCGGTGCTCTACCCCGCTGCCACGGCTGGAGTAGTCGGAGTCTCTGCGATCGACCGACAGGCAAATGCCACAGCAGAGTCGCAGCGCGGTGCACAAGTTGACCTGGCGGCACCCGGCATGGACATCGTGGCGGCGTGCGCGGGTGAGACGGGTATCTGCAAGGGGCACGGCACCAGCGACGCCACAGCCCTAGCCTCCGCCTCCGCCGCCCTCATCTGGTCCGCCCACCCCGACTGGACCAACAACCAGGTCCTTCGTGTCCTGCTCAACACCTCCGGCAAGCCCCGCGACGGCGCCGAGCGGAACGACTTCATCGGCTACGGCGTCGTCCGCCCCCGGATCGCGCTCGCGACCCCGGGTGATCCCGGTCCGGCCAACGTCTACCCGTTGCCCGACCTGGCCGCCGCCGAGGCGAAGGGCAAGGCGCCCTCCGCCACTCCTTCGGCCTCCGGAGACGGCAAGACGCCCGAGAAGGCGACCCGGGTGCCCGTGGCCGAGGAAGCCGGCGGCGGGCTCGGGGCCGTGACCTGGATCGCCATCGGGCTGGGCGCGTGCCTGGTGATAGGCGGCGCCGTCACCGCAGTCGTCGTACGCCGCACCAACCGACCGTAGGAGCACCGGACCGGATGTCCTTCGAACAAGAGTGGTCCTCCGCGCGCGCTGCCGTTCGCCTCAACCACGTCCCCGCCGAGCCCGGCCCCGGCGGACCCGGCGGGGCGGACCTGAGCATCGCCGATGACGATCTCGGCGCGGTCGGCAGCGACGCGTACGTCCTGCACGACCGGCTCTCGCGCGACGGCGATCACGCCCGCGTGGCGACCTTCGAAGCGGCGATCGCCCTCACCAACCGGAACTTCACCAGCGGCGCGGCCCTGCTCAAGGTGCACGACCGCTGGAGTTCCCAGCTGAAGGTGCTCGTCGCGGCCTGCGCGAACATCTCCAACCACCTGGACTACACCGTGGCCTCCCACGCGAAGGAAGAGGCGGACCTCGTGGCCGCGCTCTCGGCGTCGAAGGTCAACGAGTACCTCAAGTAGGCCGCCAGGCCCGTAGGAAGGCATCGCAGGTACGTGCTGACGTTCGAGAACGTGATGAACGCTCCGCTGGAGCAGCTCCAGACCGCCGTCCAGGACTGGGGCGCGATGGCCACGAAACTGGCGGAGCTGGCCGAGACGGCCCGTACCGGCATGCGGGCCAAGGCGGACAAGGCCGACTGGAAGGGCGCCAACGCGGACGTGACGAAGCCCTTCGTGGCCAAGACCGCGAAGGAGTTCGACGACGCGGCCAAGGAGGCCGAGGGCGTCCACCTCGCGCTGGCGGACGGGCACGCCACCTTCAAGGCGGCCCGGGACCAGCTCAAGAAGATCGTGGACGTGGACGCCCCGGCCGCCGGGTACCAGATCGACGCCACGGGGCGCGTCACGCCCGTACCGATCGCGGACGCCAAGGAGCGGTACGCCGCCCAGCACGACCCCGACTACCAGCAGACGGTGCGGGAGAACCGCGACGCGTGGCAGGCGCAGGTCGACCGGGCCGTCGAGGACTGCGCCGACGCCGACGACTCGCTGGCCCGGGTGCTCCAGGCCAACGTCACGGACGAGCACAACTTCACCACGCCGAAGTACACGACTCTGGACGCCGAACAGGTGGACCGGGCCGCCGACCTGATGAAGAAGGTGACCGGCGAGGGCGGTACGGCCCGCAACGTCGAGGCGCTGCGCGAGCTGGAGGACCTGCTCGACGACAACCGCGCCGACCCCGAGTTCGCGACGGGCTTCTACCGGCAGGTGGGACCCGAGGCCACGCTCCAGATGTACGCGAAGATGTCGCTGGACTCCAGCATGCTCGGCCCGGCGGGCCAGGACCGCACCCTCATGGTCGGCAACATCCAGAGCGACCTGGGCGCGATGCTCGGCCTGGCCACGCACAAGGACGTACCGAACCACCTCGACGCCGCGTGGACGACGCAGCTGATGAAGGCCGGGCGCAAGGAGATGGACGTCGGCCTGACGCAGAAGGTTTACGGCTACCAGGCACTCGGCTCGCTGCTGCGCGAGGGCACGTACGACAAGGACTTCCTGACCTCGGTCGGCCGCGACATGGTCGCGATGGACGACAAGAACCCGAAGATCTGGGAACACACCGCCCCGATCGATCCGGGCGTCATCCTCAACCACGGAGCCGAGGGCGGCAGGGGCTTCTACCCGCTGACGGGCCTGATGGAGGCACTCGGCAACAATCCGGACGCGGCGACGGCCTTCTTCAACGAGCCGGTGCGCTCCGACACCAACGGTGACGGGATCGTCACCACGGCTGACAAGGTGGTCAGCGGGCAGCACGGCAAGGCGCAGGGCATGGTCGACTACATGCTCGACAAGCAGCCGTACGTGGACGCCTTCGACACGACGCGGATTGGCGAGCCCAATCCGGCCCAGGAGGCCGTCGGCAACGCCCTGGAGACCGCCGTCTCGGGCCGAGTGGCCGGCGACGAGGACGCCAAACCGGTCCCGCACACCAAGGGTATGGCCGACGTCATGGAACGGGTGGTCGAGAAGATCGGCGACAAGCCGGAGTTGGTCCACCCGAAGCCGGGCGAGGACGGCCCACTGAGCGGCCTGTCGGGCCACTTCGGCCAGATGGCCGCCGAATACATGCCGGACATCCAGGCCTCGGCCGAGAACGGCAGCGGGATGATCAAGGTCACTGGGGAGATGGCCGAGTTCCACAAAGCCGACATGGCGAACTTCATCGGCGCGGTGGGCCAGGATCCGGACGCGTACGGCGCGATGACCAACGCCTCGCGGGCGTTCACGACGACGTTGGTCAACGATGTCATCGTCCACCGGGCGGAGTACGAGGACGTCGACGCGGGGATCAAGAGCGCCGTCCACCCGGGCGGTCAGATCGCGGGCATCCTGTCGGAAGCGCGGGCTGAGGGCACGTTTGCCAAGAGTGCTCACACGGCGGAGGAGTACGTCAAGGGCGTCGAAGACAACGCCAAGTGGGTCAATCGGGGGATCAGCGCGGCGGGCGGCAAGTACCTGGAGTTGGTGCCGGTGGCCGGCGATCTCGTGGAGTGGCTCCAGGAGGACGTGACCGAGAGCGTGGTCGAGCGGGCCGAGAAGGACCAGGCGATCAAAACCGGCGAGGTCAACAGCAAAGCGGTGTACGACTACTCGGACGCGGAGGGAGAGGCGAGCCTCTCGGCAGGGCAATCGGTTCGCAAGGCGGCGAGCGGAACCGGTATGAGTCAGCGGACCATCGACGCTTTGGCCGGTGTGGCCTCGACGGAAACATCGAACGCCCACGCTGTAGGCCGTGGTCAGGTCGCGACCGCCAACGGCGGTTCCTGATGCGTGTCGGCCGGGTTCCGCGCATACTCGCTGCCGGGCTGGCCACGATGGTGGGGCTCACCGGTTGTGGCGAGGAGGCGAAGCCGGCGGCGCAGCTGCTGCAGGAACGGACCTGCTTCGGGGTCTTTACGCGGGACGACCTGGCGCCCTTTCTGGGCGACGGTGATGACGTGAGGGTCTCCGGGGCATCGGATGCCGAGCTGACCGCTGCACGTAGAGGCGTCACCTGCACCGTCGCGGCCGGCTCAAACTACTTCCAGGCATCGGCCACCCGGCAGCCGTTGGGGCAGAGCTTCTTCTGGAATCGCGAGACGATCCACCCGGCGGCGGATCCGCTGGCTCTCGGTGACGACGCGATCGTGTATAACGTCGGCGCGAGGGCGCTCGTCAATTGCAGGGGTGGCACTGACGAGTTCGGGCTCGAGGTACATGTCAGCGGCGACGTTGACAAGATGAAGCCCGAAGAGCGCCGCCCCCTGTTCGCCAAACTCGTCGCGAAACTGCTGGACGCCGCCAAGCAGCAGTCGAAGTGCAGGGTCTGACGCGCTGACGCCGACGCGCCAAGATGTGCGGGAGCAGCGGTCCGGGAAGGGCCCGGACGAGTCCGCTTCACCGCGGGCCTCCGCCTCGGCCAAGTATCCGACCGTGGCGGTGGGGGAGGCCTGTCCCGGCCTGCTCGACGCAGCGAGCGGTGAGGCGCTCGAACGTGTGGTGCAGTCGTCGTACCTGATCCGGGATGCCCAGCAGGCCGTCGGTGTCACGGCCATGGGCGAGGCCCTGGAGGGTGCCTACCGCGCGGGCCCCAAGGTCCGGGAGGCGCCGGTGGCGCCGTGCACAGTGACGGGCCGGGTGGGTACGAACAGGTCGGCAGAGATCCGGCTGTCCGCCGAAAGCCGCAATGCGGACCAGCAGGGCGGCGCGCCGGGCGGCATGCAGACGGGCGTCCGCGAGTCCCGTGGCGAGAAGGAACGGGGCGTGGCCTTCGACTGTGTCAGCTCCCGCGTCGGCTCCACCCGCGAGGTTCCCCTGCGGATCACCGCCGTCTTCAAGGACCGGTGGAGCGGTAGCGACGGGGATGCCGCGCTCGCGAAGGACTACCTCGCCATCGCGTACTCCGCCGCGCGCGCCGTGGCGAAGGAGCTGGGCTGCGGCGACGGCGGCGGCCTGTCCAGTTGAGACGGAGCGGCCGGATACGGGTCTGGTCCAGGTGCGCCCGGGGCGCCAAGATGGGCGGGACCAACGGTCCGGGAGCAGCCCGGCGTGAGGGAAGGCGGCTCCTGGGGTGTTGCACCGACGCGGGCACAGAGGTCTCTTGCGCATCGGCGCGCTGGCCATCGGGGCGGGCGTGCTGAGCGGGTGTGCCGGGGGCGGGGTCCTCAAGGCCGCCGGGGTGCCGGAGCTGCCCGAGCGCGGGTGCTGGGGGGTCTTCGACCGGGCCGACCTGGCTCGGGTCGTGGGGGACGGGGACGAGGCCACGGTGAACGTGTCCGGGGGGTTCGTCCTGGCGCGGGACAACCAGGTCGCCGCCTGTCACGTCGACGTGGACGGCGAGGGCAGGTTCCTGGCCGAGGCCAAACGGCCCCCCGGCCCCACCGTCTCCCTGTCGGCGCCGGAGACGGCCGAGGACGGTGACGGTGCCACCGACGGGGAGGCGGGGGACGCGCCGGGGGATGAGGCGGGGGCGGAGCCCGAGCCCCTGCCCTTCGGGATCCGGGGGCGGGTCTGGGCGGACGGCGCCGCGGTCACGTTCACCTGCGAGCGGCCGCTGGAGGACCCCTTCGAGGTACGGCTGCGGATCAGCGGCCGGGTCCGTGAGGCCACCGCCCAGGACACCGACGACCAGCGGGTCCTCACGAGCCTGATGAGGCAGTACTTCGACTCCGCCCAACGCCAGCTGCTCTGCGAGGCGTGAAGGGCGAGGCGTGAGGGTCGTGAGGCGTGAGGGTCGTGAGGCACGGGGGTCGTGAGGCACGGGGGTCGTGAGGCGCGAGGCGCGGGCACGGCGCAACTCGCTGCGCACGTTCGTCCCGGCTGGTTCGAGCAGGATCCGCCGAGGCCCATCGATGTTCATTCTCCCGCAGGCACAGGCCGGGTGAGGGACCGTCAGATTCTCTCAGTCGTCGGCGTGCGCCCGTGAACGAGACGGAAGGTGAGACGGAGCGGAGTCGTACATCGCTCTGGCGGTACCCCGAACCCTGAGGTCGGCCTCGACTCATCGGGCCCGGTGCGGCCACCGTCGCGGCCGCGCCGGAGCCTGCCCGCGGACAACCGCCGAGGGGCGTCCGAGTCGCTGCCGCGGAACCGCGGAAAGGGGGCGATCTGCTTGGCTCCGGCCGGAGTTGCCGAACTCAAGTGCGTGTGCTGAGCTGGAGGAACGGTCAGTTTCTGATGCTGACCGCTTCAGTGCTCTCACCTCGGTGGTAATTCTCTCTGCGCCGACAGGCCAGTGTGGAGGATTCGAATGGGCGCGAAAGGCTTTACCGCGCATGCTCGTCGCTTGCGTTGGCTGTCGGTCAAAGGCCTTGCAGTCATGGCCCTGGCGGCCGGGACGCTTACCTTCGCGCCCGCCGCACAAGCCGATGATTACGGACCCTACACCTGCAAGACCGGACTCGTATGGAGGGAAGCCGTACCGGGCGACTACGTGTGTGTCAGCCCGCCGTGGCGGACGCAGACGCAGCACGAGAATGCGGCAGCCTCCTCGAATGCGCAGCCGGGTGGCGGAGCCTATGGCCCGGATACCTGCAAGCCGGGATATGTCTGGCGTGAAACCCGACCCTCAGACCACGTCTGCGTCCTCCATTCCGGCAATAGTCGTTTTTGGAACAAGCGCAGCGATGAGACTGCGTATACGGGATATGTGCGCTACCCGGAGATGCCTGCCAATGGCACGTCCAGCTACTGGGAAAACATTGACCGTCGCTTGCATGTGAGGGGGCCCGGCTCGACGTTCGCCTTCTACGGCTTGGAACCCGGTCGGGATTTCCGGTACGTGGGCAGCACCGCCTACGGCCAGGACTCGGTGAGTGCGTACCAGTGCGGACAGTCGTCCAGTCGGCGCATGCAGGTGGTCGCCGTCGACGCGCTGACAGGCAGCGTCAGCAATGCCGGCAGCGTGGCTGTCCCCAGCTGCATGTGACGGCCGCGAGGCCCTCGGGGCCGAGCGCGGTAGTGAAGGTCACCAACGACAGGGCGGCACCCCGTTCCGGGGTGCCGCCCTGTCGTTGGTGCGCCTGGTCAAGCGTTCAGAAGCCGTGACCGGAATCGAACCGGCGTAACTCGCTTTGCAGGCGAGTCCCTCAACCACTCGGGCACACGGCTGTGGTGATGAGACGACCGTAAGAGGGCGGCCGGGGCGGGGGGAAGGGGATCGGCGCGGACGCAACGCGACTGCCATACCCCGTTCACAACCGGCGGCCACCGCACCGACGTAGACGCGGCGAGCGTGCGTGGCCGCCGGAGGTCGGACGGACACCGGGACGAACCGCTGCGCGAGGTCCCCTGGTCCGGAGCGCACCCGCCCGACGGGCCGTCGACCCCACAGCACTAGGACCGGAGGCGGAGGCGAAGATCGGTCGTAATGACAGGGACGAACCCCGGATATGCCCCTTACGCTGGGGCGATGAGCGCCCTCGAACCCCGTGCACCCGAGATAGCACCCGATCCCGTCCCCGCGGCTGCGCCGCAGTCATCGGGCGGGATCATGGGCGCGGCGCACCGGACGCTCAGCATCGGGATCATCTCCGTCATCTTCATCATCGCGTTCGAGGCCACCGCCGTCGGTACGGCCATGCCCGTCGCCGCCCGCGAGCTGGACGGGATCGCCCTCTACGCCTTCGCCTTCTCCTCCTACTTCACCACCAGCCTCTTCGGCATGGTCCTGGCCGGGCAGTGGTCCGACCGCAGCGGTCCGCTCGGCGCGCTCACCGTGGGGATCGGCGGGGTCGCCGCCGGGTTGCTGTTCTCCGGAACGGCCGCTTCCATGTGGGTGTTCGTCCTCGGCCGGGCCGTGCAGGGGCTCGGTGGCGGGCTGGTGATCGTCGCCCTGTACGTCGTCGTCGGGCGCGCCTATGAGGAGCGGCTCCGCCCCGTGATCATGGCGGCCTTCGCCGCGAGCTGGGTCGTGCCGTCCATCGTCGGTCCGCTGATCTCCGGCACGGTCACCGAGCACCTCGGCTGGCGCTGGGTGTTCCTCGGAATTCCGGCCATGGTCATCGTCCCGCTGCTGGTCGCCCTGCCGGAGATCCGCCGGAGCGCGGGCGGGCCCGTCGACAAGGACGCCGCCCCGCAGCCCTTCGACCGGCGCCGGATCCGGCTCGCCTTCGGCATCTCGCTGGGCGCCGGGCTGCTCCAGTACGCCGCCCAGGACCTGCGCTGGCTCTCGCTCGTGCCCGCCCTCGTGGGCACCGCGCTGCTCGTGCCCGCCGTGCGGGGTCTGCTGCCGCGCGGGACGTACCTGGCCCGGCGCGGGCTGCCCGCCGTGGTGCTGCTGCGCGGGGTGGCGGCCGGTGCGTTCATCGCGGCCGAGAGCTTCGTGCCGCTGATGCTGGTGACCCAGCGCGGGCTGAGCCCCACGCTGGCCGGGTTCTCGCTGGCCCTCGGCGGGGCCACCTGGGCGCTGGGCTCCTGGGTGCAGTCCAAGGCGCGGGCCGTGCCTCACCGCGAGCGGCTCATGGTGGCCGGAATGCTGCTGGTGGCGTTCTCCGTCGCCGCCGCGCCCGCCGTACTGATCGAGGCGGTGCCGGTGTGGACGCTGGCCGTCGTCTGGGGGTTCGGCTGCCTGGGCATGGGCCTGGTGATCGGCCCGACCAGCGTGCTGCTGCTCCAGTTGTCGCCGCCGCAGGAGGCGGGGGCCAACTCGGCCGCCCTGCAGATCTCCGACGCCCTCGCCAACGTGGTGCTGCTGGCCATCGGCGGGGCCGCCTTCGCCGCGCTCGGCGGGGGTTCCGTCGGAGCCGCGCACGCCGTGACCGGGGCGGCCGGGGCCGGGCCCTCCCATCCGGGGGCGTTCGTGGCCGTCTTCCTGCCGATGGCGGCGGTGGCCCTGGTCGGCGCCTGGGTCGCCACGCGCGTCGCCACTACGGAGCCGACGCCGTCCCCGGCCGCGAAAACCGGCTGAGTCCGGTAGGGCCGCCCGGCTACGCTCCACGGATGAACGAGCTGATCATCGGCCTGTCCGACACCGAGCGCGCCGAGCTGGCCGATCTGGCCGACGCGTGCGGACGTACGCCCGAGGAGTGCGCGCTGGAGGCGGTACGGGCCCACCTGGGCCGGGAGCGCGACCGGGTGGCCGCCGCCGCCGAGCGCCTCGCCGCGGCCCACGCCCCGCTGCTGAAGCGGCTCGGCGCGTGAGCGCGGAGCGGGGCGGGACCGAGGTCCGGCCGGACGTCCGCCACCTCACCCTCGCCGAGGTCGCCGACCTGGCCCGGCTCGCCTGCCTGGCCCGGGACCAGCCCGTGCGGCTGCGCGCCCCCGGCCTGCTGGAATCCGCCGTGCACCGGCCGCGGGCGCGCATGATGGGGACCCCGGCCTACGCCGACCCGTACGAGCAGGCCGCCGCGCTGCTCCACGGCATCGCCGCGAACCACCCCCTGGTCGACGGGAACAAGCGGACCGCCTGGCTCGCGGCCGCCACCTTCCTCGCCGTGAACGGGACCGACCTCGCCGACGCCGACCAGGGGACGGCGTACCGCCTGGTCATCGACGTGGCGTCCGGTACGGAGGGGGACATCGGGCGGATCGCGGGCCGCCTGCGCGCGCTGAGCCCCGCGGCGCACCCGGTGTGACGCTCGCCGCACCCGCCGAGGTCACGGGCCTGTCCCTCCGGCGGGCCCCGGCGGGGGCCGGTAGGGTGGCACGGTTGTCCTACGTACGACTGCCTGCCGCCCGTACCGCTGCCCGTAATGGATACGCCACCGAGAGCCCGAACCGGAGACCGTGACTACTACCGCCTCCCACCACCTCTCTCCCGCCTTCCCCGGCCGTGCGCCGTGGGGTACCGCCAGCAAGCTGCGTGCCTGGCAGGAGGGTGCGCTCACCCGATACCTCGAAACCCAGCCGCGCGACTTCATGGCCGTCGCGACCCCCGGCGCGGGCAAGACCACTTTCGCCCTGACCCTCGCCTCCTGGCTGCTGCACCACCACGTCGTGCAGCAGGTGACCGTCGTCGCGCCCACCGAGCACCTGAAGAAGCAGTGGGCGGAAGCGGCGGCCCGGATAGGCATCCGGCTCGACCCCGACTATTCGGCGGGGCCGCTCAGCAAGGACTACCACGGCGTCGCCGTCACCTACGCGGGTGTCGGCGTACGGCCGATGCTCCACCGCAACCGGTGCGAGCAGCGCAAGACCCTGGTGATCCTGGACGAGATCCACCACGCGGGTGACTCGAAGTCCTGGGGCGAGGCGTGCCTGGAGGCCTTCGACCCGGCGACCCGGCGGCTCACGCTGACCGGAACGCCCTTCCGCTCCGACGCGAACCCGATCCCCTTCGTGACGTACGAGGAGGGGAACGACGGGATCCGGCGTTCCTCGGCCGACTACACCTACGGCTACGGCAACGCGCTCGCCGACGGCGTCGTACGGCCCGTGATCTTCATGTCCTACAGCGGCAACATGCGCTGGCGCACCAAGGCGGGCGACGAGATCGCGGCCCGGCTCGGCGAGCCGATGACCAAGGACGCCATCTCGCAGGCCTGGCGCACCGCGCTGGACCCGCGCGGCGACTGGATGCCGAACGTGCTGCGCGCCGCCGACCAGCGGCTCACCGAGGTCAGGAAGGGCATCCCGGACGCGGGCGGGCTGGTCATCGCCGCCGACCAGGAGTCGGCGCGGGCGTACGCCAAGCTGATCCGGGACATCACCGGGACCAAGGCGACCGTGGTCCTCTCCGACGACACGGGCGCCTCGAAGCGGATCGACAGCTTCACCGAGGACGGCAGCCGCTGGATGGTCGCGGTCCGGATGGTGTCCGAGGGCGTCGACGTACCCCGGCTCGCGGTCGGCGTGTACGCGACGACGATCTCCACCCCGCTGTTCTTCGCGCAGGCCGTCGGCCGGTTCGTACGATCGCGCAGGCGCGGCGAGACCGCGTCCGTGTTCCTTCCGACCATTCCCTACCTGCTGGGCTTCGCGAGCGAGATGGAGGTCGAGCGCGACCACGTGCTCGACAAGCCGAAGAAGCAGGGCGAGGAAGACCCGTACGCCGAGTCCGAGAAGGAGATGGACGAGGCGAACCGGCAGGAGGACGAGGACACCGGCGACGAGGAGCAGATGTCCTTCGAGGCGCTGGAGTCGGACGCCGTCTTCGACCGGGTGCTGTACGACGGCGCCGAGTTCGGGATGCAGGCGCACCCCGGCAGCGAGGAGGAGCAGGACTACCTCGGGATCCCGGGGCTGCTGGAGCCGGACCAGGTCCAGATGCTGCTGCACAAGCGTCAGGCCCGGCAGATCGCGCACAGCCGCCGCAAGCCGGACACCGAGGCGGACCTGCTGGAGCTGCCCGCCGACCGGCGGCCGGTGGTTTCGCACAAGGAATTGCTGGAGCTGCGCAAGTCGCTGAACACGATGGTGGGCGCGTACGTCCACCAGAGCGGCAAGCCGCACGGGGTCATCCACACCGAGCTGCGGCGGGTGTGCGGGGGACCGCCGAGCGCGGAGGCGACGGCGGGGCAGCTGCGGGAGCGGATCAAGAAGGTGCAGGAGTGGGCCACCCGGATGCGGTGACCTGGCGGTGAGCCGGGCCGCGATCCGGCGGCGAGCCGCTCGTGGCAGACGGGAAGGGGTCCGTGCGCGTGACGCGCACAGACCCCTTCCCGTTGTCCTGCGGTGTTCCGCTGCCCTGCGGGAGGGTGCTACGCGGTCGGGCGACGGCGACGGCCGGTGCCCGCGACCAGGGCCGCGCCCATGGCGAGGGCCACGCCCGCGCCGCCGAGGGCCCAAGAAGTGGCGGCGTCAGCGCCGGTCTCGGCCAGCTCGCCACCGGCGTTGGTGCTGCCCGTGTTGCCCGCGTTGCCGGCGTTGTGGTCGACGACCGGGGTGGTGATGCCACCGTCAGGCTTCGGGTTGTTGGTGTTGCCACCAGCGTTGCCGTTGCCGTTCCCGTGGTCGCCGCCGGTGTTGCCACCGCCGTTGGTGCCGCGGGCGGTGATCTTCGAGTACTCGACGGCCGTGTCGGACCAGATGTCCTCGTCGCCGTTGCTGCCGCCGGAGGCCGCGAACAGGATCTCGCCCACCGGGGCGTTCGCGCCGAAGCGGACGCGGACGGACAGGTTCGACGCGCCCTCAGGGAGGCGGATGTCGTCCGTCAGCAGGGCGACCGGGGTGCCGTCCTCGGAGACGATCTGGGCGTTGTGCCAGGTACCGCCGACCAGGACCTGCACCTGTACGTCCTTGGCCTTCAGCTTGCCGTGCTCGTCGGCGACGGCCAGCACGAGCACGTAGCTCTTCTGGACCTTGCCGTCGTTGTCCACGGTGACCTTGAAGCCCGCCCAGTCGCCGCCCGCCGTGAAGGAGGAGGGCACATCCGTCAGGCCCAGCTTCGGCCCGGGGGCGGTTTCGAGGTCCTCGTCGTCCAGGCCGTGCCCGGTGTCGACGCCCGGGGTCGGAGCCGGGGCGGGCTTGCCGCCCGCGACCGGCGGAACGACCGGGGCAGGCGGAACGACCGGAGCCGGGCCGGGCTTGCCCTCGGTGACCGGGGCCGGGGTTTCGGCCTTGTCCGGGGTCGCGGCCTCGTCCTTGGTGAGGTCGGTGTCCGGGGTCGTGACCGAGGTGGTCTTGGTCTCGTCGGCCATCGCCGGCGTGGCCATGAGGACCGTCGGACCGACCACGGCTGCGGCGGCTACGACGGCCATGCGCTTCAGGTTCATTTGTGTGCTTTCCCTCCCGTGTGGCTCCGGGCGGCCTGCCCGTCACCACCCCCCAACATTCTTTTGAACGTGATCAGACTAGTAGTCGTTTAAAACTTTCTTACGCCGGGGGAGGTCACGAAATGACACACGAGCCCGGAGCGAATCGGCATATACGGGTAGCAGGCGCCCGGATTCTGGACGAGGCCTTCCGCTGAGCGGACCCGGTCGCTACTGTCCCCGCATTGAACGCCCCGTGGCAGTGCCGCCGCGGGAGCGCAGCCGGTGCCATGGTCTGAACCGGCGGCCTCTCCGTGCGTCGCCGAATGGGATACGGCAGCGCTCCACCCCGCGAGAGTCACCGCCGCTCACCGATAGAGGGAGAGGCGTCGTGACCGCGGAAACCTCCCAGACTCTCGACAGAGGGCTCAGAGTCCTCAAACTGCTCGCCGACACCGACCACGGTCTGACCGTCACAGAGCTGTCCAACCGCCTCGGTGTCAACCGCACCGTGGTCTACCGCCTCCTCGCCACGCTGGAGCAGCACGCCCTGGTCCGCCGCGACCTCGGCGGCCGCGCCCGCGTCGGCCTCGGCGTGCTGCGGCTGGGACGTCAGGTCCACCCGCTCGTACGCGAGGCGGCCCTGCCCGCGCTGCGGTCCCTCGCCGAGGACATCGGTGCCACCGCGCACCTGACCCTCGTCGACGGCACCGAGGCGCTCGCCGTGGCCGTGGTGGAGCCCACCTGGACGGACTACCACGTGGCCTACCGGGCCGGGTTCCGCCACCCGCTCGACCGCGGGGCCGCGGGCCGGGCGATCCTGGCGGCCCGTCAGGGCTCCTTGATCGAGCCCGGGTACACGCTGACCCACGGGGAGCTGGAAGCGGGCGCCAGCGGCGCCGCAGCGCCCCTGGTGGGCATCACCGGCCTGGAGGGCAGCGTCGGCGTCGTGATGCTCGCCGACGCCGTGCCCGAACGGGTCGGTCCGCGCGTCGTGGACGCGGCCCGTGAGGTGGCCGACGCGCTGCGCTGAACCCGAGCGGGCACCCGGCGGCTAGATTGGCCGGGTGCTCTCTCGTCTCACACGCCTGTCGCGTCCCGCCGCCCTGGCCGTCTGCGCCGCGCCCGTCCTCGGGCTGTTCGCCGTGGCGGCCCTGGCCCCCCTGCCGTTCGTCCTGGCGAGCCCGGGGCTCACCACCGATGTGCTCGGGGCCAAGGACGGCAAGCCCGTCATCACGGTCAGCGGCGCGCCGACCCGCGAGACGGCCGGCAGGCTGCGGATGACCACGATCCTGGCCACCGGCCCCTCCAGCACGGTCAGCCTGGCCGAACTCGCCGACAACTGGTTCCGGACGGACCGCGCCGTCATGCCCAAGGAAGCGGTCTATCCGACGGGCGGGAGCGACGAAGAGATCACCGCGCACAACATGGAGGAAATGACCACGTCGCAGTCGGCGGCCACCGCCGCCGCCCTCGGCTTTCTCCACAAGAGCCCGGACAGCGTGAAGGTCGAACTCAATCTCGCCGACGTGGGCGGACCCAGCGCCGGACTGCTCTTCTCCCTCGGCATCGTCGACAAACTCGACGGTGACGGAAAGGGCGGCGACCTCACCGGCGGCCGCGACATCGCCGGTACGGGCACCATCGACGCGGACGGCACGGTCGGCGCGGTCGGGGGCGTGGCGCTGAAAACCCAGGCCGCCGCGCGGGACGGCGCGACCGTCTTCCTGGTCCCCAAGGCGGAGTGCTCGGACGCCAGGACCGAACTCCCCGAGGGGCTCCGGCTGATCCCCGTCACGACCCTGACGGAAGCCGTGAACGATCTGCGGGCACTGAACCGTGGGGAGCAGGTTCCGTCCTGCTGAGCGGGGGCTTCTCCATCGCGCGCCAGGCCGGGAACACCAGCGGCGCGAGCGTCGTCAGCAGGTAGGCCCCGCCGAACAGCAGCAGCGCCGTCCCGATGCCCCAGGACTCCACCAGCAGCCCGGCCGCCAGCCCGCCCAGCGGCATGGTCAGTTCGCAGCCCGCCGTGGTCACGCCCGCGACCCGGCTGCGCAGCTCCTCGGGCACGTGCTCATAGATCACCGTGGTCAGGACGGGGTTGAGGACGCCCGCGCCCAGCCCGGACAGCGCCATCGTCACGGCCAGCGGCAGCGCGGTGTCGGTGAGGCCCGCCACGACGTAGCGCGGAGCCCCGCAGAGTATGAAGGCCGCGGCGAACACCAGCCGCCGCGGCAGCCGGTCGCCCCAGGCGCCGTAGAGCAGCGCGCCCAGCAGTGCGAAGCCGCCGAAGAGCGAGATCATCAGGCCGATCGCGGTGGCCCCGCCCAGCGCGTCACGGCCGTGCACGGGCAGCAGTACGGCCCCCCACGCCTGGTCCATGCCGTTGGTCAGCATGACCATGGACGTGACGCCCAGCAGCAGCCGGGACTTGAGCAGGAACGCCCAGCCCTCGCCCAGTTCGGCCCGGTAGAGCGCGAGCGACACCGCCCCGCCCCCGCGCTGCGGGTCCGCCGCGGGTATCCCGCGCAGGAACGCGCCGACCAGCAGCGCGGACGCCCCGAAGGTGGCCGCGTCCAGCAGCAGCACCGTCTCCGCCCCGAAGAAGGCGATGAGTACGCCCGCCAGGGCGGCCCCGATCATCCGCGCCCCGCGCGACACCGCGTCGTACAGCCCGGCGGCCCGGGTGATGGTGGTGCCCGCGTGCTCGGCGAGGTTGGGCAGCAGCACGCCCCGGGCGGTCAGCCCCGGCGTGTGCACGAGGCCGCTGACGGCCATCAGCGCGCACAGCATCCAGAACTCCAGCGCCCCCGCGTAGTGCAGCAGCGGTATCGCGCCGACGGACAGCGCGCAGACCAGGTCGGACGTGACCGAGACCCGGCGGCGGCCGATCCGGTCGATCACCGGACCGCCGACGAGGGCGGCCACGATGACGGGCAGGGTGGCGCAGAAGGCGACGACACCGGCCCGGCCCGCGCTGCCCGTGGTCTGGAGCACGAACCACGGGACGCCGATGAGGGTGAGCGAACTACCGGCTATGGAGATCGTGTTGGCGGTGAGGACGGCCGCGAAGGGGCGCCTGCTCCCGCCGGCCGGGGCGCTCACGCCGCGTGCGGGTGAGCGGGACCGCGGCCGAAGCCGTGGTCGTGACCGAGCAGCCGGGTCCCCGCGGCGACCAGCGCCCGACCGACCAGCACGCGCACGACCGGGGCGTGGGCGCGGCCGGTGCCGCGTCCGGCGGACCCGGCGCGGGCGGCGGCGCGGACACCCGCCCCGGCGGCCCGCGCGGCCAGCTCGCCCGTGCGGGCGGTGTGCAGGACGGTGTGGGTCTCGGCGGGAGTGAAGGCGAGCATGGCGGAACTCCTTCTGGCAGGAAGCGAGCCGAAGTGGCAGGGGAGCGAGCGGTGGTGCGGGGCGGGGCGACGGGGTCAGGGGCGAGCGGCGGGGCCCCGGGTCAGTCGGAGGTCCTCGGGAAGACGTGGGTGTGGAAGCGGACGGTCTCGGCGTCGTCCGCCGGGTCCAGATCCCGGTAGCTGTTGATCAGGTCGTGCAGCTTGTTGATGAGCTCGTGGGACTGGCCGGCGGTCAGCCGCAGCGTGAAGTCGCTGAGGTCCGCGCCCTGGCGCCACTCCGTCGACCAGGTGTGGGAGCTGCCGAGCCAGGTGCTCATCTCCTGCGCGTGGATCGTCGCGATCTCCTGCAGGAACACCTCCGCCGCGCTGCGCGTCGCCGGGTCGCCGTCGTTCATCAGCGTCTCGTCGAAGGCGGTGCCGTCGTGGGCGGAGCGCCACCAGCGCTCGCGCCCCTTGCCGTGCTCGGGGGCGTCCTCGACGAAACCGTACGCGGCCAGCTGGCGCAGGTGGTAGCTGGTGGCCCCGCTGGACTCGCCCAGCCGCTCGGCCAGTTGGGAAGCGGTGGCCGGGCCGTCATGGCGCAGGGCGGCCAGCAGCCGTATGCGCAGCGGGTGGGCGAGGCCGCGCAGGGCGTGCGCGTCGAGGTTGCGGACCCTCGGCTGCGAAGGCCCCACGGGCTGCTGCGACTCTGACTGCCGCTGCGACTGTCGCTGCGACTGCGACTGCGGCGGCTGCGGTGCTTCGGCGTTCTCGGGCATGCCCTCACTGTAGGCATGCAAAGCATTCTTTGCAAGGTATTCTTTGCATAGAGTTCTTTGGAACCCGGGCGGTTCCCGTCCTCGCCCCCGCCCCGGCCCCGCCCGCCTCAGCCCTCCTTGATGAGCCCCTGCCCGATCAGCCAGTCCTTCGCCACGTCGTGCGGGTCCTGCCCCTCCACGTCCACCTTCGCGTTCAGCTCCCGCGCGACCCCGGTCGTCAGCTTCCGCGTCAGCGGATCCAGCAGCCGCGCGATCACCGGGTACTTGGCGAGCGTCTTCGCGTGGAGTTCCGGGGCCGCGTTGTAGTTGGGGAAGAACCGCCGGTCGTCCACCAGTGTGTCCAGGTCCATCGCCTTGATCCGGCCGTCCGTCGTGAACGCCTCGCCCAGCAGGCACGAGTCCGACTTCGACACCTGCGTGTAGATGATCCCGGCGTCCATCTTCCGCACGTTGCCCGCCGGGATCCTCATGCCGTACGCCCGCTCCATCCCCGGCAGGCCGTCCTCCCGGGACGCGAACTCGTTCTCCACGCACACCGTCACCGCGCCCGGGTCCTCCCGGGACAGCTTCGCCACGTCCGACATCGTCTTCAGCCCGTACTTGGCGTTGTTCTTCTTGCTGATCGCCAGCGTGTAGGTGTTGTTGAGCGTGGAGGGAGGCAGCCAGGCCACCCCGTTGCGCACGTCGGCGTCGCGGACCGCCTCCCACTGCTTGTACGGGTCCTCGATCGGTTTGGCGTTGCCCAGGTACGTGATCCAGGCCGTGCCCGTGTACTCGTACATCGCGTCCGCGTCGCCCTTGACGATCGCCTCGCGCGAGCTGACCGAGCCGGGCAGGTTCGTCCGGTCCAGGACCTCCGCCCCGGCCGCCTTGAAGATGAGCCCGATCATCTGGCCGAGCACGATGTTCTCGCTGAAGTTCTTCGACGTCACCGTCAGCGAGGCCCCCTTGAGGGGGAGCCCCTGCCCGACCGACCCGGGAACCACGTCGTCCACCATCGGCGAGCCGCTCTTGAGCCCGCACCCCGACACGGCCGTCGCCAGCAGCACCACCGCCGCGAGCCCGGCCCGTACGCCGCCCCGCGCACCGGCCCCTGCGCCGCCCCGCACACCGGCCCGAACGACGCCGCGCGCACCTCCGCGCACGACCCTCCGCCCGCTCCGCACACCCCTGCGCCCGCCCGGGGCGAGTCCCCTGTCCATCTAGGCCTCCAGCCCGCGCGGCGTCATGAGCGTCTCCACCAGCGAGGCCAGCCAGTCCACGAACAGGGCCAGCGCCACCGTCAGCACCGACCCCAGCACCAGCACCGGCATCCGCTGCGTCTGGATCCCCGAGGTGATCAGGTCGCCCAGCCCGCCGCCCCCGCCGAAGGTGGCCAGGGCCGCCGTGCCGACATTGAGGACCAGGGCCGTCCGTACGCCCGCCAGGATCAGCGGGACCGCCAGCGGCAGCTCCACCTTCGTCAGGGTCCCCACCGAGGACATCCCGATCCCGCGCGACGCCTCCACCAGCTGGGGATCGATCGCGCGCAGCCCGGCCACCGTGTTGGAGAGCACCGGCAGCACGGCGTACGCCACCATCCCGATGATCGCGGTCGAAGGGCCGATGCCCAGCCAGATCACCAGCAGCGCCAGCAGGCCGATGGCCGGGGTGGCCTGGCCGATGTTGGCGAAGGCGGTCACCACGGGGGCGGCCCCGCGCAGACCGCGCCGGGTCAGCGCGATGCCCAGCGGGATCGCGATCACCAGCACCCAGAAGGTGGAGATCGCGGTCAGCTGGACGTGCTGGCGCAGCCGCAGCCACACGTTTCCGCCGCCGAGCGAGTTCTCCGCGATCGTGTCCAGGTGGATGTTGGTGATCCACAGGTACGTCGCCACCAGCAGCAGCGCCAGTACGAGGGGCAGCGCGAGCAGCTGGGTCCAGGTGATCCGGCGCCGGGACGCGGCGGCCACCGCGCCCGCGGCCGGGAGGCCCGTCCCCTCGTCCCCGTCGCCGATCAGCTCGTCGTCACGGAAGGCGTGCCCCTTGACCTCGTGCTCGCCGGGCGGCCGCTGGGGGGAGGGGGGACCGGAGGCGCCCGTACCGCGCCCTTTCCTGGTGCTCATGACGGGTCCGCACCGCCCTCCAGCTCTTGTTCGGTGCGGTGGTGGCGCAGTTCCTCCAGGTCGTGCTGGTGTTCGGTGGCGGCGAGCCGGTCCGCCTCCAGCATCTCGTGCACCGAGTTCATCAGGGTCTCCATGTCGACGACGCCGATGTACTCCCCGCGCCGCCCCGTCACCGCGACCCGCCCGCCGCTGTCGGTCAGTACCGCCTCCAGCGCGTCGTGCAGGGTGGCGTCCCGCGTCACCGTGTCGTGCACCAGCTGGCCCGCCCGGGCCAGCGAGCCCTTGGCGCGCATCAGGTCCCCGCGCCGCAGCCACTTGTAGGGGCGGCCGCGCCGGTCGAGCATGAGCAGTTCGTTGTGCGGGCCGGTGCGCAGCTTGTTGAAGATCTGCTGGAGCGGATCGTCGACGGTCACCGTCGGGAAGTCGGCGACCTCGACGTCGCGGACCCGGGTGAGGTTCAGCCGCTTGAGGGCCGCGCCCGCGCCGACGAAGCCGGAGACGAAGTCGTCGGCCGGGTTGGTGAGGATCGCCTCGGGGGTGTCGAACTGGGCGATGTGCGAACGTTCCCGCAGCACCGCGATCCGGTCGCCCAGCTTGATGGCCTCGTCGAAGTCGTGCGTGACGAAGACGATCGTCTTGTGCAGCTCGTGCTGGAGCCGGATCAGTTCGTCCTGGAGGTGGTCGCGGGTGATCGGGTCCACCGCGCCGAAGGGTTCGTCCATCAGGAGTACGGGCGGATCCGCGGCCAGCGCCCGGGCCACGCCCACGCGCTGCTGCTGGCCGCCCGACAGCTGGCGCGGGTAGCGGCCGTGGAACTCCCTGGGGTCCAGGCCCACCAGGTCGAGCATCTCCTCGACCCGGTCCTTCACCCGTGACTTGGACCAGCCGACCATCTTGGGGACCAGGGCGATGTTCTCGGCGACCGTCATGTGCGGGAAGAGCCCGGAGGACTGGATGGCGTACCCGATCTTGCGCCGGAGCTTGACCGGGTCCATGTCGGTGACGTCCTCGTCGCCGATCCGGATCCGGCCCGAGGTGGGCTCGATCAGCCGGTTGATCATCTTGAGGGTGGTGGACTTCCCGCAGCCCGACGGGCCGACGAAGACGACCGTCTCGCCCGCCTTGATGTCCATCGAGACGCCGTCGACGGAGGGGTTGGGGTTGCCCGGGTAGCGCTTGGTCAGCTGCTCCAGCTGGATGGTCGCGCCGGAGGTCGCCCCCGGCGCCGGGCCGGAGGAGGGCGCCGCGGTGGTCTCGGTCGGCTCAGACACGGATTCCCCTCGGGATGGTGAGACGGCCGAGCAGCACGTACGCGGCGTCGAAGAGCAGGGCGAGCACGACGATCCCCAGCGTCCCGGCGAGTACCTGGTTGATGGCGTTGGCGCTGCCGAGCGAGGCGATCCCGCGGAAGATCTCGTTGCCGAGGCCCGGGCCGGAGGCGTACGCGGCGATCGCGGCGATGCCCATGAGCATCTGGGTGGAGACCCGGATCCCGGTCAGGATCGGCGGCCAGGCGAGCGGCAGCTCCACCTTCAGCAGGCGGGCGGTGCGCGACATGCCGATGCCCGTGGCCGCGTCGACGAGGGCCGGGTCCACGCCCCGCAGCCCGACGATCGAGTTCCGGACGATCGGCAGCAGGCCGTAGAGGGTCAGCGCGATCACGGTCGGTGCCACACCGAGGCCGACGAGCGGGATCAGCAGACCGATCAGGGCGAGCGAGGGGACCGTCAGGATGGTGGCGGTGGAGGTGACGGCCAGGTTGCCCGCCCAGCCGCTGCGGTAGGTGAGGACGCCGATGGTGATGCCCAGGACGGTCGCGATCACCATGCACTGGAAGACCGCGCTGGCGTGCTGGAAGGCGTCGGTGAGCAACTGCTGGTGGCGATGCGACAGGTAGGCCCAGAAGCTCACACCGTCTCACCTCGTCCTTCGTGTCGCCGCGGAGCCGAGTGGATGGGCGCCGGGTCGTCGGGTCGCCGGATCGCCGGATTCCCGCGTCCTCCCGTCGCCCCGTCAGTCGTCCTCGGCCGCTTGTTCGACCAGCGGGATGATCCGCAGGGGTACGGGATTCTCCATGACGATCGCCGTCGAAGCCCGAACGATCCCATCAAACCCGACAACCAGGTCGATAACCCGCTGGAGATCGGCGTTGGACCGGGCCACCAGACGGCACAGCATGTCCCCGTGGCCGGTCGTGGTGTGCAGCTCCAGCACCTCCGGAACTCCGGTCAAGTGGGCTCGTACGTCCGCCCCCTGGCCCTGTTTGATCTCCAGAGTGGCGAAGGCCGTGACCGGGTAGCCCAGCGCCGTCGGGTCCACCTGCGGGCCGAACCCCCGGATGACGCCATTCGACTGAAGCCGGTCGAGCCGCGCCTGCACCGTGCCGCGCGCCACGCCGAGCCGGCGCGAGGCCTCCAGGACCCCGATCCGGGGTTCCCGGGCGAGCAGCACGATCAGCCTTCCATCCAGCCGGTCGATTCCCATGGGTGCCCCTCCGCTGGTCATCCTGTACAGATGCTGCACACATCCTGGGCCCTTCCTGAGCAATCTGCGCAGCAAAAATGGCAACTATTGCGCAGCTTGTGGTTCGGCGGGACTCTGCGCTCATGACTGAGACCCTCGATCACGCGCCGGACACCGACCGTAAGGACGACCCCTTCCCGGTCAAGGGAATGGACGCCGTCGTCTTCGCCGTCGGCAATGCCAAGCAGGCCGCGTACTTCTACTCCACGGCCTTCGGCATGAAGCTCGTCGCCTACTCCGGACCGGAGAACGGCTGCCGCGAGACCGCGAGCTACGTCCTGACCAACGGCTCCGCGCGCTTCGTCTTCACCTCGGTCATCAAGGCGTGCTCCGACCACGGTCGCTTCATCGCCGAGCACGTCACCGCCCACGGCGACGGCGTCATCGACCTCGCCATCGAGGTCCCGGACGCCCGCGCCGCCTACGCCTTCGCCGTCGAGCAGGGCGCACGCGGCCTGGACGAGCCGTACGAGCTGAAGGACGAGCACGGCACGGTCGTCCTGGCCGCCATCGCGACCTACGGCCAGACCCGGCACACGCTGGTCGACCGCTCGAACTACACCGGCCCCTACCTGCCGGGCTTCGTCAGCGCCACCCCCCTGGTGGAGGGCCCGGCCAAGCGGACCTTCCAGGCGATCGACCACTGCGTCGGCAACGTCGAGCTGGGCCGCATGAACGAGTGGGTCGCCTTCTACAACAAGGTCATGGGCTTCACGAACATGAAGGAGTTCGTGGGCGACGACATCGCGACCGAGTACTCGGCGCTGATGTCGAAGGTCGTCGCCGACGGCACCCTGAAGGTCAAGTTCCCGATCAACGAGCCCGCGATCGCGAAGAAGAAGTCGCAGATCGACGAGTACCTGGAGTTCTACGGCAGCGCGGGCGTCCAGCACATCGCGCTGGCCACGAACGACATCGTCTCGACCGTACGGACGATGCGCGCGGCGGGCGTGGCCTTCCTGGACACCCCCGACTCGTACTACGACACCCTCGGCGAGTGGGCGGGCGAGACCCGGGTACCGGTCGAGACCCTGCGCGAGCTGAAGATCCTCGTCGACCGCGACGAGGACGGCTACCTCCTGCAGATCTTCACCAAGCCGGTCCAGGACAAGCCGACCGTGTTCTTCGAGATGATCGAGCGCCACGGCTCGATGGGCTTCGGCAAGGGCAACTTCAAGGCCCTCTTCCAGGCGATCGAGCGCGAGCAGGAGAAGCGCGGCAACCTGTAGGAGCCGCCCCCACCGCCGCGCCTCAGACGCCGGCGGGGCAGCCTTGCCCCAGGGCAACGCGGCCCCGCCCGGCGGCTGAGGGCTGCTTCGGGTCCCGCCCGGCGTGTGGGGCGCTCCCGCCGGGCGGGTCCGGGCAGCGCCCGGTGCTCAGCGCGCCGACGGTGACGGCGACGGCTTCGCCGAGGGCTTCGGCATCACCGGCGCCACCCACGGAGTCTTCGGCTGCATGTTCTCCGGCCCGCCCCCCGCGGGCAGGCCCACCGCCTCCAGGGCCTCCTTCGCCTGCGGCCCCCGCAGCGGCGAGAACCGCGGGTTCGTCCGCAGTGCCTCCTGGAAGTGGCGCCGGGCCGCCGCCCCGTCGCCCAGGCCCCGCTCGATCTGCCCCCGGTGGTACGAGAAGTCCGCGCTCCGCAAGCCCAGCTCCGTCGCCTTCTTCGCGTACTCCAGCGCCGCCGCGTCGTCTCCGGTCCGGTGCAGCGCCCACCCCAGGGCGTCCGCCACCTGCACGTTCTTGTGCCGCGCCCACTCCGTCGTCAGCCGCCGCACCGCCGCCGCCGGATCGCCGTGGTCCGCTTCGAACAGCCCGAGCGTCACCGCGTCGGTGACCCCGTTCGCCCCGCCCCGCGTGGCCAGCGAGGCCAGCGCCTCGTACGGAACCCGCGCCTCCTCCGTCCGGCCCAGCGCCTCCAGCAGCTCACCCAGCTCCAGGTCCAGCTGCGCCACCGGCGCCCGGCCCAGCGCCATCCGGTAGTCCCGGACCGCCTCCCCCTCGCGCCCCAGCGAGGCCAGCGCCCGGGCCCGACCGCCCAGCGCCTCCGCCTGCCCCGGGTCCGTCCGCAGCGCGCCCTCGAACTGCCGCAGCGCCTCCCCGGAGTCCCCGCGCTCCCAGGCCAGCTCCCCGAGCCGGCAGAGCACGTACGCCTTCTCCACCGGGGCCTTCGCCGCGCCCGCCGCGTTCGCCATCGCGGCCGTCGCGTCCTCGCGCCAGCCCCGGTCGCGGTAGACCTGCGCGGCCCGGGTGAACGCCGCCAGGCCCGGGCGCAGCTCCAGCAGCCGGTCCATGGCCTTCTCGGCGGCCTTGTAGTCGCCCAGCCCGTTGTAGGCGTCCACGAGCACCGGGTACGCCGTCCACCGCTTCGGCGACTGCGCCCGTACCAGCTCGCCCCACTTCTTCCCGGTCCCGTAGTCCCGCCGGGCGTTGGCCAGCGTGCCCATGCCCGTCATCGCGTCGAAGTTGCCCTTCTCCGCGGGCCGCAGCTCCAGCGATCGCTTCAGCGCCCGCTCCGCCTTCGGGTACCACCCGGAGTCCGCGGTGCGCCGCCCCTGCTCCAGGTACGCGGCCCCCAGCACCGCCCACGACCCGTCGTCGTCCGCGTGCGCCGCCACCCACTTCTCCCGGTCGGCGATCAGCGCGCTCAGGTCCACGGCCGCCGCGGGCGCGCCCATGCCGACCGCCGACGCGGCCCGTTCGCTCGGCCCGGGCGGGCGGGCGTCGTCACCGTGCTCGACCGGCCTGATCACCAGGGCCCCGATGATCAGGACCACGGCGACGGCGGCGGGCACGAGCGTCTTGCGGCCGGTGAAGGTCACGGGCGGAGCGGGTCGTGATTCCTCGTCCATGGGTTCACTGTGCGTCAATATGAAGAGCGCGCAGAGGTGTCCGAAGAGGGTCGCGCCCGGGTTCACACCGATGGCGGCGGGTGTCACGCTGGCCCCATGGACGATCTCTCGGCACGCCTCCTCGAAGGGCTGCCCGCCGCGGCCGTGATCACCGACCCGCAGGTGACCACCTCGTACGCGGCCGACATGGCCGGATTCTGCGCCGCCGGAACCCCGGCCGTCGTGGTCCTGCCACGTACGGTCGAACAGGTCCAGCACGTCATGCGCACCGCGACCGCGCTCCGGGTCCCCGTCGTCCCGCAGGGCGCCCGCACGGGCCTCTCCGGCGCGGCCAACGCCACCGACGGCTGCGTCGTGCTCTCCCTCACCGCCATGGACCGCATCCTGGAGATCAGCACCGTCGACCGGATCGCCGTCGTCGAACCCGGCGTGATCAACGCCGTGCTCTCACGGGCCGTCGCCGAGCGCGGCCTCTGCTACCCGCCCGACCCCTCCAGCTGGGAACAGTGCACGATCGGCGGCAACATCGGCACCGCCTCCGGCGGCCTGTGCTGCGTCAAGTACGGGGTCACCGCCGAATACGTGCTCGGGCTGGACGTGGTCCTCGCCGACGGGCGGCTCCTGCGCACCGGCCGCCGCACCGCCAAGGGCGTCGCCGGATACGACCTCACCCGCCTCTTCGTGGGCTCCGAGGGCACCCTGGGCGTCGTCGTCCGGGCCGTGCTCGCCCTGCGCCCCGCACCGCCGCGCCGGCTCGCGCTCGCCGCCGAGTTCCCCTCGGCCGCCGCGGCCTGCGCGGCCGTCTGCGCCGTCATGGAGGCCGGGCTGACGCCCTCGCTGCTGGAACTGATGGACCGTACGACCGTCCGCGCCGTCAACGCGCTCGGCCGGATGGGGCTGCCGGAAAGCACCGAGGCCCTGCTCCTCGCCGCCTTCGACACCCCCGAGGCGCCCGCCGAACTCGCGGCGGTCGGCGCGCTGTGCGAGGCCGCCGGAGCCACCGCCGTGGTACCCGCCGAGGACGAGGCCGAGTCCGAACTGCTCCTCCAGGCCCGCCGGATGGCCCTCACCGCGCTCGACGCACTGCGCCCGGCCACGATGATCGACGACGTGTGCGTACCGCGCTCCCGGCTGGCCGAGATGCTGGACGGGACGAGCGCGATCGCCGCCGCGTACGACCTGACCATCGGGGTGTGCGCGCACGCGGGCGACGGCAACACGCACCCGGTGGTCTGCTTCGACCCGGCGGACGAGGACGAGACCGCGCGGGCCCGCGCGTCCTTCGACGAGATCATGGCGCTGGGCCTCGCCCTGGGCGGCACGATCACCGGCGAACACGGGGTCGGGATGCTGAAGAAGGAGTGGCTCGCCCGGGAACTGGGACCGGTCGGGCTGGAGGCGCAGCGCGCGGTCAAGCACGCCTTCGACCCGCTGGGCCTGCTCAACCCGGGCAAGCTCTTCTGAGACCGGGCTCCCAGGGGAGGTCCGCCGTGCTCACAGGTCGCCGTCCGAGGACTCGTCGGAGGGCCAGGGGTCGCGCAGCCACAGGTCGTCGGCCGGCGTGGGCGCCAGGAGGGCCGCCAACGCGTCGTCCAGACCCAGGCGTTCGGCCTCGGTGCCGGGCGGGACCAGGCGCAGGGTGCGCTCCAGCCAGGCCGACACCGCCCCGGCCGGGGCCTCCAAGAGGGCGTCCCCGTCGGGGGAACTGAGCGCCATGCAGAGCACGCTGCGGTTCTCGATCTTGGTGGGCCAGATCCGGACGTCGCCGTGGCCGCAGGGGCGGAAGACGCCCTCGACCAGGAGCTCACGGGCGAAGGTCCAGTTGACCGGGGCCCTGGAGCCGGTGTGGAAGGTGATGTGGACGGCGTACGGGTCCTCCGTACGGTAGGCCAGCTTGGCGGGGACGCAGACGCTGCGCTCGGGGGACAGGACCAGTCGCAGTTCCAGCTCGCGCTCGATGAGGGGGTAGTGCATGGGGCTGCCTCGCTTCGGTTCTCGCCTCGGGCGGGGCCGGTGCCGTGCCCCACACCTGGAGAGAGCGCGCGGGCACGCGGGTATGACGCGACTTTCCCCGACCGTCCCCAGGTTGGCCGAAACCTGCTGTTGGCTGAAAAAGCGGCGCATGGCGCGAGGTTCGCCCGAAGGGCTGCACTCTGCCGTTAACGCACCTGTGGGACCGGGGTTCTTGGCTATGGTCCTCCCCTGCACAAGCCTCACGCCACGAACGGAGTTGGGGACATTGACGGCCTCCCCTGGAGACGGCGGGCCCGCGGCCCGCGAGGGGTACTACCCCGACCCGTCCATCCCCGGGTACGTCCGGTACTGGAACGGCGGGTCCTGGGTCCCCGGTACGAGCCGCCCCGCGCCCGCGGAGGAGACCGGGCCGGTCTTCCTCGACGAGACCTCCCTGACCACCACCCCGCCAGAACCGGAACCCCGGCCCGCGGCGCTTCCGGTACGCGCGCCCGAGCCGGAACCGGTGGTGTGGCAGGCTGACCCGGCGCATCAGGAAGGCTTCGGCGGGCCCCGGGACCACCGCGTTTCCTGGGGTCAGGGCGAACCCGAGCACCTTCACGCGGTGGCCCGTTCGAGTGGAGTGTCCCTCGGCCGCAGCCGCCCCGAGCCGCTTCCCGAGGCACAAGCGGAACTTTGGCCCGAGCCGCTCCGGGAGCCCGTACGGGACTCCGTGCGCGACGCGACGCGCGACGCCCCGCGGGAACCGGCGGCCCTGCGCGGCAGCGCCCCCGGGGTCCGGATCGGGCGCACCGCGGGCGCGGCCGAGCGGCTGCCCGCCCAGGCCTCGGGGCGCCCGGCGGCGGAAGGGGTCGGCATCCTGTCGGCGAAGTCCCCGCTGGCCCCCGAGACCCCGGCGCCCGCCCCGGCTCCAGCCCCCGCCCCGGCCCGGACCGCCGCTCCAGCCCCCGCCCCGGCCCTGGCCCCGGCGCCCGTGTGGCCGGAGCCCCGGGAGGCCCCGGCCGCTTCCCCCGCGCCCGCACCCGCGTCCGCCCCCGCGCCCGACCGCGCCCCCGCACCCGACGCCGCGCGGCCGGTCGGCGGGCCCCGGCGCACCGACAACGCCGTCTTCGAGCGGATGGCCGAGCGCGCGGTGCGCCCCGCCGGGCCCGGCCGGCGGCTGCTGGCCCGCGCCCTGGACTCCGTACCGGCGCTCGCGGTCGCGGCGCTGGTCGCGCGGCCCCTCGTACCGGCGGCGACCGCGCACCTGGACGCCAAGGTGGAGGCGGCCCGGGGGAGCGGGCGCACCGTCACGGTGTGGCTCCTCGACGGCACCACCACCGGCTACCTGGGCCTCGTCCTGGCGGCGGTGCTGCTCTTCGGCGTGTTCTACGAGGTGCTGCCGACCGCGCGCTGGGGCCGTACCCCGGGCAAGAAGCTGTGCGGGATCAGGGTGCTCGCCACCGCGACCCGGCGGCCGCCGTCCTTCGGTGCGGCGCTGCGGCGCTGGCTGGTGTACGCGCTGCTCGGCCTGCCCGGCTCCCTGTGGTGCCTGGTGGACCGGCCGCGGCGGCGGGCCTGGCACGACAGGGCCGCGGGGACCTACGTGACCCGCTGAGCGGGTCCGCTCCCGGGGCGGTCCCCCGGATGGACGCGGTCCCGTTGCGGGGGCCACCGGCCCGGGTTGGACTCGGGCCATGAGTACCGACCAGCCGCCGCCGGGCCAGCCGCCCGAGGACGACCCGTTCCTCAAGAAGCCCCAGCAGCCGACGCCCCCGTCGGGCGGTTCGCCGTACGGCTCGCCCCCGCCCCCCGCGGGCGGCCCGCCGCCGGGCGGACCCCCTCCCGGCGGACCTCCCCCCGGCGGCGGACACCCGCCCGGCGGAGGCGGCTACCCGCCCCCGCCGCCCCCCTACGGCGGCGGTGGTGACCCCTACGGCGGGAGCGGAGGCGGCGGTTACGGGATGCCCGACCCGCTCGCCGGGATGCCCCCGCTGGCCCCGTTCGGCAAGCGGCTCGCCGCCCGGGTCATCGACGCGCTCATCATCGGCATCCCGCTGTACGTGCTGGAGCTGATCTTCAGCAGCAAGCGGTACGTCGTCGACACGAACAAGGGCGACGACGTCAGCGATGTCGTCGTCCGCTCGTACAGCGGCAGCGGTCTGATCTGGACGCTGATCGGGATCCTCGCGTACGTGGGCTACGACTGGTTCATGACGAAGAGGAACGGCCAGACCCTCGGCAAGAAGCTCATGGGGCTGCGCGTCGCGATGCTCAACGACGGCGGAGTGCCGCCGTCCAACGCCTCGCTGACCCGTGCGGCGGTCCTGTGGCTGCCCACGCTGATCTGCTGCTTCTGCCTGTGGCCGATCGCGCTCGTCGTCTCCGTGCTCATCGACAAGCCGTACAAGCAGGGGTGGCACGACAAGGCCGCCAAGACCGTGGTGGTCACCGCGACCCCGTGAAGCGGCCCGGCGATCTGAACGGGGTCGCGGACCGAGGCCGAGCGGACCGAACGGCCGAGCGATATGAACGGCCCAGCGGGCCGGGCGGCTTGACGGCCGGAGGGCTAGCGGTGCAGCGAGTGGTGTTCGGCGGCGGCCGTCCGTGGTGAGGGTACCCGGGCGGCCGTCGGCGTGAGCGCGGCAGGAGCGGCGGTGTCGGAACCACGGCGCCGCCGCTTCGGCATGGGGACGGTCAGCGCGACGAGGAGGCCGAGGGCGAGGGCCGCCGCCGAGATGACCGCGACGCCGACGCCCGTACTCGTCTGCGAGAGCAGCAGCATGGCGATCGTCGAGACGACGACGGTGACGGAACCGGAAGTGAGCTGAACCACGGTCGGTCGCGGCATGGCGATATCCGTCCTCAAGCAGGGAGGGGACTCTACGACGGGGGATGCCCGAGCCCGACCAACGGTAAGCCTGTCCTCACCTGATGGCACTGGCCCGCCGGAGCACAGGGGGCGCACAGAGTCATGCGATGGCCCAGGATGTCGGGGGGCGGGCACGGAACGGCGTGGGCGGGAAGTGTGGTTCGTCCCGTATGACCGTGGAACGTCCGAATAACGGAACTCCTTGACCGCATAGTGCAGTTGTAGGGATCAAGTCAAGGTCTGTCTTTTCTCGCGTTACTCCGGTCAAATGTCGTCACTTGAGACGCGTGCCGCGCGGAACCCCCCGCTCCTATGGAGACGTTCCGACCGTCCTGGCGGCCGCGGGAGGGGAACGACATCAAGTGACCAGCAACTCCGCCCGAAGAAGAGCGCTGCGCACCACGGCCGTCGCCGTGGCCATCGCCGCGTGCGCCGCCACCGGCGCCGCTTTCAGCACGGCGACCGCCGCCGGACCGAGCACCGGCCCCGGTGCCGTGTCCTCGTCCGACCGTCAGGACCCGACGGCTCCGGCCGCCGAGAAGGTCCAGCACAACCTCGACGGCCCGTTCACCAAGCAGCAGGAGCAGGCCCGCAAGGCCGCTCTGGAGCAGGTGCTGGCCGGCAAGAAGAACGTCGAGCAGCGCGGTGCTTCCAAGGTCGTCAAGCTCGACGACAAGAAGTACGTCGAGCTGGGCCGCGAGAAGACCGACAAGATCTTCACGATCCTCGTCGACTTCGGCGACCAGGTCGACAGCACCACCATGTTCGACCCGGACGGCCCCGACGGTCCGAAGCCCCCGGTCCAGAAGTACGGCGGCAACGCCGGCCCGGCGCACAACCAGATAGCCCAGCCGGACCGTACGACGAACAACAGCACGGCGTGGCGCAAGGACTTCAGCCGCGACTACTTCCAGGACCTGTACTTCGGTACCGGCCCCGGCAAGAACTCGCTGAAGACCTACTACGAGAAGACCTCCTCCGGCCGTTACTCGGTCGAGGGCCAGGTCGCCGACTGGGTCAAGATCCCGTACAACGAGGCCCGTTACGGCTCGAACTACTGCGGTCAGACCAACTGCAACAACGTGTGGGACACCGTCAAGGACGGCGTCAACGCGTGGGCGGAAGGCCAGAAGAAGGCCGGCAAGACCGACGCCGAGATCAAGGCGACGCTGTCCCAGTACGACCAGTGGGACCGCAACGACTACGACGGCGACGGCAACTTCAACGAGCCCGACGGCTACATCGACCACTTCCAGATCGTCCACGCGGGCGAGGACGAGTCGGCCGGTGGCGGCGTACAGGGCACCAACGCCCTGTGGGCGCACCGCTGGTACGCCTACGGTACGGACGCGGGCAAGACCGGCCCGGCGGACAACAAGGCCGGTGGCACCCAGATCGGCAACACCGGCATCTGGGTCGGCGACTACACCATGCAGCCCGAGAACGGCGGCCTCGGCGTCTTCGCGCACGAGTACGGCCACGACCTCGGCCTCCCGGACCTGTACGACACCTCCGGTGGTGGCGACAACTCGGTCGGTTTCTGGTCCCTGATGTCGGCCGGTTCCTGGCTCGGCGACGGCAAGGACTCGATCGGCGACCTCCCCGGCGACATGACGGCCTGGGACAAGTACCAGCTCGGCTGGCTGAACTACGACACGGCCAAGGCCGCGACGAAGTCCACCCACAAGCTGGGCGTCTCGGAGTTCAACACCAAGGACAAGCAGGCCCTGGTCGTCGAGCTGCCGAAGAAGCAGGTCAGGACGGACATCGTCGCTCCCGCCGAGGGTTCCTCGCAGTGGTGGAGCAACATGGGTGACGACCTCAAGAACACCCTCACCCGCCCGGTCGACCTGACCGGCAAGACCTCCGCCGCCCTGTCCCTCAAGGGCTGGTGGGACATCGAGAAGGACTACGACTTCCTCTACGCGGAGGTCTCCACCGACGGCGGCGCCAACTGGAACGCCCTCGCCGGTACCGCCAACGGCAAGGCCATCCCGCTCGACGCCGGCGGTTCCCCGGCCCTGACGGACGCCTCCGGCGCCTGGCAGGACCTGAACTACCCGCTCGACGCCTACGCGGGCAAGAAGTTCGACCTCCGCTTCCGCTACCAGACGGACGGTGGCGCGGGCGGCAAGGGCTTCACCGGCGACGCCATCACCGTGACCGCGGACGGCCAGACCCTCTTCACCGACGGCGCCGAGAACGGCGACAACGGCTGGACCGGCAAGGGCTTCTCGCGCATCGGGGCCAACTTCACCAAGGAGTACGCCCAGTACTACCTGGCGGAGAACCGCCGCTACGTCTCGTACGACTCCACCCTCAAGGTGGGTCCGTACAACTTCGGTTTCTCCAACACCAAGCCGGGCTGGGTCGAGCACTACCCGTACCAGGACGGCCTGCTCATCTGGCAGTGGGACACCTCCCAGAAGGACAACAACACCAGCCAGCACCCGGGCCAGGGTCTGATCCTTCCGATCGACGCCAACGCCAAGCCCATGAAGTGGGCCGACGGCACCCTGCTGCGGAACAAGATCCAGCCGTACGACGCCACCTTCAGCGCGTACTCGACGGACGCCTTCACCCTGCACAAGAACGGTGAGGCGCTCTTCCTGAAGCCGAAGCCCGCCAACCTGGTCTTCGACGACCACAAGGGCAAGTACTTCTACGACGAGAACCCGACCGGTTCGGTGAAGGTCACTGACACCAACACCAAGATCAAGATCGTGAAGGAGCCCTACGACGGTCTCCAGATGACGGTCGAGGTCGGTCCCTCCACCAAGTAACACGCAAAACCGCAGGTCAGAGCATGATCGGCCGTCGCCCTCTAGCGGGCGGCGGCCGTTCGCGTTTAGATGCCGGTGCGAGTTTCTTATTGACGGGGGAGATGACAAGCATGCCCGGTGGAGGATTTGTCCGGTTGCCAGGCGGCAGCGTGGTCGTAGCGCTCACGCTGCCCAGACCGTCCGGTGAGGGCGGAAATGTCCGCGTGCTCGTGCACGCCGTGAACCGGGCCCGCGCCCTGACCAGGCTGCGGAACCTCGGGATGCGGGCCGTGTACCTGCGGGGCAACGCGCAGCCGCCGACACCCGACGAGGTGACGGCGGTCCTGCACCACCCGGACGGCCTCCTGTGGCGCTGCGCCCCGGACCGGGCCGAGGAACTCTGGCACCCGATCCGGGCGCTCCTGCCGGGGGCCTAGGGCTGTGACCCGGCACACCTTCCCGGTCACGGCACTGGGGCGGCGCCGGCGTGGTCCTGCGGCGCCCTCAGGCGCCGGTGGCGTGGGGGGAGCCGGAGAGCTTCACTCCGGCCGCCCTGAGCTGCTCCAGGGCCCGCTCCGTGGTGTGCGGGGCCACGCCCGCCGTGAGATCGAGCAGTACGCGGGTGTCGAAGCCCGCCGCCGCGGCGTCCAGGGCGGTGGCCCGTACGCAGTGGTCCGTGGCGATGCCGACCACGTCGACCTCGGTGACCTCGCGGGCCCGCAGCCAGTCGGTGAGGGTCAGGCCGTTCTCGTCGGCGCCCTCGAAGCCGCTGTACGCCGCCTCGTACGCGCCCTTGTCGAAGACCGCCGCGACGGCGCCCGAGGCGACGGCGGGGGCGAAGTTCGGGTGGAACCCGACACCCTCGGTCCCGGCGACGCAGTGCACGGGCCAGGAGGTCTCGAAGTCCGGCTCCGCCGGGGGGCGGGCGAAGTGGTCCCCGGGGTCGATGTGGTGGTCCCGGGTGGCCACGACGTGCCGGTAGCCGGGGGTGGCCTGGCCGATCAGCTCGGTGATCGCGGCGGCGACGTCGGCGCCGCCGGTGACCGCGAGGCTGCCGCCCTCGCAGAAGTCGTTCTGTACGTCGACGACGATCAGTGCGCGGTGCATGTCGCGTGTCCTTCGCTCGATGTGACGGCGCCGCCTTTGCCCCTGGCCGGCCCGGCCCTTCCGGGGGCTCTTCCCCGAGGCCCCCTCCCCGAATCCGCCACCCGCCACCCGCCCCGGCGGATCCGGGCCCCTCCAGCCCCGCCGGCGGGGCTGGGAAGGTGCCGCCAGGCAGCCGGTCCGGCCCGGTGGGTCAGACGTACTCGGTCGGGATCACGGCCTCGCCCCGCGACAGCTGCGTCGCGGACAGCGGCAGGGCCGCCAGCACTCCCCGGTGCCGGTCCCGCGCCGCCTCCAGCGGCTCCCGCGCGACCACCTCACCGCCCTTGACCAGCTGCACCAGCAACTGCGACCCGGCCAGGGCCGACGGCACCGGCCCGGTGCCGAGGACCTCCGCCTCGGCCACGCCGTCCGCGTCCCGGCGCCGCGCGGCCCACTTGCGGCCGCCCACCGAGGTCTTGCCGCCGGAGGACTTCTTCGCCACCGGGTGCAGCGTCGCCTTGGGGTCCGCCGAGGTGGCCCGGGCGACCAGCTTGTAGACCATCGAGCAGGTCGGGTGCCCACTGCCGGTGACCAGCTGCGTGCCCACCCCGTACGCGTCCACCGGCGCCGCCGCCAGCGAGGCGATGGCGTACTCGTCGAGGTCGGAGGTGACCACGATCCGCGTGGAGGTCGCGCCCAGCTCGTCGAGCTGCTGCCGCACCCGGTGCGCGACGAGCAGCAGGTCCCCGGAGTCGATGCGCACCGCGCCGAGCCCGGTCCCCGCGATCTCCACGGCCGTCCGTACCGCTTCGGCCACGTCGTACGTGTCCACCAGCAGCGTCGTCGAGCCGCCCAGCGAGGCCACCTGGGCCTCGAACGCGTCCCGCTCGCTGTCGTGCACCAGGGTGAAGGCGTGCGCGCTGGTGCCCACGGTGGGGATCCCGTACCGGAAGCCGGCCGCCAGGTCCGAGGTGGAGGCGAAACCGCCGACGTACGCGGCCCGCGCCGAGGCCACCGCGGCCAGCTCGTGGGTCCGCCGCGCGCCCATCTCGATCAGCGGGCGCCCGCCCGCCGCCGAGGACATCCGGGAGGCGGCGGCGGCGATCGCCGAGTCGTGGTTGAGGATCGAGAGGACCACGGTCTCCAGCAGCACGCACTCGGCGAAGCTGCCCTCGACGCGCAGGACGGGCGAGCCGGGGAAGTAGACCTCGCCCTCCGGGTAGCCCCAGATGTCCCCGGAGAAGCGGTACGACGCCAGCCAGTCCAGGGTCCGCATGTCGACCACGGCCCGCTCGCGCAGGAACTCCAGCACGGCGGCGTCGAAGCGGAAGTTCTCCACCGCGTCCAGCACCCGGCCCGTTCCGGCCACCACTCCGTAGCGCCGCCCCTCGGGCAGCCGCCGGGTGAAGACCTCGAAGACCGAACGCCGGTCGGCGGTGCCGTTGGCCAGCGCCGCCTGCAACATCGTCAGCTCGTAATGGTCCGTGAAGAGCGCCGTCGACGGTACGTCCACCGGCAGGCCCAGGTCCGCAGGGTTCATGGCACGGATGCTAGCGCACATCTCGTCAGAGTGACGAGATGTAGGGCCCGTTTGTGCGACCGGCCCGTCCCAGTGGCAGCATGGGACAAGTGAGTGTCGCCCCCATTGAGATCGAACGCACCAAATCCGCCGAGGAGACCTTCGCGGTCCCCGAACCGGACGTCCCCTGGGTGACCCTGGTGCACAACGACCCGGTCAATCTCATGAGCTATGTGGCGTACGTGTTCCAGGCGTACTTCGGCTACTCCAAGGACAAGGCGAACAAGCTGATGCTCGACGTCCATCACAAGGGACGGGCGGTCGTCTCCAGCGGCAGCCGCGAGGAGATGGAACGCGACGTGCAGGCCATGCACGGCTACGGCCTGTGGGCGACCCTCTCCCAGGACCGCAACTGATGGAGCGCGAGACGGGCACCTTCGTGCCGCTCGAGAACGGCGGCGCGGCCGCCCGGCTGGACGGGATCGAGATCCAGATCCTGCGCTCGCTGGCCGTGCAGCTGCTGGAGCTGATCGGGCCCGGCCCCGCCGAGCCCGCCGCGGACGCCGATCCGCTGGCGGTGCTCTTCGCCGCCGACGGCCCCACCGAGCCGCCCTCCGACCCGGCGCTGGCCCGGCTGTTCCCGGACGCGTACGGCGGCCCGGGCGCCGGGGGCGGGGCCGACCCGGAGGAGCTGCGGGCCCACTCGGCCGAATTCCGCCGGTACACCGAGAACGACCTGCGCTCGCGCAAGCGCGAGGACGCGCTGGCCGTCGTACGCAGCCTCGACGCGCTGAGGTCCGCCGGTGACGAGGGCGACGAGGGCGCGCTGCTGGAGCTGACCGGCGAGCTGCCGCTGCGCTGGCTCGGCTCGCTCAACGACCTGCGGCTCACCATCGCGGCCCGGCTGGACATCACCGAGGACGACGAGAGCGCGGTGCTGTTCGGGCTGCCGGACGACGATCCGCGCAAACCGATGGTGATGGCGTACCTGTGGCTCGGCGGTCTCCAGGAGACCTTGATCGAGACGCTCTGAGCCCCACTGCGTTCACGCGTCGTTCGCTCAGCGGACGCTCAAATCCGGATAACGATCAGGTCACCGCCATGCGGTGATCTGATCTTTCCTACGCGCTTTGTCCCTATTTTTTCGTGCTGTGCGTCACTTTTTCGCGCCTCGATCACCCATAAGCCCGTGATAAATCTTCACGACTGCCGACGGGACGCCACCCCTGTTCCCCGGCTCGCTCGAACCGGCTGACCGCCGGGTGCAACTCCATCCGTATCCGGGGGGATCGAGGATCCGGTCCGCAGCCACTTCCAGGCGCGGGCCGGCGTGGAGAAAGGCGCACCAAGACATGACCTCTGTGCAGGTCGAGCACGACGACACCAAGCCGTCAGGCGGCGGCGAGCCCGAGGCGGGCGGCGGTTACCACCGCACGCTCGGCGCGCGGCAGATCCAGATGATCGCCATCGGCGGAGCCATCGGCACCGGCCTCTTCCTGGGCGCCGGCAAGGCGATCTCCAAGGCGGGCCCGAGCCTCATTCTGGCCTACGCCATCGCGGGCCTGGTCATCTTCTTCATCATGCGGGCCCTGGGCGAACTGCTCATGTACCGCCCCGTCTCGGGCTCCTTCTCGGACTACGCCCGCGAGTTCCTCGGCCCCTTCTGGGGGTACGTGACGGGCTGGACGTACTGGCTCTTCTGGGTGGTCACCGGCATCGTCGAGGTCACCGCCGCCGCGAAGTACATGTCCTTCTGGACGCACGGGAGCTTCCCTCAATGGGGCTTCGCGCTGATCTTCACGCTGATCCTCTACGCCGCCAACCTGATCTCCGTGAAGCTCTTCGGCGAGCTGGAGTTCTGGTTCTCGATGGTCAAGGTCACCGCCATCGTCGGCATGATCCTGATCTGCGCCGGCATCCTGACCATCGGCTTCTCCGACGCCGCCGACACGGCGACCGTCTCGAACCTGTGGAACGACCGGGGCTTCTTCCCCAACGGCATCGGCGAGACGCTGATGACCCTCCAGATCGTGATGTTCGCCTTCCTCGCGGTCGAGCTGGTCGGCGTCACCGCCGGTGAGTCCAAGGACCCGGAGAAGACCCTCCCCAAGGCCATCAACACCGTGCCGTGGCGGATCGCCGTCTTCTACGTCGGCGCGCTGATCATGATCCTGTCGGTCATCCCGTGGAACCAGTTCAAGGCCGGCGAGAGCCCCTTCGTGCTGGCCTTCGAGAAGATGGGCCTCGGCGTCGGCGCGGCCATCGTCAACTTCGTGGTGCTGACCGCCGCCCTGTCCTCCTGCAACTCGGGCATGTACTCCACCGGCCGCATGCTGCGCGACCTCGCGCTCAACGGCCAGGGCCCGAAGGTCTTCACCAAGCTGACCAGGAGCGGCACCCCGCTGGTCGGCACCACCTTCTCCGCCGCGCTGATGCTGGTGGGCGTCTGGATCAACTACGTCGCCCCGGGCAAGGCCTTCGACTACGTCGTCTCCTTCGCCACCATCTCCGGCATGTGGGCCTGGATCATGATCCTGGTCTGCCAGATCCGCTACCGCGCCAAGGCCGACCGGGGCGAGCTGCCCGGCTCCTCCTTCCGGGCGCCCGGAGCCCCGTACACGAGCTGGTTCGCCCTGGCCTTCATCGCCATGGTGATCGTGATGATGGGCATCGACGCGGACGCGCGGGTCTCGCTGTACTGCGCGCCGCTGTGGGGTCTGATCCTCGGCGTCTCCTACCTGGTGATGAAGAGCCGCGACCCGCGCGGCTCGGCGTTCACCAAGGCTCCGTAGCAGCAGAGGCCGCGCCGCAGCGGTCTCGTGTCCAGCATCCGGGCCCTCCCGTACCACTCCTCGGTACGGGAGGGTCCGTCTGTTTATCCTTTCGCTCATGCTGACCCTCACCCAGGACCTGTACGACCGGATCGTCGAGCACGCCCGCAAGGACCACCCGGACGAGGCCTGCGGGATCGTCGCGGGCCCGGCGGGCACCGGCCGCCCCGAGCGGTTCGTGCCGATGCTGAACGCCGCGCGGTCGCCCACGTTCTACGAGTTCGACTCCAAGGACCTGCTCACGCTCTACCGGGAACTGGACGACCGGGACGAGGAGCCCGTGATCGTCTACCACTCCCACACCGCGACCGAGGCCTATCCCTCGCGCACGGACGTGACGTACGCGAACGAGCCCGGCGCGCACTACGTGCTGGTCTCCACGGCGGACGAGGACGGCCTGGGGGAGTTCCAGTTCCGGTCGTACCGCATCGTCGACGGGGTGATCACGGAGGAAGACGTGCAGGTCGTCGCCGGTTACTAGGAGGCTACTGCCCAGTATGTGAGCGGTTGGCGTCCATAATGCGGGATCACACTCCAAACGTGGGACCGGGAATCGTTAACATGACCGCATGGTTCCCCACGACGTGAGCATCGAGACGCCCGGCAGGCTGCTGCTCGTGGCGCGGCTGCACGTCGATCTGTGCCGCCTCGCCAGTGCCATCTGTCCTGCCGCTGTCGCCGCCTGAGCACCGGCAGCACTCCGCACTGCCGCCGCACCGCTTTCCCAGCTCCGCCCTTCTCGTACGCACTCTTCCTTCACGACTGGAGCCAGCCATGGCCATCGAGGTCCGCATCCCCACCATCCTCCGCCCCTACACCGACGGCGAAAAGGCCGTGTCCGGCGAAGGCGCCACCCTCGCCGACCTCTTCGCCGACCTGGAGACCCGCCACAAGGGCATCCAGGAGCGCATCATCGACGAGGCCAAGGGCGGCGAGCTGCGCCGCTTCGTGAACGTGTACCTCAACGACGAGGACGTCCGCTTCCTCGCGGGCATCACCACCGAGCTGAAGGACGGCGACAGCATCACCATCCTCCCGGCCGTGGCCGGCGGATCGAAGTAATGCGCTACGACTCCCCGCTGGCGGCGGTCGGCAACACCCCGCTGGTCCGGCTGCCCCGGCTGTCCCCGTCCGAGGACGTCCGGATCTGGGCCAAGCTGGAGGACCGCAACCCGACCGGCTCGATCAAGGACCGCCCCGCGCTCCACATGGTCGAGCAGGCCGAGAAGTCCGGCCGCCTGTACCCCGGGTGCACCATCTTGGAGCCCACCTCCGGCAACACGGGCATCTCGCTCGCGATGGCCGCGAAGCTCAAGGGCTACCGGATCGTGTGCGTCATGCCGGAGAACACGAGCCAGGAGCGCCGTGACCTCCTGGCGATGTGGGGAGCCGAGATCGTCCCGTCGCCCGCCGCGGGCGGCTCCAACACGGCGGTCCGCGTCGCCAAGGAACTGGCGGCGGAGCACCCGGACTGGGTGATGCTCTACCAGTACGGGAACCCGGACAACGCGGGCGCCCACTACGCCACGACCGGGCCGGAGATCCTCGCCGACCTCCCGTCCATCACGCACTTCGTGGCGGGCCTGGGGACGACGGGCACCCTCATGGGGGTCGGCCGCTACCTGCGCGAGCACGTCGAGGGCGTCCGGATCGTCGCCGCGGAGCCGCGCTACGACGACCTTGTCTACGGCCTGCGGAACCTGGACGAGGGCTTCGTCCCGGAGCTGTACGACGCCTCCGTGCTGACCACCCGCTTCTCGGTGGGCTCGGCGGACGCGGTGACCCGCACCCGTGAGCTGCTCCAGCAGGAGGGCATCTTCGCGGGCGTCTCCACCGGGGCGGCGCTGCACGCGGCGATCGGGGTGGGCCGCAAGGCGGTGGCGGCGGGGGAGTCGGCGGACATCGTGTTCGTCGTGGCCGACGGCGGCTGGAAGTACCTGTCGACGGGCGTCTACACGGCGACCACGACGGAAGAAGCCATCGAAGCCCTCCAGGGCCAACTCTGGGCCTAGGCCAATCTCCAGCCCGCCCCGGCGTTCGAGGGCGTCTTCGGCGCGTGTCAGTGACGGCCGCCGGGTGCGGCTGGTTCCGCCCTCCGGGGGGCGCCTCAATCGCCGGCGGGGCTGGAGCTTCGGCCCGCCCGGCGTTCGAGGGCGTCTTCGGGGCCGCGGGGCCACCGCGGGCCCCGTCAGGGGGTGAGGAGGGCGGCCAGGATCGCGGCGTGGCTGGTCGCCGGGTCCTTGACCGCCGTCAGCAGCGTCACCGGACCGGCCGCCGCCAGCCCCCGCAGCCGCGCCACCGCGGCCCCGGCCTCCGCCCCCGCCAGCTCTGCCTCGTACCGCTCCCGGAACTCCTCGAAGCTGCCGCCCCCGCCGTGGAACCACGTCCGCAGCTCCGCCGACGGAGTCACCTCCTTCGGCCACTCGTCCACCGCGGCCGCCGCCTTCGCCAGACCCCGCGGCCACAGCCGGTCCACGAGCACGCGGACCCCGTCCGCCGCCGGGTCCGGGGGATCGTAGACCCGCCGCAGCCGGATTCCGCCGCCGTGCTCCGCCGTCATGAGCCCTCGCCTCCCGCTCCTCCGTGCCGCGGCCACCGCACCTGGTCCCACACCACCGGGCCGCGGCGGCGGCCCCGGCCGTGCGCGGCCCCGAGCGCTCCCGGCGGCCGCGCCGCCGCCCCGGGGCGGGCCGTCACCAGCACCACCGGCACCACGGCCACCACCGCCGTGACACCGGGCCACCAGGACGTGTCCATGCGTCGACCGTAACCCCGCACGGCAACCCGCGTACGGCCCGTCGCTCCACCGGGTGACAGCGCAGGTGAGTTGCCCCACAACGGCCCGCCGTGGAGGAGCGACGGGCCGTTCCGCGCTCTACGCTCGACTCCACGCACGCCCCCGTCGCCCTCCCCGTCTCCGTGTAACGTCCACGGACCGTCCACGGAGGTTCCCGCTCCATGAAGCTCACCGTCGTCGGTTGCTCGGGCTCGTTCCCGTCCGCGGAATCGGCCTGTTCGAGCTACCTCGTCGAGGCCGACGGCTTCCGGCTGCTCCTCGACATGGGCAACGGCGCCCTCGGTGAGCTGCAGCGCCACATCGGCCTGTACGACCTCGACGCGGTCTTCCTCAGCCACCTGCACGCCGACCACTGCATCGACATGTGCGGCTACTTCGTCGCCCGCTACTACCGACACGAGGGCGGCCGCTGCGGGACCATCCCGGTCTACGGCCCCGAAGGCACCGAGAAGCGCCTGACCACGGCCTACGAGGACGTCCCCGACGAGCGTTCGATGAGCGAGGTCTTCGACTTCCGCACCCTGAAGCCCGGCAACTTCGAGATCGGCCCGTTCCAGGTGCGCACCGAACGGGTCTCGCACCCGATCGAGTCGTACGGCATCCGCCTCGAACACGGCGGGCGCTCCCTGACGTACTCCGGCGACACCGGTGTCTGCACCGAACTCGGCCTGCTCGCCGAGGGCGCCGACCTGCTGCTCTGCGAGGCCTCCTTCACCCACGGCAAGGAGGACATCCCCGACCTGCACCTGAACGGGCGCGAGGCGGGGGAGTTCGCCCGGGGCGGGGCGGTCGGACGGCTCGTCCTGACCCACATCCCGCCGTGGACGGACGCCGAACGCAACCTCGCCGACGCGCGCGCGGTGTACGGGGGCCCGGTGGCCCTCGCCCGCGCGGGCGAGGTCTACGAGATCTAGTGCCGCGTCAGGCAACGTTCGCCCCGTCGCGACACTAGTGCCGTCGATACGCGCCCCGCACGCACGACCGAAGCCCCCGCTCTCCTTCCGGAAGGCGGGGGCTTCGGTTCGTGCGTGCGGGTGCCGGGTGGTGGCAGCCGGGGCTACTTCGCCTCGGCCTTCTCCATCTCGGCGATCTCCTCGTCGGACTCGCGGCCCGGGGTCGGAAGGTTGAACTTGGTGATCGCGAACCGGAAGCCGAAGTAGTAGATCGCGGCGAAGACCAGGCCGATCGGAATGATCATCCAGGGGTTCGTCGACTTGCTCCACGCGAGGCCGTAGTCGATCAGACCGGCCGAGAAGGTGAAGCCCGTGTGCACCCCGAGGGCCCAGGTGACGGCCATGGACACGGCGGTCAGCACGGCGTGGATCGCGTACAGCAGCGGCGCGATGAACATGAAGGAGAACTCGATCGGCTCGGTGACACCCGTGACGAACGAGGTGAGCGCGAGCGAGACCATCATGCCCGTGACGGCCTTGCGGCGCTCCGGACGGGCGGAGCGCGCGATGGCCAGGGCGGCGGCCGGAAGACCGAACATCATGATCGGGTAGAAGCCGGTCATGAACAGACCGGCGCTCGGGTCACCGGCGAAGAAGCGGTGCAGGTCGCCGTGGACGACGTCGCCCGCGGGGTTGGTGAAGTCACCGATCTGGAACCAGGCGACGGTGTTGACGAACTGGTGCATGCCGATCGGGATCAGGCCGCGGTTGATGAGACCGAAGAGGCCCGCACCGACGGAGCCGAGGCCGGTCATCCACTCGCCGAAGCTGGAGATGACCTCACCGATCGGCCCCCACACCAGGCCGAAGAACACGCCGAGGACGACGCCGACGAAGGCCATGATGATCGGGACCAGGCGGCGGCCGTTGAAGAAGCCGAGCCAGTCCACGAGCTTGGTGCGGTGGTAACGCTGCCACAGGAGCGCGGCGAGCAGACCCATGATGATGCCGCCGAGGACACCCGGGTCGTTGACCACCGCCGGGATGTCAACACCCTTGTTCTCGGTAGTGTTGATGATGGCCTCGTGCACCGGGAACGCGGTGAGCACGTTCTTGTAGACGAGGAAGCCGACGAGCGCCGCGAGGGCGGTCGAGCCGTCCGACTTCTTGGCGAAGCCGATCGCGACACCGATGCAGAAGAGCAGCGGCAGGTTGGCGAAGACGGTGTCACCGGCGGTGGCGAACACCTTGGCGACCTTGTCCCAGCCGAAACCGTCCTTGCCGAACACGTCGGGCTGGCCGAGGCGCACCAGGATACCGGCGGCGGGCAGGACGGCGATGGGCAGCTGGAGGCTGCGGCCGACCTTCTGGAGGCCCTGGATCAGGCCCGATCCCCGCTTCTTCGCGGGCGGCGCCGTTGCGGCAGTAGCCGAACTCATAACTTCCTCCGGGGAGCAAGGCGCCGCCAAGGGGGTGCATCCAAGGGGGACGGCGGCGTCTCGAAAAAGGGGGACACGCCGCCGGGGGAAGCGAACGTGGTCTACACCAATGGGTGGTGTAGACCAGTTGTAACACGGTGAGGGTTAGATAAGGAACCTTCGATTTCCTGTGGCTTGCACCACACTTCCGGATCCGCCGCCTCCGGACACGCCGAAGGCCCCCGGATCGGGATCCAGGGGCCTTCGGCGGTGCGGTCGGCAGGTGAAGCGGAGGAGGGGCGGAGGCAAAGCGAGAGGCGGCGGGGGAGGCGGCGGAGAGGGGCTACGCCTTGGTGTTCTCCGCCTGCATGGCAGCGATCTCCTCGTCCGACTCCCGGCCCGGGGTCGGCACGTTGAACTTCGTGATCACGAAGCGGAAGACCGCGTAGTAGACGACCGCGAAGACCAGGCCGATCGGGATGATCAGCCAGGGCTTCGTCGCCAGGCTCCAGTTGATGACGTAGTCGATCAGGCCCGCCGAGAAGCTGAAGCCGTCGTGCACGCCCAGCGCCCACGTCACCGCCATCGACACACCCGTCAGCAGCGCGTGGATCACGTACAGCACCGGCGCCACGAACAGGAAGGAGTACTCCAGCGGCTCCGTGATGCCCGTGACGAATGAGGTCAGGCCCACCGACAGCATCAGGCCGCCGACCTCTTTGCGGCGCAGCGGCTTCGCGCAGTGCGTGATCGCCAGGGCCGCCGCGGGCAGCGCGAACATCATGATGGGGAAGAAGCCGGAGAGGAACTGGCCGGCGTTCGGGTCACCCGCCAGGAACATGGCGATGTCACCGTGCACCTCCTGGCCGTTCGGCTTGACGTAGGTGCCGAACTGGAACCACACCGGCACGTTCAGGAACTGGTGCAGGCCGATCACCAGCAGCGCGCGGTTCGCGACACCGAAGATGCCCGCGCCCCAGGCACCCAGCCCCACCAGCCAGTCGGAGAAGCTCTGCAGCGCGTCGCCGATCGGCGGCCAGACCCACAGGCAGACCACGGCGAACGCGATCGCGACGAAGGCCATGATGATCGGCACCAGGCGGCGCCCGTTGAAGAAGCCGAGCCAGTCGACCAGCTTCACCCGGTGGTAGCGCTGCCAGAACCAGGCGGCCAGCAGGCCCATGACGATGCCGCCGAAGACACCGGGGTTCTGGAAGGTGTATTCGACGAAGCTGTCGCCGCTCCCCAGACAGGCGCCCTTGATGTCCTTGGTGCCCGCGGGGCAGTCCTTGGGGAAGGCGTGCAGGACGTTGCGGTAGACGAGGAAGCCGACGACCGCGGCGAGGGCGGTCGAGCCGTCGGCCTTCTTGGCCATGCCGATGGCGACACCGATGCAGAAGAGGAGAGGCAGGCCGAGGTCGGCGTTCAGCAGCGCGCCGCCCGCGTTCGCCATCACCTTGGCGACATCGGTCCAGCCCAGACCGTCCTTGCCGAACACGTCGTCCTGGCCGAGCCGGTTGAGGATGCCCGCCGCGGGCAGGACGGCGATCGGCAGCTGGAGGCTGCGCCCCATCTTCTGGAGCCCTTGGAAAATGCCGTTCCACCACTTCTGCTGCGGCACGGCTGCGGCGCTGCTCGCGCTCATCGGCGTCCTCCCTGGCCTGGTCGGTGACCGGCCCGTTTTTGGTGGCTGCGACACTTGCGGCACACTGGTGTAGACCACTCCTGATGCGGTCGCATTCACCCGCCCACCGGGCAGGTTGCTGCTGATCGTTATCATTCGGTACATACCGGACATGTGCCCGCGTAAGTGAGCCAACCGTGGGCTACCGTGACGGAGCGGACGCTCACGCGGAGCATGACGCCGCCGAGACTCGTTCTTCGTAGAACTCAGGGAGAAACAGATGGCCACCAAGGCTGAGAAGATCGTCGCCGGGCTCGGCGGTATCGACAACATCGAAGAGGTCGAGGGCTGCATCACGCGCCTGCGCACCGAGGTCAAGGACCCGGCCCTGGTCGACGAGGTCGCGCTGAAGGCCGCGGGCGCCCACGGCGTCGTCAAGATGGGCACCGCGATCCAGGTCGTCATCGGCACCGACGCCGACCCGATCGCCGCCGACATCGAAGACATGATGTGAGCTGAGCCCACCCGGCTCACCCACCACAACACATCACCGGCCACTCATCCGGCCCCCATGTCCTTGTGGAAAGACCCCGTCCAGGGCCGCACCCGGACGGGGTCTTTCCACAAGGACATGGGGGCCGGGCCCGTACCGGCTAGGCTCGCCACCATGTCTCGTATCGACGGCCGTACCCCCGAACAGCTCCGCCCGGTGACCATCGAGCGCGGATGGAGCAAGCACGCCGAGGGCTCCGTCCTCATCTCCTACGGCGACACCAAAGTCTTCTGCACCGCCTCCTTCAGCGAAGGCGTCCCCCGCTGGCGCAAGGGCAGCGGCGAGGGCTGGGTCACCTCCGAGTACTCGATGCTGCCCCGCTCGACCAACACCCGAGGCGACCGCGAGTCCGTACGCGGCAAGATCGGCGGCCGCACCCACGAGATCTCCCGCCTGATCGGCCGCTCGCTGCGCGCCGTCATCGACTACAAGGCCCTCGGCGAAAACACCATCGTCCTGGACTGCGACGTCCTCCAGGCCGACGGAGGCACCCGCACCGCCGCCATCACCGGCGCCTACGTCGCCCTCGCCGACGCCATCGCCTGGGGCCAGCAGAAGAAGCTGATCAAGGCCGGGCGCAAGCCCCTCACCGGCACCGTCGCCGCCGTCAGCGTCGGCATCGTCGACGGCGAACCGCTCCTCGACCTCTGCTACGAGGAGGACGTGCGCGCCGAGACCGACATGAACGTCGTCTGCACCGGCGACGGCCGCTTCGTCGAGGTCCAGGGCACCGCCGAGGGCGAGCCCTTCGACCGCAAGGAACTCAACGCCCTGCTCGACCTCGCGGCCGGCGGCTGCGCGGACCTCGAAGCCATCCAGCGCGGAGCGCTGGAGCTCTAACACCGCCACCGCGGCAACCGCGGGGCATGCGCGCGCGTCTCCACGGGTACGGGCGCACGGCGTCGAAGCCGTGCGCCCGTCCACGCATCCGACCCGGGGGGAACACCCATGCCGCACCACCGCACCCGTCGCCGCCTGCGGCTGTCCGCCGTCCTCCTGTCCGCCGCGCTCGCCGTTCCCGCGCTGACCTCGTGCGACGCGATATCGACGGCGATGGACTGCGCGAACACGGCGGTAGCCATCACGGACGGGGCGAACGACCTCCAGCAGGCCGTCTCGCAGGCGGGCAACAGCCCCCAGGACGCGCAGAACGCGCTCAACCAGATCGAGCAGAACCTCAAGAAGGTCGGCGACCAGACCGGCAACGCCGACCTCGGCAAGGCGGTGGACTCGATGACCGCGGCGGTCAAGAACGTCCGTACGTCGATCGAAGGCGGCAACACCGCCCCGGACATCACCCCGGTCGCGGACGCCGCCAAGGAGATCTCGAAGGTCTGCACCCCGGGATAGCCTCCCCGCGGAGCCCTCTCGGCCCACCGGGATAATGGAGGCATGACCTCCACGCCCACTCGCCTGATCCTGGCCACCCGCAACGCGGGCAAGGTCACCGAACTCCGCGCCATCCTGTCCGACGCCGGCCTGCCGCACGAGCTGGTCGGCGCGGACGCGTACCCGGAGATCCCCGACGTCAAGGAAACCGGCGTCACCTTCGCCGAGAACGCCCTGCTCAAGGCCCATGCGCTGGCGCAGGCCACGGGATACCCGGCCATCGCCGACGACTCCGGCCTGTGCGTGGACGTACTCAACGGCGCACCCGGCATCTTCTCGGCCCGCTGGGCTGGCGCCCACGGGGACGACAAGGCGAACCTCGACCTCCTGCTCGCCCAGCTCGGCGACATCGGCGACGAGCACCGCGCGGCCCACTTCGCCTGCGCCGCCGCCCTCGCCCTCCCGGACGGCACCGAACGCGTCGTCGAGGGCCGCCTCCTGGGCACCCTGCGCCACGTCCCGGCGGGCACCGGCGGCTTCGGCTACGACCCGATCCTCCAGCCCCTGGGCGACACCCGCACCTGCGCGGAACTCTCGGCGCCGGAGAAGAACGCCATCTCCCACCGCGGCCACGCCTTCCGCGGCCTGGTCCCGGTCATCCGCGACCTCCTGGGCTGAGCCCCGGAGACGCCGAAGGCCCGAACGCGCCCTGAGGGCGTTCGGGCCTTCGGTTCAAAGGCGTGCGGTCGGAGGGACTCGAACCCTCAAGGGATTTCTCCCACAACTACCTAAAAGTTGCGTGTAGGCCAATTCCACCACGACCGCGACTAACCGGTCAATTAGGACATTGGCCCTGGCCGGCTGCGGCTAGTGTACGGCGGTGACTCACCGTGGGTCGACAGGCTTCTTTCGCCGGTTCCGACACCAGGCGGCCGTGAGGGCGTGGCAGTTGGGGCAGAGGTAGCGGAGGTTCTCCCCTCGGTTGTCGAGCCAGTCCCCACTGATGTGGTCGATCTGGAGGGTGATCGGCTCGCCCCGCCACGCGCCGGGATTTCCGCAATGGGCGCAGGCGTGCGGGACGCCGATCTCCTGGAGCGCCCGGTGCAGCCGGGAGCGGCCGGTCCGGGCGGATCCGTCGGGCAGCAGGACGAGCGTGCGGGGTGCGACCGCCCTCGGTGCCGTCACTGGGCCGGCCGCCCAGGAGCGCCGTGTGAAATGGGTGACACCGAGCCCGAGTTGAGCCACGCGCCGCCGCACCCGCCGGTGATTGACGTCATTGACCTCGAGGCCGAGGGCGCGCATCAGGTCCGCGTAGCTCGCCGCTTCCGGGACGGCGGTACGCAGCGCCTCCTCGGGAAGGGTCGGCCGGGAGTTCCGGAAGTGGGCCGTCGCGATGCCGTGCTCCTTCAGCATTCTCCCGAGTGCGGCTCGCGATCGGCCGTCGTCCGCCATGTCCAGGGCCCGGGCCACGCCGCGGAGGCTGTCGGCGGCCGCCGCCGCGGCGGCGAGTTCTGCCGGGGTGAGTGGCAGCTCGACGTGGCCCCGATCCATTCCCGGGAAATGGCTGATGTCGATGCCTGCCGCCGCCATGCGGCGGACGATGTGCGACAAGGTGCCGGTGGCGGGGCGGGCTCCGAGCGTGAGCGCCACCTCGCGCAACGTGGTCGACGACGCGGCAGCGGCGGCTATGGCCGCGTCCGGGTACGTGCGCCACGGGCTCTGCTTCGCGAAGTGGCTGGTGTCGATCCCGTGGGCGGCGGCCTTCTTCTGTAGGGCCCGGCGCTGCCCGCCGCTCGCCTTCAGTCCGAGCCGACGCGTCAGGTCGGCCCAGCTTCGGGACTCGGATATGGCCTCGGTCAATGTGTTCCGGTCGTATGGATCACCCATGGTTTTTCCCCTTGTTCCGTTCCGGCCGCGCGTTCGGGGCCTCGTACGGACTAACGAACCGATATGCGGACGGTTACGCCCGATAATCGGAGCGGCCCGCTCCATTTCTTTGGGGCGGGCCGCTCGGGCAAGGGTGGGGGCGGGGTCAGATGCCCAGGTCCTTGATGATCTTGGCTACGTGGCCGGTGGCCTTGACGTTGTACAGGGCGCGCTCGACCTTGCCCTCCTCGTCCACGACCACGGTGGAGCGGATGACTCCGGTGACCGTCTTGCCGTACAGCTTCTTCTCGCCGTACGCGCCGTACGCCGTCAGGACCTCCTTCTCGGGGTCGCCGACCAGGGTGACCTTCAGCTCTTCCTTGTCGCGGAACTTCGCCAGCTTCTCCGGCTTGTCCGGGGAGACGCCGATGACGTCGTAGCCCGCCGTGGCGAGGAGGGAGAGGTTGTCGGTGAAGTCGCAGGCCTGCTTCGTGCAGCCCGGGGTCAGGGCCGCCGGGTAGAAGTAGACGATGACCTTGCGGCCCTTGTGGTCGGCGAGCGAGACCTCGTTGCCGTCCGCGTCGGGCAGGGTGAAGGCGGGGGCGGTGTCGCCCGGCTGCAGTCGCTCGCTCATGTGTCAGCAGTCTCCTCGGGAGGGGATCAGTACGGGACGAGACTAAGCTGACAGACTGTTCACGGCGGACTACGCCCCTTACGACCAGGACCACGACGACGGAGGCAGCGCGGTGCCGGAAGCCAGGACCCCCGAACAGATCGAGGCGGACATCGTCCGCAGGCGCGAGCAGCTCGCCGAGACGCTCGACGAGATCGGCGTGCGCGTGCACCCGAAGACGATTGTCGGGGACGCCAAGGCCAAGGTCGCCGGTGTCGTGGACCACACGGCCGGTCGGGCCTTCGTCGCCGTCAACCGGCTCGTCACCGATGTGAGGGGCGGGCTGCGGGGCGAGGACGGTGCTCCGCGCCTCGAGCGGATCGTGCCCGTCGCGCTGGTCGCCGTAGCCCTCGTCGGCCTGCTGGCCCTCGGCGCCCGCCGCAAGCGCGCGTGACCCGGGCGGGTAGGTTCGGGGCGTGAGCGAGAACAGCACCCACGACGACAAACTGCCCATCCGCATGCTGCACGACCGCGTGCTCGTACGGTCCGACTCGCCCGAGGGCGAGCGCCGCTCGGGCGGCGGCATTCTCATCCCGGCGACGGCCGCGGTGGGCAAGCGCCTCGCCTGGGCGGCCGTGGTCGCGGTCGGGCAGAACGTGCGGAGCGTGGAGCCCGGTGACCGGGTGCTGTACGACCCCGAGGACCGGGCCGAGGTCGAGGTGCGCGGGGCGACGTACATCCTGATGCGCGAGCGGGACCTGCACGCCGTGGCCGCTGAGCGGCTGGAGGGCGCCGAGGACTCCACCGGGCTGTACCTCTGACGTCGGAGGAGCCCGCAGGACGACGGCAGGACGACAGCAGGACGTACGAGAGGGCCGGTGACCTGGGTCACCGGCCCTCTGGCGTGCCGTTTTGCTACGGTGGAGGGGATTCCCGACGAGACGCGCCGTACCGGGTCCGACAAGACGACGCACCCCGCTCCCGTTCTCGTCGGAAGGTGCCTGCCATGGCCTGGATCCTGCTCCTGCTCGCCGGTCTGCTCGAAGTCGGCTGGTCGATCGGAATGAAGTTCACCGAAGGCTTCACCCGGCTGTGGCCCAGTGTGTTCACCGGCGCCGGCATCGTCGCGAGCATGGTGCTGCTGTCCTACGCGGCCAAGACCCTGCCCATCGGTACGGCGTACGGCGTGTGGGTCGGGATCGGCGCGGCCGGGGCGGCGGTGCTGGGGATGATGGTGCTCGGTGAGCCCGTGACCGCCGCCCGGATCTTCTTCATCTGTCTGCTGCTGGTCGCCGTGGTGGGGCTCAAGGCGACCTCCGGTCACTGACCGCTGTCGTCACTGGCCAGCCGTGCGTCACTGACCAGCCGTGCGCACTGACCGGCTCCGCGCTCCTGACCGGCTCCGCGTCACTGGCCGCCGAAGAGATCGTTGCCCTCCGTCGTCGCGCCGCCGCGGGTGCCCTCGGTCGTCGCGCCGCCCCGGTCGCCCGCGGTGGTGCCACCGCGGTTTCCGGCGGTGGCGCCACCGTTGTCGGTGCCGCCGTTGGACGGGGTTCCGGTGGTCCCCCCGTTGGTGGGGGTGCCGGTGGCGCCGCCGTTCGTCGGGGTTCCGGTGGTGCCCCCGTTGGTGGGGGTGCCGTTCGTCCCGCCGTTCGTCGGAGTGCCGGTGGTGCCGCCGTTGCCCGGGGTGCCCGTGGTGCCGCCCGTGTTGGTGGTCGGGGGCCTGCTGAACGGCGGCTCCTGGGAGCTGGGCGGCGGCGCCACCGGCAGCCCCCCGCCCGGCTGGAGGTCCAGTTCGAAGTCCAGCGGGTCGCTGCCCTGCAGCGCCGCCTTCGTGTACGCCGCCCAGATCCGCGCGGGATAGCCGCCGCCGCTGATCCGGGCCTCGCCCAGCGCGCCGTAGAGCGGCTGGGGGACGCCCGTGTCCGGGTCCTGGCCCATCATCGCGACCACCGTCACCAGGTCCGGGGTGAACGCCGCGAACCAGGCGGCCTTGTCCAGTTCGGCGGTGCCGGTCTTGCCCGCCGCCGGGTGCCCGGCGGCCAGGGCGGCCGTACCGGTGCCGTTGTCCACCACGCTGACCAGCATCGACGTGGTGGTGTCGGCGGCTTCGCGGGTGACCGCCTGGCGCCCGGCCCGGTCCGGGAGGGCCACGGTGTCCTCGCCCTTGGTCACCTTCTCGATGAAGGTGTAGGGGGTGTGGCGGCCGTGGTCGGCGAGGGTGGCGTAGGCCTGGGTCATGTCGAGCACGCTGGCCTGGACCGTGCCCAGCGCGATCGCCGGGCCGGTGTCGAAGTTGGGGGTGTCCTCCGGGATGCCGAGGGCGACGGCGGTCTCCTTGACCTTGGCGCCGCCGACGTCGACCGCCATCTGCGCGTACACGGCGTTGACGGAGAGGTCGGTGGCGGTGCGGACGGTGATGTTCCCGTAGGAGGCGTCGTCCTCGTTGGTCGGGTTGAAGGGGATCCGGCTGCCGACCACCGGGCGCTTGTTGGCGCCGCTGTAGAGGGTGTTCGGGGTGATGGCGCGGCCGTCCTGGGTGCGCGCGTCGTTCTCCACGGCGGAGGTGAAGACGAACGGCTTGAAGGTGGAGGCGACCTGGAAGTCGTGCCGGGTCGCGTTGTTGACGTACTGCTTGGTGTAGTCGATCCCGCCGTAGAGGGCGACGACCTTGCCGGTCATCGGGTCGATGGAGGCGCCGCCCGCGCGCACCAGGCGGTCCGCCTTGCGGGTCGCCGGGTCGAGTTTGGCGAGCACCTGCTTCTGGACGGCGTCGACGAAGGCGTTCTGGCGGTGCTTGTCGATGGTGGTGGTGATGCGGTAGCCGCCTTCGGCGAAGGTCTTGTCGTCGATGATCTTGTGGTCGACGATGTAGTCCTTGATCGCCTCGACCAGGTAGCCGCGCTGGCCCGACAGTCCGGCGGCCGGCCGGACCTTGCCGGGCTCGGGGAACTTCACGGCGGCCCGTTCGGCCGCGGGCATCCAGCCCTTCTTCACCATGCCGTCGAGTACGTAGTTCCAGCGCGCGAGGGCGCGGTCGCGGCTCTGCGGGTGGGCGACGACGTCGAAGGCGCTGGGGGAGTTGAGCAGGGTGGCGAGGTAGGCGCCCTCGGCGGTGGTGAGTTTGCCGACGTCCTTGCCGTAGTAGGCCTGGGCGGCGGCCTGGATGCCGTACGCGTTGCGGCCGAAGTAACTGGTGTTCAGGTAGCCCTCAAGAATGTAGTCCTTCGACTTCTCACGACCGAGTTTGATCGCGATGAAGAACTCCTTGGCCTTCCGCTTCACCGTCTGTTCCTGGCCCAGGTAGTAGTTCTTGACGTACTGCTGGGTGATGGTGGAACCGGACTGGGTGCCCTTGCCGGTGGCCGTGTTCCAGGCGGCGCGCAGCATCGCCTTGGGGTCCACGGCCCGTTCGGAGTAGAAGTCCCTGTCCTCGGCGGCCAGTACGGTCTCCTGGACGGTGCGGGGGATCTGGGACAGCTCGACGTTGACGCGGTTGACCTCGCCGTCGCGGGCGATCAGCGAACCGTCCGTGTACATGTAGACGTTCGACTGCGCGGTGGCGGCGGTGTTGGCGGGCGGGATCTTCACGAGGAGGTAGCCCGCGACGAGGGCGCCGCCGACCAGCAGGGTGAGGAGCAGGAACGTTCCGAGCGCCATCCGCCAGGTGGGGATCGCGCGGCGCCAGCTCGACCGCTTCCGCTTGGCCTTCTTCGCCGCGGCGGCCGGTTCGCCGGCGTTCTGCGTTTCCACCGTGTTCTGCGCGCCCTTCGCGCTGTTCGAGCCGTTCGAGCCGTTCGTGTCCTTCACGTTCTCCGCGCTCCGCGCGCCCTGCTGTTGCGGGGCGGGCCCGTCGGGAGGCCCGGCGGGGGAGGGGTTCACCGCGGGGGTGTCCGGGTCCCGAGGGGTCCAGCCCGGAGGCGGTGACTTGTCGCTCATGTCTCCAGGGCTCCTCGGCGCCGTACGAAATATCCGTCTTGTACCTGATGGTGTCTACCCGATGGCCAATGATTCCGCGGCGGGCGGGCGTAAATCCCTCGCGTGGATCGCCCCACCGCACTAAGCTCGCGCGCTTTGGCCGTCGTAGGAACAACGTGCAAAGGGAGGAATCGGTGCACAGGACCGCGCACCTCTATGCGGCGATCGCGGCGGGCGGCTTCCGCCGCTACGCCACCTACGGAACGGCCACCGCGGCGGGGGTGTTCACCAACACCGTCTTCGGGTTCATCGTCGCCTACACCTACATCGCGCTGTGGGACGAGCGGCCCGGCCTCGGTGGCTACGACCAGGCGCAGGCCCTGACCTTCGTATGGGTCAGCCAGTCCCTGCTCGCCGCGGGGGCGCTCATTGGCGGCGGCTTCCAGGAGGAGATCCAGGAGCGCATCCGGACGGGTGACATCGCCGTCGACCTCTACCGGCCCGCGGACCTCCAGATGTGGTGGCTGGCCGCCGATCTGGGTCGCGCGGGCTTCCAGTTGCTGGGCCGCGGGGTGGTTCCGCTGGTCGCGGGGGCGCTCGCCTTCCAGCTCGCGCTGCCGAGCGCGCCGGGGCGCTGGCTGCTCTTCCTGCTGTCCGTACTGCTCGGCCTGGTGGTCAGCTTCGCGCTGCGCTTCCTGCTCGGGCTGTTCGCGTTCTGGCTGCTGGACGGGTCGGGCATCAACATGGTCGCGACCCTCGTCTCCATCTTCTTCTCCGGGATGCTGCTCCCGCTGACCGTCTTCCCGGGCGGCTTCGGCGAGGTGGTCCGGATGCTGCCCTGGTCGGCGATGCTCCAGGTGCCGCTGGACGTGCTGATGGGCCGGCACGCGGGGGCCGGGAGCGCGGTGCGGGCGCTGGGGTTCCAGGCCGCGTGGGCGGCTGTGCTCCTGGGGGCCGGCCGGCTGCTCCAGTCCGCCGCGACGCGCAAGGCGGTGGTCCAGGGTGGTTGACACGAACGTACGCGACGCGCCTCTGCCGGGGGCGGGGGACGGGTCCGGCTCCGGGTCCGGGTCCGGGTCCGGCCTCGGCCCGGTGTCCGGCCTCGGCGAGCGGCTCGGGTTCTGGCGGCAGGCGGCCGAGGGCCTGCGCGGCTACGGCCTGATCGTGGCGATGTGGGTCCGGGCGACCATGACCTACCGCTCGTCCTTCCTCATCGCCCTCTTCGGCAACGGGGTGGGCAGCCTGCTCGACTTCGTCGCGATCTTCATCATGTTCCGGCACGTGAGCGTCCTCGGCGGCTTCACGCTCCCCGAGATCGCCCTGCTGTACGGGTCCTGTTCGGCCTCGCTGGGCCTGGCGGACCTGCTGCTCGGCAACACCGACCGGATCGGCGTCCGGATCCGCGACGGCTCCCTCGACACCATGCTCGTCCGCCCGGTGCCGGTGCTCGCGCAGGTCGCGGCGGACCGGTTCGCGCTGCGTCGCCTGGGCCGGGTGGTGCAGGGACTCGGCGTGCTGGCCTGGGCGTTGTCGGCGCTGGACGTGCAGTGGACGGCGGGGCGGGTGCTGCTGGTGCCGGTGATGGTGGTGGCCGGGGCCGCGATCTTCGGCGCGGTGATGGTGGCGGGCGCGGCGTTCCAGTTCGTCGCCGGGGACGCGGCCGAGGTGCAGAACTCCTTCACGTACGGCGGCAACACGATGCTCCAGTACCCGCCGAGCGTCTTCGGCAAGGAGCTGCTGCGCGGCGTCACCTTCGTGGTGCCGCTGGCCTTCGTGAACTGGCTGCCCGCGCTCCACGTCCTGGGGCGGCCGGACCCGTTGGGGCTGCCGGGCTGGGTGGCGTACGTGAGCCCGCTGGTCGCGGTGCTGGTGCTCGTACCGGCGGCGCTGGCGTGGCGGGCGGCGTTGCGGTCGTACCGAAGTACGGGGAGCTGACACGGGTGCGGATGTGAACGCGGATGTGAACGCGGATGCGGATGTGGAGAGGGAGCGGAGTGCCGATGCGGGCGAGGAAACAGGGAGGTGTGCCATGGAACCGCTGATCGAGCTGGCCGACGTACGGAAGGTCTTCGACGTACGGCGCCGCACGGGGCTGCTGCGCCGGGAGAAACGGCAGGTCAAGGCCGTGGACGGGCTCAGCTTCGAGATCGCGCGGGGGGAGATGGTCGGCTACATCGGGCCCAACGGCGCCGGGAAGTCCACCACGATCAAGATGCTGACCGGCATCCTGACGCCCAGCGGCGGCCTGTTGCGGGTCGCGGGCATCGATCCGGCGCGCGAGCGGACGCGGCTGGCGCACCGGATCGGCGTGGTGTTCGGGCAGCGCACCACGCTGTGGTGGGACCTGCCGCTGAAGGACTCGTACGGGCTGATGCGGCGGATGTACCGGATCCCGGCCGACCGTTTCCGCGCCAATCTGGAGCGGTGTGTGGAGCGGCTGGACCTGGGTGCGCTGCTCGACGTACCGGTCCGTCAGCTGTCGCTGGGGCAGCGGATGCGCGGGGACATCGCGGCGGCGCTGCTGCACGATCCGGACGTGCTGTACCTGGACGAGCCGACGATCGGCCTGGACGTGGTGAGCAAGGCGAAGGTGCGCGGTTTCCTGCGGGAGCTGAACCGGGAGCAGGGCACCACCGTGCTGCTGACCACGCACGACCTCCAGGACATCGAGCAGTTGTGCGAGCGGGTGATGGTGATCGACCACGGGCGGCTGGTCTACGACGGCGCGCTCGCCGGACTGCACGCGGCGGGGCCGGACGGGGGCGGCGGCGAGCGGACGCTGGTGGTGGACCTGGAGCGGGACCTGCCGCCCATCACGGTGCCGGGCGCGCGGGTGGTGAAGGTGGAGGGGCCGCGGCAGTGGCTGGCCTTCCCGGCGGCGGAGTCGGCGGCTCCGCTGGTGGCGGCGGTGGCGGCCCGGTATCCGCTGGTGGACCTGTCGGTACGGGAACCGGACATCGAGGACGTGATCGCGCGGATGTACGCGGGGCGGGAGTAGCGGGGAAGGGTGACGCGGTTCACGGCCACCAGCTCCCTTGTCCCCGGGACCACTTCGGTTCGGGCGGTCGTCTGCATAGGCTGTGCCATATGAGTGAAGAGCGGCCGGAGAAGCCGTTGCCGGAGAAGCGGTTGCCCGATCTGCGGGCGTCCGACGCCGACCGGGAGCGAGTGGTGGAGCGGCTGCGCGATGCCGTCGCCGAGGGCCGCATCGACATGGACGAGTTCGAGGAGCGGCTGGAGGCGGCCTACAGGTCCCGTACGTACGCCGAACTGGCGCCCCTGACCAGCGATCTTCCGGCGGTCCCGGGCCAGGAGCCGGCGGGAGCGGTCGCGCCGCATCCGGTCTCGTTCGCCAAGGCGCCCCTGCCCTCCTCGGGTAGGGACACGTCCTCGGGGGAGTCCTGGCCCGCGCGGATCGGCGGCCGGGGAACGTCGGCGGCCGGTGTGGCGATCATGTCCGCCTTCCAGCGCAAGGGGCACTGGACGGTGCCCGCGCACTTCACCGCGGTGGCGTTCTGGGGCGGTGGCCAGATCGACCTGCGCGAGGCCCGGTTCGAGACGCGCGAGGTCGTGATCAACTGCGTCGCGGTCATGGGCGGCATCGAGATCATCGTGCCGCCGGGCGTGGAGGTCGACGTACGGGGCATCGGCGTGATGGGCGCCTTCGACCACCGGGAGATGGCGGTTCCCGCGGAACCAGGCGCCCCGCGGGTGGTCGTGAACGGCCTGGCCTTCTGGGGCGGCGTCGAAGTGAAGCAGAAGCCGCGCAAGCTGCCGCGCGGTGAGCGCTCGCGGCGCAAGGAGCTGTAGGCCCGGCATCACGCGGCTGTGACGTGGGGACACGCCGGGTGTCGGCGGGAACTCCACGGCCGCCCCGGGAGTCGGATGCTATGCAGACAAACCGGCGCCCCCGGGGAAGGCAGGACCCGTGAACGACACAGGCACGAACCCGACCGCTGACAGGGAGAGGGAGACGGAAGCTGACCGGAGACAGCGGTCGGCAGCGCCCTCGGTTCCTCCCTCGGGGCCTCCCTCGGACCCGCCTCCGGGTCCTCCCTCGGGGCCTCCGTCCGGCCTGTTCGTGTTCAACGCGGCGGACGAGGAGCGGCAGCGCGGCGTCCGCCGGATGAAGACCACCGCCACCGGCCTGCTCGTCCTGGTCGCGCTGGTCTACGTATTCGCCACATGGGCCCAGCACGCGGGCGGCGGGGGCGGCTGGGCGGGCTATGTCGCGGCCGCGGCCGAGGCGGGCATGGTCGGCGCGCTCGCGGACTGGTTCGCGGTCACCGCCCTCTTCCGGCGCCCGCTCGGCCTGCCGATCCCGCACACCGCGATCATTCCGACCAAGAAGGACCAGCTCGGAGTCTCCCTCGGGGAGTTCGTCGGCGAGAACTTCCTGTCCGCCGACGTCGTCCGTACGCGCCTGCACGCGCTCGGCATCGGTGGCCGCGTGGGCGCCTGGCTGGCCGATCCCGCACACGCCGACCGGGTCACCGACGAGCTGGCGACCGCGCTGCGCGGCGCGCTGACCGTCCTGCGCGACTCCGACGTACAGGCCGTCGTCGGCGAGGCCATCACGCGGCGCGCCGAGACCGCCGAGATCGCGCCGGGCGTCGGCAAGACCCTGGAGCGGATCGTCGCGGACGGCGGGCACCGGCGGGCCGTGGACCTGGTGTGCGTGAAGGCGCACGACTGGCTGGTCACGCACGGGGAGTCGGTGATGGACGCGGTCCAGGGCGGGGCGCCCGGCTGGACCCCCCGGTTCGTCGACCGGAAGATCGGCGACCGGGTGTACAAGGAACTGCTGCGGTTCGTCACGGAGATGCGCGACATGCCGCACCACCCGGCGCGCGGCGCCGTGGACCGGTTCTTGAGCGACTTCGCGGCCGACCTCCAGTCGGACACGGACACCCGGGCCCGGGTCGAGCGGCTCAAGTCCGAGGTCCTGGCGCGCGGCGAGGTCCAGGACATCATCGCGTCGGCGTGGTCGGCGGTCCGCTCGATGATCCTCTCGGCGGCGGAGGACGAGCGCAGCGAACTGCGCCTGCGGGTGCGCGCCTCCCTTCTTTCCCTCGGCTCCCGCCTGGCGACGGACGGCCGCCTGCAGGCGAAGGTGGAGGGCTGGATCGAGGGCGCGGTGGTGTACGTCGTGACGACGTACCGGGCCGAGATCACCTCGCTGATCACGGACACGGTGGCCGGCTGGGACGCGGAACACACCTCGCGCAAGATCGAGGCCCACATCGGCCGCGACCTCCAGTTCATCCGCATCAACGGCACGGTGGTCGGCGCCCTGGCGGGCCTCCTGATCTACACGGTGAGCCAGGCACTGGGGGCGTAGGGGGTGTGTAGGGGTGTACGGGCGTAGGGGCGTACGGGCGGGCTCGCCCCCGGCCGCGCATCCCCGGCCCCGCGTCGTCCGGCCCGCCCCCGCCAGGGGCCCCGCCGCGGGGTCAGGCGCGGTCCGCCACCGCCCAGGAGGCGGCGGCGACCACACCAGCCGCGCCGAACACCGCGGGCCACGCGCCGATCTTCTTCGCCAGCGGGTGCGAACCGGCGAAGCCGGCCAGGTACAGGGCGCCGAGGCCGGCCGCCGCCGGGGCCCCGGCGCGGCGGTGCCACTCGCGCCCGGCCACGAGCCCGGCCGTACCGAGTACGACCCCGCCCAGCGGCCGCTTCCGCGTCCAGCGCGCGACGGTGTACCCGCCGACCAGCCCCGCCGCGGCCACTACCGAACTCGGTACCCGTGCCATGTCCATTCCCTCCGCCGTACGGACGTCCTACGCTTCCTCCCGAGGCTAACGCGACCGCCGCGCCAGCCGCCGGGCACCCACCGCCCCGAGCAGCAGCACGGCCCCGCCCACGACGCCGGGCGGGACGCCTGGCGGGAGTACGGCGACCACGCCCAGCACCAGCAGGAACGCCACGGCGCACGCGCCGACCGCCCGCAGGGATCCGTCCACGCAGGCCCTCCCTCACGAGACATGAGCCCGCGTCACGGGCCCGTCACCCTGACAACGCCCCACGCCCGCTCCTGACACGCCCGCGCGCCACACGCACCAGGCGGCGGGAACCGCCCCATACCACCGGGAACAGCCGGAATCTCCCGATCGAGGGATGCGCCACACCAGGCAACCACCGGGGCGTAGATTCGCTCTCCGGAGGAGACAACCCACCCAGCCCACCCCGAGGAGCGGACACCCGTGATCTGCTACGGACCGGCCGTCCTCGACCTGACGGACGAACTGGTCGACACCTACGCCGACGTCTTTTCCGGCCCGCCGTGGAACGAAGGTGAAGAAACCATTCGCCAGTTCGCGGCCCGGCTCCTGTCGGACACCCGCCGCCGTGGTTTCCGTACCGCCTTCGCCCAGACCGCGACCGGCATCGACGGCTTCGCCACCGCCTGGCTGACCCGCGCGCCCTTCCCGGCCGACCGCGGCTACGCCCAGGTCACCGCCCAGCTCGGGCGCGCCCGCGTCCGAAGGCTCCTCGTCGACGCCCTGGAGGTCGACGAACTCGCCGTACGCCGCCACGCCCGCGGCCAGGGCACCGGCCGCGCCCTGCTCGCCGAGATCACCGCCGACGCCCCGGACCGCCGCGCCTGGCTGCTCACCGCCCGCGCCGCCACCGACACCGTCGCCACCTACCGCAGGCTCGGCTGGCACGAGGTGACCCCGCTTCCCGGCACCGAGAACGCGGTCATCGTCTTCCTCGCTCCCGACCACCCCGAGGCGGCCTCCGCGACCGCCGCGGCCTGACGCTTGCCCCCACCCCCGCCGGGCATACCGGCAGCATGATCACCGAATTCGCCCCGCTCGCCCGGCGCCAGCTGAACCTGGCCACCTACCACCAGCTCAAGGCCGCCCGCGTCCCCGCCGCCACCATCACCGGCCGCACCCGCCCGGGCGGCCCCTGGCAGCGCCTCCTGCCCCGCGTCTACCTCCTGCAGACCGGGCCGCCGGACACCCGCCAACGGGCCCTTTCCGCCGTCCTGTACGCCGCCCAGCCCGCCCGGGACGCCCCCCTCGCCGGTACCACCGCCGCCCTCACCGGCGGAGCCGCCCTGGCCCTGCTCGGCGTACGGGACGCCCCCGCGGCCCCCATCGACGTACTGGTCCGGGCCCCGCGCACCCTCGCCCCCGCCCCCGGAGTCCGGCCCCGGACGATTTCCCGCTGGCCCGCCTCGATCACCGTCTCCGGCATCCCGAGCACCCGGCCGCTGCGCGCGGCCGCCGACTTCGAGGCCCGGGCCGATGACCCGGACCTGGTCCGCTCGGTCCTGGCGAACGTCGTCCAGGCCGGCTGGTGCCACCCCCACGACCTCCACGTCGAACTCCGGGCCTCCCGCACCCTCGCCCGCCCCGCCGTCCGCGGCGCGGCGGCCGAACTGGTGGCGGGCGTCCGCTCGATCGCCGAGGCCCGCGCCCGCGACACCCTCACGGCCACGGACCTCCCCGTCCCCCTGTGGAACGCCCGCCTCCACACCCCCGACGGCACCTTCCTGGCCAGCCCGGACGCGTACTGGCCGGACGAGGGCGTGGCCCTGGAGATCGACTCGGCGGAGTACCACTACACGCGCGACGCCTGGCAGGCCACGCTCCGCCGCCGCCTCCGCCTGGAGGCCCACGGCATCCTCGTGGTCAGCGCGACCCCGTCGATGATCCGCGACACACCCAAGGAGGTCACCGCGGCCCTCCGCACCCTCCTGACCCTGGCCACCACCCGCCCCGCCCCACCCACAGCCACCCCGCGCGACCACCACCAGCTGGAGCTGCCCCTTTAGGGGTGTATGTCCGAGCCTCGTCGCGCCAGTTCGTCAATTGAGTGCGAGAAATGCTCGAACATGATCGTAATCTGATCGCCATGATGACGAGTGATGCACTTTTCGGTGACGACCTCGAGCCCTCGGGGGAACGGAGCGGGGACGGAAGGCTGGACCGGGTGGCTGCCTGGTTCGCATGTCAGCCCGATCTGCAGAATCGTTTTTCCGCAATTTTGAGGAGATCGATCGACGAGGTCCTGGATGGTCAGCAGACTGGTCGGTACGACCTCGATGCCCCCAATGTGGCCAAGACCGAGAAGACCTATCTGGGCACCAAGGTCGAAATCATCTGTCAAGCGGAATTCGGTCTTTCGCGAGGTTCCAAGTTGGACTACAGCGTTGCTGGAGTCGACGTTGATGCAAAATTCTCGCTCACTGGAGCCTGGATGATCCCCGTCGAGGCAATGGGGCATATCTGCCTCGTGATGTCCGCCGACGACGCCGCGTCATCCTTCCAGGTCGGCCTGGTGCACATACAGGATGAAGTGCTGACGAATCGTGGAAATCGCGACGGGAAGAGGTCCATATCCGCGCGAGGGCGCTCTGCCATTCACTGGATGGTTCGGAACGGTGTGCTGGCCCCGAATGTTCTGCTCCGACTGGATGTGGAAACTCGTCGCAGAATCGAATCGGTGCCGGCGGGTCAGCAGCGAGTGAATCAAGTTTTTATGCTTGTGCAAGGAACGGTGGTCGATCGCAACGTCATCGCGACGGTCGCTCGTCAGTTGGACGCGCCGAAGCGAGTTCGTGATGCTCGTAATCAGCTGCGGGCGGAGGGCATCATCATCCTCGGACACCAGAATGACAGCCCCGCCATCGCGCGGATGCTGGGACTCGAGGTTCCCGTCAAAGGGACCTGGGTCGCCGCACCACTCGCTGTGGCGCAGCCGGGGGACACCCGACCCGGCGCGATCATCGAAGGGAAGATCTACGTCGTAGCGAAGCCGGGTGAGGACCGAGTGCCTGTGCCTACGACCCTTCGGTTCTGAGGTTCGCCAGCAGGTAGGGCTTGAGGTGGGTGGCGATGGCCTCGGCGAGCATGGGCGGTACCGCGTTCCCGATCTGCTTCGCGATCTGAATCTTGGTTCCACACCACAGGAACGTGTCGGGGAACGTTTGCAGGAGGGCGGCCTCGCGATGGGTGATGGGTCGGTCGACCCGATATCCGTCTACGCCAGGCTCCCATTGGGGGTGCAGGTACTGGCCCTTCTCCGGTTTGTAGAACTCTGTCCTGATGGTCAATGAAGGCTGACTCCACTGCATTCGCCCCATGACGTCGGTCGTCCCGGTGGCCTTTTTCTTCCAGCAGTTCGGAAGGAGGCCGTGAGGGAGGTCGAATCGTCCACCCCCCGGTGGGACGTGGGCGTAGCGGAGAAGGGAAAGCTCGGTAGGGGTCCTGCCGATGTGGAGATCTTCGCTCTTGAAGATCCCGGGTACGCCTTGGTCGAAGAACGAGGTCGTCGAGGCGGGCAACATTGTCGTGTTCGGCCTGTCGGCGAGTCCCTTGTCCCCGAAGGCGTCCTTGACCGTGCGCCAAGGCTTGAGGCCCATGGGGTTGCCCTGCCCGTGGGTCTGACCGGGGAGGGGGATGCGGCCGATCTTGGATCCGATCACGATGGCGCGCTTCCGGCGTTGCGGGACTCCGAAGTCGGCTGCCAGCAGCAGTCCGTGCGTGAGCTCGTAATCCTCGAGCAGCCCACCTGGGCGAACTTCCTGCTGCAGCAGGAGAAACTCGGAGGACTTCAGAAAACGGTCCACATTCTCAATGACGAAGACCTTGGGGCGGGCGTGTTGGACGAAGCGGATGTACTCCTTCCAGAGCTTGTTCCGCGGATCATCGACATCGCGAGTGCCCAGGTTGGAGAAGCCCTGGCACGGCGGTCCCCCGATGATGACGTCCGCTTCCGGGATCTCGCGATCCTCGACCCCCGCGATGTCGCCCCAGCGCATGTGTTTTTCGCCGTAGTTGGCCGCGTAGGTCGCGGCCGCTTGAAGATCCCACTCCACCGCCATGGTCGGTTTGTACCCCTTCGCGGCAATGAAGCCGGCAGTCATGCCGCCGCAGCCTGCGAACAGATCGATCATGGAGATGTGCTTAGCCATGGGGCACAGGTTAGTCGGAGGTACTGACAGTTGTCCCGGATGGCGGTGGGAGTGGAGGGAGGAGCATGCTTGGCTGGCGTCGATCCGTCGCGAAAGTGTGCGGTCGGTCACAGGCCGGGGCGTTGGTGCCCCGATGGCCGCTCAGAGGGTTGCGACGTACTCGCGCAGTTCGTCGTAGTCACGGAGGCGGCGCTGGTCGCAAAGGCGCCTGAAGTTGTCGCGGATCCCCAAGCGCGCCCTGGGCTGATTCCCGGCGCAGTACTCGTCGATGGCTTGGGAGAGCGCGGGCAGGTTGAGGTGATAGACACAGTCGATCTCCCCCGACCCTCTGCCGAGAAGGGCCAGCATGGAGGGGCGGGGCTCCATCGTCACTGTGGCGAAGTGGGGCATGCGGCCTCTGCGCAGCGAGGCCATTTTCGCTCCCTGGCTGCGGCAGTCCTGAGCGCGGTCGGTCCGGAGTGTCCACTTCAAGGACAGCCCGGCCACTAGATGCCTGGGTCCGTTCTGTCCGGTAGTTACGCCCGGTGTCGATCGGGACACGGTGATGTCCAGCTTGAGGAGGGACTCCTCGCCCAGGAGGTCCAGCAGGTCGCGGCGGCGGCCTTCCAGGATTTCCAGTTCGTTGTGGATCCCATCGAGGTGGGTGTCCAATTCGCACTGTACATCCGCGGCGATGGTAGATGCCGCAGAGAAGTCCCGGAGATCCTTCACCCTACGGGTTACCGCCAAGGAGCTGTCCTTGCGGAGCGTGGCCGTGGCGTTGAGGTGAGAGAACTGCTCGAAGCTTGCAATAGACCTCTCCGGTTGCACCATCAGGTGCGGAGACGCGACCTGGAAATACTGGGAGAGGTCTGCTGCCATCGTGCTCGCCATGAGATTGCCGACGGCATCGGACGGGGCAAGTTTGCCGGGAGCTATGCCCATTGATTCGAAGAACGCAGTGCCGAGGTCGATGGACTGCTTGTCGTTCGCGTCCGAAGTGTTGGGACGCCCATTACGGTATCCGCAAAGAGAGGCGACGAACGGTGCGGGCACGAGTGCTCCAGTTCTGCGATTCAATGGGCGATCGGTGACTGCGGAGAAGTCGGGGAGGTCCTGAAGTCATTGTGATGCGAGGCCACCCGGGGATTGCGAGCGGTTTGCTCGTTCCCTCTTGATGCTCGTGACCGTGTCGGCCACGGTGGTGGGTGTCTCGTGTTCCCAGAAGCGGAGCACGGTCCAGCCGTTCGCTTGGAGATGTGCGGTTGTGGCCAGATCCCGGGCCATGTTCTTGTCCAGCTTTGTCCGCCACCACTCGGCATTGGCCTTCGGCTGCGTCGCGTGCTGAGGGCAGCCGTGCCAGAAGCAACCGTCGAGGAAGACGGCGATCTTGTCCCGTCCGAAGGAAATGTCGATGGTTCGCCGTGGCATGCCCGGCACGGGAACGTGCACGCGGTAGCGGAGTCCGGATGCGTGCAGGAGCCGTCGTACTGCCACCTCGGGAGCGGTGTCTCGCGAGTTCTGGCGGCTCATGCGGGCCGAGACCTCGGGAGAGGAGGGGGCGACATCGGGCATGGATCAATGATGCCGGCCCCATCGCTCAGCCCGTCGGGCTGGCAGGACTTCAGGCCAGGGGGGAGCCGTGGCAGGTGGCGTAGGGCTTGGTGGAGGCGCACCAGCACGGGGTGGTGGGGGAGGGGGGCCAGGGGGTGGCCTTGCCGCGGGCCGCGAGGGTGGTGGCGTATTCCGCCAGGAGGCTCGGGGAGGCGGGGGAGGTCTTCTCGGAGGCCGCGAAGGCTTCGTACGAGGGGACGCTCGCCGTGACGATGCCGAGGTTGGTGGTGCCCGAGGCGGCCAGGGCGCGCAGGGAGGCTTCGATCTCCGTCAGGTGCGCGGCGTGGGAGGGGTACTCCGAGGCCAGCGTCGGGTACGACGCGAGGAGTTCGGTGAGTTCCTGGAGGGGCCAGTGCAGCAGGGCAACCGGGAAGGGGCGGGAGAGCGCGGCGCGGCGGTCGCCGAGTTCGGCGCGCAGGCGGGCGATCTCGGCGCGGAGCTCGGCCGGGTCGTCGGAGCCCAGGGCCCAGATGCGCTTGGGGTCGTGGAGTTCGTCGAGCGGGATCGGGCCGGTGTGCCGGGTGTCGGCGACCATGTCCCAGTCGTCGTGGGCGAGCCCGAGGAGGCGGCGGACCCGGTGGCGGCCCGTGAGGAGGGCCGTGGTCGAGGTGGTGAGGGGCTCCTCGTCGGTGATGAGGAGCTGGGCGGCCTGGGTGAAGCACTCGTGGGCGGCGTCGAGTTCGTCGTGGGCCTCGAGGGTCTCCGCGATGACCTCCCAGGGCGCCGGGTCGTCGGGGGCGGCCGCGCGGATGCCGGAGATCAGGGCGCGGGCCTCGGCCTCGTGACCGTACTCCCACAGGTTCGCGGCCTGGAGGGCCTTGATCAGGTGGGTGTTGTCCGGGGTGCCGGCCAAGAGCTGGTCGTAGAGCGTGCTCGCCCGTTCGCGTACGTCGCCCAGTTCGAGGTGGGCCGCGGCTTGGAGGAGCAGCGGCTCCTGGTCCTCGGGGTAGCGGTTCGCCGTGCGGATGAGGCGCTCGGCTTCGGCGATGTGCTCGGCAGGCGTGTCGGGGCGCATGGTTCACACCGTACTGGGCCTGGTCAGTTGGCGGGGCAGGACTTAAGGTGCGGCCCGTGCGGGATCACATACCTGTGGTGGTGCAGGGGAGCGGTCGGCGGGCCCGGCGCGTGGGGATCGCGCGGGTGCTGTGGGGCTGTGCCGAACTGACCGTCACGCTGGGTGTGGTGGTGTTGTTGCTGGTGGTGCACCAGATGTGGTGGACGAACCGGCAGGCGGTCGCGGGCGCGCGGGAGCAGGTGCGGGCCCTCGAACGGGCCTGGGACCGCGAAGCCCCCGCCTCCGGAGCCGGAGCCGGGCCCGAGTCCGAGTCCGATCCCCAGGCCGTGGCTGATCCGGTGCCCGAGGCGGAGCCCGAGCCCGAGCCCGAGCCCGAGGCCACGCCCACGCGCGCGCCCGTGGCAGGTGCTGGTTCCGCCGGGCGCGGGGTGGCGGCGCCGGGCGCGTCGAAGGCGTACGCCGTGCTCCGGATCCCCCGGCTGGGGTTGGTCGTACCCGTCGCGCAGGGGGTGGACAAGGCCGCGGTGCTGGACAAGGGGTACGCCGGGCACTACCCGGGGACCGCGCAGCCCGGGGCGCAGGGGAACTTCGCGCTCGCGGGGCACCGCAATACGCACGGAGAACCGTTCCGCTACATCAACCGGTTGCGGGCCGGGGACGAGATCCAGGTCGAGGCGCGGGGGCGGACGTACACGTACGTCGTCGGGCAGGTGCTGCCGGAGACCACGGCGCGGGACACCGGGGTGATCGCGCCGGTGCCCAGGAGCGTGGTGAGGCCGGGATCCGGCTACGACCAGCCCGGGGCGTACATCACTCTGACGACCTGCACGCCCGAGTACACCTCCACGTACCGGCTGGTGGTGTGGGGGACGTTGAAGGGGTAGGCGCGGCGGCCGGGGCGTCTACCGTGGGGGTGTGCGTTCGAAACGGGTGAAACGTCCTCAGTTGGCTTGGCTCGCCGTCCCCTTCGTGCTCTTCCTCGGAGTCCTTCCCCTGGTGAACCGGGTGGAGCCGCTCGCCTTCGGGCGGGTGCCCTTCCTGCTCGTGTGGTGCGTCGGCGCGACGCTGGTCACGCCGCTCGCCGTATGGCTGGCCTGGCGCGGTGATCACCGGTGAGCGGGGCGGCCGTGGCCACGTCCGTCTTCGCCGTGTTCATGGTGGCGACCGTCGCGCTCGGCCTCTTCGCCGTACGAGGCAGGGGCGGGAGCGGAGGCGGGGGAGGCGGGCTCGCCGAGTGGTCGGTGGGCGGGCGCTCGCTGGGCACGGTCTTCATCTGGGTGCTGATGGCGGGCGAGGGCTACACCAGCTTCAGCTACCTGGGCGCGGCGGGCTGGGGCTACAACTACGGCGCGCCCGTGATGTACGTCGTCGCGTACATGTCCTGCGGGTACGCCGTCGGTTACGTCGTCGGGCCGATGCTCTGGGACTACGCGCGCCGGCACGGCCTGGTCGGGATCTCGGACATGGTCGCGCACCGGTACGGGCGCCCCTGGCTCGGCGCGGCGGTCGCGGTGCTCGCGTCCGTCTTCCTGCTCCCCTACATCCAGCTCCAGATCACCGGGATGGGGGTGGTGGTCTCGACCGTGACCTACGGGGCCGTGTCCCTGGAGTGGGCGTACTTCATGGCGTTCGCCGTCACCACCGGGTTCGTGGTGGTCAGCGGCCTGCGGGGGAGCGCGTGGGTGTCCGTGCTCAAGGACGTCCTGGTCATCGGGACGCTGGGGTTCCTCGCGGTGTACGTGCCGGTGCACTACTTCGGCGGGTACGGGGCGCTGTTCGGGCGGCTGGTCGCGGAGCGGCCCGAGTGGCTGACCCTGCCCGGGCACGGCGGCGGGGGCCTGGGGATGGGGTGGTTCGCCTCCACCTCGGTGCTCAACGCGCTGACCGTGGTCATCTTCCCGACCACCGTGGCGGGCTACCTGGGGGCGCGGAGCGCCGACGCGCTGCGGCGCAACGCGATCCTGCTGCCCGCGTACAACGTGCTGCTCTTCGTGCCCATGCTGCTGGGGATGGCCGCGCTGTTCGTGGTTCCGGGGCTGACCGGCGCGGGCTCGAACCTCGCGCTGTTCAAGCTGGTCGTGGACTCCCTTCCCGCGTGGGCGCTGGGGCTGATCGGGGTGGCGGCGGCGCTGTCCTCGATCGTGCCGATGGCGGTGTTCATGCTGGTGATCGGGACGATGCGGGGGCGCAGCGTGCTGTCCCTGGTGCCCGGGTGGAGTGCGGGGGAGCGGCAGAAGCTCGCCTCGCAGGTGGTCGTGGTGGTGGCGGGGGCGCTGGCGCTGGTGATGACGTACACCGTGCCCAACACGCTGGTGCGGCTCTCGCTCATCTCCTACGAGGGGATGGCGCAGCTGGTTCCGATGCTGCTGCTGGGGCTGGTGTGGCGGCGGATGACCCTGGTCGCGGCGGTGAGCGGGCTGGTGGTGGGGGTCGCGGCCGTCTGCGCGTTCGTGTTCACGGGCAACGACCCCGTGTGGGGGGTGAACGCCGGGATGGTCGCGCTCGGGATGAACCTGGCGGTCGCGCTGGCGGTGGCGTGGGGCGGGCCGCGGGAGGCGGACGGGCGGCCGGACGCGGAGGTGCTGGCGGCCGATCCCCTTGTCAGTGGACCGGGTTAGTCTGGTGGGGCGATAGAGAAATCGACGGTGTGTGCGAGGGGGGTGGGCCGAGTGGCGCGCGTACGCGGGTTGTTGAGCGCCGTACTGCTCTCGGGCCTCCTCACGCTGTTCCTCGGTCTCTCGCTCGGGCTCTCCCTCGGTGAGGGCGCGCTGGGCGCCGCCGTCGCCTGCGCGGCCACGGCCGCTGTCGGCGCCGCCGTGCTGGGCTGCGCGGCGCTGCTCGCGCGGTGCGCCTCGCCCGTGCCCCCCACCCGAATACGCACCGCGATCCGTGATCGCGAACAGCGCACGGCCTTCCTGCCGCAGCGCGATCCCGACGCCTCCGGCCGCTCGCGGCCCAGGGCGCCCGGGCGGCTCGTCCTGACGGCCGCGTAGGGGCGCACCCCGGAGTACCGGGCGGATCCTTTCGTCCCCACGCGGCTCGTCACGCCGAAATGCGGTTCCACGCATCTTTCGACGTTCGACGAGACCTTCCGGAGGGACTCCGTGTCCGTTCTCACCTCTCTCACCTCTCTCTCCCATGGGTTCACGCAGGGCGTGGCACAGCCGGTCGCCGCGCTCGCGGGGCTGCTGGAGCCGGTCGCGGGCGCGTCGGCGACCGCCGCCGCGATCGTGCTGTTCACCGTGCTGGTGCGGCTCGCCCTGCACCCGCTGAGCCGGGCGGCCTTCCGGGGCGCGACCCCGTCGGCCGGGTGCCTGCCCGTCGTGGCGCAGTTGCCGGTGTTCTTCCTCATGTACCGGGCGTTCACGTCCTCGGACAGCGGGCTGCTGGACGAGCGGCTCCTCGCGGCGCCGTTGGGCTCCCGGTGGGCCGACGCGCTGGGGGACGGCGGCCTGTTCGGAGCGCCGGGTCTCGTGTTCCTGGCGCTGTTCGCCGCCAGCGCGGCCGTCGCCGCGTGGAGTGCGGTACGGGGGCGGCGGGCCGCGCGCTCGGCCGGTGCGCCCGAGCTGGCCGCCACGGTGCCCGCGGAGCAGCGGGAACTGCTGCGCAAGCTGACCGGCGCGCTGCCGCTGCTCTCCTTCGGCACGCTGGTCACCGCGGCGTGGGTACCGCTGGCCGCCGGGCTGTACCTCGTGGCCTCGGCCGGGTGGACGGTGGCGGAGCGGGTCTGGCTCCAGCACCGCAAGGATCGGGCCGGGCGGGCGGCGCGGCCGCTCGCGCAGCGGTCCGCGCAGCGATCCCCCGCCGCCTGAGGGAGGCGGCCCGGCCGGAGGAGGGCGGGCCTCGGAGGGAGGCGTTCCAGTCTGTGAACAGGGTCTTGCGGAGTGGGCCGAGTTATTGGAGGATCAGCCAATCCTCCGATGGCCGCAACCCATCGGCCGGCCCGGGGCGTGCCCACGGGCCGACCACCCACGACCACGGGAGAATGCCCATGAAGCTGCTGCGTGTCGGACCGGTGGGTGCTGAGCGCCCCGCGCTGCTCGACCAGGACGGGACCCTGCGGGACCTGTCCGGCCTGATCACGGACGTGGACGGCGCCCTGCTGGCCGACGACTCCGTGCTGTCCCGGGTACGGGACGCGGTGGCATCCGGTGAGCTTCCCGTCCTGGCCGCGGAGGGCCTGCGCATCGGCGCCCCGGTCGGCCGGATCGGCAAGGTCGTGGGCATCGGCCTGAACTACCACGGGCACGCGGCGGAGGTGGGCGCCGAGACCCCCGCCGAGCCGATCATGTTCCTCAAGGCTCCGGACACCGTGGTCGGCCCCGACGACACCGTGCTGATCCCGCGCGGCAGCGTGAAGACCGACTGGGAAGCGGAGCTGGGCGTCGTCATCGGCGCCACCGCCCGCTACCTGGCCTCGGCCGAGGAGGGCCTCGCGCACGTCGGCGGCTACGTCCTCGTGAACGACGTATCGGAGCGCGAGTTCCAGATCGAGCGCGGCGGCACCTGGGACAAGGGCAAGAACTGCGAGACCTTCACCCCGCTGGGCCCCTGGCTGGTCACGGCCGACGAGATACCGGACCCGCAGGTCCTGGACGTCAAGCTGTGGGTCAACGGCGAACTCAAGCAGGATGGCGAGACCTGCGACCAGATCTTCCCGGTCGGCGAGGTCGTGCGGTATCTGAGCCAGTTCATGACCCTGTACCCGGGCGATGTCATTGTCACCGGCACCCCGGCCGGAGTGGCCATGGGGCAGCCGGAGCCGAAGCCGTTCCTGCGGGCCGGGGACGTCGTGGAGCTGGAGATCGAGAAGCTCGGCCGTCAGCGCCAGGAGTTCAAGAGCGCCTGACCGGTACCGGCCGGACGCAAGCAGCGCGAAGGGGCGGGTCCGCCGTGGTCGGCGACCCGCCCCTTCCGTGTCCGCGCGCTCGCGTCCGGAGGTCCGCCTCCGGGCTTCGGGCCCGGAGCGTCAGCCGCATGCCGCCGCGCCGCGGCGCCGCGCCGTCACGACCAGGCCCGCGATTTTCGGGCGGATCAGACCGCGAACGGTGTGATCGTGACCGCGGTCCCCTCCACTGACGAGCGCCGCGCGGCCTCCAGCACCGCCAGGCAGTCCGCCGCCTCGTACGCGGTGACCGGTGCCGGGCCGCCCTCGCGCAGCGCCGAGGCCACCGCCGCGTAGTACGCCGGGTAGTTGCCCGGTTCGGTCGGTACGGGCCGCCCGCCGCCCGTCACCGGGGACTCGCCGGAGCCGATCCGGCCCCGGAACTCCTCCGGCTCCACGCCCCACGGCCGGTCCGTGCCCGGCCGCTCGCCCTCGCGCAGGGCGGCCTCCTGCGGATCCAGGCCGTACTTCACGTAGCCCGCGGCGGAGCCCAGTACGCGCATCCGCGGGCCCAGCTGGGCGGTGGTCGCGCTGACGTAGAGGTGGGAGCGGACCCCGTTCGCGTGGGTGATCGCGATGAAGGTGTCGTCGTCCGCCTGGGCGCCCGGCCTGCGCACGTCCGCCTCCGCGTAGACCTGGACGGCCGGGCCGAACAGCACCAGCGCCTGGTCGACGACATGGCTGCCCAGGTCGTAGAGCAGGCCGCCGATCTCCTCCGGGGCGCCGGACTCGCGCCAGCCGCCCTTGAGCTGCGGGCGACAGCGCTCGAAGCGGGACTCGTAGCGCTGGACCTCGCCCAGCTCGCCCTCCTCGATCAGGCGGCGCACGGTGAGGAAGTCGTTGTCCCAGCGGCGGTTCTGGAAGACGGAGAGGAAGGTACCCGTCCGGTCGGCCAGCGCGGCCAGCTCGCGCGCCTCGGCGGCGGTGGCGGCGAGCGGCTTGTCGACGACCACCGCGAGACCCGCCGTCAGGGCGGCGGTGGCGAGGTCGACATGGGTCTTGTTGGGAGAGGCGATGACCACCAGATCCAGCTCCCCGGCCCGCTCCCACAGCTCGTCCGGCGTCCTCGCGACGTGTACGCCCGGGAACGCGCCGCGCGCCTGCTCCTGGCGGGTGGGGTCGGAGGTGACGACCGTGTCGAGGACGAGCCCCTCGGTCGCGGCCACGAGCGGGGCGTGGAAGACGGACCCCGCGAGCCCGTAGCCGATCAGGCCGACGCGCAGGGGAGGGGTGGAGGCAGTGGAGGCGGTGGTCATGGCATCCACTTTGGCAACACTGTTGCCGAAGTGCAAGGAGGGTGGACAATGGGCGGGTGATCAGGGGCAGCGCGAGCGCGACGGGCAGCGGAACGGGCAGGGGCGGCAGGGGCGGCGTCGGCGGCGTCGGCGCGGGCGAGGGAGCGGCCGGGCGGGTGGCCGGCGGAGCGAACCTGGCCGGGCTGCGCGGGCACAACGCCGCGCTGGTACTGGCCCTGCTCCGCCGGGCGGGTCTGCGCGGCGAGCCCGGCCCGGGCCGCGGCGAACTGGCCGAGGCCACAGGACTGACCCCCCAGGCCGTCAGCAAGATCACGGCCCGGCTGGTGGCGGAGGGCCTGGTCGCGGAGGCCGGCCGGGGAGCGTCCACCGGGGGCAAGCCGCGCACCCTGCTCCGGCTCGTTCCGGAGGCCGGGCACGCCGTGGGCGCTCAGCTGGACCGCGATGAGCTGCGCGTGGTGCGGGTGGACCTGCTGGGCCGGGTGGTGGCCGAGTGGCGCGGGCCGCTGGACTTCGGCGCCGGGCCCGAACTGGTCGTGGCCGCGGTCACGGACACGGTGATACGGGCCTGCGCGGCCGGGACCCCGTGGGGCGTGGGCGTCGCCGCGCCCGGCCCGCTGGACCACCGGACCGGGGTGCTGGGGCGGGTGACCGGATATCCCGGGTGGGAGGGCTACCCGCTGCGGGAGGTGCTGGCCGAACGGCTCGGGTTGCCGGTGGTGGTCGACAAGGACACCAACGCGGGCGCGGCGGCGGGTGGGGCGGGTCCGGGCTCCGGTTCCTCGGTGTACGTGCACGTGGGCACCGGGCTGGGCGCGGGGCTGCGGCTCGGCGGCGCGGTGTACCGGGGGAGCGGGTCGGGGGCGGGGGAGTTCGGGCACCAGGTGCTGCTGCTGGACGGGCCGCCGTGCCGGTGCGGGGCGCGGGGGTGCGCGGAGGTGCTGTGCCTGGACGCGGTGGCGCGGGGTGACTTCGTACGGGCCGCGCGGGTGCTGGGGGAGGCCGCCGCGAACCTGGTCGCGCTGCTGGACGTGGACCGGGTGCAGCTGGGCGGGCGCGTGGTGGCGGCCGCGCCGGAGGTGTTCGTCGAGGGGGTCCGTACGGTACTGGCGGCCCGCGCCCTGGGCCGCGCACCGGCGGTGGTGGAACGGGCCCCGGGCGGGGTGGCCGAGGGCGCGGCGGAACTGGTCCTGGCCCCCTACTTCGGCCAGGCCTGACCGCCGCCCCCATGTACCCGGCCCCGTGATTCCGGCGCCGGCCCGGGCGCGCGCCGCACCCTTGCCGGCCCGGGCGCGCCGCACCCCTGACCTCTGGCCTCCGTCACCTGACCCCCTTGACCCCCTGCGCCGATCGGGCGTAAACCGGTTCGGGCGGGGCGCGGTGCGCGGTGCGCGGGAGGGGCGGTGTGGGAAGGTGCGGCCACGGCGGGGTGATTGTCACTTCGTCAGATCATCGTCCGGCGAGCAAGCGAAGGTCCTCCATGCGACTGCGCGAAGCCCTTGCCCTCTCCGTGGTCCTGGTCTCCGTACCGGGACCGGCCGCCGCCTCCCCAGCGCTCGCCGCGACCGTGCCCGCCGCGCTTGCCGCGCCAGCACCCGCAGCCCCCGTACCTCCCGGCGGCGGGGGCGCCCGGCCCGCGCCCGCGCTGCCCTCGCGCGCCCGGGCCACCTGCGGTGACGGCAAGAGCGCGGCCTTCCCCATCGGGGCCCGGATCCGCGGCGGCCCGCCCGTCTACCGCCTCGGCGCCGGACCGCAGACCTGGTACCTGGACCTGACCAACACCACCGCCACCGAATGCACCGCCATCCACCCCGTGGTCGTCTTCACGGACAAGGCGCGGGCCCTGCGCCCCGCCCACCTCCGGATGGAGTTCGAGGCGCAGGGCGCGGTCCTGCCGGTCAGCCTGGAGCACACCGACCGGGACGAGATCATCGCCGTGTTCGACGGCGGGCAGGCCTTCCCCGGCTTCACCGTCGGCCCCGGCGGCTCGGCCACCGTCACCGTGCGGCTGGCGTTCGCCGCCGACGCGCCGGTCGGTGACGTCGTCGCCGACGCCGCGCTGGTCCAGCGCAAGGGGGACGACGGGGACTGGATCGGTGAGGCGGGCGGGTACCGCTTCTCCGTCGAAGTCCCCCAGGAGCCCGTCGAGGCGGGATCCGCCGCGACCCTCGCCGAGACCGGCCCCGGCGCGGGCACGACGCACGCCCGCGCCCACGCCGCCCGCGAGTGGGCCTCCGGCTCGGGTGCGTTCGGCGCGCTGGGCGCCCTCATCGTGGGAGTCGCCCTGCTGCTCGGCGCCCGCCGCCTGCGCCGCCCTTAGCCCGCCGCCCTTAGCCCGCCGCCCGCCGACGCGGCCCGCCGACCGCCCGCCCGGCCGTGCCCGCCGACACCCCGCCCCCGTAAAGTCCCAGCGTGGAACCGACCCGTCACCGCCCCGGCTCGCCCGTCCGCTCCGGCATTCCCGAGCACGGGCGCATCCCCAAGTACTACGCCGTCAAGGCGCGGATCGCCGCCCTCGTCGAGGAACTCGGCGAGGGCGGCGCCCTGCCCACCGAGCGCGATCTCGCCGAGCGCTACGAGGTGTCCCGCGAGACCGTCCGCCAGGCCCTGCGGGAGCTGCTGCTCGAAGGCAGGCTGCGCCGCGCCGGGCGCGGCACCGTCGTCGCCGGGCCGAAGCTGGAGCAGCCGCTGTCCCTCGCCAGTTACACCGAGGGGGTCCGCCGGCAGGGGCGCCGCCCGGGCCGTCACCTCATCGGGCTGGAGCAGTTCCCCTGCCCGCCGGAGCTGGCCGCCGGGATCGGCGCCGAACCCGGCGAGCCCGTCTGGCACCTGGAGCGGGTTCTTCTGGCCGACGACGAGCGGGTGGGCCTGGAGAGCACGTACGTCCGGGTGGCCCGCGCCCCCCGCCTGGACAGCGAATTCCAGCCGGATTCCTCTTTCTACGGGTATCTCCGGGAGCGTCTCGGCATCGACTTCGGCGACGCCGACGAGAAGCTGGAGACGGTCCTGGCCACCCCCCGCGAAGCGCTGCTCATCGGGACTCCGCCCGCGCTCCCGATGCTCCTGATCCACCGTTTCTCGCGGGATCAGGACGGTCGGCCGCTGGAGCGGGTGCGTTCGCTCTACCGTGGCGACCGGTTCAGCTTCACGACCCACCTCCGGCCCGAGTAACCAAGAGCACAACGCAACAAACCCACACCAAGCAGACAGATCTACATCACAGAATGATAACGGGTCTGGTCCAAGCGTTAGGGGCTGTTCACTGGCGTGTTGCCTGATGGATCCTCGAGGGCCATGGGCCCCGACCACCGTGGTCCGGGTGAGAGTCATAGTCATCGGAGGCGGCGTGGTCGGCACCATGCACGCCTGGCAAGCAGTCGAACGCGGCCATGAGGTCGTCCAGATCGAGCGCGAAGCCGAGGCGCGCGGTGCCTCACTGCGCAATTTCGGCCAGATCTGGGTCAGTGGACGGGCCGGCGGTGAGGAGCTCGACACCGCTCTGCGCGCCCGCGAACTCTGGGAGCGGATCGGGGAACGGGTCCCCGGCCTCGGCTTCCGCGCCATCGGATCCCTCACCCCGGTCCGCAACGCCCGCGAACACGCGGTCGCCGAGGCGGCCGTCGCCCGCCCCGACGCGGCCGCCCGCGGCTACCAACTGCTCACCGCCGCCGAGGCGCGCGGGATCAACCCGGCCCTGCGCGGCGCCTTCGCGTCGGCCCTGTGGTGCGAGCGGGACGCGGCCGTCGAGCCGCGCACCGCGCAGCTCCACCTGCGCGAGGCGCTCAGGGCCTCCGGCCGCTACACCTTCCTCCCCGGCCGAGAGGTCCGCGAGGTCACCGGCCCCGGCGCCGTCCGCGACGACCACGGTGACGTCCACCGCGGCGACGTCGTGGTCCTGGCCACCGGCGCCTGGCTGTCCGGCCTGGTCCGCGAGCTGGTCCCGGACCTGCCCGTGCGCCGCGTCCGGCTCCAGATGATGCAGACCGAGCCGCTCGGCGAGGCGCTGACCACCTCGGTCGCCGACGCCGACAGCTTCCGCTACTACCCCGCCTACCGGAGCGAGGCCCTCGACGCGCTCAACGCCGAGCAGGCGCAGGCCCCGGTCGCCGCGGCGCACAAGATGCAGCTCCTGATGGTCCAGCGCCGCGACGGCGGCCTGACCATCGGCGACACCCACGAGTACGAGCACCCCTTCGCGTTCGACACCCTCGAAGAGCCCTACGACCACCTCACCGGGGTCGTCGAGTCCTTCCTGGGCCGCCCGCTGCCGAAGATCCGGCACCGCTGGGCAGGCGTGTACGCGCAGTGCACCGACACCACCCGGGTCGTCCACCGCCAGCAGGTGCGGGACGGCGTGTGGCTGGTGACCGGACCCGGAGGCCGGGGCATGACCTGCTCGCCCGCCATGGCCGAGACCACCGCGAACGAACTGGGCTGGTGAACCACATGACCGACCGCACCACCTCCCACGGCACCGACGACGCCCGCGCCGACGTCAGCAGCACCCGTACCGACGACGCCCGCACCCGCGACGCCCGCACCCACCACCTCGTCGTCCTCGACATGGCGGGCACCACCGTCGCCGACGGCGGCCTCGTCGAGCGGGCCTTCGAGCGCGCCGCCGAACGCCTCGGCGTCGAGCCCGGCTCCGCCGACCACGCCGACAAGCTCCAGTACGTCCGCGACACCATGGGCGAGTCGAAGATCTCCGTCTTCCGCCACCTCTTCGGTACGGAGGACCTCGCCCAGCGCGCCAACGCGGCCTTCGAGCAGGCGTACGGCGAGCTGGTCGACGGGGGCCTCATCGCCCCCCTCCCCGGCGCCCGCGAGACCATCGAGCAGCTCCGCGCCGACGGCCGCACCGTCGTCCTGACCACCGGCTTCGCCCGGGTCACCCAGGACGCCATCCTCGACGCCCTCGGCTGGCGGGACCTCGCCGACCTCACCCTGTGCCCCGCCGACGCGGGCGGCCGCGGCCGCCCCTACCCGGACATGGTGCTGGCCGCGTTCCTGCGGACCGGCGCGGTGGCCGACGTACGCGAGACGGTCGTCGTCGGCGACACGGCGTACGACATGCTCAGCGGTCGCCGGGCGGGCGCCGGGATCGTGGCAGGAGTGCTCACCGGAGCGCACGGCCACGCGGCGCTCACCGCGAACGGCGCGACCCACGTCCTCGGCTCCGTCGCCGAACTCCCCGCCCTCCTCGGCCCGCTGACCCCGGCCCCGGCCCCGGCCCCTGCCCCGGCCCCGGAGTCCGGCAGGTGAGCGGCATCCGCTTCGACTCCGTCTCGGTCGCCTACGGCGGCCACACCGTCCTGGACTCCCTCGACCTGGCCGTCGAGCCCGGCGAGGTCATGGCGCTGCTCGGACCCTCCGGTTCCGGCAAGACCACGGCGCTGCGCGCGGTCGCGGGTTTCGTACGTCCCGTCTCGGGCCGGGTGTTCATCGGTGACCGGGACGTCACCTCGCTCCCGCCGCACAAGCGGGGCATCGGGATGGTCGTCCAGCAGTACGCGCTCTTCCCGCACATGCGCGTCGAGGACAACGTCGCCTTCGGCCTCAAGGCGCAGAAGGCGGACAAGGCGCGGATCCCCGAGCGGGTGGCCGAGGCCCTGGACATGACGGGCATGGCGGCCTACGCCAAGCGCTACCCGCGCGAACTGTCCGGCGGCCAGCAGCAGCGCGTGGCCATCGCCCGCGCGCTCGCCATCCGCCCCGGGGTGCTGCTGCTCGACGAGCCGCTCTCGGCGCTCGACGCCCAGCTCCGCTCCGGAATGCTGGCCGAACTGGCCCGGCTGCACCGCGAACTGCCCGACGTATCGATCCTGTACGTCACCCACGACCAGGTGGAGGCCCTCACCCTCGCCGACCGGATCGCGGTCATGGACCGGGCCCGCCTCCAGGACTGCGGCACCCCGCAGGAGCTGTACCGCGCCCCGCGCACCGAGTTCACCGCGTCCTTCGTCGGCAACGCCAACCTCCTCCCGGTCACCGTGGCCGCCGGTGGCGCGCTCTTCGCCGGGCGCGCCCTGGCCCTGGACCCGGGCCGCGCCGCCCCCGGCGCGAGCGCGACCCTGTGCGTGCGCCCGCACCTGCTCGCCCTGGGCGACGGGCCGAACGCCCTCAGCGGCAAGATCACCGAGGTGCAGTGGCGGGGCGCGACGCACCGGCTGTACGTCGATGTGGACGGCCACCGCGTCAAGGCGGACCTGCCGGAGCTGCGGGAGACCCCGGCGCTGGGCGACCACGTGACCCTGCACTTCGAACCGCGGGACGCGGTCCTGCTGGCGGCGGGGGTGTCCGATGGGTGAGGCGGTGGCGCGCCCGCTCGCCGCCGACACCCCGGCCCCCGTGCGGCGCGCCGCCACGGCGCCCCGCTGGGTGTGGGCCCTGCCGCCGGTCGCCGTGCTCGGCCTGGTCTTCCTCTACCCCCTCGCACTGGTCGTCCAGCAGTCCCTCACCCCCGACAACGGCGGCGGCGCCTTCGACGCCTACGGGAACGTCTTCGCCTCCACCGTCTTCCGCGAGGCCCTCGGCACCACCGTCTGGCTGGCCGCCGGAGCCACCGTCGGCTGTCTGGTCCTCGGCTTCGCGCTCGCGCTGATCATCGCCTTCGTGCCGTTCCCCGGGGCCAGGGCCGTCGCCAAGTTCATCGACGTGTTCCTCTCCTTCCCCTCCTTCCTCATCACCCTCGCGCTCCTCTTCGTCTACGGCTCCGTCGGCATGGCCAACGGACTGTGGACCGACGTCACCGGTGCGGCGGAGGGGCCCTTCCGCTTCCTCACCACCCCCTGGGGCGTCCTCCTCGCGGAGATCACCTACTTCACGCCCTTCGTGATGCGCCCGCTGCTCGCGGCCTTCTCCCAACTGGACACCGCGCAGCTGGAGGTGGCCTCCTCCCTCGGCGCCAAGCCGGGCCGGATCATCCGGCGGGTGATCCTCCCCGAGGCCCTGCCCGCGCTCGGCGCGGGCGGCAGCCTGGTCCTGGTCATGTGCCTGAACGAGTTCGGGATCGTCCTGTTCACCGGGGCCAAGGACGTCACCACCCTGCCGATGCTCATCTACGGCAAGGCCATCCTCGAATCCGACTACCCGGCCGCCTGTGTGGTCGCCGTGGTCAACATAGCGATCTCCGTCGGCCTGTTCGGCCTCTACCGGGTGGTGAGCAAGCGTGCTGGTGCATAGCAAGTCCGGCCGCTGGGCCGCCTGGGCCGTCTTCACGCTGCTCTTCCTGCCGCTGTTCGCGCTGCCCCTGCTCGTGGTGGTCGCGGCCTCCTTCACCACCCACTGGTCCGGGGCCTTCCCCTCCGGCCCGACCACCGAGAACTACGCGGCCGCCGTGCGGGGCGAATCCCTCCAGGCCCTCACCACCAGCCTGGTCACCGCCCTGGTCGCCAGCCTGCTCGCGCTCACCGCCGGAACCTGGGCGGCGCTGGCCGCCGCCGGGCTGAAGAAGTACGGGAGGCGGTCCCTGGACGCCCTGTTCATGCTGCCGGTCGCCGTTCCGTCCGTGGTCGTGGGACTCGCCGTACTCGTCGCCTTCAGCCGTCCGCCGGTCCTGCTCAACGGCACGAGCGGCATTGTCATCCTGGCGCACACGATTCTTGTCACCGCGTTCGCCTACCAGTCGGTTTCAGCCGCGATCGTACGTCTGGATCCGGCCTACGAGCAGGCGGCGGCCAGCCTCGGCGCCCGCCCCTCGTACGTGCTGTGGCGGGTCAGGCTGCCGCTCCTGCTGCCCTCGCTCACCGCGGCCGCCGGGCTCTGCTTCGCCCTGTCCATGGGTGAGCTGAGCGCCACGATGATGCTCTACCCGCCCGACTGGATGCCCCTGCCCGTCCGGATCTTCACCGCCACCGACCGCGGCTCGCTCTTCAGCGGCTCCGCCATCGCCGTGGTCCTGATGGCCGCCACCCTGCTGGTGCTGCTGGCCGTCGCCCGCATCCGCACCAGAGCCTCCTACCGCTGAGCAGTACCTCTCCTGAAGGAAGCCCCATGTCCCGCGTGTTCCGCGTGTTCCGCATGCCCAGCAGCCTCCTGCGCCCGCTCGTCGCTCTCACCGGATGCCTCGCCGCCGGCGCCACCCTGACCGCCTGCGGCGGTTCCTCCGCCGCCGACTCCAAGGGCGGCGAGAAGGTCGTCACCGTCTACAGCGCGGACGGGCTCAAGGGGGAGAAGGGCGACGGCTGGTACGACAAGGTCTTCGCGGACTTCACCAAGAAGACCGGCATCACCGTGAAGTACGTCGAGGGCGGCTCCGGCGAGATGGTGCAGCGCGCCGTCCGCGAGCAGTCCAACACGCAGGCCGACGTACTGATCACCCTCCCGCCCTTCATCCAGCAGGCCGACGGCAAGGGGCTGCTCCAGTCGTACAAGCCGCAGGGCTCGGACCAGGTCAACGGCGCGAACAAGGCCGCCGACGGCAAGTGGACCTCGGTCGTCAACAACTACTTCGGCTTCGTCTACAACAAGAAGGAGCTGACCGAGGCCCCCAGGACCTGGGAGGAACTGCTGAACGGCACGTTCAAGGGCAAGCTCCAGTACTCCACTCCGGGCGTCGCGGGCGACGGCACCGCCGTGGTCGTCAAGTCGATGCACGACTTCGGCGGCAAGGACGCGGCGATGGAGTACCTGAAGAAGCTCCAGGCCAACAATGTCGGCCCGTCCTCCTCCACCAGCAAGCTCGCGCCCAAGACCGACAAGGGCGAGATCCTCGTCGCCAACGGCGACGTACAGATGAACTTCGCCCAGTCCAAGTCCATGCCGAACCTGGGCATCTGGTTCCCGGCCAAGGACGGCGGCAAGCCCACCACCTTCGCGCTGCCGTACGCGGCGGGCCTGATGAGCAAGGGCCCGCACACCGAGAACGGCAAGAAGCTCCTCGACTACCTGCTCACCGAGGACGCCCAGAAACTGGTCAGCGAGGTCGGCGGCGGCTTCCCGGCGCGCGCCGACGTCAAGCCCACGGACGCCAACGCGGTGGAGCTGACGAAGATCATGACCGGGGTCGAGGTCTTCGAGCCGGACTGGGCCGACATCGACAAGAACCTGTCCTCGTACGTGGACGCGTGGAAGTCGGCCACTGGCAGCTGACCGAAGCCGGTCGGCCACCTTCACGTCACCCGCTCCCGAAAGAGTGACGTTTGGGTAACAGGTCTGGTCCATGGCTCCCCGTCATGGACCGGCCTCCTCGCACGGCCCACCGCTGAACTCCCCTTCGCCCACTCCCTGGAGGAGTACGTGTCCCCTGTCCTGCCAGGACGCGCCCTCGCCGTGGCGGCCACCGCCGCGGCCCTGCTCGCCGCCGCCGCCCAGACCGCCCCGGCGGCTCCGGCCGCCCCCGCGGCCACCGTCAACAAGGTCCTCGTCATCGGGATCGACGGCACCGTCCTCGACCGCGTCAAGGTCGCCGACGCCCCGAACCTCAACGGCCTGATGGCCCAGGGTCTGACCGCCCGCAGCACCCTGTACGCCAACCCCATGGCCGCCACCTCCTCCGGCCCCGGCTGGTCCACCATCGCCACGGGGGTCTGGCCCGACAAGCACGGCGTGAAGGACAACTCCTTCACCGGCAAGAACTACACGGCCCACCCGGACTTCCTGACCCGCGCCGAGAACGCCAACCCCGCGCTCAACACCTACGCGGCCGCCGACTGGGAGCCCATCACCTCCACCGACCAGAACGGTCCGATCTTCTCGCCGAAGGTGGACAAGCGCCTCTCCCTCAAGGGCGACCGCGACGGCTACGGCAGCGAGGACCCGAAGATCGCCGCCGCGGCCTCCGCGGAACTGCGCGACCAGAACCCCGACGCCGCCTTCGTCTACTTCGGCGAGATCGACCACGCGGGCCACTCCTCCGGCGCCGCCAGCCAGGAGTACCTGAACACCATCGGCCGGGTCGACAAGCTCGTCGGTCAGCTGCTCACCGCCGTCCATGCCCGGCCCACGTACGGCCAGGAGAACTGGAAGGTCCTGGTCACCACCGACCACGGTCACACCGACGCGGGCGGCCACGGCGGCTCCACGATCCAGGAGCGCGGCACCTTCGTCATCGCCAAGGGCGCGGGCATCGCGGCGGGTTCGGTACGCAACGACGTACGCCTCGTCGACGTCGCCGCCACCGCGCTCCAGCAGGTCGGCGTCTCCACCGCCGGACTGGACGGCGTACCGCTGAACGCGCCGGACAGCGACCCCTTCGACACCCTGCGGCCCAGCCTCCAGGCCAGGGTGGACGAGACGGGCATCGGCGCGGGCGTGAAGGGCTTCACGCACACCCCGCCCGCGGGCTGGGCCGTCGACAACTCCAGGATGGGCACGGGCGGTGTCGCCGAGTGGGCCGGATGGGCCTTCACCACCGACGAGTTCTGGAGCCAGTCCCAGCGCGACCAGTGGCGCGAACTGAACGTCCGCTCCCGTGACGTCTTCGCCGTCGCCGACTCCGACGAGTGGGACGACAAGAGCCACACCGGCACCTTCGACTCCACCCTGATCACCCCCAAGTGGCCGGTGGCCGGGGGTGCGACGAAGACCCTCGCCTTCCAGACGCACTACCGCCACGAGGCCGGGCAGAGCGCCCAGGTCCTCGTCTCGTACAACGGCGGCGCCCCGACGGTGGTCAAGAACTACACCGCCGACGCCGTCGCGACGTCCGAGGCCATCGCGCTCCAGGTCCCGGCGGGCGCCACCGACGTCCAGGTCCGCTTCCGCTACAGCGGCAGCAACAACTGGTACTGGACCGTCGACAACGTCACCCTCGGCTGACCCTTCCCCGCAGGTCACCGCACGCGGTGACCGGGCCGTGGACGCCGAACGCGTCCACGGCCCGGCCCGCGTAGGGTGGTGGAGACCCAGCGGGTCAAGGCCAGCGGCCTCCGCAGCGGGGGTCACCGAGAGCGGAGAACAGTCCAGTGGCAGAGCGCAAGCCGATCGAATCCTGGCTCACCGACATGGACGGGGTCCTCATCCACGAGGGCATCCCGATCCCCGGCGCCGATGTCTTCATCAAGCGGCTGCGCGACTCCGGCAAGCCCTTCCTGGTGCTGACCAACAACTCCATCTACACCCCGCGCGACCTCCAGGCCCGGCTCCAGCGCATGGGCCTCGACGTCCCCGTCGAGAACATCTGGACCTCGGCGCTGGCCACCGCGAAGTTCCTCGACGACCAGCGCCCCGGCGGCACGGCGTACGTCATCGGCGAGGCCGGGCTGACCACCGCCCTGCACGACATCGGGTACATCCTGACCGACCACGAGCCGGACTACGTGGTGCTGGGCGAGACCCGGACGTACAGCTTCGAGGCCATGACCAAGGCGGTCCGCCTGATCAACGCGGGCGCCCGCTTCATCTGCACCAACCCGGACGAGACCGGTCCCTCCGCCGAGGGCCCGCTGCCCGCGACCGGCGCCGTCGCCGCGCTGATCACCAAGGCGACCGGCAAGAAGCCGTACTTCGCGGGCAAGCCGAACCCGCTGATGATGCGCACCGGTCTGAACGCCATCGGCGCGCACTCCGAGACCAGCGCGATGATCGGCGACCGGATGGACACCGACGTACTGGCGGGCCTGGAGGCGGGGATGCAGACCTTCCTCGTCCTGACCGGCCTCACCTCCGAGGCGGACACCGAGAAGTTCCCCTACCGCCCCACCAAGACGGTGCCCTCGATCGCGGACCTGGTCGACCTCGTCTGACCCGGTGGCAGCCCGGCCCCGGGGTGTACTTGTGACACGTACGGGCCAAGCGCGCGCCGCTCCGGATGCGGAGCGGCGCGCCGCACGTGAACCTCCTTGAAGAAGGAGGTTCACCATGCGCAGTGATCTGATCGCTCTCCGTGTCGCCAAGGTGGCCGTCGCCCTGACGGCACTCACCGCCGTGACCACCGTGACCGCCCCCCTCGCCCTCGCCAACGGGGACGACCGCGGCGGAGTCTCGGCCGATCCGGACCCGGCCCGCCCCGGAGCGCAGGTCAAACTGCGCGTCCGGGGCTGTGACGGCGACTGGGCGTCCGCCACGTCCTCGGCCTTCGTCTCCGAGATCCGCCTCAGCCGGGGGCGGGGCGGTGACCACGAGCTCTGGGGCGACGCCCACATCCGCTCGGACGCGTGGTCCGGTCGTCACGAGATCCGGATCAAGTGCGACGACCGCGACGACCGGGTACGCGGCTCCCTGGAGGTCGAGCACCACCAGCCCTCCCACCACGAGACGCCCATCTGGCCGGTCCACGCGGGAGGCGGCGCGATGGCGGCCGAGCTGGCCGCGGCGCCCCCCGCCAAGGCCACCACCGCCAAGAAGGACCACGACACGGGCGGCCCCGGCCTCCCGCACACCGTGATCGGCGCGGTGCTGGCCGCCGCGGCCACCCTTGCCGTCGCGGGCCGGGCGCTGACCCTGCGCCGCCGCCGCAGCGGCGAGTGAGGGCCCCCGGTGACGGCTGAGCCCAAGGCCTCCGGCGGCGGGCGGCTGCTGACCGCCGCCGCCTGGACGGTGCTGGTGCTGGGCCTGTGGCTGTGGGGCCGGGAGATCACCGGGGTGTCCGGAGGCCCGTACGCCCAGCCGGGTCTGATGTCCGCCCCCGGGCTGCCCGCCGCGCACGCCCCGATCCACGCGCCCGCCGCGGCCGGGCCGCCCCAGCGGGTGGACGTGCCCTCCATAGGCATCCAGGCCCCGGTGATCAACCGGGTCCTGGACGCCGAGGGGGCGATCGAACCGCCGCCGTACGACCAGCCGGGCACGGTGGGCTGGTGGTCGGGCGGGGTCCAGCCCGGGGCCGCGGGCACCGCACTGCTGGTCGGCCACGTGGACACCGAGTCCAAGCCCGCGGTGTTCTACGGGCTCAGCTCGGCGCAGCCGGGCGGCAAGGTGCGGGTGCTGCGCGCGGACGGCACGCTGGCCGAGTTCACCATCGACGACATCCAGGTCTACGAGCGGACCTCCTTCGACCCGCACAAGGCCTACGGGCCGAAAGTGCCGGGCCGGGCGGAGGTGCGGCTGGTGACCTGCGGGGGTTCGTACGACAAGGCGGCGAAGCGGTACACGGCGAACGTGGTGGTGTCGGCGTACCTGACGGCCACGACGAAGCCCGAGCCGCAGGCCGCTCCCTCAGCGGCGGCGTCCGCCGCCGCGACGGGCGGCTGACACGGGCCCGGCCGAATGCGAAGAAGCCCCTCGCGTGAGCGAGGGGCTTCTTCGTGTCTGTGCGCCGCCAGGGACTCGAACCCCGGACCCGCTGATTAAGAGTCAGCTGCTCTAACCAACTGAGCTAGCGGCGCTTGTTTCGACAAAGAGAACTTTACCCCACCCGTGGCGGTGCTCGTGACGCCACACGCCCGCCTTGTCCGATTAACCCACGTTTGAGGTGTTTATCGTGCACGATGTCTCTTGGCCGCGCCGTACCTGATGCCCCGCCAGATACGCCCCGGCCGACCAGTGGACGAGCAGGGGAGTGGACGGAACCGCATGACGACGCAGCCTCCGACACAGGTGCCGACGCATCCGGCGATGCCGGTGCCGCTCTTCGAGGAGTACGACCCCGGCGGCGACTGCGGGTGCCCCGGCTGCGCCCGGCGGCGGCGCGACCTCGCCCGCGCCCGGGCCATACCGCTCCGTGACGGCGGTCATCCGGCCGCCCGCGGAGCCCGCCGCGCGCTCGTCCTCGCCACCGCCGCCGGCGTGGTGCTCAGCGGCGGAACCGGCGCCGCGGTGGCGGTGAGCGGCCCCGACCCGGTCCCGGGACCCGTGACACCCGGCAGCCCCCAGGGCGGCCGGGCCCCGCTGCACGGCCCCTCGCGCACGGGCCCGGTCAAAGCGCCGGCCGCGCGGCGGCAGATCGGCCGTACGACGATCATCAACCGGGCGAAGCTGTGGCTGGACGCCAAGGTCCCCTACAGCATGTCCCTGTACTGGACCGACGGCTACCGCCAGGACTGCTCGGGCTACGTCTCCATGGCCTGGAACCTCGGCACCAACGAGTGGACGGGCAGCCTCGACACCTTCGCCACCCGCATCACCAAGGACGAACTGCTGCCGGGGGACATGCTCCTCTTCCACAACCCGGCCGACCCGAACCAGGGCTCGCACGTCACCCTCTTCGGCGGCTGGGTGGACGAGACCCGCACGCACTACATCGCCTACGAGCAGACGCGCCCGACGACGCGGAAGCAGGCGACGCCGTACGGGTACTGGAACAACGCCACCAAGTACCTTCCCTACCGCTTCAACGGGATCACCGGCGGCATCACCCCCGAGGCACCGGCCGCCGGGCCGAAGCCGGTGGCCGACGTGACCTACCCGGGGGCGGCGAAGTTCGGGGCGGGCGCGAACAACGAGTACGTCACCCAGCTCGGCCAGATGCTGAGCGGACGCGGCGGCTCGCGGTTCTACCCGCAGGGGATCGGCCCGCAGTGGACCGACTCCGACCGGCTGGCCACCCAGGCCTTCCAGCGGGCCCAGGGCTGGACCGGGGGCGAGGCGGACGGCCGGCCGGGCCCGAAGACCTGGAGCCTCCTGGTCCAGAAGCGGGGCAAGGACATCCCGCCCACGGTGGCGGGCGCGACCGGCCCGCCGTCGCTGCGGGTGCCGCCCTACCCGGGGGCCGCGGTGCTGCGCCCCGGCGCGTCCGGCCCGGCGGTCACCGCCCTGGGGCGGCAGCTGGTGCGCAAGGGCTTCGGCAAGTACTACCCGACCGGCCCGGGCCCCCGGTGGGGCGAGGCCGACCGCCGCGCCGTCGAGGCGTTCCAGCGCGCGCAGGGCTGGCGCGGGACCTCGGCCGACGGCTATCCGGGCCCGGAAACCTGGCGCCGGTTGTTCGCATGACGGAGGCAACGATGTACCCCACGCGTACGACGTTCACGACGGGCACCATGGCGGTCCCCCCGGTCACCCCGGCCCCGACACCCCCCCGGCCCGCCACTCCGGGTCCGCTGCCGGTCGCCCGGGCGACCGCCCCGGCCGCGCCCCGGGCGGGCCTGCACACCCTGGCGGCCCCCCTCCCGCCCCCCACCGCCACGGCGCCGGGCCGCTGGTCCATGACCCCGCCGCTCCCCCCGGGCCCGACCCCCGAGGACACCCCCGCCCCGGCGACGGCCACGGCGTACGGGTTCACCCCGGTGGCGGCCTCCCCGATCGGCCCTCCCGCGACGGCGCGGCCGCGGGAGCCGCGGGTCGAAGAACGGCACCCGACGGGCCGGCCGCGGTACGCCGCCGCCGCGCCCCCGGTGTTCCCGGCCGACGCGCCCGTGACGGCGCGGCCGCAGGCGGCTCGGGCCGACGAGGCGGTGCCCGCGCGGCGGCCGTACGTCGCTGACCCGGGCCCGTTCACGGCCCGCCCCGCGGGGTCGCCGGAGCCGACGGACCCGCCCCTCGCGCCGAGCGGGGCCGGGCTCCCCGGGCCGGGGACCGGGGCCTTCGCGACGGCGCGGCCGGGCGCGCCCGGGGCCGACGAGGCCCCGGCTGCGGTGCCCGCGGCCCCCGCACCCCCGGCGGCCACGTGCGCCGCCCCGGAGCCGGAACTGGAACGGGAACCGGAACCGGAACCGGTCCGCACCGCGCCGGAGGCGGAGGGCGCGGGAGACCTCGCCCGGGGCGACGTACCCGCCGCGCGGGTCGAGGTCGGGGTCGAGGCGGCGCCCGCCATGGCCGGGCTCGGGCGGACCGCGGAACCGGACGCCGTATGGCCGCCCGCCCCCGGCGCGGCCCGCACGGTGCGCGGGCCCGGCATCACGTCCGGGGGCGCCGGCGACCCCGGAGCCCGGTTCGTCGACCCGCCCACCCCCCGCACCGCGTCCGAGGGCGCGTACCCGTGGACGGAGTCCGGACCGGAACTCGACCTCAGGGCCGAGGAGGCGTACCTCTGGGCCGACGGCGGGCCCGGGCCGGGCCACGAATCCGCCCCCGCGACCGCCCCGGCCCCGGACCCGGCGACCGCGACCGCCCCGGCGGCGCCCGGGACCACGTACCCCCGGACCGGTCCCGGATCGGAGCAGGGCGACGACGGCGCCGCACCGGCGGCCGAGCCCTGGGACGCGTACCCCTGGACCGACCCCGGGACGGGACCGGGCGACGCCCAGGGCGCCCCCGCCCCGCACGGGGTCGCGCACGTCGTGGCGCAGGCCGTGGCGCGGGGGATGGAGGACGATACCCAGGACCTGCCCCGGGTCAGCCTGCCGGGGCCCGCCGGGGCCGGGGTCGCCGAGGTGCCGGCCGGGCTGCCGTTCCGGGCCGCCGGCGCCGCCGCGGCGCGGGGGCCGGCCCGGCCCCGGCCCAGCCTCGGCGCCGGTCCCACGGGCGGGGCCAAGGCGACTGCCTCCGCCTCCGCCCTCACGTCCGCCTCAGCCCCCGGCCGCCGCGTCCCCCGCGGGGACGACCGGCTGCGGGAGGTCCGCGGGCCCGTCCTGCCCGGGTCCGTCGGCCTGCTCATCGGCGCCCTCGCCCTCGCCGGGTGCGCCGCCGTGCTCTGGCGGGCCGGGGCGCTGCCCCCCGCGCTGGTGGCGGCGTTCGGGGCCACGCCCCACCCGTACGAGGGGCTGCGTTCCTACCAGTGGCCCCCGCTCGCCTTCCTCGGCGTCGTCGCCCTGTTCGCCCTCGGCGGCCTCGGCCGGGGCCGTACCGGCCACGCCTGGGTGCTGACCCTGTTCGGCCGCTACCGCGGCACGGTCCGCCGCAGCGGTCTGCTCTGGGTCAGCCCCCTGCTGCTGCGCCGCCGGGTCGACGTACGCCTGCGGCACTGGCGCAGCGACCCGCTGCCCGCCGTCGACTCGGGCGGTCTCGCCCTCCAGGTCGTCGTGCAGGTGGTCTGGCAGATCAAGGACACCGCCCGGGCCGCCCTCGCCGTCGAGGACCACAGCGACTACCTCGCCGAGCAGGTCGAGTCCGCCATGGCCCGGGTGCTCTCGCAGCTCCCCGCCGACGCCTTCCACGAGGACGCCCCGACCCTGCGCGACGCGGAGGCGGTGGGTGACGCGCTGACCCGGATGCTGGCGGCCGAGACGGAGGCCGTGGGCATCGAGGTCTACTCGGCGCAGCCGACCCGGATCGAGTACGCCCCGGAGGTCGCCGCCGCGATGCGCCGCCGCCGGGTCGCCGCGATCGACGCGAAGCACCGGGACAGCGTGCTGACCTCGGTGGTCGACGCGGTCGACGACACCGTCAACCGGCTGACCTCCCGGGGTCTGGTGGAGTTGGACGACTACGAGCGCAAGGCACTGGTGAAGGACCTGACGGTGGCCTTCTACACGGGGCGCCCGGAGTAACCACCGCGTTCACGCGGACCCGGAGGGGCGGCCGGAGCCATCGGCCGCCCCTCCGGCGTGTCCGCTATCCGGGGCTGCCCGCATCGCGGGACGCCTGTTCGCCGATTGGTCTGGACATGGCCAACTCACGTCAATAATCTGGGACTTGGTCTAGACCGATTCAGGTACCGCAGTTCCCCACGCGTGCGCACGCTCACCGAACTCCCCCCACGTTCAAGGAGCATCATGCGTAACACCCGCATGCCCACCCGCACGCCCAGACGGGCCCGCGCCGCCGCGCTCGGTCTCGGCGTGATCCTCGGGGTGTCCGTGCTCAGCGCCCCCACCGCGAGCAGCCACGGGTACACCGACAGCCCCATCAGCCGCCAGAAGCTCTGCGCCAACAAGACCGTCGCCAACTGCGGCTCCATCCAGTGGGAGCCGCAGAGCGTCGAGGGGCTCAAGGGCTTCCCGGCGGCGGGCCCGGCCGACGGCCGGATATGTTCGGGCAACCACCCCGAGTTCGCGGAACTCGACGACCCGCGCGGCGGGACCTGGCCCACCACCAAGGTGACCAGCGGGCAGCCCTACAGCTTCCGGTGGCAGTTCACCGCGAACCACTCCACCACCGACTTCCGGTACTACGTCACCAAGAACGGCTGGGACCCCGCCAAGCCCCTCACCCGGGCCTCGCTCGACCCCCAGCCCTTCCTCACGGTCGCCTACAACGGGGCGCGCCCCGACATGACCACCGTCCACCAGGGCGTGATGCCGAGCGGCAAGACCGGTCGGCACATGATCCTGGCGGTGTGGACCGTCAACGACACCGCCAACGCCTTCTACTCGTGCTCCGACGTTCAGTTCTGACGTAACGTCAGCTAATCTCCGGCGGCATGCGGACGACGACACCCGAGACCGTCGCGGAACTCATGGCGCGCCAATGGGGCGACCACCGGCCCGGGCTGAGGTACGGAGACACCGTCCTCAGCCACCACCGGACCGCCCAGGAGGCCGCCGCGCGCGCCGCGCTGCTCGTCGACCTGCTGCCCCCGGGGGCGGAGCCGCACCTGGGGGTGCTGCTCGACAACACCCCCGAGTTCCCCTTCTGGCTCGGCGCGGCGGCCCTCGCCGGGGCCGCCGTCGCCGGGATCAACCCCACCCGGCGCGGGCCCGAGCTGGCCCGAGACATCCTGCACACCGACTGCCGGATCCTGGTCACCGAGCGGGCCCACCTGCCGCTCCTGCGCGGCCTCGACCTGCCCGGCGTCCGCGTCCTGGTCACCGACAGCGAGGAGTACGCCGACCTCCTCGCCCCCTACGCGGGCGCCGAGCCGGGCGGGGCTTCGCTGCGGCCCGGCGGCCCCGGTCCCGGCGACCGGCTGCTCCTTTACTTCACCTCCGGCTCCACCGGCGCCCCCAAGGCCGCGATCTGCACCCAGGGCCGGCTCGCCGCCGCCGGGGCCGCCCTCGTACGGCAGTTCTCGGTCACCCCCGACGACGTCCACTACATCTGCATGCCGATGTTCCACGGCAACGCCGTCATCGCCGACTGGCTCCCGGCCCTCGCCGCAGGCGCCTCGGTGGCGCTGCGCCGCCGCTTCTCGGCGTCCGCGTTCCTGGACGACGTACGGGCGTACGGGGCGACGTACTTCACCTACGTCGGGCGCGCGGTCCAGTACCTGCTGGCCACCGAGCCGCGCCCCGACGACCGGGACAACCCGCTGCGGCTCGGTTTCGGCACCGAGGCGGGGGCGGTGGACGCGGCCCGCTTCGCCGAGCGCTTCGGGGTCCGGCTGGTCGAGGGCTACGGCGCCACCGAGGGCGGCGCCTCCGTCCAGCGCACCCCGGACACCCCGGCGGGCGCCCTGGGCCGGGCGGGGGCCGGGAGCGACCTGGCCGTCATCGACCCGGAGACGGGCGCCGAGTGCCCGGCGGCCGTCTTCGACGGGCGGGGCCGCCTCGTGAACGGCGCCGCGGCCATAGGGGAGCTGGTCAACCGGGGGCGCAGCCTCTTCGAGGGGTACTGGCGCAACCCCGACGCGGAGGCGGCCCGGACCCGGGACGGCTGGTACTGGACGGGGGACCTGTTCTTCCGCGACGCCGAGGGCTTCCTCTACTTCGCGGCCCGCACGGACGACCGGCTGCGCGTGGACAGCGAGAACCTGGCCGCCGCGATGATCGAGAACATCCTGGCGCGCTGGGAGGAGGCGGCGGCGGTCGCCGTGTACGCGGTGCCGGACGAGGTGGCCGGGGACCAGGTGATGGCGGCCCTCGCGCTGCGGCCCGGGGCGGTCTTCGATCCGCGGGCGTTCGGGGCCTTCCTCGCCGCTCAGCCCGACCTGGGCACGAAGATGGCCCCGCGCTACGTCCGGGTGGTCGCGGACATGCCGGTCACGGCGACGAACAAGGTGCACCGGGTGGGGCTGCGCCGGGACGGTTTCCGGACCCCGGACCCGGTCTGGTGGCGTCCGGTACCGGCCGCGCCGGTCACGGGGTACCGCCCGCTGACCGCGGCGGACGTTTCCGGTCTCCTGGAGTCGTATACGGCCCAGTCCCGCGCGGACCTGCTGGGCCGGTGACCGGAGGCCGGTCGAAGGTGGTCGCGAGCACCCCTGGGGACCGGGTAATATTTTCTCTGCCAGCAGGCGCCGCTAGCTCAGTTGGTTAGAGCAGCTGACTCTTAATCAGCGGGTCCGGGGTTCGAGTCCCTGGCGGCGCACCTGTCCTTCGGGCGGTTTCCGGTTCACCGGGAACCGCCCGAAGTGTTTCCGCCCCTGTGCGTCCCTGGTCGTGCGCCGCCGGACCGGCCCTACAGCGTGAGCGACAGCAGCAGCGGCGCGGCCTTGCGGTTCAGCGCCTCCGCCGCGGCCCGCAGCCGGTGCGCGTGCTCGACCGGCATCGACAGGGCCAGGCACCCCACCGCCGACCCGGCCGTGATCGGCACCGCCGCGCAGACCGTGCCCACCGCGTATTCCTGCAGGTCCAGCATCGGGACCGTGGCGGGCTGGCTGTCCAGCTTCGAGAACAGGATCCGCTCGTTGGTGATCGTCTTCGACGTGAGCCGGGCGATCTTGTGCCGCGAGAGGTGGTCGCGGCGGCCGTTCTGGTCGAGCTGCGTCAACAGGCACTTGCCGACCGCGCTGGCGTGCGCGGCGGAACGGAAGTCGACCCACTCGTGCACCTTGGGGGTGCGGGGACTGTCCGCGAACTGCGTGATCCGTACTTCCCCGTCCACGTACCGGCTGATGTAGACCGCCGCCCCCACCGAGTCGCGCAGTCGGTCCAGGGTCTCCTGGAGCTTGTCCTGCAACGCCTGCTGCCGGTCCATGCCGGAGCCCAGGAGGACGAGCGAGTCACCTATCGCGTAGGCGCCGTCGGACACCTGCAGTACGTACCCCTCCCGCCGCAGCATGAGGAGCATGGGGGTGAGATGGGCCGAAGGCAGCCCCGTCTCACGGGCGATCTGTACGTCCGTCACGCCACCGGTGTGCCGTGCGATCGTTTCGAGTACGCGCAGCGCGTACTGCACCGAGTGGAACGGCGCGGTCGGCTCGGGCTTCAGCGCCACGGTTTTCCCCCTAGCAGGTTGTTACCGCTTGCTCTCACACGATAGCCACCAAGCGCCCCGCCCGGAGCGGCTGTTGAAGAGATTGATGGCTCAATTATGCCCCTGGACCAGTGGCTACCCAGTTGGCATATGCCACTGTCAACCGCCCTGTCCGGGTGTGCCGGGAATGCCCCGCACCCGTCCGCTGTTCGAACCCCTCGTACGGCCACGGCACCGGACGGATCCGGACGGGTCCTGGGGGTGGCGTGCACACGACGAGCGGCCGGACCGGCCGCCGACGACGACGGAGGAGCGAAGATGGCTGACACGGGGGACGGGGTGGGCGCGCCGGACGCGATCCGCGGAACCGTCCGCGGCTCGGCGCCGGTACCGCTGTCCGTACTGGACCTGGTCACCGTCGGCGCGGGCAGTACCGCCCACGCCTCGCTGCGCACCAGCGTGGACATCGCGAGGCTCGCCGAAGCGCGCGGCTACCACCGCCACTGGATCGCCGAACACCACTCCATGCCCGGGGTCGCCAGCTCCTCCCCGGCCGTGATCCTGGCGCACCTGGCCGCCCACACCTCGCGGATCCGGCTCGGCTCCGGCGGGGTCATGCTGCCCAACCACGCCCCGCTCGCGATCGCCGAGCAGTTCGGCACCCTGGAAGCGCTCGCGCCGGGGCGGATCGACCTGGGCCTCGGCCGCGCGCCCGGCACCGACGGGCGCACCGCCATGGCGCTGCGCGGCGGGGGCAGGCTCGACGAGGGCGCCGAGGACTTCCCGCGCCAGCTCGCCGAACTGACCCGGTTCCTCGACGACGACTTCCCCGACGGGCACCCCTACGCCCGGGTGCACGCCGTGCCCGGGCCGGTGCAGGGATCCCCCGCCCGGCCGCCGGTGTGGCTGCTGGGCTCCTCCGGTTTCAGCGCGAGTCTGGCCGGACAGCTCGGTCTCCCCTTCGCCTACGCCCACCACTTCTCGGCGGCGGGCACGCTGCCCGCGCTCGACCTCTACCGGCAGAGCTTCCGCCCCTCGGCGGTGCTGGCCGAGCCGTACGCGCTGATCGGGGTGTCGGCGCTGGCCGCCGACACCGCGGAGGCCGCCCACGCCCAGGTGCTCACCGGCGCGCTGGCGATGCTGCGGCTGCGGAGCGGGCGGCCGGGCCTGGTGCCGACCCCGCGGGATGCGGCGGCGTACTCCTTCAGCGCCCTGGAGCGGGAGTTCGTCGACAGCTGGCTCGCCACCATCGTGTACGGCACCCCGGACGAGGTCCGGGAGGGGCTGGACGGTCTGGTCAAGCGGACGGGTGCGGACGAGCTGATGCTGACCACGACCGGGCACAGCGGAGCGGCCCGCGTGCGGTCGTACGGGCTCGTCGCAGATGCGTACGGGATGCGTGCGGAGGGCGTGGAACCTGCCTGAGTAGCCGCGAACGGGGTTTGGCTGGTTTGTTGCCAAAACCTTGCGCGGGGATGACCTAAGGGGGCCTTAAACCGCTCGTCACCGGGGTGACGAGCGGTTTTTGTTATGCGATCAGGTCTCTGACGAGGGGATTTGTCGTCCAACTGGTCTAGTCCTTGTTTGGTCCAAACCATTGACGCGGCGTTGGAGTGATCGCTATCACTTCTCTCACCCGCAAGCTTTTCCACGGCTCTGCCCTCCCCCCGCCTCCGGAGGCCCCCCATGCACATCCGTAAACCGCTCATCGCGGCGGCCACCACGGCCGCTCTCGCCGCAGGGGTGCTCGCCACCTTCGCCGGCCTCGGCACCGCGCAGGCCGCGGACTCCACGACCACCGCAGCGACGGCCGGCGGTGGCGTCAAGATCGCCTATTACGACCAGTGGAGCGTGTACGGGAACGCCTTCTACCCCAAGCAGCTCGACACCCGGGGGATCGCGAGCAAGCTGGACGTCCTCAACTACTCGTTCGGCAACATCCACCCCACCAACCTCACCTGTTTCGAGGCCAACAAGGCGGCGGGTGACGACAACAACGCCGGCGCCGGTGACGGCGCGGGGGACTCCTACGCCGACTACCAGAAGTCCTTCAGCGCGGCCGACAGCGTCAGCGGCGTCGCGGACAAGTGGGACCAGCCGATCGTCGGCGTCATGAACCAGTTCAAGCAGCTGAAGGCGAAGTACCCGCACCTCAAGATCAACATATCGATCGGCGGCTGGACCTACTCCAAGTACTTCCACGACGCGGCGCTCACCGACGCCAGCCGCAAGAAGCTCGTCTCCTCCTGCATCGACCAGTACATCAAGGGCAACCTGCCGGTCGACGGGGGCTACGGCGGCGCGGGCAGCGCGGCCGGGATCTTCGACGGCATCGACATCGACTGGGAGTACCCCGGCTCCACCGGCGGCCACCTGGGCAACCACACCGGACCCGAGGACAAGGCCAACTACACGCTGCTGCTCAAGGAGTTCCGTGAGCAGCTCGACGCGTACGGCGCGGCCAACGGCGGCAAGAAGTACCTGCTGACCTCGGCCCTCCCGGCCGGCCAGGACAAGATCAAGTACATCGAGACGGACAAGATCGGCGCGTACCTCGACTACGCGAACATCATGACCTACGACATGCACGGCGCCTGGGACGGCGACGGGCCGACCTACCACCAGTCCCCGCTGCTGAACTCGGCCGCCGACCCGACCGACCCCATCGCGCCGGGCACCCAGAAGTACGGCATCAAGAACGCCATCGACTCCTGGCTCGACGGCAACGCGGCCTACGGCATCGCGGGCGGCTTCCCCGCCAACAAGCTGACCCTGGGCTACGAGTTCTACTACCGCGGCTGGAAGGGCGTTCCCGCCGGGACCGCCAACGGCCTCGCCCAGACCGCGACGGGCCCCTCCGCGGCCCGGCCCACCAGCCAGCAGGCGGGCATCGCCAACTACAAGGAGCTTGGCGGGATCGTCGACAACCCGGCCACCACCTTCTGGGACGACCAGGCCAAGGCCTCGTATTTCTACAAGGACGGCGAGTTCTTCACCGGCCTGAACCAGAAGTCCATCCAGGCCCGGGTCGACTACGGCAAGCAGCGCGGCCTGGCCGGCGCGATGATGTACTCGCTGCTCGGCCTGGACGACAAGACCACGCTGCTGAACCAGATCTCGGACGCCCTCGGCGGAACCACCCAGCCGCCGACCACCCCGCCGACGACGCCTCCCACGACCCCGCCGACCACGCCCCCGACCACGCCTCCCACCACCCCGCCCGCGGGCTGCGGTGCGGTCGCGGCCTACGTCGGCGGTGCCGTCTACACCGGTGGCAGCCAGGTCTCCTACGGCGGCCACAAGTGGCAGGCCCAGTGGTGGACGCAGAACGAGGTGCCCGGCACCACCGGCGCGTGGGGTGTCTGGAAGGACCTCGGCGCCTGCTGATCCCCCCACCCCGCGCCGAGCGAGCGCCGCCTCCGCCCTTCCCAGGGGCGGGGGCGGCGGTGTTCGCGGACCCGGAAGGCCGGTTCGGACGCTCGGTCGGTTCAGACGCTCGGTCGGCTCGGACGCTCGGCCGGTTCAGCGGGCGAGGTCCTGCGGGCGGGCGATGATCATCTCGGCGATCCGTTCCGGGGCCACCGCGCGGGAGTACAGCCAGCCCTGACCGGTGTCGCAGCCCACCCGGCGCAGCCGCGCCGCCTGCCCCGCCGTCTCCACGCACTCGGCGGTCACCGTCAGCCCCAGCCGGTGCGCCAGCTGCACCAGGGCCTCCACGATGGTCTCGTCGGCCGGGTTCGGGTGCGAGCCCTCCTCGTAACGGAAGCCCCGCACGAAGGAGCCGTCCAGCTTCAGCACCGAGACCGGCAGCCGGGACAGGTAGGCCAGGTTGGAGTAGCCAGTGCCGAAGTCGTCGATGGCGATCCGCACCCCCATGTCGCTCAGCGCCTGCAGGGCCTGGAGCGGCCGCCCGGCCGAGCCCATCACCGCCGACTCGGTCAGCTCCAGCTGGAGCAGCTGCGGCGCGAGCCCGGTCTCCGCCAGGATCTCCGCGACGTCGCCGACCAGGTCGGAGTCCCACACCTGGCGCACCGCGACGTTCACGGACACGAAGACCGGTGCGTCACTGGGGTGTTCGATCTGCCAGCGGCGCGCCTGGCGGCAGGCCGTCCGCAGCACCCACTGCCCCAACTGCACGATGGAACCGTCCTCTTCGGCGATCCCGATGAACCGATTCGGCGTGAGGGTCCCGAACTGCGGGTGGTTCCAGCGCACCAGGGCCTCCACGCCCCGCACCACCCCGCTCTCCAGGTCCACCAGCGGCTGGTACTCCAGCACGAACTCGTCGCGCTCCACCGCCGGCCGCAGCGTCGAGGACAGGGCCTGGCGGGTCATCCGATGGGCGTTGCGCTCCGGGTCGAAGAGGGTCCAGCGGGCCTTGCCGTCCTCCTTCGCCCAGTACAGCGTGGTGTCGGCGGCCTGCATCAGCGCCGTCGCCGAGGTCCCGGCCGCCACCCGCTCCACCACCCCGATGGAGGCCGACACCGACAGCCGTTGCCCGGCCAGGTCGAACGGCTCCTGTACGGCGGCCAGCGCCGAGCGGGCCAGGTCCGCGAGCTGCTCGGTGCCCGTGGAGTCCTCCACGAGCAGGGCGAACTCGTCGCCGCCGAGCCGCGCGACCAGATGGCCGCCCGTACGCCCGTAACCGGACTGGTCCGCGCACTGGGCGAGCCGGGCCGCGACGGCGGTCAGCAGCCGGTCGCCGACCCGGTGGCCCAGGGTGTCGTTGACCGCCTTGAACCCGTCGAGGTCCAGGTAGCACAGGCCGATCCGGCCGGTGCCCCCGCGTTCGTAGGAGGGGCTCTCCAGGGCGGCCGACAACCGCTCGAAGAACAGCGCCCGGTTGGGCAGCCGGGTCACCGGGTCGTGCATCTGGAGGTGCCGCAGCCGGGCCTGGAGGTCGCGCCGGTCGCTGATGTCGGCGACCGACAGCAGGACGTCCCCGCTGCCCGGTACGGGCCCCAGCGTGACCTCGGTCCACAGCGAGTGCCCGTCGGGGTGCTTGAGCCGCCGGGTGCAGCGCAGCCGGGCCTGGCGCCCGCGCAGCACCTCGCGGTAGGCCTGCCAGGTCCGGGCCTCGGCGGCCAGGTCGACCAGATCGGCCGCGGACCGCCCGTCGAGGTCGTGGGCCTCGGTGCCGAGCAGCCCGGCGAGGGCCGAGTTGGCGGCGACGACGAAGCCGTCGCGGTCGACGACGGCCATCGCGAGGTGGGCCGCGTTGAACGCGGCCCGGTAGTCGCGCAGTTCGGATCCGCTCCGGCCCACCGGGGTCCGGCCGGGGCCGCCCGGGGACGTGGTCGACGCCGCAGGCACTGCCGGGTGACGCTCCGTGACGGTCGGTCGGATGCTGTCGGCCGCCGAACCGGTTCCTTCTGGGGTTCCGCTCACCGTTCGCTCCCGCAGTGCTCGTGGTGTCCGTGCAGGAAAGTGTGCCGATCATAGAGGCTGCCGGGAGGCCCTATCCAGCGGCGCCGCCGCGACGACCCCTCCGCTTCGGCGTGCTGACGGTTCGTCCGCCCCCTGTCGCCCGATCGTTTCTGCGCGGCTGTGAGCGCGCGGAGTCCGTGTGTGACCTCGGCTGACCGATCGTGACGTTCCGTAGACACAGATGAATATGCGCGTAAAGCCGCGGGGTCACCGGGATGCCGTACCGCTCACTCGTGTGGGGCAGCGGAACAGGACATTAGTAAGACAATCGCCGCAAGGTGGGTGGGATGTTACGAAATCCACCACCGGAGGTCGATGTGCCGCGACAGCAGACACCCGGGGGAGTGGAGCGCGCGCGCAGTGCCGCGGCCGCCCTCACCTCCCTCGCGGCCATCGCCGCGATCTCGCTCGTCGCGGGTCCGGCGGTGGCCGATTCCGGGGCCGGGCCGTGCGCGCTCACCCGAACGGCGTCGCACCACTCGCTGGGCCTGGACACCTGGAACGGCGACTACCCCAAGCCGGAACGTTCCCTCAACGCCCTGATGGTCTTCCTGTCCTTCCCGGACTTCCGGCCCGTCACCACCCCCGACCAGCTGACGGCCGATTACTTCCCGGCCACCAGCCAGTTCTTCGAGCGGGCCTCGTACGGCCGCTTCCAGCTGGTCCCGCACCCGCAGCGGCACTGGATGCAGATGCCCAAGCCGTCCACCGCCTACGGGATGCAGCGTGACTGGGCCCCCGAGGCGCGGGCTGCCTACGTGCGCGACGCCGTCGCCACCGCCGACCCCGAGGTGGACTTCAGCGCGTACGACATCGTGTACTTCGTCGCCGACCCGGACGCGCCCGGGGTGGACTCCGACGCCACCAAGGTCGTCAACTTCGACCGGCCGATCCGGGCCGACGGCACCGATCTGCGGCGGATCGTCACCGTCTTCGAGAAGCACCCGCCGGACCGCAACGTCCTGGCGCACGAGACCGGGCACGTCTTCGACCTGCCGGACCTCTATCACCGGCCCAACGACGGCAAGGGGGACTGGGACACCTACGTCGGCGACTGGGACGTGATGGGGAGCCAGTTCGGGATGGCCCCGGACCTGTTCGCCTGGCACAAGTGGAAGCTGGGCTGGCTGGGCCCCGGCCAGGTGGACTGCGTGCGCGGCGGCACCTCCCTGCACACCCTCCAGCCGCTGGCCCAGGCACCGCAGCGGGGCGGCTCGGTCGGAACCCGGCTCGCGGTCGTCCGTACGGGCCCCGGCACCGCGATCGCCATCGAGGCGCGGGGCTCCGCGGGCAACGACGGGCACACCTGCACCGAGGGCGTCCTGGTCTACCGGGTGCGCAACGACCCCGCGTCGGGCGGCGGCCCGATCGAGGTGGTGGACGGGCATCCGCACACCGACGCCTGCTGGGGCCGCTCGGTCTACCCGCCGCTCGCGGACGCGCCGCTGGAGGTGGGCGAGACGTTCACCGTGCCGGGGGAGCGGATCACCATCGAGGTCGCCGACCGGACCCAGTCCGGCGCGTACACGGTGAAGATCACGAGCTAGTGCCGCGTCCGGCGGTGCCGCGTCCGGACACGAAGAAGGCCCCCACTCGCGTGGGGGCCTTCCTCCGTCTGTGCGCCGCCAGGGACTCGAACCCCGGACCCGCTGATTAAGAGTCAGCTGCTCTAACCAACTGAGCTAGCGGCGCTTGCTGACGTCGTAGACATTAGCATCCGGATCGGCCGAAGGAAAAATCGATATCCGCAGGTCCGGTGCCGACTCGGCGCCGCCGCCGCGGGCGGCCCGCACGCAGGCCCACAGCAGGGCCTCGGGCCCCGGGAGCCAGGGGAGCCGGGTGTCCGGGGCCACCAGCCAGCGCGAATGCCCCGGCGCGGCGCCGGGCGCGGCGGCCAGCGCCGGTACGGTCACCGCGTCGCCCCGGCCGTGGCAGAGCGGGGCGGGCGCGGTGGCGTGGGCCCCGCCGTCGGCCCCGCCGCCGCGGGCCTCCCCCCACTCCTCCCACGCGAGCAGCGCGGGCAGCCGGTGGGCCGTGCCGGGCGTGGCGAAGAGCAGCGTCCGGCCGCGGTGCACGGCCACCGGCCCGGACCCCGGGCCCTCGCTCCAGAGCAGGTCCAGCATCCGGCGCCCGAAGACCGCGGGCACGTTGACGACGTCGAAGGCGCTGCCGCAGGGGAGCACCGCGGGGGCGGTGGGCCTGCTCTGCCACAGCGTGAGGGTGCTGTGCGGGTAGGGCGAGGCGGAGGCGAGCCAGGCGGCGCCCTGCGGGGTGACGTGGGTGGCGGGTGCGTGGAGGGTGGGGCAGCCGGTAGCCGTCGTCATCGTGGTCATGGGGAAGGTCTACCGGCCGTGGCGCTCCGGTTCCCGGGAGTTACGGGAAACCAGGACACGGCGGGGCGGGCTGGGGTATCTTGCGCTGCGCATATGCCAGAACGGATGTACGGGTGCGGGCGGATGCGTGGGTGGACGGGGGCGCGGTGCGGCCGGGACCGCCGCCCGCTAGCGGTCCTCGGCGGCGCCCCGCAGCAGTGCCTCGCCGAACTCGATCATCTTCTCGGCGTAGTCCTCGGACCACTGGGCGCGCTCGCCGATCACCGCCGCCGAGAGGCGGTCGAACCGTCGCGGGTCCGCCAGCTGGGCGGCCGCCATCGCCTGGAACTCGACGGCCCGGTCCTGCGCCGCCCGGAAGGCGAGCGCGAGTTCGGTGGCGCGGGCCAGCAGTTCGCGCGGGTCCTCGATCGACTCGAGGTCGAAGAAGTGCTCGGGATCCGTGGCGGCTTCCGAGGGCTCGAAGAGCAGCGGAGCGGGCCGCAGCCTCCGCTCGGTGCGCTCGGGCTCTGCCATGCGTGTCCTCCTGCTTCGTGGACGGATTCCTTCCGGGCCACCGTCCATTGTCCAGCGCCGCGCAAGCCCGCCCCAAGGCCCCCCGCCCCGGGAACGCCCGTACGAACGTCCCGGGCGCGGGCCGTGCTCACGGCCCGGGGCTACGGCTTCCAGGGGACGCGGTGTTCCGCGAGGTGGGCCAGGACCGAGTGGTTGGCCTCCCAGCCGTCCGGGAACTTCATGGTCACGCCCAGCTGGACCGGTTCCGTCGAGGGATGGTCGTCCAGCAGGCGCGCTATGCCCGCGCGGGCCACCACCACGCAGGCGTGCCGGTGGCGGGAGGCCAAGACGCACAGGCGGCCCGTCTCCAGGTGGAAGGCCGTCGCGTCCGGGCGGCCCGACAACGGGTGCAGGACCACGGTGAGGTCGTACTCGCGCCCCTGGAGCCGGTTCGCGGTGTCCACCGTCACCCCCGTGACCCCCAGCCCCGCCAGGGCGGCGCGGACCGCCGAGGCCTGGTCGCGGTGGGCCGTGCCGACCGCGATCCGGTCAGCGGTCAGCGCCGCCGGGCCCGGGCTCCGCTCGTCCGAGGTCACCGCGCCCCGGTCCAGGGCCCGGCGGACCACCAGGGCCACCGCCCCCACCGCCTCCGGGTCCGTGCGCGGGGTGTGCCGGGCGGGCAGCTCCAGCAGGCCCCACCCGGACTCGGCGGCCTCGTCGAGGACCCGGTCCGGGCCGGACCCGTCCGAGGGCACGCCGTACGAGAGCCGCCGGTCGCCGTGGTCCGTACCGCTGCGGAACCGGGTGTACGGGTAGAACGCGCGCGACACCAGCGGCGCGGCCGACGCCGGGAGCCGCCACGACACCGGCAGCCGGTGCTGCGGCAGCCGCGGATTGTGCGCCAGCAGGGTGGAGACCGCCGAGGCGGAGGGGTCGTAGGACAACCCCGCCCACTGCTCGGCGCCGACCACGCTGAACGGGTCCAGCTGGCCCGGATCGCCCACGAACAGCGCCCGTTCGAACAGTCCGGCCACGGCCAGCAGCGCGTCGGAGCGCATCTGGTACGCCTCGTCGACGATCGCGTGCTCCCACGGCTCCACGCCCTGTGTGTGCGCCCACTTCGCCGCCGTCGAGATGACGATCGGGAGGTCGCCCAGGTCGCCCGCCTTCGCGGACAGCGTCACCGACGGCAGCTCCAGCAGCGCCTTGTCGTAGGCCTCGCCGTCACTGCTGTGCAGGCGGCCCACCCGCAGCTCCGGGTCCTTCTCGGCGAGGCGCAGCACCAGGTCGTCCACCTGCGCGTTGGTCTGCGCCACGATCATCGTCCGGCGCCCGGCGGCGGCCAGTTCGCGGGCCGCCCGCACCACCAGGGTGGACTTCCCGGCCCCGGGCGGGGAGTCGACGACCACGCCCCGCTCGGCGCCGTGCAGCGTGTCGCGCAGGATCGCCTCGGTGGCCCGGGCCGCCGCGGCGGCCGGATCGACGGTGCTGGTCGCGCTCACAGGATGTCCTCGTCGGTCACGGCGTCGGCATGGGCGGCGGGGGCCCCGGATCCGGGCGGCCCGCCGTGCGTCCACGGGGTGTGCTCCGGGTCGGGCAGCTTCGGGCCGCCCCGCGCGTCGTGCTCGAACAGGGTCCAGCACACCCGGTCGCCCTTGCCCGGCACCGAGCCCGCGTCCGGTTCCCTGCCGCGCCCCATCTTGTCCAGCAGCCGCAGCACGAGCAGCCCGTCCCCGCGGGGACCGGCGTACCCGACGAACTCGGCCGACTGCGGGCGCCCGTCCAGCGCCCGGTACACCTTCGCCCGGCCGCCGTCCTCGGGCAGCTGCGGCCGGTCCTCCGTCGCCACCGTCACCAGCGGGCGGGGGCTCGGCCGCTTGGACTCCGTCCACTCCATGACCACCTCGGTGACCTCGCCCGTGAAGGCCTCGCCCGCCAGCCGCCGTCCCGCCATCACGAGGGGGTCGTCCAGGGCCTCCTGGGCGTCCACCCGGACCTGCTCGGTCTCGCGGGTGGCCAGCTTCTGGGCCGCCGTCACCGCGTCGTCACGGCGGGGCTGCGGCGGTTCACCCGCCCGGACCCGGTCCCGGTGGCCGGTGTACGACCAGCGGTCACGGGTCCAACGCTGCTCCGCGTACGCCCCTTCGGGCAGGGTGCGCAGCAGGTCCAGGGACCGCCACACCGCGTCCCAGGTGGGCCGAAGCTGGGCCTCGACCAGGTCCCGTACCGCGCGTTCCGTCCGCTCCACCGCCTCCGCGACCCGCGGCTCGGCGGCGCGGGCCGCGTCGAACCGGGCCATCGCGGGGGCCAGCAGCCGGTTGTCGAAGGCCGGGTCGGTGGCCGGGCCCGCCGGGGGCACCAGCAACTGCCCGTCCCGGTCGCGCTCCAGCTCCGCGCGCAGCGCCGCCCGCGCGCCGGAGGTCCCGTCCGGCGGGTCGATCCAGGCCAGTAGCGCGCCGAGGTGCTGGTCCTCCAGACTGCTCTGCCCGCTCGCCCAGTGCCGGGCCAGCAGTTCCGTCGCGGACAGCAGCATCGAGGACCCGGGCACCCGGGACCGCTCGCCGAGGTGGGTGAACCAGCGGCCCAGCAGCGGCACCCGTGGCGGCGCCGGATACGGAGCCTCGGGGTCCTCCTCGGCCGTACGCCGGAACCGCATCGACCGCCCGAGCAGCCGGACGTACTCCACGCCCGCCCGGCTCGGCACGATCAGCTGCGGGGCGTCCGCGCACAGCTCGGTCGCCACCTTCACTTTCTTGCCGCTCTCCGGATCCGTCTCGGTCCGCTCGGCGGCCTCCACGGCGTCCGCATACCCGTCCAGGTACGGCAGCACCACGTCGGCCAGCTCCGCCAGGAACTCCCAGCGCAGGTTCCGGTCCCGCGGCTGCGCGACGACCAGCAGCCGCGGCTGCGCCCGGTCCGTACCCACCAGCGCGCCGAGCGGCGCCCCCGCCTCACCGGCCGTGGTCAGGGGTACGCACACCAGCGGGCGCTCGCCCAGGTGCCGGTGCCGTACGGTCGCCAGCGGCTGCGCCCGCCCCGCGCGGACGGCCTCCAGCCGGGCCAGGGTGCTCAGCAGGGGCATGCGGCTTCCTCCCGCGCGGTGCGTGCGGGCGCCTGCTCCAGGGCCTCGGCGCGCAGCCGGGCGGCCCGGTGCAGCGCCGCCGAGGTCGGGTCGTCGGCCGGGCCCGTCCCGGCGGCGGCCGCCAGCGCCGCGCCGACCGTGGTGAACGCGCCCAGTTCCCCGCGTACGGAGCGGCCGAGCGCGGTCACCGCGTCTGCCGCGCGGGACCTCTCCCGGCAGTGGAACGCCAGCTCGCAGGCGGCCAGGCAGTCAGGGGCGTAGGCGGCGTCCACCGCCTCCACCGCCTCGGCCAGCTCCTCGGCGGGCCGGGCCGGATCGAAGCTCAGCCCGGCGGGCAGGGCCGCGGCCAGCTCCTCGACCCGGGTGAGCCGGTCCAGCTGGCGCGCGGTCACCGCGCGCTGCTTGCGGATGTCCACGACGGAGGCGGTGGGCAGGTTGGAGAAGTCCTTGGGGCAGACCAGCAGCGTCGTGTGACCGACGACGGCGCCCTCCAGCACGGCCGCGACCCGCTCCAGGGCGAGCACGTACACGGCGGACTGACGGGCGGCGGCGCCGACCTTCGCCGCGTCCGCGGCCCCGTCGATCATCGGGAAGGACTTGATCTCGACGACGGTCCAGCGCCCGTCGGGATGCACCACGACCGCGTCGGGCTCCAGGTAGGCGGGCGACCCGGCGACCTCCAGCGCGAGCATCGGATGGTCGAGCAGGGTCCAGGCCGCGGCCACCGTGGCCTCGCGCAGGGCGAGCGCGGTCCGGGCGGCGCGGCCCTCGGGACCGGCGGCGGTGAGGTCGGGGACGTGGGGCCGCCGGGTCGGCGGCTCGGCCCCCGCGCCGAGGTGCTCGTGCACCAGGCGCAGCAGTTCGGCGCCGCCGTCGCCCTTGACCTTGGCTTCGAAGGAGTTCCCGCGGATCATCGCGAACTGCGACTGGCCGAAGGCGGCCGGTGAGCCGAGCGCCGAGGCCAGCGCCGTCTTGTCCACCCCGGCGCCGTCGAGCAGGGCGCGTCTGCCGCAGCCGGGGTTGGCGGCGAGGGCCGCCAGCGCCCGGGCGTCGAGCGGGCGGGGCGGCACGGCGGGGCCGCGCAGATCAGCGAGCCGTTGCCGGAGCGTCGTCTGCGGGGGGCCGCTGGGCGGGAAGGAGCTCACCCGCGGAAGTCTCCCATCCGCCACTGACAATCGTGGACTTACGGCGGAAACCGGAGACGGCGGACTCCGTCGCGGGCGCGCGGGCAGCGGCGGCGGCCCGGCGCTCGCCGAGCCGTTCCAGGGACAGCGCGAACAGGAACCCGGCGCCCATGACGCCCGCCCCGGCGGCGGCGTCCAGGAAGTAGTGGTTCGCGGTGCCCATCACGACGAGGGTGGTGACGAGCGGGTACACCGCGCCCAGGACCCGCAGCAGCGGGTGGCGCCCGTACCGCCACAGCAGCACTCCGCACCACAGGGCCCAGCCGACGTGCAGGCTCGGCATCGCCGCGTACTGATTGGTGAAGGAGCCCATCCCGCGCGGCGCGCTGGCCTCCGCGCCCCACCAGCCGTACGCGCTGTACTGGGCCATGGTGTCGTGGAACCCGTGCGCCAGGCCGAGCAGCCGCGGCGGGCAGGTGGGCATCAGGGCGAAGCCGACGAGCCCGAGGAGGGTGGAGGAGACCAGCCAGGTCCGGGCGGTGCGGTAGTGCTCGGGGCGTCGGTGGTACATCCAGAGCAGCACGGCCGGGGTGATCAGGTAGTGCAGCGAGGCGTATATGAAGTCGGCGGGTATGCCGAGCCACGCGTGCTCGGTGAAGAGCCGGTTGAGCGGGCTCTCGAAGTCGAGGAGCAGGGCCTGCTCGAAGCGCAGGATCGCCATGCCGTGGTCGACGGCGAGCTGAACGTCGCCCCGGGCCAGGAGTCGGCCGCCCGAGTAGGCGCCGTAGACGAGCCCCAGGAGCAGCAGTTCGGCCCACCACCGGGTGGGCCGTCGCCAATTAGTCATACGGTGTAAGACGCGGATGAGCACCCGGAGGTTGCCCGGAGTCCATGTGATGGATGATGACCTGAAGACAGAACCATATGATCCACAGCACAAGCACCACAATGGCTGGTGAACTCTCATGGACCGGGAGAAAAAGACATGGCCCCCCGCATCCTGCTGGCCCGCCACGGACAGACCGCATGGTCGCTGTCCGGCAAGCACACGGGACGTACGGACATCCCGCTGCTGGAAGAGGGGAAGCGGGGCGCGAAGCTGCTCGGCGAGCGCCTGGCCCGCCACCCGTGGGCCGGACTCCCGGGCGTCGAGGTCCGCACCAGCCCGCTGATCCGCGCGAGCGAGAGTTGTGACCTGGCCGGGTTCGGCCTCCAGGCGGAGGCCTGGGACACGCTCATGGAATGGGACTACGGCGACTACGAGGGCATGACCCCGGCCGAGATCCACGCGATCCAGCCGGGCTGGCTCATCTGGCGCCACGGGGCACCGGGCGGCGAGAGCGTCGCCGACGTCTCCGCGCGGGCGGACGAGGTGGTCACCTGGGCCCGCTCGTCGGAACGCGACGTACTCGTCTTCGCCCACGGCCACATCCTGCGCACCCTGGCCGCCCGCTGGCTCGGGATGGACGCCTCCTTCGGCGCCCGCATCAAGCTGGATCCGACCTCGCTGTCGGTCCTCGGCTGGGCCTACGGCGCCCCGGCGCTGGAGCGCTGGAACGACACCGGGCACCTGGACGCGTAGCGGAGCCCCTCCCGCAACCCGTCAGGCCGAGGCGTGGCGGGTCAGGAAGGCGCCCACGCGCGGTGAGCGCTGGTGCGGGACCAGGGCGCGGGCCGTGTGGGCCAGCATCGACTGGACCCGGGTCGAGCGGACCTCGGCCAGCAGGTCCAGGACCCGGTGCCCCGCCCAGGCGGCCTCGTCGGGGGCCCCGGCCCGGGCCAGGTCGTCGGCCAGCTCCGCGGTGTAGAGGGCCACGTTCCGGGCGAAGTGCGGGGCTTGGAGGTCGGCGGCCCGCCGGGCGTGCCGGGCCGCCCGGGAGTACTCCTCGAGCGCCGCCCAGCAGCGCGCCTCCAGGAACTCCAGCTCCGCCTCGCCGAAGAAGGACATCCACTCCGGGTCGGCGGCGGAGGGGCCCCGCGAGAAATGGGTGTGGGCCCGGGTCAGGGCGTCCTCGCAGGACCTGCGCTCGGCCATGCCGGCCCAGCCGCCCGCCTCGCGCAGGGCCAGCAGGGACAGCAGCCGGGGGGAGCCGAGGTTGCGGGCCGCGCGCGCCCCGGCCTGGGCCGCGCGGACGGACTCGCGGGGGCGCCCGCAGTCCCCGGCCAGGAAGGCCGCGTTGCTGAAGGCGTGCGCCTCCAGGCCCGCGTCGCCCGAGACCCGGGCGGTGGCGAGGGCCTCCGCGTAGTGCGAGCGGGCGTCCTCGAACCGCCCCGAGTCGTGGGCCAGCCAGCCCACCGAGACGGCCAGTTCCCCGGCGCCCGCGTGCAGCCGGTCCTCGGTGGACTGCCGGGCGGCCCCGGCGTCCAGCAGGGCATAGGCGGTGCGCAGCGGTTCGGCGGCCTTGCGGTAGAGGCTGTCCGCGCCGTGCCGGTCGTCCAGGAGGCGGATCTGGCGCACCGCGTCCTCGACGGCCTCGGCCTCGGCGTCACCGGCTCGGGAGGGGAACCGGCGGTTGTCGGCGAGCAGCGTGAGGTTCAGGGTCGCGGCCGCCGCCACGGTCGCGGAGCCGCCCGCCATGAATGCGCGACGCAACACGTCGCTCTCCTTGGAGAAATGCGTGAAGCCTGGGAACAGGGACAGGGATGGTGCGGGGATCCGCGGTGCGGGCATCCGGGGTGAGGGGATCCGGTGCGCGGCCCGGCCGCGTACCGCCTCGCGGGGTGAGAAGCCCAGATCGGTGAGCGTACGCCCCGGGAACATGTGGAGGAACACGCGCTCGTAGGCGTAATTGGGACAACGGATCTCTCCCGACTCGACCCGGCCGATGTAGCGGGCGTCGCAGGAAACCGTTTCTCCGATTTCCTTCGCCGCCCGGCGCACCACGGCCGCGAACTCGGCGGGAGAATGCCGCCCCCTGAGCCGCCGGAACGATGAGTTGGGTGAGTGGGGGGACGCCGCCATGGACGTGGCCTCTCTGGCGAGGGACGCTGCCGGTGATCTGCTGGGCCCGGCGAGCACGAACGTACCGCCAGCGGGGGCGGGCCCACACGGTGTTTGCCTACAAAACGGATATCTCACCCGCGATCCGCCATGAACTGCCATCCTTTGCGGCGTCCTGCCGCCGCACCCGTTGACGGCCCCGTGCGTTGAACCATGCGGACCGGGAGGCGAGTCCGGGTACGCGCATCGAGGAGGGGTTCCCTTGTTGGAGGGCGGCATGGAGAGCAGTGGATCGAACACCGCGACCGAGCCTGGCAGGGCCCCGGCCGGAACGCAGGCCCCGGCCCCGGACCTGGTGACCGTGCCCACGCGGCAGGGACTGGAGGCGGTCGACATCATCCGCCGCGCCGCGAGCCGGGACAGCGGGGTCGGACCCGTGATGCACGACGGGTCCGGCGACACCCTCGGATTCCTGGTACCCCCCGGCACCGCCGACGCCTGGGACCTGCCGGGCAGCGCGTGTACGCAGACCAACGGGCGCGGCACCCGGTTCTTCGGCGAATCCCCCGCCGCGGGCGGCACCGGCTGGCTGCTGCCCCCGGACTCCACCGGTCCGGTCACCGATCCCGAGGTCCTGCGGGCGGCGCTCGGCGAGGCGGCCCGGCTGATCGAGGCCGCCGACAACTGCCGCTGAGCCACCGGCCCGGGCCGGTGAGCTGGGACGACGCCATAATGAGGGCATGGCAAAGGGCAGGCAGCGCGGCGAACGAGGCGGCAGCGGGAACGGGAGCGGACGGACGGGGGCGGCCGAACCCCTCGTCGGCCAGGTCGACGGCGGCACGGCGGAGCTGACGCCGGACCGGGAGCGCGCCCACGCCTGGACCCTGCTGATCGACGGCGCCCCGCAGTCCCATGTGGACCTCGACGATCCGGGCTACCTGGACTTCTCCTACCAGCGCCGGATCGGGCACCTGATCGACCTGGCCGCCCCCGCCCGGCAGCCCCTCAACGTGCTGCACCTCGGCGGCGGCGCCTTCACCCTGGCCCGCTACACGGCGGCCGCGCGGCCCCGTTCCGCGCAGCAGGTCGTGGAGATCGACGCGGGCCTGGTGGCCTTCGTGCGGGCCCACCTCCCGCTCGACCCCCAGGCGCGGGTCCGGGTCCGGGCCACCGACGCGCGGGCCGGGATGGCCAAGCTCCCGGACGGCTGGGCGGACCTGGTGATCGCCGACGTGTTCAGCGGCGCGCGCACCCCCGCGCACCTGACCAGCGCCGAGTTCCTGGACGACGTACGCCGGGTGCTGAAGCCCACCGGGTGGTACGTCGCCAACCTGGCGGACGGGCCGCCGCTGGCGCACCTGCGCGGGCAGATCGCCACCGCGGCCTCCCGGTTCGGGCAGCTGGCGATGGCCGCGGACCCCGTGGTGTGGCGGGGCAAACGCTTCGGCAACGCGGTGCTCGTGGCCGCGGACCAGGAGCTTCCGGTGGCCGAGTTCACCCGGCGGGTGGCGAGCGACCCGCACCCGGGACGGGTCGAGCACGGGCGGGAACTGGCCGCCTTCGCGGGCGGGGCCGCGCCGGTCGCCGACGCGTCGGCGGTGGCCTCGCCGGCGCCGCCGCCGTCGGTGTTCCGCTGAGGGACCGCGATCCTTCGGCTCGGCGGCCGCTCGGCTACTCGTCGACGATCTCGACCGTGGGCGGATGGCCGTTCCACGTGCAGAAGACGGACACCGTCCGCTCGCCGCGGGTGAAGTTCACCCGGATCCACTCCGTCTGCTTCCACACCTGCATCCGCCAGCCCGCCCCCGGGGTCGCGGAGACCAGCTGGCCCGCCGGGCCGCCGAGGTCAAGGACCACCCGGCCGCCCGGGACCGGGTAGCTGCGGACGCCGTCGGCCTCCTCCTCCGTCCCGGACGACGGCCGGCGGGACCCGCCGACCGGCGCGGACGGGGCGGACGGGGTGGCCGGCGGCGCCGACGGGGACGCTGCCGAGGGCGACGGCGAGGGGGTCGGTGACGGCGACGGCGCGGGCGGCAGGGCCGCGCCGGTCGAGGAGGAGCGGGGCAGCGCCGTCAACGGCACCGCGAGCGGGGGATCGTAGGCCGTACCGGACATCACGGTGTGGACGCCCCACCAGGAGAGCGTCACCGAGGCCCCGGTCGCCAGCGTCCAGGCCAGGGAGTGCACCAGTGCTCGTCGCATCAGAGGACATACTGCACCACCCGTTCGAGTGAGGGCCCGACACCGCCGGGCGTCCCTCGAATGGACTACGGTGCCGCTCATGGCAAGTGTGCTCGTGGTCGAGGACGACCAGTTCGTACGTTCCGCCCTCATCCGGCACCTGACCGAGGCCTCCCACACCGTGCGGAGCGTCGGCACCGCCCTGGAGGCCCTGCGCGAGGTCGCGCACCACCGCTTCGACCTGGTCATCCTGGACCTCGGACTGCCCGACCTGGACGGGGCGGAGGCGCTGAAGATGCTGCGCGGGATCACCGACGTACCGGTGATCATCGCGACCGCGCGCGACGACGAGGCGGAGATCGTCCGGCTGCTCAACGACGGCGCCGACGACTACCTGACCAAGCCCTTCTCCGTGGAGCACCTCTCGGCCCGGATGGCCGCCGTGCTGCGCCGTTCGCGGGCCGCCGCCGGGGGCGAACCGCCCTCGCGGGTGCTGCGGGTGGGCGGGCTGGCCATCGACCCGCTGCGGCGTCAGGCGGAGCTGGACGGGGCCGTACTGGACCTGACCCGCCGGGAGTTCGACCTGCTGGCCTTCCTGGCCGGGCGGCCCGGGGTGGTCGTGGCCCGGCGCGAGCTGCTGGCCGAGGTGTGGCAGCAGTCGTACGGCGACGACCAGACCATCGACGTCCACCTGTCCTGGCTGCGCCGCAAGCTCGGCGAGACGGCGGCCAGCCCGCGCTACCTGCACACGCTGCGGGGGGTCGGGGTCAAGCTGGAGCCGCCGCGGTGAGCGGGGTCCGCCGGGCGCGCGCCGGGGCGGGCTCCGGCGTCGGCCACCGCTCGGGCGGCGGCTCCCGTCGGATCGGGGCGGGCCGGGCGCGATGAGGTGGGCGCTCGTCAAGGTGTGCCTCGCGGTCACCACCATGGTCGTCGCGGCCTTCGCCATCCCCCTGGGACTGGTGGTCCGGGAGATGGCCAGCGACCGGGCCTTCTCCAACGCCGAACGGCAGGCCGCCACCATCGGGCCCACCCTCTCCATCACCACCGATCCGCTCCAGCTGCGCAAGGCCGTCGAGTCCACGCAGATGGGCGCGGCCCGGCGGATGGCCGTGCACGTGCCCGCCGTCGGCGGTGGCGCGGCGGTGGACATCGGCGGCCCGGCCGAGAGCGGCGCGGGCTGGGCCGGGGCGCACGCCGTCGCCGAGACCCGCGCCTACGGGCGGGCGATGACCACCTCGGTGCCCGGCGGGGGCTCGGCGCTGCTCCAGCCCACTGCGCTCGGCTCCGGAGACATCGCGGTGATCGAGATCTACGTGCCGGAGAGCGAGGTCAGCAACGGCGTCAGCACGGCCTGGCTGGTCCTCGCGGGCGTGGGCCTCGCACTGATCGTGGGCTCGGTGGCGGTGGCCGACCGGCTCGGCGCCCGGCTGGTGCGCCCCGCCGAACGGCTCGCCGACGCCGCCCACCGGCTGGGCGACGGCAAGCTCGGGGCGCGGGTCCCCGAGGAGGGGCCGAAGGAACTCCGGTCGGCCGCGATCGCGTTCAACGCCATGGCGGACCAGGTCGTCGAACTCCTCGCCAGCGAGCGGGAGCTGGCCGCCGACCTCTCGCACCGGCTGCGGACGCCGCTGACGGTGCTGCGGCTCAACGCGGCCTCCCTCGGGGACGGTCCGGCGGCCGAGCAGACCCGGGCGGCCGTCGAGCAGCTGGAACGCGAGGTGGACACCATCATCCGGACCGCGCGCGAGCAGCGGCCCGCCGCCGCGCAGGGCTTCTCGGGCGCGGGCTGCGACGCCTCCGAGGTGATCCGGGACCGGATGGCCTTCTGGTCGGCGCTGGCGGAGGACGAGGGCCGGGAGGTGCGGCTGGCCGGCGTGGACCGGGTCGTACGGATCCCCGTGGGCCGGCCCGAACTGGCGGCCGCGCTCGACGCGATGCTCGGCAACGTCTTCCGGCACACCGCCGAGGGCACGCCCTTCGCGGTGGACGTGCACGACGCGGGGGGCGCGGTGATCGTGCTCGTCTCGGACGCCGGGCCGGGCATCGCCGACCCCGACGCGGCGCTGCGGCGCGGCAACGACGGGGGACGGGACGGGTCCACCGGACTGGGCCTGGACATCGTGCGCAGGGTCGCGGAATCGACCGGCGGGGACGTGCGGCTGGGGCGGTCGGTGCTGGGGGGTACCGAGGTGCGGGTGTGGATCGCGCTGGACGGGCGGGCCCGGGGCGAATCGGGCGGGGCGCGGGGGCGCCGTGGACGGCGTAAGCGCTCCAAGTGACACCGGCGCGGCAAGTGACGTAAGAGGGGCGGGACGGGGGCGCGCCTTATGGGTGCTTTGTCTCTATATCGGTACGGTCCGGCGCATGGACACCCTTATCTTCGGCGGGCTCCTCGCCACCCTGATCGCGATGTACCGGGAGTCGTCCCGGGCGATCCTGCTCGCGGCCTGGTGGGTCGTACTGCTCGCCGTGATCCTGCTGATGGCGCACCACATCACCAGCGGCCTCGCCCTCACCCTGAGCTACTGACCGTGGCCGCGATGACCGGGCTCGTGCCGGAGTCCGCACTGACGGGCGGGCTGCTGGGCCGGGTCCAGTACTGGTTCGCGTGCCTCTTCGTCGTCGGCTGGACGGGGGTCGTCTGCGGGGGGCTCTTCTTCCAGTTCGGGCTGTGGGAGTACCCGTGCCCGCTGTGCGTCGTGCAGCGGATGTTCATGCTGCTGGCCGCGACCGGGGCGGCGTACATCATCCGTACCGGGCTGGCGGCCGGGGCGGTGACGGGGCGCGACTACATGATGGGCTGGGGGCTGTCCCTGGTCGCGGTGATCGGCGGGTCGTTCGCGTCCTGGCGGCAGACGATGCTGCACGTCCTGCCGGGGGACAAGGGGTTCGGGAGCGAGGTGTTCGGCCTCCACCTGTACGTGTGGGCGTGGATGCTCTTCCAGGCCTCGGCGGTCGCGATCGGGATCGTCCTGGCCTTCGCGCACTCGACGGCGGACCGGGCGGTGCCGGAGGACGGGCCGTACCGGGCGGTGGGGACGGCCGCGCTGTGGTTCCTCGGTGTGGTGATCGCGGTGAACGTGGTGGCGGTGTTCTTCGAGGAGGGGTTCCACTGGTTCCTTCCGGACGACCCGACGAAGTACCGGCTGCTCTACGACATCGGCCTCCTCGGCTGAGGCGCGGGGGTCATCCTCGCGGGGCCGGGTGGTGGGTGGCCGGTGGCCGGGCCTTCGGCTGGCGGTCGGGTCGTCGACTGGTCAGGCGTTCAGGCGTTCAGGCGTTCAGGAAAGGGCGTACGTCATGCGTTACGCAGTACTCGGAACCGGGATCGTCGGCCGCACCATCGCCGGGAAGCTGGTCTCCCTCGGCCACGAGGTGGTGATCGGCACCCGCGACCCCGCCGTCACGCTCGCCGTGCGCGAGCCGGGGGAGACCGGGACCCCGCCGTACGCGGACTGGCGGGCCGGGAACCCGGAGGTGCGGCTGGCCTCCTTCGCCGACGCGGCGGAAGGGGCCGACGTACTCGTCAACGCCACCGGTGGCCGGGTCAGCCTGCTGGCGCTGGCCTCGGTGGACACCGCGCACGTCGACGGGAAGGTGCTGATCGACATCGCCAACCCGCTCGACTTCTCCCGGGGGTTCCCGCCCGGCCTCGACCCGGTCGGCACCGACAGTCTCGGTGAGCAGATCCAGCGGGCGCACCCCGCGCTGCGCGTGGTCAAGACGCTGAACACCATGCAGTGCGGGGTGATGGTCGACCCGTCCCGGGTGGCCGGGGAGCACCACGTGTTCCTGTCCGGGGACGACGGGGAGGCGAAGAAGGAGGTGCGGGAGCTGCTGCACTCCTTCGGGTGGCCCGAGACGGGCGTGCTCGACCTCGGCGGAATCGAGACCGCGCGTGGAACCGAGATGCTGCTGCCGATCTGGCTGCGGCTGATGGGCACGCTCGGGCACACCGATTTCAACTTCCACATCCAGGGCGCGGGGGCCGGGACGGGCGCGGGTACCGGCGGCCCCTGACGGGCGAGGAATTGTTGCCGGGCCGGGTGGCTGAGCCGAGGGTGGGCGTGACGGAAGGAGTCACGCATGAGAGTCATGCTTCGGATGCACCTGGACACGGCCGCCGCGAACGAGGGCACCACGAACGGCACGCTGGAGCGGGCGATGGGCCGGCTCATGGAGGCGTTGAATCCGGAGGCCTCCTACTTCGGACTGTCCGAGGGGGTGCGCTCCTGCTGGATCGTCTTCGACATGCGGGACAGCTCGCAGCTGCCGACGCTGACCGAGGAACTGTTCGTGGAGTTCGGCGCGGAGATCGAGATCGCGCCGGTGATGGACCGCGACGACCTGGCGAAGGGGCTGCGGGCACTGGGCACGGCGGGGCACTGACGGGCGCCCCCGCGCGGCGCCCGGCGGGGCGGCGGGGCGCCGTGGGGGACGGCCTGGCGGCGGGGTTGAGGGGCGGAACGGCCGGTGGGGTGGCCGGTGGGATCACGTGGCGGGCTTGTCCGTGGTGTCCGTCGTGTCCGTCGCTTTCGGCTTCTCCGTCGTGTCCGTCGTGTCCGTCGCTTCCTTCGCGCCGGAGGTCAGGCGGCGGGCCTGGGCCCGGCCGACCTCGGCGGCGCGGTGCAGGTAGTCGCCGATGACGGCGAGTTCGCTGTCCGAGTAGTCGGCCAGTACGGCGCCGAAAGCGCGTCCCGGGGTCTCCCAGGCCGCGCCGATCCGGGCGCGCGCCGCGGGGGCGAGGGCGACGAGGGAGCGGCGGCGGTCGTGGGGGTCGGCGTGCCGCTCCACGATCCCCGCCTTGACCAACCGGTCGACGAGCCGGGTGGCGGAACCCGAGGTCAGGCCGGTGAGTCGGGCGATGTCGCCCGTGCTGACGGGGTCGGGTTCCATGTCGAGGAGCGCCACGCACTGCAGGTCGGTGGGGTGCAGACCGATGTGGTCGGCCATCGCCTGGCTGAAGACCGAGTAGTCGGCGTAGTGCCGCTGGCTCTCGGTGACGACCCGCGCCAGCAGCTCGGCGCGGGTCCAGGCCTGGGAATCACCCGAAGGAAGTGAATCGGTTGACATCGGCTCCTCCATGCTTCAGATTTGACTGCGTGACGCAGAGAATGTGTAGCGCAGAAGGTGCGCGGCGCGGAATCTGTGCCACGTATTCAGTCTAGCTGTCGAAGCTCACCGAGACCTACCAAGGGAACATGTCATGACGATCCTCGTCACCGGCGGCCGCGGCGCCGTCGCCCGCGGCCTCGCCGCTCTGCTCGTCGAGCGCGGGATCCCGTTCCGCCCGGCCTCCCGCGAGCCCGCGGCGCCCGGCGCGGCCCCCGGGTCCGTCCACTGCGACCTGACCGATCCGGCCACCTTCCCGGCCGCCCTGAAGGGCGTCCGGTCCGTCTTCCTCTACGCCGCCGCCGAAGGCATCGACGACTTCGTCAAGGAGGCCGTCACCGCGGGAGTGCAGCACATCGCGCTCCTGTCCTCCTCCAGCGTGCTGGGGCCCGACGCCCGGGAGAGTGCCCTGTCCGCCTCGCACCTCGCCGTGGAGGAGGCCCTGCTCGCCGCTCCGCTGCGGACCACGCTGCTGCGGCCCGGCTCCTTCGCGAGCAATGCGGGCAGCTGGGCCTGGCCCATCCGGTCCGGTGCTCCCGTGCGACTGCCCTACCCCGGCTCGCACAGCGATCCGGTGCACGAGACCGACATCGCCGAGGCGGCTTTCGCCGTCCTCACCGACGCCGGTCTCGGCGGGCGCGCGTACACCCTCACCGGGCCCCGGTCGCTGAGCTTCGAGGCCCAGATCGAGATCCTGGCCGGAGTCCTCGGCCGTCCCATCGCCTGCGAGACGATCACCCCGGCCGCGTGGAAGTCCTCCGTCGCCGACTACATCCCGGAGCCCTACGCCGATGCGCTCCTGGCCTACTGGGCCGCCTCGGACGGGGTTCCCGTAGAGATAACCGACACCGTCGAGCTCCTCACCGGCCACCCGGCCCGCTCGTTCGCGACCTGGGCCGAGGAGCACGTCGCCGAGTTCGCCGCGCCGCAGGCCTAACCGCCGCTCCGCAGAAGGCCGGTGCGCGCGAGGTGCGCGTACCAGCGGGCACTGGAACGCGGGGTGCGGACCTGGGTCCCGTAGTCCACGTGGACGATGCCGAAGCGTTTGCTGTAGCCGTAGGACCATTCGAAGTTGTCGAGCAGAGACCAGAGGAAGTAGCCGCCGACCGGGGCGCCGTCGCGCAGCGCGCGGTGGATGGCGGACAGGTGGGCCTCCAAGTAGGCGATGCGCGGGGGGTCGTGCAGATCGGGGGCGAAGGCGGCGCCGTTCTCGGTGACCAGGAGGGGGAGGCCCGGAGCCTCCCGGGTGAAGCGCATCAGCAGGTCGTGCAGGCCGCTGGAATCGATGGACCAGCCCATGTCCGTCCGCTCGCCGGGCGGTTGGTGGAAGACGACCGAGTCGGCCCCCGGCCAGGGGGAGTGGGACGTGGAGCCATGGCCGTCGCTGCGCGGGGCGGCCGGATCGGTGGCGGCGGTGGCCGCCGAGACCAGAGCGGGCGTGTAGTAGTTCACGCCCAGGAACCCCAACGGCTGGTGGATGAGGGCCTCGTCCCCGGGCCGGACGAAGGACCAGTCGCTCAGGGCAGCCGTGTCCGTCAGCAGGTCCTCGGGGTAGGAACCGTGCAGCAGGGGCCCGGTGAAGACACGGTTGGCGAGGGCGTCGATCCGGCGGCGGGCGTCCAGGTCGGCGGGCGAATCGGTCAGTGCGCGGACCGCGCTCGGGTTCAGGGCGATACCGACCCGGGCCGAGGAGGGCAGGGCCCCGACGGCGAGTCCGTGGGCCAGATTGAGGTGGTGGGCCGCGCGCAGCGAGTCCGCCGGGGACGTACGGCCCGGGGCGTGCACCCCCGAGGCATACCCGAGGAAGGCGCTGCACCAGGGCTCGTTGAGCGTGGTCCACCACGACACCCGGTCGGCCAGCGCGTCGGAGACCTGGGCGGCGTACCGGGCGAAGGCATGGGCCGTCTCCCGCTCCGGCCAGCCGCCCCGGTCCTCCAGCTCCTGCGGGAGGTCCCAGTGGTAGAGCGTCGGACAGGGCTCGATGCCATGGGCGAGGAGTTCGTCCACGAGGCGGTCGTAGAAGCCCAGGCCACCGCTCAGCACCCGGGGCCAGGAAATCGAGAAACGGTAGGCCTTCAGGCCGAGTTCCGCCATCAGGCGCACGTCCTCGCGCCACAACCGCAGATGATCCGCCGCCACGTCGCCCGTATCGCCCGCGTGCACCTTCCCCGGGGTCCGGCAGAAGGTGTCCCAGATGGACGCGTCGCGCGCCTGCGCCCCGCCCTCGATCTGGAAGGCCGCCGTCGCCGCGCCCCAGAGGAAGTCCCCGGGGAACGTCAGCTCCGCGACCGCTTCGGTGGCTGCCCCTGTGGCCGTGACCGTGTCCGCTTCGGTGGCTGCCCCCGTGGCCGTGACCGTGTCCGTGTTCGCTCGGATGTCCGTCAACCCTTCACCGCTCCCTGCATGATGCCGCCCACGATCTGGCGGCCGAAGACGAGAAAGACCAGCAGCAGCGGCAGCGTGCCCAGCAGGGCGCCCGCCATGATCACCGACTGGTCGGGGATGTAGCCCCGGCCGAGGCCCGTCAGGGCCACCTGGACCGTCGGGCTGCCGTCCTGGGTCAGCGCGACGATCGGCCAGAAGAAGTCGTTCCAGGCCATGACGAACGTGAGCATGCCCAGCACCGCCATCGCGGGACGGGCCGCCGGGAACACCACGTGCCACACGATCCGCAGCGAGCCCGCGCCGTCCACCCGGGCCGCCTCGACCAGCTCCGGCGGCAGCGCCTGGGACAGGTACTGCCGCATGAAGAACACCCCGAAGGCGGAGACCAGGGTCGGCAGGATCACCGCCTGGAGCCGGTCCGTCCAGGCCAGGTCGGCGATCAGCATGTAGAGCGGCACCACGCTCAGCTGCGGCGGGATCATCATCGTGGCGACCACCACCATCAGCAGCCCGTCCCGGCCGCGGAACCGCAGCCGGGCGAAGGCGAAGCCCGCCAGGGTGGAGAAGAGGACCGTCCCCGCCGCGACCGTCCCGGCCACCACCAGGGTGTTGAACAGGGCCACGCCCATGTTGGCGTCGGTCCAGGCGACCGACAGGTTGTGCCACAGGTTCCCGCCGAACCAGAACGGCGGCGGTGTCTGTGCCAGCCGGGTGTTGTTCCGGGAGGCGGCGATCGCCGTCCACAGCAGGGGGAAGAGCGAGCCCAGCGTGAAGACGCCGAGGACCAGATAGGTGAGGCGTCCGGCGCGCATCGACTTCATCGGGGCTCACCCCGTCCCCGCAGCAGCCGGGCCGCCCCGGCGATCAGCAGCAGGATCAGGAACATCGCCCAGGCGATCGCCGAAGCGCGGCCGAGGTGAAGGTTCACCCAGCCCTGCTCGTACAGGTACAGGCCCAGCGTCTGGAACTGGTGGTCCGCTCCACCGGTCGCCCCGCCCCCGCCGTTGAACAGCAGCGGCTCACCGAACAACTGCGTCGCCCCGATCGTCGACACCACACAGGTGAACAGGATCGTCGGCCGCAGCGAAGGCACCGTCACATGGAGGAACTGTTGGAAACGCGACGCACCGTCCAGCTCCGCCGACTCGTACAGCTCGCCCGGGACCGCCTGCATCGCCGCCAGGTAGATCAGCGCGTTGTAGCCGGTCCACCGCCAGACCACGATCGTGGACACCGCGAACTGGGAGGCGAAGGAGCCGTTCTGCCAGTCCACCGCATCGAAACCGACCAGCCCCAGCGCCCAGTTGGCCATGCCGTAGTCCCGGCCGAAGATCAGGACGAAGACCAGCGTGGCCGCCGCCACCGAGGTCGCGTACGGGGTCAGCACCGCGACCCGGAAGAAGGCGGATCCCCGCATCTTATAGTTGAGCAGGTGGGCCAGCCCCAGCGCGATCGCCAGCTGTGGCACCGTGGACAGCACGCCGATCGTGAAGGTGTTGCGCAGCGCGTTCCAGAAGAACTCGTCGTCCAGCAGCCGGGTGAAATTGCGCAGCCCCACCCACTGCATGCTGTCCGGGTCGGTCAGCTCCACCTGGTGCAGCGCGGCCCAGCCCGTGTACAGGAGCGGGAAGAGGCCGAAGACGGCGAAGAAGAGGAAGAAGGGCGCCACGAAGGCGTACGGGCTCCAGCGCAGGTCCCACCGGTAGCGACGGGACCGCCAGGCCTCCCGCCGGGAGGTCCCGTCCGGATCGCCCCCGCCCGCGCGCACCCCGAGCCCGCCGCCGGGCCGGGCCCCGGCCCCGGGGTCCCGCGCCCCGGGTACCAGGACCGCCGGAGCGGTCGTTTCGTCAGACATCGCCACTCACTCGCCCAAGGCGTTGTCGATCGCCTTGACCGCCGCCTGCCAGCCTTCCTCCGGCGAACGGCCCTTCTGGTCGACCTGGAGCATGCCGATGTCCGCCAGATTCTGCGCGATCACCAGGTCCTTGGGGCCGACCACGGTCACCGGCACCCCCTCGGCCGCCCGGGCGAAGATCTCCCCGATCGGCGCGCCCCCGAAGTAGGGGTGCTGGGCACCCGCCACGGACGGCAGCTTGTAGGCGGCCGACGCGCTGGGGAAGCTGCCCCGCTTCTCGAACAGCCGGGCCTGCTGCGCGGGCGCCGTCAGCCAGGCCGCGAGCTTCGCCGCCTCCTCGGAGTGCTTCCCCGCCTTCGGCACCACCAGGAACGAGCCGCCCCAGTTGCTCGGCTTCGGAGCCGCCGCCACGTCCCACTTGTCCTTGCCCGCCGGTCCCGCCTTGTCCTGGATGTAGCCGAGCATCCAGGCCGGGCAGGAGACGGTCGCGAAGGAGCCGTTGGCGAAGCCCTGATCCCACGCCGGGGTGAACTGCTGGAGGCGGGCGCTCAGCCCGTCCGTCGCGAACCGGGCGGCGAGGTCGAAGGCCCCGCGCACCGCCGGGTTCGTCTTGTAGACCACCGCGCCCTGGTCGTCGTAGAACCGCTGGGCGCTGCCGCCGGTGACCGCCGCCATCACGCCCGAGGCGGAGTCCACGAAGGCGGTGCCCTTGGGCGCCTTCGCCTGGTACGTCCGTCCCGCTTCCAGGTACTTCGTCCAGTCGCCCGCCCAGAGCGCACCCACGGCCGCCCGGTCGGTGGGCAGTCCGGCCGCCGCGAAGAGGTCCTTGCGGTAGCAGACGCCCTCGGGCCCGATGTCGGTGCCGAGGGCCACCGTGGCTCCGGACTTCGCGGTCCCCTGGGCCCACTTCCACGGCAGGAAGGCCGACTTGTCCACCCCGGGTGCCTTGCCCAGGTCCACCAGTTTCTCCGCCTGCGTCGCCGCGACCTCGGCGATGTTGTTGACCTCGACCGCCTGGATGTCCGCGAGCCCGCTGCCCGCGCCGAGGTGGGTGAGGAGCTGCGGGTAGTAGTTCTCGTTCCGCTCGATCGAGGTCTGCTTGATCAGGACCTCGGGGTGCGCGGCCATGTACTCGTCGTACAGGCCCGCCTCCTGGAGGCCGAAGGCCCCGAAGACGCCGACGGTGAGCGTGGTGCGGGCCCCGCCGTCCTTGGTGCCCCCGCCGGACGGGCCGGCCGCCTGCTGCGGGTCCGCCGAGCAGCCCGTGACCACCGCCAGCAGCAGCGCGGCCGCCGCGACGGCGCGCGTGGGTCTGGCGGAGAAGGGTCCGGATTTGGTTCGCATGCGCATCCTCCCTGAAGGATTTGACGTGCCGACCACGGCGCACCTGGTGTGAGGCGCGGCGACGTGGTGTTGTGAGACACACTGTGGGAGCGCTCCCACCGCCGTCAAGAGGTAGATTCCGAGAAAGGGAGGCAGCCAATGGACGGGCGAGGACGCAGCGGGGGACGGCCGACGCTGGAGGAGGTGGCCGCGCGCGCCGGGGTCGGCCGGGGCACCGCCTCCCGGGTGATCAACGGTTCGTCCAAGGTCAGCGACCGCACCCGGGCCGCCGTCGAGAGCGCGGTCACGGAGCTGGGGTACGTCCCCAACCGGGCCGCCCGCGCCCTCGCCGCCAACCGCACCGACGCCATCGCGCTCGTGATCCCGGAGACCGAGTCGCGGTTCTTCGCCGAGCCCTACTTCTCCGAGGTGGTGCGCGGTGTCGGAGCCGCGCTGGCCGACACCGACATCCAGCTCGTCCTCACCCTGGCCGGGGGCGACCGCGAACGCCGCCGCCTCGCCCAGTACCTCTCCGGGCACCGGGTCGACGGCGTACTCCTGGTCTCGGTGCACGCGGACGACCCGCTGCCGGACCTGCTGGCCGAGCTGGGCCTGCCCGCCGTCATCAGCGGCCCCCGGTCGGCGGACGAGCCGCTGCCCAGTGTGGACACCGACAACCTCGCGGGCGCTCTGGCGGCCGTACGCCATCTGCTGGACCGGGGCCGGCGCGCGACGGCGACGATCGCCGGGCCGCTCGACGTCTACGCGTCCCGCCGCCGCCTGGACGGCTACCGCCAGGCGCTGACCGACGCCGGGCTCGGCGTGGACGAGGGGCTCATCGCGGTCGGTGACTTCACCGAGGAGGGCGGCCGCCGGGCGATGCGCGAACTGCTCGCCCGCCGCCCCGGCCTCGACGCGGTCTTCGCCGCCTCCGACCTGATGGCGGCCGGCGCGGGCCGGGAGCTGCGCGCGGCGGGCCGCCGGATCCCCGAGGACGTGGCCCTGGTCGGCTTCGACGACTCCTCGGTGGCCCGGCACATGGACCCGCCGCTGACCAGCGTCCGCCAGCCGCTGGAGGAGCTGGGCGCGACCATGACGCGGCTGCTGCTGGAACGGATAGCCGAGGCCGGGGCCGGTTCCGGCGCGGGCGGCCCGGATGGCTCCGCTTCCCGGCCGCGGGGGGTCGTGCTGCCGACGGAGCTGGTGATCCGGCAGTCCTCGTAGCCGGGCGGGACGCGCGGAGCGGCCGCCCGGGGCCAACGCGAAGGGCCCCGGTCCGCTCGCGCGGACCGGGGCCCTCCAACAGGGTGAGTGACGGGACTTGAACCCGCGGCCACCTGGACCACAACCAGGTGCTCTACCAACTGAGCTACACCCACCATGCCCGGCGGGAATCCCGACCGGCCGATTAAAAGGGTACAGGGTCCGGGAGGGTGCTCGCTCCCTCGTTTCCCCCGGCCCGTCGGCCACCGGCCGCCGGGCCGCTACTCGGCGGGCAGGACGTGCTTCGCGGCGATGGTCCGCGCGGTGTCGGAGTCCGGTCCGGGCTGCGGTACGAAGACCGCCTCGCGGTAGTAGCGCAGCTCGGCGATGGACTCCTTGATGTCCGCCAAGGCCCGGTGGTTGCCGCTCTTGGGCGGGCTGTTGAAGTAGGCCCGCGGGTACCAGCGGCGCGCCAGCTCCTTGACCGAGGACACGTCCACGATCCGGTAGTGCATGTACGCCTCGAGCGTGCCCATGTCACGGAGCAGGAAGCCGCGGTCGGTGCCGACCGAGTTCCCGCACAGCGGAGCCTTGCCGGGCTCCTTGACGTGTTCCCGTACGTAAGCCAGGACCTGGGCCTCGGCGTCCGCGAGGGTGGTCCCCCCGGCCAGCTCTTCGAGCAGGCCGGACGAGGTGTGCATCTCGCGCACCACGTCGGGCATGGTCACCAGGGCGGCGTCCGGCGGGCGGATCACGATGTCCACGCCTTCGCCGAGCACATTCAGTTCCGAGTCGGTGACCAGTGCGGCCACCTCGATAAGTGCGTCGTCCGCCAACGAGAGCCCGGTCATCTCGCAGTCGATCCACACCATGCGATCGTTCATGCGCCCCACCTTATGCGGAGCTTCACCGGATGCGGACCTCCCTGCGGTCGTCCGCGTCCGGGGCCGCCCGCAACCGCGGAGGTCCCCCCGGCCCTGGTACGGGCCGGGGGGACCTCCGCGGTGCGGCGGTGTCCGCCCGGGACGGGACTACGCGTGCTCGCGCAGGACCCGGCCGGGGGAGTACAGCTCGGTCACCGACGGACCCGTGGCCGCCAGGGCGGCCGCGGCCCGCTGGGGCTGCGGCGTGCGCTGGTGCGGAACCGGCCCGTCGGAGAGCTGGGCCACCTGGGACGCGTCGGTCTGCGGCCGACGTGCCCGGTAGGCGGAGCGGTAGGCAGCCGGGGAAGACCCCAGCTGTCGCCGGAAGTGCCCGCGCAGGGCCACCGGCGAGCGGAACCCGCAGCGCCCGGCGACCTCGTCGACCGAGTAGTCGGAGGTCTCCAGCAGCCGCTGTGCCTGGAGCACCCGCTGGGTGATCAGCCACTGCAGCGGCGCGCTGCCGGTCAGCGATCGGAACCGCCGGTCGAACGTGCGCCTGCTCATGTAGGCGCGGGCCGCCAGCGTCTCCACGTCGAACTGCTCGTGGAGGTGTTCCAGCGCCCAGGCGACGACCTCGGCGAGCGGGTCGGCACCGATCTCCTCCGGCAGCGACCGGTCGAGATAGCGCTCCTGGCCCCCGGTGCGGCGCGGCGGCACGACGAGCCTGCGGGCCAGGGCCCCGGCCGCCTCGCTGCCGTGGTCCGTGCGCACGATGTGCAGGCACAGGTCGATTCCGGCCGCGGTGCCCGCGGACGTCAGTACGTCGCCGTCGTCCACGAACAGCTCGCGCGGATCGACATGGACGGACGGGTACCGCTTGGCCAGCGTCGGCGCGTACATCCAGTGCGTCGTCGCGGGCCTGCCGTCCAGCAGACCGGCGGCGGCGAGCACGAAGGCCCCCGTGCACAGTCCGACGATCCGGGCTCCCTCCTCGTGCGCCTGACGCAGTGCGTCGAGCGCCTCCGGAGGCGGCGGCGAAGTGATGGAGCGCCAGGCCGGAACGACGACCGTGCCTGCCCGGGCGATCGCCTCCAACCCGTACGGCGCGGTCAGTTCGAGTCCGCCGGTGGTCCGCAGCGGACCGTCCTCCCCGGCGCACACGAGCAGTCGATAGCGTGGAACTCCCGCGTCCTGCCGGTCAATGCCGAACACGGAGAGTGGAATGGAACTCTCGAAAATCGGACCGCCGCTGAAGAGCAGCACCGCGACAATTTCCCTGCGGCGGCGCCCTGCTAGCTTCCGTCCGGCGTCCGCGACGACGGCGGTGGAATCCTGGCTCATGGCGCTAAGCCCCCCTTGGGTGTCGCGACTCCTTGGTCTGGTCGCACCTGCACGTTTCCCCTCGGCCTTGCACGTGATCCCCCGCCGTAAATACATGATCGAATCTACTGCGTCCCGTGGTGTCGGCGTGACAAGTTCAGCACGCAGCGCTATGTCGACTTGGCAACTTGGCGAAAAGCATTCGATCAGGAACCCTTCCACTCCGCCAGGCGGGTGGGAAGTCCGCCGCCTGCCCCTGGCCAGTACGCGTAGGGTCAGAGCCTTCCCCCGGCTCTGTCGTCCCTGGTGGTGGGGGGGTTGGGCAGGCGCTCCGGCAAGGGTGGAGTCCGGAAGTGAAGTTGGCTGAAAACGTGCGGGCGCGCGTGTGCGAATCAGTCATTCGTGGGTGGAGATCCCGCCGGAGCCGTGGCATCCGCGGTGCGTTCGGGCCCCGGTACGGGAGTGCCTGCCGCGGTGCGCGGACCCGGGAGGGACCGCTGCCGCGACCGGCACCGGGGCCGTGGCCCGCTGCGTCTTCTCCGACTGGCGCAGCATCGCCCGGCACGCGGCCGTGACGGTCACCAGGCCCAGGGTCGCGACCGCGGCCCCGTCGAAGGAGGTCCCGTAGACCACCAGGACCACGGGGACGAGGAGGCAGCTGAAGGCGGCCCAGCGCACCACGTCACCCGCCGGGTCGTCGGCGGACCGGTGGGCCGGGTGCACGGACGAGTGAATGGCCGGGGGGTGCGGGGAGGGGTGCGGTGAAGCGGACTGCGTCGGCTGAGCTGGCTGGACGGGGTGGACCGGATGACCGGGCACGGCGTACTCCCTGCGGGCTCTTCCTGGACGGTCGGACCGGTGTCCAACGCCGCGCGACGGGGCTCGGTCACTGCGCGCACGGGTGGCTCGTCACTGGCTGTAGGGGGCAGCGGCCATTGCCAAGGCGTCCTCGCTCCGGCATGCTCCCTGGGACACTCTCCAGGGACGGCAAGCCCTGTGCACGACAGGAGTGTCGCCGTACCCTGGGGGTAAGGGCTTGGGAAGATGGTTCCCGGACACACCCCTCCGTCACCCTGAGTCGCCAATTCCGCCCGTCCCTGATTCCTGAGGACCTTTCGCCGAGACGCTTATGGCCGGTCACGAATTCTCCGAACCCGCGGACCGCAAGCGCAAACCTCTCGCCGACTCCGTGTCGGCCGACCTGCGCGCGGTGGAACAGACACGTCTTGTTTGCGACCCGGCCTTCCGGCACGGGGTCGTGGTGGGATTCGACGGATCGACGTCGAGCGAGCGCGCGCTCGCCTACGCGATCGGGATGGCCCGGCGCTCCGGTTCCGGTCTGATCATCGTCCATGTGGCCAACCGGCTGCCCACCACCGTGTGGGCGGGCTGTGAGCCCCCGGTCTTCGTGGACGTCCCGGACCACCGCACCGAGGTGCTCGGGCTGGAACTGGCGTGCGCCGACTACCTGGCCGAGGTCCCGTGGATCCTGGTCGAGCGCGGCGGGGACATCTGCCACGAGCTGGAGGAGGTCGGCCGCGAGTATTCGGCCGACGCGATCGTGGTCGGCTCCACCCAGGGTTTCGTGGGCCGCATCTTCGGCTCGGTCGCCGGGCGCCTCGCCAAGCGGGCGCAACGGCCGGTAGTCGTCATCCCGTAACCCGGCGTAGATGTCCCGTGACCCAGCCGTAACCGGCTCTCTGGTGGATTGCTCCCTTGTGAAGGGTAGATAAAAGCCGCTGGGACACAGCACAAAACTGCAGATCGAAGGGAGCCCGCCGTGGACAACGACGTCTCTGCGGGAAGTACGGCCTCGACTTCGACCCTGGGGCACCTCGCCCTGGGGCTGACCCTTCTCGCGTTCGGAATCGGCCACACCGGCATCATCGGTGGGGTGTCGGCCGCCGATTCCGTCTCGCTCGCCATGTACATCGGCGGTCTCGCCCTGTTCGTCCTCGGGATCCTGGAGTTCCGGGGCGGCAACGGCTTCAACGGCACGGCGTTCGCCGGGCTCGGCGCCTTCTGGTTCACCTGGGCGAGCGGTGCGGGGGACAAGGTCTCCGCACACGCTGCCGGAACGTTTCTTGTGCTCTTCGCCCTGCTCGCGCTGACCCTCACCCTGGGCGCCGCGAGCGGTCTGTTCGGCCAGGGCATGTACGGCCTGCTGTTCCTCTCGCTGGTGCTGCTCGCGATATCCGCCTTCGCGGACAGCGGCTCGCTGGCCAAGGCGGCGGGCTGGGCCGCCGCCGTGGCCGGCCTGCTGGGCTGGTACGGGGCCACGGCCGCGCTCGCCAAGTGGCCGACCGCGCTCGGCCGGACCTCCCGCGGGGCGGTTCCGGCGAGCTGACCGGGCCCTCGGGAGAGTCGGGAGGGAGCGGGGAAACGGAACGGCCCCTCGCGCGCGGGGACGCGCGGGGGGCCGTTCGGCGTGATCTGGCCGGGGATCCCGCCTACTCGACGGTGACCGACTTCGCCAGGTTGCGCGGCTTGTCGATGTCCCGGCCCAGGGACAGGGCCGTGTGGTAGGCCAGCAGCTGGAGCGGGATGCCCATCAGGATCGGGTCCAGCTCGTCCTCGTTCTTCGGCACCACGATGGTGTGGTCGGCCTTCTCCTGCTCACGGTGGGCGACGGCGAGGATGCGGCCGCTGCGGGCCTTGATCTCCTCCAGCGCCGCGCGGTTCTTCTCCAGCAGGTCGTCGTCCGGCACGATCGCGACCGTCGGCATCGCGGGCTCGATCAGGGCCAGCGGGCCGTGCTTCAGCTCGGAGGCGGGGTAGGCCTCGGCGTGGATGTAGGAGATCTCCTTGAGCTTGAGCGAGGCCTCCAGGGCCACCGGGTAACCGCGCACCCGGCCGATGAACATCATCGACTTGGCCTCGGCGTACTCGGCGGCCAGCTTCTTGATGTCCTCCTCGCCGTCGAGGATCTCCTGGATCTGCGCGGGCAGCTTGCGCAGGCCCTCGATGATCCGCTTGCCGTCGGTGACGGACAGGTCGCGGATGCGGCCCAGGTGCACCGCGAGCAGCGCGAAGGCGACCACCGTGTTGGTGAAGCACTTGGTGGACACGACGCAGACCTCGGGGCCCGCGTGCACGTATACGCCGCCGTCGGCCTCGCGGGCGATGGCCGAGCCGACCACGTTGACCACGCCGAGGACGCGGGCGCCCTTGCGCTTGAGCTCCTGCACCGCCGCGAGCACGTCGTACGTCTCACCCGACTGGGAGACCGCGATGTAGAGGGTGTCGGGGTCCACCACCGGGTTGCGGTAACGGAATTCGGACGCGGGCTCGGCGTCGGCGGGGATCCGGGCCAGGCCCTCGATGAGGCCCGCGCCGATCAGACCCGCGTGGTAGGAGGTGCCGCAGCCCAGGATCTTGACCCGGCGGATGCCGCGCGCCTCGCGCGGGTCCAGGTTCAGGCCGCCCAGGTGGACGGTGTTGAACCGGTCGTCGATCCGGCCGCGCAGCACGCGGTCGACGGCGTCGACCTGCTCGGTGATCTCCTTGTGCATGTAGGTGTCGTGGCCGCCCATGTCGTAGGAGGCGGCCTCCCACTCCACGGTCTCGGGGGTGGCGGTGGTCGTGGTACCGCTGGTGGTGTAGGTGCGGAAGTCGTCGGCCTTCAGGGTGGCCATCTCGCCGTCGTCGAGGGTCACGACCTGGCGGGTGTGGGCGACCAGCGCGGCGACGTCCGAGGCGACGAACATCTCCTTCTCGCCGATGCCGAGGACGACCGGCGAGCCGTTGCGGGCGACGACGATGCGGTCGGCGAAGTCGGCGTGCATGACGGCGATGCCGTAAGTGCCCTCGACGACCTTGAGCGCCTCGCGGACCTTCTCCTCCAGGGTGTCGGCCGGGGAGCGGCCGATCAGGTGGACGAGCACCTCGGTGTCGGTCTCCGAGACGAAGACGACGCCCTCGGCGGTCAGCTTGGCGCGCAGCTCGTCGGCGTTGTCGACGATGCCGTTGTGGACGACGGCGACCTTGTTGTCGGCGTCCAGGTGCGGGTGCGAGTTGAGGTCGCTCGGGGCGCCGTGGGTGGCCCAACGGGTGTGGGCGATGCCGGTGGTGCCGGCGAAGCGCTTGGGGACGCGGGACTCCAGTTCGCGGACCCTGCCCTTGGCCTTGACGACCTTCAGGGCCGGGGACTTCGGGCTGTTGACCACGATGCCCGCCGAGTCGTAGCCGCGGTACTCCAGCCGCTGGAGGCCCTCCAGCAGCAGCGGTGCCACGTCACGCTTGCCGATGTAACCGACGATTCCGCACATACGGTCCTGCCCCTCCTGAAGTTCGGTACGTGTGCCTGCCCGGGCCCGCCCGGTCGGCGGTTCCCCGGCCGGTGTCAGCCGTAGACGATGCGGCGCAGCTGCCGGAGCGAGAGCTCCGGGGGCGCCACGGCGCGGTGCGGCAGCTCGGCCGCGATCCGCTCGAAGATCTCGGCGTTGACCGCGCCGCCGGACTGCAGCTCGCGGTGGCGGCGCCGGACGAACTCCTCGGTCGTCTCGTCGAAGTACGCGAGGACGTCGAGCACCACCCGGGCGGCTTCGCCGCGCTGGAGCGCGGTGCTGCGCACCAGGTGGTCGACGAGGTCGTCATGCGACGGGCGGCGGTCGGGCACCCGTAGATACTGACCGTTGATCTCCTGGAACGCAAAGATCCTGCCCGGAATCGGGCAGGATCTAGCTGGTGCAGACCAACGGAAGTGTTTCATCCGGTCGTAGTCGGTCAGAAACGACCCAGAACCGCCTGCTTGGCTGTCGTGAACTCCTCCGCCGTCAGCACCCCCGACTGGTGCAGCTCGGCCAGCTCGCGCAGCCGCCGCAGCAGGACGTCGTGGTCCTCGGCCGGAGCGGCGCCCGCCGCCCCCGCCGCCGCCCCCGCCGCCGCGGCGCCCGCCGGAGCGGGCAGCGCCTTCTCCCACCCCGCCGGTACGGCGTCCCGCTGGGCCGCCGGGTGCGGCATCCGCGCCAGCACCGCCGCCGCGACCAGCGCCATCAGCGGGTCCTTCTTGAAGCCGAACAGCTCCACCGCGTACGAGTCGTACTTCGGGGCGGGCGCGGGCGGCGCGCCCGTCAGGGCGAAGCGGAGGTAGCCGTTCTCGATCCCCGCCGCCGGGAACCACTCCACCGACCGCAGGTCACCCACACGGAACTCGCGGGATCCGGCGGACTGCTTCGACTCCTCCGTCTTCCAGTTCCATTCCAGGGCGATCCGGTCCCCGTCGAAGGACACCGTCCCGTCCCCCGCGCCCACCGTGACCGGCACCGCGGGCCCCGCCAGCAGGTACTCACCGACCGGCCCGCCGTCCACCCGGTCCAGCAGCAGCGCGGCCCGCACCTCGTCGACGAAGTACTCCGCGACCCCCGCGCGATCCGCCAGGACCGTCAGCGCGTACGGATCGGAGGCGGTCGCCAGCCGTCCGCCCGTCGCCTGGAGCAGCGGATCGGCGCCCTCGCGCAGGCGCAGCCGCAGCCTGCCCGCCCTGCGCCCCGGTTCGAAGGAGATCCCCGCCAGCGCGCGCAGCGGCACCACCACTTCGCCGAGGGTCTGCCGCAGCAGACCCACCCCCTTGTCGCGGCCGGGGACGATGCGCACCGCGTCCCCGTCGAACGTCCAATTGCCGTCCTTCTGGATGATTTCCGCCATGCCCGGATTCTCGCACCGGCCCGGGCGCCGCTTCTGGCCTATATCTGGGCGCATGAGAGTCCTGCGCACCTTCGCGGCCCTGCTGGTCCTCACGGGGACGGCCTCCTGCGCCGCCGCCCCCGGGGACGACGGGAAACCGGGTGCCCCGGCGCCCGCGCTGCCCGCCTACCAACGCCTGCTCCCGGCGCCCGCCCAGGCCAAGTCCGGCGCTCCGGGCACCGGTTACGTCCTCGGTCCCGGCACGGTGATCCGGGCCGACCCGTCCTCCCCGGACACCCGGGAGAGCGCCGACCGGCTCGCCGAGCAGCTGCGCGAGTCCAGCGGCCTGTCCCTGCTGGTCGTGGACAGCGACCAGGCCGAGGGGATCCTGCTGCGGATCGACGGGCAGGCCGAGGAGCTGGGCGCGGAGGGCTACCGGCTGACCTCCGACGCCACCGCCGTGACCCTGACCGCCCGCACCCCGGCCGGGCTCTTCTACGCCGTGCAGACCCTGCGCCAGCTGGTCCCGGCCTCGGGCGGGGGACTGGTCCAGGGCGGCACGATCACCGACACCCCGCGCTTCGCCTACCGGGGCGCCATGCTCGACATCGCCCGCCACTACTTCCCCGTCGGCCAGGCGAAGCGGTACGTCGACCAGCTCGCCCAGTACAAGGTCAACACCCTGCACGTGCACCTGAGCGACGACCAGGGCTGGCGCCTAGCGGTCGACTCCTGGCCGCGCCTCGCCTCGTACGGGGGCGGCACCCAGGTCGGCGGCGGGCCCGGCGGGGCCTGGAGCAAGGAGGAGTACCGCTCCCTGGTGTCGTACGCGGCCGAGCGGCACGTCGAGGTGGTCCCCGAGATCGACATGCCGGGTCACGTGAACGCGGCGCTCGCCTCCTACGCGGAGCTGAACTGCGACGACAAGGCACCCGCCCGCTACACGGGGATCAAGGTCGGCTTCAGCTCCCTGTGCGTGGCCAAGGAGGTGACGTACCGGTTCATCGACGAGGTGCTCGGCGAGCTTGCCGAGCTGACCCCGGGCCGGTACCTGCACATCGGCGGGGACGAGGCGCACAGCACGAGTGCCGAGGACTACGCGGCGTTCATGGACCGGGCGCAGGAGGTGGTGGCCCGGCACGGGAAGACGGCCGTGGCCTGGCACCAGCTGTCGGCGGCCCGCCCGGCGGCCGGGACGGTGCTCCAGTACTGGGGGAACACGGCCACCTCGGCCGCCGAGAAGGGACGGGTGGCGGCCGCCGCGCGGGACGGGCACCCGCTGATCCTGTCCCCGGCGGACCGGCTGTACCTCGACATGAAGTACGACGTGACGACGAAGCCGGGGCTGACCTGGGCCGGGTACGTGCCGGTACGGCGGGCCTACGACTGGGAACCGGGGACCTACCTCGCCGCGGCCGGGGTGGCGGAGTCCGCGGTGCTGGGGGTGGAGGCCCCGCTGTGGACCGAGACCATCGGGAACCGGGCCGACCTGGAGTTCATGGCCTTCCCCCGGATGCTGGGCCTCGCGGAGCTGGGCTGGGCGCCCGCGGCCGCGCACGACTGGGCGTCGTACCGCAAGCGGCTGGCGGCGCAGGGCCCGCGGCTGGACGAGCAGCGGGTGACCTTCTACCGGGCGCCGGACGTTCCCTGGTCCTGACCGGGGGCCGACGGGGCGGGGGCAGGTCAGGGGCCGGCCGGGAGCCGGCCGGACCAGGGGCCGGGGCGGCCGGGCGCGCTGTGCGAGGGACCGTATCGGACAGCGTGCCCGGCCGCCGGCTCACCGCCGCGCGAAGGGCGCGACGGGGTTCTTGAGGGTGCCGACCAGCTGGAGCGCGGCGGCCGGGTCGGCGAGGTCGACCATCTGCTTGTTGTTGCGCAGCTGGAGCCGGTTCAGGCAGGACAGCTGGAACTCCTCGGCGAACAGGTCGTAGCGCGCGAAGCGCTCCGCGAGCTGCGGCATCGAGTCCTGGTAGGCGTGCCCGCACTCGGCGACCGCCCCCCAGAAGGTGGACTCCTCGCAGATGCCCTCCGACTCCAGGATCGAGCCCAGGAAGCGGAAGAAGCAGTCGAAGACGTCCGTGAAGACCGACAGCAGCTTCATGTCCTCGGGGATGTCCGCCCGGACCCGCTCGACCGCGGGCGGCAGCACCGCGTCCGGGTCCATGACGACGATCTCCTCGGCGATGTCCTTGAAGATCGCCCGCTTCACCACGCCGCCCTCGATGACGAGGATGGTGTTCTCGCCGTGCGGCATGTAGGCGAGGTCGTACTGGTAGAAGCAGTGCAGCAGCGGCACCAGGTAGGCCCGCAGGTACGAGCGCAGCCACTCGGCCGGGGTCAGCCCCGACTCCTCGATCAGGGCGCCCACGAAGGACTTCCCCTCGGAGTCCACGTGGAGCAGCGAGGCCATCGTGGCCGGGCGCTCCCCGTCGCGCAGCGATTCCACCGGGGACTCGCGCCACAGCGCGGCCAGCATCTTGCGGTACGGGGAGTACCGGTCGGTGGCGCGCTCGTACTGGCGGTGGTGGTAGCCGATGGCGGCCCGCTCGCGGATGATCGAGAAGTCGACCGAGCGCAGGGTCTCGTCGTTCTGGATCAGCTGGTGCAGCCAGTCGTTGATGGCCGGGGTGGCCTCCATGTAGGCGGCGGAGAGGCCGCGCATGAACCCCATGTTGAGGACCGAGATGGCCGTCTTGACGTAGTGCTTGTGCGGCGCGCTCTGGTTGAAGAACGTACGGATCGACTGCTGCGCGAGGTAGGCGTCCTCGCCCTCGCCCAGCAGCACCAGGCGCCGGCCCGCGATCTCGGCGGCGAAGGTGACCGAGGTCTTGTTCCACCACTGCCAGGGGTGCACCGGCAGCAGGTGGTAGTCCGCGAGGTCCAGGCCCAGCTCGCGCATCCGGGCCGCGAAGCCCTCGACGGCGGCGTCGCCCAGCTCGGCGCGGAGGAAGGAGTCGTGGTCCAGGCCGGCGCCCGCCGTGAAGGTGGAGACGTCCTTGTGCGCCGCGACCCACACGAGGTGGACGGGGCTCGCGGCCTCCGGGGCGTACGAGAGGAACTCGTGGACGCCGAAGCCGAGGCGGCCGTTGTTGGCCACGAAGCACGGGTGGCCCTCGGTCATGCCCGTCTCGATGTCCTGGAAGGAGGACGTGGCGAGGACGGCGGCGGGGGTCTGCTCCTTGGTGTACTTGAAGGCGGAGCCCGCGAGGGTGGAGGAGATCTCCTCCAGGTACACCGGCAGCACCTCGGCGCTCAGCCCGAGCGTCTCCCGCAGCTCGATGTGGAAGTCGAGCGCGTCCAGCGGCAGTTCCCTGCCGTTCTGGTGGCGGGTGACCGAGGACTCCTCGACCGCCCAGTGGTCCAGGGCGTGCAGCCGGGCGGTGAAGCGGTACTCCACGCTCCCGTCGTCGCTGCGGACGGCGTAGCGGTCCTCGCCGAGCGGTTCGGGGGTCAGCAGGCGCTCGTGCGAGAACTCCGCGAGGCCCTTGCGCACGAGGGCGCGGTTGGCGCGCTCCCACAGCTCGGGGGAGAGGTGGGACACGGCGTCGGCGAGGCTCATATGGAGGCTCCCTGGGTGGAGGCCTGCGTGGCGGCCTGGAACTGGGCGCGGGTGCAGAAGCTCAGCAGAGCTTCCTTCTCGGGCTTGGTGACCGGCCCGTAGGGCACGAAGCCGACGGCCTCGTTGAGGGTGTGCACGGCGGTGTTGCGGACGTCGGGTTCGACGACGACGCGCTCGGTCGCCGGGTCCGCGAACAGCGAGGCCATGACGGTGGTGATGACACCGAGGGTGAACCCGTGCAGCGGGGTGTCGCCGGGGGCGACCAGGAAGTGCATGCCGACGTCCCCGGGCCGGGCGTCGTACAGGCCGACCAGTTCCAGCTCGCTCGGGTCGTAGCGCTCCATCAGGAAGGCCGGGCGGCCGTCGTGCAGTCCGATGAACGCGTCGTGGTGCTCGGCCGCGGCGATCTTCATGTACTCGCGCTCGACGTCCGGCAGCGCGGCGTCCTGCATCATCCAGAACGCGGCCTTCGGGTGGGTGACCCAGCCGTGCAGCAGCTCCGCGTCGGCGAAGGGGTCCAGCGGCCGGACGGCGAAGGTGCCGAGGGCCGGATCGGTGCGGGTGAAGAGGACGTCGGTGGTGCTCATGCCAGGGGGCCTTCCGGGGCGGCGAACTGCTGGAACGCGATGGACTTCTCGACCTTGTAGTACTCGCGGCCGAGGAGTTCTCCGATGATGTACGCGTTGCGGTACGCGGCCATGCCCAGGTCGGGCGAGGTGATCGAGTGGTTGTGGACCGTGCCGTTCTGGAGGAACACGCCGCGGCCGGTGGTGTCGATGCTGTAGTTGCGGGCCGCGTCGGGGCGCCCGTGGCCGTCGAAGTTCAGCCGGTCGCGCACCGGGTTCAGGAACTCCGGCAGGCTGTACTTGTAGCCGGTGGCCAGCACCAGGCCCTCGGTGGCGAGGCTGAAGTCCCGCTCCTGCTCCTCCTGGCGCAGCCCCAGGGTGTAGGCGCCCGTGGTGGTGTCGTAGGCCGCGGAGTTCAGCGAGGTGTTCGTCAGCAGGGTGGTGGGGACCGGGCCCGGCGAGGAGACCTTCTTCTGGTAGAGCATGTCGAAGATGGCGTTGATCAGCTCGCCGTCGATGCCCTTGAAGAGGTTCTTCTGCTGGGTCTCCAGGCGGTAGCGGGTGTCCTCGGGGAGCGCGTGGAAGTAGTCCACGTACTCGGGGGAGGTCATCTCCAGCGTCAGCTTGGTGTACTCCAGCGGGAAGAACCGCGGGGAGCGGGTGACCCAGTTGAGCTGGTAGCCGTGTACGTCGATCTCCGACAGGAGGTCGTAGTAGATCTCGGCGGCGCTCTGGCCCGAACCGACCAGGGTGATCGACTTCTTCTTCTGCAGCTCCGCCTTGTTCTGCACGTAGGCGCAGTTGTGGGTGAAGTCGCCGCCCAGGGAGGCGCAGGCCTCGGGGACGAAGGGCGGGGTGCCCGTGCCCAGGACCAGGCGGCGGGCGCGGTGCACCGAGCCCTGGTCGGTGTGGACCTCGTACAGCCCGGCGGCCTCGTCGTAGGTGACCTCGGTGACGGAGGTCGAGTAGAGGACGTTCTCCAGGCGGTCCGCGGCCCAGCGGCAGTAGTCGTTGTACTCGGTCCGCAGCGGGTAGAAGTTCTCCCGTATGTAGAAGGAGTACAGCCGGTCCTTGTCCTTCAGGTAGTTCAGGAAGGAGAAGGGGGAGGTCGGGTCGGCCAGCGTGACCAGGTCCGACATGAACGGCGTCTGCAGGTGCGCGCCGTCCAGGAACATCCCGGCGTGCCATTCGAAGTGCGGCTTCGACTCGATGAACAGGCCGTCGAGTTCGTCGACCGGCGCGGTCAGGCAGGCGAGTCCCAGGTTGAAGGGACCGAGCCCGATGGCGATGAAGTCGTGCGGCCCGCGGGGGTCACGGAGGTCACGAGGCGTGGACAAGGGATTCTCCCAGGTACTGCTCGGCGTGGGCGGCGAGCAGGTCGAGGACGGCCGCGATGTCGGACGTCGTGGTCTGCGGGTTGAGGAGGGTGAACTTCAGGTACTGATGGCCGTCCACCTTGGTGCCGGCGACGACCGCCTCGCCGGAGGCGAACAGGGCCTTGCGGGCGTACAGGTTGGCCTCGTCGACCAGGTCGGCGCGGTGCTCGCCCGCGTCCGGTCCGGCCAGGGGCCCCTCACGGCGGTAGCTGGGGGAGTAGCGGAAGACGAGCGTGGAGATCTGCGGTTCGACGACGACCTGGAAGCGCGGGTCGGCGGCGATCAGCTTCCAGCCCTCGGCGGCCAGGTCGATGACCTCGTCGAAGAGCGAGCCGAGGCCGTCCGCGCCCATCACGCGCAGGGTCATCCAGAGTTTGAGGGCGTCGAAGCGGCGCGTGGTCTGGATCGACTTGTCGACCTGGTTGGGGATCTTCTCCTCGGCCATCCGGCGCGGGTTGAGGTAGTCCGCGTGGTACGTGGCGTGCTTGAGGGTGTCGCGGTCGCGGACCAGCACCGCGCTGGAGGAGACGGGCTGGAAGAAGGATTTGTGGTAGTCCACGGTGACCGAATCGGCCCGCTCGATGCCGTCGAGGAGGTGGCGGCGCGTGGGGGAGGCCAGCAGCCCGCAGCCGTAGGCGGCGTCCACGTGCATCCAGGTGGAGTGCTCGGCGGCCAGGTCGGCGATCTCCTGGAGCGGGTCGATGGACCCGAAGTCGGTGGTTCCGGCGGTGGCCACGACGGCCATGGGGACGAGGCCCTCGCGGACGCAGTTCTCCAGCTCCAGGGCGAGGAGCGAGGTGTCCATCCGGCGGTTGGAGTCGCAGGGGACGGAGATGACGGCTTCGTAGCCGAGGCCGAGCATGGCGGCCGACTTCTGCACGCTGAAGTGACTGCACTCCGAGGTGAAGACGCGCAGCTTCGGCAGCACCTGCGACTTGGGCAGGACGGCCGCGCAGTTCTGCATGACCTTGCGGCAGGCCTCGTCGCGGGCCAGGAACAGCGCGTGGAAGTTCGACTGGCTGCCGCCGGAGGTGAAGACGCCGTCCGCGTCCGGGCCGAGGCCGATGCGCTGGGCGGTCCAGTCGATCAGGCGTCGCTCGATGAGCGTGGCGCCGATCGACTGGTCCCACGTGTCGAGGGAGGAGTTGACGGCGGAGAGGACCGCCTCGCCGAGCACGGCCGGGATGACGACCGGGCAGTTGAGGTGACCGAGGTAGCGCGGGTGGTGGAAGTACACCGCGTCGCGCAGGTAGACCTCTTCCAGCTCGTCGAGGACGAGGGCCGGGTCTTCGAGCGGCGTGTCCAGGTCGATCCCGTTGATGACCGGGGCGAGTTCGTCGACGGATATGCCGGTGTGGGGCCGTTCCGTGGTGGCGATCTTGGCAGCCACGCGTGCGACGCCCTCGGTGACGGAACGCCGGTAGAGGTCCGCGGTCGTCTCGTTGAGCAGATGCTGACGCATCAACTGGTTCCTCCGGGCGGGGAAGAGGGGGAGTGGGGCGGTAATTAGGTTAGCCTAACCTAACTATGAGGCCAAATGAGGATGGGCCCCGGCCAAAAGCCGGGGCCCATCCTCAAGTGGTCTTCTAGAGAGCCGAGTTGGGGTCCTCGCTGGGAGCCTTGCCCGCGTACGCCTCGGCGAGCAACTGCTCCTCGGTCGCGCCGAGTCGCCAGTAGCCGGTGAAGCTCACCGCGCGCCGGTTGATGGAACGTTCCTGCACGACGTGCCGGCGGACCGCCCGCACCGTGCCCGCCTCGCCCGCGATCCAGGCGTACGGAGCCACCGCCTCCGGCCGCTCGGCCGCCCGCAGCACCTCCAGGACCCGTTCGGTGCGCCCGGGGCCCTGGTCCGTACGGACGATCCAGGTGATCTCCGCGCCCGCCGGGGCCGCCAGTTCGAGCCGGTCGTCCTCGTGCGGGACCTCGAACCACGCCGTCACCCGCGCGTCGTCCGGGAGCTGCTCCAAGATCGCCGCGGCGGCGGGCAGCGCGGTCTCGTCGGCGTACATCAGGACCGCGTCCGTGCCCGCGGGCGGCTGGAACCGCACCGACTTGTTCTCCGCGACGGCCGGGCCGATCACCAGGATCCGGCGGCCGGAAACCGCCCTGCCCGCCCACGCGGAGGCGGGGCTGCCCTCGCCGTGCAGGACGAAGTCGATGTCGATCTCGTCCACGCCCTCCTCCGTGCGCCGCTGCTCGCGCACCGTGTACGAGCGCATCACCGGACGTTCCTCGTCCGGCATCCCGCGCCACGCGCCGAACCAGGTGTCCTCGTCGGTGGACGGCAGGACGGTGTGCTCCTGGTGCGGCGGCGGCAGGAAGAGCGAGAGGCTCTGGTCGCGGCCGCCGGACCGGAAGCCCGCGAGGGACGGGCCGCCGAACGTGACGCGCAGGAAGGAGTGGCCGAGGCGCCGGGTGCGCAGTACTTCGAGCGCGAAGAACCGGAAGTGGGCGACGGCGGCGGGAGCCGGTGCGGTGACGGTCATGCGGAAGGTCCCCCCTGGGACGGAGTGCGTACGGAGGTCAGGGCGATCCGGGGTGCCGTGCTCAGCCGAGCTTCTTGGCCTTCTCGATGGAGGTGGCCAGGTCCTCGACCAGCTTGGCGGCCTTGTCGTACGAGTAGATCGGCTCGGTGACGCGCGGGACGACCTGCCCGGCCTTGACGGCGGGCAGTTCGTTCCAGGTCGGCTTGGCCTTCAGGGCCTCCGGCTGGAGGGTGGCGCTGCGGTTGTCGAGCATGATCACGTCTGCCTTGTACTTGCCCGCGTTCTCCCAGCTGAGGCTCTCGAAGAAGCCGCCCTCGTCCAGCTTCTCGGGGGTGACGAACTCGACGCCCAGCTCCTCGAAGTACTTAAGGTCGGCCGAGGTCTTCGCGGTGGAGACGTAGAACATCTGGTCGGCGCCGGAACCGACGAGCACCTTGACGCCCGGGTTGGCCTTGGTGGCCGCGCGCAGCTTGGCGGAGGCCGCCTCGAAGCGGGTCTTGGCGTCGACGACGTTCTTGGCGTTCATGTCGGCGCCCAGGGACTTCGCCAGCTCGGCCATCCGCTCCAGCGGCTTGGTGAGGCTGACGTCGCCGCCCACCGAGATCGCGGCGGCCGGGGCCAGCTTCAGGATCTTGTCCTTGGAGGCCTCGGGGACGTACCAGTACGTGCCGTCCCAGGTGTTGGTGAGGAGCAGGTCGGGCTGGAGGGCCGCGTACTTCTCGACGTTGAACTGGTCGTAGACGTTGCCGAGGACCTCGACCTTGGAGACGTCCATCGAACCGGCCTGCACGTCGGGCTTGCCGTCGGGCAGGGTCGTCGGGCCGAACACGCCCTTGACCGGGATGCCGTAGTCGTAGAGCGCGGCGGCCGTGCCGGTGAAGGCGACGATGTTCTTCGGCTTCGCCTTGAGCGAGATGTCCTTGCCGAGGTCGTCCTTGAACGTCCAAGCGCCCTGGCTCGCGCCCGCCTTGTCCGCCCCGCCCTTCTCGGATTTCGCGTCGGAGCCACCGCAGGCGGTGAGCGCGGCGACGAGACCGAGGGCGCCGCCGGCGGCGATGAGGCCGCGGCGGGTGAGGAGGGAGGACCGGGACTTGGGCATGTGGGTGTCCGCTTTCGTGCGTTGCAGGGGCCGCTCTCGGCCGTTCGCAACGAAGGTTAGCCTAACCTCACACGCTATGGGTAAGGGGGACCTAAGTTCCTCTCCGAAACCTGCTCCGGCATAGGGTCGCGGAACGCGGTGCCGGGGGAGGGCGCATGGTCACGCTGTTGTCGCTGGCCTGCCCGTTCGCCGCGGGGTACCTGATCGTCACGGGAGTTCCCGCTGTCGCGGCTCTGTACCTGGCCCGACGGGACCCGGGCAGAACTCGTCCCGGGCTGGGTCGACCCGGTGCTGATGGGTTCGCTGGCCGGCGCCGCCGCGTGTGCGGCGGGCGCCGGGATGCGAAACGCGCGCCGCCTCGGCAGCGTCAGCCGGAGAAGCCCAGTTCGCGGGCGATGAGCATGCGCTGGACCTCGCTGGTGCCCTCGCCGATCTCCAGGATCTTGGAGTCGCGCCACATCCGGGCCACGGGGTACTCGTTCATGAAGCCGTAGCCGCCGTGGATCTGGGTGGCCTCGCGGGCGTTGTCGACGGCGACCGTCGAGGAGTACAGCTTCGCGAGCGCCGCCTCCTTCTTGAACGGCTCCCCGTGCACCAGCCGGGACGCCGCGTCGCGCCAGCCGAGCCGTGCCATGTGGGCGCGCATCTCCATGTCCGCCAGCTTGAACTGGATGGCCTGGTTGTCGCCGATCGCCCGCCCGAAGGCGTGGCGCTCCTTGGCGTACTTCACCGACTCGTCCACGCAGCCCTGGGCCAGGCCCGTCGCGAGCGCGGAGATGGCGATGCGGCCCTCGTCGAGGATGCGCAGGAACTGGGCGTAGCCGCGGCCCTCCGCGCCCACCAGGTTGGCGAGCGGGACCCGTACGTCCTGGAAGGACAGCTCACGGGTGTCGGAGGAGTTCCAGCCGACCTTGGAGTACGGCGCCGCCACCGTGAAGCCGGGCGTGCCCGACGGCACGATGATCGAGGAGATCTCCGGGCGGCCGTCGGCCTTGCGGCCGGTCACCGCGGTGACCGTGACCAGGCCGGTGATGTCGGTGCCGGAGTTGGTGATGAAGCACTTCGACCCGTTGATCACCCACTCGTCGCCGTCCCGTACGGCCGTGGTGCGGGTGCCGCCCGCGTCCGAGCCGCCGTCCGGCTCGGTCAGGCCGAAGGCGCCGAGGATCTCACCGGAGCACATCCGCGGCAGCCACTCCCGCTTCTGCTCCTCGGTGCCGAACAGGTGGATCGGCATGGCGCCCAGCGAGACGCCCGCCTCCAGGGTGATGGCGACGGAGGAGTCGACGCGGGCCAGCTCCTCCAGGGCGATGCCTAGGGCGAGGTAGTCGCCGCCCATGCCCCCGTACTCCTCCGGGAAGGGCAGCCCGAACAGGCCCATCCGGCCCATCTCGCGGACGATCTCGTACGGGAACTCGTGGCGCTCGTAGAGGTCGCCGATCTTCGGGGCGACCACGTCGTGCGCGAACGCCTCGACGGTGCGGCGGAGTTCCTCGTGCTCGGGGGTGAGCCGGTGGTCGAGGGCCATGGTTCTACTGCTCCTTGTGGGAGAGGGCTTTGACGGTGCGGGAGGGGCTGGGCCGTCCCAGCTGTTCGGCCATCCACACGCTCGTGGCGGTGAGGGCGGCCAGATCGACCCCGGTGTCGATGCCGAGGCCGTCGAGCATCCACACGAGGTCCTCGGTGGCGAGGTTCCCGGTGGCGCTCTTCGCGTACGGGCAGCCGCCGAGGCCGCCCGCGGAGGCGTCGACGGTGCTCACGCCGTGCTGGAGCGCGGCGAGGGTGTTGGACAGGGCCTGTCCGTAGGTGTCGTGGAAGTGGACCCCGATCCGGTCGGTCCCGACGCCCGCCTCGTTCAGCGCGGACAGGAGGGCCTGGACGTGGCCGGGGGTCGCGACGCCGATGGTGTCGCCGAGGCTCAGTTCGTCGCAGCCGAGGTCGAGGAGGGCCTTCGCCACCCGGACGACCTGGTGGACCGGGACCGGCCCCTCCCACGGGTCGCCGAAGCACATCGAGAGGTAGCCGCGGACGTGCGCCCCGCTCGCCTTCGCACGGGCGACGACCGGCTCGAACATGGCGAGGGACTCCGCGACGGTCCGGTTGAGGTTGCGGGTGGCGAAGGTCTCCGTCGCCGAGCCGAACACCGCGATCCGGGTGGCGCCGAGGGCGAGGGCCCGGTCCAGGCCGCGCTCGTTGGGCACCAGGACCGGCAGGGCCGCGGAGACGCCGGACAGGAGCGGGAAGAGCTCTTCCGCGTCGGCCAGCTGGGGCACCCACTTGGGGTGCACGAAGCTGGTCGCCTCGATGGTGGTCAGGCCCGCCGAGGCGAGGCGGTGGATGAACTCCGCCTTCACGGCGGTGGGTACGGAGGTCTTCTCGTTCTGCAGGCCGTCGCGGGCGCCGACCTCGTGGATACGGACCCGGGCCGGGAGGCCGGGCGCGGGAAAGGCCATCGGGAGCCCGTTCACTTGGCCTCCTTCTCTGTGGCGGGGGTGACCACGGCCAGGATCTGGTCCATGGCGACGGTGGTGCCGGGAGTGACGTCCAGGGCGGTGACGGTGCCCGCGTGGGGGGCGGAGATGACGTGTTCCATCTTCATCGCCTCGACGACCAGCAGGCTCTGGCCCGCCGCGACCTCGTCCCCGACCGCCACCTTCACCACGGTGACGGTGCCGGGCATCGGGGCGGCGAGGGTGTCGGCACCGGCGCCGCCGCGGCCGGTGAGGGAGGCGGTGACGGGGTCGTGGCGCTGGACGTGCCAGGTGTCGCCGTCGCGGCCGAGCCAGGTCCCCTCCGGGGAGGGGGCGTGGGTGAACCGGTGGGTGACGCCGTCGAGTTCGACCGTCACGGTGCCGTGGGTGCGCGTGACGATCCGGGCGCGCGTCGGCGCGGTACCGGCGAGGAGCAGCTCCGTGTCCGTGTCCGCCGGTCGGGTGCGGACCTCGACGGGGTCCGCGCCCGGGAGGCGGAGGTGGTGGACCGTCCAGGCGGGGGTCCCGCCCAGGCGCCAGCCGTTGGGCACCCCGAAGGGGTCGACCCAGGCGGACGTCGGCGTCGGCTCGGGGCCCGCCAGCAGCGCCGCCGCGAAGTACACCTCGTCCGGGACCCCCTCCGGGAGGAGGGTCGCAAGGTCCCGCTCGACCAGCCCGGTGTCCAGGTCGCCCGACACCACGTCCGGGTGCGCCAGCAGGCGGCGCAGGAAACCGGTGTTCGTCTGGACGCCCAGGATCACGGTGTCCGCGAGCGCCGCCCGCAGGGTCCGCAGCGCGGCGGCCCGGTCCGGCCCGTAGGCGATGACCTTCGAGAGCATCGGGTCGTAGGTGCTGCCGACCGGAACGCCCTCGGTCAGCCCGGAGTCCGTGCGCACGGCGCCGCCGGAAGGCTCCGACAGGGCCAGCACCGTCCCGCCCGAGGGCAGGAACCCGCGCGCCGGGTCCTCCGCGCAGACGCGGGCCTCGATCGCGTGGCCGGTCAGGGTGATGTCGTCCTGCCCGAAGCCCAGCAGCTCCCCGGCGGCCACCCGCAGCTGCCACTCCACCAGGTCCAGGCCCGTCACCAGCTCGGTGACCGGGTGCTCGACCTGGAGGCGGGTGTTCATCTCCATGAAGTAGTACGAAGAGGGGTCCCCGCCCGGCACGATGAACTCCACCGTGCCCGCGCCCACGTACCCGCACGAGCGGGCCGCCGAGGTGGCCGCCGCGCCCATCGCCTCGCGCAGCTCCGGGGTCAGCAGGACGCTCGGCGCCTCCTCGATGACCTTCTGGTGGCGCCGCTGGAGCGAGCACTCGCGCTCCCCGAGGTGGACGACGTTCCCGTGGCCGTCCGCCAGGACCTGGATCTCGATGTGCCGGGGGCGGTCCACCCAGCGCTCCACGAGCAGGGTGTCGTCGCCGAAGGAGGACCGGGCTTCGCGCCGCGCGGCCGCGATCTCCTCGCCCAGCAGCGCTTCGTCGCGCACCAGCCGCATGCCCTTGCCGCCGCCGCCCGCCGAGGGCTTGAGCAGGACCGGCATGCCGATCTCCCGTGACGCGGCGGTCAGTTCGGCGTCGGTGAGCCCGCTGCCGGTGGAGCCGGGGACCACCGGGACGCCTGCCGCCCGTACGGTCTCCTTCGCCCGGATCTTGTCGCCCATCAGCGCGATGGCGGTGGCGGGCGGCCCGATGAAGGCCAGGCCCGCCTCGGCGCAGGCGGCGGCGAAGGCGGCGTTCTCGGCGAGGAAGCCGTAACCGGGGTGGACGGCCTCCGCCCCGGTGCGGCGGGCGGCGTCGAGCAGCCGCTCCACCGACAGGTAGCTCTCGGCGGCTGCCGCCGGGCCGATCCGGACGGCCGTGTCGGCTTCCCGTACATGGCGGGCGTCGGCGTCCGCGTCGCTGAACACGGCGACGGAGCGCACGCCCAGCTCCCGGAGCGTACGGATGACCCGGACCGCGATCTCGCCCCGGTTGGCCACCAGAACAGTGCTGAACATCGAAGAGGTCCTCACGTCACACATCACATCCGGAAGATGCCGAAAGCCGGTTCGGCGAGGGGGGCGTTGGCGCAGGCGGTCAGGGCGAGCCCCAGCACCTGCCGGGTCTCCACCGGGTCGATGACCCCGTCGTCCCACAGCCGCGCGGTGGCGTAGTAGGCGTTGCCCTGTTCCTCGTACTGCGCGCGGATGGGGGCCTTGAAGGCGTCCTCGTCGTCGGCGGGCCACTCCTGGCCCGCGCCCTCGATCTGGTCGCGCTTTACGGTCGCGAGGACCGAGGCGGCCTGCTCGCCGCCCATCACCGAGATCTTGGCGTTGGGCCACATCCACAGGAAGCGGGGGCTGTAGGCCCGGCCGCACATCGAGTAGTTGCCCGCGCCGTACGAGCCGCCGACGACCACGGTCAGCTTGGGGACCCGGGTGCAGGCCACGGCGGTGACCATCTTCGCGCCGTGCTTGGCGATGCCGCCCGCCTCGTAGTCCCGGCCGACCATGAAGCCCGAGATGTTCTGGAGGAAGAGGAGGGGGATGCCGCGCTGGTCGCACAGCTCGATGAAGTGGGCGCCCTTCTGGGCGGATTCGGAGAAGAGGATGCCGTTGTTGGCGACGATGCCGACCGGGTGGCCGTGGATCCGGGCGAAGCCGGTGACCAGGGTCTGCCCGAACTCGGACTTGAACTCCTGGAAGCGCGACCCGTCCACGATCCGCGCGATGATCTCGCGGGCGTCGTACGGCGTACGGGAGTCCACCGGGACCGCGCCGTACAGGCCGAACGGGTCCGCCTTCGGCTCCTCGGGAGCCTCCAGCGACCACGGCGCCGCGGCCTTCTCCGGGAGGGTGGCCACGATGGTGCGGACGATCCGCAGCGCGTGCGCGTCGTCCTCGGCCAGGTGGTCGGTGACCCCGGAGACCCGCGAGTGGACCTCGCCGCCGCCCAGCTCCTCGGCCGTGACCACCTCGCCGGTGGCCGCCTTCACCAGCGGCGGGCCGCCGAGGAAGATGGTGCCCTGGCCGCGCACGATGACGGCCTCGTCGCTCATCGCCGGTACGTACGCCCCGCCCGCCGTGCAGGATCCGAGGACGGCGGCGATCTGCGGGATGCCCGCGCCGGACATGCGGGCCTGGTTGTAGAAGATCCGCCCGAAGTGCTCGCGGTCGGGGAAGACCTCGTCCTGCATGGGCAGGAAGGCGCCGCCGGAGTCGACCAGGTAGAGGCAGGGGAGACGGTTCTCCAGGGCCACCTCCTGGGCGCGCAGGTGCTTCTTGACGGTCATCGGGTAGTACGTGCCGCCCTTGACGGTGGCGTCGTTCGCGACGATCACGCACTCGCGGCCGCTGACCCGGCCGATGCCCGCGATCACCCCGGCGGCGGGGGCCGCGCCCCCGTACATGCCCTCGGCGGCCAGCGGGGCCAGCTCCAGGAAGGGCGAGCCGGGGTCGAGGAGGGCGTCCACCCGGTCGCGGGGGAGGAGCTTTCCGCGGGCGGTGTGGCGGGCGCGGGCCTTCTCGCCGCCGCCGAGGCGGGCCGCGTCGAGCCGGGCCCGCAGCCCCTCGGTCAGCTCGCGGTGGGCGGCCTCGTTGGTCCGCCAGGCCTCCGACGCCGGATCGGCGGCGGTCGTCAGCACTGGTGCCTGCTGCATCGCTCGGCTCCCTTGCGCGATTGGGGTTAATGAGCGTTAACACCTTACGCGCCATAGGTTAACGAGCGCTAACGGCCCTGTCTAGAATGGATTCCCATGAGCACCAGAGCGGCCGCCCCCACCCGTCGCGAGCAGATCCTCAACGAGGCCGCTCGTCTCTTCGCCGAGCGTGGGTTCCACGGTGTCGGCGTGGACGAGATAGGGGCCGCGGTGGGCATCAGCGGCCCCGGCCTGTACCGGCATTTCGCGGGCAAGGACGCCATGCTCGCCGAGCTGCTCGTCGGCATCAGCGAGCGGCTGCTGACCGGCGGCCGCCTCCGGGTGGCCGAGGCGGCCGGGGGCCCCGCCGCCGTCCTGGCCTCCCTGATCGACGGGCACATCGACTTCGCCCTCGACGACCGGGCGCTGATCACCGTCCACGACCGCGAGCTGGACCGGCTGCGGGAGGCCGACCGCAAGCTCGTGCGGCAGCTCCAGCGCCAGTACGTGGAGCTGTGGGTGGAGGTCGTACGGGCCCTGCACCCGGAGGTTCCGCAGACGGAGGTACGCATCGCCGTCCACGCCGTCTTCGGCCTGCTGAACTCGACACCGCACCTGGGCCCGCTCGGCCGCGAGGCCGCCGAGTCGCTGCTGCGGCGACTGGCGCACGGGGCGTTCGGGGCGCTGTCGGGGTGAGCGGAGGGGGCGCCGTGTTCCGCTGGATGGGACGCGCCCGTCGCGCCCGGGCCCGCGGCGGCAGAATGGGACCCATGCCGATAGAGACGCCCGTACCCAGCCGCGCCGAACTCATCGATCACCTGGTCCGCACGCGGATCGCGGGGCCGGTCGCCACACCGCGCGAGAACAACCTCTCCCACTACCGCAAGCTCGCCAACGGCGACCGCCACTACTGGCTGGGCCTGGAGCTGGGCGACCGCTGGACGGACGAGCAGGACGTCCTCGCCGTGATGGCGGAACGCTGCGGGGTCGTCGACGACCCGGCGCAGTTGCACGGCCAGGACACCATCGACCCCGAGCTGACCCTCGACGCGCTCGACCGGATGGCGGCGCGGCTGCGCAAGGCCGCCCTCGACCGGCAGCGGGTGCTGTTCGCGACCGGGCACCCGGGCGGCCTGCTCGACGTGCACCGCGCCACGGCGGCGGCCCTGCGGGCGGCCGGGTGCGAGATCGTGGTGATCCCGGCGGGGCTGACGGCCGACGAGGGCTCGGTGTGGCAGTTCGCCGACGTGGCGGTGCTGGAGCGGGGGGCGACCCTGTGGCACACCCATTCGCCGTACCCGATGGCCGCGATCCTGGACGGGCTGGCCGCCGAGGGGCGCCCCCTGCCGGACCTGGTCGTCGCGGACCACGGCTGGGCCGGGTGCGCGGCCCAGCGGGGCCTGGACGCGGTGGGCTACGCCGACTGCAACGACCCGGCCCTCTTCCTCGGCGAGGCCGAGGGCACCCTCCAGGTGGCGGTCCCCCTGGACGACCACGTCCGCGACCCGCGCCACTACGACCCGCTGGTGGCGTACCTCCTGGACGCGGCGGGGCTGTCCTGACCCGCGGGCCCGGTCCGGCCGCCTGACCGGATCAGGCGAGCCAGGCCGAGGTGAGGCCCTGGACCGCCGAGCCGTCGAGGTCGGCCAGCTTCGTGGCCACGAACTCGCGGGCCCAGTCGGAGGTCTGGATCCGGAAGGGCAACGTCTCGGCGGTCAGCGCCTCGACGATGGGGGCCGCCGCCTCGGCCGGGGTCTGGGCATTGCCGAAGGACTCCGTGGTGCGCGTGATGTATGCCTGGAGCGCGGGGGCGTAGGGCCCGGCCGCGGCGAGCAGGGCCGGTACGTCGAGCCGGATGCTGGCGACGAACTCGCTGGCCACGGCGCCCGGTTCGACGACGGACACCTGGACCCCGGTGGTGGCGGCCACGGGCGCGAGTGACTCCATGAACCCCTCGACCGCGAACTTGGCCGCGCAGTACGCCTCGTTGAACGGCTGGCCGACCACGCCGCCGACGCTGGTCACCGTGATGACCCGGCCGCGGGAGGCGCGCAGGTGGGGGAGCGCGGCCTTGGTGAGTTCGACGACGCCGAAGTAGTTGACCTCCATCGCGGCGCGCACCGGCTCCATGCCGTGCTGCTCGATGGTGCCGACGTACCCCGCGCCCGCGTTGTTGACCACGGCGTCCAGCCGGCCGCGCTCGGCGACGGTCTCCGCGACGCAGTCGGCGACGGACCGGGGGTCGGTCACGTCCAGCCGCTTGACCTGGACCAGATCGGCGACGCCCGCCTCGGCGGCGGCCTTCAGCAGGGCGTCGGCCTTGGCGGTGTCGCGCATGGTGGCGACGGTGTGCCACCCGGCCCGGGCGGCGGCCACCGCGGCGGCCAGGCCGATGCCCGTGGACGTGCCGGTGACGAGGACGGTCTTGGTGGTGCTCATGAGGTCTCCCGGGGGGCGGAGGGGTGGACACGGCGCAGGTTTGTGCGTGCACACACACATTATCTTTGTGTGCGTGTGCACGCAACCCGGGTATCCTTCCCCCATGGCGCACAACGAGCTGAGCATGGGCGGTCTCACCCCCCGCGACCACGCCTTCTACGGTCTGGTCTGGGCCGGGACCACCCTCACCGCACGGGTCGACCAGGCGCTCACGCGCCGCCACGACCTGCCGCTGTCCTGGTTCGAGGTCATGCTGTGGCTGAACGCCCAGCAGGAGCCGGTCGCCCCATCCGAGCTGGGCGCCCGCACCCTGCTCAGCCGCAGCCAGGTCTCCCGCGTCGCCGACTCCCTCCAGGCCCGCGGCCTGGTCGAGCGGGTCCCGTCCCCGACCGACGCGCGCTCGGTGCGGATCGCGCTGACCGAAGCGGGCCGCCGGGCCTTCGCCGAGGCCGACGCCACCCGCCGCGAGGCCCTGGCCGAGGCCTTCGACAACCGCCTCGACGACGCGGACATAGCCGCGCTGGAGTCGATCTGGGCCAAACTCAAGGCTCGCCCGGCCTCCTGACAGGTCCACGCCCGCGTCGCTCGTGTCCTCGCACGGATGAGAGGCCGCAAGGTCCTCCGCGACAGCCGGCCGAAGGGCGACGGCGTCCACCGGTCTGCTCGTCCGGAAACGGCTGACTCCCGGCGCTCGCCGCGGCCGGGCCGACGCCGGGGCGGGTGAAAGCTTGGTGTGCGGGGCCGACGGAACCGGGTAACGTCTTTGTCATGTTCTTCCAGAGGCCGATTTACGAGTGAGGGCGTGACAGGCCCCTGCTGACGTCCCTCGACGTCGCCGCGCCCGTCCCCCACCGATGAATCCGTAGATCACTTCACATCATTCCGGGAGAACCCATGACCGTGAGCAAGAACATCAACAACCCCGTGGGCATGGGCGGCGGCCAGCGCAAGAGGCTGTCCCGCGCCGAACGGCAGAACAACGGTCCGCACCGCAACCTCGACCGCCAGGGCGCCGCCGACCAGAAGGCGGAGCTGGTGCGCAAGATGCGCGAGAAGGCGGGCGAAGCCGAGGACGCCGACCAGACGGGCGACGACACCGCGCAGAGCTGACGCACCGCCGCCGCAGGGCCGGCCGGGGCGGGCGGGCTCACCCGGGCGGCGGGGTGGCCGTCGGGGCCGTGGTCGGCGGCGCGGTCGGTGTCGGCGTCGGGTCCAGGTACACCCGGCGGATCGCGGGCCAGCGCTCCCGCAGCTGCGCCTCCGCGTCCTCGCAGGCCGCCTCCACCTGCCGGGCCGACGCCAGGTCGTGGAAGTCGACCTTCGCCGCGATCAGTACCTCGTCCGGGCCCTGCACCAGCGTGGTGAGTTCCAGGACCGCCTCGATGTGCGGCACGGACAGCAGCTCCTCCCGGACCTCCGCCCGGGTGGCCGCGGACAGCGGGCGCCCGATCAGGTACCGCGCGTTCGAGCGCCCCAGCTCCCACGCCACCGCCACCAGGAGCGCCCCGATCAGCAGCGACGCGATCCCGTCGTACGCCCCGGACCCGGTCAGCTGCCCGCCCAGCAGGCCCCCGGCCGCGAGGACGAGCCCGATCAGCGCGGCCACGTTCTCCAGCAGGACCGCCTTCACCGCCGTGTCCGGGGTGTGCTTCACGTACAGCCCCAGCGGCGCCCGCATCCGGGCCGCCTCGCCCTTCATCTGGCGCCAGGCGACCAGCAGCGAGTACCCCTCCAGGACGAAGGCGACCCCGAGGATGACGTACGAGAGGGCCGGGTTCCCCAGGTCCTCCCCGTGCACCAGCGTGTGGATCCCGTCGTACACCGCGAACACCGCGCCGCCGACGAAGGTCGCGATGGAGGCCAGCAGCGCCCAGATGTAGCGCTCCGGCCCGTACCCCAGCGGATGCGCCTCGTCCGCGGGCTTCGCGCTGCGCTTCAGCGAGGCCAGCAGCAGGACCTCGGTCACCGTGTCGGCCACCGAGTGCGCGGCCTCCGACAGCATCGCGCTGGATCCGCTGACGATCCCGCCGACCGCTTTCGCCGCCGCGATCCCCAGGTTGGTGACCACCGCGACCACGACCGTGCCGACGCTCTCGGCGTCTCCGCTGCTGGACATGAGCAGACCGTACGACGGCTGCCCCGGCTACGCGCGCGGAACGCGCACCACGCCCTCCTGGATGACGGTGATGGCGAGTCGCCCGTCCTGGGTCCAGATCCTGGCCTGTCCGAGGCCCCGGCCCGCGGCCGACGAGGGCGACTCCTGGTCGTACAGCAGCCACTCGTCCGCGCGGAACGGCCGGTGGAACCACATCGCGTGGTCCAGCGAAGCCCCCACGACGTCGCCGACCGCCCAGCCGCCCCGCCCGTGGGCGAGCAGCACCGAGTCGAGCAGGGTCATGTCGGAGACGTAGGTGGCCAGGCAGGTGTGCAGCAAGGGGGTCCCCCCGGCGAAGCCAGGGTGTGGGTCGGCGCTGTCCAGCTTGCCCGCCGTACGGAACCACACCTGTGAGCGCGGCTCGACCGGCTCGCCGACGCTGCCCCACGGCGGGGTCGTCGCGTACCGCAGGTCCACCGCGCCCCGCGCCTCGATCAGCCGCTCCACCGTGCCCGGGTCGCGGAAGACGTCCCGGTAGAGGGGGAGGGACTCGGCGGCCGTCGGCAGGGTCTCCGGATCGGGCGCGTCCGGCATGACGGCCTGGTGGTCGAGGCCGTCCTCCGCCGTCTGGAAGGACGCGGAGAGATGGAAGATCGGCTGCCCGTGCTGGACGGCGACGACCCGGCGCGTGGTGAAGGAGCGCCCGTCGCGGATCCGGTCGACGGAGTACACGATCGGCGCGCCGGGGTCACCGGCGCGCAGGAAGTACGAGTGCAGCGAGTGCGCCGTACGGTCTTCGGGCACCGTGCGGCCCGCCGCGACCAGCGCCTGGGCCGCGACCTGACCGCCGAACACCCGCGGTACCAGCGCCGAACGGCTGGTACCGCGGAAGATGTTCTCCTCGATCTGCTCCAGGTCGAGCAGGTCCAGGAGAGTCTTCAGTGCCTCGTTCATGATGGGTAAGGATCCCTCTAGTGGTCTCGCGTGAAAGCCCCGGCCTTCAGACCGGGGATGAAACACGTCTCCGGGCGGCTATGACCCGCGGCCGCACGTCTGCCACGCTTGTGCTCATTCTCCGGATTTGTGAGGCCAGCCCTAGTACCGTCATGCGCGTGCAGTTGCGCTACAACTATCGCGTGTATCCCAATGCTTCGCAGTGCCGTGCGCTTGCGAGTGCGTTCGGGTGCGCGCGTGGTGTGGAACGACTGCCTGCGCGACCGGAAGGAAGCGCACGAGGCTGGGCTGCCGTACGTGAAGTCGGCCGACTTGTCTCGGGTTCGCATCACCCGCGCTAAGCGCACCGAAGAACGCGCCTGGCTTGCTGACGTTTCGGCGGTTGTGCTGCAGCAGTCGCTGCGGGACCTGGATGCCGCCTTCAAGAACTTCTTCGACTCGGTCCGGGGCAAACGCAAAGGCCCGAAGGTCGCACCGCCGCGCTTCAAGTCGAAGAAGGACATTCGGCAGTCCATCCGCTTGAACGCCAACGCCTTCTCGCTCCAGGCGAACGGCGCCGTGTATGTGGCCAAGGTGGGCGACCTGAAGGTGAAGTGGTCGAGGCCTCTGCCAGCCGCGCCCACGTCCCTGACCGTCATCAAGGACGTGGCGGGCCGGTATTTCGCGAGCTTTGTCGTGGACACCGACACCGAGCGCCTGGCCGAGGCCGACACCGAGGTGGGCATCGACCTGGGCCTGTCCACGTTCGCGGTCCTCTCCGACGGTACGAAGATCTCCGCCCCAAGGTTTCTGTGACGGGCCGAGAAGAAGCTCAAGCGGTTGCAGAGGAACCTGAGCCGTAAGGTGAAGGGCTCGAAGAACCGGGCCAAGGCCCGCATCAAGGTTGCTCGGCAGCACGCCCGTGTGGCGGACCGTCGTCGGGACTGGCACCACAAGACGTCCACACAGATCATCCGCGACAACCAAGCGGTGTACGTGGAAGACCTTGCGGTGTCCGGCCTCGCACGTACCCGCCTGGCCAAGTCCATCTATGACGCTGGATGGTCGGCTTTCGTGAACATGCTGGAGTACAAGGCGGTCAAGCACGGCCGGCACTTCGGGAAGATCGGCCGCTTCGAGCCGATATCCCAGGTCTGCTCCGCGTGCGGAGTCAAGGACGGCCCCAAACCCCTGCAAGTCCGCCAGTGGACGTGCAGGGCGTGTGGGGCGGTCCATGACCGTGACGAGAACGCCTCCAAGAACATCCTGGCCGCCGGACGGGCGGACAGGCTAAACGCCTCGCAGAGCGCAGGTAAGACCAGGGCGAGAGTCCCGGCACAGCGCGTTGAAGCAGGAAGTCACCTAGACGGCCACCCGGCCGTGGTGGGAATCCCGGGCCTTCAGGCCGTGGAGCGCGTCAAAGGCCCATCGACTTGGCGATGATGGACTTCATGACCTCGCTGGTGCCGCCGTAGATGCGGTTCACGCGGTTGTCGGCGTACAGGCGGGCGATCGGGTACTCGTTCATGTAGCCGTAGCCGCCGTGCAGCTGGAGGCACTTGTCGATCACGCGGTGCGCGACCTCGGTGCAGAACAGCTTCGCGGACGCGGCCTCGGCGGCGGTCAGCTCACCGGCGTCCAGGGCCTCCAGCGCGCGGTCGGAGACGGCCTCGGCGGCGTCCACCTCGGCCTGGCAGGAGGCCAGTTCGAACTTGGTGTTCTGGAAGTGCGCGACCGGCTTGCCGAAGACGGTGCGGTCCGTCACGTACTGCTGGGCGAACCGGACGGCGGCCTTGGCCTGGGCGTACGCGCCGAAGGCGATGCCCCAGCGCTCGGACGGCAGGTTCGCGCCGAGGTAGTAGAAGCCCTTGTTCTCCTCGCCCATCAGGTCCTCGACCGGGACCTTCACGTCGACGAACGCCAGCTCGGCGGTGTCGGAGGTGCGCAGGCCGAGCTTGTCGAGCTTGCGGCCGATCGAGTAGCCCTCGGACTTGGTGTCCACGGCGAAGAGGGAGATGCCGAAGCGGCGGTCGTCCTCGCGCGGGGCGGAGGTGCGGGCGCAGACGATCACCCGGTCGGCGTGCACGCCACCGGTGATGAAGGTCTTGGAGCCGTTGAGGACGTAGTGCGTGCCGTCCTCGGAGAGCTTCGCGGTGGTCTTCATGCCCGCGACGTCGGAGCCGGTGCCCGGCTCGGTCATCGCGAGGGCCCACATCTCCTCGCCGGTGACGAACTTCGGCAGGTAGCGCTTCTTCTGCTCGTCGGTGGAGAGCATCTTGATGTAGGGGAGGGCGAGCAGCACGTGGACGCCCGAGCCGCCGAAGTTGACGCCCGCGCGCGAGGTCTCCTCGTAGAGGACGGCCTCGAACTTGTGGGTGTCCAGGCCCGCGCCGCCGAACTCCTCGGGCACGTTGATGCCGAAGACGCCCAGCTCGCCGAGCTTGTAGTAGAAGTCGCGGGGCGCCTGGCCGGCCTGGAACCACTCGTCGTAGACGGGGACGACCTCGGCCTCGATGAAGGCGCGGATGGTCTCGCGGAAGGCTTCGTGGTCCTCGTTGAAAACGGTACGGCGCACGGCCGACACTCCCTTTTGCGGCTAAACCGCCGCCGCTCTCGCGGAGGTGGTCGCGCGCCGTCGTGGTTGCTCAAGCTATGGCTTAGGTCTAAGCGCTTGCTCATAATAAGTTACTGGCGGGTTGTGTGCTGTGTCCAGAGTGAGGTCCGGCACGCCCGTACTTCCTCGTGCCAAACACGCCCTAGGAGACTGCTGAAGATCTTGCTCGGGGCGCCCGAGTCACCCCGATTCACCGGTAAATGTCGATCGGGGCAACCTGGTGCAAGCCGGGCGCGTTTCCAAGATCTTCAGGACACTCCTAGAAGCCGGTGCAGACCGCCGAGGCGAAGGGACCCATGGCGCTGGCCGTGACGGGCGGGCGGTCGTCCACCGTCACCGAGCAGGTGGCGGCGCCGCCCCGCGCGCCCAGGGTGACGACGAGGGAGCCGCCCTTGGTGAACCCCTTCGTGGCGATCTCCTTCGTCCACGGCAGGGCCTGGTCGCCGACCTGGCTCGTGGCCGCGTTCCCGTCGTGCCAGGTCGAATAGGTGATGGTCACGCCGGTGGCCCTGCCGGTCGCGGCGTAGGTGACCCGGGCGGGCCGCCCGGCGTCCTCGGACACCTGGTGGACGAGGACGGTGAAGAGGACCGCGCAGCCGCCGAGCAGCAGCAGGAGCAGCCCGAGCAGCACCCACGGCCAGCGGCGGCGCCCGCGCGGCGGGGGCGAACCCTGCGGCGGGCTGCCGGGGGGCGGGCGGCCGGGGGGTGGGCCCCGGGGCGGGCGCGGGCCCCATCCCCGCGGCCCGGGCGGGCCGTCCGTTCGGCGGCTGCTCATGTCACAAGGGTGGCCCCGGGCGTCCCGCTTGTCGTCCCGTCGCGGTGCCCGTCATGTCCGTCGTGCCCGTCGTGATGCCTGTCGTCCGCGGCGGCCCCGCGTCAGCCGCCGTCCGCCGCCCCCGCGTGCCGGAGCGCGAACCACAGCTCCATCCGGGTGTCCGGGTCGTCCAGGTCGGCCGCCAGCAGGACCGCGCAGCGGGCGATGCGCTGGCGGACGGTGTTGCGGTGGACCCCGAGGGCGGCCGCACTGCGGTCCCAGCTGCCGTGGTGGGCCAGCCAGACGCGCAGCGTGTCGGCGTGGGCCGGGTTCAGCGGGGCGAGCAGGGCCCCGGCGTACGCGCGGGCCTCCGCCGGGTCGAGCAGCCCGCCCATGCCGCCCGCCGTGTGCCGGGCCAGCGGTACGCGGGCCGCCTCGGCGCGCTCCAGGGCCCGCCGGGCCTGCGCTCCGGCGGTCCGCAGCTCCGCGGGTCCGGCGGGCGCCCCGACCCCGAGCCGCCAGCCGGGCTGGGGGGCCGGATCCCGGCCGGTGAGCAGGCGTACTCCGTCCGCGCGCGAATCCAGCAGTACGGTGCCCAGCGCGGCCGCCAGGGCCCGCGGGTCTCCGGCGCCGCGGGCGTGGACGGCGTACCAGGGCCCCGGACCCAGGGCCTCGCCCGGATCCCCGCCGAGCAGCAGCCGGGTCAGGGCGGCGGCCTCGTCCCCGCCGGGCCGGTGGGCGGTGAGCAGGGTCAGCAGCACGGCTGCCATGGAGGCAACGGTGTGGTCTCCGGGGGCGCGGACCGGGGTGGCGGTCCCCAGCGCCCGCGCGGGCCCGTACCCGCCGGGCCCCGGCGTGCCCTCCGGACCCGCGCCGGCCTCGGCGGGCGCCGGCATCGGGGTGGTCGGGGTGGTCGGGGCGAGGGTCGCGGCGGCGGTCGAGGTGCGCGGGGCGCCGCCCGCACCAGCCGCGGGGGAGGCCGCCGGGGAGGCCGATGGCTCCGGGTGGCGGTTCAGCGCGTAGGCCGCGAGGTGCCACCCCCCGGCCTCGGCGGTGGCCGTGATCGGGCCCCCGGCGCGGCCGACGCGGCCCAGGAGCGAGGCCAGCGCCCCGGCGGCCGGCGCGGGCAGCGCCCCGCCCGCCGAGCGGCCGTCCGGGGCCAGCTCGACCCGGCCGCCCAGGCTCGCCGCGAGACGGCGCAGCACCGCCGGGACCGGGTCCGGGCGGGCCGCCGCGGCCGCCAGGGACTGCTGGGCCTCGGTGACCCGGCGCAGCTCCCGCGTACGGGCCTCCGCCATCAGCCGCCACACCGTACGGGCGACCGCGCTGAAAGGAGTGCCGGGCGGAATTTCCAGCAGCGGGAGACCGGCGCGGTCGCAGGCCTCGGCCAGCCCGGGCGGCACCCTCTCGTGCACGGGGGCCACCCCGAAGCCGAGCGCCGCGACACCGGCCCCGGCGAGCCGGGCGACGTACTCCCCGGCATCACCCGGCGCAGCGCCCGCGGTCAGCAGCAGCTCGCCGCCCAGCAGGTACGGGGACGGGTCCGCCATCTCGGAGGCGTGCACGCCGTGCACGTCCGCCTCGGCGGGGCCCGCCAGGTGGCGCAGCCCCAGATCCCGGTCGCGGAGCAGCGCGGACAGCAGGACCGGCGGCGTGGGCGGCGGAGCCGGTGACGGGGCGGATGGCGGGGCAGGTGACGGGGCCGACTCCATGGATACTCCGTACACATTGGTGGCACTGGGTGTAGGAAACGTACACTTCGCGCCTCGCCGGTGTCCGTTTACGCTCGAAGCACCGCACCCGCAGGACCCAGGACCACCAGAAGGGCACCCCCTCATGAGCACGCAGCCGCGCGGACCCGTCGACTCCTCCCGCATCCCGCGCTACGCGGGCCCCGCGACCTTCGCCCGGCTGCCCCGCCTCGACGAGGTCGGCACCGCCGACGTCGCCGTGGTCGGCGTGCCCTTCGACTCCGGCGTCTCCTACCGCCCCGGCGCCCGCTTCGGCGGCAACGCCATCCGCGAGGCCTCCCGCCTGCTGCGTCCGTACAACCCGGCGCAGGACGCCTCCCCCTTCGCCCTCGCGCAGGTCGCGGACGCCGGTGACATCGCGGTGAACCCCTTCAACATCAACGAGGCCGTCGACCAGGTCGAGGCCGCGGCCGACGCGCTGCTCGGGGCGGGTTCCCGCCTGATGACCCTCGGCGGCGACCACACCATCGCCCTGCCGCTGCTGCGCTCGGTGGCGAAGAAGCACGGCCCGGTGGCGCTGCTGCACTTCGACGCGCACCTCGACACCTGGGACACGTACTTCGGCGCCGAGTACACGCACGGCACCCCGTTCCGCCGGGCCGTCGAGGAGGGCATCCTCGACACCGAGGCGCTCTCGCACGTCGGAACCCGCGGTCCGCTCTACGGCAAGCAGGACCTGGACGACGACGCCAAGATGGGCTTCGGCATCGTCACCTCGGCGGACGTCTACCGGCGCGGCGCCGACGAGGTCGCGGACCAGCTGCGCCAGCGCATCGGCGACCGTCCGCTCTACATCTCCATCGACATCGACGTCCTGGACCCGGCGCACGCCCCCGGCACCGGCACCCCCGAGGCGGGCGGCATGACCTCCCGCGAGCTGCTGGAGATCATCCGCGGCCTCTCGTCCTGCAACCTGGTTTCGGCCGACGTGGTCGAGGTGGCCCCGGCGTACGATCACGCGGAGATCACCTCGGTCGCGGCCTCGCACACCGCGTACGAGCTGACCACGATCATGAGCCGTCAGATCGCCGCCGCCAAGCAGGGTCGATGAGCACAGCGCCGCGGCGAAGGCGAACCCGAAGGGTGAGTAAGCACACGTGACGCACGACCACGACCTGGTACTCCGTCCCACCGCCGCCCAGACGGCGGCCGCCCTGGCCCCGCCGCCGGGACGCACGGGCGGGGACCTGGTCGTGGAAACGCTGCGCTCGCTCGGCGCCACCACCGTCTTCGGCCTGCCCGGGCAGCACGCGCTCGCCGTCTTCGACGCCGTCGGGCGCTGTGACCTGCGGCTGATCGGGCTCCGGGTCGAGAACAACGCGGGGTTCGCCGCCGACGCGTACGGCCGTCTCACGGGCGAGGCCGTGCCGCTCCTGCTGTCCACCGGGCCGGGCGCGCTGACCGCCCTGCCCGCCCTCGCGGAGGCCGCCGCCGCCTCCGCGCCGGTCCTCGCGATCTCCTCGCAGGTCCCGAGCGCGGGCCTGGGCGGCGGGCGGCGCGGCCACCTGCACGAACTGCGGGACCAGGCGGCGTCCTTCCGGGACGTGGTCAAGTCCGTGCACATCGCCCGGACGCCGTCCCAGATCCCCTCGGTGGTCGCCGAGGCCTGGGAATCGGCGCTGACCGCGCCGCACGGCCCGGTGTGGGTGGAGATTCCGGAGGACGTACTGCGCGCCGACACCCTGATCCCCGAGGTCACCGGCATGGACGCGACACCGCACGAGCTGGCCCCGCGCCCCGAGCTGACGGCGCTCGCCGCGCACTGGCTGGAGAACGCCGAACGCCCGGTGATCATCGCGGGCGGCGGAGTGATCCGTTCGGACGCCTCGAAGAAGCTGCGCGAGCTGGCCGAACGGCTGAACGCCCCGGTCGTCACCACCTTCGGCGGCAAGGGCGCCTTCCCCTGGACCCACCCGCTGTCCCTCCAGTCCTGGCTGGAGGACCGTCACATGACGGACTTCCTGGAGGACGCCGACGTCCTGCTCGTCGTGGGTTCGGGCCTGGGGGAACTCTCCTCGAACTACCACACGTTCTTCCCCGGGGGACGGGTCGTCCAGATCGAGGCCGACCTCGGGAAGCTGGAGTCCAACCACGCGGGCCTCGGCATCCACGCCGACGCGCGCCTTGCCCTCCAGGCGCTCCTGGAGACGGTGTCCGAGCGCCCGGACCCGGGCGCGCCCGAGCGCGTCCGTTCGGTCCTGGCCGCCGTCGCGGAGCGGCTGTCCACCCAGGACGTGACCCTGGAGCAGTCCCTGCTGACCTCCATCAGGTCGGCCCTGCCCCCGCGCTCGCCGTCCTTCTGGGACATGACGATCCTGTCCTACTGGGCCTGGTCCGCCTTCGACGCGAAGCACCCGAACACGATGCACTCGGCGCAGGGCGCGGGCGGCCTCGGCTACGCCTTCCCGGCGGCCCTGGGGGCCTGCGTCGCCGAACCGGACACGCCGGTCCTGGCCGTCTCGGGCGACGGCGGTGCGATGTACTCCCTGGCGGAACTGGCCACGGCTCGCCAGTACGACCTGGACGTGACCTGGCTGATCGTGGACGACGGGGGCTACGGCATCCTGCGCGCGTACATGACGGACGCCTTCGGCGGCCGCACCACGGGCACGGACCTCACCCGCCCCGACTTCGTCGCCCTGGCGCGGTCCTTCGGCGTCCCGGCGTCCACCACCACCCCGGACACCCTGCGCGAGGATCTGAAGAAGTCCCTCGCCACCCCGGGCCCGTCGGTCCTGGTCCTCCCGGCCACCCTCACGATGTTCGCCCCGACCCACCTGGCTTGACGGAGCCGCCCGAGGACCGCTCGGCGACCTCGGCCCATACGGCCTTGCCGCCCCCGGCGCCCCGCGGGCACTGGCCCCAGCGCACGGCGAGCGCGGCAATGATGGCGAGCCCCCGGCCGCGTTCGTCCTGTGCATCGGCCGCGCGCGGGGCCAGCGGGGCGGGGGGACCGGCGTCGGACACCTCCACCCGCACGAGGCCGTCGTACCGGGCGAGCCGGACCCCGATGTCCCGGCCGTGCGGGGCCCGGGCGTGGCGCACGGCATTGGTGACCAGCTCGGAGAGCAGCAGCTCCGCCGTGTCCGTGGGGTCCGTACCGATGTCCCACTCGGTGAACTGGCCGCGCAGCAGGGCGCGCGCCCGTCCGGGGGCACGGGGGCCGCGCGGAACGACGTGGAAAACCTCGGTGTGCTGAGGCAGGGGCATGGCGACACCTCTCTAGAGATAGTGGAAGTGAAGCGCCTTGACATCAGAGGGTCAAGGTTTCTCTAGAGAGGTACAGAGGTTCGCACCGGAGGAACGTGCCGTCTCTTCGTGCCCGGGGGGTGCCTAGGATGACTGGAGATGATCAGGGAGGACCGCATGCCACACGACGGCGCCGTACGACAGCCCAAGTACAAGCGCATCGCCGCCGCCCTGAGGGACGCCATCGCGTCGGGCGAGTACGGCCCCGGGGACCGCCTGCCGGGGGAGAACGACCTGATGGCCGCCTACAGCGTCGCCCGAATGACCGCGCGGCAGGCGCTCGGCGTGCTCCAGGCCGAGGGACTCACCGAGGCGCGCAAGGGCGCCGGAGTCTTCGTGCGGCGGTTCCGGCTCATCCGACGGCGAGGGATCCAGCGGTTGGCCTTCGGGGTGTGGGCTGACGGGCATTCCATCTGGGAGGCGGACTCGGAGGACCGGGAACCGGTGGTCGAGTTCCTCAGTGTCTCGGAGGAGCCGGTGCCAGCCGCCCTGGGTGCCGTACTCGGGCTGACCGAAGGCACACCGGCCTGCGTCCGCCGCCGCAGGTTCCTGCTGGACAACAAGCCGGTGCTGCTCGCGACCTCCTACCTCGACGCCGCCCTCGTGGCCGGGACCCCCATCACCGAACCGGACTCCGGTCCCGGCGGGATCTACGCCCGGCTCGCGGAACTCGGCCACCGGCCGGTCCGCTTCCGCGAGGAGATCCGCTCGCGGATGCCCACTTCGGACGAGGCCGACCGCCTCGGTCTCGCGGCCGGGACTCCCGTGGTCCTGATCTGCCGGACGGCGTACGCCGGTGACGGCCGGGTGGTCGAGGTGAACGAGATGGTCCTCGACTCCGCGTCGTACGTCTTGGAGTACGAGTTCGACGCCTCGTAGCAGGGCCGTGGACCTCGCCCCCGGCGGCGCCTCACACGCCGGCGGGGCTGGTTCTGCCGCCCGTCGGGACGACGCCCCCGGACAGCTCCAGCCGACAGGCGACCCGGCGCGTCACCCGGTGCGATTGTTACGGCGGGATGAAATCCGCCGGTCCGGGCGTTGGGTCTTCCGGCAGGACTGGACGGACGGGGAGGCACCACGTGGCGGCGGCAGCGGAGAAACAGGGCGGCTGGGGCAGGCGGCTGACCGCCTACACCTGGCGTTACAAGGTCAATGTGCTGCTCGCCCTCGGGTCCTCGCTGGCCGGGATGGCCGTCATGGCCCTCGTGCCGCTGGTCACCAAGGTGATCCTCGACGACGTCATCGGGGACAAGAGCAAGTCCATGGGCCCCTGGGCCGGGATGCTCATAGGTGCCGCGCTGCTCGTGTACGTGCTGACCTACATACGCCGCTACTACGGCGGGCGCCTCGCCCTCGACGTGCAGCACGACCTGCGCACCGACATGTTCGCCACCATCGCCCGGCTCGACGGGCGGCGCCAGAGCGAGCTGTCCACCGGACAGGTCATCGGCCGGGCCACCAGTGACCTGCAGCTCATCCAGGGCCTCCTGTTCATGCTCCCCATGACCATCGGGAACTTCCTGCTCTTCGGGATATCCCTGGCGATCATGCTCTGGCTGTCCCCGCTGCTGACCCTGGTCGCGGTGCTCATGGCACCCGCCCTCTGGTTCATAGCCAAGCGCAGCCGCAAGAAGCTCTTCCCCGCCACCTGGTACGCCCAGGGCCAGGCCGCCGCCGTCGCCACCGTGGTCGACGGCGCCGTGACCGGCGTACGCGTCGTGAAGGGCTTCGGCCAGGAGGAGCAGGAGACCGGCAAGCTCCGCGAGGCCGGGCGGCGCCTCTTCGCCGGGCGGATGCGCACCATCCGGCTGAACTCCCGCTACACCCCCGCCCTGCAGGCCGTACCCGCCCTCGGGCAGGTCGCGATGCTCGCCCTCGGCGGCTGGATGGCCACCAAGGGGCAGGTCACCCTCGGCACGTTCGTGGCGTTCTCCACCTACCTCGCCCAGCTCGTCGGCCCGGTCCGGATGCTCGCCATGGTGCTGACCGTCGGCCAGCAGGCCCGCGCGGGCGTCGAGCGCGTACTGGAACTCATCGACACCGAACCCGTCATCGCCGAAGGCAGCCATGTGCTCCCCGCCGACGCGGCAGCGACCGTCGAGTTCGACGACGTCGTGTTCGGCTACGACCCCGAGCGGCCCGTCCTCGACGGGTTCTCGCTCTCCGTCGCCGCCGGGGAGACCGTCGCCGTCGTCGGCGCCTCCGGCAGCGGCAAGTCCACCGTCTCGCTGCTCCTGCCCCGCTTCTACGACGCCGACCGCGGCGCCGTCCGGGTCGGCGGCCACGACGTCCGCGAGCTGACCTACGACTCGCTGCGCGGCGCGATCGGACTGGTCCCGGAGGACTCGTTCCTCTTCTCCGACACCATCCGGTCCAACATCGCCTACGGGAACCCCGGCGCCACCGACGAACAGGTCGAGGCAGCCGCCCGCGCCGCCCAGGCCGACGGGTTCATCAGGGACCTGCCCGCCGGGTACGACACCAAGGTCGGCGAACAGGGCCTCACCCTCTCCGGCGGCCAGCGCCAGCGCGTCGCGCTCGCCCGCGCCATCCTCACCGACCCCCGGCTGCTGCTCCTCGACGACGCGACCTCCGCCGTCGACGCCCGCGTCGAGCACGAGATCCACGAGGCCCTGCGCTCGGTCATGGCGGGCCGCACCACCCTGCTGATCGCGCACCGCCGCTCCACGCTCGCGCTGGCCGACCGGATCGCCGTGCTCGACCAGGGGCGGCTCTCCGACATCGGCACCCACGAGGAACTGGAGCGCAGGTCGCCGCTCTACCGCCGGCTGCTCACCGATCCCGAGGCACTCGCCGCCGGATCGCCCCGGACCTCGGGGACCGACCCCGCCACCGCGCCCCTCCCGGGCCTCTCCCGCTCCCTCGACCGAGAGCTGGAACGCGACCTCGAACGCGATCTGGAGCGGGACCTCGAACTCGAAGCCGAGATCGACTCCGAGCAGGTCAGCGCCAAGCGAAGGGTCTCCGACGGGGTCACCCCCGAGCTGTGGCGCCGCCAGGAGGAGGCGGACGGCGTCAAGGGCCCCGCCGCCGCGAGCGGCGCGCCCGGGGCCGGTCACTCGATGGCCGGAGCCGTCGCCGGGATGCCCGCCACCCCCGAACTCCTCGCCCAGGTCGCCGCGCTGCCCCCCGCGAACGACACCCCCGACGTGGACGAGACCCGCGCCGCGGGCGCCGAGAACAGCTACGGGCTGCGCCACCTGCTGCGCGGCTTCTGGGCCCCGCTCGCCATCAGCCTCGCCCTGGTCGCGCTGGACGCGGGCGCCGGTCTGCTGCTGCCCATCCTGATCCGGCACGGCATCGACCAGGGCGTCGAGCGGCTCGCCCTCGGCGCCGTCTGGGTGGCCGCGGGCCTGGCGCTGGCCGTGGTCCTCACCCAGTGGGCCGCGCAGTTCGCCGAGACCCGGATGACCGGCAAGACCGGCGAGCGCGTGCTCTACGCCCTCCGCGTCAAGATCTTCGCGCAGCTCCAGCGCCTCGGCCTGGACTACTACGAGCGCGAGCTGACCGGCAAGATCATGACCCGGATGACCACGGACGTGGACGCCCTGTCCAGCTTCCTCCAGACGGGCCTGGTCACCGCCGTCGTCTCCGTCTTCACCTTCCTCGGCATCCTCGTCGCCCTCCTCGTCCTCGATGTCGAGCTGGCCCTGATCGTCTTCGCGACCCTGCCGCTGCTGGTGATCGGGACGGTGGTCTTCCGCCGCAGGTCCGTGGCGGCGTACGAGCTGGCCCGCGACCGGGTCGGCCTGGTCAACGCCGACCTCCAGGAGTCGGTGGCCGGGCTGCGCATCGTGCAGGCCTTCCGCCGCGAGCGGGTCGGCGCCGCCCGGTTCGCCGAGCGCAGCGACTCCTACCGGCAGGCCCGGGTCCGTGGCCAGTGGCTGATATCGGTCTACTTCCCCTTCGTCCAGCTGCTGTCCTCGACCGCCGCGGCCGCCGTGCTGATCGTCGGCGCGGGCCGGGTCGAGGCGGGCACGCTGACCACCGGCGCGCTGGTCGCGTACCTGCTCTACATCGACCTGTTCTTCGCCCCCGTCCAGCAGCTCTCCCAGGTCTTCGACGGCTACCAGCAGGCCACGGTCTCGCTCGGCCGGATCCAGGGGCTGCTGCGCGAGCCGACCACCACCCCCCTGCCCGCCGAGCCGCGCGAGGTGCCCGCCCTGCGCGGGGAGATCGCCTTCGAGGACGTCCGGTTCCAGTACGGGACGGCCGAGGAGCGGGGCGCCAAGGGGGACGCCCTGGGCGGCATCAGCCTGCGGATACCCGCCGGGCAGACCGTCGCCTTCGTGGGCGAGACCGGGGCGGGCAAGTCCACCCTGGTCAAGCTGGTCGCCCGGTTCTACGACCCCACCTCGGGCCGGGTCACCGCCGACGGCGCCGACCTGCGCGACCTCGACCTCACGGAGTACCGCCACCGGCTCGGGGTGGTCCCCCAGGAGTCGTACCTCTTCCCGGGTACCGTCCGTGACGCCATCGCCTACGGGCGTCCCGGCGCGAGCGACGCCGAGGTGGAGGCGGCCGCCCGCGCCGTCGGGGCGCACGAGATGATCGCGACCCTGGACGGCGGGTACCTGCACACCGTCGCCGAGCGCGGCCGCAACCTCTCCGCGGGCCAGCGCCAGCTGATCGCACTCGCCCGCGCGGAACTCGTCGACCCGGACATCCTGCTGCTCGACGAGGCCACGGCCGCCCTGGACCTGGCCACCGAGGGCCTGGTCAACCAGGCCACCGACCGGCTCGCGGGCAAGCGCACCACCCTGGTGGTGGCCCACCGGCTGACCACCGCGGCCCGCGCCGACCGGGTCGTGGTGATGGACCGGGGCCAGGTCGTGGAGGACGGGACGCACGCCGAACTCCTGGCCCGCGACGGCCGCTACGCCCGGCTGTGGCGGATCTTCATCGGTGAGGACGAGCACGCCGCGGCCTGAACCCTGGCGGACTCCTCACCGGCCCCTCGCAGGCCTCCTCCCGGCCCCCCGGACGGCGTTGCCGAGCGCAACCATCCGGGGGGTCCGTGCGTCGTACGGGTGCGTGCGTTGTACGTACGACCGACTGGGGGGCACGTGTTCGGGTGGTGGGGTGGAGCGGGCCGGACGGCCCGGGCTCTGGGGGTGGTTCCGGCGGGGCTGCTGCTCGCGGCCGGAGGGGTGCTGGCGGCGCCCGTGGCGGAGGCCGCCACGGGGGGCTGCGCGGGTCAGCGGACCACGACGGTGGCCTTCGCGACCGGTGAGATCCGGGTCTACAGGACGCGGACGAGCGTGTGCGCGGTGACCGTGCCGACGCGTGCGGGGACGCGTCAGGAGATGGCGGTGAGCGTGCAGCCGCGCGGCGGGGCGCCGGTCCGGGACGCGGGCCGGTTCACCCGGTTCGCCGGGCCCGTCACCGTGCCCGCGGTCAGCCGCTGCGTGTATGTAAAGGGGGATGTGGGGTCGGGATCCGGCGATTCCGGCTGGATCCTGTGCTGACAGTGAGGCCCAACGCCCCCTGTTCGATTGTGTGTTGATCCCGCTAGGTTCACCGGTACCGCAGTGAACTCAAGGGGAGGGTGAGAATGCACAAGCCGCTCAGGTGGTTGTTGGCGTGCGTGGTGCTCATCGGCACCACGGGCGCGGCCGGTGTCACGGCCCAGGCAGCCACCGCTGCCGGACCGGCCGCCGCCGGACCGACCGCCGCCACGGACATCAAGGACCAGATCCTCGCGATCCCGGGAATGAGCATCGTCGAGGAGAAGCCGTACCCCGGCTACCGGTTCTTCGTACTGAACTACGAACAGCCGGTCGACCACCGGCAGCCGTGGAAGGGCACCTTCAAGCAGCGGCTGACCCTGCTGCACAAGGACACCTCCCGCCCCACGGTGTTCTTCACCTCCGGCTACAACGTCAACACCAGCCCCCGCCGCAGCGAGCCGACGACCATCGTCGACGGCAACCAGGTGTCGCTGGAGTACCGTTTCTTCACCCCCTCCCGCCCCGACCCCGCCAACTGGTCGAACCTGGACATCTGGCAGGCCGCCAGCGACCAGCACCGCGTCTTCACCGCCCTCAAGAAGCTGTACCCCAAGAACTGGCTGGCCACGGGCGGCAGCAAGGGCGGAATGACCGCGACGTACTACGAGCGCTACTACCCGCGCGACATGGACGGGGTCGTCGCCTACGTCGCCCCCAACGACGTGGTCAACAAGGAGGACTCGGCCTACGACCGGTTCCTCTCCAAGGTCGGCACCAAGGAGTGCCGCGACAAGCTGAACGGGATCCAGCGCGAGGCCCTGCTGCGCCGTGAGCCGCTGGAGGCCACGTACGCGACGGCCGCCGCCCAGAACGGCTGGACCTTCACCACCGTCGGCAACCTCGACAAGGCCTTCGAGGCCGTCGTCCTGGACTACACCTGGTCCTTCTGGCAGTACAGCCTGCTGTCCGACTGCGCGGGCATCCCGACCGCCGCGACCGCCTCCGACCAGGAGATCTGGGACACGGTGAACACGATCTCCGGCTTCTCCGCCTACGCGGACCAGGGCCTGGAGACGTACACCCCGTACTACTACCAGGCGGGCACCCAGCTCGGTTCGCCCGACATCAAGCAGCCGCACCTGGCCGGTCTGACCCGCTACGGCTACCAGCCGCCGCGCAACTTCGTGCCCCGGGACATCCCCATGACCTTCCAGCCCGGGGTCATGGCCGACGTCGACAACTGGGTGCGGAACAACGCCCAGCACATGCTGTTCGTGTACGGCCAGAACGACCCGTGGGGCGCCGAGCCCTTCCACATCGGGTACGGGGCCCGCGACAGCTACGTGATGATCGCGCCCGGAGCCAACCACGGCGCCAACGTGGCCAAGCTCCAGGAGGGCGAGAGCAAGCTCGCCACCGCGAAGATCCTCCAGTGGGCCGGGGTGGCCCCGGCCGCCGTCCAGGCGGACCCGAACAAGGCGGCCCCGCTCGCCCGGGCCGACGCACAGCTCGACAAGCGCGACCTGGAGCGCGAGCCGCAGCTGCGGCCGTAGCGAAGGGGGCCGCGGGCCGCGGGCGGACGCCGCTCCTCAACGGGCGAACATGGCCTGACGCGGCTCTAGTACGTCAGCCCGTGGCCCAGCGGCCAGCGGCCCGGGACCGGCACCGGGAGCCGCCCCGAGGGCCGGTGCGCGCCCGCCACCACCCGGGCCGCGGCCCGCAGGTCGCCGTCGCCCCAGGAGTACGACGCCAGGGCGGCCGCGACCGGCGGCAGCCGGGCCGGGTCGTACGGATTGCGCAGCGCCAGGGTCACCACCCGGGCGCCCGCCGCGACCAGGTCCCGGACCAGGTCGTACTGGGTGCTCGCGCCCTGGGGCACGTTGTAGGTGCACACCAGCACCACGTCGTGGTCCGGCGCGGCGGCCACCGCGCGGGCGGGCGGCAGCGCGGCCGCGGTGAAGCCCAGCGCGCCCAGCTCGCGCGCGAGCACGGCCGTCGGCGGACCGGTGGTCCCGGTGGGGGAGTCCGGGTCGGCCCCGGTGACCAGCAGCTTCGGGTAGCGCACCGGATCCAGCGGCAGCAGCCCCTGGGTGTTGGCCAGCAGGGTCGTCGTACCGGCCGCGACCTCCTCGGCCGCGGACAGGTGCTCCGGGGTGCCGACCGTCGCCGCCACCCGCTCGGGCGCCACCAGGGGGTCCCCGAACAGGCCGCGCCGGGACTTGAGTTCCAGGATCCGCAGGACCGATTCGTCCACGCGCGCCCCGGTCAGTTCGCCGGAGCGGACGGCGGCCAGCACACTGCGGTACGCGAGCCCCAGGTCCGGCGGGTTGAGCAGCTGGTCGCAGCCCGCCTTGAGGGCGAGGACCGGCACCCGGTCGTCCCCGTACTTCTGCCGGACCCCGGCCATCCCCAGCGAATCGGTGATGACCACCCCCGCGAAGCCGAGGCGTTGGCGCAGGATGCCCGTGACGATGGGGTGCGAGAGGGTCGCCGGGTCCCCGGCGGGATCCAGCGCCGCGAAGACGATGTGCGCGGTCATCACCGCGTCCACGCCCGCCTCGACGGCCGCCCGGAACGGCGGCTCGTCCAGCTCCTCCCACTCCGCGCGGGTGTGCCGCATCACCGGCAGCCCCACGTGGCTGTCGGTGTCGGTGTCGCCGTGTCCGGGGAAGTGCTTGACGGTGGCCGCCACCCCCGCGCCCTGATAGCCGCGTACCTGGGCCGCGACCAGCTCCGCGACCGCCCGCGGGTCGGCGCCGAAGGACCGTACGCCGATCACCGGATTGGCCGGGTTGACGTTCACGTCGGCGACCGGGGCGTAGTCCTGGCGGATGCCCAGCGCGGCCAGTTCGGCCCCGGAGATCCGCGCGGCGCGCAGGGCGTCCTCCGCGTCTGCGGCCGCGCCCAGCGCCATCGCCCCCGGCAGCAGGGTCACGGGCTTGCCGATCCGGGTGACCGCCCCGTGCTCCTGGTCGGTGGAGAGCAGCAGCGGGATCCCGGCGCCGGAGTCCCGGGCGGCCCGCTGGAGGGCGTTGGACAGCTCGGCGACCTGGCGGGGGTGGCGGATGTTGCCCGCCCAGCCGAAGTAGATGACCCCGCCCAGGTGGTAACGGGCGATCAGCTCCGCGGCGCTGCGCACGCCCAGCTCGGCCTGGAAGGTGTCCGCGTCGGCCGGATCGGGGCCGGTCGCCACGTGCCCGTACACCCGGCTCACGAAGAGCTGCCCGACCTTCTCCTCCAGGCTCATCCGGGCGAGCGCCCGCCGCGCCTCCTCCCCGGCGACGGGCCCGCTCCCCGGGCCGTACGGGGGTCCGGTGGCCCGGCGGGGCAGCGCGGAGGCGGTGGCTCCGGCGGCCGTCACGGCGGCCACGGCGGCGGCGGACAGCAGGGAGCGGCGAGACGCTTGGTACGGCACCCGGGCACGCTAGCGCCGCCCGGCCCCGCCGTCCCTAAGGACACTCGCCGGGTCCCCCGGACGTGGTCGCCCAGTGCTCCTGGAGGGTCCGGACGGCCTCGGTGATCGCGGGCCTGCGGGTGGCCCCGGTGCGCCACAGGGCGTACAGCTTGCGCACCGGAATCGGGTCGAGGGGGACGGTCACCGCCCCCGGCGGCAGCGCGCCGGTGCCCAGCCTGGGCACCACCGCGATGCCCAGGCCCGCCGCGACCAGGGCGACCAGGGTGTGGTTCTCCTCGGCGACGTGCGCGATGTCCGGTTCGAAACCCACGGCGCGCAGGGTCCGTACGAGCCAGTCGTGGCAGACCCGGCCGGGCGGCTGGCACACCCAACGCTGCCCGCCGAGGTCCTCGCGGCGTACCCGCGCACGGGTGGTGAAGGGGTGTCCCGCGGGCACCACCAGGTCGCAAGGGTCGTCACCGATCACCGCCTGTTCGACCCCCTCGGGCGTCGGCAGCGGGGCGATGTCCCAGTCGTGCGCCACGGCCAGATCGGTGACGCCGCGGGTGACCAGGTCCACCGAGAGGTGCGGGTCGACCTCGGTCAGCCGGACGTCCAGGGCCGGGTGCCGGGCGCCGAGTTCGGCCAGTACCCCGGGCAGCAGCCCGCGCGCGGCACTGGCGAAGGCCGCCACCCGCAGCAGCCCGCTGGGCTGCCCGCGCCGCTCCTCCAGGGTGGTCTCGGCCCGCTCCATGATCGCCAGCAACTCCTGTGCGGTAGCGGCGAGATGGCGGGCCTCCTCGGTGAGCGCGACCCCGCGGCCGCGGCGCTCCAGGAGGGTGGCGCGGGTCTCCCGCTCCAGCTTGGCGATCTGCTGGGAGACGGCGGAGGGGGTGTAGCCGAGGGCGGCCGCTGCGCCCGCGATCGAGCCGTGGACGGAGACGGCGTGCAGGGCGCGCAGCCGGGACAGGTCGAGCATGGGTGAAGCGTAAGCGTTGCTTCATTCAACGGGGAAGAGATCCGTGCTGGTGCTACATGATCGGAGGGCTGATGCTCGGAGGATGCGTCCCGTACACACCGCCCTCGCCGTCCTCGTGGCCGCCGTCTGGGGCTTCAACTTCGTCGTCATCGAGATCGGGCTCGGCCACTTCCCGCCGCTGCTCCTGTCCGCCCTGCGCTTCCTGGTCGCGGCCCTGCCCGCGGTGTTCTTCGTCGGGCGGCCCAAGGTCGCCTGGAAATGGATCCTCGGGGTCGGACTGGCCCTGGGCGTAGCCAAGTTCGGGCTGCTCTTCACCGGCATGGCCGCCGGGATGCCCGCCGGGCTGTCCTCGCTGGTGCTCCAGGTGCAGGCGGTCTTCACGGCGCTGATCGCGGCCGTGGTGCTGCGCGAGCGGCCCGGGCGGGTGCGGCTGGCCGGGATGGGCGTCGCCCTCGTGGGGATCGCCGTCGCGGCCGTCGACCGCGGTACCTCGGCGCCGGTGACCGGCTTCCTGCTGGTGGTCGCGGCCGCCGTCTGCTGGGGCGTGTCCAACGTGCTGACCCGCAAGGCCGCCCCGCCCGACGCGCTCAACTTCATGGTGTGGGTGTGCGCGGTGCCGGTGCTGCCCCTGTTCGGGCTCTCGCTGCTGGTGGAGGGGCCCGAGCGGGACCTGGCCGCGCTGCGGGCCCTGGACTGGTCCGGGGCGGCCGTCATCGGCTACGTCGCCTGGGTGTCCACCGTCTTCGGCTTCGGGGCCTGGGGCTACCTGCTGCGCCGCTACCCGGCCTCGTCGGTGGCGCCGTTCTCGCTGCTGGTGCCGGTCTTCGGCATGTCCTCGGCCGCGCTGGTGCTGGGCGAGGCGGTCACCCCGCTGCGCTGGGTCGCCGCCGCGCTGCTGGTCGGCGGCGTCGCGGCCACCTCGCTGACCCCGCCGCGCGGCGCCCGTACGCCGCTCAGTGCGGCGAGCCCTCCTGGAGCGGCAGCCGCCAGTCCTGTCCGGTGAGGGCGACTCCGTACGAGCGGTGCGGGCGCTCGGCGACCAGGGTGAACCCGGCGCGCTGGTAGAGGGAACGCGCGGCCGTCAGTATGTCGTTGGTCCACAGCACCAGCTCGCGGTAGCCGACCGAACGGGCGAAGCCGATCACCTCGTCCACCAGCTGCGCGCCGATGCCGTGGCCGCGGCCCGCCGGGTCCACGAGCAGCAGCCGGAGCCGGGCGGTGCCGGGCGCGGCATCGCGTACGCACATCACGGAGCCCACCGGGGCGCCGTCCAGCTCGGCGATCCAGACGCGTTCGAGGTAGGGGTCGTGGTCCTGGGCGAAATCCGCCACGATCCGCGCGACCAGGCCCTCGAACTCGCTGTTCCAGCCGAACTCGGCGGCGTAGAGGGCGCCGTGCCGCTGCACGATCCAGCCCAGATCGCCGGGTTCGGGGCGGCGGAAGCGTACCTGCGCGCCGGGCGTGTCCATGGGATCCGAGGATACGGCGCGGTGCGGAGCCGGGGAACGGGGGTTCCCGGCTCCGCGCTGCGCCGTACGGGTGAGGGCGGGCGGGGGCGGTGCGCCGGTGGGGCGGGCAGGCGGTGGCGCTACCTCTTGCCGCCGCCGAGGATCTGGCCCAGCAGGTCGCCGAGGCCGCCGCCGGGGGAGGGGGCCGCGCCCGGGGCGGGGGTGCCCGGGGCCTGGGGGGCGCCCGCCCCGCCCTTGCCCGCGGCCGCGCGCTTGGCGAAGACGGCCAGCAGGACCGGGATCAGCAGCTCGATGACCCGGCTGACGGTGGGGGCGGGGATGCCGGTCTTCTTGGAGACCGCCGCGGCGACCGGCCTGCTCACCTTGGCCAGCACCCCGGCCATCAGGCCGCCGCCCAGCAGGCCGCCGCCGAGGGTGGCCACGCCCTGGAGCGGCGGCTCGGTCACCTCGGCGACGGCCTGGCGGACCTCGACGCCGTCGTCGTCGTCCGTGTCGGCCTTCTGCTGGAGGTCGCCGGTCATCGCGCCGACGGTGGTGGTGATCGTGTCGCGCGCGCCCGAGGCGTCGGTACCCAGCAGACCCGCGATCTCGGTCAGCCTGTCGTCGCCCAGCTCGCTGAGCACGTCGTCCTGGAAAGAAGGTTCGCTCATGCCTGAAACGCTACGTCTGCGGCGATTTGGCGGCACCTCGGGTAACGGATGGATAAAGCCTCGGATCTCTGTGCAACCGTCCGTACGCATCGCGGGTCGTATGGTGCGTCGGTACTTCCGGGAGGGGATCTGGGGGGATCGGGAAGTCCGATGTGGGAGGGGTAACCGTGAGGGGGTCCGGCCGAGAGGCCGGACCCCCTTTCGTTTTCCACAGGTCCGCACAGGCTGTCGGCGGCTGCCGCTAGCGTTGCGCCATGGGGACGGACAGTGCGGTGGGCACGGCGGTGATCGAGGGGGTCCTCGAACGCATCACGTACGCCAATGAGGAGAGCGGCTACACGGTCGCCCGCGTGGACACCGGGCGCGGCGGCGGCGACCTCCTCACGGTGGTCGGTTCGCTGCTCGGGGCCCAACCCGGCGAATCCCTGCGGATGGAGGGCCGTTGGGGATCCCACCCGCAATTCGGCAAGCAGTTCACCGTGGAGAACTACTCCACCGTGCTCCCCGCCACCATCCAGGGCATCCGCCGCTACCTCGGCTCCGGCCTGATCAAGGGCATCGGCCCGAAGATCGCCGACCGGATCGTCGAGCACTTCGGCGTGAGCACCCTGGACGTGATCGAGGACGAGCCGAAGCGGCTGGTCGAGGTTCCCGGGCTCGGGCCCAAGCGGACGAAGATGATCGGCGCCGCCTGGGAGGAGCAGAAGGCCATCAAGGAGGTCATGATCTTCCTCCAGGGCGTCGGGGTCTCCACCTCCATCGCGGTCCGCATCTACAAGAAGTACGCCGACGCCTCCATCTCGGTGGTCCGCAACCAGCCCTACCGGCTCGCCGCCGACGTGTGGGGCATCGGGTTCCTGACCGCGGACAAGATTGCCCAGTCCGTCGGCATCCCGCACGACAGCCCCGAACGGGTGAAGGCCGGGCTCCAGTACGCCCTTTCCCAGTCCACCGACCAGGGCCACTGCTTCCTGCCCGAGGACCGGCTGATCGCCGAGGGGGTCAAGCTGCTCCAGGTGGACACCGGCCTGGTCATCGACTGCCTGGCCGAACTCGCCGCGGACCCCGAGGGGGTCGTCCGCGAGCCGGTGCCCGACCCGCAGGGCGGCCCGCCGCTGACCGCGGTCTACCTGGTGCCCTTCCACCGGGCCGAACTCTCCCTGGTCGGCCAGCTGCGGCGGCTGCTCCAGACCGAGGAGGACCGGATGCCCGCCTTCCGGGACGTCGACTGGGAGAAGGCGCTGGGCTGGCTGGCCGGGAAGACGGGAGCCACCCTCGCGCCCGAGCAGCGGGACGCGGTGAAACTGGCGCTCACCCGTCGGGTCGCGGTGCTCACGGGCGGGCCCGGCTGCGGGAAGTCCTTCACCGTGCGCTCGATCGTGGAGCTGGCCCGGGCCAAGAAGGCCAAGGTGGTGCTCGCCGCGCCCACCGGGCGGGCCGCCAAGCGGCTCGCGGAGCTGACGGGGGCCGACGCCTCCACCGTGCACCGGCTGCTGGAGCTGAAGCCGGGCGGGGACGCGGCGTACGACCGGGAGCGGCCGCTGGACGCGGACCTGGTGGTGGTCGACGAGGCCTCGATGCTGGACCTGCTGCTGGCCAACAAACTGGTCAAGGCCGTGGCGCCGGGGGCCCATCTGCTGCTGGTGGGCGATGTGGACCAGCTGCCGTCGGTCGGCGCGGGCGAGGTGCTGCGGGACCTGCTGGCCGAGGGCGGGCCGGTGCCCGCCGTACGGCTCACCCGGATCTTCCGGCAGGCCCAGCAGTCGGGGGTGGTCACCAACGCCCACCGCATCAACACCGGACTGCCGCCGATCACCGAGGGGCTGCCCGACTTCTTCCTCTTCGCCGAGGAGGACACCGAGGAGGCGGGGCGGCTCACCGTGGACGTGGCGGCCCGCCGGATCCCGGCCCGGTTCGGCCTCGATCCGCGCCGCGACATCCAGGTACTGGCGCCCATGCACCGGGGCCCGGCGGGCGCCGGGACGCTCAACGGGCTGCTCCAGCAGGCGATCACCCCCGCCCGGCCGCAGCTGCCGGAGAAGCGCTTCGGCGGGCGGGTGTTCCGCGTGGGTGACAAGGTGACCCAGATCAGGAACAACTATGACAAGGGTGCCAACGGCGTCTTCAACGGGACGGTCGGCGTGGTCACGGGCCTGGACCTCGACGAACAGCGGCTGACCGTCCGGACCGACGAGGACGAGGAGGTGGCGTACGAGTTCTCCGAGTTGGACGAGCTGGTCCACGCGTACGCCGTCACCATCCACCGCTCCCAGGGGAGTGAATATCCCGCGGTCGTGATCCCGGTCACGACCGGGGCTTGGATGATGCTCCAGCGCAACCTGCTCTACACGGCTGTGACGAGGGCGAAGAAGCTCGTGGTGCTGGTGGGCTCCCGCAAGGCCCTTGCCCAGGCGGTCCGCACGGTTTCCGCAGGCCGGAGGTACACGGCGGTCGCGGCTAGGCTGTCCGGCCGCATACCGGTGGGAAACATCACCTAGGGTTTCGGCAACTGGCCCAGAGGGGGCAGGATGGGAAGGTTGGCGGCACTGAGTGCCGCCAAAAGCACCAAACGCCGACCCCGAGTGCACTCTCCTGCGCCAAATGGGGGAAGGTAGAGGCAGTCAGGGCACCTCGAAGAAGAGGCACTACGTCGGTGAGGGATGACGTGAGCGACAACTCTGTAGTACTCCGGTACGCGGACGGTGAATACACCTACCCGGTGGTCGAGAGCACCGTCGGTGACCAGGGCTTCGATATTTCGAAGCTGCGGGCCCAGACCGGGCTCGTCACCTTGGACAGTGGCTACGGCAACACCGCCGCCTACAAGTCTGCGATTACCTACCTCGACGGCGAGCAGGGAATCCTGCGTTACCGCGGTTACCCGATCGAGCAGCTGGCCGAACGTTCGACCTTCATCGAGGTCGCGTACCTGCTGATCAACGGTGAGCTGCCGACCGTCGACCAGCTCGCGTCGTTCCGCAACGAGATCACCCAGCACACGCTGCTGCACGAGGACGTGAAGCGCTTCTACGACGGCTTCCCCCGTGACGCGCATCCGATGGCGATGCTGTCCTCCGTGGTCAGCGCGTTGTCGACGTTCTATCAGGACAGCCACAACCCGTTCGACGACAAGCAGCGCCACCTCTCGACGATCCGGTTGCTCGCCAAGCTGCCGACCATCGCGGCCTACGCGTACAAGAAGTCGGTCGGCCACCCGGTCGTCTACCCGCGCAACGACCTCGGCTACGTCGAGAACTTCCTGCGCATGACGTTCTCCGTGCCGGCCCAGGAGTACGACCTGGACCCGGTCGTCGTCTCGGCGCTCGACAAGCTGCTCATCCTGCACGCGGACCACGAGCAGAACTGTTCGACCTCCACCGTGCGTCTGGTCGGCTCCTCGCAGGCGAACATGTTCGCCTCGATCTCCGCGGGCATCAGCGCGCTGTGGGGCCCGCTGCACGGTGGCGCCAACCAGTCCGTTCTGGAGATGCTCGAAGGCATCAAGAACGACGGCGGCGACGTCGACGCCTTCATCCGCAAGGTGAAGAACAAGGAAGACGGCGTCCGCCTGATGGGCTTCGGACACCGCGTCTACAAGAGCTTCGACCCCCGGGCGAAGATCATCAAGGCCGCGGCGCACGATGTCCTCTCGGCGCTCGGCAAGAGCGACGAGCTGCTCGACATCGCGCTCAAGCTGGAAGAGCACGCGCTGGCCGACGACTACTTCGTCTCGCGCAACCTCTACCCGAACGTGGACTTCTACACCGGTCTCATCTACCGGGCCATGGGCTTCCCGACCGAGATGTTCACCGTGCTCTTCGCGATCGGCCGCCTTCCCGGCTGGATCGCCCAGTGGCACGAGATGATCAAGGAGCCGGGATCCCGCATCGGGCGCCCGCGCCAGATCTACACCGGCGAGGTCCTGCGCGACTTCGTCCCGGTCGAGGCCCGCTGACCTTCGCTCAGCCCGTTCGCCGACGCGCCCGCCGACCCCGGTCGGTCCGCCCGCGGCAGCGAAAAGCGCCCCGCCGTCGATCCCCCCACGGGTCGACGGTCGGGGCGCTTTCCTTTCCCCGGTACGGATTCCCCCCACGGGACCCGAGCCGAGGCGTCGGTGAGGAGCGTGCTGGACGCTCCAACGGGGGTGTCCGCCGGGACCCGTTCGGATCGGGAGGGCCGCTCAAGGCTTCCCGCGGGCACGTGTCCCGGCCGGCCGATGCCTGCGGACGTCCCCCAAGACCTCCGTGAACGTCCCCCAAGACGTTCCTGGCACCGCCCCATTAGACCCGCGTCACCACCGGATGGTTACGTTGGAATCACTGTGATCTGCGTCTCCTGTGAAGGAGTTGTGTGCACGGTGGGGAGACGGACCGTTAACGGAAGGAACGCAGCCGCAGGCTGTTGCTCACCACGAAAACGGAGGAGAACGCCATCGCGGCCCCCGCGATCATCGGGTTGAGCAGCCCGGCCGCCGCCAGCGGCAGCGCCGCCACGTTGTAGCCGAACGCCCAGAACAGGTTGCCCTTGATGATGGCCAGGGTGCGCCGGGAGAGCCGGATCGCGTCCGCCGCCACCCGCAGGTCGCCCCGCACGAGGGTCAGGTCGCCGGCCTCGATGGCCGCGTCCGTGCCCGTGCCCATCGCCAGCCCGAGGTCCGCCTGGGCCAGCGCCGCCGCGTCGTTGACCCCGTCGCCGACCATGGCGACCGTACGGCCCTGCGCCTGCAAGCGGCGTACGACGTCCACCTTGTCCTGCGGGAGCACCTCGGCGATCACCTCGTCGATGCCCACCGCGCGGGCCACCGACTCGGCCACGGCCTTGTTGTCCCCGGTCAGCAGGACCGGGGTCAGGCCCAGTGCCCGCAGCCGGGTCACCGCCTCGGCGCTGGTCTCCTTGACCGCGTCGGCGACGGTGAGCACCCCGCGCGCCGCGCCGTCCCAGGCCACCAACACCGCTGTACTGCCCGCGGCTTCGGCGGTGGCCTTGGCCCGCGCGAGGTCCTCGGGCAGGGCGATCGACCAGTCGGCCAGCAGCTGTTCGCGGCCCACCAGGACGGCGTGGCCGTCCACCACGCCCTGGACACCGAGCCCGGCGAGGTTGCGGAAGTCCTCCGGGACCGGCAGCGAGCCCGCGCGCTCGGCGGCTCCGGTGGCGATGGCCCGGGCGATCGGATGCTCGGAGGCGTGCTCCAGGGACCCGGCCAGGCGCAGCAGTTCGCGTGCGTCGGTGCCCTCGGCGGGGTGGACCCCGGCCAGGGTCATCCGGCCGGTGGTGACCGTACCGGTCTTGTCCAGGACGACGGTGTCCACGCGCCGGGTGGACTCCAGTACCTCGGGGCCCTTGATCAGGATGCCGAGCTGCGCGCCCCGCCCCGTGCCCACCAGCAGGGCGGTCGGCGTGGCCAGCCCGAGGGCGCAGGGGCAGGCGATGATCAGGACGGCCACGGCGGCGGCGAACGCGGCGGTGGGGTCGTCGGTGATCAGCAGCCAGGTCACCCAGGTGCCGAGCGCGAGCAGCAGCACGATGGGCACGAAGATCCCGGAGATGCGGTCGGCCAGTCGCTGGACCTGGGCCTTTCCGTTCTGCGCCTGTTCGACCAGCTGGGCCATCCGGGCGAGCTGGGTGTCGGCGCCGACCCGGGTGGCCTCGATGGCCAGCCGCCCGGAGGTGTTGACGGTGGCCCCGGTGACGGAGTCGCCGACGCCCACCTCGACCGGGACGGATTCGCCGGTCAGCATCGAGGCGTCCACGGCGGAGCTGCCCTCGACGACCGTGCCGTCGGTGGCGATCTTCTCGCCGGGGCGTACGACGAACCGGTCGCCGACTGCCAGGGCGCTCACCGGGATCCGGACCTCGGCGCCGCCGCGCAGCACGGTGACGTCCTTGGCGCCCAGGTGCAGCAGGGCCTTGAGGGCCGCGCCCGCCTTCCGCTTGGAGCGGGCCTCCAGGTAGCGGCCGAGCAGGATGAACCCGACGACCCCGGCGGCGACTTCGAGGTAGATGGAGGAGGCGCCGTCCGTGCGGGAGGCCGTGAACTCGAACCCGTGCCGCATGCCGGGCATTCCGGCGTGGCCGAAGAACAGGGCCCACAGGGACCAGGCGAAGGCCGCCCCGGTGCCGACCGAGACCAGGGTGTCCATGGTGGCGGCGCCGTGCTTGGCGTTGGTCCAGGCGGCCCGGTGGAAGGGGAGGGCGCCCCAGACGACGACGGGGGCGGCCAGGGTGAGCGAGAGCCACTGCCAGTTGTCGAACTGGAGGGCCGGCACCATCGCGAGCAGGACGACGGGCAGGGCGAGGGCGACGGAGACCCGCAGCCGCTGGCGCAGCGCCGCGAGCTCGGGGTCCGCCTCGGCGGCCGTTCCGGCATCCGCCGCCGCTCGCGCCGCTTGCGCCGCGGGCTCGGGGGCCGGTGGCGGGGGCTCCTCGGCGGTGTACCCGGTCTTGACGACGGTGGCGATCAGGTCGGCGACCCGGACGTCGGGGGTGTGGGACACCCTCGCCTTCTCGGTGGCGTAGTTCACCGTGGCGGTGACGCCGTCCATCCGGTTCAGCTTCTTCTCGATGCGGGCCGCGCAGGAGGCGCAGGTCATTCCGCCGATCGTCAGCTCGACCTCGGCCGCTATCGGTCCGTCGTGCACGGTACTGCTGGTCATGTCCGGCTCCAGGGGGATGGCCGGGTCCGTACGGAACCAGTATGAGCTGGACGGTACGGCCCGGCGAAGTGCTGCGGAGGAGGAGGGGTCTGCCGGTGCGCCCGGGGGCCCGGGCCGGAGCCCGGGCCCCCGGAGGCTCAGGCCCGGCCCGCGTACGCGTATCCGGCCTCGTCCACGGCCGCGCGGACGTCGTCCTCGGTGAGCGGCGCGGCGGAGACGACGGTGACCTCGCCGGTGGCCGCGACGGCCTTGACCGAACTGACGCCCGGGAGCGCGGTCAGCTCGGAGGTCACGGCGCCTTCGCAGTGGCCGCAGGTCATGCCGGTCACCCGGTAGACGGTGGTGGTCTGGGTGTCCGTCTCGGCGCTCATGTCGTTCTCCTCATCGGGGGCGTTCGTGGTGGCAGGGAGGCGGTGGATCGCTCCACCCTCGTGCCTACTGCTCCAGACTATACCCCTAGGGGGTATGGAAGCGAGCCTCGACGCTCGCGGTGACCGGTGGACAGGGCGCGTTCACCATAGGTAAATGACTGGTATGTCCGCTTCGGGAAGTCTGACGCTGATCCTGATCATGTCGATCGCGGCGGTGTCCCCCTGCTCGCGCACGGCGGCGGCTTCGGCAAGGCGTCTACGCCGGCACCGCGCTGACCAGCACGGCGCTCGGCACGGTCCTGCCGGTGCTGCGTGATTCCGGTGATCCGCGGGGCCGGTTCGGGTCCGTGGTGATGGCGATCGGCTCGATCGGCGAGTTCGGCCCGGTCAACGCGATGGCCCTGTTGCTCAGCGGCCGGGCGCCGGGGCGCTCCGCGGCCCAGTTCGACCTGAAGGCCCTGCTCGGGGGCGGGTGGGCGCTGCTCCTGCTGCCCGTGTTCCTCCTGCTGTTCCCGCTGCTGGCGCTGCGCGTGCGCTCGCGCGGGGCGGGGGTGGCGGGGGCGCCCGCGGTCGGGGCGCCGGAAGGGGCGGGAGGCGACGCGCGGGACGCTCGGGCGCGGTTCAGTGAACGGGAGTCGTGGTGACCATCGGCTCCAGGTAGCGCAGGAGCACGGTCTTCAGCTCGGCGACGTACGCCGCCCGCTCCGCGCCCTCGGTGGCGAGGACCAGGTCCAGGGACGACTTGAAGATGCCCAGCAGCATGTGGGAGACGTGGGTCAGCTGCTCGGGGTCGGCCTGCGGCGTGAGGCAGAGCAGTAGGTCCTCGACCCGGGTCAGCAGGCTGGTGTGCAGTTCCTCGTGCTCCTGGGTGATGCCGGGGACGCCGGAGCCGTGCATCAGGGCCCAGAAGGCGGGGTTCTCGCAGTTGAAGGCGATGACCGGGTCGAGGACCGCGTCGAGCAGCTCGGGCAGCGGCCTGCTCAGGTTCTCCGGGAGGAAGGCCTGGCCGTGCGTCTCGTGGGCGCGCTTGAGGAGTTCGCCGCCCAGCTCGACCGCGATGGCCTCCTTGTTCGGGAAGAACTGGTAGAGCGTGCCCGGGGACACGCCGGCCTCGCGCGCGATGGCGTTGGTGCTGGCCGCGGCGTACCCGGTGCGGCAGAAGACGCCCGCCGCGGCGGCCAGGAGCTGGGCGATGCGGCGTTCGCCGCGGGCCTGGCGGCGGCGCGGGGCGGCCTCGGGGGCGGCTGCGGCCGCGGTCTCCGGCGTGGTCGCGGGGGCGGGGGCGGCTGCGGTCTCCGGCGTGGCCTCCGGCGCGGGTTTCCGGGCGGTCGGCTGCGTGGCCTTCCGCGTCGCCTGCTCCAGTGCGGAGGTTTCGGGCTTTTCGGGCACTCCTCGCCCCTTCCTTCCCACGGGTGATTGACAAACGCGAGTGGGCGCTCGCATTCTGTGGGAACGCGAGCGACTGCTCGTGTTTGCCAGTCTACGTTCTGGCAATCACGGTGAAGGGGACACCGCGACATGTCCGAAGTCAAGAAATCGCCAGGCCGGGGGCGCGTGCCGGGGCCGGAATCGAGACCCGGGGCGGAGCCGGGGGCGCGGGCGCTCGGCGGCTGGACCCGGTTCGTCACCGCCCGGCCGAGGCTCTCGCTGCTGGTGGCCCTGGTCCTCACCGCCCTCGCCGTCGTCGCGGGCAGCGGCGTGGCCGACCGGATGGGCAGCGGGGGATGGCAGGACCCGGACGCCGGGTCCACCTATGCCGCCAAGGCGCTGCAACGCGAGTTCCCGGGCTCCCAGCCCAATCTGCTGCTGCTCCTGGACGCCGGGACGGCCGGGGTCGACGATCCGGCCGTCGCCGCCGAGGCCCGGCGGCTGACCGCGCGGCTCACCGCCGAGCCGGGGATCACCGGAGTGGGCTCGTACTGGCAGGGCGCACCGCCCGCGCTGCGCTCCGAGGACGGCCACCAGGCACTGATCGCCGCCCGGGTCGAGGGCGACGAGAAGACCACCGCCGAGGTGCTCGACCGGATCGCCCCCGGACTGCGCGGGGCGCACGGGCCGGTGACGGTCTCGCTCGGCGGCCCGGTGGCCGTGCAGCGGGAAGTCACCAGCACCATCCAGGAGGACCTGCTGTGGGCCGAGCTGATCGCCCTGCCGGTGACCCTGGTGCTGCTCGTGCTGGTCTTCGGCAGCGCGGTGGCGGCCGTACTCCCGCTCGGCGTCGGGATCGTGGCCATCCTCGGTACCAACGCGGTCCTGCGCGGGCTCACCGAGATCACCGACGTCTCGGTCTTCGCCCAGAACCTCACCACGGCCCTGGGTCTCGGACTCGCCATCGACTACGCCCTGTTCATCGTGCGGCGCTTCCGTGAGGAACTCGCGGCCGGACGTGCGCCCAGGGACGCGGTGGGGGCCACCCTGCGCACCGCGGGGCGTACGGTGCTGTTCTCGGCGCTCACGGTCGCGGTGTCGCTCTCGGCGATGATGTTCTTCCCGATGTACTTCCTGCGCTCCTTCGCCTATGCCGGGGTCGCGGTGGTGCTGCTGGCGGCGGGGGCGGCGCTGATCCTGCTGCCCGCGTCGCTCGTCCTGCTGGGGGAGCGGGTCAACTCCTTGGATCTGCGGGCGCTGTGGCGGCTCCGCCGCGGCTCCGCCGCCGCCGGCTCCGGGGGTGCTGGTGGCGCGGGCGAAGGCGAAGGCGGCGGGCGGGGCTGGGCTCGGGGTGCGGCGCTCGTGATGCGGCGGGCGCCGGTCTTCGCGGTGCTCACCGCCGCCGGGCTGCTGCTGCTCGGACTGCCCTTCCTCGGGGTGAAGTTCGGCACCGTCGACGACCGGCAGCTGCCGGTCACCGCCGAATCGCATGTGGTGCAGCAGCACATCCGGGACGGGTTCCCGGGCAGCCCCGCCGCGCGGCTGATCGTGCTGGCCGAGGGCCCGGCCACCGAGTCCGCCTACACCGAGTACCGGGGCAGGCTGAGCGGGCTGCCCGGGGTGGTCCGGGTCGAGGGGCCGGTCGGCTCGGGCCCGGGCGGGGCGCCGGGGGCGTACGCCTACTTCTCCGTGGTCGGCGAGGGCGAGGCCGTGAGCCAGCGGGCGCAGGACCTGGTCGGCGAGGTGCGCCGGGTGGACGCGGGCTTCAAGACCTCGGTCACCGGGGAAGCGGCGGTCCTGGTCGACGCGCGGCACGCGATAGGGAAGGGACTGCCGTGGGCCCTGGCCCTGGTCGTGCTGGCCACGCTGCTGCTGGTGTTCCTGCTCACCGGGAGCGTGCTGATACCGGTGCAGGCGGTCCTGCTCAACGCGTTGAGCCTGACCGCGATGTTCGGGGCCGTGGTGTGGGTCTTCCAGGACGGCAACCTCTCGGGGCTGCTCTCCTTCACCTCCACCGGTGACATCGAGACCACCCTGCCGGTGCTCATGTTCTCCATAGCCTTCGGACTCTCCATGGACTACGGGGTGTTCCTCATATCCCGGATCAAGGAGGAGTACGACCGCACCGGGGACCATGAGGGCGCCGTGCGGACCGGGCTGGCCCGCACGGGCGGGCTGATCACCGCGGCGGCCGTGATCCTGGCGGTGGTGATGGTGGCCATCGGCACCTCCCGGGTGACCAATACCAAAATGCTGGGGCTCGGGATCGCGCTGGCGGTGCTGATGGACGCGATGGTGGTCCGCAGCCTGCTGGTTCCGGCGGTCATGAAGCTGACCGGCCGGGCCACCTGGTGGGCGCCGGGGCCGCTGCGCCGACTGCACGAGCGGTTCGGGCTGAGCGAGGGCGGGGAGGCCGCCCCGCAGCCCGGGCGAACCCCCGGACCGGCCGGAGCGGAGGACCCCGGCGTGGGGGAGCCCGGGAGGGAGCCGGGGGTGGAGGACCCGGGCCGGGTGCCGGTCAGCACCTAGTACCTGGCACCGGGCGCCGGGCGGAGGGTGGTGGGCCGGGGTGGTGGCGAGCCCCGGCCCGGGAGCGGGGGGTCAGTCGTCGCGGCGGCCCCGGTTGCCGGGGCGGCGGGCGACCCAGGCGCGGATCGTGTCGGCGTACCAGTAGGGCTTGCCGACCTCGACGTGGTCGGGCGGGGGGAGCAGTCCGTGCTTGCGGTAGGAGCGCACGGTGTCCGGCTGGACCTGGATGTGAGCGGCGATCTCCTTGTACGACCACAGCTTCCGGTCGGTCATCTGGGGCACCTCCTTGTCCACACCGCGGGGGCGGCCGGGAGGCCGTCGGGGGAGCCTGAGTGCGGACACTGACGATCACTCAAGGTTGTGCCCGGAGAACGACGGTGGGTGAAGGCAGGGGAGGGGCTGTCGAACGCCTGTGACGGAAGACCCGCGTAATGCGGACATGCGTGACATGACGCCGACCCCCGTGACACAAGTGGCACAGGGGCCGGAGGGGAGAAAGGGCGTGTCGTGCGGCGCGTCGGCGCCGGTCAGCGGTAGAGAGGAGGCCGCTGCGGCATCAGGTCCACCAGGGTCCGCGCCCCGGTGCGGGCGGCGGTGAGGCCCGCTTCGGAGACCGCCGCGGCCGCGTAGCCGTCCCACGCGTCGGGCCCCTCGACCTGGCCCCGGGCCGCCGCGGCCACCCAGCCGCGCAGCTGGCGGTCGTACGCGTCGGTGAAGCGCACGGTGAAGTCCTGGTCGATCTCCCCGCCCCAGCGGCCCGCGGACCGCACCACCATCGCGTGGCCGTCACCGATCCGGGCGCTGCCCGATTCGCCCACCGCCTCGCACTGCACCTGGTAGCCGAAGCCGCAGTTGACGAAGATCTCCACGTCCACGACCACCCCGCCCGAGGTCTCCAGCAGCACCAGCCGGGGATCGCGCACTCCTTCGGGGGCGGCGGCCGTCGGCGTCGGGGACAGTACGGTGACGGCCGTGATCTCCTGGCGCAGCAGCCAGCGGGCCGCGTCCACCTCGTGCACCACCGAGTCGGTGATCAGCATGTCGCTGGTGAAGAAGGAGGGCGAGGAGACGTTGCGGTGGCGGCAGTGCAGGAAGAGGGGGCGCCCGATGCCCCCGGTGTCCAGCAGCTCCTTCAGGCGTTCGTACTCGGCGTCGTAGCGCCGCATGAATCCGACCTGCACCCTGCGGCGGCCGAGCCGCTGTTCCGCCTCCATGATGCGCATCGCGCCCGCCGCGTCCGGGGTCAGCGGCTTCTCGCAGAGCACCGGAAGGTTCCGCTCCAGGGCGTACAACACGGCTTCCTCGTGGGCGGCCCCCGGGGAGGCGACCAGGACCGCGTCCACCCCGGGGGCGGCCATCGCGGCCGCCGGGTCCGTGTGGGCGCTCGCGCCCTCCAGGCCGGCCGCGACCTCCTTGACCCGGTCCCCGTCGGGATCGGCCACGGCCACCACCCGGGCCCCGCCCACGGTCCGCCCGATCCTGCGGACGTGGTCGCTGCCCATCTTCCCGGTGCCGATGACGGCGATGCCGAGCGTGCTCATGCGGTACCTCTTCTTCCAGGGGCCGGGGACCAGCCGTAATGGGTCAGCGGGCGCCGCAGGAGCGCAGATGGGCACGGGTGCGCCGGGCGATCGGCAGCGGCCGTTCCGGGGGACAGGGGTACATGTCCTGCTCCACGATGGCGAAGAGGTCCACCCCGAGCCGCTGGGCGGCCGCCAGTACGGGCTCCAGCGCCGGCACCCCGGCGGGCGGCTCGCACATCACCCCGCGCGCCACCGCCGGACCGAAGGGCAGATGTTCCGCGAGTACGTCGGCGAGGATCCGGGGATCGACCTGCTTGAGGTGGAGGTAGCCGATCCGCTCCCCGAAGGTCTCGATCAGCTCGACGCTGTCGCCGCCGCAGTAGGCGTAGTGCCCCGTGTCCAGGCACAGGGAGACCGCGTCGGGGTCGGTGGCGTCCAGGAACCGCGCCACGTTCTCCGGGGTGTCGATGTGGGTGTCGGCGTGCGGGTGGACCACGATCCGCAGCCCGTAGCGCTCGCGCACCTCGCGGCCCAGCCGTTCGGTCTGCCGGGCGAGTTCGCGCCATTGCCCGGCGTCGAGGCCGCGGTCCTCCAGCACCGCCCCCGTCTTGTCGTCCCGCCAGAAGGAGGGGATGACCACCAGGTGCTCCGCGCCCATCGCCCGCGTCAGCGCCGCGATCCGCGACACGTGCTCCCAGGTCTGCTCCCACACGGCCGGTCCGTGATGGAGTCCGGTGAAGACGGTCCCCGCCGACACCTTCAGTCCGCGCCGCGCGGTCTCCTCGGCGAGCCGCGCGGGATCAGTGGGCAGATAGCCGTACGGGCCGAGTTCGATCCACTCGTACCCGGCCTCCGCGACCTCGTCGAGGAAGCGCGGCCAGCCGGTCTGCCGGGGGTCCTCGGGGAACCACACCCCCCAGGAATCCGGAGCCGAACCGATACGGATACGGGTCAACGCGGGCGGGGAGGACGTCATGACGCCAGCTTAGGGTGCGAGGCTCAGGGGGACAGGCAAGAGAGCCGGGACGAAGCGAGGAGGACCGCTTGTGACCACCGACCCGTTCGACCTGATCACGATGGGCCGGATCGGGGTGGACCTCTACCCCTTGAGAACCGGCGTACGGCTGGCCGAGGCCGACACCTTCGGCAAGTTCCTCGGCGGCTCCCCCACCAACGTCGCGGTCGCCGCCGCCCGGCTCGGCAGGCGCACCGCCGTGATCACCCGCACCGGGGCGGACCCCTTCGGCGCGTACCTGCGCCAGGAACTGCGCGGCTTCGGCGTGGACGACCGCTGGGTCACCGAGGTCGCCGCCTACCCGACCCCCCTCACCTTCTGCGAGATCTTCCCGCCCGACGACTTCCCCCTCTACTTCTACCGGCAGCCCAAGGCGCCCGACCTGGAGATCCACCCGGGTGAACTCGACCTCGAAGCGGTGCTCGCGGCCCGGGTGTTCTGGATGACCGGAACCGGGCTGAGCGCCGAACCCAGCCGCAGCGCGACGCTGGCCGCGCTGGCCGCCCGGGGAAAGTCCGGGACCACCGTCTTCGACCTGGACTGGCGGCCGACGCTGTGGTCCTCGGAGCCGGAGCCCTGGTACGAGCGGGCGCTGGCCCACGCGACGGTGGCCGTCGGCAACGCCGAGGAGTGCGCGATCGCGACGGGCGAGAGCGAACCGCGGGCGGCGGCCCGGGCGCTGCTGGCCGCCGGAGTGGAACTCGCCGTCGTCAAACGCGGCCCGGAGGGGGTCCTGGCCGTCCACCGCGACGGCCGGTCCGTGGAGGCGGCCCCGGTGAAGGTGGACGTGGTGAACGGATTGGGCGCCGGAGACGCCTTCGGGGGAGCGCTGTGCCACGGGCTGCTCGGCGGGTGGGAGCTGGAGCGGATCGTGCGGTTCGCGAACGCGGCGGGAGCCATCGTGGCCTCCCGGCTGGCCTGTTCCACGGCGATGCCGCGCCCTGACGAGGTGGAGGAGGTGCTGGAGTCGTGGCGGTGACGGTGACGACAGCGGTGACCGGATCGTGGGCGATGGCCCGTACGGCGCTGCGGGTGCTGACGCTGGAGCCGGGGGAGACCTACCGGCTGGAGACCGGGGACCACGAGTGGATCGTGCTGCCCCTGGCGGGCGGGTGCGAGGTCCGCTGCCGGGCGCCGGTCCGTACGCCCTCCGGGGGCGGCTCACCCGCCGACGGGTCCGGGACCGCCGCGGACCCCGCGGTGTTCGAACTGCGCGGCCGAGCCGACGTGTTCAGCGCCGTCAGCGACTTCGTGTACGTCCCGCGGGACGCGAGCGTCGCGATCGCCTCGGCCCGGGGCGGCCGGTTCGCGCTCGCCGGGGCCCTGGCCACCCGCGGACTGCCCCCGCGCTACGGGCCCGCCCCGGACGTGCCCGTCGAGCTGCGCGGGGCGGGCAGCTGCTCCCGGCAGGTCAACAACTTCGCCGCCGCCGGAGTCTTCGACTGCGACCGGCTGATCGCCGTCGAGGTGCTCACCCCCGGCGGGAACTGGTCCTCGTACCCGCCCCACAAGCACGACGAGCACCACCCCGGCGAGGAATCCGAGCTGGAGGAGATCTACTACTACGAGATCGCCCCGCACGCGGACGTTCCCGGCATCGGCTACCAGCGTGTCAGCCCGTCCCCGGCCGGGAAGACCGACATCCTCACCGAGGTGAGGACCGGTGACGCGGTGCTGATCCCCGACGGCTGGCACGGGCCGTCGATCGCCGCGCCCGGCCACGACATGTACTACCTCAATGTGATGGCGGGGCCCGGGGAGACCCGGGAATGGCTGATCCGGGACCACCCCGACCACGGGTGGATCCGGGACACCTGGCCCGGCCAGGGAGTCGACCCCCGGCTGCCCTTCACCACACCCGAGCGGACGGAGGAGGCCCGGTGAGCGGTACCCGGCACCTCACCGTCGCGCAGGCCCTCGTCGCCTTCCTCGCCCGCCAGTTCACCGAGCGCGACGGCCACCGCCACCGGCTGATCGCCGCGACCTGGGGGATCTTCGGGCACGGCAACGTCGCCGGGATCGGGCAGGCGCTGCTGGAGAGCGGCCCGGAAGCGATGCCGTTCATCCAGGGCCGCAACGAACAGGCCATGGTGCACGCCGCCGTCGGCTACGCCCGCCACAGCGACCGGCTCTCCGCGCACGCCGTCACCACCTCCATCGGACCCGGCGCCACCAACCTCGTCACCGGGGCGGCCCTCGCCACCATCAACCGGATCCCGGTGCTCCTGCTCCCCGGGGACACCTTCGCCACCCGGCCCGCCGACCCGGTGCTCCAGCAGCTCGAAGTGCCCTACGCCGGGGACCTGTCCGTCAACGACGCCCTGCGCCCCGTCTCCCGCTACTTCGACCGGATCACCCGCCCCGAGGCGCTGGTCCCGGCCGCCCTCCAGGCCATGCGCGTCCTGACGGACCCGGTGGGGACCGGCGCGGTCACCCTCGCGCTGCCGCAGGACGTGCAGGCCGAGGCGTGGGACTGGCCCGAGGAGTTCTTCGCCGACCGCGTGTGGACCGTACGCCGTCCACGCCCCGACCGCGCCGAGCTGGCGGCGGCCGCCGCGGCGGTACGGTCGGCCGCGCGCCCCCTGATCATCGCGGGCGGCGGCATCCGCTACAGCGGGGCCGAGGCCGCCCTGGCCGCCCTGGCCGAGGCCACCGGGATCCCGGTGGCGCTCACCCAGTCCGGGAAGGGCGCCCTCCCGTACGACCACCCCGCCGAGGTCGGCGGGGTCGGCCACACCGGCACCGACACCGCCGCCGAGCTGGCCCGGGGCGCCGACCTGGTCATCGCGGCCGGGACCCGGCTGACCGACTTCACCACCGCCTCCGCGACCCTCTTCCAGGACCCGGGGGTGCGCTTCGTCGGGCTCAACCTCGACCCGTACGACGCCCACAAGCTGGCCGCCCGCACCCTGGTCGGCGACGCCCGCGAGAGCCTGGACGAGCTGCGCGAGGCCCTGGCGGGCCACCGGGCGGACCCGGAGTACATCGCGCGCTACACCCGCGCGAAGGAGCGCTGGGAGGCGCGCGTGGACCGGGCGTACGCCGCCCCCGACGAGGGGGCCGTACCCACCCAGGCCCAGGTGCTCGGCGTACTCGACTCCCTGGTCACCGGGGAGGACGTCCTCGTCAACGCGGCCGGTTCGCTCCCCGGCGACCTGCACAAGCTGTGGCGGGCCCGCTCGCCGCGCCAGTACCACGTGGAGTACGGCTACTCCTGCATGGGCTACGAGATCCCGGCCGCGATCGGAGTGGCCCTCGCCGCGCCCGGGCGCCCGGTGTGGGCGCTGGTCGGCGACGGGACGTACCTGATGAACCCCACCGAAATCGCCACCGCCGTCCAGGAGCGGATCCCGCTGCGGCTGGTCATCCTGGACAACCACGGGTACGCGTCCATCGGCGGCCTGTCGGGGGCCGTGGGCGGCGAGGGCTTCGCCACCGCCTACCGCTTCCGGGCAGTGGACAGTTCGTACAGCGGGGAGCCGCTCCCCCTGGACCTCGCGGCCAACGCGGCCTCCCTCGGGATGACCGTGTACCGCGCCCGCACCATCGGTGACCTGCGGGAAGCCCTGGCCGCGGCCCGCGCGGCGGACCGTCCCACATGTGTCTACGTGGAGACCCGAACGCCCGACACTGTGTCGGGGCCACCCCCTGCGGCGGCGTGGTGGGATGTTCCTGTGGCCGAGACCGCGACCCGTGCGTCGGCGGCCGGAGCCCGTGAAGAGTACGACCGGCAAGCCGCGCAGCGACGTCGCCATCTGTGAAGGAGCAAGGCATGAAGACCGTCAACCACTGGATCGGTGGCAAGACCGTCGAGGGCGCGTCGGGCAACTACGGCCCGGTCACCGACCCGGCGACCGGCGAGGTCACCACGCAGGTCGCCCTCGCCTCGGCCGCCGAGGTCGACGCGGCCGTACAGGTGGCCAAGGAGGCGTACCTGAGCTGGGGGCAGTCCTCGCTGGCCGCCCGCACCAAGGTGCTGTTCGCCTACCGCGCCCTCCTCGACGCCAACCGCGACGCGATCGCCGAGCTGATCGTCGCCGAGCACGGCAAGGTGCACTCGGACGCGCTGGGCGAGGTCGCCCGCGGTCTGGAGATCGTCGAGCTGGCCTGCGGCATCACCACCCAGCTCAAGGGTGAGCTGTCGACCTCCGTGTCGAACCGGGTGGACGTCTCCTCGATCCGCCAGCCGATCGGCGTCGTCGCGGGCATCACCCCCTTCAACTTCCCGGCGATGGTCCCGATGTGGATGTTCCCGCTGGCCGTGGCCTGCGGAAACTCCTTCATCCTCAAGCCGAGCGAGAAGGACCCGTCGGCCTCCACGCTGCTGGCGCAGCTGGCGAGCGAGGCCGGCCTGCCGGCGGGCGTGCTGAACGTGGTCCACGGCGACAAGGTGGCGGTGGACGCCCTCCTGGCCCACCCCGACATCGCGGCGGTTTCCTTCGTCGGCTCCACCCCGATCGCCCGCCACATCCACACCACCGCCTCCGCCAACGGCAAGCGCGTGCAGGCCCTCGGCGGCGCCAAGAACCACATGCTGGTCCTCCCGGACGCCGACCTCGACGCGGCCGCCGACGCGGCGGTCTCGGCGGCGTACGGCTCGGCCGGTGAGCGCTGCATGGCGATCTCCGCGGTCGTCGCGGTCGGCGCCATCGCCGACGAGCTGGTCGAGAAGATCCGCGAGCGCGCCGAGAAGATCAAGATCGGTCCCGGCAACGACCCGACCTCCGAGATGGGCCCGCTGATCACCGCGGTCCACCGCGACAAGGTCGCCTCGTACGTCACCGGCGCGGCCGCCCAGGGCGCCGACGTGGTCCTCGACGGCACCGGCTACACGGTGGAGGGCAACGAGAACGGCCACTGGATCGGCCTGTCCCTGCTCGACCACGTCTCCACCGACTCGGACGCCTACCGCGACGAGATCTTCGGCCCGGTGCTGTGCGTGCTGCGCACCGAGACGTACGACGAGGGCGTGGCCCTCATCAACGCCTCGCCGTTCGGCAACGGCACCGCGATCTTCACCCGCGACGGCGGCGCGGCCCGCCGCTTCCAGCTGGAGGTCCAGGCGGGCATGGTCGGCGTGAATGTGCCGATCCCGGTCCCCGTCGGCTACCACTCCTTCGGTGGCTGGAAGGACTCGCTCTTCGGCGACCTCCACGTCTACGGCAACGACGGCATCCAGTTCTACACCCGCGGCAAGGTCGTCACCACCCGCTGGCCGGACCCCTCCGAAGCCCCCTCGGGCGTAGACCTCGGCTTCCCGACGTCTCGATAATGCCTGACGCCTGACCGGCGCCCCAAACACAGGAACCCTCGGCCAACCTCACCGGCCGGGGGTTTCTGCTGTTCCGGCCCCCTTGACCGCACCGATCCCTGAGAGTGAGGTGGTGCAACCAGGCGCAACGCGCTCGACAGGGAGGGACACCAAGGCCTTACGGTTCGTTGGTAAAGATCCAGAGTCTGGAGATCGCGGATGCCCGGCCGTGTGGGTAAACGAGAGCCGACGCATCCTCGTCCAGGGGTCACAAGCAGACGCTGACGTGCTCAGCCAAGCCTCGGCAGACTCGCCCCAGGCTGACAACGAATCCCTGATCATCCTTGAGCCCAGGATGATCCCGCTCCTCAAGGAGGCCATCCGTGTCGCAGAGTCTGACTGACTTCGCCGACCTCATTCGGTCGGTGCAGGTGTCAGCGGTGCATCTTGAGATGCGCGACACGTACGGCGTCGAGAACGAGATCGAAGGCTTCGCCGCGTGGAAGCAAGGTCACCGGCTCAACCCTGCCGACCGTGCTTCGTGGTGGCGGCCGTGGCTCGACCTCGTGCAGGAGGTCACCGCCAAGGGAGTAGTCATCCGGCGGACCCGGATCGTGTCCGAGCCGGTCAGCGACTACATCGCGTACGAGCACTCGTTCACCTTCACCAACATCGCGGGCGGTGAGCAGATCCGTTGGCTTCCCCGCCGTCAGGCATCCGACCTCACGTTGCCCGGCAACGACTGCTGGATCTTCGACGGCAAACTCGTGCAGTTCAACGTCTTCGATGGCGCCGGCAGGTGGGTCCACACAGACCAGACCGACGATCCTGCCGTAGCTGAGCGGTGCGTGACCGCGTTCGAAGCAGTGTGGGAGCGCGGCATCCCGCACGAGAAGTACACCGTCTGAATCACTGGCCGGTCAGTTCATGCCCTCCTCTCCGCTCTCCACAGCCCAAGCAGCACGGGCCGCCGTGGCCACCCGCCTGCAAGGGCTCATGAAGGACGCTGGGCTCTCTGGGCATGATCTGGCCGTCCGGTGCGGCTGGCACAGGGCCAAGTCATCCAGGATCGCTCGGGGCATCTCCTGGCCGTCTGACGCAGATATTCGGGCATGGTGTGCGGCCTGCGGAGTCGAAGACGAGGCAGCGGACATAATCGCCGCGTCCCGGAACGCCGAGTCGATGTACGTCGAGTGGAAGCAGATCCACCGGGACGGCATGCGCCGCGTCCACGAGAAGACCACTCCGCTCTACCAGCGGACCCGCTCCTTTCGCGTCTACGCGTCGAACCTGGTTCCGGGCATGCTCCAGACAGCCGGATACGCGACAGGGCTTCTGAAAGGCATCACGCGCTTCCAGGGCACGCCCGACGACGTGGCCGACGCCGTACAGGCCAGACTCAACCGCTCCCGCGTGATCCGGGAAGGTGACCACCGCTTCGCGATCCTCCTCGAAGAGACGGTTCTCTACTACCGGGTGTGCGAGTCCGAAGCCATGTCGGAGCAGCTCGAAGCGCTCCTTGCCGTGATGAGCCGGCCGAACGTGTCCCTCGGGATCATCCCCAGGACGGCCCACCGGACCGTGTGGCCGTTGGAGGCGTTCTACGCCTTTGATGATCAACAGGTGGCCGTCGAGACGCTCACAGCAGAGATCAACCTGACTGCCCCGGGTGAGATCAAGACGTACCTACGCGCCTTCGCCGACCTAGCCAAGACGGCAGTCCACGGGGCACCGGCCCGAATCCTCATCAGGGAAGCGCTAACCGCACTCGGGTGAAGGCGTGCAACAGCGTGCAACAACGTGGATGCGCGCCCAACTGCCTCCCTACCGTCGTGACATCGACCTCGAAGTCATCGGGAGGGGCGCAATGGCCAGCACTCAGACGAGGACCATAAATCCGGCGGTCGCCCGCCTATTCATGCCTCCCTGGCCCGAGCCTCCCGCCCACTGCTACAGGTGCCAGAAGTGGGCCCGAGAACGGGCCTCCGCTCGTGGCCCCCTCGCTGGCACTGTCGTGAGCGACAGGAACGTACTGATCCGGCGCCACATGGCGCGAGGCTGCGCGTGAGTGCTCCGATCACCATCAACAGAGCCGCGTGGCCGAAGTACGACCCGACGTGCGGTGTGTGCACTGCTCTGGACGCCGAGCGGCACGAAGCCGCCGATGCGGGCGAGCTGCGCGAGGTCGCAAAGATCAACGAGGAGATCGGCAACCATCCGCACCTACGGCGGCGGGGTGGCCGGTGAGGGACGACCGTGACGAAGCCGCAGCCCGGAACCTAGTGGTCTGGCAAACGGTCGGCAGTGCCCTTTGGGTCTTGACCGTGATGGCCATAGTCGTCCGGGGGTGCCGCGCGTGAAGCTCACCATTCCGGATGATGCCCCCTGGTACTGCGGGGCGTACACCTTCCTCCCGCTCGACGCGGTCGAGACCCACCGCAAGATCACGGGTCGAGACCTCTCCGACTACATGGTCGAGTGCATTCGCGATCAAGGTCACGAGGGCGAGCACAGCGGAACGATTCGGGGTTCCGGCTCCTTCCATTGGGACGCCCAACACGCGGTCCGCAGGCGCGCCGACCGCCACCGACTCCCACCCCTTGCGGGGGTGGGCGCCCATGCAAGCCGCAAGCCGATGGGAGGTGAAGCCATGACCGACCCCGGAGACAAGGTCGGCTCGCCCCAACTCGATACAGAAGATGGCCCCGACCTCCCATTAAGGGGAAGTCGGGGCCTCGTGTCACCGCTGCGCTGGGTCAGTGAGCCTTTTCCAACCTGACTGCGGCGGTGAGGTGTTGGAGGTTGCCGGCTGTACGGAACGACGAAGCTCCTGGTAGACGGGTCCTCGACCAAGATCACCCGTGTCCGCCAGGAGCTTCGCGTGCTTGTCTACCCCTCGTCGATCGATCTGTCCAGCGGCACCCTGCGCTACCTGACCACGCGGCTCCGTGCCCGGCAGCGAGAGACCGGGACCCGGTGGCGACGGCTGCCTGCCGGCCGTCAGGCGCTGCTCGCCCTCGCCCACCTGCGGTGCGGGGACACCTACGCGCGGCTCGCCGCCGGGTTCGGCATCGGCGTCGCGACCGTGTACCGATACATACGTGAGGTGATCGACGTCCTGGCCGCCGCCGCGCCGACCCTGACCGAGGCGATGAAGACCGTACGGGCGAAAGCCTTCGTGATCCTGGACGGCACCCTGCTGCCGATCGACCGGATCGCCGCCGACACCCCGTACTACTCCGGGAAACACAAACGCCACGGCATGAACATCCAGGTCCTCACCGACCCGTTCGGCCGCCTGCTGTGGGCCTCGCCAGCTTTGCCCGGCTCGGCCCATGACCTGACCGCCGCCCGGCGCCACGGCATCATCGACGCGCTCGCCGAGGCCGACGTGAAATGCTGGGCGGACAAGGCTTACCAGGGCGCCGGGCGACCCGTCCGGGTGCCGTTCAGGGGCCGCCGGCTCAAACGCTGGAAGCGGCGACACAACAGCACCCACGCCAAGATCTGCTGTCTCGGCGAACAGGCCATGGCCACCCTGAAGGGCTGGCGCCTTCTGCGGAAGCTCCGCTGCAGCACCAACCGGATCACCGGCATCGTGAAGGCCGTCGTCGTCCTTCACCACGCCTCAACCTGAGGCTGGAAAAGGCTCACTGACCCCACCCCCGAACCCAGCCCCCCGGCCAACCCTCACCGGCCGGGGGGTTTCTGCTGTCCCGGCCCTTTCGCCGGTGAGGGCCTGGTCGAGATCCCCGAGGCAGTGCTGAGGGAGGCTTTCCGTGCTCGCGGATGGTGACGCCTGGCGGTCCAGGTTCGGTTGCCCTTTCCGGGGACGGTCACAGCAGGGGCCAGATGTCCTGGGCGGCGGTGGTGCTCCACACCGCGTCCGCGTGGCCGTAGCCCGGGATCAGGCGGTAGGTCACCCGGGGGTTGCCTGACGCGCGGATCAGGTCGGCGCCCCGGGGATGGTCGCCACGGCCGAACTCCGTGGTGAGCCAGAGCACTTCGGCCCCGATGCGGTCCCAGGCGAGGGAGTACCCCGTACCGTCACCCGCCCAGGCGGCGCACAGGTCGCGCAGCAGGGCCACCGGGACCAGGCCGCTGCCCAGGGCCGCCGTCGCCGCGTGCCAGAGCGTGAGCGGGGTGTGGGTCAGGGTGAAGCGGTCCTCGGCCGGGGTGGCGCCGAAGGCGTAGGTGCCCGCGCTGTGGCCCCGGGCGTAGATCCAGTTCGCCGGGCCCGGGAGCTCGGCGGTGTGGATCAGGGCGTAGTGGGCCAGGCCCGCGTTCGTGAAGCGGAGTGCCGGATCCCTGGGCCAGGGCGCCGGGGAGGGGCCGCCCGGGTCCGTCACCGCCCGGGAGACCAGCCCGGCCAGCCCGGCGTCGCTCGCGTACGTGCCCGCCGCGAGCTGGGCGGCGTAGGCGTCCCGGGTCGCGGCGGCGCGCACCGCCCCCGCGCCGGTCAGCGGGCCGGTCGTGTCCAGGACCACCACGCGGCGCAGCCGCGGGGACGGGTCGTGGGAGGCCGCGTCCAGGGCGAGGGCCGCACCGGCCGAGTGCCCGGCGTACTGGTAGGGCAGCCGCAGTACGGGGTCCAGCGCGTCCACCACCCGGGCCAGGTCCCGGCGGTGCGCGGCCAGCCCCCACTCGGCGGTGACGTCCCCGGGGCGGGCCGCGTCCTCGCGCGGGGTGAGCCCGACGACGAGGAAGCCCCGGCGGCGCAGGTCCTGGGCGAGGTTGCGCGCACCGGGGGTGAGGAAGGAGGCGGTGAAGTTCAGGCCGCCGCCGGGCAGCAGGTACACGACCCCGCGCGGGGCGCGGGCCGGGTCGGCGATCACGTCCACGGTGAAGGGGACGGCGCCCGAGGGACCGTCGGTGGCGCCGTCCTCGGAGCCGTTGCCAGAGCCGTCGCCCGGGGCGTCGCGCGAGCCGTCGTCCGGGTCGCCGTCGAAGAGCGGGAGGGTCAGGCGCAGGAAGTCGGGGCCGGGCAGGTGGACGGCGGTCCCGGTGCTCAGGGTGCGCTCGATCAGGGTCAGCAGCGCCGCCCCCGCGACCGGTGGCGGGGAGAGCGGCGGGGAGGGCGGGGGCGGCTGGCCGCCCGGCTGCCGTGGGTCCATCGCGAGTGCCTCCCCCGTCGTGGTGACCGCCGTGCGCGGCCCCCGGGGACAGCTTTCATGATCAGCACGTTTCGGCCAAGTCCCGTACGGGTGGCAGGAGTTCCCCGCCGGTACGGCGCCTGCGGCGCAGCGCCCACAGTGCGGTCCCGGCCCCCAGCAGGACGAGGACCGTACCCGCCGCGGGCCACGGCACGGCGAGGAACTCCGCCCCGCCCGAGCCGGTCAGGTCCGGATAGGCCGCCGCGCCCGCCGTCACCTTGACGGTGACCCAGTCCAACTGCGGTGAATCCGCCCACTTCTCCGTCAGCTCGATGCGCTGGCCCGGCAGCAGCGACACCTTCGCGTCACGGGCCGGGCGGTCCAGGACGCCGCGCCCGAACAGGCCCTCGGCGCTGACCGTCACCTTCGGCTCGACGACCACGTTGCCCCGGTTGACCAGGGCGTACGTGATGGTGGCCGGCGCGCTGTGCACCCAGGGCAGCACCGGCGCGTCCCGCTGGACCCGGACGTCCTCGACGCTCAGGCCCGGGGAGAGCGGGCCCGGTACCCGGAAGTAGAGCCGGGCGCCCACCGAGCGCTTCACGCCGACCTGGACCTTGCCCTGCTGCTGGACGCCCTCCACCTCGGTGTTGAGGGCGACGATCCCGCCGACGTGATCGCCCGGGGTCGCGTCCTCGGGCACCTTCACCGTGAAGGGGATGTCCTTGCGCCCCTTGGCGGGGACGGTCAGCGTCGAGGTGCCCGCGGGCAGGTGGAGCCAGCCGCCGACGTCCTTGGGCTTCGTCTCGGCGGGCAGCAGCGCGAAGGCGCCGCCCACCGGGGTGTTCATCGCGTCGGTGGCGAAGACCTGGAAGGTCAGGTCCTTGGTGGAGGAGTTGAGGATGGTCACGCTGTCGCTGACGGTGGTCCCGGCCGTCCCCTGGTGGAAGAAGTACGCCCGGTCGGTCATCGCCGCACCCGCCGCCGGGGTCGGGAAGACGCCCCAGGTGCCGTTCTCGGCGGCGCTCGCGGAGGTGGTCCAGGGGCCGGGCAGGAGCAGTCCCGCGCCCAGCAGGAACAGGCCGAGCAGCAGACCGTACAGAGGGGTGCGGGTGCGCATGGGCGGCTCTCCAGACGGGGCGGAAACGGGGAAAAGGTGGTGCGGCGCCGGAGCGCCGCACCACCCGGGGCCGGGCGGGGTCAGGCGATCGAGAAGGTCACGACCGACTGGTAGGTGTCCGCGAACATGAAGGGCGGGAGCTGGATCATCCCGGCGCCGCCGACGGCGAACTCACCACCGGTCAGCTCGTCACCGCCCGCCGCCTGGGACGCCACCTTCATCGGGGTGTCCGTGATGGCGCCGGGGGCGCCCGCCGAGCAGGTGCTCGGGCTGTCCGGGTTGGTCACGGCGCAGGTGGGCTGGATGCCGATCTGGGCCTTGGCCACGGAGTGGCCGGTGGTCTGGTTCAGGAACGGCGTGCGGGTCGCCGTCACGTCCCAGCCGAGGGTGCCGCCGCGGAAGTCCTGGACGGTAGCGGCGTTGAACACACCGACCACCGACTGGGCCTTGCCGTTGATGGTGACGGAGCCGAAGCTGACGGCGGGCTGGCCGTCCTTCGGGCCCAGCGCCAGCGGACCGGGGAGGACCTCCACGTCGACCGGGTTCCGCACGCCCGGCTGGTCCTCCAGGAACACGAAGGACTTGTACGGGGTGAGGGAACCGTCGATCTTGATCGCGTCGGCCTTCTTGGTGACCGTGAGGGTGCAGCCGGCGACGCCTGACGCGTCCGCCGTGCCCGTACCCGTGTCACCGGTCGCCGCGCCGCCGAGGAGGGCGGAGCAGGTGACGGGCCCGGCGGGGAAGTTGGCGCCGGTGGCGACGACGGCGGTGCCCGCCTTGCCGCTGTTGGGCGTCACCTTCGTGGTGACGGGGTCCTTGGGCAGGGCCTCCGCGGCGACCGAGCCGACCGACGCGCTGGGGCGCGGGTCGGGCGTACAGGTGGTGGTGTAGACCGTGCCGCCGAGGTCGGCGTCCGTGACCACCTGGTCGATGGTGATCTGGACGGTGGTGCCCTCGGTGCCGTCCGGGATGGTGATGTTCCCGCTGAACGCGGGCGGGTCGGCCTTCTTGTTGGCTTCCTGATGGCTGGGCACGGCCGGGCTGGTGACGGTCTGGGCGACTCCGCCCACGAACAGCTTGGCCTTGATGGTGTTGACCGTGTCGATGGTGAACATCGGGATGACCGGGGTCTCGCCCGGGTCGATGGTGATCGGCACGGACTGCCCGGCCTTGGCGCCGTCCGGGAGGGTGATCGTGTAGTCCTGGTTGCCGTTGGCGCCCGGCTGGGGTGCCGGGGCGACGCACTTCATGGGGACCGAGGTGGTCTTGGTCGCGGCCTGGGCCGTTCCCGCCAGCCCCACCACGCCACCCGTCAGGGCGAGGGACAGGGCGCCCGCCCCGGCCAGAAATCTTCGTCGGAACGTTGTCGTACTCACTGGGTCGCGACTCCTTCGCCGAACGAACCCTCCCCCCACCCGCTGTGTGGGGGAGGCCGAGCCGGTGCGGTGGCCGACATTGACGCGTCGCGGTCATGAGAAGTCAATGGCTTGCTTTCGCCCGAAGCACTCAGACATTGATGTCCCATCAGGGCGGGGCGGGGAGCGGCGCGGGTACCGACCGGTCGGTGAGGGGCACGGCGGGGGTGCGGGCGGGCCGAACGGGGCCTACGGGGTGGCGACCGGTGAGGTCACCGCAGGTGCGGGCGGGGAGGCTACGGGGGACACGGGCGGGGAGGCGACGGGGGGTGCGGGCGGGGAGGCGACGGGCGGGGCCGGCGGGGAGGCGACCGGGGGTGCGGGGGGCGCGACGGCCTCGGGCGCGGCCGGGACCTGGAGCAGCAGGTTCGGGGTCCCCGCACGTACGTCGGTGAGCCGCCCCGCCACCGCGCCCGCGCGGATCGCCGCGGCCACCTCGGCCGGGGTCTTCGCCGCCCCCGAGGCCAGGAGCAGCGCGGCCACGCCCGCCACGTGCGGGGCGGCCATGGAGGTGCCCCAGAGGGTCTGCACGGCCGTCGGGGAACCCTTCCAGGACGAGGTGACCCGGGATCCGGGGGCCAGTACGTCCACGCAGCCCCCGTAGTTGGAATAGGAGGCGCGCCGGTCGGTGTCGTCGGTCGCGCCGACGGTGAGCGCGGCCGGGGCGCTGCCGGGGGAGGAGTAGCAGGCGTTCTTGTTGTCGTTCCCGGCGGCGGCGGTGAAGGTGATGCCGGACGCGACGGCCTTGCTGACGGCCCGGTTCATGCCGAAGCTGTAGCCGCCGCCCATGCTCAGGTTCGCCACGGCGGGCGGGCCGCCCGCGGCCCGGGCCTTGCGGGCGTGGGTGATCACCCAGTCGATGCCCGCGATGATGTCGGAGACGCTGCCGCTGCCCCGCCGGTCGGCGACCTTGACGGCGACCAGTGAGACCCCCTTGGCCACGCCGTACGTCGTTCCGCCCAGGCTGCCCGCGACATGGGTGCCGTGGCCGTTGAGGTCCTGGGCGGGCTCGGTGGTCTCGTTGACGCCGAAGACTGCCCGGCCGCCGAACTCCGTGTGGGCGGTGTTGATGCCGGTGTCGATGACGTACGCCGTGACGCCCGAACCGGTCGAGGGGTACGAGTAGACCCCGTCGAGCGGGAGGCCGCGCTGGTCCAGACGGTCGAGCTGCCACGGGGCCGGGCTCTCGGACTCGGGGACGACGGCCCCCTGCGCGCCGGAAGCGCCTGATGCGGCGGGCGCGGCGGGCGCGCCGGAGACACGGACCAGGGCGTCCGGCTCCACGGACGCGACCCGGGGGTCGGCGGCGAGTTCGGCGGCCCGGGCGGCGGTGGTGCGTACGGCGAAGCCGCTCAGGGCGCTCTCGTACACCCGGCCCACGGTGCCCCCCGCGCTCTCGGCCTCCGCGACCAAGGCCCGGGTCAGGGCGCGCGGGGCACTGTCCTTGAGGACCACGACGTAGGGGGCGGCGGAGTCGGGCGCGGTGCTCGCACCGCTATTGGGCTGCGGGGACACGGCGGCGGTCGCCGCGAGCAGGGCGGCGGCGGGGAGCAGCGCGGTGATTGGCGTCATGCGGCGATGCTCGGCCAGGTGGCGGTGGCGCGCGCGGAGGGTGCGCCGAGTGGGCGCACGACACGCCGCCGAAGGGGGGTTCGGCGTGCCGGATGTGACGAGTGGGACCGCGGTACTAGTGAGCGGCTGCCGGGCCCGCGCCGCCCTCGGTGGGCAGGGCCCAGCCGCGCATCGTGAAGACCCCCTCGTCCACGGCTCCCGCCGAGGCGTACGTCGCCAGCGCCGCCTCGTTGTCCGTGTCCACGCCCACCCACATGCCGTAACAGCCGCGTCCCCGGGCCTCGTCGGCGAGCACGCGGGTCAGCTCGCGCCCGATGCCGCGCCGCCGGTGGGGCTCGGCCACGGAAAGCTCGTACAGGCACATCTCCGTGCCCTTGTCGGGGTGGCACATCTCGACGCCGGAGACCATGCCCGCCGGTACGCCGTCCACGTAGGCGATCAGCATCAGGTGCCCGGCGGCGGCGAGGAAGCGGGTCGCCCATTCCTCCCGGGCCGGGCCGTCGAAGAGGCCCTCGGCGGCGGTGAGTTCGGCGACGGTGCGGGCGCGGCGGATCTCCATGCGGGCCAGGCTACGCCGCGGGCCCGGCCTGGACCGCGAGGGCGGCGGCGTACCCCCGGGGAGCCGGGAGGTCGGCCAGCGTCCAGCCCTCGACCGGCGCGGGAGCGGGCGCGGAGCCGACGTACGGCTCGACCAGGCCGAGGGCCAGACCGGTGCCGGTGGCCTTCAGGTAGGCCTCCTTGCGGCACCACACCCGGGCCAGCGCGCCCGGCCGGCCCGGCTCCGCCACCGCGCGCAGCTCGGCGCTCTCGTCGGGATGCAGGCTGTTCAGTACGTCGGTCACGGCTTCGGCCCCCGGTATCGCCTCCACGTCGACCCCGAGCGGGACCCGCGCGAACGCGAAGTAGGCGAGGTCGCCGCTGTGCGAGAGCGAGAAGTGCACAGCGCCCCCGGCGACGGCGGGGCGGCCGTGCGGGCCGCCGCAGCAGGGGCAGACCTCGCGGACCAGCGAGACCCGCTCCGGGGCCAGGCCCAGATAGCCGCCGAGCAGGACCCGCAGCCCGATGTGCGAGGCGAGGTAGCGGTGCCGGTCGGCCTGCTGGCGGCGGCGGGACGCCGCGTCGCGCTCCGTCGCGTCCAGCAGCGAGTGCGCCTCGGTGACGCGGTGGCCGCCGACCACGTCGAGCGTGGTGCTCAGGGCCCACACGCTGACGTCGCCGCCCTGGGGCGGCGCGCCGATCCGCGGGGGACCGCCGCCGAGTTGGTTCACGTACTCGATCACTCGACGAGGGTAGTCGAGGCGGGGGACCCCGGACCAGGGCGGTTCCGCTCCGCGGCGCCCGTCCCGGGGCCGCGGGAACGTCTCACGGCCACCGTCCCGGGACCGCGCCGCGGCGCCCGTGTCCCCCGGGCGCGTCATCAGCGGGTCACGGAGGCTTCGGTCATCGTCGCGCCCGGCGAGACCGTGCCGTTGGTCCACGCGTAGACCTTCCCGCCGCGCACCACCACCTGGTACTGGTAGCGGCCCCGGCACTCCGTGCGCGCCTCGCGCCCCGCGTCCTTCGGCCACCACTTCGCGCCCATCCTCGGGGCGTCCGGCTGCTTCGGGGCGCCGCCCGCGCACTGCGGCGCGCTCAGCGGGGTCTGCCCGAGGGTGAACCGGATCAGTTTCGCGTCGCCCGTCGTGTGCGCCTTCACCTTCACCTTCTTGGCGTCCTGCGGGATCCAGTCCGGCAGCACGAAGGCGAGGTCGCCCTTCTTGGGCGCGTCCGCCGCGGTGGCGAACGTCTTCTCCTTGTTGTTGAAGAGCTGGGCGTTGACCGCGTCGGTCAGCGGGTTCGGCGGAAGGTTCGGCAGGGCGACGGCGGCGGTGGCGATGACTCCCACGGTGGCGAGGGCGATGACGAGGGGACGCTTCATGTCTTCCAGTGTTGCCCCCGGTCCCCCTCGACGGGTCCGCCCTACGGACGAACCCGTATCTGCCGCAAGTCTGATGCGGAAAGCGGCCCAGGACCTGACTCCCCCTTCGGACAGAGGGCCGGATCCTCCGTGAGGCGCACGCGCGCGACCCCTCCCGCCTTTGATAATCAGGGATATGTCTTTTATGGGGCGGGTGATGGCGCGGGCCGTGGCCGAGGCGGTCGGCGGCGGTCTCCTCGTCCTCGCGGCGTACGCGGCGCTCATCCGGGTCGGCGGATCGGCGGCGCTGGAGCAGAAGGCGCTGCTGATGCTGGCCGCGCTCACGGTCTTCGTCGTACGGCGCCGCTTCCCCGAGGCGGCCCTCGTCGCCATGGGCGCACTGCTGGGCCTGATGTCCGCCTTCGCCCCGCTGGCGGCGGTGACCGCCTACACCGTGACCCGGCAACTGGCCGGAGCCGGGCGACGGGCCACCGCCCTGCTCGGCGCGAGCGCGGTCACCATCCCCGTCACCGGGTGGGCGCTGCACCGCCGGAGCGGCGCGTCCTGGGACTACGGGCTGACCGTCGGCGGGATGCTGGCGGCCGTGGCCGTGCTCGTCCCCGGGCTGGTCGGCGCCTCCGCCGGGCAACAGCAGCGGCTGCTGGCCGCACTGCGGGAGCGGACCGCCGCCGCCGAGGAGGCCCGGCGGCTCACCGACAGCGAATCCCGCATCCACGAGCGGTCCCGGATCGCGGCCGAGATGCACGACCTGGTCGGGCACCGGCTCAGCCTGATCTCCCTGCACACAGGCGGCCTGGAGATGGCGCTGCGCGGCCAGCCCCAGGACCTGCGGGACAGCGCCGCCCTGGTCCGCCGGGCCACCCGGGACGCCATGCGGGAGCTGCGCGAGGTGCTCGGTGTGCTGGGTCCGCTGTCCCGGGACACCGGTACGGACGCCCTGACCGACGCCACCGGCACCCGCGCCGACATCGAGGCGCTGGTCGAGGAGTCACGCGCGGGCGGGGTGGCCGTGGACCTCACCTGGACCGGGCCGGACACGGACCCGCTGGAGGCGCGGGTGCGCCGGGCCCTGCACCGGGTGGTGCGCGAGGCCCTGACGAACGTTCACCGGTACGCGCCGGGAGCCGCGGTGGAGGTGGCCGTCGCGCACACCGCGGACCTGGTCGAGGTGAGCGTGGCCAACGGCGCCCCGGCCGCGCCCGCCGCCGGGGCCCCGGCGCCGCCCGCCGGGTCCGGGCGCGGCCTGCCGGGGCTGCGCGAACGGGTGGACCTGCTCGGCGGAACCCTGGCCGCCGGACCCCGGGGCGCCGGGTTCGCGGTGGCGGCCCGGCTCCCCGCGCGCCCCGGCGACCCCGGGGCCGGCGGCGAGCGGGCGTCGCCCGGGCACACGGACCCGGACGGGTGGGTGGCGGGGATACGTACGCCCGCGCGCCCGGGACCACCGGGCGCCGCCTCCGGCTTCGGCGCGCGGATCACCGCCGGCGCCCGCCGGCTGCGCCGGGAGCCCCTCCTGGTGCCGCTCGCACAGACCGCGACCGCGCTGCTGGGACTGGCCGGGATCGTGGCGGTGCTCGCGGCGGGCATTCAGCTCGCGGGCCATGCCCAGCCGTCCCGCTACGTCGCGCCGAAGCCGCCGCGGATCGGCATGGACCGGGCCGAGGCGGAGTATGCGGGCGTCCACGACTTCGACCTGGCCCGCGCCGCCGCGGCCGGCCACGAACCGCCCCGGGCGCGCGGAGTCACCGACTGCGTCTTCCCGTACAGCGACGACCACGTGGGCGAGGACGGTCTCACCCTCGTCCGCTACTGCTTCAGCGGCGGTGTCCTGACCACGATCGACCGATTCGAGGTGCCCCTGGCGCCGAGGAGTGCACGATGAACCAGATCAACGGCGTCCCCGCCGCACCCTCCGTACGCGTCCTCCTCGCCGATGACGAGGAGATGATCCGCGCCGGAGTACGGATGATCCTGCGTCACGCGGAGGGCATCGAGGTCGTCGCCGAGGCGGCCGACGGCGCCCGGGCCGTCGAACTCGCCGCCCTGCACCACCCCGACGTGGTGCTCGTCGACATCCGGATGCCGGTCTTCGACGGCCTCGCCGCGATCGCCCCGCTGACCGCCCTGGAACCCCGGCCGCAGGTGGTCATGCTCACCACCTTCGGCGACGAGGAGAACGTGCTGCGCGCCCTGTCCGCCGGGGCCACCGGGTTCCTCCTCAAGGACGAGGGTCCGGACGAACTGATCAGCGCGGTACGGTCGGCCGCCGCCGGGGACGCCGTCCTCTCGCCCGGTGTCACCGGCACCGTCATCCGGCGCATGCTGAGCGGCGGCGGCGCGGACCCCGGCGCCCGCTCCGGCCCGGACGGCCCCGCCCCCGACGCCCGGATCGCGGCCCTGACCGAGCGCGAGCGCGAGGTGCTCATCCTGCTCGGGGCGGGGCTGCCCAACCTGGAGATCGGGCGGCGGCTCGGCATCGGCATCGGCACGGTCAAGACGCACGTCGGCTCGATCCTGGAGAAGACCGGCAGCGCGGGCCGGGTGCAGGCCGCGCTGCTGGCGCACCAGGTGGGGCTCGGCGGCGCGGGGGCGGAGCCCCGGGCCTGACGTTCACTTCCGTGTCGCGGTCGGCGTCGGCGCCGCGGTCCGTGCGGCGGTCGGCGTCGGTGTCGGAGGCCGCGCTCTCGTGCTCTTGTGCTCGTCGAGGAGTCCGGACGGGGCCCCGCCCGAAACCGCGGCAGGGCCTCGGGGCCGGTCGGGCGGTCGGGGGTCAGGCAGGCAGCGGAGTAACTCCCGTGTGAGGGCGGTCAGTTCGCGGTTCTCCTGGTCGGGCGACTCCGGCAGCCGCAGCCCGTCCAGGCGTGCGGCGCGCGGGCCCGGGGCGAATCCGGTCGGCGCGGACAGGAAGGCGTCCGGCACCCGCCGCGCGAGGAGCGCCGTCGCCTCCCGCCGGGGCGCGCCCGCACCCGCCACCCGAGGAGGCCAGGTGACGGAACGCGGCCGCGGGGTGCGTCAGTCCTTCCGGACCGTCGCCGGAGGGGCCGCCGCCATCAGCGCGTTGACCTCCGCGTACGGCAGTGCCCGCGCGCCGAAGCCGAAGGTGCCCCCGGCGCGGATCTCCTCGGCGGCGTGAACCACCGCGCCCAGCGCGGCCCGGGAGAGCGCCGAGCCGACGCTGATCCGCCGTACGCCGAGCTCCCCGAGGTCCGCCACGGACAGTGCCAGCGCGGGCGATCCCATCAGGACGTTGACCGGGCGGCCCACCGCCTCGCAGACCGCGCGCACGGATTCGGCGTCCGGGAGCCCGGGCGCGTACAGCACGTCGGCGCCCGCCGCCTCGTACGCCCGCAGCCGCCGGATGGTGTCGGGGAGGTCGGGGCGGCCCTGGAAGAAGTTCTCGGCGCGGGCCGTCACGGTGAAGGGGAAGCCGAGCGCGCGGGCTGCCTCGACGGCCGCGGCCACCCGTTCCACCGCTTCCTCCAGCGGCCGTACGGGGTCCTCGGGACGGCCCGTCGAGTCCTCGACCGATCCGCCGACGAGGCCCGCCGCGGCAGCGAGCCGGATGGTTTCGGCAACCTCGTCCGGGGTGTCCCCGAACCCGCTCTCCAGGTCGGCGGAGACGGGCAGGGGGGTCGCGGCGACGATGGCCGAGGCGTTCGCGAGGATCTCGCTCCGCGTCAGCCGGTCGGTGCCGTCCGGCAGCCCGAGGGCGTAGGCCAGCCCCGCTCCGGTGGTGGCCAGGGCCTCGAAGCCCAGCCCGGTCAGCAGGCGCGCGGTGCCCGCGTCCCAGGGGTTGGGCACGACGAAGGGCCGGGGTCGCTCGTGCAGCGCGCGGAAGGCGAGGGCGCGGGCGTACTGGTCGGCCGGGGCGAGCGGGTTCACGGTGGTTGGTCCTCCGGGGCGTTGGGTGTCGTACGGGTTCGAGCCGACCAAAGGTGACGAACTCGAGCTGATCGCGGGCGAATTCCGGTCAAGACCAGCCACGGCCGCCGGGTGGTCCGCAGGGCGTGGCGCGGCCGTCGTTGGCGATCGGCTGGTGCCGCGTCGTCGCGACCGCGAGCCTGGCTCGCCCGCTACGAGGCCATGTGGCGGCGACGAACGGGGAGTTGGACGTGGGGCGCCCGGCGGGGCCGCGCAGGCACCGACCCCCGACGAGCGGCGGATCAGCCGCTGAGCGGAGTCCCGGCCCGCGGCCCCGGCCGCAGCCGGGACACCGCCACCCCGCTCAGGCAGACGGCGCCACCGAGCAGGGTCACCCAGCCGGGCACCTCGTCCAGCGCGATCCAGGAGATGAGGATCACCAGGGCGGGCACCGCGTAGGTGGTCGCCCCCATCTTCCCGGCGGTGGTCCGCGACAGCGCGTACGCCCAGGTGGTGAAGGCGAGCGCGGTCGGGAAGACCCCCAGGTAGACCACGTTGAGCGTGGCCCCCAGCGGAGCCCGCGAGAGGTCGGAGACCAGTTGCCCCGCGAACGGCAGGCAGGCGACCGTGCCGGTCAGACAGCCGTACGTCGTCACCTGGAGCGGCGTCGCGTGGCGCAGCGCGGGCTTCTGCAGCACCACCCCGGACGCGTACGCCACGGCCGCCAGCAGGCAGAGCAGCAGCCCCAGGACCGACGAGGAGCCGCCCCCGGAGGTGGAGAGGCCGACAATGGCCGCGCCGAGGAAGGACACGCCCATCCCGGCCAGCAGCAGCGGCGGGAACCCCTCCTTGAGGAACCACCCGCCCAGCAGCGCGATGAGGACCGGCCCGATGTTGACCACCATGGCGGCGGTCCCGGCGTCCACGAGCTGCTCGCCCCAGTTCAGCACGACCATGTAGACGCCGAACCAGAGCAGCCCGGAGCCCGCGATGCCCGGCCAGGCCTGCCGCGGCGGCAGCCCGCCGCGCCGCAGCGACAGCAGGACCAACAGCACCACGGAGCCGGTCACTAGCCGCCCCAACGCGAGGGCACCGGGGGTGAAGTGCTCGGCGGACGCGCGGATGGACACGAAGGCTGAGGCCCAGAGCGCCACGGTGGCCGCCGCGGCGAGGAGGGCGCTCCGGTCCATGCCGGAACGTTCGGTCGAGGGGGTCATACGCGCAATGTTTCATACGCGCCTCCCAGGACCCTCATGGATTTCCGTGCCCCCGGCAGGACTCGAACCTGCGGCCAAGTGCTTAGAAGGCACCTGCTCTGTCCACTGAGCTACGGGGGCCGAGTGCGCGGACGCGGCCTCCTGGCGCCCCGTTACGCGTGGGGCGCGTGGGGGACCGGGGACGGTCGGCCCCGGAGGCCGCAGGTAGCGTCTCACACCGCCTCCGCCACCCCGACGACCTCGCCCGGAAGGTCTCCGCGCCGTCGGGAGCCCGGCCATCCCCGAGGTGGAGCACCCTCGCTACGGTCCGGAGAGTGAAGCGCGGGCCGGGGCGCGGCAGTTGCGCCGCCGCGGGTCCGCACGCGGGTCGGAACGACGGCAGGGCAGCCGCGGTGTCGGGATCCTCGCGACGCCGGCGGTGGGCGTACCGGCCCCGGCGGTGCGCGTACCGGCCCGGGCGGGAAAACGTACGGGCCCGGGCGGAAGGCGCACCGGCCCGGGCGGGAAGAAGAGTGCCCCCGGCAGGACTCGAACCTGCGGCCAAGTGCTTAGAAGGCACCTGCTCTATCCACTGAGCTACGGGGGCCGGAAGGTGGCCGTGTGCGGCCTGGAGCCCCGGGGTGGGGGTGGGACTGTCGGTCCGTGCCGGGTCAAGGATAGGGCTCCGGCCGCCTTGTCCCGGTTGCTTCCCCCGCGTGCCACGATGTGGAGGTTCGGTGAAGCGGTCCCGATAATCGCAGGCAGGTGCGATTCGCGCACCGCTTTTGCGCCGCGGCGCCCCGGGTGTTGTGCACTCGTTATCCCTGTGCCCCACTCGTCCCGTCTGTCTGAGATGTGACCCCCTGGAGTCGCGTTCGCCGCGCAGGGAGCGTATAAGCTTCAAAAAAGGTCACAAATTGGGCATTCTTCACATGTGGTGACCTTGGATGTTCGGCCTCAGCTGCTCGATGCCCTCTCCGCCGTGCGCGACCGGGTAGCCTCCGTGCGTCTGCCGCTGCCCCTGCCCGGCGCCCCCCGCGCCCGCCAGACCAGAGCCGAGCTGCTCGCGCAGCTCGACGACTACCTCGTCCCCCGGCTCAAAGCGCCCGAGGCGCCGCTCCTCGCGGTCGTCGGCGGGTCCACCGGAGCCGGGAAGTCCACCCTCGTCAACTCTCTGGTCGGCCGCCAGGTGAGTGAAGCCGGAGTGCTCCGGCCCACTACCCGGACCCCCGTCCTCGTCTGCCATCCCGACGACCACCACTGGTTCGCCGGGATGCGGGTACTGCCCGACCTGATGCGCGTCTGGCTCCCCCATGGGGAGGAAGAGGCGGTTCCGGTCGAGCGCGGGGGGCTCGGCCGCCGCCGGGCCGGCACCGGCGGCGGGCAGCCGCGCGAGCTGCGCATCGAAACCATCAGTACCCTCCCGCGCGGCCTCGCCGTGCTCGACGCCCCCGACATCGATTCCCTCGTCGTCGACAACCGGACCCTGGCCGCCCAGCTGATCTGCGCCGCAGACGTCTGGGTCATGGTCACGACCGCCTCCCGCTACGCCGACGCCGTGCCCTGGCACCTGCTGCGCACGGCCAAGGAGTACAAGGCGACCCTGGTGACCGTCCTGGACCGGGTCCCGCACCAGGTGCTCGGCGAGGTCTCGCGACAGTACGCCGCGCTGCTCACCCGGGCCGGGCTGGGCGACGTACCGCGCTTCACCGTTCCCGAACTCCCGGAGTCCGCCGGGGGCGGCGGGCTGCTGCCCGCCAGTGCGGTCGCGCCGCTCCTCGCCTGGCTCAGCCACCACGCGCAGGACCCCGCCGCCCGGCAGCAGGCCGTCGGCCGGACCGCGCTCGGGATGCTCGACTCGCTGTCCCGGCGGATGCCCGAGCTGGCTTCCGCCGTCGCCGCGCAGCACGCCGCCGCCGTCCGGCTGACCTTCGCCGTCGAGGACGCCTTCAAGCGGGAGGGCAAGCGGGTCCGTACCCGGCTCGACCACGGCGGGGTGCTCGCCGGAGACGCCCTCACCCGCTGGCGCGGCTACCCCCTCGACACCTCCGCCGACGAACTCCTCGACTCGCTCGCCGAGTCCCTCGCGGCCCTGCTCCAGTGCGCCGTGGCCGCCGCCGACGAGCGCATCGCCCAGGCCTGGCGCCGCGAACCGGCCGCTGCCGCCGTCCCGCTGCCCGCACCCGACCGGGAGGCGGGCGAACGCATCGGCATGGCCGTACGGCGCTGGCGGCGCGTCCTGGAGGAGTTGGCCGAGGAGGAAGTGGCCCGGCTGGAGAAGCAGCCCGGGCCCGACCCGGACGGTGTGGCGGCCCTGCTCGTCGCCGTGCTGCTCGGCGGCAAGCGGGCCCGGGCCGCCGGCGAGAAGCTCGTCGAGCGGGTCGGCGTACAGGCCGCGCTGCGGCTGCGCGACCGCGGCGGGGAACTCGTCGGGGGCCACCTCGACCAAGTGCTTCGCGCGGAGCGCGACCGCCGCCTCGCCCCGCTCGAAGCACTCGAAGTGACCCCGGAACTCCAGGCCGAACTGATCGCCGCGCTGTCCGTACTGCAGAAGGAGAGGTGACGCGGTGACCGCCCTGACCGACCGAACCGACGACCGCGACCGCGACCCCGACCTCCACCCCGAACGCGAAGGCGACGGGGACGGCGAGGGGGACCGGAGCCGCTGGGACGACGGGTTCATCGCACGTTCGCGCCACGTCGCGGAAGACGCGGGGGGCTTCGGCCCCGATGGCGGCCCGGACGGCGAGGGCAGCGCCGACGAAGCGCTCGTACGGGCCGTCTCCGGCGCCGGGAACGACGGCGGCAAGGCCCCCGCCGCGCCGCCGCTCAGCCCCGAGGGCCAGGCGCTGCGGACCCGCCTCGAAGCCCTGCGCCAGCTGGTCGGGCTGTCCAGGACCCGGCTCGACGGCAAGACGCTGGCCGAGGCGGGCCGGGTGCTCGACGAGTACGCCGCCCGGCGCGGCCTGTCGGGGCAGCACACGGTCGTCGCGATCGCCGGAGCCACCGGAAGCGGCAAGTCCACGCTCTTCAACTCACTCGCCGGAGTGCAGATCTCGGAGACTGGACTGCGCCGTCCGACCACCGCCGCGCCCATCGCGTGCAGCTGGTCGGACGGCGCCGCCGGGCTGCTGGACCGGCTGGAGATCCCCGGCAGGCTGCGCCGCCGCCCGCGCGAGACCTCCGAGTCGGAGGCCCTGCGCGGGATGGTCCTGGTGGACCTGCCCGACCTCGACTCCGCCGTCGGCGCGCACCGCGACCACGTGGACCGGGTGCTCGCGCTGGTCGACGCGGTGGTGTGGGTGGTCGACCCCGAGAAGTACGCCGACGCGGTGCTCCACGAGCGGTACCTGCGGCCGCTGGCCGGGCACGCCGAGGTGACGTTCGTCGTGCTCAACCAGGTGGACCGGTTGCCCGGCGAGGCCGCCGACCTGGTCCTCGACGACCTGCGCAGGCTCCTCGACGAGGACGGGATCGCGCTCGGCGAGCACGGCGAGCCCGGCGCGACCGTGCTCGGCCTCTCCGCCCTCACCGGTGAGGGACTCGGGGAGCTGCGCGAGCTGCTCGGTCAGTTCACCCAGGAGCGGGGCGCCGCGACCCGGCGGATCGCCGCCGACCTCGACCAGGCGGCTGTGCGGCTGCGCCCGCTGTACGTCGCCGACGGACACGGGGGGCCGGAGATCGGCGAGGGCGCGCGGGCGGAGTTCGAGGACCGGCTCGCCGAGGCGGTCGGGGCCTACGCGGCCGGGCTCGCCGCCGAGCGGGCCTGGCGGCGCAACGCGGGCAAGGCCTGCGGGACACCGTGGCTGCGGCTGTGGCGGTGGTACGAGGGCAGGCGCGCCCCGCGCACGCTGGCCGGGCTGGCCGCCCTGGCCGCGATCGGAGGCCGCGGTTCCGTCGTACCGGAGGCGCCGGTCGAGGAGGAGGTGACCGCCCGGCAGCGGGTGGAGCAGGCCGTACGCACGCTCGCCGACGAAGCGGTGGACGGGCTTCCGGACCCCTGGGCGCAGGCTGTGCGGGAGACCGCGGTGCGGGGCGCCGACCAGCTGCCCGAGGCGCTGGACGCGCTGACGGTGACGGTCGGCGTGCCCAGCGGGAAGCCGCCGCGGCCCGCGTGGTGGCCCGCCGCGGTCCTGACGCAGGCGGCCATGACCCTGCTCCAGATCTACGGCGGGCTGTGGCTGGTGGGCCAGATCATCGGGGTGCTGGAGCCGCGGCTGCTGCCGCCGGTGCTGCTGATGGTGGCGGGCATCGTGGGCGGACCGCTGGTGGAGTGGGCCTGCTCGCTGGCGGCCCGGGGCCCGGCCCGGCGGTACGGGCAGGACGCGGAGCAGCGGCTGCGGCAGGCGGCGGCGGGGTGCGGGCGGGCGCGGGTGCTGGAGCCGGTCGCGGCCGAGCTGCTGCGCTACCGGGAGGTGCGCGAGCAGTACGCGACGGTGGCGAGGTTGTCCACAACCCGTCAGTAATCCACAGGCGGGGGCGGGGTGTGAGTTGCCGGGCGCAGCATGGATCCAGTGGAGGACATCGGATCCGAGGAGCGACCGGCATGAACGAGACCCTGGTGACACTGGTGGGCAATGTGGCGACCGGAATGGACTTCCGGGAATCGCCCCAGGGGGCGGTGGTCAGATTCCGGTTCGCCGTGACCCCGAGGTACTGGGACCGGCAGGAGGGGAGCTGGAAGGACGGCTCGACCAGCTTCTACACCGTGTGGGCGCGGCGGGCGCTCGCGGTCAACCTCACGGGGTCCGTCTCGTCCGGTGAACCCCTGGTGGTGCACGGGCGGCTGCGGGTGCGGGAGCAGGAGGGGGAGGGCGAGGGGAAGCGCCGGTTCTCGGCGGACATCGACGCGGTGGCCATCGGGCACGACCTGAACCGCGGCACCTCGGCCTTCCGGCGCATCGTCCGGGCGGACGCCCCACTGACGGTCGATCAGAAGGCGGCGGTGAGCTGAGTGTTCGAGGCCGATAGGATTTCACGGAACTCACGGGCACCTGGGTCTTTGGCCCGGAGGGGAAGACTGTGTCGATCGCCGTTCCCGCGTCATTCGCGTCATCCGCACGCGCTGTACCTGTTCCACCGGCTCCATCCGCTGTGTCCGCTCCCTCCGATTCCGCTGTTCCACCGGCTCGGACCGCCGCGGCCGTTCCGTTCGCTCCGGCCGCCGGGGCCGGCCCGGGCGGCGGGCCGCGGGCCTCCGCGCGGCGGCCGTTCGCCATGGCCCTGCTGGCCGCCGCCCTGGTCTCGGCGCCGGGCACCGCCGCCGCCGCCGAGGCGGACGGGACGGGCGTGCGGTCTGCGGAGGGCGCGAGCGCCGTGCTGGACGGGCTGAAGACCTACGGGCAGGCGGTGCTGCGCACCCAGGACGGAGCGGTCCAGCACATCTCGGCCGGGCTGTACGAGATGCGGGTCGACGGCGGCGGGATGCTCCAGACCTACGGGGTCGGCCTGACCGGCTTCGCGCAACCGGAGGCGCACTACACGGAGACCGCGTGGAGCCGCAGTCCGCTCGACGGCCACGGGGACGCGGGCCGGATCCGCTGGGTGCTGGAGCACTCGTACCCCCAGCTGAACGACCTCTCCGGGCTCGCCAAGGCCGCCGGGGCGGGACCGCTCACCGCCGAGAGCGCGGCGGCCGGGACCCAGGTGGCGATCTGGCGGCTGGCCGACGGCGCGCAGGTCGAGGCGGCCGACCCGGAGGCGGAGAAGCTGGCCGACTACCTCCAGCGGGTGGCGGGGCAGCTCCCGGAGCCGCCCGCCTCGCTGGGCCTGGACCCCGGTGAGGTGACCGGGGCGGTCGGCACCAGGATCGGGCCCGTCACCGTCCGGACCGGGGCGCAGAGCGTGACGGTCGTCCCGGACACGGCCGCCGCGGCGATGGGGGTGCGGGTGGTGGACGCCGACGGGCGGCCGCTCACCACCGCCGGGAACGGCAGCAAGCTGTACTTCGAGGTCCCGGCGGGCACCGCCGACGGGACCGCCTCGGTGACCGTGCAGGGCGCGATGAGGGTGCCGGTGGGCCGGGTGTTCGCCAGCGGGGAGCAGGCCCGCCCGCTGATCGTCGCGGGATCCAGCGAGTCCGCGGCCACCGCCACCGCCACGGCGGTCTGGCCGACGGACCGGGCGGTACGGGCCTCGGCGGGCCAGGGTGCCCAGGGCTCGACGGGGACGACGGTGGGGCCGCCGGTGGGCGAGACCCGGGCCACGACGGGACGTGCGGGCGCCGCCGCCGAGGAGCGGCTGGCGGCGAGCGGCAGCTCCGCGGCCACCCCGTTGATCGCCTCGCTGGCCGTGGGCCTGGTGGTGCTCGGCGGGATGGTCGTCCTGATGCTGCGCAAGCGGCCGCCGGAGGAGAACCTGGAGCACCAGGAGCCCGAGGAGCACCGGGAGCCCGAAGAGCCCCGGGGCGAGCCGAGGGCGTAAGAGGTCTCCCGGGCCCCGCGGCCGGGAGGGTGATCGTGGTCGCCAGGTCCGGTACGGCAGGTTCCGGGACGGGTTCGGAGGGTAAGGGCGTGCAATGGCTGATCAGGAACTGACCTGGCAAGGAGCGGTGGCCCGGGGCGACCGCGCGCTCTTCGACGCCGTCGCCCACAGACACTGGCCCGGCGCCGACCGGGTGCTGCCCCGACTCGGCCGGGCCGCCAACCACGGGCTGCTGTGGGGCGGGGCCGCCGCGGCGATCGCCGTGTTCGGTTCCGCTTCGGCCCGGCGCGGGGCGGTGCGCGGGATTGCCTCGCTGGCACTCGCCTCCGCCACCATCAACACCGTCGGCAAGTGGTCGGTCCGCCGGGCGCGGCCGCTGCTCGAAGGGGTACCGGCCGCCCGGCAGCTCGGACGGCAGCCCCGGACCACCTCCTTCCCGTCCGGGCACTCGGCCTCGGCCTTCGCCTTCGCCTCCGGGGTGGCGATGGAAGCCCCGGGCTGGGGCGCCGCCGTGCTCCCCGTGGCGGCCTCCGTGGCCTTCTCCCGCGTCTACACCGGGGTGCACTATCCGACCGACGTGCTGGCCGGAGCCGCCCTCGGGGTGGCGGCGGGCTGCGTCGTCCGCAAGGTGGCCCGCGGCGCGGAGCAGGCCCGGATCAACCCCGGCAACGAGCGCCCCGCGGCCGACGCCCCCGCCCTGGCGGACGGGGACGGGCTCACCGTGATCGTCAACAAGGGCTCGGGAACCGCCGCCCAGGCCGGGCTCGACCTGCTGCGGGCCTCCCTGCCCAAGGCCGAGGTGGTCGAGTGCGAGGGGCCGCAGCTGGCCGAAGAGCTGGCCTCGGCGGCTGCCCGCAGCGCCGTGCTCGGGGTCTGCGGAGGGGACGGCACGGTGAACGCGGCCGCCACCGCGGCGCTGCGGGCCGGAATTCCGCTCGCGGTGTTCCCCGGAGGCACCCTGAACCACTTCGCGCTGGACCTCGGTCTCGCCGGAACCGCCGACACCTGCCGGGCGGTGGCCGCGGGGCACGCCGTCAAGGTCGGGGTCGGCCGCTTCACCCCGGGCCCGGCCCGGGCCGAGCCCGCCCTCGACCCCACCGCCGTACCCGCCGTCGAGGTCCTCGGCGAGCGGGCGGAACACGGCTACTTCCTGAACAACTTCAGCATCGGCGCCTACCCGGAGCTGCTCGGACACCGGCTGCGCTGGGGCCCCCGGATCGGCGGCGGCCCCGCCGCGCTGCTGGCCTCCTGGAAGGTGCTGCGCGCCCAGCGCCCCGTACGCCTGAGCCTGGCCGGCCGCAGCCGCGCCGTCTGGCTCCTCTTCGCGGGCAACGGGACGTACTACGGCACCGGCCCGGCCCCCCGGCGCCGGACGAGCCTCGGCGAGGGCCTGCTCGACGTACGGCTCGTCTACGGCGGCGGCCGCCCCGGCCCCCGGATGCTCGCCGCCGCCTTCGCGGGCCCGCTCACCCGCTCGCCCGTCCACGCGGCGACCCGGCTGCGCAGCCTGCGCGTCTCGGAGGTTCCGGAGGGCACCCCGCTCGCCTATGACGGGGAGTTCGCGCTGGCCCCCGGGGCCTTCGTCCTGGACGAGCTGCCCGACGCCCTCACCGTCTACCGCCCCCGCTGAGGGCCCGCGCCGCAGGGTCCGCGTCCGCCCCGAGGTCGGCCCGCATCACGCGGCGTACGGTCTCCCACCCCGCCCGCAGCTCCAGCAGCTCCGCCCGGACGTCCTCGAACGAGCCGTCCGGGTCGGGCGAGCCCAGGCGCAGGGTGCGGCTGTAGACGCCCGCCAGGGTCTCGGTCAGCGCGTCCAGCTCCGCGAGCACGTCCCCGGCGGCGACCATCTGGGCCTCGGCGAATGCGGCGTGGTGCGCGTGCCGGGCCTCGTCCAGCGCCGCCCGCTCCGCCGGGGTGACCTCGTCGTCCCGCACCAGCCACAGGAAGGTCATCAGGGAGATCCGGTAGCGGCGGAAGGCGGCGCCCGCCGCTATGTAGCAGTCCCGTCTGCGGGCCAGTTCCGTGACGTCCCGCTCGCGCAGCCACTGCGCGTGCGCGGATTGCTGCTGGCGTTCGAACTGCGCCGCCTGGACCCTGGCCAGCATGCGCTGCGACAGCGCGGTGGCCAGCAGGGTTCCGGCCACGCCCACGACCGCGGCGGCCAGCGCGATTAGTCCGTTGTCCATCCCGTCTCCCCCCGAGTCGGCGTCATTCTGCCGTGCGGCGCCCGGCCCCCGGGGCCGTTCCCGGCCCCTACCCGTTTCCCCCCGAGGGTGGACGTCAGGCAAGATGGGGTGTATCTGCCCACCCATCGATCTGCCGGACGGTTTCTCTTGGCTGAGTTCATCTACACCATGCGCAAGACGCGCAAGGCGCACGGCGACAAGGTGATTCTTGATGACGTCACCCTGAACTTCCTGCCCGGCGCGAAGATCGGTGTGGTCGGTCCGAACGGCGCCGGTAAGTCCACCGTCCTGAAGATCATGGCGGGCCTGGAGCAGCCGTCCAACGGCGAGGCGTACCTCTCTCCCGGCTTCAGCGTCGGCATCCTCATGCAGGAGCCGAAGCTCGACGAGTCCAAGACGGTCCTGGAGAACGTGCAGGACGGCGCCGCCGAGATCATGGGCAAGCTGAAGCGCTTCAACGAGGTCGCCGAGGAAATGGCGACCGACTACACCGAAGCGCTCATGGACGAGATGGGCAAGCTCCAGGAGATTCTGGACCACGCCAACGCCTGGGACCTCGACGCCCAGCTGGAGCAGGCCATGGACGCCCTGGGCTGCCCGCCCGGCGACTGGCCCGTCACCAACCTCTCCGGTGGCGAGAAGCGCCGCGTCGCGCTCTGCAAGCTGCTGATCGAGGCCCCTGACCTGCTCCTCCTCGACGAGCCCACCAACCACCTCGACGCCGAGTCGGTGAACTGGCTGGAGCAGCACCTCTCGAAGTACGCGGGCGCCGTGGTGGCCGTCACCCACGACCGGTACTTCCTGAACAACGTCGCCGAGTGGATCCTCGAGCTCGACCGCGGCCGCGCACTGCCCTACGAGGGCAACTACTCCACGTACCTGGAGAAGAAGGCCACCCGCCTCAAGGTCGAGGGCCGCAAGGACGAGAAGCGTCAGAAGCGCCTCAAGGAAGAGCTGGAGTGGGTCCGCTCCAACGCCAAGGGCCGCCAGACCAAGTCCAAGGCCCGTCTCGCCCGCTACGAGGAGATGGCGGCCGAAGCGGACAAGATGCGGAAGCTGGACTTCGAGGAGATCCAGATCCCGCCGGGCCCGCGTCTGGGCTCGATCGTGGTCGAGGTCAACAACCTCTCCAAGGCGTTCGGCGACAAGGTCCTGGTCGACGACCTGTCCTTCACGCTGCCGCGCAACGGCATCGTCGGCATCATCGGCCCGAACGGCGCCGGCAAGACCACGCTCTTCAAGATGCTCCTGGGCCAGGAGGAGCCGGACTCCGGCGCCGTCAAGGTGGGCGAGACCGTCAAGATCTCTTACGTCGACCAGAGCCGCGCCAACATCGACCCCAAGAAGTCCCTCTGGGCGGTCGTGTCGGACGAGCTGGACTACATCAACGTGGGCCAGGTCGAGATGCCGTCCCGCGCGTACGTCAGCGCGTTCGGCTTCAAGGGTCCGGACCAGCAGAAGGCGGCCGGCATCCTCTCCGGTGGTGAGCGCAACCGCCTGAACCTGGCGCTCACGCTCAAGGAGGGCGGCAACCTGCTGCTCCTCGACGAGCCCACCAACGACCTCGACGTCGAGACCCTGTCCTCGCTCGAGAACGCGCTCCTGGAGTTCCCGGGCGCGGCGGTGGTCATCTCCCACGACCGCTGGTTCCTGGACCGGGTCGCCACGCACATCCTGGCGTACGAGGGCGAGTCCAAGTGGTACTGGTTCGAGGGCAACTTCGAGTCGTACGAGAAGAACAAGATCGAGCGGCTCGGCGCGGACGCGACCCGTCCGCACCGCGCCACCTACAAGAAGCTCACCCGAGGCTGAGACTGAGGCTGAGATAAGCATGGCAAGACACCTCTACCGGTGCCCCTTGCGCTGGTCGGACATGGATTCCTTCGGGCACGTGAACAACGTGGTCTTCCTCCGCTACCTGGAGGAAGCCCGGATCGACTTCATGTTCCGGCTGGCGCCGGGGGAGGGCAGCGAGTCCTTCACGGGTGGTTCCGTCGTCGCCCGGCACGAGATCGACTACAAGCTGCCCCTCGTGCACCGCCACGAGCCGGTCCTCATCGAGTCCTGGGTGACCCGCATAGGCGCCGCGTCCCTGACCATCGGATACGAGGTCAAGGACGAGGCGGAGGGCGACCGGCCCGAGAAGGTTTACGTCAGGGCCTCGACCGTGGTCGTGCCCTACAACCTCGCCGAGGGGCGGCCCCGCCGCATCACGGCCGAGGAGAAGCACTTCCTGCGGAAGTACCTGGACGAGCCCACCGGCCCGGAAGGGGCCGTCGCGGCATGAGTGAACGGCTGCGCCTCGCCGATTCCGGGGAGGCGGCGGACCTCGCCGCCTTCCTGGGCCGGCTCGTGCACTACGACCGCGCCGCCGCGGTCCGCCTCCAGGGCGGCGGCGGGGCGCTCGCCGTGTTCGGGCGACCGCCGTCCTTCGACGTGCTGGCGATCCGCACGGCCCGGCTCGCCGAGCCGCCGGCCCTGCCGCTGGACCGCACCGTCTCCGCCGGGGAACTCCTCGAAGCGATCGACGAGGCCTCCGCCAGCGCCGCCGTGCCCGCGGCCGTCACCGGGCCGCCCTGGGCCGGCGTCCTGCCGCCCCGCGGCGGCTGGCAGCAGCTGCCGGGGCTGCCCGGCGCCGAGGTGATGCTTTCGGCGGTGGCCCTGGCCGTCGCCGAGTTCCGGGCCCGCGACGAGGCCCTGCCCGCCCAGCACCGGACCCGGTCCGAACGCGACCGGATCGGCCGCGACATCTGGTCCCGGACCCTGGGCGAGACCGACCTGCCGCTGCGCGCCGTACACGCCGCGCAGGCCCTGGGTTTCCTGCGGCCGGTACGGTCCACCGTGCCCGCGCGGACCCCCGCCCGCGACGCCCTCGCCTCCGCAGAGCCCGTCGCGCTGCTGGCCTGCGGAAGCTGGCTGCGGCTGCGCACCCCGTACGGTTCCGTCGCGACCCGCCGCCCGGGCGTCGGCCTGGGCGCGCTCCAGGTCCGGCCGCTCTAGGTCTCGGGCCCCTCCGGGTCCTGTCCGCCCGGACAGGGCCTGGCCCCGCCCCCGGGGGCTCAGCCCTCGGTGTTGACCATCGAGGCGGCGGCGTAGGTCACATAACGCCACAGCTGCGCCTCGTGCTCCGGCGCCAGCCCCAGCTCGTCGATCGCGTCCCGCATGTGCCGCAGCCACGCGTCGTGCGCCGCCTTGTCCACCTGGAACGGGGCGTGCCGCATCCGCAGCCGGGGGTGGCCGCGGTTGTCGCTGTAGGTGGTCGGGCCGCCCCAGTACTGCATCAGGAACAGCGCGAAGCGCTCCTCGGCGGGACCCAGATCGGCCTCCGGGTACATCGGACGCAGCAGCGGGTCCTCGGCGACCCCTTGGTAGAAGCGCCGGACCAGGCGGCGGAAGGTCTCCTCGCCACCGACCTGCTCGTAGAAGGTCTGCTCCTGAAGGGTGCCCCGCGGAATCTCGTTCACCTGACCATCGTCTCAGACGGCCGGACGGAGGACCCGGGTCCTAGGACCACTGCCGGGACCCGGACAGGCCCCGGTCGACAGGCCCCGGTCGACAGGCGCCGCCGTGGCGGCGGCAGCACAGTGGAAGCATGGGCGGTACGGAGACCGGTGCGACGCGCGATCTGCGGGAGACGGCCCACTCGGCCCAGGTGCGGGAACTGACCGCCGCCGGGGTGCTGACCGATCCCGCCTGGCGGGCGGCCTTCGCCGCCGTGCCCCGGCACGTCTTCGTCCCCTACTTCTGGACCGGCCGCGGCGCGGGCCACGAGCGGCTCTGGGCGCAGGACCCCGACCCGGAGTACCGGGCCCGCTGGCTGCGCGGCGTGTACGCCGACGCCCCGCTCGCGACCCGGCTGCGCGACGGCGAGCTGGTCTCCTCCAGCAGCCAGCCCTCCCTGATGGCGAGGATGCTGGACGCGCTGGAGGTCCAGGACGGGCACAACGTGCTGGAGATCGGCGCGGGCACCGGATACAACGCCGCGCTGCTGTGCCACCGGCTCGGCGAGGACCTGGTCACCACGGTGGACCTCGACGAGGAGATCACCGAGTCCGCCCGGGCCCATCTGGAGCTGCTCGGCTACCACCCGGCCGTCGTCACCGGGGACGGGGCGCGCGGCTGCCCGGCCCGGGGGCCGTTCGACCGGATCATCGTCACGTGCGCGCTGCCGCTGATCCCGCCCGCCTGGCTGCCCCAGTGCCGCCCGGGCGCGCGGGTACTGGCCCCCCTGTCGACGGGGCTGATCGCGCTGCGGGTACGGGACGCCGCATTCGCCGAGGGGCACTTCCTGCACACCTCGGCGTACTTCGTGCCGCTGCGCGGAGCGGGGGCCGCGGTCCCGTGGGTCGCGGGCGGGCTCCCGTACGAGCTGCTGGAGAACGAGCGCTTCCAGTTCATGCTGATCCTGACGGCGGGCGCGCTGCACCCGCGCGAGGCCCTGGACCTGTGGCGCCGCGAGGACCGCCCGCCCCGGGAACGCTTCGGGGTGACGGTCACCGACGAGGGCCAGTGGTCCTGGCTGGACGACCCCCAGGGGCCGTACGTCTGGCCCCTGGGAGGCGCCGCCACCGGCGCCGGCTAGCCGCGGCGCCGCCGCCGTGGCTAAGCGCGACGGACGGTGACGGTGGTCCAGGCCCCCACGTGGACCCGGTCGCCGTCGCGCAGCGGGACCGGCACGTAGGGCTGGATCGGGTCCTCGCCCATGTTGATGTAGGTGCCGTTGGTGGAGTTCTGGTCCACCACGGCCCAGCTGCCGTCGGGCTGCTGGACCAGGACGGCGTGCGCGTGCGACACGCCCGGGTCCTCCGGGGGCACGGACAGGTCGACGTCCGGGGACTCGCCCGTGGAGACGCGGCGGCGACCGATGGTGATCTGGCCGCCGGACAGCGGAAGGTGCTGCTCCGGGGAGTACGCGGGCAGGTTCAGACCTGCCGCCTCGGGGCCGCTGCGCTGCATCATCGCCATGAAGTACGAGCGGTCGGGGCCGATCGTCGCGGTCCAGGCGCCGCCCTGCTCGGCGTACGGCTGCCCGCCGCCGCCATGGCCCTGAGGCTGGTTTTGCTGCTGGCCTTGCTGCTGTCCCTGGTACTGGTCGGGCTGCTGCCCCTGGTACTGGTCGGGCTGTGGAGCGGGCGGCTCGTAGTACGGGGCCTGCGGCTCCTGCGCCGGCGGCGGCAGCAGCCAGTCGTCCTCGCGCTGGAGCGCCTCGGCGGGCCGGTTGACCTGCGAGGGCCGCGAGTCCCGGTACTCGTAGGGGTCGTGCGACGCGTACGAGGCCTCGCCGGTCGGCAGCGGCTGCGCCCCCGTGGCCCCGCCCGGACCCGGACCGTGACCGGGACCCGCGCCGTGACCCGGCACCGGACCCGGGCTGGTCGCCGGGTTCGGGGCGAGCGGCGTGTACGAGGTGGCCGTCCGGGTCAGGAAGTTGAAGCGGCACTCCTCGCAGTACGGGGCCATCGCCTCGCGCGGGGTCCGGCACTGGGGGCACAGCTCCGCCTGGGCGGTGGGCTCACCCCCGGCCATCGGGAAGCCGTAGTCGTAGGAGGACGCCACGGGGGCCTCGGGGGCACCCGCGGGCGCGGCCGGAGGGGCCATGCGGTGACCGCACACCTCGCACCAGTCGTCGGAGACCGATTGGTGCCCGTTCGGGCAGGTCGGCATTGGCCGTTCCCCCTTCTCCCTGCGTCGGGACGTCAGTTTCGCTTCACTCGGACGGTCTGCGTCGAACGCGTTTCGAGAGTCATCTCATCGGCGTCGGCGACCTTCGCTTTGAGCCGCACAGTACCCGCCGCGACATCCACGACATCTACCACCTTTGCCAGCAGTTTCGCAGTGTCCTCGTTCCCGGAGGCACTGGCCAGCTGCACTGCTCGGCCGAGTTTGGCCGTAGCGCCGTCGATATCACCCAGTTTGCGGGCTTCCAGTCCCTGCTGGATGACCTCCGCCAGTTCGGCCTGGCCGGTGTAGTGGGCCACCTGCGCATTGATGGCGGTGGACGCGGACAGGTCGTCCGTCCACACCGCGCGGACCAGCCCCTGGGACTCGGAGAGGACGGAGGCCGCCTCGCCCTCCCGGCCCGGCAGGACCAGGGAGACCCGCGCGGCCAGCATCTCCTGGCCCACGGAGGCGCCCGGCACCCGGACGCACACGTGGTACTCGCGGGACTCGTCGCCCCACGAACCCGTGGGGTAGTCCCCGGCGCGCGGACCCGCCGCGGTGCGGCGGCCGCTCAGGTCCTGCACGGCGGGCGCGACCTGCTTGACGTACTGGACCTCGGCGCCGACCGGGCTCCACAGGCGCAGCGCCACGTCCGCGACCTCCTTGCCCATGACGTTCTCCATCATGAGCGTGAAGTCGTCGGCGAGGTGGGCCGGGTCGGCCACGATGTCGGCGGTGCCGAGCAGTGCGCTCGCGATCCCGGTCACCTCCTTGACCTCCCAGTCGGTGCCCACCCCGCGGGCGTCACAGGTGAAACGTCCGGCGCAGGAGTCGAGGGTGGCGCGGAGCACCGCGGGGTCCTCGTGCTCGTTGCGGCCGTCGGTCAGCAGGATCCCGTGCCGGATGGTGGCGGGGGACTGGCGCAGCAGGCCGTCGGCCAGCCGGAGCCAGGTGCCGATGGCCGTGCCGCCGCCGGGGGTGAGGGCGCCGAGGGCGCCCTTGGCCTGGGCGCGGGTGGCCGGGTCCGCGACCGCGAGCCTGCCCTGGCCGGGGTAGACCTCCCGGGCCACGTGGGTACCGGCGATCACGGCGAACGAGGTCCCGTCGTGCAGGGTGTCGATCGCGGCGGCCGTCGCCTCCTGGGCCCCGGCCATCTTGGTGGGCGGGTATGCCATGGAGCCCGAACAGTCGACCATGATCACGACGGCCGCGCCGCTGCCCGGGGTGGCGACACGGGTCGCCGCCGCGCCGCCGGTGGCGGTGACCGTCACGATGGCGTGCACGTCCTGTCCGCCAACCGGGAGGAACTCGTTCTGGTACACCTCCATGGTGAAGCGCGGGGCGCTCGGCTTGGCGAAGTTCGCCATCAGGACGGTCTCCTCGGGGTGTTCGGGGCGGTCAGGGGCGGCGGTCGGGGACGGGCGGCGGTCAGGCGGCGGCCGGCTCGTCGGGTACGGCGAACGGCACGACGGCCACGGTGACGTTGTCGTGGCCGCCGCCGTCCAGGGCGTGGCCGACCAGGACCTGCGCGCTGTGCAGGGGCCTGGCGGCGGCGTCGGCGGGCAGCAGCCGGGCCATGTCCTGGGCGGATTCCGCGTAGTTCCACAGCCCGTCGGTGCACACGACCACGACACCGGGCCGGTCCGGCTTGAACGCGACGGTGTGCGGCTCCAGTTCGTACGCGTCGGCGCCGAGCCACCCCGTGATGGCGTGGGCCCGCACGTCGGCGTAGGCCTCGGCCTCGTTCATCAGGCCCGCCGCGACCATCTGGGCGGCCCAGGAGTCGTCCTCGGTGAGCCGGGCGGGCGGGGCGGAGCGGTCGTCGGGGACCCAGTACGCGCGGCTGTCGCCGACCCAGCCGATGATCAGCAGGCCGCCCGCGGTGACCGCGCCGACGAGGGTGCAGGCGGGGGCGTTCTGCGCGCCGGGGACCTCCGGGGCCAGGGCGTTGACGGCGGTGGACGCGGCCAGGATCGCCTCGTGCATGGCCTGCTGGGGCAGCGCGCCGCGGGGCAGCGCGTCCAGCAGGGCCTCGTTGGCGGCCACCGCCGCGGCGGCGGAGGCCTCGTCGGGGCGGCTGGCCGAGGACACGCCGTCGCAGACGATCGCCACCGTGGCGGCGGAGCCGTCGGGCAGGGCGGTGGCCGCGACCGCGAAGGAGTCCTCGTTGCGGTGGTGGCGCAGGCCGCGGTCGCTGACGGCGGCGACGCTGCCGAGTTCCTCTTCGAGGTGGTCGCGCTCGCGGGGCTGGGCGTGGCCACAGTGCTCGCAGTAGCCGTCGGTGTCGACCCGGCCCGCGCGGCAGGCGACGCAGGTCTTGCCGGGCGGCTCCGCGCCGCTGCCGGTGTGTCCGCCGCCGGTGTGTCCGGTGGTCGCCCCGCCGGGTCCGGCGGCGCCCCATCCGCCGGGCTCGTCGACCAGGGTGGGCACGGGTCCGGGCCCGCTCCCGCCGGTCGTGGCGGCCGGGCCGGAGGGTCCGGCCGTGCCGTCCCCGGTCGCGCTGCCGGTCGGACCGGTCGGGCCGGGTTCCGCCGGGCCGGCGGTGTGGGACGCGTCGGCCCAGCCCAGGGGCCCGGAGGGCTCGGGCGTGCCGACGGCCGCCGCCGGGGCGGCGACGGGGACCAGGGCGACCGTCGGGTGGTCGTCCGGGGGCGGGGGGCCCGCGGAGAGGGCGTATCCGCAGACTCCGCAGAAACGGTCACCCTCTTCCAGGGGTTCCGCACAGCTGGGGCAGCCCGACGGCCGATGCATCGACATCACTCACACCCACGTCCGTGGACGGAAACGGTTTGCCCGTTCCACCAGTTCGATCCTCTCCTCGCCCCGCTGCGCCAGGCGGGCCAGGACTCGGTACGAGCGTTCCAGGCCGAAGCGCAGGCCCCGCTCGTCCAGTTGGCTGCCGAGCAGCGAGGTCCGGCCGGGGTCCGCGCCCCGGCTACCCGACAGTACCCAGTCGAGCGCCGAGCCCAGAACCTCCGTCGCCAGCACCTCGTACCGCACGGCGTCCAGACCGGACCGCCGCAGCGCCTCCACCTGCCCCGAGGCGGCCCGCAGGTCGTCCAGGAGCGGCTCCTCGGGGGACCGGTCGCGCAAGCGTGCCCGTACGGCCGCCACCCGCGCGGCGGTGTAGTGGATGGACGCCTCCGGTACGGATTCCAGCGCCCGCACCGCCGCCCTGCGGTTTCCGGCGGCGAGCTGGACCCGGGCCAGTCCGAAGGCCGCGCTCACGAACCCCGGGTCGGTGATCCACACCAGCTGGTAGTACTCGGCGGCGTTGTCCAGCTGCCCCAGGACCTCCGCGCACAGCCCCAGCGCCAGCTTCGGCGCGGGCTCGCCCGGGAAGGCGTCGTAGATCGCGTCGAAGGACAGCGCCGCGGCCTCGTCGTCACCGATGGCCAGCGACGCGATCCCGCGCGCCCACACCACCCGCCAGTCGTCGGGGTAGTGGGCCTCCAGCTCCGTCAGGGTCTGCCCCGCCACGGCGAGTTCACCGAGTTCCAGGCGGGCCCGCAGCGCGCGCAGCCGCAGCTCGGCGGAGTCGGCGGGCGCCGCTCCCAGTGCCCCGAGCAGGTCCGCGGGCGCGGACGCCAGCAGGGCCGCGAGGAAACCGGCATTGGGATCGGCCGCGTCCACCAGCGGCACCGGCAGGGCCAGCGCGGTCTCCCGCGCGTCCAGCCCGGCCAGCGCGGCCGATCCGGGGACCCCGCCGGGGTAGCCCCGTACGACGGGCGGGGGCACGGCGGGCATCGCGGGCGCCGCCGTGAAGCCCGCGGCCGTCCCGGGCGCCGGTCGCGCGGCCGGTACGAACGCCCCCGGGCCGGGGCTCATGTGCGTGGCCGTGCTGGCCAGCGCGGGCACCGGTCCCGCGCCCGCCGCGGAGACCGGGGACCCCGGACCCGCCGCGGAGACCGGGGACCCCGGACCCGCCGCGGAGACCGGGGACCCCGGACCCGCCGCGGAGACCGGGGACACGGCGCCCCAGCCACCACCGGACCGCGCGCTTCCGGCGCCTACGGAGGCCGCCGCGGCTCCCGAGGGCAGCGCGGTGGTCACCGCACGCCGCCTGCCCAGCGGCCCGCCGCGCCGCGCCGTCACGTCCCGCGCGCCCAGCCGGGACGCCTCCACCCCCGGGCCCTCGGCGAACAGCCCGGTGTCGGTGACCCGCAGCTCCGGCCCGAACAGCGTGGACAGCTGCGGCCGCGGCCGCCCCGTCTGGAGCGCGACCACCTCCCGCAGCACACCGGTCAGCTGGTCCGCCATCTCCTGGGCCGAGGCGAAACGCCGCCCCGGATCCGGGTCCGTGGCCCGCACGAGCAGCCGGTAGAAGGACTCGTAGCGCCGGAAGACCTCGATGTGGTCGGGGTCCGGGAGGCTGTCCACGAACACGTTCGTGTAGCCCTGGAAGTCGAAGGTCAGCACGGCCAGCGTGCGCGCGACGGTGTAGAGGTCGGAGGCCACCGAGGGGCCCAGCTCGGCGACCTCGGGCGCCTGGTAGCCGACGGTCCCGTAGATGGCCGACTCCTCGTCGTCCATCCGCCGGACCGCGCCCATGTCGATCAGCTTCAGCTGGTCGGCCTGCTGGATGGCGTTGTCGACCTTGAAGTCGCAGTAGAGCAGGTTGCGGCTGTGCAGGTGGCCGAGAGCGTCCAGGGCCTCGATGCCGTAGGCGCAGGCCTGCTCCACCGGCAGCGGATCCCGCCGCCCGTCGGCCTGGCGCCGCTCGTTGGCGATCTCCTTGAGCGATTTGCCGCCGACGTACTCCATCACGATGTACCCGTCCAGCGAACCGGTCCGCTGGTCGAGGTGCTCCACGAAGTTGTAGATCCGCACGATGTTGGAGTGCTCGATCTCGGCGAGGAAGCGCCGCTCCGAGATCGCCGCGGCCATCGCGTCCTGGTCCCCGGTGTCCAGCAGGCCCTTGAGGACCACCCAGCGGTCCGAGACCGCCCGGTCCACGGCCAGGTAGACCCAGCCGAGGCCGCCGTGCGCCAGGCAGCCCGCCACCTCGTACTGCCCGTGCACCACGTCGCCCGTGGCCAGCTTGGGGACAAAGGAGTACGGGTGTCCGCACTTGGTGCAGAAGCCCTCGGTCCGGCCCTGCCGGTCACCGCGCGAGCGGCCGACCGGCGCCCCGCAGTCCGACTTCGAGCAGAACCGCTTGCGCTCCGGCACCTCCGGATTCGCCAGGACCGAGGCCGAAGGATCCGGACGCGGAACCTCCGGTACGGACACCAGTCCGGCCCCCAGCCGACCGCGCCCCGTGGACCCGGCCGAGGAGCCCGAACTGCGCACCGACACCGAACGCGCGGACGCGGCGCTGCCCGACAGGGCCCGCGAGAGCCGCCCCGACACCGAACGCCGCGAGGACGACGAGCGCGAGGACCGCGCGGAGCGGGCCGAACCGGAACCGCGCTCCGAGGGGTACGACCCCTGCGAACCGCGCGCCCCGGCGCCGCCCCGCGCCGCGCTGGTCATCCCGGTCGGCGGCGACACCAGCTCACCGGCCCCCGCCGAGGGGGCGGCCGCCGCGCCCACCAGCGGCGCGAGACCGCAGGTGTCGCAGTACAGCTCCCCGCCGCCCATGTCCTCGTACGCGCCCGGGCAGCCGGGCCGGCCGCACGGAGTCCCGATCAGGCTCATGCGTCCTCCTTCCCCGGCCCCACGGGCCGGTCCTGCCGCGCCGCCATCGACTCGGCGGCCGCCTGCTGGTAGCGCAGTACGGCCTGTTCGGCGGCCCGCAGGTCACAGGGCGCGCTCCACAGCATCCGCCGTGCCGTGTCGTACCGCTCAATGAGCCAGGGATCCCCGGCCATTCCGTGCCGGGTCACCTTCGCGCGGTAGGCGTCCAGCCGCCCGCGCAATTCGGCCCGTACCGCCAGTGGTGCGGTCACCGCCGTCAACGACTCGCGGGCCCGCCGCAGTTCGTCCGCGGCCCGCTCCTCCAGCGACTCCAGCAGCGGCGACAGCCGGTGCCACTGGGACTGCCGCCGGTAGTCGGCCGCCGCCGCCAGCTGTTCCTGGAGCGCGGTCGGCGGCCCGCTCACCGCGGGCACCTCCGACGCCGCGATCTTCGCGAGCACCTCGCCGCGCGCGGTCCGCGCCTCCGACAGGGTCCGGTCGGCCCGCGACAGCACGTCGCGCAGGCTGATCAGCCGCTGCTCGGCGTCCTGCCGGACCGCCAGGACCGCCTCCACCTCACGGCGTACGTCCTCCAGCGCGCGCGCCGCCCGGTCGTAGCGCGCGGTGTCCGGACGGCCGCCGCCAGGGGCGGAACTGCCCGGCGCCGGAGCCCAGAAGGCCAGCGGATCCTCGATGACCCGGGCGCGCAGCTCCGCCAGCTCGGCGGTGATGTCCTCCAGGTCGTCGCCCGAGGGGTGCTCGCCCGGGCGGACCCCGACGGAGTGCGCCAGGGAGCGGGTGCGGTGCAGCTCGGCGGCGAGCAGGTCTATCCGGGCGGGCAGCGCCGACCACACCGCGTCGGCGGCGACCACCATGTCCAGGGAGGCGGCGTACAGCTCGTTCATCCGGGCGACCAGCTCGGCCAGCGAGAACCGCTCGGCCAGCTGGGCGCCCTCCACCGCGCCGCCCGCGATCGTCACCCCGGCGCCGAGCAGCCGCTCGGTCAGCTCGGCCAGGTCCTCCCGGCTGGGCCACCGGCGCCGCTCGCGCAGCTCGCGCGCGGCGCTCAGCGCCCCGCTGTAGGCGTCGAAGTACGTCCACAGGCGGGTGATGGAGGCGTCGGCCGCGGCCCACCGCTCGCGGGTGACCCCCGCCAGCTCGGCGCCCTCCAGCAGACGGCGCCCGGCGTGGTCCTGGAGTGCGAGCAGGGAACTCTCGACGGCCTCGTGCTCCGCGTCCAGCCGCGTCAGCGCACGGTCGACGTCGTCCCGGTCCATCACCGCCCGGCCCGTCTCCTCCTCAGTCCCCGCCACGGCGCTCAGCCGTCCCGGTACTTGGGCGCGGGGGGTCCGGGAATGCCGGGCAGCACGGATTCCAGATGGGTGCGGTAGGCCTTGACCCACTGGCTGCTGTCGCCGCCCGCGCGGTAGTTCTCCAGCACCTTGTTGATCCGGCGCACCAGGTCGGTCGCGTCCTTGTTCATCGCCACCCCGTAGAACTCGCGGGTGAACGGAGATCCGACCAGCCGCACGGTCGGGTCCTGGGCGGCCTGACCGGCCGCGAGCGCGTTGTCGGTGACGATGCCGTCGACCTCCCCGAGCTGGAGCCGGACCAGGCAGTCCAGCTGGTTGGGCACGCTCACCGACAGCGAGCCGAAGCTGTTCTCCTTGAGTTTGCTCTCGGCGATGGAACCGGCCGCCGTGCAGATCCTGCGGCCCTTGAGCGAGTCGTCATAGCCGGTGATGGGCGAGCCCTTGGGGGCCAGCACCTGCTGGCCCGCCTCGAAGTACGCCGTGGAGAAGGCGACGTCCTTGAGCCGGGCGCAGTTGATCGTCATGGTCCGCACGACGATGTCGACCCGGCCCTCCACCAGAGCGGGTATGCGCTGACTGGTCGGGATCGCCCGGTAGATGACCGCGTTCTCGTCGCCCAGGATGTCCTTGGCTATGGCCTTGACCAGCGCGATGTCGAAGCCGTCGAGCTTGCCGTCCACCGGATTGCGGTAGCCCCAGCGGAAGCTGTTCTGGTCCACGCCCGCGACGAGTTTGCCCGCCGCCTTGATCCGCGCGATGGCGGAGCCGTCCACCCCCGGCGGGCGCAGGCTGGCCTCCGGGTCCAGGCAGGTCTCGTCGACGGCGGGGGCGGCCGGGGCCGCGGCGGCCCCGCTGTGCGGGGTCCTGGCGGCGCCCGCCCCCGGGGCGGCCTGGGCCAGCGGCAGCAGGACGGCGGCAGCCGTCACCGCGCAGGCGGCGGCCATCGCGCTGACCCCGCCCCAGCCGCGCAGCCCGCGCGGGACCGGCCCGTCCCCGTCGTTCCGCTTCACCCGGCGCCCTCGCATCCGCATCACCTGTACTCCGAAAGCCTGCGCCCGATACCGAGCAGCGCGGCCGCCGCCCCGAGGACCGCGAGGGCCGCACCGCCCGTGGCCATACCGCCCAGCGCCCCGAGCCCCGAGCCGGCCGCCCGGGTGAACTCCCGCTGTTCGTGCGCGATCGCCTGCTCCAGGGAGGCGTCCACCGTGTCGAAGGACGCCCCGCTGCTGTCCTTGCCCCCGATGACCTGGGGCAGCGCGAGGTCGTAGTCGCCCTTGTTGTCGGTTTCCCGGGCGGCCGCGTGCCGTTGCTTCCACTGCTTGACGCCGTCCGCCGCCTTGGCGACGGGCGTCTGCCCGCTCGCGTCGTCGGCGAGCCGCGCGGCCCGGACCAGCCCCGCGTCCAGGTCCTTCATGTTCTTGGCGAAGTCCACGTCGTACTTGTCGGACTTCTTGTCGTCGGCGAGTACGGCGCCCCGCGCGACCAGCGTCAGGTTCTCATTGGCCCGCGCCTGGAGCGAGGAGATCCGGGCGTCGTTGAGCACCTTCAGCGACTCCTGCCCGCCCGAGCGGGCCGAACTCAGCTCGGTGCGCGCCACGGTGTGCCCCACGGCCAGCCACAGCAGCACCACCGTGGACGCGGCCGTGGCGGCCAGCAGTCCGTGGTTGAACACCCGGTGCGTGCGCCGGTAGTTGCGCCGCTGGGCCCAGACCAGGACCCCGATGGCGAGCAGGCCCGTGCCGAACGAGCCCACGGGCAGGGCCCGGGCGTCGTCGTAGTCCTGGTAGAGCCGGGCCGTCTCCGCCTGGTAGAGCCGCTGTGCGGCGGGCAGCAGCTGGGTGCTCATCTGCTCATTGGCGTAGCGCAGGTAGGCGCCGCCGAGCGGCAGGCCCTGCCGGTTGGTGGCCCGGGCCTGCTCTATGAGACCCGTGTAGCGCGGCAGCTGCTCGCCGAGCAGCGCGATCTCCTTGCGGGACTCCTCGTCGCCACCGGTGTTCGCCGCCGCGTTGACCAGCAGCCGGGAGGCGTTGGCGATGTCCTTCTCGTAGCGCTCGCGGACCTCGCGCGGTTCCTGGCCACCGGCCAGGAACCCGCTGGAGCTGGCCGTGTCGGCGTCCGCCAGCGAGCGGTAGATGCTCGCCGCGTCCGCGCTGAGCGGCTGGCTCCGGCCGACCACGTCGTCGGCGGCGGTGGACCGGTCGGAGATCTCCCAGACCGCCACCACGCCGAAGAGGAGGACCAGCGCGGCCAGGGCCGCTCCGATGATCCGCAGCCGCCCGGGCTCGGTGGTCGCCGCGCCCCGCAGCCGCTCCACGCCCTCCGCCCATGCGCTGCGCCGCCCCGGCAGCACCGGGCCGCCGCCCCCGGGCCCCCCGGGGGCGGGCACGGCTGCGGGCGCTGACGCGGGTGCGCGCGATGTGATGGCCACCGTGACCTCCCCCTCGGTCGTGGACTGCTCGGGAGCAGTATGGCCGTAGTGACGGACCAGCACAGCACCCGGTGCTGGATCTTGGACGAGACGCCCCCGTCACTCCTTCACCGTGAATACGTCTTCACGGCCGCCACGGTTCCAGACTCGCCCCGTCTCGGGGCGGGTTCACCCGAAATGGGCACGGAGTTTTCCGTAGGCGGCAGACGGCGCCCCCAGCGCGTCCAGCCCCAGCAGCCCCGCGCCGAGCACCGGCGGGGCCGTCACCACCGACACCCGGGCCAGCGGGGCCCGTTCCGCGAGCCCCTCCCGGACGCGGTCGTCGAGCCGCGGGTGCCGGGCCGCCAGCACGCTCCCGCCCAGCAGCACGGGCGCCTCGCGCTCCAGCAGACCGAGCCGCTCCAGCGCCACCGCGGCCAGCGCCACCACCTCGTCCGCCTGCCGTTCCACGAGCCCGATCGCCGCCTCGTCGCCCGCCGCGGCCACCGCGAAGAGCACCGGCACCAGTTCGTGCGTACGCTCCGGCGCGATCACACCCAGGTGCACCGCCTCGATCAGCTCGTACATCGAACCCAGCCCGAAGTGCCCGGGCAGGGCGGCCGTCAGCCCGGTCGGGCCGCCGCGCCCGTCCTCGGCCCGCGCCGCCCACCACATCGCCTCGGCGGCGAGGCCGCCCCCGCCGCCCCAGTCGCCGGAGAGCTGGCCCAGGGCCGGGAACCGCGCGGTGCGCCCGTCGGGCAGCATGCCCACGCAGTTGATCCCGGCGCCGCACACCACCGCGACCCCGAGCGGGGCCCCGCTGCCCGACAGACCGGCCCGCAGGATGGCGAAGGTGTCGTTGCGGACCTCGACGGTCCGCCCCCAGCCCCGCCCCTGTAGGGCCGTGACCAGCTCCTTCTCCTCCACCGGGAGGTCCGCCCCGGCCAGGCACGCGGACACGTGGGCCACCGATTCCACCGGCCGCCCGAGCGCGGCCGCCTTGGCCAGCGCCTCCTCCAGCGCGGGCGAGATCGCGTCGAAAGCCGCCTCGACACCGACCGCCTGGGGCCGGAATCCCGGGCCGCGGGCGGTGACGATCACCGACCCGTCCGCGTCGATGAAGGCGAGGTCGGTCTTGCTGTTGCCCGCGTCGACGGCCAGCAGCACCGCGTCCCTCACGCCCATGCCAGGTGCTCCTTGTTGTGCGCGAGGAGCCGGTCGGTCAGCCCCTCGGCCAGGTCGAACTGCCCGACCAGAGGGTGCGCGAGCAGCGCCTTGGCCACCCGCTCGCGGCCGCCGCGCAGGGCGGCGTCCAGCGCGAGGTCCTCGTACGCCGTGACGTGCGCGATCAGCCCCGCGTACAGCGGGTCCAGCCGGGGCACGGCCAGCGGCACCGGGCCCGAGCGGTCCACCCGGGCCTGGACCTCGATCACCGCGCTGTCCGGGAGGAACGGCAGGGTCCCGTTGTTCAGCGTGTTGACCACCTGCACCGGGCTGCCGCCGTCGCCGAGCAGCGCCGCCGCCAGGTCCACCGCGGCCTCCGAGTAGAAGGCCCCGCCCCGCTTGGCCAGCAGCTCCGGCTTCTCGTCGAGCGTGGGATCGCCGTACATCGCGAGGAGTTCCCGCTCCATCGCGGCGACCTCGGCGGCCCGCGAGGGCTTCTCGCCCAGCTCGCGCACCACCTTGTCGTGCGCGTAGAAGTACCGCAGGTAGTACGACGGGACGACGCCGAGCCGGTCCAGGACCGCGCGCGGCAGCCGCAGGTCGTCGGCGACCGCGTCCCCGTGCTCCGCGAGCAGCCGGGGCATCAGGTCCTCCCCGCCGGGGCCGCCGCGGCGCACCCCCAGCTCCCAGGTGAGGTGGTTCAGGCCGACGTGGTCCAGGTGCAGCTCCTCGGGGGCCATGCCGAGCAGCGAGGCGAACGTCCGCTGGAGGGTGATGGCGACGTTGCACAGGCCGACCGCCTTGTGCCCGGCCTGGAGCAGGGCGCGGGTGACGATGCCGACGGGGTTGGTGAAGTCGATGATCCAGGCGTCCGGGTTGGTGCGCCGGACCCGTTCGGCGATGTCGAGGACGACGGGGACCGTGCGCAGCGCCTTGGCGAGCCCGCCCGCGCCCGTGGTCTCCTGGCCCACGCAGCCGCACTCCAGCGGCCAGGTCTCGTCGCGCTGCCGGGCCGCCTGACCGCCCACCCGAAGCTGGAGCAGGACGGCGTCGGCGCCCGCCACCCCCGCGTCCAGGTCGGAGGTCGTGGTGATCAGTCCGGGGTGCCCCTGCTTGGCGAAGATCCGCCGGGCGAGGCCGCCGACCAGCTCCAGCCGGTCCGCCGCGGGATCGATCAGCACCAGCTCGCTGATCGGCAGGGTGTCGCGCAGCCGCGCGAAGCCGTCGATCAGTTCGGGGGTGTAAGTGGAACCGCCGCCCACCACTGCGAGTTTCATCTGTCTAACCTTTCACTCCGGTCAGGGTGACGCCCTCGACGAACGCCTTCTGGGCGAAGAAGAAGAGGACGATCACGGGGGCCATGACCAGCACGGTCGCGGCCATGGTCAGGTTCCAGTTGGTGTGGTGCGCGCCCTTGAAGGACTCCAGGCCGTAACTGAGGGTCCAGGCGGCCGGGTCGTCGGAGGCGTAGATCTGCGGGCCGAAGTAGTCGTTCCAGGCAGCGAAGAACTGGAACAGCGCGACCGCGGCGATCCCGGGCTTGGCCATGGGCAGGACCACCCGCAGCAGGGTCCGGACCTCCCCGCAGCCGTCGACCCGCGCCGCGTCGAGGTACTCGTCGGGGATGGTCAGCAGGAACTGGCGCAGCAGGAAGATGGAGAAGGCGTCGCCGAAGGCCATCGGAATGATCAGCGGCCACAGGGTGCCGGACAGGTCGAGCTGCTTGGCCCAGAAGAGGTACATGGGGATGACCACCACCTGCGGCGGCAGCATCATCATCGAGACCACCAGCAGCAGTGAGAGCCGGCGGCCGCGGAAGCGGAACTTGGCGAGGGCGTAGGCGACGGGCACCGAGGACACCACGGTGAGCAGCGTCCCGAGCCCCGCGTACAGCAGGGTGTTGCGCCACCACAGGAGGAATCCGGGGGTGTGCCAGACCTTCGCGTAGTTGCCCCAGTCCCAGGTGTGCGGCCACAGGTCGCGGGTGAGGGCCTGCTGGTTGCTCATCACCGAGGTGAGGAAGAGGAAGACGAAGGGGAGGACGAAGAAGAGCGCGGCGGCCACCCCGAGGGAGTGGACCGCGACCCAGTGCAGCACCTCCTTGCGGCGGTGGCGGGCCGCCGCCCGCCCGGAAGCGCCGACGGCGGGGGACGGGCCCGTCCGCGGGGACGGGGTCGTCTCGGTGGTCACGGCCATGTCAGTCACCGCTTCCGATCAGGCCGCCACGGCGCCGCAGCAGGAGCGCGGTGAAGGCCATGGACAGGGCGAAGAGGACGAGCGCGATCACGCAGGCCGTGCCGTAGTCGAAGCGCTGGAATCCGAGGTTGTAGACGAGCTGGGGCAGGGTCAGCGTGGACTTGTCCGGGTATCCGGGCTCGAACTGCTGGCCCGAGCCGCTGATCTGCCCGGCCGCCACCTTTCCCGCGACCAGGGGCTGCGTGTAGTACTGCGTGGCCTGGATGACCCCGGTGACCACCGCGAACAGGATGATCGGGGAGATGTTCGGCAGGGTGATGTGCCGGAACCGCGCCCAGGGCCCGGCCCCGTCCAGCTCCGCGGCCTCGTACTGCTCCTTCGGTACGTCGAGCAGCGCGGCCATGAAGATCACCATCAGGTCGCCCACCCCCCACAGCCCCAGCGCGGTCAGCGCGGGCTTGGACCAGTCGGCGTCGGTGAACCAGCCCGGCGCGGGCAGCCCGACGGCCTCCAGTGCGGTGTTGACCGGCCCGGTGCCGGGGTTGAGCAGGAAGACGAAGCCGAGGGTCGCGGCGACCGGCGGGGCCAGGTAGGGCAGGTAGAACAGGGTGCGGAAGATCCCGGTCCCCGTCTTGATCTTCGTGATGAGCAGGCCGACGCCGAGGCCGAAGACCACCCGGCAGCTCACCATGACCACGACCAGCCACAGCGTGTTGCGCATCGCCGGCCAGAACATCGGGGACTTGGTGAAGACGTACGACCAGTTGTCCAGGCCGTTGAAGACCGGCGGGCGGAAGCCGTCGTACTGCGTGAAGGAGAAGTACACGGTGGACAGCAGCGGGTAGGCGAAGAAGACGGCGAACCCGATCAGCCACGGGGACATGAAGGCCGCGGTCCGCAGCGCGGAGCGGCGCCGCTTCGCGCCCAGGGTGAAGGTCGTCATCGGCTACTGGGCCTTCGCGATGTCCGTGTCGATCTGCTGGTCGGTCTTGGCGAGCCCGGCCTGGAGGTCGGACACGGCGCCCTTCTCGACCCCGTACGCGAAGTCCGCGAAGGTCAGCTGGTAGGTGCCGCCGTCGGCCTGGGCCGGGGTGGTGTTCGACTTCGTGTGCTTGGCGATGTCGATGAAGGTCTTGAACTCCGGCGTGACCTGGAGCTTCGGCGAGTCCAGGGCGGCGAGCGTGGAGGGGACGTTGTGGATGTCGTTGGCGAAGGCCACCACCGCGTCGGTGTCGGTGGTCATGTACTTCACCAGCTCCCAGGCCGCGTTCTGCTTGGCGCTGCCGGAGGCGATGCCGATGACGGTGCCGGACAGGTAGCCTTTGCCGTAGTCGTCCTTCTGGTCGTCCGGCACGGGCATCGGCGCGGTGGCGATCTCGAACTTCGCCCCGGCCGCCTTCGCCATGGCGGCCCGCCACTCGCCGTCGATCTGCATGGTGACCAGCCCCTTGTGGAAGGGGTGTTCGGCACTCAACTCGTCACCGAAGGTCGTGCGGAACTTCTCCAGCTTGTCGTAGCCGCCCAGCTTGGCGACCAGGTCCTTCTGCGCGTTCAGCATCTTCGCGAAGGCGGGGTCCTTGGCCAGGTTCGACTTCCCGTCGGCGCCGAAGTACGTCGGGCTCCACTGCGCGGCCAGCCGCATCGGGGTGGTCTCGTACCCGTGGAAGGTGGGCATCACGCCGAGCTGCTCGTAGGTGTCGCCGCTCTGCTTGGTGAGCGTCTGCGCGTCCGCGACGAACTGGCTCCAGGTCTTCGGGGGTTCGGTGATCCCGGCGGCGGTGAAGGCGGTCTTGTTGTAGACGAGGCCGTAGGCGTCGTTCAGCAGCGGCAGCGTGCACTGGTTGCCCTTGAACTGGGTGTACTCCAGCAGGGTCTTGGGGAAGATCTTGGTTTTGTCGAGGCCCGACTTCGTGAGGAAGGGGCTCAGGTCCGTGAAGGCGCCCGAGGTGCAGAACTTGCCGACGCTGTCGGTGCTGAAGGACGAAACCACGTCCGGGGCCTTGCTGCCGCCCGCCCGCAGCGCCTGGTTGATCTTGTCGTCGGTCATGTTGCCGGTGGCCTTGACCTTGATGTTCGGGTGCGCCTTCTCGAACCGCCCGATGCTGTCCTCGATGGCCTTCACCTCGCGGGGTTCCGCCCAGCCGTGCCAGAAGTTGAGGGTGACCTCCTTGTTCGGGTCGTCGGGGGCCGCTCCGCCGCTCTGTCCGGTACACCCGGTGGCGAGGGCGGATATCGCGGCGAGTGCGGCCGCGAGGGTGGTCAGTCGGCGGGTGCGTCCGGGCATGGTGGTGTCTCTCTCTGCGCGGGGAACGTCCGGTCGGGGTCCAGCGGGAGAAGCGGGGAGAGCGGGTGGTGCCGGTGGTCCGGGGTGGAGCTGGTGGTCCGCGGTGGTCCGCGGTGGTGCCGTCAGGAGGGGTCAGAGGGAGGGGTCAGCGGGAGGTGTCGAACACTTCGTCGCGGGTGGCGGTCAGCGCGCTCTCCAGCGCGCCGCGCAGCACGGGCCGCTCGCGCACCTCGCCGGCCACCAGCCGGGGCCGGGAGGGGGCGAGGTCGCCGAGTTCGGCCTCGATCAGCTCGCGCAGCAGGTCCCCGCCCGCCGCGGTCACGGCCCCGGAGAGCACGACGATCTCCGGGTCCAGTACGGCGACCAGCGAGGCGAGACCGGTGGCGAGGGCCGTGGCGTACGACTCCAGCAGCCGCAGGTGCGGTCCCACCGGCTCGGCGGCGGCCCGCTCCAGCAGCGCCACCGCGGCGGCCACCTCGGCGGCCGCGTCGAACGCGCCCCGCACGCGCGGGACGGCCCCCGGCATCTCGATGCCCAGGGCGGCGGCCAGTCCGGGCAGTACCTCCACACCCGCCAGCTCCTGGTAGCCGCCGGAGTTCTCCCGGGTCACGTGCCGCACGAGCGGCCTGCCGGGGACCGGCAGGAAACCCACCTCGCCCGCGCCGCCGGTCCAGCCGCGGTGCAGCCGCCCGCCGATGACGAGGGCGGCGCCCAGGCCCTCCTCGTTCCACAGCAGGACGAAGTCCCCGTGACCGCGGGCCGCGCCCAGGCGCTGCTCGGCGACCGCGGCGAGGTTCACGTCGTTCTCGTACTCGACGGGCATCGGCAGCGCCGCCGCCAGCTCCTCCAGCAGGGTGGGGGAGTGCCAGCCGGGCAGGTGGTCGGCGTAACGCAGGACGCCCGTGCGCGGGTCGAAGGAGCCCGGGGTGGCGATGACCAGCCGGTGGACATCGGCGAGCTGGAGCCCGGCCGTCCTGACGGCTTCGCCGAGCGCTTGGCCGACCTGGTCCACGACGGGGGTGCCGGGGCCCGGATTGGGCAGCTCGCAGCTGCCGACCACCGCGCCGGAGAGGTCGGCGACGGAGGCCAGGATCCGGCTGGGGGTGACGTCGAGCCCCGCGGCGTGGGCGGCCCGTGGGTTGATCGCGTACAGCTGGGCGTTGGGTCCGGGGCGGCCGGTGGCCGTGCCCGTGGCCACCACCAGCCCGCGCGCTTCGAGGCGGGCGAGCAGCTGGGACGCGGTGGGCTTGGAGAGCCCGGTGAGCCTGCCGATCCGGGTCCGGGACAGGGGGCCGTGGACCAGCAGCAGGTCCAGCGCGGCGCGGTCGTTCATCGCGCGCAGCAGGCTGGGGGTGCCGGGGGTGGTGCCCGGTGTGGTGCCGGTCATGGGTGTGTTCCGCTCCCTGGCACGTGAAGACTTGGCGAACTGTTAGGTAAGTTTCCTATCAGCCGTCGGCCCATGTCAATGGCGCTGCCCCCGCGGAAAACGCCTCGCGGGGGCAGTGTGCGGAGTTCTCTTCGTTTTGTCTCGTACGCGTCCCCGTGAGCGGTCGCTTACAGCCTCTCCCACGGGCTCCGGTACCGGAGCCCCGGCGCGCCGCTACTTGGTGATGCGCGGCATTCCGGGGCCCACCGCGGGCGTCGGGATGGGCGCGGTGGCCAGCGACTGCGGCGAGGCCGGGTTCGCCAGCTCGGACGGCGCGGCGAATGCCGCCGACGGGTCCGCGGCCGCTTCCTCCTCCTCCGCGGCGGGCACTCCGCCGATGATCCCGATGCCCGCGTCGTCGAAGGCCTCCTTGATCCGCCAGCGCAGCTCGCGCTCCACCGAGAACTGCTGGCCGGGCATCGTCTTCGCGGAGACCTTGACGGTCATCGACGCGAGCAGCACCTCGTCCAGCCCCAGCACCTCCACCGGCCCCCAGAGCCGCTCGTCCCACGGCGACTCCTTCGCCATGGCCTCCGAGACGCCCCGGACCGCCTCGCGGATCCGGGCCATGCTCTCGGACGGCTTGATCTGGACGTCCACGCCCGCCGTCGACCAGCCCTGGCTGAGGTTGCCGATCCGCTTGATCTCGCCGTTGCGGACGTACCAGATCTCGCCGTTGTCGCCGCGTAGCTTCGTCACGCGCAGACCGACCTCGATCACCTCGCCCGACGCCACCCCCGCGTCGATCTTGTCGCCGACCCCGTACTGGTCCTCAAGGATCATGAACACGCCGGACAGGAAGTCCGTGACCAGGTTCCGCGCGCCGAAACCGATCGCCACACCGGCCACACCGGCGCTCGCCAGCAGGGGGCCGAGATTGATGTCGAGGGCGCCGAGCACCATCAGACCGGCCGTACCCAGGATCACGAACGAGGCCACCGAACGCAGCACCGAGCCGATCGCCTCGGAGCGCTGGCGCCGCCGCTCGGCATTGACCAGCAGCCCGCCCAGCGCCGTTCCCTCGACGGCCTCGGCGCCCCGGTTCATCCGGCCGATGAGCTTGGTCAGCGACTTGCGGACCACCGAGCGCAGGGCCGCGGCTATCACGATGATCAGCAGGATCTTCAGGCCCAGGAACAGCCAGTTGGCCCAGTTCTCCTGGATGAAACCGGCGGCGTTGGTGACGCTCTCGGTGGCTCCCTCGGAGGTGCGGGGCACGACCGGTACGTCGTCGGCCAGCGGGTACAGGGCGGCGGGCCAGGGCACGGCAGGAACCTCCAGGCATAGCGGTCTGCCCGCGGAAGGGGATGAGCGGGCAGACCATCCACACTAACGGGGCCGTTCCCTCGACCCCGGCGCCGTGTTGCGGGGAGAGACCAGACTCACCCGGCGGGGGCTCGGATGTGGTCGAGAACACCTCCGACCCGTTACGGGTGCGTGGTGGCGCTTCGACCAGCGGTGAGGAGAGACTGGAGGGCAGATCGTCCCGGCGCGAGCCACGTGCCGCCGACGTACAAGGAGGCAGTCCGTGCCGCACGTCCTGGTCCTCAACGCGTCGTACGAGCCGCTCGGCGTCGTACCGCTCCGCCGCGCGCTCGTCCTCGTCCTGGAGAACAAAGCGGTCTCCCTCGAGGAATCCGGCGCCTTCCTGCACAGTTCCACGAGAGTCGTCCCCGCGCCCAGCGTGGTCAGGCTCAAGAGGTTCGTGCGGGTCCCCTACCGGGGGCCCGTTCCGCTCACCCGGCGGGCGCTCTTCGCCCGCGACGGGGGGCGCTGTATGTACTGCGGGGCCGTCGCCACCAGCGTCGACCACGTCATCCCGCGCAGCCGGGGCGGGCAGCACGCCTGGGACAACGTCGTCGCCGCGTGCCGTCGCTGCAACCACGTCAAGGCCGACCGGCACCTGCTGGAGCTGGGGTGGCGGCTGCGGCACCAGCCCGCGCCGCCGTCGGGGCTGGCGTGGCGGATCATCGGTACGGGGCACCGGGATCCGTGCTGGATGCCGTACCTCCAGCCGTACGGTGCGGAAGACGCCTTGGACCGCATCGGCGTCCCGGTCCCCTGACGCGCGCCGCGCCCTGCCGGGCCCCTTGCAGCCGCTCGGGCCGGGCCCCTTGCAGCCTCGCCGGCGTTTGAGGCGCCCCCGGAGGGTCCACCGGGCCGTGCCCGGTTGCCTCCGGCGGGTCCTCAAACGCCGGACGGGCTGATTTTCGCTCCGGCCGATGAGTCGGCTCTGCCGGGCGGGCCGGTTTCGGCGGAATGCGGCGCGGCCGGATGGGTAGGGCTGCGGTGTTCCCCGTAACGAGCCACGCTCACGCGTCGTCAGGACACAGGAGTACCGAGATGACCGCCCGCCCGCTCACCAGCGAGCCCCCGCTCGCCGACACCGCCCACGCACCGCTCACCAGCGAACCGCCGCTCACCGACGAGGCCCCGCTGACCAGCGAGCCGACCACCCCCGCCGCCGCGGCGGGTTAGCCGAGGGATACGCATGGACCTGGCCCGGCTCGCCGCCCACCACGGGGTCGCCACCTCCTACCGCCCCTCCGCGGACGTGACCGTCCAGGTGCCGGAGGCGACCGTGGTGGCCGTGCTGGGGCTGCTGGGGGTCGACGCCGCCACCCCCGGGGCCGTGCGGGCCCAGCTCGCGCTCGCCGAACAGGCGGCGGCCGCCCGGCTGCTGCCGCCCACCCTGGTCCACTGGGACGGCTCGCCGCCCCCCGCGGCCCTGACCGCCCTGCCACCGGGCACCCGGATCCGGCTCCTGCCGGAGGACGGGTACCCGGCCGAGTGGGAGACCGGCCCGGCGGGACCGCTGCCGGGGACCGGGCTGCCGCTCGGCGTGCACCGGATCACCGTGACCCGCCCCGACGGCCGGACCGGCGCGGCCACCCTGATCGCGGCCCCGGACCGGGCCCCGGCCGCCCCGGAGCGTACGCACGGTCTGCTGGTGCAGCTCTACTCCCTGCTGTCCGAGTCCTCCTGGGGCATGGGCGACCTGGGCGACCTGGCCCGCCTCGCGCGCTGGGCCGGGCGCACCCACGGCGCCGGATTCATCCAGGTCAACCCCTTGCACGCGGCCGTGCCCGGCACCCCGACCGACCCCTCCCCCTACCGGCCGTCCTCGCGCCGCTTCCCGGACCCGGTGCACCTGCGGATCGAGGACCTCCCCGAGTACGCCGCCTGCCCCGACCGGGACGCCCTCGACGCGCTCGCCGAGCGGGGCGCGGAGCTGCGCCGGCAGGTGCTGGAGAAGGACGCGCTGATCGACCGGGACGCGGTGTGGGCCCTGAAGCGGGCCGCCTTGGAGCTGCTGTACGCCGTCCCGCGCGATCCGTCCCGCGAGGCCGCCTTCGCGGAGTTCCGCACCGCCGCCGGGCCCGCGCTGGCGCGGCACACGGCCTGGACGGCGCTGGCGGACCGGTACGGGGCCGACCGTACGGCCTGGCCCGAGGACCCCGCCGCGGAGCCCGGGGACCCCGGCTTCCACTGCTGGCTCGCCTGGCTGACCGACGCTCAGCTCGCCGACGTCCAGCGCGCGGCCCGGGAGGCGGGCATGGCGGTGGGCGTGGTCCACGACCTGGCCGTCGGAGTGCACCCCGACGGCGCCGACGTGTGGGCCGCGCCCGGGACGTACGCCTGCGGCGCCTCCGTCGGCGCCCCGCCCGACGCCTTCAACGCCCGCGGCCAGGACTGGGGTCTGCCCCCGTGGCGCCCGGACCGGCTCGCGGAATCCGGCTACGCGCCCCTGCGGGACCTGCTGCGCTCGGTGTTCCGCTATGCCGGGGCGCTGCGGATCGACCACGTCATGGGCCTGTTCCGGCTCTGGTGGATCCCGGAGGGCACCCCGGCCGCCGGGGGCACGTACGTCTCGTACGACGGCGAGGCGATGCTCGCGCTCCTGGTCCTGGAGGCTCACCGGGCCGGGGCGCCGGTCATCGGTGAGGACCTCGGCACCGTCGAGCCCGGGGTGCGCGAGGCGCTCGCCCGGCGCGGGGTGCTCGGTACCTCCGTGCTGTGGTTCGAGCGGGACTGGGCGGGCGACGGGGAGCCGTTGGCCCCGGCGGACTGGCGCGCCGACTGCCTGGCCACCGCGACCACCCACGATCTGCCGCCCAGCGCCGCCAAACTGGCGGGCGCCCATGTGGAACTGCGGGACCGGCTGGGGCTACTGACCCGTCCGGCGGAGCTGGAGCGTGCCGAGGACGAGGCCGACACCCGGGAGTGGCTGGCGTTACTGGAGCGCCTCGGCCTGGACACCAAGGGCGAGGAGGCCGCCGTGCGGGCCCTGTACGCGTTCCTGTCGCGCACCCCGGCCCGGCTGGTCGGCGTATGGCTGCCGGACGCGGTGGGCGACCGGCGACCGCAGAACCTGCCGGGAACCTGGGACCAGTACCCCAATTGGCGGCTGCCGCTCGCCGACGCGTCCGGCCGGCCGCTGACCCTGGAGCGGCTGACCGCGTCCGCGCGGGCGAACGCCCTGCTGGAGGCGGTGCGGGAGGGCGCGGGACCCCGTACGGCACCCCCGGGCGCGCGCGCTGTTTAGGTGTTCGCTACGTTTGCACCGTGGACAAGAAGAACGCTCTGCGCGCCGGCGCCGTCTCGGCCGGAACGACGCTGATGATGCTGCTGATGACGTCTCCCGCCCTCGCGGTGGCCCGCGACGACGGCGACGACCCGGGCAAGGGCCTGAGCATTGCCGAGACGCTCGGTCTGTTCGTGGCCGCGCCGATCGTGCTGTTCCTGGTCATCGCCGGTCTGGTGATGGTCGGCGACAAGTCGCGCAAGCCGCAGGAACGGCAGGGCTGACCCCGTGGGGTCGGACCCCTCGTGACATCCGGGCGCCGGAGGTGCCGCGGCCCCGATGCGTGACGCGTGATGCGTGACGTATCGGTCGTCCTGCGGACCTCCGGCGCCCGTCTGCCGTTCTCCCCCCGGGCCGCCGCCTCCCCGGGCCGCCGCCTGGGCCGAGGCCGCCGCTTCCGTGGGGACCGCCGTCTCGTCAGAGACCGCCGAGGAGCTTGCGCAGCAGCCCGGTGAGGACGGCGACCTCCTCGTCCTCCAGCCCGGTCAGCGCCGCGCGCTGTACGTCGAGTCCCGCGGCCACCGCCTCGTCGATGAGGGCGAGCCCGCGCTCGGTGATCGTCACCTGGAGCCCCCGCCGGTCGTGCGGATCGGGCCTGCGCGCGAGCAGCCCCGCCTTCTCCAGCTTGTCCAGCCGCCCGGTCATGCCGCCCGTGGTGAGCATGAGCGTGGCCGAGAGCTGGCGGGGCGAGAGGGTGTAGGGCTCGCCGGAGCGGCGCAGGGTGGCGACGACGTCGAACTCCCCGCGGGAGATGCCGTAGCGGGCGTAGGCGCGGTCCATGGCGTCGCCCATGGCCCGGCTGATCCGGTAGATCCGTCCGAAGACGGCCATGGGCGCCACGTCCAGTTCCGGACGGACCACGTTCCACTGTGCGGTGATCGCGTCGACCGCGTCCTTCTCGCTCATGTGCGAAGTATCCGATTCCAGTTGGTTGACCGCAAGAAAGTTGCTTGACGGAAAGTAGCTTAGGGGTAAGCTACTTCCTAACAACCTACTTCGGGGGAGCGGACATGGCGGCGCAGCGGCAACGGGTGGCAGGGGAGCGGGCGTTGCTCGTGGCCGCCGGAATCAGTTCGGTCGGGATCGGCATGTACGTCCCCTTCACGCTGGTCTTCTTCCACCACGTCACAGGCCTCTCCTTCGCCGTCGTCGGCGTGGTGCTGACCGTCACCGGCCTCGCCGGCCTGGCCCTGATGCCGTTGGCGGGCGTGGCGGTGGACCGGTTCGGCGCCAAGCCGGTCGTCCTCGTCCTCTACGCGGTCCGCACGCTGGGCTTCGTCCTCTACCCCCTCGCGGGCTCGCTGCCCGCCTTCGCCGCCGTCGCCCTGGTCACCGCGCTCGCCGACCGCTCCTTCGCCGTCGTCCAGCAGTCCCTGATCGGCGAGGTGGCGCGCGGCGGGGCCCGGGACCGGCTCCAGGCCTCGCTGCGGGCCCTGCAGAACGCCGGGATGGGTGCCGGAGCCATGCTGGTGTCCGGGGTGCTGGCCCTGTGGGGACCGGGCGGCTTCAGCTACACCGCCTGGGCCAACGCTCTGGCCTTCGCCCTGGCCGGACTGCTGGTCACCCGGGTCCGCCCGGTGCGCGACGCCGGAGCCGTCGCCGCTCCGGCCTTCCGCGCCGCCGCCCCGGACACCAGCGCCCGCCGCCCGGCCGCCGGGTACCGGATGGTGCTGCGCGACCGCGCCTTCCTCGGCCTGACCGCCGCCAACTTCCTGACCGCCCTCGGCTATTCGGCCCTCTCGGTCCTCTTCCCGCTGTACATCGCCACCTGGCTGCACGGCCCGGACTCGCTCACCGGAGCCGCCTTCACCCTCAATACCGCGCTGTGCGCCGGGGTGGGCGTGCTGATCGCGGGCCGGGTCCGCCGCTCCGGCGCCCGCCGGACCCGCTCGGCCGCCCTCGGCGCGCTGCTGTTCGCGGCCGCCTTCGCGGGCCAGATCGTGCTCGGGACCGTACGCCCCGGCTCGACCGGTCTGCTGGTCGCGCTCCTGGCGATCGTGGTCGTCTACACCGTCGGCGAGCTGGTCCACAGTCCCTCCGGCGGGGCCCTGTCGGTCTCCGCGGCCCCCGAGGCGGTGCGGGGCCGCTACCTCGCCACCTACCAGCTGTCCTACTCGCTCGCGAGCGCCCTGGCGCCGTCCCTCTTCACCACCCTGCTGGCCGTCGACGGCCGACTGCCCTGGGCCGTCCTCGCCGTCGCCGCACTCGGCGCCGCCGGGGCGCTGGTCCGGCTGGAGCGGCACCTGCCCGCCGAGGCCGTGTACGCCGACCCGCCCGCCGCCCCGGCGCCCGCCGCCGCTCCCGCCCCGGTGGCCGCGCCCGTCGCCGCCTGACCGCCGTTCGTCGCCCGTCGCCGCCCGACCGCTGCTCGCCGCCCGCCGCCCGCATGAGGAGTCCTGCCGTGAAGCGCCTCGCCACCGTCGCCCTGACCGCCCTCGCCCCGATCTCCTGGGGCTCCACCTACATCGTCGCCACCGAACTGCTGCCGCCCGACCGGCCCCTGTTCACCGGGGTCATGCGGGCCCTTCCCGCCGGGCTGCTGCTCATCGCCGTCGCCCGGGTCCTGCCCAAGGGCGCGTGGTGGTGGAAGTCCGCCGTCCTGGGCGCGCTGAACATCGGCGCCTTCTTCCCGCTGCTCTTCCTCGCCGCCTACCGGCTGCCCGGCGGGGTCGCCGCCGTCCTCGGCTCCCTCGGCCCGATGGTGGTCATCGGGCTCGCCGCCCTGCTGCTGGGGGAGCGGGCCGGTACCAAGGCGCTGCTCGCCGCGATCGCCGGGGCCTTCGGGGTCGGCATGGTGGTGCTCAAGGCCGGAGCCGCGCTCGACCTGGTCGGCGTACTCGCCGGAGTCGCGTCCTGCGTCTCGATGGCGGCCGGAACCGTCATGACCAAGCGCTGGGGGCGCCCGGAGGGGGTCGGTCCGCTGGCCCTGACGGGCTGGCAGCTCACCGCGGGCGGCCTGCTGATCCTCCCCGTGGCCGCCCTGGCCGAAGGCGCCCCGCCCGCCCTCGACGGCAAGGCCTTCCTCGGCTACGGCTACATGATGCTGGTCAACACGGGCGCCGCGTACTGGCTCTGGTTCCGCGGGATCGGCGGGCTGACCGCCACCTCCGTGACCCTGCTCGGCCCGCTCTCCCCGCTCACCGCCGCCGTCATCGGCTGGGCCGCGCTCGGCCAGGGGCTCTCGCCGGTCCAGGTGACCGGGATGGCGATCGCCTTCGCGGCGACGGTGGTGGGCCAGCTCCCGGGCCGGGGCGGGATTGCCGTGCGGACCCGGGAGCTGCGGACCCGGGAGCTGCGGGCCTCGCGCGAACTGTTCGTCATTACTGAACAGATTGATCGAAACATTTCGATAGACCTGGGCAATGAGGGGGTGCGACGGTAGCGGCACGACACACCGGAGCACCGGGACTCACACCGCAGGAGGAGACACACAGTGGCCGTCAGGGACCGCGTCCGTACCGTTTCACAGGCACAGCCCAGCAGCGCGAAGAAGGGCGCCGCCGGGCTCGGCGTCCTCCTCGCCCTGATCGCCACGGTCGTCTGGTCCGGCAGCTTCGTCGCCACCCGGGACATGGCGCAGACCGTCCCGCCCGTCCAGGCCGTCTTCTGGCGCTGGATCATCGCGATCCTCGCCGTCGCCCCCTTCGCCGCCCGCCAGGCCTGGCGGCAACGGGCCCTGATCCGCCGCCACCTCGGCTACATCTCGCTCGCCTCGCTGCTCGGCATCGCCCTGTACAACACGCTGGTCCACCAGGCGGGCCTCACCACCCCGGCGAGCACCATGGGCATGATCATGGCCGCCTCCCCGGTCATCATGGCCGTCTACTCCCGCCTCGGCGGCGAGAAGCTCGGCGCGCGCCGCACCGGCGGCCTGCTCCTCGCCGCCTTCGGCGTCCTGCTCCTCGTCGGCGACGGCTCGCTCGGCTTCGACTTCACCGCCGGTGACCTGTGGATGTTCGCCGCCGCCCTGTCCTTCGCCTCGTACAGCGCGCTGCTGCGCCGCAAGCCCGCCGAGATCAGCGGCCCCGCCTTCCTGCTGAGCACCTTCGTCCTCGGGGCCCTGATGCTCGCCCCGGTCTACGCGGTCTCGCTCTCCGCCCAGGGCGGCTTCGAAGCGGCTCCCCGCACCATCGGCCCGCTGCTCTACGTCGGAGTCTTCTCCTCCGCCGTCGCCTTCTTCTCCTGGAACAAGGCCGTCTCGATGATCGGCGCGGCCCGGGCGGGCATCGTCTACTACCTCCAGCCGGTCTTCGTCGCGATCCTCGGCTTCCTGCTCATCGGTGAGCGGACCAGCCTGACCGAGCTGCTGTGCATGGGCCTGATCCTGGGCGGTGTGACCCTGGGTGCCCGCCGGTAGGTTCGGTCCCATGCACGACTGGGACATCAAGAAGCTGCGGATCCTGCGGACCCTCGCGGAGCGGGGGACCGTGACCGCGACGGCCGAGGCTCTGACCATGACGCCGTCGGCCGTTTCGCAGCAGCTGACCAACCTCGCCAAACAGCTCGGGGTGGTGCTGCTGGAGGCGCAGGGGCGGCGGGTCCGGCTCACCGACGCCGCGCACCTGGTCCTGCGGCACACCGAGGCCGTCTTCGCCCAGCTGGAACGGGCCGACGCCGAACTCGCGGGCTACCTGGCCGGGGAGGCGGGCGAGGTCCGGGTCGGGGCCTTCTCCACCGCCGTCCCGGCCCTGGTGGTCCCGGCCGTCGCCGCACTGCGCACCAGCCACCCGGGGATCGATGTCCGGGTACGGGAGGCGGAGGCCGCCGAGGCGTACGAGCTGCTCTCGGCCGGATCGGTGGACCTGGCCCTGTCCCTGGCCGCCCACGCGCCGACCGCCCGGGACCCCCGCTTCACCCGGATCCCGCTCTTCGCGGACCCCCTGGACGTGGCCCTCCCGGGGGACCACCCGCTGGCCGCCGCGCCGGGGCTGCGGCTCGCGGACCTCTCCGGGGAACGCTGGATCTTCGGCGGCAGCGGGCCCTGGTCGGAGATCACCCGTACCGCCTGCGAGGCGGCGGGCTTCGTACCGGAACAGGCCCACTCCGCCGCCGGGTGGACGGCGATCCTCGCCATGGTCGAGGCGGGCATGGGGGTGGCGCTTGTCCCGCGCATGGCGGTGACCCGGCTGTCCTACGAGGTCGCGGTGCGGGTGCTGGAGGCCGACCGGCCCGCGCGGCACGTGATCGCCGCGCTGCGGCGGGGGGCCGAGGCGGGGCCCGCCGTGGCCCGCGTACTGGCGGCCCTGCGGCATGCCGCGCCGTAACCGGGGCTCCGCGCCGGGATCGGGGCTCCGCCCCCGATCCCGGTCCTCACACACGCAGGACGGGCCGGGTCCGCCGCGTCGCGGCAGACCCGGCCCGTCCTGGAGCCGGGGTTACGCCGAGGCGTCCGCCGCCTGCGCGCGCAGGGCGCGTTCCACGCCCGCGCGGGACTCCGAGACCAGTCGGCGCAGGGCCGCGTTCGGCTCGGCCTGCGCCAGCCACGCGTCGGTCGCGTCCAGGGTCCGCCGCGAGACGAGGAGCGCCGGGTACAGGCCCACCGCGATCTGCTGCGCGATCTCGTGGCTGCGGGAGTCCCACACGCCCTTGACCGCCGCGAAGTACTTCTCGGCGTACGGCGCCAGCAGCTCGCGCTGATCGGTCTGCACGAAGCCGCCGATCACGGCCTCCTGCACCGCGTTCGGCAGGTCGCCGGACTCCACGACGGAGGCCCAGGCCTCGGCCTTCGCCTCGGCGGTCGGCCGGGACGCGCGCGCGGTCGCCGCGTGGCGCTCGCCCGCCGCCGTCTTGTCCCGCTCCAGCTCCGCCGCGATCGCCGCCTCGCCGAGGACGCCGGTGGCGACCAGACGGCCCAGGAACGACCAGCGCAGCTCGGTGTCGACGGTCAGGCCCTCGATCTCGGCCAAGCCGTCCAGCAGCGCCGACAGGAAGGTCAGCTGGCCCTCGGTGCGGGCCGTCGCCGCGAAGGCGCGGGCCCAGGCGAGCTGGTGGTCGCTGCCCGGCGCGGCCGCGCGCAGGTGCTGCAGCGCCGCCGCGGTCCAGATCTCCAGACCGGTGTCGCGCCAGACCGGGTCGGCGTACAGGTCGATGGCCAGCTTGACCTGGCGCTGCAGGGACTGCACCACACCGATGTCCGACTCCTTGCCGATGCCCGACAGGACGAGGGAGAGGTAGTCGCGGGTGGCGAGTTCGCCGTCGCGGGTCATGTCCCAGGCCGCGGACCAGCACAGCGCGCGCGGCAGCGAGGCCTCGAAGTCGCCGAGGTGCGCGGTGACCTTGGCGAGCGAGTGCTCGTCGAGGCGGACCTTGGCATAGGAGAGGTCGTCGTCGTTGAGCAGGACGACGTCGGGACGCCGCTGCCCCACCAGTTCGGGGACCTCCGTCAGCTCGGCGGCGGCCACGTCCAGCTCCACGCGCCGCTCGCGCAGCAGCCGTCCGCTGGCCTGGTCGATCGAGTAGAAGCCGACCGCGATCCGGTGCGGGCGCAGGACCGGCTCGCCCTGGGCGCCCGCGGGCAGCGCCGGAGCCTCCTGGCGGACCGCGAAGGCGGTGATGACCCCGTCCTCGTCCGTCTCGATGTGCGGACGCAGGATGTTGATGCCCGCCGTCTCCAGCCACGCCTTCGACCAGGCGGTCAGGTCGCGGCCGGAGGTGTCCTCCAGGGCGCCCAGCAGGTCGGACAGGCGCGTGTTGCCGAAGGCGTGCGCCTTGAAGTACGCCTGCACGCCCTTGAAGAACTCATCCATGCCGACATAGGCGACGAGCTGCTTGAGGACCGAGGCGCCCTTGGCGTAGGTGATCCCGTCGAAGTTGACGAGTACGTCGTCCAGGTCACGGATGTCGGCCATGATCGGGTGCGTCGAAGGCAGCTGGTCCTGCCGGTACGCCCAGGTCTTCATGGAGTTCGCGAAGGACGTCCACGCGTGCGGCCACTTCGAGTCCTCGGCGTAGGCCTGGCAGGCGATCGAGGTGTAGGTCGCGAACGACTCGTTCAGCCACAGGTCGTTCCACCACTCCATGGTGACCAGGTCGCCGAACCACATGTGCGCCAGCTCGTGCAGGATCGTCTCGGCGCGCAGCTCGTACGCCGCGTCCGTCACCTTCGAGCGGAAGACGTACTGGTCGCGGATGGTGACCGCGCCCGCGTTCTCCATCGCGCCCGCGTTGAACTCCGGCACGAAGAGCTGGTCGTACTTCGCGAAGGGGTAGTCGTAGGCGAACTTCTCCTGGAACCAGGTGAAGCCCTGCCGGGTGACGTCGAAGATCGCTTCCGCGTCGAGGAACTCGGCGAGCGAGGGGCGGCAGTAGATGCCGAGCGGGACGGACTGGCCGTCGGCGCCCTCGTACGAGCTGTGGACCGAGTGGTACGGACCGGCGATGAGCGCGGTGATGTACGTGGAGATCCGCGGGGTGGGCTCGAAGCGCCAGACGTTGTCCTTGACGTCCTCGACCGCCGGGGTCGGCGAGTTCGAGATCACGGTCCAGCCCTCGGGGGCGGTCACGGTGAACCGGAACGTCGCCTTCAGGTCGGGCTGCTCGAAGCTCGCGAACACGCGGCGGGCGTCCGGCACCTCGAACTGGGTGTACAGGTACGCCTGCTCGTCGACCGGGTCGACGAAGCGGTGCAGACCCTCACCGGTGTTGGTGTAGGCGCATTCGGCGACGACCCGCAGCTCGTTCGCCCCGGCCGCCAGCCCGGTCAGCGCGATCCGGGAATCCTGGAAGACGGATGCTGCGTCCAGCGCCACGCCGTTCAGTACGACCTCGTGCACAGCGGGCGCGACCAGGTCGATGAAGGTCTCCGCGCCCGCCTCCGACGCCTCGAAGCGCACGGTGGTCGCGGACCGGAAGGTCCCCCCCTCCTGCGCTCCGCTCAGGTCGAGATCGATCTCGTACGCGTCGACGGTCAGCAGCTTCGCGCGCTGCTGCGCCTCTTCACGGGTCAGATTCGTGCCAGGCACGCGGCATCTCCTTCGATGGTGACGTTGCCGGACCATCCTTCCATGCGATCCGACAGGGTGCCTTGGACTAATCCACGGGCGAACGCGATGTCCGATTTCCGCCAGCTCGTGGGGCTCCGGGCGGCCATCCTGGTGCCCATGACCACCATGGATGCCGTCCCGCTCGGGGCGGGAACACTCGCCGAACTGCTGCTGCGCGACGACGCCGGTCGGCCCGGCCTGCCGTACGAGGACTCCGAGGGCGGCGCCCCGCTGCGCTGCTGCCTGCGCCGCAGCCGCCCCGGCGAGCGGATCGCGCTCGTCTCCTACGCACCGCTGCGCCGCTGGGCGGCCGCGACCGGGGCGGATCCGGGGGCCTACGACGAGCAGGGCCCGGTCTTCGTCCACGCCGCCGGCTGCGCGGGCCCGGCCCCGGGCGGCGGCCAGGCCTTCGCCCAGCCCGGCGCGCTGCGGACCGTACGGCGGTACAGCGCGGCCGGGCACATCCTCGGCGGGCGCGTCCTCGCGCTGGAGGAGGACGCCGGGGCGCAGCTGGAGCGGGCCGTCGCGGAGGCGTTCACCGACCCGGGGGCCGCTCTCGTCCACGTCCGGGCGGCGGAGTTCGGCTGCTTCCTCTACGAGGTGCGGCGGCCCTGAGGGGCCCGACCGGCCGGGGAGCCGGCGCGGGCGGGCCCGGCGGGGTTCAGCCGCGCAGTTCCTCGGCCACCAGCTCCGCGATCTGGACCGCGTTCAGCGCGGCGCCCTTGCGGAGGTTGTCGTTCGAGAGGAACAGGGCGAGACCGTTGTCCACGGTCTCGTCGACCCGGATGCGGCCCACGTACGAGGCGTCCTTGCCCGCCGCCTGGAGCGGGGTCGGGATCTCCGACAGCTCGACGCCGGGGGCGTCCTTCAGCAGTTCGTAGGCGCGCTCGACGCTGATCGGGCGCTCGAAGCGGACGTTGACCTGGAGGGAGTGGCCCGAGAAGACCGGGACGCGCACGCAGGTGCCGGAGACCTTCAGCTCCGGGATCTCCAGGATCTTGCGGGACTCGTTGCGGAGCTTCTGCTCCTCATCGGTCTCGAACGAGCCGTCGTCGACGATCGAGCCCGCGAGCGGGACCACGTTGAAGGCGATCGGGCGCTGGTAGACCGCCGGGGCGGGGAATTCGAGGGCGTCGCCGTCGTGGGCGAGGGCGCTGGCCCGCCCGGCCACGGCCTGGACCTGGCCGTCCAGCTCGGCGACACCGGCCAGACCGGAACCGGACACGGCCTGGTAGGTGGTGGCGATCAGCGCGGTCAGACCGGCCTCGTCGTGCAGCGGGCGCAGCACCGGCATCGCGGCCATCGTGGTGCAGTTCGGGTTCGCGATGATGCCCTTGGGGCGGTTCTTGATCGCGTGCGGGTTGACCTCGGAGACCACGAGCGGGACCTCGGGGTCACGGCGCCAGGCGGAGGAGTTGTCGATCACGACGGCGCCCTGTGCGGCGACCTTCTCGGCGAGCGCCTTGGAGGTCGAGCCGCCCGCGGAGAAGAGCACGATGTCCAGGCCGGAGTAGTCGGCCGCGGAGGCGTCCTCGATGGTGATCTCCCGGCCCTCCCACTCCAGGACGGTGCCCGCGGAGCGGGCCGAGGCGAACAGCCGCAGCTCGTCGACCGGGAACTTCCGCTCGGCGAGGATCCCGCGCATGACTCCGCCGACCTGTCCGGTGGCTCCGACGATTCCGACCCTCACGGTGACTCCTCTTGTTACGTACGACGCGGGCGCGCGTGGAACCATCATGCGTTCGACCCCACGAGCCTTGTCCAATCCATTGTCCGAGGAACGGACGGTGTCCGGATCGTGTACCCCCGTGACGAGTCCGTGACAGGAGTATTTCGCACCCCCGCGGGGTCCGTTTTGCCGGTTTCCGGCCGGCTGCTGCCCGTTCTGTCCTGACCGGTATCCGGACATGATCATCCGTACCGCGAACTCTCACCCCTCCCGGGAGGAACCCCCGTGCGCGCCCACCGCCACCGCCGCCGGTCCATACCGGCGCTCGCCGCCCTCGAGGCCGCCGCCGTCGCCGCGCCGCTCCTGCTGGCCGCCGGTGCGCGGCGGGTTCTCCTCGTCGGCCGAGGGCGTCATCCCCAGCGCGGGCATCACCCTGGCCGACGGCGAGGCCCTGACCGCGGCCGCCGCCGAGGTGTCGGTGTGCCTGGACCTCGACCAGGAGCACGTGAAGAAGGCCACGCGCAACGTGATCGCCGAGACCCGCGACGGCTGCGCGGACCGGGTGGTCGCGGTCGGCGCCCACCTGGACTCGGTCCCCGAGGGCCCCGGCATCAACGACAACGGCTCGGGCTCGGCCGTCTCCTGGAGGTCGTCCTCAAGCTCGCGGACGAGGGCGCCAACAAGAAGGGCAAGGGGCCCGCCAAACAAGGTCCGCTTCGCCTGGTGGTCGGCGCAGGAGCTGGGCCTGCTCGGTTCCGAGCACTATGTCGCGCAGCTGTCCGAGAAGCAGAAGAAGGACATCGCGCTCTACCTGAACTTCGACATGATCGCCTCGCCGAACCCGGTCCAGTTGGTCTACGACGGCGATGACTCGGACACGGCGGGCGCGGGCGCGGGCCCGGCCGGATCCGCGCGGATCGAGGCCCTGATCAACGGCTTCCTCGACAAGAAGCACCAGCCGCACGAGGGCAGCGACTTCGACGGCCGCTCCGACTACGGCCCGTTCATCGCGAACGGCATCCCGGCGGGCGGCACCTTCACCGGGGCCGAGGGCGTCAAGACCGCCGAACAGGCCCAGCGGTACGGGGGGACGGCGGGGGCTCCGTACGACCCCAACTACCACGCGGCCGGTGACACCCTGAAGAACCTGGACCTCAAGGCCTTCGACATCAACCTCGACGTCATCGCGCACGCGGTGGGCACCTACGCCCAGGACCTGCGCTCGATCGGCGGGTAGTCACGGACCGCGGGGCACGGAGGGAAACGGGGGACGGGAGAAACGGGGGACGGGGGGAAACGGGGGAGGGGCGGTGCTCGACGAGCACCGCCCCTCCGTCATGCCGTGATCGGGTCAGCCGCTACGGCAGGACCTTCTCGATCTGCACGCTGCCGGTGCCCGCGGCGGTGCCGCGGCCGTTGAGCAGCTGGACCTGGCCGAAGAACTGACGGCCCTCGGGGGCCGCGCTGTTGACCAGGACGTTCGCCGAGACGTTCGCCGAAGCGCCGTTGGCGAGGTTCACCTTGGCGGCCTCGTCGACCTGGACGGAGCCCAGACCGGCCGAGAAGTACACGTCGCGGTAGTCGTAGGTGGTGGAGCCGGACGGCACCGAGTAGCCGGTGACGATGACGGTGTAGGTGCCCGCGGCCGGGTTGGCCAGGCTCACCGCCTCCTCGGAGTCGCCGTCGGCGGAGGAGGCGACCTTGACACCGTTGAGCTGGACTTCGAGGTCCAGGTCGGCGGCGGCGTCGGAGACGTTGCCGATGGCGATGTCCAGGCGCGAGACGCCCTCACCGATGGTGACGGTCGAGGTCTGGACCTCACCGGCCGCGATGGTCGGCTTGGCGACCTTCGCGGAACCGAGCGGGCCGCCCTGGAGCTTGCCGCCGGTGATGGCCGCACCGTCGTTCTTGATGGTCCACTGGACCGGCGCCGGGGTGCCCAGCTTGACCTCGGGGAGCACCTTGACCGCCGGGTCGAAGCCCGCGCCCAGGACGCTGACGTCCAGCTTGTACGGGTTGTCGAGCAGCGGCGACGTACGGCGCGCCTCGACCTCGATCTCCCAGACGCCGGGCGTCGGGTTGGCGTACGAACGCAGGTCGGGGCGGCAGGTGTTGGCCGGGTTGTAGTAGTTCGGGTAGCACATGGTGGTCGCGCTGTCCTCGACGCCCACACCGTACGGGTGGATCGAGATGAAGCGCGTCTGGCTGCCCGCCGCGAGACCGCCGAGGGCGACCTCGAGGGTCTTCGCGCCCTGCGGCACGGTGACGAAGTACGACTTGGTGCTGTTGCGCTGCACCGAGGAGGTGTCCGAGAGACCGAAGGACGGCTTCGCCAGCGGGGTCGAGGCGACGACGGTCGTCATGATCTGCTTGTCGATGCCCTCGGTGGTGGCGTCGTCCAGCTGCAGGATGCCGCTGTGCGCGCCCGCCGTCTTCGGGTTGGCCTCGACCTTGATGGTGACGGGCTTGTTCAGCGGCAGGGTGACGTAGTCGTAGCCGCCGACCACCTTGAAGGTGCCGTCGTTGTTGCGCCAGGTCAGGTCGTGACGGGTGCCGTACTTGACGCCCGTGGTGCGGGTGACGACGACGTCGTAGACCTTCTTCTGGCCGACCTTGAGGCCGCCTTCGCGGTCGTACAGGCCGGTGCCGAAGCCCGGGGTCTTCAGGAACTGGTCGATCGCGGTGTCGACCGGGGCCTTGACCGCGAAGTCGTCGGCCTTCGGGCCGCGCTGGATGGACTCCCAGGCGCCACCGATGTTGATCAGACCGGCGCCCTGCTCGTGCGCGGAGGCACCGTCGATCTTCTTGGCGGTGCTGGTGAGCGCGATGCGCAGGCTCGCCGGGGTCAGCGCGATGTGCTGCTGTTTGGCGGCCGAGATCAGCAGGGCGCTGGCGCCCGTCGCCTGCGGCGAGGACATCGAGGTGCCCTGGAGCATCGAGTAACCGGCGGGCAGGGTGTAGCCCGCCTCCTTCACCGGGGAACCGGGCAGCCAGGTCTGCGTGGTGTTGATGGCCGCGCCGGGGGCGGTGATGGTGGGCGTCAGGCCGCCGTCCTCACGCGGACCGCGCGAGGAGAACGGGAAGAGCGCGTACTTCTTGGTCACGCCGGAGCCGTAGTTGGCGGCCCAGGTCTCCTTGGAGACCGCGGCGCCCACGCTGACGACCTTGTCGGCGAGACCGGGGTCACCGATGGTGTTGACGCCCGGGCCCTCGTTGCCCGCCGAGATGACGAGCTGGACGCCGTAGGTGTCGATCAGGCGGCCGTACAGCTCCGAACGCGCGTTGTTGCCGTCGTTCAGGGCCGGGAGACCACCGATGGACATGTTGACGATGTCCACGTGGCGGTTGACGACGAGGTCGATCATGCCCTCGGTCAGGGCGATGTTGGTGCAGCCGCCGGACCAGGAGCAGGCGCGCGAGGAGACGATCTTCGCGCCGGGGGCCTCACCGTTCATCTTGCCGCCGAACAGGCTGTTCGCCGCGGTGATGCCCGCGACGTGGGTGCCGTGCTCGGACTCGATGATGCCGATGTTGACGAAGTCGGCCTTCTTGCCGACCCAGTCCCCGCCGTACGGGTCCATCGGGACGTCCTTGCGGATCTCGATGGTGAACGGGATCCGCTCGGCGACGTCGGTCGCAGGGTTGTCGGTGCCGAAGTAGCCGATCTGGTAGCCGTCCTTGTACGGCTTCATCGGCTCGTTGTTGGTGAAGTCGCCGTCCTGGTCGGTGTCGACGCGGACGGTGCCGGCCACCGCGTCGTACAGCATGCCGAACCGGTCGGTGGTGTCGCCGTCGCGGTTGACGTCACCCTTCGCGTCGCCGGTCGCGGTGATCGACTCGCTGAAACGGCTCCACTGGTACGAACCCTCGGGGGCCTTCCAGCTCTGGCCGCCCGCGGTGAAGGAACCGCCCGTGGCGGTGACCGGGGTGATCTGCGGACGCCAGGTCGCGTCGTTGTCCGCGATCGGGTCGGTCGCGGTGACCCAGTCGACGATCTTGCGCTCGCCGGTGGTGGTCTTCTGGAGCGCCGGGTGGCCGAGGTCGACGCCGGAGTCCAGGATGCCGATGGTGACCCCGCGGCCGTCGGCCTGCGGGTTCTGCTTCACGAAGTCGACCGCGCCCGTCTCGAAGGACGGGTTGTACGGGTTCTTCGCGGGGGTGTTCTTGTCGGGCCCCGGGTAGGTCTCGGCGGCCGTCTTCTTGGCGGCCGCGTTCTCCTGCTTGGCGTCGGGACGCGGGTCCGGCAGCGCGATCTCGTGGCGCAGGTCGATCCCGTGCACGGCCGACAGCTTGGCGGCGGCCTTGAGGGCCGCGTCCGCCTTGTCGGTCGGCAGGGTGGCGCGCACGTAGCCGAGCTTGTCGTACGTCTGGCCCACCGAGGCGCCCTGTACGGCGTCCAGCTGCTGGGCCACCTGCTTGGTCTCGCCGGGGGCGGTCGCCACCATCACGGTGACGGTCTTCTCGCCCTTGGCCTGCGCCTGCTGGAGCAGTTCTGCGTCCGCGGAACCGAGCTTCTGGTCGGCGGACTTGACCGCGGCGGAAGCAGCCGGGTCAACGGTGCCGCCCGCTGCGAACACGGGCACTGCGCCGGTGGCCGCGAGGGCGGCCACCAGGCCCGCCGCGGCAGCGACGCGTGCGACGCGCCGCGTGCCGGATATGGGACCGGGGGATTCGAGGGTCATCAGCATCCCTGGATAAGTGAAAGGAACAGTCCGGATTTCGGTGCCGGATGACCGGTCAGCTTGGCGTAAGTGACAGCTGTTTGGGGAGAGTTGTCATTGACCGTGACCTGTCATGGCGGATTCTCGCCATCGCGCGGTATGCGCCATCAGGAACCCATCCGGGCAGACCGGTGCGAACCGGGGGTGCCGAAGAGGAGATTTGTAGACTCGCTGACCACGCGTCAGCGCACGGGTGCGCCGCGGCCGGGGTCCGGGTGTGACAGTTTTCGCGCTCCTAGCGCTCGCGCGTGCGCGCGTAATGACGGGAAGCCTTCGCCCGGTTCCCGCAGGCGGTCATCGAGCACCAGCGCCGGGTGCCGTTGCGCGACACGTCGTAGAAACGCAGTACGCAGGTCTCCGAGGCGCACGAGCGGATCCGGTCGGGGGCGGCGCCCAGCAGGTCGAGGTAGTCGCGGGCGGCGGTCCAGGCGGGGCCCCAGGCGGGGTCGGCGAACTCCGCCCGCTCGCCCGGGCCCTCGGCCGTGAGCGTGGCCCGGATCCGGCCGTTTTCGAGCACCGCGTCGACCAGGGCGCGCGCTCCCTCGTCGGCCGGGTCGGCGACCGTGCGGGCGAGTGCCTCGCGTGCGGTCAGCAGGTGGATCAGGGTCGGCGCGTCCGCCCGGAAGCGCTGGTCGAGCCCGGTGGAGCGCAGCCAGAGGGCGACGCCTTCGATCCGGGTCAGCCCGGCCGCCCCGGCCCCGGCGAAGAGGTCGGTGAGGACGCCGTCCTGCATCCAGCGGGTGTTCAGCAGGTCCAGGGCGATCGGTTCCCCGGTCAGCGGCCGCGGGTCCGTCGTCGTCATGCCTGCTCCTGTGGGCCTCTCGATGCCTTGCTAACCCCTCAAGACTACGTGACCGGTTGACGTGGAAGAATCTAACCTCTAACGTTGTTTTAGAAGGTTAGACAGGATGGATCGCCACGGAAAGGGCCAGTCATGACGACTGTCACCAGCACACTGCGCACCGGCCACATCGGCCTGAACGTCACCGACCTCGGCCGCTCGCTCGGGTTCTACCGGGACGCCCTCGGCTACGAGCTGCTGGGCGAGGGCGCGGAAGCGGACCGCCGCTTCGCCTTCCTCGGCCAGGACGGCGTACTCGCCCTCACGCTCTGGGAACAGGCGGACGGGCCCTTCGCCCCCGCCTCCGCCGGACTGCACCACCTGGCCCTGTCGGCGGGCACGATCGAGGAGGTCCGGGCCTACGAGGAGCGGCTGCGCGCGCTGGGCGTCGACTTCGCCCACGAGGGGATCGTCGCCCACCGCGAGGGCGCGGCCTCCGGTGGGATCTTCTTCCACGACCCCGACGGCACCCGGCTGGAGATCTCCGTCCCGACCGGCGCCGAGGGCGCTCCGGCGCCCAGCGGTACCGCCCCGACCTGCGGTTTCTTCTAGTCCTCGGTTTCTTCTAGGAAGGGAGGCCGCCATGGGCTACCACCGAGGTTCCCGGGCCGTCCAGGAGCGCGTCGGCGTACGGGAGGCCGCCGACCACGTCGGACGCTCCATCGGCAACGGCATCCGGGAAGTCGCGGCCGTCTTCCTCGCCCAGCAGCCCTTCCTGGTGGTCGGCGCGGCCGACGGGGCGGGCACGCTGTGGGCCTCGCAGCTCACCGGGCCGCCCGGATTCGTACGGGCCACCGGGGCCCACCGGATCACGGTGACCGGGGGAGTGCCCGAGGGGGATCCGCTCGCCGGGGCGCTCGCGACCCCGGGCACCGCCGTCGGCACCATCGCCCTGGACCCGCGCACCCGGCGCCGGATGCGGCTGAACGGGACGGTCGCCGCCGGTGCGGTCGCGGCCGGTGCGGGGCGGGCCGGGCGGTTCGGCGTCGAGGCCGAGCGGGTGTTCTCCAACTGCCCCAAGTACCTCCAGAAGCGGCACCCGCTGGAGCTGGTGCCCGACGGGGGCGGGGTCGTGCGGCGCGGTGGATCGCTCACCCCTGACCAGGAGCGGACCGTACGGGCCGCCGACACCTTCTTCATCACCACCACCGCCGAGGGCGGGGTCGAGGCCAGCCACCGGGGCGGCGGTCCCGGTTTCGTCGAGGTGCGTTCGCCGTACGAACTGTCCTGGCCGGACTATCCGGGGAACGCGATGTTCCTGACCCTCGGCAACCTCGTCAGCGATCCGCGGGCCGGGCTGCTCTTCCCGCACTGGGAGAGCGGGGCGCTGCTCCAGCTCAGCGGCCGGGCCCGGACCGGGTTCGGCGCCGACGGCGGCCGGACGGTCCGCTTCACCGTGGAGTCGGTGGTCGAGAGCCGCCACCCGGGGCGGCTGCGCTGGAGCGGACCGGAGTACTCCCCGGCCAACCCCCCGCTGGGCGGGGACCGCCCCGCTCACCTGGGGAGTACGACGAGATAGGCGGCGGGCTCGCGGTCGCCGGACGCCGTCAGGGCGGTCCGGACGACCGCGGCCTGCTGTTCGGCGTGGTCGCGCAGCTTGCGCGGGGTGATGTGCAGGACAGTCACCCCGAGCCCCTCCAGGGCGTCCCGCTTGCGCGCGCACTCCGACCACTGCTCGTCCTCGCCCTGGCGCGGGGCCCGGGTGTCCAGTTCCACCGCGACCGCCTGGTCGGGCCAGTAGGCGTCCACCCCGCCCAGGTGGGGGCCGCCGGGGATCCGCAGGTCCACGTTCCACACCGGGTCGGGCAGGCCGTGCAGGCGGACCAGGTCGTAGAGCCGGTCCTCGGCGATGGCCCGGCCCTCCGCCAGCAGGGACTCCACGGCGTCCACCACGTGCGGTCGGCTCAGCAGCCGGCCCACCGTCAGCTCCCGCACGAGCGCGGCCGGTTCGCAGTGGCCGCCGCGCACGGCCTCGCTCAGCAGGCGGCGTACGGTTCCCGCGTCCGAGAGCTGCGCGACGGCGTCGGCGACGGCGCGGGCCACCGGGGCCACGGGCAGGCCGGTGACCTCCTGGGGGTGGGGCGGGACGTGCGAACGGACGATCCGTACGCAGCCGGTGGAACGCAGCCGGCGGGTGCCGGGGACCAGGACGTCGATCTGCGGGAGGGCGAGCAGGGTGGGGGCGGAGGTGAACCGGTACAGCGCGAGGGCCGCCAGCCCCGTGATCATGGCCTCCCCGCCGCGGCGGCCCGCGTAGAGCAGCGCGGCGTGCAGCCGCTCCTCGCTGGTCGCGGGGCCCGAGTGGAGCAGGAACACCCCGGGCAGGATCTGCTGCCAGGGCCGCCCGGCGGCGTCGGAGGCGCTGATGCCGTGTTCGCGGAGCTGGGAGAGGGTCAGGACGCGGGGGCGGGTACCGGTGAGGTGCCGGAGGGGGAGGGGCGTGTTGTGGTTCATGAGCCGGGGATTCCGCATCCGGCGCCGTCGCTAACCGCTGTTACACGTTCGTCGACAAACCGGGACAAGCCCGGGCTAAAGTACGGGCGTTCGACGGTCGATAGGGCCCCCGCCCCTCCGCCCTCCGGGGCGGCGCACATTCAGCCCGCCGGCCCGGGGCACATCCAGCCCGCCCGGCGTTTGAGGGCGTCATTGAGCCGGGCCCGGGGGCGGGCCGTTGCCTCCGGCGGCGCCTCAAACGCCGGCGGGGCTATAAGGGCCGCCCCCCGGGGGGCTTTCAGCTTGGCCAGAGGGTCAGGCGGAGGCGGCCGTGTCGCAGGACTGGCCTCGCAGGGCGCGGGCCAGGTCGTCGCGGGACTCGAGGACCAGCCGCCGCAGCGCCGGCGCGGCCGCCTCGTGCCCGGACAGCCACGCGTCGGCGGCGGCCACGGTCGCCTGCGAGTCCTGCAGCGCCGGGAACAGCCCCCGCACCACGTCCATCCCGATCTGGATCGACCGCTCGCTCCACACCCGCTCGATCGCGTCGAAGTACCGCTCCGCGTACGGCGCGAGCACGCCCCGCTGCGAGGGCTGCTGCATCCCCGCGATCGTCGCCTCCACCAGCGCGTTCGACAGCGCGTCCGACTCCACCACCACCGCCCACGCCTGCGCCTTGACCGCCTCCGACGGCCGCGCCGCCAGGCACCGCACCGAGTGCCGCTTGCCCGACGCCGTGTCGTCCCGGGCCAGTTCGGCGGCCAGCACGCCCTCGTCGACCGCGCCGTGCGCGCTCAGCGGCAGCAGGAAGTCCCAGCGCAGCTCCTGGTCCACCTCCAGCCCGTCGATCCGAGCGGAGCCGTCCAGGAGCCCCAGCAGCAGCTGGAAGTCGCCCTCGCTCGCCGCGCCCGCCGCGAAGAACCGGGCCCAGGTCAGCTGGTGCTCCGACCCCGGCTCCGCCAGCCGCAGCTCCTTCAGCGCGCCCGCCGCCAGCAGCCGGCCGCCCTGCTCGCGCCACTGCGGCGCCGCGTAGTGGGTGATCGCGCCCTGCGCCTGCGCGTGCAGCATCTGGAGCACGCCGACGTCCGTCTCCCGGCCCGCGTGGGCCAGTACCAGCGCGAGGAAGTCCCGCGCGGGCATCAGCGCGTCGCGCGTCAGGTTCCACAGCGCCGACCAGCACAGCGCCCGCGCCAGCGGATCGGTCAGCGCGCCCAGGTGCGTGCGCAGCGTGGTCAGCGAACCCTCGTCGAAGCGGATCTTGCAGTAGGTCAGGTCGTCGTCGTTGACCAGGACCAGATCGGGCCGCTCGGCGCCCGCCAGTTCCGCGACCACCGTCCGCGCGCCCGCGACGTCGATCTCGGCCCGTGCGTAGCGCACGAGGGCGCCGTCCTCCAGCCGGTACAGGCCGACCGCCACCCGGTGGGGGCGCAGTTCGGCGCCTTCCTGGAGCACGGCGAGTTCGGTGATCCGCCCGGCCGCGTCATAGGTCACCAGCGGGGTCAGCGCGTTCACGCCCGCCGTCTGGAGCCAGGCCCGCGACCATTCGCCCATGTCCCGGCCCGAGACCTCGGCCAGCACCGACAGCAGGTCGTCGAGCGTGGTGTTCCCGTACGCGTTGGCCTTGAAGTAGCGCCGCGCGCCCTCCAGGAAGGCGTCGCGGCCGACGTAGGCGACCAACTGCTTGAGCACCGCCGCGCCCTTGGCGTAGGTGATGCCGTCGAAGTTGAGCTTCGCGTCCTCCAGGTCACGGATGTCGGCCGTGATCGGGTGCGTGGAGGGCAGCTGGTCGGCCCGGTACGCCCACGCCTTGCGGTTGTTGGCGAAGGTGACCCAGCCGTTGTCGAAGCGGGTCGCCTCCACCATCGAGAAGGTGCCCATGAAGTCCGCGAAGGACTCCTTCAACCACAGGTCGTCCCACCACTTCATGGTGACCAGGTCGCCGAACCACATGTGCGCCATCTCGTGCAGGATGACGTTCGCGCGCCGCTCGTAGGAGGCCCGGGTGACCTTCCCGCGGAAGATGTACTCCTCGCGGAAGGTCACCATCCCCGGGTTCTCCATGGCGCCCAGGTTGTACTCCGGCACGAAGGCCTGGTCGTACTTCCCGAAGGGGTAGGGGTAGTCGAAGTGCTCGTGGAAGAAGTCGAAGCCCTGCTTGGTGACGAGGAAGACGTCGTCCGCGTCGAAGTGCTTGGCCAGTCCCTTGCGGCACATCGCGCCGAGCGGGATCGTCAGCTCACCGCGCGTGTAGGTGTCCGTGACGTAGTGGTACGGGCCCGCGACCACGCAGGTGATGTACGTCGAGATCGGCGCGGTCTCGGCGAAGCGGCGGGTGTTTTCCTCGCGGGACTCCTCCACGCCGTTGCTCCACACCTGCCAGCCCTCGGGCGCGGTCACCTCGAAGCGGTAGGGGGCCTTCAAGTCGGGCTGCTCGAAGTTCGCGTACACCCGGCGCGCGTCCGCGGGCTCGTACTGGGTGTAGAGGTAGACCTCGCCGTCCTCCGGGTCCACGAACCGGTGCATGCCCTCGCCGGTTCGGCTGTACGCGCAGTTCGCGTCCACCACCAGGACGTTCTCCGTGGCCAGGTCCGCCAGCGCGATCCGCGAGCCGTCGAACACGGCGGCCGGGTCGAGGGCGGCGCCGTTGAGGGTGACCGCGTTAACCGAAGGGGCGATCAGGTCCGCGAAGGTGGCGGCGCCGGGAACCGCGGAGCGGAAGCGGACGGTCGTCACGGAGCGGAAGGTCCTTGGTCCCTCGGCCGGTTCGTTCTCGTCCACGGCGGACCGGAGGTCGAGGACCACCTCGTACCCCTGGACTGACAGCAGCTCGGCCCGCTCGCGGGCCTCGTCGCGGGACAGGTTTTCACCGGACACGGGCACTCCTTCGTGCGTGTTCACGTTTTCGGTTCGAATCCTCCCATGGGGAATGCGGGGGACGGCGGGGCGGTTGCCGTCGGTGTGCGCGCCCCCGGCGCGCCCCCGCTCGTACCCGACGGACCCATCGCCGCAGAGGAGAGTCATGCCCGACACCCAGGTGACCGAGAAGACCCCGGTCGACTTCTGGTTCGACCCGCTCTGCCCCTGGGCCTGGATGACCTCCCGCTGGATGCTGGAAGTCGAGAAGGTCCGTGACATCGAGGTGCGCTGGCACGTCATGAGCCTGTCGGTGCTGAACGAGAACAAGCTCGACGAGATGCCCGAGCGCTACCGCGACCTGCTCGGACCCAAGGGCCTGGAGCCGGTCCGCGTGGTGGTCGCGGCCCAGCAGAAGCACGGCAGCGAGGTCACCGGCAAGCTCTACACGGCCCTCGGCACCCGCTTCCACAACGAGGGCCAGGGCGCGGGCCGCGAGGTCATCGCCGCCGCCCTCGCCGACGTGGGCCTGCCCGCCGAGCTGATCGCGTACGCCGACTCCGACGAGTACGACGAGATCCTGCGCACCTCGCACGCCAACGGCATAGACCGGGTCGGCCAGGAGGTCGGCACCCCGGTCATCTCGGTGCCCGGCGCCGACGGCGAGGACGTGGCCTTCTTCGGCCCGGTCGTCACCCCGGCCCCGCGCGGCGAGGCCGCGGCCCGGCTGTGGGACGGCACCCTGCTGGTCGCCTCGACCCCCGGTTTCTTCGAGATCAAGCGGACCCGGACGGTCGGCCCCGACTTCGCGTAGCCGCGCCGCGGGGGAGCCGGGAAGCCGAGTAGCAGGCGCCCGGTTCCTCCCGTACCGTCCCGATACGGGGACTGAGCAGACGGGCCCGGACGCCACGCTGCCGCTCGGCCGCGAGGGCGGCTGGGCGGCCCCGGGCCTGCCCAACGACAACGCGCCCTTCGGCAGCCTCCCGGCCCGCCCCCGCGACCGGGTGCTGCGCGCGGCGGCCCTCGCGGTGCCCCCGCTGTGGACGGCGCTCGGGGTCCGCCAGGCCGCGGGCACCCTGCGCCACTACCTGCGGGGCGCGGGCCGCCCGTACCGGGTCGACGACCGGGCGCTGCTGGCGGTGCCCGTCGTACGGGCGGAGGTCGACCGGCGGCTCGCGCAATGGCGGGCGGCGGCGCGCGCCCTGGGGGAGCCGCGCGGAACGCAGAAGGCCCCCGCGAGTCATGTCCTCGCGAGGGCCCTCTGGTGTGCACGCCCCCGGGTGAAGGTTGAGAAGACGATCACGAGGCGGGGGCACCCCCCAGCGGTAGCGGGGGAGGCCGGTGGCGCCGATCAGCCCTGGGCGGGGATCAGCAGCGGGGTGTTCGCCTTGGCGTCGGAGTAGCGCTTGGCGACGTCCTGCCAGTTGACGACCTTCCACATCGCCTCGATGAAGTCCACCTTCTGGTTCTTGTACTGCAGGTAGAAGGCGTGCTCCCAGGCGTCGAAGACCAGGACCGGCACCGAGGCCTGGCCCACGTTGCCCTGGTGGTCGTAGACCTGTTCGACGATCAGGCGGCCGCTGATGGGCTCGTACGCGAGCACGCCCCAGCCGGAGCCCTGCGTCGCGGAGGCCGCGAAGGTGAGCTGCTTGCGGAACTTCTGGAACGAACCGAAGGACTCGGTGATGGCGTCCGCGAGGTCGCCCAGCCCGTCCTTCTCGTCCGGGACGCCGCCGCCCTCGTCCGTCTTCGGGTTCGCCATGTTGTGCCAGTAGATGCTGTGCAGGATGTGGCCGGAGAGGTGGAACGCGAGGTTCTTCTCAAGGCCGTTCAGCACGCCCCAGTTCTCCTTGTCGCGCGCCTCCTCCAGCTGCTCCAGCGTGGTGTTGGCGCCCGCGACGTAGGCGGCGTGGTGCTTGTCGTGGTGCAGCTCGATGATCTGCGGGTTGATCACCGGCTCCAGCGCCGCGTAGTCGTAGGGAAGTTCAGGAAGCGTGTAGACGGCCATGCTGGTATCCGGTCCCCTCGGTGTTCTTATTGCCACCCATGTGCAACTGCACGCTAGCAGCATCTATTTCCACAGGCGGCTAAGGGTCGCCTGGCTTGGTGGGGACCTCGGGCACGCGAAAGGCCGGACCCCGTGCGTGCGCACGGGGCCCGGCCTCCGGAAGAGCGGTTACGCCGCCGCGCGCGCCGCAGCCGCGCGCTGGCGGACGTACCCGGTGAGCGCCAGGGCCAGCGCCAGTCCGCCGGTGAACACGACCTGGACGCGGGTGTCCCCGTCCAGGGCCATCAGCACCAGGACCCCGGCCACACCGGCCAGCGCGACCCAGGTCAGGTAGGGGAAGCCCCACATCCTGACGGCCAACTGCTCCGGCGCCTCGCGCTCCAGCCGGCGGCGCAGCACGAACTGGGAGACCGCGATGAAGCCCCAGACCACCAGGATCACTCCGCCGACCATGTTCAGCAGCCAGGCGAACAGCGTCTCGGGGTACCAGTACGACAGCAGCACGGTGAGGAAACCGAAGCCGGAGGAGGCGAGCACCGCGCGGCGCGGGACCCGGTCGGTGAGCTTGCCCAGCGCCTTGGGGCCCTGGCCGCGGGAGATGAGGGAGTAGGCCATCCGGGAGGAGCCGTAGATGTTCGCGTTCATCGCGGACAGGAGGGCGATCAGGATGACCACGTTCATGACCTCGCCCGCTGCGGGGATGCCCAGGTGGTTCAGGGTGGCGGCGTACGGCCCCTGTTCGGTGACGCCGGGTTCGTTCCACGGCAGCAGGGTGACGATGACCAGCATCGAGCCGACGTAGACGACCGCGATCCGCCACATGGTGGTCTTCACGGCCGTGGCCACGCCCTTGGCCGGGTTCTCGGACTCGGCGGCGGCGATGGTCACCGTCTCCAGGCCGCCGTAGGCGACGACCGAGGCCAGCAGCCCGACGAGCAGCCCGTCCACGCCGCCCGGCATGAAACCGCCGTCGTGCAGCAGGTTGGCGGCGCCGGGGGAGGAGGTGCCGGGCAGCACGCCCAGGACGGCCAGCACGCCCAGGCCCAGGAACAGCGCGATGGCGCCGATCTTGAGGGCGGAGAACCAGAACTCGAACTCGCCGAAGTTCGAGACGGCGGCCAGGTTGGAGCCGCAGAACACCGCCATGAAGATCAGTACCCACATCCACGACGGGGTGCCGGGCAGCCATCCGGTCACGATGTGCGCCGCGCCGATGGCCTCGATGGCCACCCCGACGCACAGCAGGATCCAGAACATCCAGCCCGCCGTGAAGCCGGCCCACGGGCCGATCGCGCGCTCGGCGTGCACCGAGAAGGAGCCGGAGGCGGGGTTCGCGGCGGACATCTCGCCGAGCATGCGCATCACGAACATCACGAGCAGGCCGGACGCCGCGTAGGCGAGCACGATCGAGGGCCCGGCCGCCGCGATACCGGCGCCGGAACCGACGAAGAGGCCCGCCCCGATGACGCCGCCGAGGGCGATCATCGAGAGGTGGCGCTGTTTGAGGCCGTTGCCGAGGGGGGACCCGGCGGGTCCGGTCTCCTCCCCGGAGGTCTGCTGCTGTTCGGGAGGTGTGGCGGTGCGCTGGCTCATGGGGGTGCCTGTCCGGTGTGCGGGTGGACGGGGAGAGGTGCACCAGTGTGCCTACTGTCCGTTTATCGGACGAAAGCTGTCCATCATGCGGACAGGTCTGCCGTTCCGAGTCGGCGCGCCGCCGCGGAACCCTCCCCTCAGCCCCGCCGCGCCCGCAGCTCCCGCGCCCACGCCACCAGCAGCACCACGGCCGCCGCGCCGCCCGACCACAGCAGCTGCGGCCGCGCCGAGTCGTCGAACAGCATCAGCACCAGCACCGCCGCCATCCCGGCCAGCGCGGCCCACGTCAGGTACGGGAAGCACCACATCCGCAGGGTCAGCCGCTCCGGCATCTCGCGCTCGATCCGGCGCCGCAGCCTCAGCTGCGAGACCGCGATCAGCGCCCACACGAACAGCAGCACCGCCCCGACCGCGTTCAGCATGTAGAGGAAGACCGTGTCCGGCCACAGCAGGTTCAGCACCACCGAGACGAAGCCGAAGGCCACCGACGCGAAGACCGCGCGCCGCGGCACCCCGCCCGCCGAGACCGTCAGCAGCGAGGTCGGGGCCTCGCCGCGCTCGGCCAGTGAGAACACCATCCGCGAGGAGCCGTAGAGGTTGGCGTTGAGCGCCGACAGCAGCGCCACGAACACCACGATGTTCATGATCTGACCGGCCCCGGGAATGCCGATCGAGTCGAGGACGGCGACGTACGGGCTCCGGCCCGGCTCCATCGAGTCCCACGGCAGCAGGGTCACGATGACGATCATCGAGCCGACGTAGAAGAAGAGGATGCGCCACACCGCGCTGCGCACCGCGCGGGCCACCGAGCGGGCAGGGTCGTCGGACTCGGCGGCGGCGATGGTGACGACCTCGAGGCCACCGAAGGCGAAGATCACCGCGAGCATGCCCGCGATCACCCCGCTGAACCCGGCCGGCGCGAACCCGCCGTGGCCGGTCAGGTTGGCCAGCCCCACCGGATCCGTGTCCGGCAGAACCCCGAAGATCGCCAGCGTGGACAGTACGAGGAACAGCACGATCGCGCTGACCTTGAGCGCGGCGAACCAGAACTCGAACTCGCCGAAGTTCCGTACGGCCGCCAGATTGCTCACGGTGAAGACCACCATGAAGATCAGCACCCAGGCCCACTGGGCGATCCCCGGTACCCAGCCGTTCGCGATCTTCGCCGCGGCGGTCGCCTCCACGGCCAGCACCACGACGAGCAGGAACCAGTAGAGCCAGCCCGCCGAGAACCCGGCCCAGCGGCCCAGCGCCCGCTCCGCGTGCACGGAGAAGGAGCCGGACGCGGGCATCGCGGCGGACATCTCGCCGAGCATCCGCATGACCAGCATGGCGAGGCTGCCCGCGAGCAGGTACGAGAAGACGATCGCCGGACCGGCGATGGTGATGCCCGCGCCGGAGCCGACGAAGAGGCCCGCGCCGATCACGCCGCCGAGGCCCAGCATGGTCAGGTGGCGCTGCTTGAGCCCGTGGCCGAGGGGCTCGGGGGCGAGGTCCGGCAGGGGTGCTTGTGACATCCCCACAGTGTCCCCGAGCGGGGTGTGACGACGCAAAATGGCTGAGTTATGGCCAAAATTCCCGGGTGACCCAGGTCACTCCGCGCGTCGTTCGGGCATCCGGGAGCCCCGTCTTTGTGGACTCCCCACCAAGCAGAGGATCACCGGTTTGTCTCCGCGCGACGCCGAGGGGCCGGGGGTCGCGGGACTAACGTCACCTTGTCCCCCTGTCCCCGCCGCCGTCCCCGCGGCAGAACCGAACCCCCGGAGTCCCGATGAGCACCGCTTCCGCCCCGACCGCCGTCGCCCCCGTCACCGGCTTCCGGCCCGGCGCCGTCCTCGCCGACCTGCTGCCCGCGAGCCGGGTCCGCGAGGTCGCGCTCGTCGTCGGCGGGGCCGCGCTGACCGGCATCGCCGCGCAGATCGCCGTACCGGTCCCCGGCTCCCCGGTCCCGGTCACCGGCCAGACCTTCGCCGCCCTGCTGGTCGGCACCGCCTTCGGGGCCCGCCGCGGCTTCCTCTCCCTCGCGCTCTACGCCCTGGTCGGCATGGCCGGGATGCCGTGGTTCGCGCACGGCACCTCCGGCGCGGGCGGCGCCTCCTTCGGCTACGTGCTGGGCATGCTGCTCGCGGCGACGGTCGTCGGAGCCCTCGCGCGCCGCGGCGCCGACCGGTCGGTGGTCCGCACGGCCCTCACCATGGCGGCGGGCTCCGCGCTGGTCTACGCGGTCGGCGTGCCGTACCTGGCGCTGTCCACCGGGATGTCCGCGAGCGCGGCCGTCGCCGCGGGGCTGACCCCGTTCCTGATCGGGGACGCCCTCAAGGCGGCCCTGGCGATGGGGCTGCTGCCCGCCGCGTGGAAGCTGGCGGACCGCGGCTGACCCGGCCCGACGTACACGGCGGCCCCGGACCATCCCATGGTCCGGGGCCGCCGTGCGTGGGTGTGCGGGTGACTAGGCGCGCGCCGCGTCCCTGCGGCGGAAGAAGTCGAGCGTCGTGCCGATGGCCAGCACCACGCCCGCGACCAGCAGCGAGAGCAGGACCACCTCGCGGTTGGCGTCGTCGAACAGCATGTAGACGAGGACGAAGCTGATCATCGCGGCGGTCAGCCAGGTCAGGTACGGGAAGAACCACATCTTCACCGTCAGCTTCTCCGGCGCCTCGCGCAGCAGGATCGCGCGCATCCGCAGCTGGGTGAAGCAGATCGCCAGCCAGACGAAGAGCGCGATCGCCCCGGAGGAGTTCAGGAGGAAGTTGAAGACCGTGTCCGGGAAGGCGTAGTTGAAGTAGACGGCGGCGAAGCCGAAGACCACCGAGCCCAGGATCGCCGCGGTCGGGACGCCCCTCTTGGAGACCTTCGCGAAGATCTTCGGCGCGTCACCGCGCTCGCCCAGGGAGAACGCCATGCGGGAAGCGGTGTAGAGGCCCGAGTTCAGGCAGGACAGCACGGCCGTCAGGACGATCACGTTCATGATCTGGCCCGCGTGCGCGATGCCGATCGAGTCGAGGGCGGCGACGTACGAGCCCTTCTCGGTGATCGACTTGTCGTTCCACGGCAGCAGCGTCAGCACGATGAAGATCGAGCCGAGGTAGAAGATGCCGATCCGCCAGATCACCGAGTTGGTGGCCTTGGTGACCGCGCGGCGCGGGTCCTCGGACTCACCGGCGGCGAGCGTGACGATCTCGCTGCCCATGAAGGAGAAGACCACCATCAGCACGCCGGTGAGGATCGAGCCGACCCCGTGCGGCATGAACCCCCCGGTGTCGGTCAGGTGCGCGAAGCCCGCGCCCGGGTTGTCCGAGCCGGGGAGCACCCCGAAGACGGCCAGCAGGCCGACGATCACGAAGCCGCCGATGGCGACGACCTTGATGCCCGCGAACCAGAACTCGAACTCGCCGTACGAGGCCACCGAGCCGAGGTTGGTGATCGTCAGCACGACCATCACGATCAGCGCCCAGGCCCACTGCGGGACGGCCGGGACCCAGCCCTCGAGGATCTTCGCGCCCGCGGTGGCCTCCACGGCCAGCACGACGACCCAGAAGAACCAGTAGAGCCAGCCGATGGAGAAACCGGCCCAGCGGCCGAGCGCCCGGTCGGCGTAGGCGGAGAAGGATCCGGAGTTCGGGCTGGCCGCGGCCATCTCGCCCAGCATCCGCATCACGAAGACCACCATCGCGCCGACGAGCGCGTAGGAGACCAGGATGGCGGGACCGGCCTTGGCGATACCGCCGCCGGAGCCGACGAAGAGGCCGGCGCCGATGACGCCGCCAATGGCGATCATGGACAGGTGCCGGTTCTTGAGACCGGCCTTCAGACCGTCGGAGGGCTGGGCGCCACCGGGTTCACCGGTGGGGCCGCCTGACTTCTGAAGGGTCGTCGTGGAGCTCATGGACGAATCCTTAGGTTCTCGGGTTGCGAGCCCCGGCATTCAAACCCGGGATGAACGCAGGGCGGAAGACCTAAATCCGGATCGTTGCCATAGGGCGAACGTCCCGGACCAAGGTCCTGACCGCTTCTACCCCGCCCCAACTGCGTTCTTTGGGTTTACTTGAGCTTTAGAAGTGACTTACGCGACATCTGTCCGGCACCCCTCGCGCGACCGCCCGGACCCTCGTGTCACACTCGTGCCCATGCGCGTCTACCTCGGCTCCGACCATGCCGGCTACGAACTCAAGAACCACCTCGTCGAGTGGCTGAAGGCCCAGGGCCACGATGTCGTCGACTGCGGTCCCCACGTCTACGACGCCCAGGACGACTACCCGCCGTTCTGCCTGCGCGCCGCCGAGCGGACCGCCGCGGACGCGGACGGCCTCGGCATCGTGATCGGCGGCTCCGGCAACGGCGAGGCCATCGCCGCGAACAAGGTCAAGGGCGTTCGCGCCGCGCTGGCCTGGAGCGAGCAGACCGCCGCCCTCGGCCGCGAGCACAACAACGCCAACGTCATCTCCATCGGCGGCCGCATGCACACGGTGGAGGAGTCGACCAAGTTCGTCGAGATCTTCCTGGCGACCCCGTACTCCGACGAGGAGCGCCACACCCGCCGCATCGAGATGCTCTCCGCCTACGAGACCACCGGCGAGCTGCCCCCGATCCCGGCCCACCACCCCCAGCAGGGCTGAGTCACCGCCCGCCGCGGCGCCGTGAGCCCGCGGCGCGCAGTGCCGTAGTGCCGTAGTGCCGTGCCCGAGGGGCATACGATCCACCGCCTCGCCCAGGACCACGAGGAGCGCTTCGCCGGGCGGAGCCTGCGCGTCAGCAGCCCCCAGGGCCGCTTCGCCGAGAGCGCCGCCCTGCTGGACGGCCGCGAACTCGACACCGCCGAGGCCCACGGCAAGCACCTCTTCCTCGGCTTCGACGGCCCCGCCGAGGACTGGGTCCACATCCACCTCGGCCTCTTCGGCAGGTACGGCTTCGGCCCGGTCCCCGCCCCGCCCGCCACGGACACCGTCCGCCTGCGGCTGGTGGGCGCCGAGCAGTACGCCGACCTGCGCGGCCCCACCACCTGCGCGCTGATCACCCCCGACGAGAAGCGGGCGATACACGAACGCCTCGGCCCGGACCCCCTGCGCCCCGCCGACGACCCCGACCGGGCCTGGGCGCGGATCTCCCGCTCCCGGACCACGATCGCCGCCCTCCTCATGGACCAGAAGATCGTGGCGGGCGTCGGCAACGTCTACCGCGCCGAGGTCCTCTTCCGGCACGGCATCGACCCCTACCGGCTCGGCCGGGACCTCACCCGCGCCGAGTGGGACGCGCTGTGGGGCGACCTCGGCGCGCTGATGCGCGAGGGCGTCCGGAACAACCGGATCGACACCGTCCGCCCCGAGCACACCCCTGAGGCCATGGGCCGCCCGCCGCGCGTGGACGACCACGGCGGCGAGGTCTACGTCTACCGGCGCGCCCGTCTGCCCTGCCTGCTCTGCGACACCGAGATCCGCACCGCGGGCCTCGCCGCCCGCAACCTCTTCTGGTGCCCGGGCTGCCAGCTCCGCTGAGGACCGGCGGCCCTCAGCGGAGCCGCCCGGCCCCGCTCAGAAGCCGTGCGGGAGCCAGGGCGCCAGGTCCGAGGTGAAGGCCCGGGACGCCTCCGTCAGCGCCCCCGGGCGCAGTTCGGTGACCCGGCCCGCGCCCGCGAGGGAGGCCAGGGAGACCCCGCCCAGGTAGGCCGAGCCCAGTTCGCGCACCGACAGGGCGAGCTCCGCGGGGTCGCCGGTGCGCGCGCAGGACGCCCCCTTGGCATCGCCGGTCAGCCGCCAACGCCCGGCGTTCCAGGGGCAGAAGTCGTCCTCGACCTCGAAGACCACGTCCACCGGAGCCCCGTACGTCCGTGCCTCCAGCGCCGCCCCGAGGTCCACCAGCCGTACGTGCATCGAGTCGAGGGTCCGCGGCCGCGACCGGCGCACATCGCTGACCAGGTGCAGCAGCGGATCGTCCACGGGCCGCTTGGTCGCCCGTACCGACGAGGTCAGGTCGATCCCGAAGACGTACTCCCACAGGGCCGCGTACGCCGCCGGGTCGAGCGCGTCGAGGTCCTGGACCTCCACCACACCCTCGGCGACGCTCAGGTTCCACTCCGGCCTGACCCGGTAGCGGGCGTACCCCACCGCCTTCCCGTCCCGCTCGGCCAGCACGCACTTCAGCGGGGAGCGGCCCCCGCGCTGCGACGGCGGATCCAGCAGCGCCTGCCGCTCCCAGCCCGGCTGCCGCGCGGTCATCCCGGGCCGACCGGGCACCAGCTCCGCGTACACGGCCTCGCACGCGTCCAGCGCGCGCTCCGGGTCGACCAGCCGCAGCCGGACGCCGTCCGCCCCCGGCGGCCGCTGGAGCCGGACCCGGGCCGTATCGACGTGCAGGGCCAGCGTGTACGCCGCCGGGCCGTAGCCGAACCGCCCGTAGATGGCCGGTTCCGACGCCGTCAGCACGGCGAGCGGCTCACCACCCGCCCGGACATCGTCCAATTGACGGCGCATCAAAGAGGTCAGGACCCCGCGCCGCCGGTGCGTCGGAGCCACTCCCACCATCGTCACCCCCGCCGCGGGCACCAGCGCCCCGCCGGGCACCGAGACCCGGAAACTGAAGGCGCCCGCGGAGCCCACGCAGGCCTCCCCGTCCCACACCCCCAGTGAACGCTCCGTCTCCGTGAGGGACTCGTACAGCGCCCGTTCCTCCGGCGCCTCCGGCACACCCCCGAACGCCAGTTCCAGGTGGTCGAACCAGACGTCCCACTCCTCGGGTCGCAGGACCCGCGTCTCCATAGCCATAAGCCCATGCCTACCAGGGCAATCCATCCCGTGCGAGCGGATTTGGTCCCGAAATCACCATCCGGTCAGGGGGTACCCCTGCGCGCCCACAGCGAGGATGGATAGGGTCCCGAAGCAATGGGCGGAGCACGGATGGAGACCCTCACGGCCCGGCTGCGGAAGGCTTCGCACCGGGTGCGCACCGCGCTGCGCAAATCCGCCGTCGACTACTTCCGCGGCGACGCCTCCGACTGGCTCGCCTTCGGCGGCCTGCTGCTCACCGTCCCCGCCGTCACCTGGGGCACCCTGCTCCTGCCCGTCTGGTTCTCGCCCTCGGCCCTCGTCCTGCCCATCGTCGCGGGCGGCCTGCTGCTGCGCCCCGCCAGCCTGCTCGCCCTCTACGCCGCCTCGGCGACCGCCCTGATCGTCGAGGCGCTGGTGCTCGGCCCGTACACCGAGGGGCCCGCCCGGGTCACCCCCGGCACCATCCTGGTCGTCGCCGCCTGCGGGTTCTTCGGCCTGGTCATCGCCCAGTTCCGCAGCCGCGTCGGCGTGCCCTGGAGACGTGGCGGCACCATGCTCTTCGACCTGCGCGAACGCATCCGGGTCCAGAGCAAGCTGCCCGACCTGCCCCGGGGCTGGCACCGCGAGATGGCCCTGCGCCCGGCGGGCGGCCAGTCCTTCTCCGGCGACTTCGTGGTGGCCGCCCGCACCAACGGCGGCCGCACCCTCGAAGTCGTCCTCACCGACGTCTCCGGCAAGGGCATGGACGCGGGTTCCCGCGCCCTGCTCCTGTCCGGAGCCTTCGGCGGACTGCTCGGCTCCCTGCCCCCGCAGGACTTCCTGCCCGCCGCCAACGGCTACCTGCTGCGCCAGGACTGGGACGAGGGCTTCGCCACCTCCATCCACCTCGTCCTGGACCTGGAGACCGGGGACTACGACCTCCTCTCGGCGGGCCACCTGCCCGCCCTCCAGCTCTCCGCGGGCACCGGCCGCTGGCAGGAGAAGACCGGCGAGGGCCCGCTGCTCGGGGTCTACGACGGCGCCGTCTTCAACGCCGCGCAGGGCAACCTGCGCCGCGGCGACGTCCTGATGCTCTTCACCGACGGGCTCGTCGAAACCGCCGACCGCGACATCAGCGAGGGCATCGACCGGCTCACCGGCGAGGCCGACCGCTACGTCGCCTCCGGCTGGGAGGGCGCGACCTGGCACCTGATCGAGAAGGTCGCCAAGGACGTCAACGACGACCGCGCGCTGCTGCTGATCCGCCGCTCGCTCTGAACGTCGGGCACTTCCTGAAGGCGGCGGGTGGGGTTCACCCCACCCCCGGCAGGCCGGGTTCCGCCATGGCCGCCACCCCACGAAGATCCGTAGCGTCGTCGGTACCAGCAGGACGGCACACACGGAAGGCGGCACATCATGGGCTTCGGGCGCGGCGGGCGACAGCGGGAGCGACAGCAGTCGGCGACGGCGCATCGCGCGGGACCCGTCGGCGGCAGGGAGTACGACACCCAGGGGTGGCCGGCCGGCGCGTACACCGGTACCGCGGCCGGCGGGGCGGGGAACGGCGGGGCGGGGAACGACGGCGCGGAGTACGGCGCCGCCGCCGCGGCCGCCGTCGAACTGCGCGACGTACGCCGTTCCTACGGGCGCGGCCAGGCCACCGTCCACGCGCTGCGCGGCATCGACCTCAGCCTGCCCCGCGGCAGCTTCACCGCCGTGATGGGCCCCTCCGGCTCCGGCAAGTCCACCTTCCTGCGGTGCGCCGCCGGGCTCGACCACCCCAGCTCCGGCTCCGTCACGCCGCGCCGGTGGGTGCGCTCCGGCGGCCGGTGAGCGCGGCCATCCGGGCCGCGATGTCCTGGGCGGTGCTGCGCGGCAGCCCTGGTCGGTGGGTTCACCTGCGCGGGCCTGGCCGCCGGGGGATCCACGGAGGCCGCCGCCACCGCCGGACTCGGCGTCGTCATGCTCTTCATGCTGGCCGTGGCCCTGCTCGGACCGCTCATCGCCCGCGCCTGCGCCGTCGTGATCGGCCTCCCGCTGCGCGCCACCGGCCCGGCGGGCGTGCTCGCCGCCGCGAACTCCCGTACCAACGCCCGCCGTCTGGCCTCCGCCATCACCCCCATCGTGCTGGCCGTCGCCTTCTCCTCCACCCTGGTCTTCCTCCACACCAGCGAGGACCGCGCCACCGGCCACCAGCAGAACGCGGGCATGCTCGCCGACCACGTCGTCACCGCCCCGGGCGGCGGCGGCCTCCCCGCCGACACCGCGGCCCGCGCCGCCGCCCTCCCCGGCGTCACCGCGGCCGTTCCCGTCGGCCACACCTCCGTACTCGCCCTCGTCGGCTCCGGCTCCACCCGCGAACTGCGCTCCGACCCCGCCCAGGTCACCTCCGGCGACCTCACCCCGGTCCAGGACCTCCGCGTACGCGGGGGCTCCCTCGCCGCCCTGCGGCCCGGCACCGTCGCCGTCGACCGGGGCCTCGCCGAAGCCGCCGGAGTGCGCCTCGGCGACCGGATGGACCTGCGGCTCCCCGACGGCTCCCGCGCCACCCCGCAGGTCATCGCCGTCTACAGCCGGGGCCTGGGCTTCGGTGAGATCACCCTCCCGGCCGCCGACCTGGCCGCGCACCGCACCGCGCCCGCCCCCACCGAACTCCTGGTCCGCGGCATTGACCCCGGCCTGTCCGCGCTCGGCGGCCAGGCCGCCGATCCGGCGGGCTGGGCGGGCTGGGCGGGCTCCCAGAGCCTGGACCGGCGGGTCGGTGCCTGGGCCAACAACGTCATGGCCGCCGTCCTCGGCGGGTTCGCCGCCCTCGCCGCCGCCAACACGCTCGCCATGGCCACCCTGGTCCCGATGGCGAAGGCCCTCACCGGCGAGTCCCCGTACATCCCGCCGCTGCTCTACGGCTCCCTCGCGGCCGCCGCCGTGGCCCTCACCCTCGCCGCCACCGCCCTCCCCACCCGCCACGCCCCGCGCCGCAGGACGGCTTAGGGGGCGGGTCAGCCGAAGCGGATGTGCCGTACGCCGACCAGCGCGCGCCGCAGCCGCCCGCGCAGCGGACCGTCCGGGTCCGGGGTCAGCGACAGGCCCGCGCTCGCCGCGATCCGGTCGGCGACCCCGGACACGGGCAGCCGGTCCGTCCACAGGTGCTCCGCGAACTCCGGCGCGCGCAGGGCCGCCAGGGCGCCGTCCAGTCGGGAGACGGCGAAACCCTCGCGCCGCAGACCCCGACCCGGGCCGCGCTCGCGCAGCCGCCGCAGGACGGTCTCCCGCTCGGCCAGCAGGGCGAAGTGCCGTACGTCGTGGCCGCGTTCCCGCAGCCGCCCGACGGTCCCGGCGAAGTAGCGGGGGTCGGTGACGGTCATGGGGACCAGTACCACCCCCGGGTGGCGCGCGGCGGCCAGGTCCAGCACCTCGAACACGCCCTGTCGCCAGGCGGGAAGGTCCTGGAAGTCCCCGCGCAACGCGGGCGGCAGCATCCGGTGCAGACCGAAGCCGACGTGCTCCGGATCGCACACCACGCTTCCCGGCAGCCGCCGCAGCAGTGCGTGGGCGGTCTGCGTCTTCCCGCCGCCGAAGGGCCAGTCGAGCCAGACGATCACGGCGCGCCCGGTGCGCCCGGCGCGGCCTGCGCCACCTGCCAGGGGCCGATGGCCAGCTTCCCGGTGTTGCCGAGGTCGAGGGACTGGGTGAGCCGGAGCCGCACCGGTGCGGCGCCGGGCCGGGCCGTCACGTCGACGTACCAGCCCTCCACGGCGGGAACGTCCACCTCGGTGACCAGGTTCCGCCACAGCAGCGGTACCCGCGCCGAGTCCCCGGGCCGCAGGACCAGCGGCCGCGGGGGCGCGTCCACGGTGGGCACGCCGGTGGTGATCCCGTCCGCGCCGTGCACCACCGATACCCGAACCGGCCGTACGTCCTTGCCCAGCACCTGGATCTCCGGGTAGCCGTCCAGGGGGTACGGCCGCGTGCCGCAGTTGACCAGGGTGAGCCCCCCGGCCCGCAGCCCCATCGCAGCGTCCCCCGGATCCTCGCTCAGCCGTACGCCGCTCTCGGGACACGGATCCCCCGAGGCGCCCGGGGCCGTGCCGGGGGTCGTGCCGGGGGTCTCCGACAGCCCGGCGTCCGACGGGTACGGCAGCCCCCGCACGGGCCGCCCGGTCGGCCCCGGCGCAACCGGTGGCGCCGGTGGCGTGTCGCATCCCACCAGCAC